>NZ_JASBVP010000001.1 GCF_029961025.1 Mycobacterium sp.
ACAGCCTGCAACACCGTCGCCGTGCCGTAGCACACCGAGCAGCCCAGAGCCAGCAGCAACCCGATCAGCACACACCGACCCTACGAGACAGGTCAGCCGGCTACCCACGGGGCGCTGAAAGCCCCTGTCGCACAGGTGTACTGCACCGGGTGCCGCGCTGGTATCGCGAATTGCCCTAAGCACCCGTCCGCTGCGCGGCCAGGCTGTCGCTCAGACCTTGATGATCGTGAGACCGGCCGCGCCGTCGAGGTTGGCAAAGTCGTCGTAAGGGGTGACGACGGGCAGCGCTCGCGAAGCAGCGATGGCTGCGGTCCACAGGTCGTTGATCCGGACTCGGTGGCCAGTCTCGGCCAGATGGATGCGTAGCCGCGCCCACATGCGCGCCGCTTCCTCATCGACCGGCAGCGTTTCCATGTCCGCAACGGATTCGAGGGTCGCGAGTTGCTGCGCCCGGCTATCGGAAGTGCGTGCGGCCAGCACGCCGACGGTGAGTTCGGCAAGCGTGATCACAGTAGTCGCGACCTCGGTGGGGATCAGCAACTCCTCGAGTTGACGGCCCGTTTCGGAGGCGAGGAACACCGATGCGTCGAGCAACCCCGCTGGCGGCGTCTCGCTTATCGAACAGGACCGAGATCGTCGGTGGTGTCGCCGGCGAGTAACGCGAGGTCGTCGCGCAAACCTGGATCCGCTTGCGCGCGGTGCAACCGGGCCAGAAACTCGGTTTTGGCCAACCAGCGCCGACGCGGAAGCCCAGCCGCGGTAAGCAGTGCGACGGGGCGGCCCTCGACCGTGACGGTGATGTCTTCTCCGGCTTGCACGCGGCGAAGCACCCCCGCCGTATCGTTGCGCAAGTCACGGGAAGCCACTTCGGACATGCCACAAACGTACTACGTTCGTAGCATCGGGTTCGCTACGCTCCCGACCGCCGCGCCGACACGAACAAACTCCGCGGCGCACCGTCCCCAATGCGCTGCGGCGGGCGGCGCTGGTAGCGGGCCAGCATCGCGGCGGCGCTGCATCATCGATCGGTGCCGCTCCCGGGCCTCGGGGTTATTGAAGTCGGGGCCGGGCGCCTCGACGGCGAGCCGGCTGCCGGTGGCGGTCAGCGTCTGGATGCGCTCGAACAGCAGATCCTGGCCCGCGGCCGCGGCAAGTCACTCTCCGGGGATCAGAAGCACTCACCGGTCGTGCAAGTGCGGGTGTCAGAGCACACGCGCGACAGGCTTCGGGCGATCGCCAAGGCCCGCGGCATGAGCGTTTCGAAGCGGTCCCGAAAGGTGCTCGACGAGTTCGTCGCACGCGAGGCGCTTGGTGATCCAAGCCCGAGGTGCTGGTAACCCACCTTCGGTGCCGACATCCTTATGCCGGCGCGACAACGCGAGCACGCACCGGCCGAAGCTGCGGGGCCATGTGAAAGTTGCGACTGTACGAGAGCTCCTGAGCCCAATCCCACACGTGACGGCATGTGGCAGTTACCTCGCGCTGGTGTGCGTCGTAACGATGCGGAAGGATGCGGGCCGTGAGTCTGGTGGAGCGGTTGGAGCGGGAGTGATATGCGGCGGCCACTGCGCGCCCGAGGGATTCGGCGAGGTACGCGGCGGTGCTGGAGCGGGCGGTGCTGACGTGCGACGCCGATCCGGAGGCGGCTGAGATGTTCGACCTGTAGCACTAGTGCTACAGTAGCGTTGTGGCCAAGCAGATCACCCAGCGGGAGCTGCGTAATAACAGCGGCGAGATCATGCGCCAGCTTGATCAAGGCGAGTCGTTCGTCGTGACCAGGAACGGCGTCCCGGTCGGCGAGCTGTGCCCGCTGCGCCGGCATCGATTCGTCGCCGCCGAAGCGGCTGTCGCCGCGTTCAGGGGCGCTCCGGCGGTGGACTTCGACCGGTTCCGACAAGATCTCGATCGGGCAGCCAGCCAGGAGATCGCGCCTCGTGGCTGAGGCTGCGCGTGCGGCGCGGGGACTCATCGACACCTCCGTCGTGATCGATCTGGATCACCTCGACGCCGAGCAGCTCCCCAGGGAACTGGCCATCAGCGCCCTTACTATGGCTGAGCTCGCCGCCGGTCCGCACGCAACGGCCGATGCCGGCGAGCGCGCACGACGTCAGGATCGCCTACAGCGAGCCGAGGCCAACTTCGATCCACTGCCGTTTGACAGCGACTCGGCGAGGGCCTATGGACGCGTCTACGCCGCGATCGCCGCGACGGGTCGAAAGGCACGTGGTCCCCGAGCCGTCGATCTGTTGATCGCCGCCACCGCCGTGGCCACCAACCTGCCGCTGTACACACGCAACGTCGATGACTTCCAGGGGCTCGAACGCGTGCTGACCATCGTCGGCATCTGATTGCCGCGTGCTCGCGACTTCGGCGAGCGCCAATTCGCTGTCAGCCGCCGACTCGGAGTTGGTGTTCACCACCGCGCGGTGCCGCGACGCGGTGTTTCGACTGGGTTGGAATCACCGTCCGGCACTGGTGCGAGCCGCGTTGCGGCGCGCGCCAAAGCACGTGTATTGTCATCATCCGATGCTGAAAAACGTGCCTGGAGGTAGGGATGCGGACGACGATCGCCTTGGATGATGACCTCGTCCGAGAAGCGCAGCGCTTGACGGGAACCACCGAAAAGAGCGCGTTGGTTCGTGAGGCCCTGCGAGCACTGATCGAGCGCGAAAGCGCCCGACGTCTAGCCAAACTGGCGGGCAGCGAACCCACGCTGGAAGCCGTCCCGAGGCGGCAGACAACACGGTGATCCTCGTCGACACGTCGATTTGGGTTAAGCACCTGCGCGTCGGCGACCCACAGCTTGCCACCCTCCTGCAGGACGGACACGTGCTTACCCACCCGTGGGTCATCGGCGAACTCGCACTCGGCCAATTGTCTCGTCGCAGCGAGATTCTCGGGCTGCTCCACAACCTTCCGCACGCACAGACCGCAACCGACGCCGAGGTGCTGAACCTGGTCGAAAGCCGGCAGCTATTCGGGATCGGCATCGGTTACGTCGATGCGCACCTACTGGCCGCGACGCTCCTAACCGCAGGAGCCCGCCTGTGGACAGGCGACAAGCGGCTCGCGACAGTCGCCGCACAGCTCAGACTTAGCGCGAAGCCGACGGCCTAAGCGAGTGAACGCCGCTCACGGCGTCGGTGGGTGGTCCTTAGCCAGTGGGCGCCACCCTTTGCTGGCGTTATCGACGTGGGAGGAGTTCGGCGAACTGCCCCTCCGTCTTGAGCGTGCCGTCGTCGACGGTGAGCCGATGACGGATCTGGATTGGGCGCGAGTGCTGTTTTTGACTGAAGTCACGTGTGCCAGCGACCTAATCGGGCCAGGCCTGGACTTCGCGAGGATGACCGAATGCGGCTGCTTTGTGGATCAGCCGGCGCAATCGACCGCGATCTCGAGGGCTGCGCAGATCTCGCGCATCCGGGCGTCGGCAAGCCGGCCAAGGCGGCTGACCAAGACCGCGACCGAGACGTTTTCCACCGAGTCCAGGTTGACCGCACAGTGGCGCGGGATCGGGTCGGAATCCGGTTCCAGGACGACCTCGCTGGCGAGTCCCCGGATGGTCGTGGTGCAAGGCGCGACGAGGGCAGCCGGAGCCGAGGGATCGCCGCGTCACGGGACAGCACAACGACTGGGCGGCGCAATGCCGCGAGGGCCTCATCGATGAGGGCGGCGTCGGTGATTCCCGACCGCAGGCGCCGTGCACTGTCAAGGAGTTCGGCATCCACCGTCGTGCGCAGCCGTATGCGGCTCATGCCATGAGTATGCCACTAACACCACGGCCCGCTGCCGCGGCAAACCCGGCACGGATGTCGGTGCCACGATGCATACTGCCTCCTGTCGAAGGAGATGCAGGTGACTACGGCCAGTTCGCGGGTTGGCCGCAGATTCGGCAAGTACAGCCTGAGCCGGTTGCTGGGCGGGGGCGGGATGGGTGAGGTCTACGAGGCCTACGACACCGACAAGGGCAGAACCGTTGCCCTGAAAATCCTTGCCGAGCAGTACTCGCAGGACGAACGGTTCCGCACGCGCTTTCAGCGTGAGTCACACGCCGCGGCGATTCTACAAGAGCCACACGTCATTCCGATCCATGACTGGGGCGAAATCGCGGGCGCGCTGGGGCGCGCCGCCCAACGCGCACTGAAAGGAAACGGACACACGCCGTCTCAGACCGATACGATGCCGGCCCCCGGCAATGTGGGTCCTGGATGGTTCGGCGCGCAACCAGGCGGTCCTGCAACGGCTCCCACGGTTGCCGCGCCTGCCGGGGCGATGCGCGGCGGCTCGGGGACGCGAACGCTATTGATCGTTGTCGCAGTTGCCTCGGCGCTGCTCTTGGGTGGCGTTGGCGTCGTCATCGGTCTTCTCGCCAACCAAAAGTCCGGACCCGAACCCAGCGGTGCACCCACGACCGCCTACCCCACCCAGCCGTCCTCCGCCGCTCCTGAACCCGCCATCACCACCGAAATGCCTTCGGCGCCAGCAGCGCCCACGTCCACCCCCGAGTCGCCGCCGGCGGATCCCGAGGCGGCCGCTCTGCAACGGCTGCGCCAACGCGCGCGCTCGGACCGCCCCTTTGTCGCCGCCGAACTTGCCGATCATTGGGTGCCGCAACTCAGTTCCAAGCGCCCAGGGGTCGTCGACGAGGGCGTGGTGTGGAATAACGCAATGATCCTGCAGGAGCATCTTGACCTGCGCGAGCAGTATCGCGATGTCCGACTGCTGTGGTCGGGCGACTGGTCGACATTCTCCGCGCCGGATTATTGGGTCACCGTCGTCGGCATCACCTACCCCGACGCGTCGGGTGCGCTGGCGTGGTGCAGAAGCCACGGTTTTGACCGCGACCACTGCGTCGCCAAGCTGATCAGCGCAACGCACCCGGTGCCGGGCAGCACCGCGTACAACTGACCGGCGACGCCAGCGTTAGCCCGCGTGGGCGTGGATCGGCCAGACGCCACCGCCTACGCGGCCAGGCAGCGGATTGGTGATGCGCTGTCGCCGGGCGTGCGCCGCCGACCGACACCCGGTCCACGGCGGCCGCCGGCTTTTGGCAGACTATCCGCATGGCACAGATAACGTTGCGTGGAAATCCGGTCAATACGGTTGGCGAGCTACCGGCCGCGGGATCCCCGGCTCCCGGCTTCACCCTGACGGGCACCGACCTCGGCGCGGTCAGCAGCGCACAGTTTCACGGTAAACCCGTCTTGCTCAACATCTTTCCGTCCATCGACACACCCGTCTGCGCGACCAGCGTGCGGACCTTCAACGAACGCGCGGCCGGAAGTGGTCTGTCCGTGCTGTGCGTGTCGAAAGACCTACCCTTTGCGCAGCAACGGTTCTGCGGCGCGGAGGGCATCGAGAACGTCACGGCGGCATCGGCGTTCCGTGACAGCTTCGGCGAGGACTACGGTGTCACCATGGTCGACGGTCCGATGGCCGGGCTGCTGGCGCGGGCCGTGGTGGTGATCGGCGCGGACGGTAAGGTCGCATACACAGAGTTGGTGCCCGAAATCGCCGCCGAGCCCAACTACGATGCGGCACTGGCCGCACTGAGCTCGTCGGTGTAAATCCCCAGCCCCGCACAAGCTGTTCCATCCAGGGCGCGTCATCCGGGGAGCGAGCGCTGGCTGACCTCGGCTACGCCAGAAACTCCCACTCGGCGTTTGTATTTCGCGACAGCATGACGTATGCCGTCAGCCCGTCCAGATCCGAAGCGGTGTGCATGTGGCGAGGCGGTCGAAGTCCTCGTCGGCATGCAACATCGGGGCACCGGTACGCACGCAGGGAGCGGCGATCAAGCAGTCGAGCGTCTTGCGAACGGTGACGCCGGCGCGTCGCGCCGCGCGATACAGCCTGGCCGCGAGCACGAAATCATCAAGATCCTGCAGGCGAAGGATCGGGAAGGCGCGCAGATGCCGCTCCACCAGCGCCGCCTCCCGATCCGACCGCAGCCCCTGCAGAACCTCGGTCAGGATGACGTCGGTGAGCCCGATGGGTTGTCCCGATTCAATGAGCTGCACACAACGCTGGGCCTGCGGGGCGGGGGTGTCGTTCAAGACGTCGATCCACACACTCGTGTCAACGACGATCACGGCCGGCCGCGTCGACTCTCGGCCAGGTCGCCGTCCCAGTGCACCTTCCCGCGCAGGTCCAGCACGCCGATCTGGCGATGCCGGGCGACGAGTTCACGCAGCGCCAGGTCCACCGTCTCGCGCTTGGTGCGGGTGCCGACCAGACGCTGCGCTTCGCGCAAGACGTCGTCATCGATGTCGATGTTCGTCCGCATACACGTAAAGCTACACCAGCTCTTGTGTAGATCATTCCTGCCACCGACCTCCCCGCTTGACCCGCTGACGCGCCCGGCGACGTCAGGCACGTCAGGCGTGTTTTGATGGGATGAAGGGGGCGGGGCCTCCGCTCCTCGTGACGTTGCCGGCGGATACTGGGGGCGTTACTTCCACGAACCACGGGATGCACCGATGAGCGAGTAGGAGGATGGACGGTTCGTGGGGGCCGATCGGCATTGCCAGCGGTCGGTGATCGTGCGTCAATCCGAGTCCGGTGAGCAGCTCCCAGCGGTACGGATCGTCAACGACCCGGGTGCGTTGCCGAGCCGAGCTGGTCGCGCTCGATCTGGCCTGAAAGCCCAGACCCATGCGGTGCTGGCCAAAGCAGGGGGACGGCTTCGCGGCGTTTGCGAGTGTGGGCGGTCAGGGCGTCCAGCGAGGCTTGGGTGACGGTCATGGGTTTGGGCGGGGTCAGCGTTGCGCAGGGCGCAATCATGGGCTCCGCGGGTGGCGATGACTTGAAGCGGGAGTCTTTTAGCGGTGCCGGCGCCGGCGACCGCGGCGCTACGTGTGGCTTCGTCGATAGCGAGTCGCTCGAGGATGGCGTCTCGGGAGTTCAACTCGCGCAACCGTTCACGGATCCACGGACCGCGGCGCGGCGCCGGTAGTGGTCGCCGCGCAGCGCGCTTAGGGCGGTGGTCTTGGCGTGCTGGTCACGTAGTTCGGCGGCATGGGTGGCATCGGTGGCGAAATGCCGACAGGGCAGACCCGTTGCCCTTGTCGCGGCTTTCAGCGGCGGCAGCAGGCAGACCCGATTGGGCAGGACCCGGTCGGTGCGCTGGGAAAGTTGAGTCATGTCAAGGATGTCGGCGGGGGTGATTGCGATGTCGACACCGTGGACGCCGATCTATTTGTGGTTGAGGAATTCCGCTTCGGCGGTGGCGGCCAATGTGGCCTCTGGCGCAGCGTCATCTCGGGGCTTTGGTGTTTTTACGGTGCGCCGGCTTCGCCGAGAGCGATGGTTGCGGCAGCGCCAGTTCCGTCCCGACGTCCCACCGCCGCCGCCTTGGCACGCGACACCGATCCGGTATCCAGCGGAATGACCCGCGCTCACGGTGATCAGCTTCCGCAAAATCTTGCGGAAGCTTTTCAGTAGCACGTGGGGTAAGCCACTTGCGCGCTGGCGTCCAACTGGGTGGCGTCGGCGCCGATCAGGGTCGTCATCTCGCGGTCGGCCGCCTGGACGCTTTCGCCTTGCTGCAAGAGGCGGCAATAGTGGTGCCCCCACGCGATCACCTGCGCGGGATTCACGAAGGTATAGCCAGGCGGCTCCAGACTCTGCAAGAACGCCTGGTCCTCTGCCGGTGTGAACCCACCTTGCTCGTGTGGGACGGAGCGCGCTGGCGCTCGAGGTTGCTTGGGCTGCGGCGCGCTCGGTGCCAGCGCTGCCGGTGGTGCTGCCTGCACGGGCGGCGGCGCTGTCTTCCGTGGCGCGGCGGCTTTCGACGGTGGCGCGGCCCTCGGGAGCGGTGCCTGAACAGGGCTGGGCGCGATGGTGTAGTGGCTGCCGGGCTGTGGCGGGGGTATCAGCACCAACATTCCGGCGATGGATGCCGCGGCGATGGCTACGGCCGCGATGGTAGCGGCAATGAGCAGGTAGGCGGCCCTGACGGGCCACCTGTCCTCCTGCCATGTTGTGTCATCGCCTGGGTAAGGTTCCTCGCCCCAGGCGTACGCAACGCCTGTGGCTGCCCGGTCTAGCGCCGCTGTCGCGCCGACAACGGTGCAGTCGTCGCTCATGGCTCTAGTGTGCTCCCGGTGTCCGACAAGCCGGTCTCCTCGGCCGCACACGATGCGTCGAAGGCCCCATCGAAGGAAGCACCGCCTGCAACTGATCGGATGAGCGGAGTTGCCTTCCGCCAGCGGCGATGTCCAGCACGTCAGCCGCCGGCCTTCATAAGCCGTTGGATAGTATAGCTCGAATTTGCCGTTCTTCCAACAGGATTCGAAGGTATCCCGGAGCTTCTCCAGCAGGTGCGCTGTGGACCCGCAGCTCGACAAAGCCAGCATCCACAGCGTGGCGCTGTGCGACCCGCCGGATCACTCACGTCGCCAGTAGGTAGCCGGACGCCACGCTGCGCCGGTCCAACCGGCGCAGGCCCAGTTCGTCGGCGAGCTTCACCGCACGCACGTACTCGTCTCGCCGCAGATGCCGGTTGATCTCCGGGTAGGGATCCCGCACGTCGCCACGCCCGACTAGGCCGGCCGGGTAGTACTCTGGGCCATCAGGTCGACGTACGTGTCGGGTCCGAGCACGTCGGCGATCCACCGCAGAATCTCTGCCGTCTCACCGAACATCCCGGGCATGACCAAATGGCGCACCAGCAAACCGCGAACCGCCAGCCCGTCGTGGTCGAGGACGAGCTTCCCCACCTGCCGGCCCATCTCCGGGATGGTTGCGCGCATCACCTCCGGATAATCCGGCATGCGCAGGAAGCGGCGGGCCCGCTCACGGCTCCACACCTTGGCGTCGGGCATGTAGATGTCGACAATCCCGTCCATCAGGGCCAGGCTGTCCAGGCTGTCATACGAACTGGTGTTGTACACGATCGGCAGCCGCAGCCCGGCGTCGATCGCGTGCGGCAGCGCCTCGAGGATCTGCGGCACCACATGTTCGGGCGTTACGAAGTTGATGTTGTGGCAGCCATTGTCTTGCAGCTCCAACATCATCTGCGCTAGCCGCTGCGGGGTAACCCGCTCCCCGCGAACCTCCCAGGAGATGTCGTGGTTCTGGCAGAACACGCAGCGCAGGTTGCAGCCGGAGAAGAAGATCGTGCCTGAGCCGTTCCACCCCCGCAGGCAGTTCTCCTCGCCGAAGTGCGCGAAGTGCGACGCAACAACAGCCGTGCGCCCGATCTGACACAGGCCTTTGACGTCATGCAGCCGGTCAACCCGGCACAGCCGCGGGCAGACCCGGCACCGGTCGGGACCGAGCAGAACCCGGGCCTGCACAGCCCGCCGAGAGATCTCGTCGACGCCGAGGCCGAGATACGCAGGGCGCGGTGGGACGCTTTCCATGGCTCAACTCTCAAGCTCGGAGCTTACGCGGCCATGCAGCGGATTGGTTTCTGTAACGTTCGAACAGCTGAGTTACGATGATCCTCGTGAGAAAAAACATCGAGATCATCGATTTCACTGATGGCCTTGGGGGCGGCGCTGCGGTCAAGGGGCTTGTTGTCCCGGAATCGGCGCCCGCCACGGCCTCAGATCTCGCCGCGGCGATCAAGCAAATCCGCGCGGAACGCCAAGAGGTTGTGGCGATTGCCGCCGACCATTCCGTCGCCACCCGAGTCAGGCGGATCACGCGCATGCTGGCTCAGAACGAACTGCTGACGGAACGCCTGATCGACGCGATGCTGGTTCCCGGCGGCACCGTGTCGCCCGCGGCGGCGCGCCAAGCACAACGCAATGCCGAGGCCCGCCAAGAGCTGATCGATGAGTTCGGCCTCTATGACAGCGACCACGTCGCCGACTTAGCCGGTTCGGCTGCGAGTAATCGCTCGGCCACGGCGTCACGCTGGCTGGCCGCCCGGAAGATCTTCGCCGTCAACCACCGGGGCACCCGGCTGTATCCGAGCTTCCAGTTCGGCACGGATGGACGCCCGAGGCCCGTCATTGCCCGTGTGCTCGAGGCATTCGAGCCCTACGGCCTGGATGGCTGGGAGATTGCCCTGTGGTTCACCACGGCCAGTGGCTGGCTTGACGATCAGCGTCCGGTCGACCTGCTGACCCGCGCGCCGGACCAGATCGTCGACGCCGCGCAACACACATTTGAAGAGGCAGACGTATAGGGATGCGCGTCCCCGACGTGCCGGATCCGCTGCCGGATCCGCGCGTGCACACCTGGCCCGCCGGTGGACCGATCGTCCGCTGTCACCACATATCGATGGACGCAACCGAATTCAACACCTCAAAGGTGTCCCGGCGCTTCCGCCCGGTGATGAGCGGCGGCGAGATTGTGCCGACGCTTTATGGGGCCGATTTGCCAGCGGGCGCGCTGTCGGAGACCGTGTTTCACGACGTGCCGGTACGAGGCGGTGGGCGGCGGGTTCAGCGCAAGGCGCTGATTCCGATGGTGCGCTCGACGGTAATCCCCAACCGGCCCCTGCGGCTGGTCGAGCTCCACGGCGCCGGCCTTCGCCGCTTGCAGGCGACCCATGGCGAGCTGATCGAGAGCGGCTCGCGGCAGTACCCTCGTACCGCCGCGTGGGGGCAGGCACTGCACGACCATGCCGACTGCGACGGCCTGATCTGGCGCTCCCGCCAGTTCAACGACTCGTTCGCTTTGATGCTGTGGGGAGACCGTGTCAACCGCTGGGAGGAACTGGAAGCCGACCCGGACAATGCGCCGCTGCCGCTCTACGCGGGCGCGGGGTTCGACGAGATTCAGCAGCTGGCCGATGACTGCGGGATCACCGTCATCGGCTGAATAGGCAAGGCGGACAGTCGATGAGAGCATCCCGGCACCACCCATCGCCCGGGGCGCGACCTTCCAATTGACGATCCCAGGACACGTGACCGGGCGGATACACGCCCGGGTGGCACCGGCCCCGCGTCGTTGCCGCCTGCGCGGTCTGCCGGGTCAGGGCGCGAGAACCGCTCCGGCACGTAGGATCCCTACATGAGAAGGACTTTCGTCGCTACATTCGCGGTCGGGTTGATCGTCGCAGTGTTCGGTCTGATCTGGGCGCTGCAGGGATTCGGAGTGCTTGGCGGTAGCCCGATGAGCAACACCACCACCTGGTCCATCATTGGTCCCATCACGGCGCTGATCGGCATCGTGATTGCGGTATTCGGTTGGCGGAAACTCTCGTCGAAATAGTGCTTCAGGTCTGCACCACGGCGAAGTCCACCGTGTGCCAGCCGGTGGCGCCGTCGGGGAAAGTACCAACCCGATCTGCAGTCTGGACAGCTCCGGTGTTGTCGGTGGCGCGCACGGTGATGGTGTGTTTCCCAGGGCTTTTCGCCTGCCAGGGGAAGCTCCACAACCGCCACGTCTCGTTGGAATAGCTCGCGCCCAGTTGCGCGGGCTGCCACACCCCATCGTCGATGCGGACCTGCACGGCCCGCACGCCACGATTTTGTGCCCACGCGACACCGCCGAACACCACGGGCCCCGTCGGCACCTTCTGACCCCTTTTCGGCACGTCGATCCGCGACTCGGTCTTGATGGGCCCGCGCGGCGCCCAGCCCTGCCGCGTCCAGTACGCCTTTGCTCTGTCGAAGCGGGCCAGCTCCATCTCGACGACCCACTTGGTGGCCGACACGTACCCGTAGAGCCCGGGTACTACCAGCCGGGCCGGGTAGCCATGCTCGATCGGCAGCGGCTGACCGTTGAGGCCGACGGCCAGCAGCGCGTCACGGCCATCGGTGAGCGCCTCCACCGGTGTGCCGACGGTGAACCCGTCGATCGACGTCGAGAGCAACATGTCGGCGTCCGGGTGCACACCGGCCGCCGCCAGCAGGTCGGCCACCCGGTAGCCGGTCCAGACACCGGTCGAAATCAGGTTTCCACCAATGGGATTCGACACACAGGTCAACGTTATCACCGTTTCGACGACGTCGAAGCCGGCGAGGTCATCGAAGCTGTAAGTGGCTTCGCGGTTCACCATGCCGTGGATGCGCAGCCGCCAGTCGCGGCGGCTGAGTTGGGGAACACTGAGCGCGGTGTCCACCCGGTAAAAGTCGACGCTGGCGGTGACAAAGCTCGGCAGCGCAACGCCCTTCGGTTGCACGTCGGCAGGTATGGGCGGCGCCGATGTGCGCGGTCGGGGAAGCGTGAAGCTGTTGCGGTCAGCGGCCACCGAATGCGTCAGCCGCGTGATGACCGCACCCAGCACGCCACTTACCACCCCGAATCCGAGCAATCCGAACATGACCAACCTGCGCCTGCCGGCATCCGGCTCGTCGTGGTCGGCGCCGTCTTCCGGGTTTCCCAGGCCGGGCCGGAACCGACGGGTGAGCAAGCGTAGCGCCGCCACGCCGCAGGCGGCGCCCGCGACGGTGGGGATCGTGTCGAGTGCCGTCGCACCCGGCCGCGACAGCACCGCGAGGCATCCGAGCACGCCCGCGGCGGCGATCACGGCGCTGCCGAGCGGGCGGCGCTGAGTCTCGAGGGTCCCGGCGATCGCCGCGATGGCGGCGATCACCACGAGCACGACGACGGCCAGGAAGAGTTTGTCCAGAGAGCCCAGGGTTGAAATCGCCCACTCCTTGACGGGCCCCGGTGTCAGGTCGACGACCACAGAGCCGATCGCAGCACGCGCATCGGCCCGCGCACCGAACGGGATGCCCACCAGCTGGGTCACCCCGAGCGCGACGGACCCGGCGGCGACCCCGGCAATCATCCGCCCCTCCGGCGGGGAGACAGCCATCTGAGTTACTCTACTCTCAGCCTAGGTACCCCAAATGCCTTGCCGTGCCGGCAAACCGGTGATACTGACCTGCCGGGCGTCATGCTCGCGACGCCACGTCGCCGGCGATTACCCCGGTGCGCGGCGATCGAGACTCGCGCGCCGGAAGCTGCGCAGGAAGCAGCTGCCAGGGAAGTGACGACTGTCACCTTGTGAGGCCGGTGAGCGGTTCGTCGGTTAGGCTGTTGGCAACGTCGGTGCCGGCAACCGCAGGCACCGACACGTCGTGGAACACCCCGTCATCCACCGGCATCCACCGGGTCCTGATGGTTCGCGCATCCAAGCGCGAGCTTTTTCTCACGGCGACTCGATTTTGCCCACCGGCAATCTCGCCACCTTGTGCTCACCGTCGCACGTCGAGGCCGTCGCGCCGATGGGGCACACCCGATGCCTGAGAGGCACCAAAACATGACCACCCGAAGAACTTTCGACGCTCTCGGCGTCCCCGAACCGCTGATCGCCGTGCTCGCCGCACAGGGGATCACCACCCCGTTTCCGATCCAGGCCGACACCCTGCCCGACGCCCTCGCCGGCCGCGACGTGCTCGGGCGCGGCAAAACGGGCAGCGGCAAGACCCTGGCCTTTGCCATCCCGCTGGTCGCCCGGCTGGCCTCGGGTAAGCGCCGGCCCTCGCGGCCGCGCGGCCTGGTGTTGGCGCCCACCCGCGAGTTGGCGAGCCAAATCACCGCCGTGCTCGCCCCGCTGGCGACCACCTCCGGCCTGAAAGTTGGCACGATCTTCGGCGGGGTGCCGCAAACCCGTCAGGTGGCCGCGCTCAAGGCGGGAATCGACATCGTCGTCGCCTGTCCGGGACGGTTGGAAGACCTGATGAGGCAACGCCTGATCGGCCTGGACGCGGTGCGGATCACCGTGATCGACGAAGCCGATCACATGGCGGATCTGGGTTTTCTACCGGGCGTGACCCGCATCCTGGCCGCCACCCCGGCGGCCGGCCAGCGGCTGCTGTTTTCCGCGACGCTCGATGGCGACGTCGACACGCTGGTCAAGCGATTCCTGCGCAGCGACGCGGTGTCGCACTGCGCCGACGAGGACCACCTGCCGACGACCGCGATGACCCACCACGTCTTTCACGTCGCCAGCGCCGACGCCAAAAAGGAGCTGGTACACCGGCTGGCTTCCGGTACCGGCCGGCGCATCCTGTTCATGCGCACCAAGCATCGGGCGCGCACCCTGGCGCGTCAGCTCACCGAGGCCGGGGTCCCGTCGGTTGACCTGCACGGCAACCTGTCTCAGCCCGCGCGGAACCGCAACCTCGCCGCGTTCAGCGCCGGCACGGCACGCGTGCTGGTGGCCACCGACATCGCCGCGCGCGGCGTGCACGTCGACGGGGTGGAGCTGGTGGTGCACGTAGACCCCCCGGCCGAGCCCAAAGCCTATCTGCACCGCTCCGGGCGCACCGCGCGCGCCGGCAGCGCCGGCGACGTCGTCACCGTGGTGCTACCCGAGCAACGCAAAGACCTTTCGGCGCTGATGCGCAAGGCCGGCATCGACGTCTGCCCGCAACAGGTGACCGCCCACTGTGAGCCGGTCACCAAGCTGGTCGGCGAGGCCGCGGCCTACCAGGCGCCCGCCCCCAAGGCCGCTCCGGGGTCACGCGCCGCGGCCGGCAGGGCGCGGGGGCGCCGATCCGCACGGGGGCCGCAGCGGCGCAAGTAACCCGAGATGTCGCAAAGCTATCCCCTGTGGCCGAACTAGATTCGGCCGTGGCGTCGGTCGCGTCCTCAAACCGATGTAAAGGGGGCCACCGCAGGTCGATTAGCACCGGAACCTGAACGCCACCGTGGCGTGGGTGGCGTTCTATCTGCGCGGCTTCGTCGAGGTCGAGAGTATTGCGTACCCAGTCGCCGGCCCGAGCGGACACCACCGGGTACCGTCACCGGTGACACCCGAGCCGGGTTTCCCGCTAGGCTTGCCCCATGCCCGCGCTGCTGGCTTTCGACCCTGCCGAACTGCGGTGGCGGGCGTCGCGGTGCGAGGCGTTGGCCGCCGAGGTGGGCAGCTGCGGCGAGAGCCCGTCGGGTCAACTGCCCACCGGACAAGCGAGCGCGGCGGCGGCGCACACCGCCCGATTGGCGGCTTACCATGCCACGACGGCGATGGCGGACTGGCTGCGGGCCGCCGCCAGCGGGGTCAGCGGCTACACCGACCGGATGCTGGCCAACGAGGCGCTGTCCGCCGCTAAGCTGCGCGCAGTGGACCCGAAGGCGGGGTAGGCGTGCCCGCGGTGTCGGGTGGTCTGCCGCCGCTTGCGGGGGTGCGGTTCTGGTCGGTCTCCCCCCTGCTCTCGCTTGCCGCGGATTTGGAGGCGAAGGCAGAGCGCTGCGAGGCGTGCTTTTCTGAGGCCTACACGGTGCTGTCGGCGCCCGGCTGGAAGGGCG
Source organism: Mycobacterium sp. (assembly GCF_029961025.1). GTDB lineage: Bacteria > Actinomycetota > Actinomycetes > Mycobacteriales > Mycobacteriaceae > Mycobacterium. The sequence continues at coordinate 15,160 of NZ_JASBVP010000001.1, forward strand.
CCTTCCGCGACACCACCGTCGAGCGCGCGGCGATCGCCAAGACGCGGGTGGACGGGGCGGCTGATCAGCTGCGGGAGACCGCGGACACGGCCCGCCGTGGCGCGGAGCGCATCAGGGCGGCCAAGAAGTACGCGCTGGAAAAGGTCAATGAGGCGGAGCGCGAGGGCTTCGAGGTCGGTGAGGACTATAGCGTCACCGACACCCGCCGCGGCGGCAGCGAGCAGCAGCGCGCGGCCCGGGCGCAACAGGCCGCGGTGCTGCGGGCCGACATCCGCCACCGGGTGGCGCTGCTGGTGGCCGCCGACCGGGAGGTCGGTGAGCAGGTCATCGCGGCGTCGGCCGGGCTTGCCGAGTTCGGCTTCCCCGAAGACGTGCCCGGCACCGGCGGGGACCAGCACGCAGGCCCGGCGTCCGGCGCGACGGACATGTCCTCGGGTGACATCACCGCCATCGACAAGGCCAGCCGCGGCCTGCTCGACCAACTCGAGCGGGAATACCGGGCGCTGCCCGACGGCCAAATCAAAACCGACCGGTTGGCCGACATCGCGGGCATCCGCTCGGCACTTCAGGTGCCCGACTCGCACCTGCTGTATCTGGCCCGCCCCGACGACCCCTCGCAGATGATCCCGGCGGCTGTCGCCATCGGCGACCCGTTCACCGCCGACCATGTGTCGGTGACCGTGCCCGGGGTGTCGGGCACCACCCGGGAAGCCCTCGCCACCATGACGCAGGAAGCCTATGGGCTGCGACGGGAAGCGCAGGGTATCGCGGGTAAAGTCGGCGAAAAATACCCAAGTGTCTCGACGATCGCGTGGACCGGATATCAGCCCCCGCCGACGCTGGTCTCGGGGGACACCCCCTTCGCCGATTTGGCGCACGCCGGGGCGCTTAGGCTGGAGTCGTTCCTGGCGAACCTGAATTCGGCGTCGCACAACCCGAATCACACCACGGCGTTGTTCGGGCACTCTTACGGGTCGCTGGTCTCGGGTATCGCGCTGAAAGACGGCGCCAGCTCGGCGGTGACCAACGCGGTGATGTACGGTTCGCCGGGCTTTGAGGCGACCTCCCCGGCCAAGCTGGGCATGACCGACCACAACTTTTTCGTCATGACCGCCCCCGACGACCCGATCCGGCTCATCGCGGCCACCGCGCCGCTGCACGGGTGGGGCGCCGACCCCAACGACATCATCGACGGCCCGCCCGTGCCGCGCTACCGATTCACGCACCTGCAGACCGAGGCGGGCTGGGTGCACCTGGGCGGTGAGAATATCTACGAGAGCGCCTCCCATGGGCACGGCGGATACCCTCACGACCCGATGCACCAGATGACGGGTTTCAACCTGGCGGCGGTGCTGTTGAACCGGCCCGACCTCACCGTGCAGGTGCAACCCCACCAATGAGGGCCCGGTCGGTGCGTGCGCGGGCGGCTGCGGCCCTCGCCCCGGTCCTCGCTGTCGCCCTGATAGGGCTGTTGGGTGGCTGCGCGCTGTATGAGAAGGCAAGAAAGGCAGTCAAGGAGTTGAGCAACCCCTATGAAACCCAGCACCTGACCGAGCAGCAAAAGATCGCGCTGATCGACAGCATGCGCGCCAAGGGCTCCTACGAGGCCGCGCGCCAGCGCATCAACAACACCGCCCGGGTGATCGGCGAGCGGATCAGCGCCGCCGTGCCCGGCCAGACCTGGAAATTCGACGACGACCCCAATGAGCTGGAGTCCGCTCAGCAAGGCGGGCTGTGTGACAAACTCGAGGCCGACATTGCGCGTCGTCCCATCGCTGACACGGTCAGATTCGGGCGCACGTTCACAGCGAACGAGTTCACCACCGCCGCCGGCATCGTGCGTAAGGAAGCCGCCAAGTACGGCGCCACCGACCAGTCCTCGCTGTTCAACGAGGCGTCCAAACGCGACTACACCGTGTCGGGCAACGGCTACGACTTCAACCTGGGGCAGATCAATTTCGCCACGCTAAACGTCGAGGGCGACTGTTTCCTTTTGCAGCGGGCGCTTGACTCGCCGCCCGGTCGGCTGCCCCCGCCGACGACCACCGCGCCCGACGCGCCCACACCATCCCCCTAAGCGACCGGAAGCGGTGAGCTGGTGAGAGCCCGGTCGGTGCGTGCGCGGGCGGCTGCGGCCCTCGCCCCGGTCCTCGCTGTCGCCCTGATAGGGCTGTTGACGGGCGGCTGCGCGCTGTATGAGAAGGCAAGAAAGGCTGGCAAGGAGTTGAGCAACCCCTATGAGACCCAGCACCTGACCGAGCAGCAGGAGATCACGCTGATCGACAGCATGCGCGCCAAGGGCTCCTACGAGGCCGCGCGCCAGCGCCTCAACAACACCGCCCGCGTGATCGGCGAGCGGATCAGCGCCGCCGTGCCGGGGCAGACCTGGAAATTCGACGACGACCCCAACTTGATCGAGTCCGCCCGGGCCGGGTTGCCGTGTGACAGACTCGAGGCCGACATCGCGCGTCGCCCCATCGCGGACGGCATCATGTTCGGGCGCACGTTCACAGCGAACGAGTTCACCACCGCCGCCGGCATCGTGCGTGAGGAAGCCGCCAAGTACGGCGCCACCGACCAGTCCTCGCTGTTCAATGAGGCGTCCAAACGCGACTACACCGTGTCGGGCAACGGCTACGACTTCAGCCTGGGGCAGATCAAATTCGCCGCACTGGAGATCCATGGCGCCTGTTTCCTTTTGCAGCGGGTGCTTGACTCGCCGCCCGGTCGGCTGCCCCCGCCGACCACCACCGCGCCCGACTCGCCCACACCGTCCCCCTAAGCGATTCCACATCGCAGGAAACGGGTGAGCCGTTGAGGGCCGGCGCGATTAGCGAATTGTAGTGACCGCCGCATCGTGAAATCCGTTCACGCCTTCCGCGATTCCTTTCAGCCTGGCACGCAGATCTGAGCGCAAAATGAAGCACCGACGAGCGGGTGACACTGGGCGGGACTCATAACCGGTACATGGGCGTTTGCGTGTGCACGCCGGTGGTGCTGGTGATGATCTCGCCCACAACTTTGTTGTACGGCGAAAATAAGAAAATGAATTGCGATGAAAAGTAATTCGCCCGCTGTTTACGAGGCCAGACGCACCCGGTGACCCGCGGGCCCACCCGCATCCACCGGCCTCGGGCGCCACAACCGTGCACTGCCCCAGCCGGGGCGGCAACCGCGACACCGGTGCCGCCTTGCACATCGTCCTGATTGTGCGACTACCCTGTCAGCAGTCCACGATCTCGCGGGATCAAAGTTGCCTGATATTTATTGCGGTAGTTGTCTTTTGAGGCTCGTTCAATCTTGCCCGGGCCGATGCCGCGGGAGCGGCACATCCCCACCCGACAAAGTAGTGCGATCGGCTCGATGACAGGCTTTGGCCGGAATGCCATTTCCGTTTCATGTGCCGGGGTGCTCGACGTGGGATGAGTTCGGGGGGCTCACAGGGCGTCTTGAGCGCGCCGTCTCCGACGGTCAGCCGCTGACGGATTTGGATTGGGCACGGGTGCTGTTTTTGACTGAAGTCACGTTTGCCAGCGATCTGATCGGGTCGGGGCTTGATTTCGCGATCATGGCCAGGTTCTGCGATACCGAGGCGATAGGCCTGCTGCGGGGGTTGCAACGCAAGATCGGTGGCTGCGAGCGCGCCAATCCAGGTAACCGCTTAGGAGGGGCAGACGAGACGTGGCCGCAGCCGCTCCGACGTGACGGCGACGCCCGTCGTCAGGTCGTCGATCAACGCATCCGCGAACTGCGCCAACCCGGCGACATCGACGCCGTAGGGTGCCGGGCGCTCGTCCTGGGCGAGGCGGGTTGAGGCGCTGCGCAGCAGGCTCACCGCACCCTTGACGTTGCCGCGTTGGACGTGGGTGATGCCAACCGCGAGTTGGGTCAGGCCCTGCCACAGCATCCGCTCGTCGGCCGGGCGGTGCTTCCACGCGGCCTCAAGCACCTCGTGGGCGTTGAACGCCAAGCCCCGGTCGAGCAGCTCCTGGGCATAGGCGAGGGTTTCGGCCGGCGCCAGCTCGAGGCCCTCCGGGATCGGCGGAACACCCACACTGCCGTGGGCAAGCGGTCGGCCTAGGGAGTCGCGCGGGCGTGCGCTTCGGGGACGGCCGAAGCGGTCGCGATCACGGTTGGCCATGCACTCATCATGGCAACCTGAGCAACCTGAGCGGAGATCCGCTGGCGGGTCGCGCCGGCGGCCGAGGAGCGGGTGCGTGTCACCGGAGGGTGCGGTTTGCCACCTGCTCGTAGGCTTGCCTCGCCCCGGGGGACACAGCCGGCGAGAACACCAGCACCACGTCCTCCACCTGGAACATCCGCGGAATCGCGGCCGCATACAGTTCGGCTTGGCCGGTGCTCGGAAACTTCAGGATCGACACGGTGTCGGTGTCCACGGCGTCAACACAGCCGATCTGCGGGCATTTCTGCGGCCCGACATCGTGGGCGTTCGGGACCGCGAGCCCGGCGGCGGTGAAGGCGGCGACGAGTTCCGCGGCGGTCGTGGCATTGAGGATCGCCGCGCCGCCGGGGTGGCGGGTTTGGTCCGCGCCGCCGGGGGTGTGGGCACCGCACGCGCCGCCCGGCGCAACCAGAAGACCGGCCGCCGCAACCACCAGGGCCACGGGCCGACCCGCGGTGCGCGGCCGTGCCGTCGCGCGACGCGACGGCTCCGGCACCCCTCGACCCGCCGTCGTCGACATCCCCCCATCTTTCCCCTGCCGACCCCGACGCGGTGCCGCGTCACGGTCCTCAATCGGCACCGGTCCGTGATCGACCCGGGTGCTCCAAACGCCGCACGGGTGTCGGCGCCGCGGGGGATACTGCGTCGTATCGAAGGAGGCGCAGGTGACCACGGCCAATGCCCGCGGCGGCCGCATGTTCGGCAAGTATCGGCTGACCCGCTTACTCGGCAGGGGCGGGATGGGCGAGGTCTATGAGGCCTACGACACCGAAAAGGGCAGAACCGTCGCCCTGAAAATCCTCGCCGAGCAGCACTCGCACGACGAACAGTTCCGCACCCGGTTTCAGCGTGAGTCGCACGCGGCGGCGATCCTGCAAGAGCCGCATGTGATCCCGATCCACGACTGGGGAGAGATCGACGGCAGCCTCTACATCGACATGCGCCTGGTGACGGGCCAAACGCTGCACGAGTTGCTCAAAGATGGCCCCCTGCAGCCGGATCGGGCCGTGGCCATCATCACCCAGGTCGCCGCGGCATTGGATGCCGCGCATGCCGAGGGGCTGATTCATCGCGACGTGAAGCCGCAGAACATCATCGTGACACCCGCTGATTTCGCCTACCTGGTCGACTTCGGCATCGCCGAGGCCCAAGGCGACACCCGTCTTACGATGGTCGGCTATCACATCGGCAGTTTCGACTACATGGCCCCCGAACGGTTCAGCGACCGGCCGACGACGCCCGCAGCGGATGTCTATTCCCTGGCCGCCGTGCTGCACCAGGCGCTGACGGGGCAGACCCCGTTTCCGGCTCACGGCCTCGAGCAGGTCATGGCGGCTCAGCTCACCGCGCCGCCGCCGCGCCCCAGCATCATCAATCCCCGCGTTCCCGCGTCGTTTGACGACGTCATCGCCCGGGGCATGGCCAAGGAACCCGGCGACCGCTACGGTAGCGCGGGCGCCCTGGGGCGCGCCGCCCAGCGCGCGCTGCACGCCAACACCCGAAACCCGTTGCACACCCGGGTGCCGCCCGGACCCGGCGGCGTATTGCCCGCCGCCGGCCCTGCCGGCGCGCCGACCCGACCGGCCGGCCCGGTAGCCGGACCGCCCCTGGTGCGTCCCGGACGTGCGCCCGAACGCCGGTCGCGATGGCCGGCGCCGGTGATTGTCGTGGTGGCATCGGTGCTGCTGCTGAGCGGTATCGGCGTCGGCGCCGGTTTTCTGGCCCACCAAAAGCCGGGGCCCGCATACCCCACCGAGACAACCTCCCCCGCCGCCGAACCCGGCTACCAACCGCCGTCCCCACCGCCGACCTCGACGCCGAGCGCGCTACCGTCGGCACCGGTGGATCCCGAGGAGGCGGCCCGGCAACGGCTGCGCCAGCTCGCGCGTGCGGACCGCCCGTTCGTCAGCGCCGAACTCGCCGATCACTGGGTGCCGCAACTCAGTTCCAAACGCCCGGGGGTTGTCGACGACGGCGTCGTGTGGGATAACGCAAGGATCCTGCAGGAGCATCTGGCCCTGCGCGAGGAATATCCCGGAGTGCGGCTGCTGTGGTCGGGCGACTGGTCGACCTTTTCCGCACCCGACTTTTGGGTCACGATCGTCGGCATCACCTTCCCCGACTCCTCCGGTGCCCTGGCGTGGTGCAAACACCGGGATTTTGACCGTGACCACTGCCTGGCCAAGGTTGTCAGCACGACCCTCCCGATCGCGGGAAGCACCGCCTTGAACTGACGAAAAGCCGTGGCGGCGAACAGCTCGGCGGTATCGCTGACCACGCCTCACTACCGACGCTCAAGCGGTTCGGTGATGAATGCGGCGATTTGCTCGACGAAACCCTGCAAATCGCCGAGGTCATGAAGGCGCGCGATGACAATGCCGTCTGACACCTGGATATATTCGTGCACAAGAACATTTCGAAATCCGACGGCTTTGCGCAGCGCCTCCGCGATGTCGTCCGTGAGGACATCGTGACTTCCGAGCAGTCGCATCGCGTCGCCGTTGTCGGCAGGTGGCCCCCAACCTTTGGCCGAGCAGATGTGCTGTGCGACGTCGATGCAAGCCTCGATCGCAGTGACAAAGGTGTACTTGACGCCGCGCAGCCATATCGGGTCCGCCCGGCGGGCCTCATCGGCCGCGGATTCGCGACTCAGAATTTCCAGGTCGTCGCTGATACCGCGCAGCAGTCGAAGGATTCGAGTCTCATCGACCACGGCGCACCGCTTCGGCGAACTCCCTATGGGCCTGGGTGAGTCTCGGCAGCTCGTCCAGGTAGATCTTGCGCGTCGTCGCTTCCCAGACCACCCGCCTTGCGCGGTCGGTCTCGAATAACAGCCTGCCGTGCAGCGCAACTCTGCCCGCGAGTTCGAGGGGAGCATCGTTTAAGACGAGCAGGTCGACACCTGCGGGCAAAAGAACCTCGAAAGCCTGCGGTGGGTGCCCGCCGAAGTAGGCGGCTATGTCGATGTCAGACGTCGCCCGTGCCGTGTTGTTGGCCCGGCTGCCGTGCAGGTAGGCGAAGACCGCGCCGTGACGCCGCAGCGCCTCGACGGCCTGGTCGATTCGCGTCGGGGCGTCGTTCATGTGCGCAATTGTCGCAATTATCCGAGTAGGCCGCACACAGCCCGGATTTGCCGGTGCCCGGCGACTTTATGGGTCGACGGGTGTCGGTGTCCGCAGCCGCTCACCGCGCCAGGCGAAGACGGTCCGGCTTAGGCCCGCGGCCATTGCTCGGCGCCGGCCTGGCCGACCGCGACCAGCAGCATGAACGTCCGGGTCCCCTTGCCGGCGGCCGTGGTGAGAACGACCGGGTAATACCCGTCGAGCACGGACTGGGCCACGCTGATCGCCACCGTCGCGGTGGCCGAACCGTCGGCGGCGAAGCGTCCCGATACCGGTGCCACCGCGATCCCCGCACCGTAGGAGGTACCGGTGACGGTGTAGTCGGGGGCGCCGCCGCCGATCATCCGTTGCGCATCGACGGTCACGGTCGCCGTGGTTCCCGGCGCGACCGCGACGATGTCGGGGACGACGTTGACGGTCACCGCCGAGCCACCCTCACCGAATGCCGGCGGTGATGCGGATTCCACAGTGCCCCAGCCGTTGTCGGGAGTGGCGGAGAGCGCGAACACCAGCTCGCCGCCGGTGCGGGTGATCGACTCCGGGAGATATGTTCGCTCGGTGGGCCGCCCATCGACACTGAGGCCGTTGATGTACTTCAGGCGGTTGGGTGCCGAGACTCGGGACGCGGAGATGCGAATGAATCTCCCTGCGGGCAGCGCGATCACGATGCGGTCGAATAGCGGTGTGTGCACCGTGAGGATCGCCGTTCCCGGGGTGCTGGGATACAGGCCGAGCGCGGCCCAGACATACCAGCTGGACAGCGCGCCCAGGTCGTCATTGCCCGGCTCCCCGTCGGGTGTCGGCCCGAACAGGCTGCTGCGCACCCGGTCGACCAGGTCCTGGGTTTTCCACGGCTGACCGACGTAGTTGTACAGCCACGGCACCCCGAAGCCCGGCTCGTTGCCGATCCACAGGTAGGGCTTGTCCGGGCCCGCGTTGAGTTCCTTTGTGAAGCCGTCGAGCCGCTCGGCCACCGCCTTGCGGCCGCCCAGGGCGGTCACCAGGCCCGTGATATTCTGCGGCACCCACCACACGTACTGCGCGGCGTTGCCCTCGTCGAAGCCGGGCTGGCCGAAGCAGAACGGCGGGGGCTCGACGAAGCCGGGTCCGCGGGGAAAGAAGCCGTAGACGTTGCGGGGCGAGATGTAACGGGTGGTGGGGTTGAACAGGTTCTGCCAATACTGCGCCCGGCGCTGGAATTCGGCGGCTGTCGCGGAATCACCCAGCGCGTCGGCGAATCGCGAAATCGCGAAATCGTCAACCGACCACTCCAGCGTGATCGAGGCACCGGGGACGGAGCCGTCGACGCACGACTCGGACGTCACCGGAAGGTAGCCTCGCTGCAGGTAGGTGGCGATTCCCGGGCGCTCCACGTAACCGTCCCGCCCGGCACCGCCGTGGGTTGCCGCGCCGACCATGTAACGCAGTGCCGTGTGGACGTCAAAGTCCTTGGCCCCGAACGTGTAGAGATTTACGATCAGCGGTACCACGCTGTCTCCGGTCATCTCGGCGGTCGCGGCATTGGCCAGCGCCCACCGCGGAAAAGAGCCGCTTTGCTCCGCGTCGTTCACCAGCGATTGGGCCATGTCGCTGGCACGCTCCGGAAACAGCAACCCGTGCAGGGCGGCGACACCCCGGTAGGTGTCCCAGTCGGAGAAGTTGGTGTATTGGGCGTGCCCCGCGGTCACCGTGTGGATGACTCCGTCGAATCCGATGTAGCGACCGTCGACGTCGTTGAAGGTGTTGGGGTGCAGCAGCGAATGGTACAAGGCGGTGTAGAACGTCGCCACGTCATCGCTATTGGCGCCGGCCACGGCGATGCGCGACAACGCGGCGTTCCATTCCCGCGTCGCCGCGGCGCGCACGTCGTCGAAGCTTGCCCCGCCCTCGGCGGCGAGGTTGGCTCGCGCCCCGTCCACTCCGACGTAGGACAGCGCGGTGCGCACCTCGATCACCGAGCCGGACGGGAACTCCACGTAACCGCCGCTGTCACTCGAAAACGCAACGCGGCCAGCGGGATACACCCAGAACCCGTCCCAGGTGCCGTAGGAGGTGAACGGACGGTTGAACTTCATCGCGAAATACACCGTGTAGGCGTTCTTCTTGCCGCAAAATCCGCCGCTGGTCGCCGCTCCGGTGATCGTGGTGTTGTCGGCACCGATCTGCAGGGTCGCGGCGGAGTTCCCCGCCAGCGACCCGCCGGCCCGAACCAGCAGCCGGGCAGGACGAGCGTTGTGCGGGTAGTGGAACCGCCCGACGCCAGTGCGGGTGGTGGCGGTGAGCTCCGCGCTCACCCCGGTGTCGGGAAACCGCACCGTGTAGTAGCCCGGCACACCCACCTCGGTGTCGTCGTGGGCGATTTTCTCGGTGGCGTCCCAGGGGTGCGTGCCGATCGCGGCGGTGGTGGGCAGCATCGAGATGTCGCCGAAGGCCGCACAGCCCACCGAGGCGTGGGTCATGCTGAACCCGGTGACGCGATCTTTGTGGTAGTTGTAGCCGGCGTAGGTGTCGGTGGTGTCAGGTGAGTACTGCACCATGCCGAATGGCATTGAGGCTCCGGGGAAGTTGTTGATCTCCCCCACGGTCGGGCCTCCCCTGCCGGTGCCGATCAGGGTGTTGACGTGGTCGACAGGGTTCACGACGAACGCCGGCTCACTCTCGTAGGCCGTGGGCGGAGCGGTCATCACCATCGCGCCGACGAGCATCACCGCTACCAGTACCGCGAGCCCGCCACGTGCTCCGGCGCGTCTTAGCATCCGCTGCTTTTGACGACGCAATCACTTGGCACCCGATCCTCGGGTGCGGTCAGCTTCAGCCCCCGGGGGGTCCGGCTCACCGCCGCGACGACGACCGCGCCGATGCGGTCAGGGCTGATCATTGTCATACAGTGATGGTAATTCGTCTGACGTCACGGGTTCCGTTTCCGCCGCGCCCGACGGCCGGGTATCCGGTTAAGTTGTCGGCGAGCGCCGGCGCGGCGCTTGGCCGAGCCGAAGGATCGTGGAGCATGCGAGTTGACGGGCGCGAGGTCGCCGTGACCGGCAGCTTGCTCCAACCACCGGCCCGGCGCACCAACGACATTCTCCGGCTCGTCTCAGCGGCGGCGTTTTTCGGGCTCGTGATCACCGGCTCCCTGATCACCCGCCCGCAGTGGGTCGGCCTGGAGAAATCCATCTCGCAGATCGTCGGGGTGCTGCCCCCCGCACAAGCCGAGCTGGTGTACCTGGTATACGGCATCGCGATAGTGGCGTTGCCGTTCGTGATCCTGATCGGCCTGATCGCCGCCCGGCAATGGAAACTGCTGGGCGCCTATGGCGCCGCGGGGCTCATCGCCATCGTGGCGCTGTCGATCAGCGGAACCCACATCGCGGCTCCCCAATGGCATTTCGACCTCTCACAGCACCTCGACACGTTGCCCTCCCAGTTCCTCGACGATCCGCGCTGGATCGCGATGCTCGCTGCGGTGCTCACCGTCTCGGGACCCTGGCTGCCCGCGCGCTGGAGGCACTGGTGGTGGGCATTGCTGTTGGGTTTCGTGCCGATCCACCTGCTGGTCAGCGCGGTGGTTCCGGCCCGCTCACTGCTGGGGCTGGCGGTGGGCTGGTTCGTCGGCGCCCTGGTGGTGCTGGTCGTCGGGACCCCCGCCCTGGAGGTGCCGCTGCACGGCGCGGTGCGCGCGATGGCCGCGCGCGGGTTTCGCGTGTCCGCGCTCACGGTGCTTCGCCCGGCCGGGACCGGTCCGCTGGTCCTTGCCGCCGAATCCCCGGATTCCGGGTTCACCGCGGTGATCGAGCTGTACGGCCCGCATCAACGCAGTGGCCGTGCCCTGCGCCAACTCTGGGCCAAGCTGCGGCTGCGGGACACCGAGACCGCCCCCCTGCAGGCCTCGATGCGCCGCGCCGTGGAGCATCGCGCCTTGATCACCATCGCCGTCGGGAGCCTGGGCATCGCCAACACCGCGACGATCGCCGTCAGCGCGCTCGATCGGGGCTGGATGTTATACGCGCACACACCCGTGCGTGGACTCCCGATCAGCCGATGCGCCACGACGACACCGGTCGCGCGGGTGTGGGAAGCACTGCGATGCCTGCACGATCACCAAATCGCCCATGGCGACCTGCGCGGCACACACATCACGGTGGCCGACGGCGCGGTGCTGTTCGGTGGTTTCGGCAGCGCCGAATACGGCGCCACCGACGCCCAATTACAATCCGACATCGCCCAACTGCTGGTGACGACGTCGGCGCTATATGGCGCACAGTCCGCGGTGGGCGCCGCGATCGACACGTTCGGCAAAGACGCGGTGCTGACCGCGTCGCGCAGACTCACCAAATCCGCTGTGCCGGCGCGGATCCGCGCCTCGGTTCCCAACCCGGGCGCGGTGATCGCCGAGGGCCGCGCCGAGGTGATGCGCCAGACCGGTACCGATCAGATTCGCGCCGAAACGATCACCCGGTTCAGCCGTGGCCAGGTCATTCAACTGGTGCTGTTGGTTGCGCTGGTCTACGTCGCCTACCCGTTCATCAGCACCGTGCCGACGTTCTTCGCCGAGCTGAGCAGGGCCAACTGGTGGTGGGCCCTGTTGGGCCTGGCGGTCTCGGGGATGACGTATGTCGGCGCGGCCGGTGCGTTGTGGGCCAGCGCCGACGGGCTGGTGAGCTTCAAGAACCTGTCAATCATGCAGGTGGCCAACACATTTGCTGCGACCACCACCCCCGCCGGTGTCGGCGGGTTGGCGCTTAGCACACGGTTCCTGCAAAAGGGCGGTCTCAACACCGTGCGCGCCACCACGGCGGTGGCGCTGCAGCAGTCGGTTCAGGTGATCGTGCACGTCGCGTTGCTGATCGTCTTCAGCGCGGCCGCGGGCGCGGGCACCGATCTGTCGCACTTCGTGCCGAATGCCACCATGCTCTACCTGATCGCGGGCGTGGCGCTGGGCGTCGTCGGTGCGTTTTTGTTCGTGCCCAGGCTGCGGCGCTGGCTCGCGACCGCGGTGCGCCCACAGCTGAAGGAGGTGACCGGCGACCTTCTCGAGCTGGCGCGCGAACCCAAGCGGCTGGCGCTGATCGTGCTCGGCTGCGCCGGAACCACTCTGGGTGCGGCCCTGGCGTTGTGGGCCAGTGTCGAGGCGTTCGGTGGGAGGGCGACGTTCGTCACCGTCACCGTGGTGACGATGGTCGGTGGGACTCTCGCCTCGGCCGCCCCCACCCCGGGTGGCGTCGGGGCCGTGGAAGCGGCGCTGATCGGTGGGCTCGCCGCCTTCGGCGTGCCCGCGGCCGTCGGTGTGCCGTCGGTGTTGCTGTATCGGGTGCTCACCTGCTGGTTACCGGTCTTCGTCGGTTGGCCCGTCATGCGGTGGCTGACGAAGAACGACATGATCTAACGGCTCCCCGGTAGCGAAATCGCTCAGAGGCGGGCAAACCGAACATCCTCCTCGCGCAGACCGATGATGCCGACGCAGTAGCGGCGCCGCTACGGGCGCCGCGCCGTCACGAACAAGCTGTGCGGCACCGCATCGTCGATGTCTGCGGGCGGACGCCCATAGCGGGCCATCAGCTCCTCGGCCGCCACCACCGAGACCTCCCAGCCGTGGCGGCGGAACCAGTCGCCCACGTCGCCGCGGTCCTCGAGGTACCACAGCTCCTGAACGTCGGGGATGTCCCGCCGCTCGCCCAGCCGGGCCATGATGTCACGGATGCGCTGCATCTGCTCACGCCACCTGGCGCGGGCCTGCGGGTTGTTGAAGTCGGGTCCGGGTGCCTCGACCGCGATGCGGCTGCCGGTGGCGGCCAGTGCCCGCGCCCGCTCGAACAGCAAATCCTGGGCCGCGGCCGGCAAAAACGGCAGCAGCCCCTCCACCGACCAAGCGCTGGGGGCTACGACATCGAAGCCGGCCTGCTGCAACGCCGTCGGCCAATCTTGGCGCAGGTCCACCGGGACGTCGACGAGATGACATCTGGGCTGCACACCGTGTTCGCGCAGTGTCGACGATTTGAACTCCAGCACCTTGGGTTGGTCCAGTTCGTAGACGGTGGTGCCGCCGAGCCACGGCAACCGCCAGGCCCGCGAGTCCAGGCCCGCGGCCAGGATCACCACTTGGCGTATACCCGCGTTGCCGGCGTCAAGGAAAAACTCGTCGAAAAAGGCTGTCCGGCAAGCCATGTAGTCGACCATCGACCGCCTTCGCAGCACCAGATCGGGTTCGGCCTCAAGGACTTCAGGGGGCAACTCGCGACCCCAGAACCAGTTCCAGAAGCCGTCCCCCGCGGCGTCGAGGAACACCCGCGCGAACGGATCGGTGATCAGCGGGTTCTCGCTCTCGGTTTCCGCCGCCCGAGCCGCCGCCACTCCCAGTGCGGTCGCGCCCACGCTTTCGGTGATCTCCCAGCTGTCGTTGTCGGTCCTGGCCACCATCACTCCTCACCTACTCACCCATTCCGTCGATCTGCCCGTCGACCTGGAGGCTACGCCGAACTCTTGCGGGTGCCGCGGGCCCGCACCCACCACGGTAGCGCGGCCCGTCGCCGGTGTGGCTGTTTCAATTGTTTCGATCCTGCCGAAGAGTGCTAGCCTGCAACCATGCCCACCGCCGCCGCGCCGCTCGCCCGCCAAATCGCGGAGCGTGCGCATCGCGACCGGCCGTTTGCCCAAGTCCTCGGCGCGCTCCTGGAGGCCCCGACGGTGCCGCAGGGAACACTCGAGCGGATCGCCGCCCACGCGCTGAACGACCGGCGCCGTGCCGCCGTCGTGCAGGAATTCGTCGAAGGCTCGCTGCCCACCCCGGCGGTCCAAGCGCTGCTGGGTCTCGGCACACCGCAAGCGGTGCACCGGTTGCGCAGCCGGGGCAAGCTCCTGGGCGGGCCGGTGGGCAACCGGACGTGGTTTCCCGCATGGCAATTCGACGACGGCCGGCTGCGCCCGGATCTGCCCCGGATCCTCGAATTGCTGGCCCGCTTCACCGCGGATCCGCTGGCCGCCGATCGCATCATGCGCATCAGGCACGACGAGCTCGGTGGCGCGTCGATCGCCGAGGCGCTGCGCAACACCAAGGCCGCGGCCACGGCCTGGCGGATGCTCGCGGACCTCGGTGCCTGAGCTTCCCGGCGGCTATCTGGCGCCCCTTCCCGGCGCTCGGCCCACCGGGCTCCGCCGTCGGCGCGTTCGTGCCGGGACCGAGATCTGGCGACTGGACGCGTCCGCGCCTGCCGACTGGACCTGGGAGGGGTTCCCCACGCCGCGTCACCGCTTCGACCCCGCCTCCGGTGCGTTTCGCGCCCGCTACGGCGCCAGCAGCCTCGTGGGCGCGTTCCGGGAGCGCTACCGGGCCACCGGCCTGGTGATCCCCGCCGACCACGCCGCCCACCGCCTGGTCCGGCTCGTCGCCGCCCGGCACCTTCGGGTACTGGACCTGCGAACCGAGCGCAACCTCGACGCGCTGCGCGTCGACGACCAGATCAGCACCGGGATGCACCCCGAGGTGTGGACGACGTGTCAGCGGCTGGCCGACGCGGTCAGGCGGTGGTGGCCCGACCTCGACGCCATCGTCTACCGGTCCCGCACCACCCCCGAAACCTCGGTCAACGTCGCCTTTTTCGCTGCGGAGGCGTTCGCCGTCGAGTCCTGGGCGCTCGACGAGCGTGCCGATATTCTCAGCAATCTTGTGCTGCGCCACGGCTTCACCGTGGTTCAGGGGATCCCGCGGAGCCGGTCGATGAGTGCGACCAACCGTGCCTGATGAGACCCCGGCCAGTAGATCTGCCCGCATCCGGTACAGCGGCTGAAGTCGTGGTAGTAGCGGCGGGTCAACGGCTGCAGGTCGTGGATCACCGCGTCTTTGGTGACCGCGGCCAACCCGCCGTTGCAGCGCACGCAGCGGGTTAGCGGTGCCAGCCGCTCGCGCAAATCCAGGCGCCGGATCACCTCACGCGTCTGCTCCTCGGGTTCATCGGAGTGCACGAAAAGGCCATGGGTGATCGCGCGGCGTTTTAGCAGGCCGCGGTCCCGGGTCAACAGGATCCGCTGCTGGCCCAGGCTGATGTCGGTCAGCGTCTGGTCATCGGCGTCGCTTGACCACCACACGTCGAATCCCAGCACGCGAAGCAGTCGCGCCAGCCGGCCGAGGTTGACATCGACGACAAAGCGCGGATCGCGCAGCGGGACCGGCCGCAGCCTGGCCGTCAAGCCGATGTCGAGGGCCTCGAACATCGGGTAGGCGGCGATGCGCTCACCGGGATTGGGCCGGTGCGCGAAGTCCACCGGTTCGCCCTCCACCAGGATGAGGTCGACCTCGATGTGCGGAATGCCCATGGCCTCCAGGACGTCCTTGACCGTTTGGTGGGGCCGGAACGGACGGCGTACCGTCACACCGCGCGACTCCGGGTCGAGGAAGTCGTTCAGTTCGGCGTAGGCCCGCACATCGACGTAGCCGCTCATTCCCCATGCTCTCGCGTGCGGGTCGCCGCGCGCAACGTGGTTATCCGCGTCACCCGCAGACGGCCGCACCCGGCGCGGCATGGGTGCGGGTGATCACCGGTCGCGCATGGCCCGCGGCGCGCACCGCCCGGCGCACCGCTTCGCCGACGGACCGCACCCGCGCCTCCGGCGCCAACGCGATCACGCAGCCGCCGAAGCCGCCGCCGGTCATCCGGGCGCCCAGCGCCCCGGCGCGAACCGCGGTGTCGACGATCAGATCGATGGACGCCGTGGTGATTTCGAAGTCGTCACGCATGGAAGCGTGCGACGCGGTCAGGATGCGACCGGCCTCGGCGAAATCCGCATCGCTCAGCGCCGCAACGAAATCGAGCACCCGACGGTTCTCGGTCAGCACATGGCGGGCACGGCGGGCCGCGACCGGGTCGGTGATCGCCTGCAGCGACGACAGATCCTCGATGTCGCGCAGCGAAGGCGCGTGCAACTCGGTCGCGGCGTGCTCGCACGCCCAGCGGCGGGCCGCGTACTCGCCGCCGGCGTGGCTATGCCGCTCGCGGGTGTCGATCAGCAGCAGCGCCACACCGTAGGCGTCCGGGTCGAAGCGCACCGGTCGCACACTGACGTCGCGAAAGTCGATCAGCAGGGCCGTCGACGGCTCCCCGAACAGCGAGGCCAGCTGGTCGAGCAAACCCGTTGGGGCGCCGACGTAGTCATTTTCGGCACGCTGCGCAACCCGCGCCTGCTCGAGACGCTCGATGCGGATACCGGCGGCGGAGGTGATCGCACCCAGGGCCGCGCACGTCAACGCCGCCGACGACGCCAGGCCCGATCCGATCTCGATGCCGCTGGTGACCGACATCGCGCCGCCGGGCAGCGGGTATCCGCGACCCCGCAGCGCCCACACCACCCCCGCCACGTAGCCGGCCCAGCCGGTCACCTCACCGGGAACGGTGCTCAGCGGAATCCGCGCCGATCCGGGCAGGCGGTCGCTGCACACCGTGATCGCGTCGGTGTCCCCGGGCTCGAAGGTCACCACGGTGCGTTGCGGCAGCGCGATCGGCAGCGCCAAACCCAGGTTGTAGTCGGTATGCTCGCCGACGAGGTTGATCCGCCCCGGCGCGCCGTAGCGGATCGTCATCCGAGTTCCCGCAGCCGCTGCGCCACGTTTTCGGGCGTCACGTCACTGATGAACGCGTCCATCGCCGACTCGGAGGCCGCGAGATACTTAAGCTTGGTGGCGCTACGCCGGATCGACATCAGCTCAACGTGAAAGTAGCCGTCTCGCTGGGTATCCGAGGTGGTGAACTGGTGCAGCGCTGAAATATACGGCAGCGGAGTCGAGTACATCCGATCGAACCGTCGCAGCACATCGAGGTAGATCCCGGCGAACCCCTCCAGCTCGGCGGTGTCGAGCTCGACGAGGTTGTGCACGAACCTGTTCGGGTAGATATGCACCTCCACCGGCCAGCGCGCGGCGAACGGGACGAACGCGGTGAACAGCTCGTTGCGGGCGATCACCCGGACGCCGTCAGCGAGCTCATGGGCAAGCAGGTCTGCAAAGAGGTTGCTGCCGTGGCTGAGTCGATGCTTCCGGGCTTGATGCAGCATCGCCGCGGTGCGCGGGGTCAGATACGGGTAACCGTAGATCTGACCGTGCGGATGGGTCAGCGTCACCCCGATCTCCTCGCCGCGATTCTCGAAGCAGAACACCTGCTCGATCCCCGGCGCGGTCATCAGCTCGGCGGTGCGATGCCGCCACGCCTCCACCACCAGCCGGGCGTGCCGCGGATCCAGGTCGGCGAACGAACCGTCGTGCTCGCTGCAGAAGCAGATCACCTCGCAGCGGCCGTGAGCCGGCGCGGCCGCGAAGCCCGCCGGGGGCGCCAGCGTCCCCCGACCCGCATCCGACAGGCTGGGGAACCGGTTTTCGAAGACGACGACGTCGTAGTCGGGCGCCGGCACCTCACTGGTCAACCCGGTCGGACCCGGACACAGCGGGCACTGATCCGGCGGCGGTTTGTAGGTGCGGTCCTGGCGCAGCGCCGCGATGATCACCCACTGCCCGGTCGAGCGGTCGAACCGCAACTGCGATCGGCCCGGATCCCGCGCCTCCCGCGCCGGCAGCCGCCGGCGGTCGGCCACCGGGGCCGGCGTGCGGCCGGGTAACGCGAAGAACAGCAGGTCACGGCCGTCGGCCAGCTTCACCCGGGTCGGCGCCGTCACGATGTCGAACAGTAACCGACCGGCGGGCCGCGGCGTGCTCGACGTCGACCTGGCCGCGCGTTCCCGGGCACCGGCGGTGACCCGGGGATCTCATGCCCGCGCGACCAGCCGTGAGACGATGGGCGTGGCCGGCGTCAGCGGAGTCGAGGCGAACTTCGCCCTAAAGCCGGCGACCCAGCGCCGGCAGCGCTCGGTGAGCTGGTAGTCGTCGGTCTGCAAGTGCCCGCGGGTGACGAGCACACCGAGCTGGGCGCCCGCGCAGCGCAAGTCGCCGGGAGCCGCGACCCGCAGGTAGAAGGCCTCGGACCCGTCGATCAGCGTGGCCCAGTCGTTGGCGGAGCGGGCGAAGCAGACCCGACCGTCGTCGTCGATGCGCCACACGCCGGTGCGCGGCGTCGCGGTGAAGAGCTCGATATCCGGTGAGGTCTCCGCGATTATCACTTGGCCCCAGACCTCGTCCTCCCCGTAGCCCCGCTCCCAGCGCGAGTTGATCTCGTCGATGTCGAGCCGGTACTCCACGTCGAGGTACTCGAGCAGGTGAAAGAGGAACAGGGGTATGTCGGCGTAGGCCTCGGTCGTCAGGTTGGTCATCGGGCTGGCACCGCTCAGGCGGGGGTTGACCTCGCCGAGGTAGAGCCGGCCGGAATCCAGGTCGTGAAGAAGGTCCACCTCGAAGTAGCCGCGGTAGCCCTGGCGGTCGAGAACGTCACCGAGCTTTCGCACCATCTCGCGCGCGGCATGCGTCTGCTCCGGCGGCAGCGCCCCGCGCCAGATATCGTTGCCGCACCAGGCGCCCGGGTACGGTGTCAGCTCCGGGTAGCCGACGAGACTCGTCATCGCGGGGCCGATCACGGTTCCGTAGCGGGTCACGACTCCCTCGATGCACACCTCGACGTTGCGGATGCGCGTCATGACCTTGATTTCCTGCGGATTGTCCCGCTGACTTTCCTGCTGGCCGGTCAGGGCAGCGGCGTAGCGGTCCCAGTCGCCCCGATTGCGGATAAAAAACGTCCCGCTGCCCGCGTTGCCATAAGCGGCCTCGACGACCAGATCCTCTCCCAACCCGGCATGGCGCGCGAGCGCCAGCAGCTCGTCGTAGGAGCCGGCCCGTCCGATCGCGTGCGGCACACTGGGTACCCCCGCCTCATCGGCCAGGCGGGTCATGACGATCTTGGAGTCAAGCCGATGGCGTAGCTCCGCCGGCGGATGCATCACCTCGAGGCCCGCCTGGCGTGCCAGCGCCTGGGTCTGCTCGTCGAGCATCACAAAGCAGGCCTTGCCTCCCGGCCCCCGGCTGGCGATGAATTCGAGTGTCTCGGGATCACGCAGCAGGTGGTTGCACACCTCACCCATGGACTCGAAATCCACGCGGTCGCGCCGCCGGGGCACAAACACCCGCGAATGTTCGCCCTCGAAGGAATCAAAGTAGGTCAGGTAGAAGAAGTTTCGTACCCAGCGGTCGATGCCGAGCAGGTTGAACGGGGTCGGCGAGATGAAGTACAGCGGCGTGACGTTGGTGTGAAAGAACGCACGCACGTCCGAGAGTCCGTTTAAGGGACGGCGTGGTCCGGGCGCCATCACACCGGCCCCGGCGATATCCGTATCGGATTGCCGTGCGCGGACTGCGAGACCGGTGGGGGCGCGCCGACCGGCGCCACCCGGGTGCAACGGCGGGGATTCATGCCCCGATTCTGCCCTACCGGTAGTGGTGTCGAAGTATCCGGGGCACGGCGGTGGTATCCACTGCGTGAACCCACGCGAATATCGAATGAATACCATGAGTATTTCCGGGTTGTGGCGGTTTCACCAGCGGTATTTCGGTTTAGGCTGCTGCTGTGAGCACCCCAGAGATCCCCGATTGCCAGACCACCGAGCTGGCGCTGGCGGCCGGGCGTGGTGACCGGGACGCGCTGGCGGAATTCGTGCGCGCGACGCAGCACGACCTGTGGCGTTTTCTGGCGCATCTGTCCGGCGCCGACACCGCCGAAGACCTCGCCCAGGAAACCTACCTGCGCGCGATCACCAGCCTGCCCAGGTTCAGCGGCCAGTCCAGCGCGCGCACCTGGCTGCTGGCGATCGCCCGCCGGGTCAGCATCGATCACACCCGCCGGGAAATGGCGCGCCCGCGGATCTCCCCGCATGCGGACTGGGCGGCCGCCGCCGACCGGGCGGCGGCCCGGCGCTCCTGCGGCCACGAGGACATCGTCGAGCTGAACCTGCTGCTGGATGCGTTGTGCCCGGAGCAGCGCGAGGCGCTGGTGCTCACCCAGGTGATCGGGATGTCCTACGCGGAAGCCGCCGACGTCATGGGGTGTCAGGTGGGCACCATCCGCTCCCGCGTGGCCCGGGCCCGCGAGGAACTCCTGCAGGCCCGCGACGTCTGCGCCGAAGCCGGCTGAGATTACTCGCCTTCGGCTGAATCCGCGGCGACAACGCGCGCCAATCCTGGTCCACGTGGGCGTAGCGCACACCGGGCACTTTCGGCACGCGCGATGCGCACAATCTCACCGGCGGTCCGAAAGGCCTGGGTGCTCCGGTCCGCCGGCTCGATCGTGAACGCGGCGGCTAGGCGCAACACCATCACCGCCAGCGCGCTGGAGGTTCGGCACGGCACCACCAGGAGATTCGCCGAAGCCCGGCTGCCGGTGATCAGCATCAAGCGCTGGCGGCCCGCCGCCCTGCAAGGATCCGCCATTCGCGGGCGATTCAGCGAGTCCAGGTCCGGCGAACCCTCCAGCGGTGACCAGTTGACGCTGATATCGATGATCCGACCCAATCGTGTGGACAGGGCGTCGATCAGTTCGGGAAGCTCGCGGGCTATCGAGCCGGTGCGCGGCCACCACGCTCCGTCAAGCCGCTCGCCCAGTTCACTCGCCAGGGTGAGGCGCACCGGGCTGGCCAAGCGCCGGCCGTGAGCCGCGCTGTTCATGGCGCTGAAATCCCCGCGGCGGCACCGGCCGGTTCGCAGCGCGGAAAACGGGTACACCCACCGGATTTCGAGGCTGCGGTCGATGAAATCGGTTTCTCCCCAAGGCGAAAAGCGCATGACTTTCGGTGATCCATAGACGATTCCTTCACTTCGAGGTTGACTCGGTGCATGAGTGGGCTCGACAACCAAATCCGGGTGCAGATGGTTGTTATCGTCCGACAGCACGTCCGAGGATCACCGCTGGCTACGAAACGTTCACCGTCGACGCTACACCCCTGCGGGTCGCGTGGATACCGTCACGGCGGGCCGAGCCGCGAGCGGGGGCCACCCGCAGTGCACCCCGTCGATTCACCGAGCACGAAGCGACCACCGCGCACCCACGCTCATTATTCAGACGGCTTCCCTGCAAACCGGAAAATAGGAGAAAACTCGCCGGGAAACCGCAAGGCGCCCAGCGTCCACAATAGTGGACAATAAATTGTGGACAATAATTGCCACCCACGCTCGGGGCGCGGGCGCGTCTTTTTGTTCGTGCTACACTGCATCAGGATGTTTTTCGTACATCCATTCTGAATGAGAGAAGTTGAAAAGTATGGCACAGGGAACTGTGAAATGGTTTAACAGCGAGAGAGGCTTCGGTTTTATCGCTCCTGACGACGGCACAAAAGATGTGTTCGTGCACTACACGGAAATCCGTGGGACCGGTTTGCGGTCGCTGGAGGAGAACCAGCGGGTTCAATTTGACGTCGGCCACGGGACCAAGGGGCCCCAGGCGGTGGGAGTGACACTCGTTTAGCGATCTTTTCGCGACTTGTGGGCTGGCAGGCAGTGTCCTGCCAGCCCACCTGCGTTGAGATGACCGCAACCCGTGTCGTGTCGACGTTCTCGACGGCATCTCGCACGCGATCAGTCCGGTGGCAGGTGCAGGATTCGAACCTGCGTAGGCGTACGCCGACGGATTTACAGTCCGCTCCCATTGGCCGCTCGGGCAACCTGCCGTTTAGCAGGGTACAACGATCGGGCTGACCGGGCACACACGGCCATGACCCGGGCTATGGGTCGGGCTGGGGCCGGAGCGCGGTGAGGACTTTGCGCAGCAAGTTCACCGCGTGATAGCCGACTACCGCCGCGATAACCAGAGCCACAACGGGATCCAGCCAAAACCAGCCGCCGGCCGCCAGGATGACGGCACCGCTGATCGCCACCCCACCGGCAGCGGCGGCATCGGCCGCCGTGTCCAGCATGATCGCCTTCATATTGAGGTCTTCGCCACCGTCCTCACGGTCGACGCCGCCGCCGAGGATCAGGACGCCGGCCAGCATCACCACTGCGGCGACAGCGCTCGCAATCAGCACCGGCAGTGCCACGATTTCGGGTGCGCCGGCCAGCAGACGCCGGATCGCGGTCGCGATGATCACCGCGCTCAGCACCAGTAGCCAACCGCCGTTCACCAGGGCGGCCACATCGGTCGCGTTGCGATAGCCGCCCGGCCGCCGAGGAGTCGGCGGTCGGCGTGATAACCAGATAGCAAACAGCGAAAGACCGATCGCCGCCGCGTCGGCAAGGTAATCGCCGCCGGCCGCTAATACTCCCAGCGAGTGAGCACCGATCCCCACTCCGACCAGGCCGGCGACCAGAAACAGGTTCAATGCCAGCACGAGCGCCAGGCGCTTGGGCCTTGACATCGGCCAATCGTATGCCCGCCGCCAATGCTCACGAAGAATCGGCACCGCCTTCCGAAACGCCTCACCGCGGACTCGGGAAGAATGGGCGTCGGTGAAGATCCAGAAAAATCCAGAAAACTCTGTCCCAGGGAACGGTTTCAATGGCGGATTCCTCGTTTGACGTCGTCAGCAAGGTCGACCGGCAGGAGGTCGACAACGCTCTCAACCAGGCGGCCAAGGAGCTGGCCACCCGCTTCGACTTCCGCGGCACCGATACCAAGATCGCCTGGAAAGGCGAGTCGACCGTCGAGCTGACCAGCACGACCGAAGAGCGTGTCAGGGCCGCGGTGGACGTGTTCAAAGAGAAGCTGGTCCGCCGCGACGTCAGCCTGAAAGCCTTCGAGGCCGGTGAGCCCACTCCATCGGGCAAGGCCTTCAAAGTCACCGGCACCCTCAGGCAGGGCATCAGCGCCGAAAACGCCAAAAAGATCACCAAGCTCATCCGAGACGAGGGCCCCAAGGGCGTCAAGACCCAGATCCAGGGCGACGAGCTCCGCGTCTCCAGCAAAAAGAAGGACGACCTGCAGGCCGTTATCGCCCTGCTGAAGAACGCCGACCTGGACGTCGCGCTGCAGTTCGTCAACTACCGCTAAACGGATTCAGCGCCCGTATCGTGCGCCGCGAGGCGGGCCTCGCACCGGCCGGCCCAGGCCGGGCGACCGCCGCCGCGCCTGGCCCAATCAACCGGTGGGTTGCTATCGTAAAGGCGACGCTGCCGCTCGAAAAAGCGAGGTTCACGATGTCCGTGACAGCCCAGGAAGCCACGGAGCGCGCGCCGCTCGAGGCGGATACCGAATACTTCGACCTGATCATCATCGGCGCCGGCATCTCCGGATTGGGGGCGGCCTACCGCATCACCGAGCGCGATCCCGCCATCGGCTACGTGATCCTGGAGCGCCGTGGGCAGATCGGCGGCACCTGGGATCTGTTCCGCTACCCCGGGGTGCGCTCCGACAGCAGCATCTTCACGCTGTGCTTCCCCTATGAGCCGTGGACCCGCAAAGAGGGCGTCGCCGACGGTGTCCACATCCGCGAGTACCTGATTGCCACCGCTCAGAAGTACGGTATCGACCGTCATATCCGGTTCAACAGCCAGGTGCGCTCGGCGGACTGGGACTCATCCACCGACACCTGGATCATCAGCGCTGAACAGAACGGCGCGACCAAGCGCTATCGTTCGCGGTTTGTGTTCTTCGGGTCCGGCTACTACAACTACGACGAGGGCTACACCCCGGAGTTCGTGGGCATCGAGCGGTTCGGGGGAATCGTCGTGCACCCCCAGCACTGGCCGGAGAACCTGGACTACACGGGCAAAAGACTGGTGGTGATCGGCAGTGGGGCGACGGCGATCTCGCTGATCCCGTCGCTGGCCGCGCGGGCCGCGAAAGTCACCATGCTGCAGCGCTCGCCCACCTATCTGATTGCGGCGCCACGCTATAGCCTATTTGCCGACGTCTTGCGGAAAGTGTTGCCGCGCAGGCTGGCCCATCCGATCCTTCGGATGTTCAATGCGCTGCTAGAGGGTGTGGTCTGGATTTTGGCGCGCAAGACCCCGGCCTTCATGAAGTGGCTGCTGCGCCGGATGGCGGTGAAGAATTTGCCCGAAGGCTACGACGTCGACACCCACTTCAAACCGCGTTACCGACCGTGGGACCAACGGCTGTGCCTGATCCCCGACGCCGACCTCTACCGGACGATCAGCGAGGGCCGTGCCGAGGTGGTCACCGACCACATCGACTACTTCGACGACACCGGCATCGTCCTGAAATCCGGAACCCACCTGGACGCCGACATCATCGTCACCGCCACCGGCCTGCAGCTGCAGGCGCTCGGCGGCGTGACCCTCAGCCTCGACGGGGCGGAGATCAAACCGCAGGACCGCTTCGTCTACAAGGCGCACATGCTCGAAGGGGTGCCCAACCTGTTCTGGTGCGTGGGCTACACCAACGCCTCGTGGACGCTGCGCGCCGACATGACCGCTCGGGCCACAGCGAAACTGTTGGCGTACATGAAGTCTCATGGTTACACGCATGCCTACCCGGATCGCGGCGGGGAGCCGATGCCCGAAAAACCGTCCTGGGACATCCAGGCCGGCTACGTGCTGCGGTCGCCGCATGCGCTGCCCAAGTCGGGCACCAGGCGGCCGTGGCATGTTCGGCAGAATTACTTCGCCGACGCCATCGACTACCGGTTCGACCGGATCACCGAGGCGATGGTGTTCGGCCGGGTCGGCGAGCGGGCGCGGTCCGCGTCGTAGAACTTCTCCCGGACGGTGCCGCTATTCGCAAACCTCCGGTAAACACCGGGTGCCGGCAATACTCTGATGCCATGACACCCGCGATGCGCGTCCCGAAGGTCGTCGTCTTCGGTGGGGGCTCTTGGGGCACCACCGTCGCGTCCATCTGCGCCCGCCGCGGCCCCACCCTGCAGTGGGCGCGGTCCGAGCAAACCGTCAACGACATCAACGAAAACCACCGCAACACCCGCTATCTCGGCAAGGACATCGTCCTCAGCGACACCCTGCTCGCCACCACCGACTTCTCCGAGGCGGCCCGCTGCGCTGACGTCGTCGTCATGGGGGTGCCCTCGCACGGGTTCCGCCGGGTGCTCACCGAGCTGGCCGCCGAGCTGCGGCCCTGGGTGCCGGTGGTGTCACTGGTCAAAGGGCTCGAACAGGGCACCAATATGCGGATGACCCAGATCGTCGAGGAGGTGCTGCCCGGGCATCCGGCCGGCATCCTGGCCGGGCCGACGATCGCCCGCGAGGTGGCCGAGGGCTATGCGGCCGCCGCGGTGCTGGCGATGCCCGATCAGCACCTGGCCGCGCGGCTTGCGCAACTGTTTCGCACCAAGCGTTTTCGGGTGTACACCACCGACGATGTGGTGGGCGTCGAGATGGCCGGCGCGCTGAAGAACGTCTACGCGATCGCCGTCGGCATGGGCTACTCGCTGGGCATCGGGGAGAACACCCGCGCCATGGTGATGGCCCGCTCGATCCGCGAGATGTCCAAGCTCGGTGAGGCTATGGGCGGACGCCGCGACACCTTCGCCGGCCTGGCCGGGATCGGTGATCTGATCGTCACCTGCACCAGCCAGCGCAGCCGCAACCGTTACGTCGGCGAGCAAATCGGCGCGGGCAAACCGATCGAGGAGATCATCGCCTCGATGAACCAGGTCGCCGAGGGGGTCAAGGCCGTCGGCGTCATCATGGAGTTCGCCGACAAATACGGGCTCAGCATGCCGATCGCGCGCGAGGTCGACGCCGTGATCAACCACGGCTCGACCGTCGAGCAGGCCTATCGCGGGCTGATGGTCGAGACCCCGGGAGACGAAGTCCACGGCACCGGGTTCTAGCGCCGGTTCATCACGCCGGGAGCACACTCGGTGATCAGGGAATTCAGGTTCTCCTGGACACGTTCGGCGGGGATGCCGATCGATGGGGCGTAGAGCATGATGTGATCCAGCACGCCCTCATAGCGGCGCAGCCCGTCGCGCACCTGATCGGCGGTGCCGGCCACCCCCATGGTGTCGATCATGTCATCAGAGACGGCGTCGAACATCGCGGCAAAGTCCCGCCGGGCGAAGGCATCCCGAATCGCTTGGCCTTCCCTGGTGAAACCGTTGACGTCAAGCACCGTGTCATAGGTCTTGACCGAGGCGTAAAAGGCGATCTGCTGGGCGAGTTCGCGGCGGGCCAGCTCGGGGTCGTCGTGGATGGAGCACATCACCATGGAGATGATCTCGACGTCCTTGGGGTCCCGGTCGGCGTGCTCGGCGCCTTTCGCGATGGCGGGCTTCACGATCTCTTCGACATAGGTGGTGGTGAAC
Source organism: Mycobacterium sp. (assembly GCF_029961025.1). Classification (GTDB taxonomy): domain Bacteria; phylum Actinomycetota; class Actinomycetes; order Mycobacteriales; family Mycobacteriaceae; genus Mycobacterium. Next base: position 41,599 of record NZ_JASBVP010000001.1, read on the forward strand.
AGCGGGTGGCCGGCCAGGCCGTCGGCGACCCGCCCGGCGGCTTCGCACATCCGGGGACGCACGCCGGCGGTGATGATCGGAATCCTGCGCTGCGGAGGCTTCACCGCTTCGGTGGGCACCAGGTTCATCCGGTAGAAGCGACCCTCATGGTGAATCGGTCCCTCGTGCAAATTCCAGATCCGGCGCACCAGCGGGACGAGTTCCTCCATCCGCAGCGCCGGCGCGGAGGTGTCGGCGACGCCGTGCCAGTCGCTCATCATCCGCTTGGTTCCATTGCCGATTCCGAGCACCACCCGCCCGTTGGACAGCTCGTCGAGGTCGCGGGCCTCGGTGGCCAGCACCAGCGGGCTGCGGCCGATGCCGTAGAGGATCGAGGAACCCACCCGGCACCGTCGCGTGGCCAGCGCCATCGCCGCCATCGAGATGCTTCCGGAGCGGGAATAGAATTCCGAGGCCCACACCGCGTCGAATCCGGCGCGGTCGGCGGCATCCGCGGTCGCGGCGAGTGCGTTGAGGTCGGGGCTGAGGATCGCAACACCGTACGTGCTCACGGCCCCTATTAGAACCCGCCGGCCGGAGGTGCTGCCGAAAGGCCGGGGGTGCTGCCGAAACGCGCTGCCTCAGCCGCGTGCCATCGCCTCGAGCCGGCGAATCCGGTCAGCGATCGGCGGGTGTGTCGAGAACAACGAGCCGATCCGATCGCCGGCGCGGAACGGGTTGGCGATCATCAGGTGCGCCTGGCTGGCCAGTTGCGGCTCCGGCGGCAGCGGAGCCGCCTCCACCCCCTGGGAGATCTTGCGCAGCGCCGACGCCAGCGCCAGTGGGTCCCCGGTCAGCACCGCGCCCGACTCGTCGGCCTGGTACTCCCGCGAGCGGGACACCGCCAGCCGCACCACCGTCGCCGCGATCGGGCCCAGCAACGAAACCAGCAGCAGCGCGAACGGGTTGTCGCCTTGCCGGTTGCCACCGAACATCCCGGCCCACATGGCCATGTTGGCCAGCCCGGTGATCACCGAAGCCATCGCCCCGGCGACACACGAGATCAGGATGTCGCGGTTGTAGACGTGCGACAGCTCGTGGCCCAGCACGGCTCGCAGTTCGCGCTCGTTGAGGATGTGCAGGATGCCGGTGGTGGCACACACCGCGGCGTTGCGCGGGTTGCGGCCGGTGGCGAACGCGTTGGGCGCGGCGGTGTCGCTGATGTATAACCGCGGCATCGGCTGGTGGGCGGCGGTGGCCAGCTCCCGCACAATGCGGTACATCACCGGGGCCTGCACTTCGGAAACCGGCTGGGCGTGCATGGCCCGCAGCGCCAGCTTGTCGCTGTTGTAGTAGGTGTAAACATTCATCCCCACGGCGAACAGCACCGCCAGCCACAGCGCCGTCCGGCCGAACAGCCCCCCGATGAACACGATCAGCGCCGACATCCCGACCAGCAGCGCGAACGTCTTCAAACTGTTGTGATGCGGATGCCAGGTCATCAGGTGCTTGCCTTTCTCGTCAGGAACCCACATGCTCTCGGCGGTTAAACGCGCGGGGTGACCGCCGCGGTTCCGACCGCAGAGATCCACGAACTCAACCGTGCTCAACCGTGCCGGTTGATGGTGTAGTCCACCAGGGCTGCCAGGGCATGGCGGCCGGGGACGTCGGGCAGCGCGGCCAGTTCCCGGCGGGCCTGCTCCGCGTACCGGGCGACGGTGTCTTTGGCCTTGGCCATGCCCGCCGAGGCGCGCAGCAGTGTCAGCGCCTCGGCCAGCACGGCATCGGCGCCGATGGGGCCGGCCAGCAACTCGCGTAGCCGGTCGGCGTCCGGCCCGGTTTCGGCCAGCGCATAGAGCACCGGCAGCGTGTGCACCCCCTCACGCAGGTCGGTGCCGGGCAGCTTGCCCGACTCGTCGGGGTCACTGTCGATGTCGATGATGTCGTCGGAAATCTGAAACGCGGTGCCGATGATGCCGCCGAGGCGGCCCAGCCGTTCGACCTGCTCGTCGTCGGCGCCGGAAAACATCGCGCCGAACCGGCCCGCCGCCTCGATCAGGCAGGCGGTCTTTTCGTGCACCACCTGCAGGTAGTGCGCGATCGGGTCGGCTCCCTCGCCGGGCCCGCGGGTCTCGCGGATCTGCCCGGTCACCAGCTGGGCAAACGTTTCGGCGATCACCCGCACCGCTTCCGACCCCAGCCGGGCCACCAGCCGCGATGCCGTCGCGAACAGATAGTCGCCGGCCAGGATCGCGACATTGTTGCCCCAGCGCACGTTGGCGCTGGGCGCGCCGCGGCGCACCTGTGCCTCGTCCATCACGTCGTCGTGATACAGGGTTGCCAGGTGCACCAGCTCGATGACCGCGCCGGCGACGGCCACCTCCCCGGCGTCGGGCGTCGGGCCGAGTTGCGCGGAGAGCACCGTGAACAACGGCCGGAACCGTTTGCCGCCGGCCTCGAACAGGTGCAGCACCGCATCGGTCAGCAGGTCGTCGGAACCGCGCAGTTCGGCCCGCACCAGCCGCTCGATCCGCGCGACGCCATCGCGTACGTTCGCGGCGAACACGGCGTCACCCAAATCCACGCCCGCCACCACCGTCGCCGGAGTCCTCACCCGACCAACATACTGGTGCCCATGGACACCAAAGCCGACGTGGTCGTGGTGGGTGCCGGTCCGGCCGGGTCGGCGGCGTCGGCCTGGGCGGCCCGGGCGGGCCGCGACGTGCTGGTCATCGACTCGGCCGGCTTCCCCCGCGACAAAACCTGCGGTGACGGGCTGACCCCCCGCGCGGTGGTGGAACTGCATCGGCTGGGCCTCAGCGAGTGGCTGCGGGCCCGAATTTGTCATCGGGGCTTGAAAATGAGCGGATTCGGCCGCGAGCTGCTGGTGGACTGGCCCGGCCCGTCATTCCCGTCGACCGGCAGCGCGGTTACCCGCGTCGAGTTCGACGACCGCATCCGCAGAGTCGCCGAAGAGGCCGGAGCGCGGATGCAGTTGGGAGTGAAAGCAATTGGTGTCCAACATGATTCGAAAGGAAGGGTAAGCGCGGTGCTATTGGCCGACGGCTCGCGGGTGAGCTGCGGTGAGCTCGTCGTGGCCGACGGCGCCCGCTCCCCGTTGGGCCGCAAACTCGGACGCCGATGGCATCGGGACACGGTGTACGGGGTTGCCGCGCGAGGGTATCTTTCCTCCCCGCGCAGCGACGAGCCCTGGTTGACGGCTCAACTGGATCTGCGCTCCCCCGCGGGCGTGGTGCTGCCCGGTTACGGGTGGATTTTCCCGCTGGGCAACGGCGAGGTGAACATCGGGGTGGGCGCGATGTCGACCGCGAAGCGGCGCGCCGACCTGGGGCTGCGCTCGCTGATGTGTCACTACGCCGACCTGTGCCGCGACACCTGGGGATTTACCGGCCAGCCGCGGGCGATGTCGTCGGCGCTGCTGCCGATGGGCGGCGCGGTGTCGGGGGTGGCCGGGCCGAACTGGATGCTGGTCGGTGACGCCGCGGCCTGCATCAACCCTCTCAACGGCGAGGGCATCGACTACGGGCTGGAAGCCGGCCGGCTGGCCGCCGAGCTGCTGGGCTCCGGGGACCTGTCGCGGGCGTGGCCGGCGGTGCTGGCGCACCACTATGGGCGGGCGTTCTCGGTCGCGCGCCGGCTGGCGGTGTTGCTGACCTTGCAGCGCTTCCTGCCCACGACCGGTCCGGTGGCGATCCGCTCCCCCGCGATCATGCGGGTCGCCGTGCGGGTGATGGCCAACCTGGTCAACGACGACGACGTCGACTGGGTCGCGCGGGTGTGGCGGGCCGGCGGGGTGGTGTCGCGGTTGGCGGATCGCCGGCCACCGTTCAGCTGAGGCTCGGCTTTAGGCCGATTCGCCGCCCACCGTTCGCCCGCACCCGCCGTTCCGGGCGGCCGGCCGGCCCGGATCCGTTGGGGAGGTACGATCCAGCCCATGAGGCCAACGAGGCTCGCCGCCGTCGTCAGCGCCGCCGCCGCAGCGGTCGTGCTGGCGGTGCCGGCGCACGCCGATGACTACGACACCCAATTCGAGGACCAGATCAACCGGTTCGGCATCTACGGCTCCCAGGACTACAACGCCTGGCTGGCCAAGATCGCCTGCGAGAGGCTGGCCACCGGCGTGGACGCCAATGCCTACCAATCGGCGACGTTCCTGCAGCACAACCTCCCGCGCGGCACCACCGAAGGCCAGTCGCTGCAGTTCCTCGGCGCGGCTATCGGCCATTACTGCCCCGCGCTGGCACCGCGGCTGCAAGAGGCCGGGGCGCATCCGGGCTGATTCCGGCGGCCGTGCCGCTAGCGTTCCGGTTTGTAGCCGGCATGCAGGGCGACGATGCCGCCGGTGAGATTGCGCCAGCGCACCGCGGACCAGCCGGCCCGCGACATCAGGCCCGCCAGCGTCGCCTGGTCGGGCCAGGCCCTGATCGATTCCGCGAGGTACGCATAGGCCTGCGGGTTGCTGGACACTACCCGCGCCACCGCCGGCAGCGCCCGCATTAGGTACTCCTTGTACCCGGTGGCGAGGAAAGGGGTGGTCGGCGTGGAAAATTCGCACACCACCAGCCGGCCGCCGGGGCGGGTGACGCGGGCCATCTCGCGCAGCGCCGCGTGTGGGTCGGCGATGTTGCGCAGCCCGAAACTGATGGTCACGGCGTCGAACACCGCGTCGCCGAACGGCAGCCTGGTGGCATCACCGGCGATTTTCGGCAGGTAGCGCGCGGTGCCGGCGGCCAGCATGCCGACCGAGAAGTCCACGGCCACACACCAAGCACCCGACTTGGCCAGTTCGGCGGTCGACACGGCGGTTCCCGCGGCCAGATCCAGAACCTTTTCCCCGGGCCTGATCCGCAGCGCCAGCCGGGTGGCGCGCCGCCAGTAGCGGTCACGGCCCAGCGACAGCACGGTGTTGGTCAGGTCGTAGCGGGGTGCGACGGCGTCGAACATCGACGCCACCTCGCGGGGATTCTTGTCCAGGGTCGTGCGGCGCATTACCCCGACGCTACCCGGTTTATCCCGACGCTACCCGAGCTTGTCCCGGATACCCGACGCATCAGGCGGCCGCGGCCCGCCGGCCGCCTCGCACCGCCTCGTAGTGGCCGAGCAACTCCTCGCAAATCGTGGGCCAGCTGCGATGCAGCACACTGCGCCGCGCGGCCACCGAATAGCGTGTCCGCCGGTCGAGCAGGTGGGCGACCGCGGCGGGCAGCCGCGCCTCGAACTCGGTGACGGGAAGCAGTAATCCGGTGCGCCGCGGGCTGACCAGGTCACGCGGTCCGCCGGCGTCGGGGGCGATCACCGGCAGCCCCGACGCCAGCGCTTCCTGCACGGCCTGACAAAACGTCTCGTGCTCGCCGGGATGCACGAAAACGTCCATACTGGCATACGCCGCGGCGAGCTCGTCGCCGTAGAGCGCGCCGGTGAAAACCGCAGTGGGCATTGTCGATTGCAGCTTGGCGCGGTCGACCCCATCGCCGACGATGACGACCTGGACGGTGCTGTCGCCCGCCAGCGCCGCCAGCCGATCGACATGTTTTTCCGGTGCCAGCCGGCCCACGAAGCCGACGATCGGCTTGCCGTGCGGCGACCAGTGGCGCCGGAGCGCCTGGTCTCGCGCCGACGGCGCGAATTGCACCACGTCGACACCGCGTGCCCACCGATACACCCGTGGGATACCATGGGCCGCAAGGCTTTCCATTGCCGACGTCGACGGCGCCAGGGTGCGGTCGGCAAGCCGGTGCAGGTGGCGCAGCCACGCCCACGCCGCCCGCGACAGCGGCCCAATGCCGTAGCTCGCCGCGAAACCCGCGACGTCGGTTTGGAATACCGCAACCGTCGGCACCCCCAGGCGCCGTGCCGCCAGCATCCCGCCGTAGCCGAGCAGCGCCGGGGACGCCAGATGCACCACGTCGGGGCCGAATCCGTTCAGCACTCGCAGGATTCGGGGTGTGGGCACACCGAGCGGCAACGTGGTCACCTTGGGAAACATCCGCGACGGTGTGCGGTGCACCCGGATACCGTCGTACACCCGCTCGGCGCGAGGCTTACCCGGAGGGGTGTCGGGCGCGATAACCAGGGCTTCCTGCCCGGTGTGGCGCAGATGCTCGAGAATGCGGACCACCGAGTTGCTGACGCCGTTGACATCGGGGAGGAAGGACTCGGCGACGATGGCGACGCGCACGCCATCACCGTGTCAGCGCCGGCTGTCGATTAGGTTGCCGCCCGGCATACAGCCTTTGAACTTCGGGCGCCAACTACGAGGTAGCTATTGTCGTTTGGGTCGTCGCCGGACTACTGCCTAGCCCGATCAGCCTTGGTGCTGCCGCCGAAACCCTAAGAACCGTCAACCTCACGGTCCAGCCGCTTCTCGACCACCGCCAAAGCAACCAGCGCCAGTCCGGCGATCAGCCAGCCCACCAGCGCGACGGACACCGCCGGGACGATCGCCAGCATGGCGTTGCGGTGCTGGACCCGCACCAGGTTGGGGTCGCGCTTGTCGTACTCCACGTAAATCCGCATCCCGGTGGATAATTCGGAGGGGTAAAGCACCCCCAGTTCGGGCCGGTAGGTGACCCGGTCCGGGGTGACGAATTCGATGGTGGAGCGCCGCGGCCCGGCACTGAGCACTTCGGCTTGCGCGACACCCATATTGTGCTCGATGGCCAGGTCGTTGCGCCGCGCCCCGGCCACCAGCAGCACCGCTTGCAGGGTGACCAGCGCGACCGCGATCAGCACCCCGACCCGGATCCAGCGCAAGACGCGGGGGGTGTCGTGAGCGCCGTCGATGCGCCCATGAATCAGAATGCGCCACAATACTTTTAGCGAGCCAATCCTCACGGCATCCTCACAGCGCGGCCCTGATGGCGGCGTGCAGCCGTCGCAGCGAGGACCGATCCGCCTTGACCTCCAGTACCCGCATGCCCGCGCACGGCTCGTCGAGGGCGGCCGCCAGGTCGTCGATCTCGATCTGGCGGCTGTCCACATGGTAAGCGCGGCACAGTGCCCCCACGTCGACATCGTGGGGGGTGCCGAAGATCCGGGCAGACACGTCGGAAAACCGCGGATCGCCCTGCTCGAGCAGTTCGAAGATGCCGCCGCCGTTGTCGTTGGACACCACGATCGTCAGGTTTTGCGGCACCGGTTCGGTGGGTCCGATCAGCAGCCCGGAACTGTCGTGCACGAAGGTCAAGTCGCCGATCAGCGCGATGGTACGGGGCGCGACGCCGCCGCGCCCGGGTGCGCGCTCGTAGGCCAGCGCAGCCCCGATGGCGGTCGACACGGTGCCGTCGATCCCGGCGACACCGCGGTTGGAGCGCACCGCGATGCCGTGGGTGTCCAACCCGACCAGCGCGACGTCGCGAATCGGGTTGGACGCGCCCAGCACCAGCTGGTCCCCCGGGCGCAACGCGTCGGCCACCGTCGCGGCCACGTGCAGCCCGGTGGTCAGCGGGTGGGCCCTGAGCTGCGAGCGCACCGCCGTGATCGCATGCCGGTGCAGTTCCGCGCAGCGGCGCAGCCACGCCGGGTTCGGCGTTCCGGTGGTGACCGCCCGGGTGCCGGTGGCCTGCGAGTTCCCCGACACGTCCGGCCAGCGGGGCCCGGTCGTCAGCGCGTACACCGGCACCGACGGGTCGGCCAGCAGGGCCGCCACCGGGCGGTGCAGCGTCGGGCGGCCGAGCATGATCACCTGCTGGGGGTGCAGCAGCGGCAGCACCCAGGGATGCAGCGGATTGTCCGCAGGGGGTGCCGTCGGCTCGGCGACGGTCGGCAGGCCCGCCAGGTTGGGGTGCGCACCGGCGCCGTGTCCGCTGATGACAACCGTGTCCCGGGACAAGTCGATCTGAAGCGGCTGGTCGAAGGTGACCGGCGGGGTGTAGGTCCACGGCGCCCCGCCGGGCCGTCCCGCCGGGGTGCGGGTGCCGGCGGGATCGGGTTCCTGGTCGGGCACCAGCGGTTCGCGCAGCGGGATGTCGAAGTGCACCGGGCCGGCATTAGCGGTGCGCGCGCCGGTGGCGGCCACCAACACCCGGCAGGTGGCCGAGCGCCACGTCGCGTTGAGGGCCTCGATGCGCTCCGGCGCGTCCTCGGCCAGGCCCAGGCTGATGGTGGCCCGGACCTGGGTGCCGAAATAGCCCAGCTGCTCCATGGTCTGGTTGGCGCCGGTGCCGAGCAGCTCGTAGGGCCGGTTGGCCGACAGCACGATCAACGGCACCCGGGCGTAGTTGGCCTCCACCACCGCGGGGCCGAGGTTGGCCACCGCGGTACCCGAGGTCATCGCCACGCACACCGGTGCCCCGGCTCCGATCGCCAGCCCGATGGCCAGATACCCCGCGGTGCGCTCGTCGATACGCACATGCAGCCGGATCCGCCCCGAACGGTCGGCGTCCTGCAGCGCGAACGCCAGCGGGGCGTTGCGCGAGCCCGGGCAGAGCACCACATCGCGGACGCCGCCGCGAATCAGCTCGTCGACGACGACACGGGCCTGGGTGGTGGACGGGTTCACCACCCCAGCGTGGCACACACCGGCGAGGGCGCGGCCCCGGCGGGTCGCCGGGAAGCCGCGCTGACTCACCCCGGCGCGTCGGCGAAAAACTGCAGCGCGGCGGCGTTGACCGCCTCCGGCCGCTCGACGAAACCCAGGTGCCCGGCGTCGGGTATCTGCAGGTAGCGGCCGTTGGGTATGGCGTCGGCGACCTCGCGGCTCAGGTGCGGCGGGGTCATCACGTCGTCGGCGAAGCCGATCACCAGCACCGGCGCGGTAATGGCTCGGTAGGCCGACAGCCGGTTGTCCCGGGGGGTGACGTTGAGCTGGCAGCGCAGGCCCGGGGTGAGCTTGTTCGGCCACATGGTAAACATCGCGATCCAGTCGGCGACGGCACTGTCGTCGTTCAGGGTCTTCGGTGAAAAGCTTTCCAGCAGACGGACTTTCGCATCGTAGGAGTTCGGCAGCCGAACTCCGGAGTCGCACAGTTCGGCCTCGGCGGTGTGAAAGAACTCCCGGGCGCGGTCCAGGCGCCCCCGGGTCGCTATCAGCACGGCGGCGCTGACCAGGTCGGGCCGGGTGAGCATGAGTTCCTGGGCGATGAACGCGCCCATCGAGGCCGCGACGATGCGCGCCGGAGCCGCGCCCAGGGTCTCGATCAGCGTCGCGGTGTCGGCAACCATGGTCTGCGTCGTGAAGCCGTCGGTGTTCTCGGTGGCGCCCACCCCGCGATTGTCGAAGGTGATGGCGCGGTATCCGGCGGCCAAAAACGCCGGGACCTGATGCAGATGCCAGGTGCGTCCCATGCCGCCGCTGCCGGCGATAAAAACCACGGGCTCGCCGGATCCGCGGTCGTCGTAAGCCAAGTCGGTCACGGAGACGAAGGGTACTGCCGGCCGGTCCACCCCGGTTACCCGCCCGCCGCCCGGTTTCGGCCCGCGGGGAGCGGAACGCTGTGCTTGTGGGCGATGTAGTAGATGTTAAGCGGATCGTCTTCGACCTCCGCCGTACGCACCCCGGCGAATCCGGCCTCCTCGAGCATCGACAGGGCCAACTGCTGTCCCCACACCGTGCCCAGCCCGGCGCCGCCGTGCGCCAGCGAGACGGTCATGCAGTGCATCGTGGAAATCGTGTAGAGAAACGGGGAGAACGGGAGACCGATGTTGTCCTCCAGCCGGCTGGAAGCTTTGATGTCGGCCATCAGGAACACCCCGCCGGGCCGCAGCGCCCGGTGGATGTTGGCCAGCACCCGCGCCGGCTGGGCCTGGTCGTGGATCGCATCGAACACGGTGATCAGGTCGTAGGCTTCGGCGCGATCCAGTTCGGCCAGGTCGCGCCGCTCGAACCGGGCGTTCGCCAGGCCCAGCCGGGTCGCCTCGGCGGCGGCCGCGGCCACGGCCTCTTCGGAAAAGTCCACCCCGGTGAACCGGCTGGCCGGAAATTCCTGCGCCATCACGTTGACGGCGTGCCCACTGCCGCAAGCGAAGTCGGCCACGTCCAGGCCGGCGCGCAGTCGCTGCGGCAGGTCGTCGGCCAGCGGCAGGATCTCGTCGATCAGCACGGCGTCGAACACCGCGCCGCTCTGCTCGGCCATCATCGCATGAAACCGGGGGTATTCGGTGTAGGGCAGCCCGCCGCCGTTGCGGAAGCAGGTGATGATCTTCTGCTCGACCTCACCCATCATCGGAATCATCTGGGCCATCCGGGCCAGGTTTTTCGGCCCGGCGGCCCGGGTCAGCACCGCGGCGCGGTGCTCGGGCAGCACGTAGGTCCCCCGGGCCGGGTCGTAGTCGACGATCCCGCCGGCGGCCGCGCCACCCAGCCATTCGCGCACGTAGCGCTCGTTGAGCCCGGCGGCTTGGGCGATCTGCGCACTGGTGGCCGGCGGGAGTTCGGCCAGGGTGTCAAACAGGCCGGTTTGGTGCCCGATGCTGACCAGCACTGTCACGCAGGCGCTGTCGATGGCACCGGCCATGCGGGCCACGAACTGATCGGTGTTTTCCTCGGTTGCCCGGGCGCTTTCCCGGTCTGAAACCACCGGAGTGTCGTTGGGTACCGTCATGGCGGTGACGCTACGCCGGCCATCGTCCGCACCGGCATCGGGCCGGCGCCGACGCCCACCGGTCCGGAGAGTCTGGACCACCAGGGGGCGCGGCGAACCAGCGCGGCATCCAGCGCGAGCCGACCGCTGTGGCCGTGCTCGAGCATCACCAGCAGGGTGAGGAACACCATCGCGTAGACGATGCCCGGCCCGATGTCGGTGGCCCCCGGGCCGTACGGCGCGCCGAAACCGTCCGCGGTGCACCATATCGACAGGCTGTACAGGGCGCCGCCCGCATAGACGGCGCGCCGGCCGACCCCGAGGAGCAGCGTGATCGCCAGCAGGGTCTCCACCGTCGCGCCCAGGTACACGAAAAGTGCCGGCGCGGAGCGTTCCAGTGCGACAACGAAATCGAACCACCACTTCAGCCAGTGCGGCTCCGCACCCGCGGTGGTGATCATGTTCGGCAAAAACGTCGCCCGAAACCCCGGCTGCCACTTCAGCCAGGCGTCGACCGCCCAGATGACCCCGAACATGATCCGCACCGCCGCGGCGGCCCAATCCCGCCAGCCGGTGCCCGTGGGTGTGCTCATCGCAGCTGCCTTTCTCGGGGGTCAGCCCGCTCACGCGTGATCGTGCCGCCTCGGTCAAACCTACGTCGGCGCCCGCCACGATCACCGCGGCCACGCGGGAGCGCCGGTCACCAGCCCAGCAACCGGTAGCAGGCCGTGACCCGCTCGGTCCACCACCGCCGTCGTTCGGGCGGCGCCGCCAGCGCGTGCAACCGCGCGGGGTCCGGGGTCACCGGTGCGACCGGCAGCGAGCCGTCGACGGGCACCTGATCCGCGACGTCCGCGACGAACAGCCCCCCGGTGGCCAGGCCGCAGGCGTGGCGCAGCTGCGGCAGGGCGGCGGCGGCGCTCAGCCCGGCGGCGATACCGACCGCCGAATCCAGCGCGCTGGAGATGACCACCGGGATGTCGATCTGCGCCGCGACTTTCAATAGGGCCGAGATTCCGCCCAGCGGAGCGACTTTCAGGACCGCGATATCGGCGGCGCCTGCCCGGATGACCCGCAGGGGGTCCGCGGCTTTGCGGATGCTCTCGTCCGCGGCGATCGGCACGTCGACGCGGCGCCGCAGCTCGGCGAGTTCCTCAACGGTGGCGCAGGGCTGCTCGAGGTATTCCAGCGGGCCGGTCGCGGTGAGCGCGGCAGCGGCCTCGGCGGCCTGCGCGACCGTCCAGCCGCCGTTGGCGTCGACCCGCACCGTGGGAACCTGGGCACGCACCGCCTCCACGCGGGCGACATCGTCGGCGAGGGCCTGGCCGGGTTCGGCGACCTTGACCTTGGCGGTGCGCGCACCGGGGAACCGCGCCAGCACGGCGGGCACCTGCGCTGCGGGCACGGCCGGCACCGTGGCGTTGACGGGGATGCTCGCCCGGCGGGCCGGTGGCGGCGGCCGGTACGCCGCCTCCACCGCGGCGGCCAGCCATGGCGCCGCCTCGTGCGGGCCGTACTCGGGGAAGGCGCCGAATTCTCCCCAGCCGGCCGGACCGTGGAGCAACGCCACCTCACGGATGCTGATACCGCGGAACCGGACCCGCATCGGCAGCGCCACCACGTGCAATCGGTCCAGAATCTCATCCAGGGCGGGCCGCGGGCCTTCAGCGCCCCCCGTCACCGGGACGGCGTCAGCGCCGGTCACCGATGGTGCGGAGTCGACCGGGCCGGGCGCCCCCGGGTGACAGCCCCCGGCCTGCTCAGGTGATCGCGGCACCGACCACATGACCTATCAGGTAGGTGCTCGCCAACGCCAGGCCCCCGCCGATGAGGTTGCGCAGCACCGCACGATTCTTGGGTGCCCCGCCCAGGATCGCCGACACCACACCGGTGGCGCCCAGGGCCAGCAGCACCGCCGCCACGGTGATCGGGATCCGCACCCCGGTCGGTGCGACCAGGATCGCGATCAGCGGCAGCAGCGCGCCGACCCCGAACGACACCGCCGAGGACAGCGCCGCCTGCCACGGGTTGGTCAGATCCGACGGGTCGAAACCCAGCTCGACCTCGGCGTGCGCGGCGACGGGATCGTGATCGGTGAGCTCCTCGGCGACGGTGCGCGCGGTAGCCGCCGACAACCCCTTGGCCTCGTAGAGCGCGGCGAGCTCCGCCAGCTCGGCGGCGGGATCCTCGTGGAGTTCCCGACGCTCCTGGCGCAGCAGCGCCCGCTCGGTGTCCCGCTGGGCGCTCACCGAGACGTACTCCCCCAGCGCCATCGACGCCGCTCCCGCGGCCAGCCCCGCGATTCCGGCCGTCAGCACGGGACCGCGGGCCGCGGTCGCCGCGGCGACCCCGACCACGATGCCCGCCGTCGACACGATGCCGTCATTGGCGCCCAAAACGCCGGCGCGCAGCCAATTCAGCCTGGCGGAGACCGACCCCACATGCGGTTCATGCCGGTGCGAGAAGCTGGACACGCAGCCCAACCTAGACACCGGAAACCTCACCCGCCAGCAAACCTAGCCTTGCCAAAGCGGTGCCCGACGGGGACGGTAACGTCCAGGTATGCCGATGAGCGAACCGGTGCGGACGGGATGGTTGCCGCGACCGATGAGGATTCTTGGCGTCGAGCCGTCGGGATGGGGGCTGCCTTGACCGACAACCCTTTTGATCCCAGCATCTGGAAGCGGGTCTCGGACTTCGACGCCGGGTTCGCCGACCTGACCGACATCACCTATCACCGCCATGTCACCGATGCCACGGTGCGGGTCGCCTTCAACCGGCCGGAAGTGCGCAACGCGTTTCGTCCGCGCACCGTCGACGAGCTGTACCGCGTTTTGGATCACGCCCGGATGTCGCCGGACGTCGGCGTGGTGCTGCTGACCGGCAACGGCCCGTCGCCGAAAGACGGCGGCTGGGCGTTTTGCTCCGGGGGAGACCAGCGTATCCGTGGGCGCACCGGCTACCAGTACGCCTCCGGGGAGACCGCCGACACCGTCGACCCGGCGCGCGCCGGACGGCTGCACATCCTGGAGGTGCAGCGGCTGATCCGGTTCATGCCCAAGGTGGTGATCTGCCTGGTCAACGGCTGGGCGGCCGGCGGCGGTCACAGCCTGCACGTGGTCTGCGACCTCACCCTGGCCAGCCGCGAGCACGCCCGCTTCAAGCAGACCGACGCCGACGTGGGAAGTTTCGACGGCGGCTACGGCAGCGCGTACCTGGCACGCCAGGTGGGCCAGAAGTTCGCCCGGGAAATCTTCTTCCTGGGCAGGGCGTACACCGCGGAGGAGATGCAGCGCATGGGTGCGGTCAACGCGGTGGTGGACCACCGGGATCTGGAGACCGTCGGCCTGCAGTGGGCGGCCGCGATCAACGCGAAATCCCCTCAGGCGCAGCGGATGCTGAAGTACGCGTTCAACCTGCTAGATGACGGGTTGGTGGGCCAGCAGCTGTTCGCCGGCGAGGCCACGCGACTGGCGTACATGACCGATGAGGCCATCGAGGGTCGCGATGCCTTCCTGCAGAAGCGCCCCCCGGACTGGAGCCGGTTTCCCCGCTACTTCTGAGGGACTTCTCAGGGCCCGCCCGGCGATGGGCGGCGACGACCCCGGGCGCGCCGGGCCGCCGCCTAGACTTCCGGTTCATGGGTAAAAGTCCGCTTCGCCGGGCCGCCGAGGCGTTCGCGCTGGCCGGTATGCGCCCGCCCGTCAGCCCGCGGCTGCTGCTCTACCGGCCCGCGGTAAAGCCGGTGGAGTTAGCCGGAAAGCGGGTGCTGCTCACCGGGGCATCCTCGGGCATCGGGGAGGCCGCCGCCGAGAGATTCGCCCGCCACGGCGCCACCGTGGTCGCCGTCGCCCGCCGCAAAGACCGGCTCGACGCGGTGGCGGACCGGATCACCCGTCGCGGCGGCAGCGCGATGGCGATCGCCTGCGATCTGTCGGACATGGACGCCGTCGACACGCTGGTGGCCGACGTCGAGCAACGTCTCGGCGGGGTGGACATCCTGGTCAACAACGCCGGGCGGTCCATCCGCCGGCCGCTGGCCGAGTCACTGCAGCGCTGGCATGACGTGGAACGCACCATGGTGCTCAACTACTACGCCCCGCTGCGGCTGATCCGCGGGATCGCGCCCGGGATGCTCGAGCGCGGCGACGGCCACATCATCAACGTCGCGACCTGGGGGGTGCTCTCGGAGGCCTCGCCGCTGTTCTCGGTGTACAACGCCTCCAAAGCCGCACTCTCGGCGGTCAGCCGGGTCATCGAAACCGAATGGGCCGCAAAGGGAGTGCATTCGACGACGCTGTACTACCCGCTGGTGGCCACCCCGATGATCGCACCGACGAAAGCCTTCGAGGGAATACCCGCACTGAGCGCGCACGAGGCCGCGGGCTGGATGGTCACCGCGGCCCGCACCCGGCCGGTCCGGATCGCCCCACGGGTCGCGGTCGCGGTCAACGCCCTGGACAGCATCGGTCCCGGCTGGGTCACCGCCCTGATGAGGCGGCGAAACAGCGACCCGGCTTCGCCTCCGGGGTGAGACACCCGTGATAGACACGAGGGCATGGAGATTTTGGCCAGCCGGATGTTGCTTCGACCGAGAGACTATCAACGGTCGCTCAGCTTTTACCGCGACCAGATCGGGCTGGCTATCGCCCGCGAATATTATTCTGGCACAGTGTTTTTCGCAGGACAATCACTGCTTGAGCTGGCCGGTTACGGCACGCCGGACCACTCGCGCGGCCCGTTTCCGGGAGCGCTGTGGCTGCAGGTGCGTGACCTCGCCGCCGCCCGGGCCGAACTGCAGAGCAGAGCCGTGCCGATCACCCGGGAGGCCCGCCGCGAGCCCTGGGGACTGCACGAGATGCACGTGACCGACCCGGACGGGGTGACGCTGATCTTTGTCCAGGTGCCCGAGGATCACCCGTTGCGCCGCGACACCCGCGGTGAGCTGCGGGGCGGCCGGGAGCAGTTCCCGTAATATCCCGTCGTGGTGATCTGCCCGTCGTGGTGCGCAACCCGTTTCTCCCTGCGGTGATCACCGGCCGAACCCGGCGTTATCACCCGGCCGAGCCCATGTCGCCGCTTGGCGGTAGCCGCGAGAGCGAGGTGGCCCCATAGCCGTTTTGCGTGCGCTTGCCGTTTCGCCGGGGTCCGCAGCGGCGGCGATGTTGCCGGCCCTGGAAGAAGTGTTGGCCGGGCGCGCCCCGGCGATCGTCCCGGTGCCCGCCGATGACCGTCGGTCTGGACCGCTGACAGCGGCGCTGCGGGTGGGTGAGGACATCGACGACGACGTCGCACTGGTGATGGCGACATCGGGAACGACCGGGGTACCCAAGGGTGCGCTGCTGAGCGCCGCCGCGCTGATCTCCAGTGCGGCTGCGACCCATCGCCGGCTCGGCGGCGCCGGCCGGTGGCTGCTGGCGCTGCCGCCGTATCACATCGCCGGTGCGCAGGTGCTGGTGCGCTGCGTGCTGGCCGGCACCACCCCGGTGGAGATGAACGTCTCCGCGGGGTTCGACGTCGCAGACCTGCCCGGCGCGGTTCGGCGACTGGGCTCCGGTCGCCGCTATGTGTCACTGGTAGCAGCGCAGCTGGCCAAGGCGCTCGCCGACCCCGCGGCGGCGGGCGCACTGGCCGAGGTGGACGCCGTGCTGATCGGCGGCGGGCCGGCCCCGAGCCGGGTCCTGGACGCCGCCGCGGCGGTAGGCATTCCGGTGGTGCGCAGCTACGGCATGAGCGAAACCGCCGGTGGCTGCGTGTATGACGGGATCCCGCTCGACGGGGTACGGCTGCGGATCGACGCCGGCGGGCGGATTGTGATCGGCGGTGCCACCCTGGCCACAGGGTATCGCAACCCGGTACACCCCGACCCGTTCGTCGAGCCGGGCTGGTTTCACACCAATGATGCGGGAACCCTGGACGATTCCGGTGTGCTGACGGTGCGGGGCCGCATCGACGAGGCGATCAGCACCGGCGGGCTGACGGTGCTGCCGCAGCCGGTCGAGGCCGCGCTGCGCACCCATCCCGCGGTCGAGGACTGTGCGGTGTTCGGGGTTGCCGACGACCGGTTGGGTCAGCGGGTGGTGGCCGCGGTGGTGGTGACCCCCGGGTGTGCGCCCCCGACACTGCAGACACTGCGCACGCACCTGGCCCGCACCCTGGACGCCACCGCCGCGCCGCGTGAACTGCACGTTGTCGAGGCGCTACCGTGGCGCGGGATCGGCAAGGTGGACCGGGAGGCGCTGGCGCGCAGGTTCGGCGGCAACGCCCGCCGCGATCCGCCGGATCCGTAGGCCCCCCAGGCGATTAGCGGCGATCGCCGGCCCCGCTCGGCAGCGGCCTCACGGCAAATCCCACGGTAGCTTGGCCCCCACGTGCGGTAGGCACTGTGTGCAGGTGTGTGGCACGGGGAGCCGGCCGATCGCCCGGCGTACCAATGTTTTGAAGCCCTCGAGGTTCTTCTCGAATTCGGCGAAGACGTCCACGGCCTTGACGCCACCACCGGACACCGCCCCCGCATCCAGATCGGTCACTAAAGCAATTGCCGCATAGCATATTTCGAGTTCTCTGGCGAGCACTGCCTCCGGGTAGCCGGTCATGTTGATCAAGGTGAACCCGGCGGAGGCAAACCAGCGGCTTTCCGCGCGGGTGGAAAACCGGGGCCCCTGCACCACCACCAGGGTGCCGCCGTCGACCACCCCCGGCAGACTGGTGACCGCGGCCCGCAACGTCGGGCAGTACGGGTCGGCGAAACTGACATGGATCCCGCCGGATTCGTAATAGGTGTCCGGCCGGCCGTGGGTACGGTCGACCAGCTGGTCGGGCACCACCACCGTGCCGGGGCCGATCGTGGGGGTCAGGCTGCCGACCGCGCACGGGGCGAAGGCCCGGCGCACCCCGAGAGCCCGCAACGCCCACATGTTGGCCCGGTAGGGCACCGTGTGCGCCGAGTACTCGTGGTTGAGTCCGTGCCGGGGCAGGAAAGCGACCTTATGCTCGCCGACCACGCCCACGGTGATCGGCGCGCTGGGCTTGCCGAACGGGGTGTCCATGCTGATGGCGCGCGTTGTGTCACCGAAGAAGGTGTAAAAACCACTGCCGCCGATCACCGCGAGCACCCGCTCATTGTCGGGCATTCCCGTGGAAGGATCGCAGCGTGGCCAGCTTCGGGCAATGGATCGCCGGTGCGCGGCCCCGGACGTGGCCCAACGCGGTGGCGCCGGTCATCGCCGGGACCGGTGCCGCGGCCTGGCTGCATGCCGCCGTGTGGTGGAAAGCGGTACTGGCGCAGGCCGTGGCGCTGGCGCTGATCGTCGGGGTGAACTTCGCCAACGACTATTCCGACGGCATCCGCGGCACCGACGACGAACGGGCCGGACCGCTGCGGTTGGTGGGCTCACGGCTGGCGACCCCCCGGGAGGTGCTGACCGCGGGCGTGGTGAGCCTGGTGGTCGCGGCGCTGGCGGGACTGGCCCTGGCGCTGTGCAGCGCACCGTGGCTGATCGCCGTCGGCGCGCTCTGCATCGCCGGCGCGTGGCTATATACCGGTGGCTCAAGGCCCTACGGTTACGCGGGCCTCGGTGAATTGGCGGTGTTCGTGTTCTTCGGGCTGATCGCGGTGCTGGGCACCGAATACACCCAGGCCCTGCGAGTGGATCGGGTGGGCCTGGTGACGGCGGTGGCGGTGGGGGCGCTGTCGTCGGCGGTGCTGGTGGCCAACAATCTCCGGGATATCCCCACCGATCGGCAATCCGGCAAGACCACTCTGGCGGTGCGCCTGGGCGACACCGGCACCCGGGTCTTCTATCAGGCACTGCTGGCGACCGCCGGGGTGCTGACCCTGGTGCTGATGGCAGCCACGCCCTGGTGCGCTGCGGGATTGCTTGCCGTGCCGCTGGCACTGCGGGCCTTACGACCGGTGCGGTGTGGCGCCGGCGGGGTTGAGCTGATCCCGGTGCTGCGCGACACCGGGCTGGCGATGCTGGTCTGGTCGACGGCCGTCGCGCTGGCGTTGACGCTCGCCCACTGAGGGCTCACCAGGGCCCACCGCCGGCCCACGGGGACGCCGGAGGCGTCGACCGGGGATGCCGGCGCCTCCCCGGCCGACACCCGGGCGGTTACTGACCGTCGGGCGGCGGTTCTCCCCGCAGCCGGGCGCGCAACCGCTCGCGCTCCCGGCGCCGCCGCTCCCCGATCATCGCCAGACCGGCGGTGGCCCGGCGGCGCAGCGGACCGAACACCCAGATGCCCAGCGGCATCGCGATGATCAGACCGAACAACGCGGCGACGACGACCGGGAACTCGGTCACCCCGAGCCCCCGGGCCACCGCGTAGATCGCGGCGCTCAGCGCGACCGCCAAAAGCGTGCGGGCTGCCGCGTAGAGCAGCACGTCAACGGCTACCCGACCGGTGGAGGTGGGATCATCCGGCACGGTTCGAGATTACGGCGCAGGTATATTCGGAGAAAGGAGGTGTCGAGTGCTCTACCTGCTCCTGATCCTGGTCTTGGGGACGCTGATCTACATCGGCTGGCGGGTGGCCCGCTCGCAGGCCAACCGGCCGGTGACGCGGGTGATCGGGCCCGACGACGACCCGGAGTTCCTGCGTCGGCTAAGCCAGGGCGACAACAACCCCCATTAAGCATCAAAACCCCCCGTTAAGCATCAACAACCCCCGTTAAGCATCAACAACCCTCGTTAAGCATCAACAGGCCCCAGTAAGCCCATTGGGCATTAGGCCCGGTCAGCGTCAGAGGAACGCCTCGTGGGGTCGTCGCTGGTCACTGGGAAACCCGTCGGCGACAACCGCAGCGAGCTCGATCAGCGCCTCGCGTGTCTCCCGCTTCAGCCGCTCCAGGCTGATCTCGGCGCCCTCTTCCAGGTGCGGGTCGAACGGCACCAGCCGCACCGCCCGGCACCGCCGGGAGAAGTGATCGACCACTTTTTGCATGTCGACCTTGCCCGAGCGGGGCCGCACCGCGTTGATCACCGCGATGGAGTTGCGGACCTGGTCTTCATGACCATGCGCGTCCAGCCAGTCCAGGGTCGCCGAGGCGCTGCGCGCACCATCGATGGACGCCGAGCTGATCACGATCAGCAAGTCGGCCTTGGCCAACACCGCCGCCATCGCCGAATGCAGCAATCCGGTGCCGCAGTCGGTGAGCACAATTCCGTAGAACCGCTCCAGGATGTCCAGGGTGCGGGCGTAGTCTTCGTCGCTGAACGCTTCCGACACGGCCGGATCGGTCTCCGACGCCAGCACTTCCAGCCTGCTCGGTCCCTGATTGGTGTAGCTGCGAACATCGCTGTAGCGCTGGATGCCCTCGGCGTCGCGGAGCAGGTGGCGCACCGTCGCCGAGGTCTCCAACGGCACCTTTTGGCTCAGCGTGCCGCGATCGGGATTGGCGTCCACCGCCACCACCCGGTCGCCGCGGATAGAGGCGAAGGTGGCGCCCAGGCAGGCCGTGATGGTGGTCTTGCCGACCCCGCCCTTCAGGGACAGCAGGGCGATCTTGTAGCAGCCGCGCAGCGGCCGGTTCGCCTGCACCACCAGGTCGTTGTACCGGTTAACCCGGGGGCTTTCCCCCACGTTGATCAACCGGCCCGACAACACATACAGCCAGCGCCGCCAGCCCTCCGAGGGCGGCGGTTTGACCTGGCGCAAAAGCGTGCTGGTGGACAGCTCCGGATAACGGGTGGGCGGCATCGGCGCCGGCGGATACGGCACCTGCAGCGATCCCTCGGCCAGCGGGCCGCCGTAATGCGGGTAGAGCGGGCCGTCGACAACCTGCTGCGGGATTCCCCTGGCCGGCGTCGTGGCCGCCCATGCCCGCGGCTCGGCGCGGGTCGGCGGGGGCGCCACACCACGGGTCTGGGTGTCGGTGAAGCGCCGTTGGGTGCGAAAGCCGGCGAACGCCTTGGTCTCGGCCTCGCTGGCTCTCGTGTCGGGCCCGCCGGCGTGCGGTTGCGGCGGCAACTCCGTTGTCGGATGATCGTCCTGGTCTCGAGGCACCTCGCCGGCCTGCGTTGGATGCTCAGACACGTGCACTTCCCCTCGTTGTTCAGCCCACCCCAGCATAGGAGTGCAGCCCCACGGTCACCAGGTTGACGAAGAACAGGTTGAACACCATGACCGCGAAGCCGATCACGTTAACCCAGGCCGCCTTTTTGTCGCGCCATCCCGCGGTCGACCTGGCGTGCAGGTAGGCCGCATACACGATCCAGGCGACGAACGCCACCGTCTCCTTGGGATCCCAGCCCCAGTACCGGCCCCACGCCTGCTCGGCCCAGATCGCCCCGAAAATCACCCCGAATCCGAACACCGGGAAGGCGAAGATCGTCGTCCGGTAGGCGATCCGGTCCAGGGTCTGCGCATCGGGCAACCGGCGCACCAGCCGCGCGAGCGTTCCGGGGCTGTCCGGGTCGCTCAACCGCGACATCCTCGCCAAAAACAGCAGGCTGGCCACGCCGGCGACCAAAAACACCCCCGAGCCCAGGCTGACCACGAAAACATGGATCGGCAGCCAGTAAGACTGCAACGCGGGCATCACCGGGGCGGCGCTGGTGTACAGCCAGCGCCCGGACACCGTCAGCAGGATCAGCACCGGAACCAGCAGGAAGACCCACAGCCCGCGGTGCTGCAAGCGGCGCAGCACCACGGCGCCGGCCAGCAGGGCGCAGCAGCAGGTCACGTTGATGAACTCGTACATGTTGCCCCAGGGCGCTCGCATGGTGGCCAGCCCGCGCAGCCCGATGCAGACCAGCAGCAGCCCGATCCCCAGGTAGGCCGCCGCCAGGCCGGCCCGCCCGACGCGCTCCTCGAACGGCTGCGCCGCGTCGGGCGCCGCACCGGGTGTCCCCCGGTCGATGGCCGCCGCGCCGGCCGTCACCAGCCCGTCGGTGCGGCTGCGGGTGAAGGCCAATTCGACGGCCAGCAGCAGCAGCGCCACCACCAGGGCAACCACGGCCGAGGTGAACGCCCAGTCGGAGTAGCGGGCCAAGCCGATATTGACGTGCATGGTGTTCATCCGACGTCCCTTCCCGCCGGGGCGGGTTGCCGCGGCGCCGGCGGCTCGGCCGGACCCGAGACGACACCGGCGAGCACCCGCTCGCTCAGGCGCTCGAACTCGTTGCCCCAGCCGGCGTTGTCGGTCCGCGCCAGGCCGCCCAGCTCGACTGTCACCGTATCGGCCGCCGCCGGGAGGATCCGGGCCCACACCCGGCGGCGGCGCACCACCAGCGACACCACCAGCCCGGTCATCATCGTGACAGCGAAAACCAGCACCCAGATCTGGCCCGGGTCGTGGGAGACCTGCACGCCGATGAACGGCACCGCGCCGTCGAAGCGGACGACGGTCCCGTCGTCCTCCAGCCGGACCTGCTCGCCGGCGCGCAGGTTCACCCGCTTCTCCCTGGTCAGCCGGCCGTCCCGGACGAGCCGCGGATCGAGGGCGTACAGCGACTGCGGCCGGCCGCTGTCCAGGCCGGTGTCACCCCGGTAGATGTCGACCGCCACCGCGGGGTCGTTCAGCGCGGGAAAGCTCGACGAGAGCAGGGTGCCGTCGAGCTGTGCGGTCGGCGCGAACAGGCCCTGAATCGCGATCTGGTGTTTGCGACGCTCGTCGGGGTCGGGGTGGGTGCCGGCGGGCGGGTCGATGCGCACCGCACCCGCCGAGAGCAGCGTCGCGGCATTCTCGGGGCGCCACTGCACGGTTGCGGTGCGGGTCTGCCCGTCCGGGAAGGTCACGGTGAACGTGGGCGCATACCCGTGACCCTGCAGGTAGACCCGGTCGCCGCCGAGCCGCAGCGGGTGGTTGACCGCCAGCCGGTAGGGCCGCCAGCTGTTGGCGGCCAGGTCGCGGCCGGCTTGGTAGTCGATGTTCGCCACGAACGAGGTGGCCTGCCCGGAGGGCAGGTAGTGCGCCTGGAAATCATTGACCCGGATGCACATGGGATACAGGGAGGTGCCGTCGACGCTGTTGCCGGCGCGAAACGAGTCGAACGCGGCCGGGGATGCCGAGCAGAAGCCCGGGCCGCCGTCGGCGATGACGACCACGTTGCCCTGGTAGCCGAACAGCTTGCCGACCGCGACCGCGACCAGCAGACCCAGCAGCGAAAAGTGAAACACCAGGTTTCCCAGTTCGCGCAGATACCCTTTCTCGGCGGACACCTCGACGGCGCCGGCGGGTTGGCGGCGGGTGACGGTGCGCCAGCCGCGCAGGTGCCGGGTTATCGTCTCGGCCACGGATTCGGGACGGCCGGCGACGGTGGCGGCGGCGTGCTTGGGCAGCCGGGCCAGGTTGCGGGGCGCCGCCACCGGCGTGGCGCGCCAACTGCGGGCGTGCTCGACCAGCCGCGGGACGAGACAGCCCACCAGGGACACGAACAGCAGCACGTAGACGGCGGTGAACCAGAAGCTGGAGAACACGTCGAACGCCTGCAGCCGGTCCAGCCACGGCCCGATCACCGGGTGGGCGGTCAGATAGTCCTGGACCTTGGCGGGGTTGAGGCTGCGCTGCGGCAGCAGCGCACCGGGTATCGCGCCCAGCGCCAGCAGGATCAGCAGCACCAACGCGGTGCCCATCGACGTCAGCGCACGCCAGGTGTTGCGCACCCAGGCAAGGCCACGCGAGATCGCCCCGATCCGGGCCGTCCGGGAGACATGCGCGGTCGCTTGCGGGGTCAAATCGGCAACCTCACATCGGACACCGCGGCGTCCCGCAACCACGAGACGAAGTCGTCCCACACCCCGGTGACCAGCGCCGCACCCACCACGACCAGCAGGGCGCCGCCGCAGATCTGCATCGCCCGGGTGTGCCGGCGCAGCCAGGTCACGGCGGTCACGGCCGTCGCCGAGCCGAACGCCAGCAGCACAAACGGGATTCCCAGTCCCATGCAGTAGGCGAGCACCAGCACGATCCCGCGCAGCACCGTCGCCCCCTGGGTGGCCGAGGCGACGGTGATCACGCCGGTCAGCGTCGGCCCCAGACACGGGGTCCAGCCCAGCGCGAACACCGCGCCCAGCATCGGCGCCCCGGCCAGCGTCGACCACCGCCGCGGGGTGAGGCGGGCCTGGCGCTGCAGGGCCGGAAGGAAGCCCATAAAGACCAGGCCCATGACGATGGTCAGGACACCGCCGGCTCGCTGCAGCACCAGCCGGTCGGTGATCAGGGTGGTGGTCATTCCGAGCACGGCCACCGTGCCGAGCAGGAACACCGCGGAGAACCCGGCCACGAACAACGCCGCCGAGCCGGTGACCCGCCACCGCGCGGCGGGCGGCGCCCTGCGCGCACCCGGCCGCGGCTGTTCGTCGACGCCGACCACGGCGGTCAGATACGACAAGTAGCCCGGCACCAGCGGCACGACGCATGGCGAGGCGAACGACACCAGCCCCGCCAGCAGGCACACCGCGAGCGCCGGCAGCAGCGGCCCGGCCGCTGCGAGCGCTGAAAACCCGGTGAACCCGGTCATCGCGGTCATCGCGGTTCCCCCGGGGGTGGCGCGGTGCCGGTTTCCAGGGGCTTTTCGGGGGGCTTTTCGGGGGGCTTTTCTGAGGCCACCCGTTGCACCACCGGCTGCAGGTCCTCGGCGAGCAGTTCCCGCAAAAACACCGCCGCCACCCGGTGGCGGCGGTCCAGCACCAGCGTCGAGGGGATGACGGCGGTGGGGTATTTGCCGCCGAAGGCGATCAGGGTGCGCATCGCCGGGTCGTAAATGGACGGGTAGGTGACGTGGCGGTCCACGACGAAGTCGCGGGCTGCCTGCCGGCCGGTGTCTCGCACGTCGATGCCGAGGAAAGACACCCCCTCGCTGCGGGTGGCCTCATGCACCCGCTGCAACCGGCCGACTTCGGCGCGGCACGGGCCACACCACTGGCCCCAGATGTTGATGACGACGACGTCGCCCGCAAAATCGTCCAACGACAGGGTGTGTTCGGGGTTCATCAGGTCCGGGCCGCTCAGCGGCCCGGGGCGACCGCGCCGCCCGGGGGGGTCGTAGAAGAGGTCGGTCTTGCCGCCGGGGGCGACGAACTCGAAGGTGCCGCCCTGCGCCACCGCGTCGCCCCCGCTCGCACAGCCGCTGGCCAGGGCGGCCAGCGCCGCCCCGACGACCAGGCATCGGCGCATGGTCACGTCGCCACCCCCGGCGAGTACACCACGTCCACCAGGCGGTCCCCCTCGTAGACCAGAGAGGTCACCGACGCGAGCGCGCACTGCCGCCGCGTCGGCAGATGCCAGAGCCGTTTGCCGGTCAGATACAGCCGCAGCGTCCATATCGGCAGCTGATGGCTGACGCACACCGCCTCGTGCCCGGCGGCCCGAGCGCGGGCCTTGTCGACCGCCGTCGTCATCCGGGCCGCGATCTGGGAGTAGGGCTCTCCCCACGAGGGGGTGAACGGATTACGCAGGTGCCACCACACGCGCGGGTCGCGCCAGGCGCCGTCGCCGGGCGAAACACCCCTGCCCTGCAGGACGTTGGTCGACTCGATGAGGTCGGGATCGGTGTCCACGACCAGGTCGTGGCGGGCGGCGATGGGCGCGGCGGTCTCCTGGGCCCGCTGCAGCGGGGAGGCGATCACCGCGACGATGTCGTGGCGAGCCAGCGCGTCGGCGACCGCTGCGGCCTGCCGTCGACCGGCGTCGGACAGGTGGAATCCCGGCAGCCGGCCGTACAGGATGCCGTCGGGGTTGTGCACCTCGCCGTGGCGCACCAGGTGGATCCGGGTATGCTCGCCCATCAGGGTTCGCGCTCCCGGGCAGCGGCGGCGGCGGCGGCCGGCAGCCCCTCGGCGATCCGCGCGAAGGCGACGTCGTCAAGAGCGGCCGAGACGAACCACGTTTCGAACGGGCTGCACGGCGGGTACACCCCGGCGTCCAGCAACGCGTGGAAGAACGCCGGGTAACGCCACGTCTGACTGGCCTTCGCCGCGGCGAAGTCGGTCACGGGATCGGCGGCGAAAAAGACGCTGAGCATGTTGCCGGCCCGGGCGATTTGATACGGCACACCGGTGCCCGCCAGCGCTTCGGACAGCAGCGCGGCCAGCCGCTCGGCGTTGGTGTCCAGGGTGGCGTAGACGGCCTCGTCGGCGGCGCGCAGGGTCGCCAGCCCGGCGGCCACCGCCACCGGATTACCCGATAGTGTGCCGGCCTGATACACCGGCCCGAGCGGGGCCAGCCGTTCCATCACCTCGGCGCGCCCGCCGAAGGCCGCGGCCGGCAGTCCGCCGCTCATCACCTTGCCGAAGGTGAACAGATCGGCGTCGACCGGATCAAGCCCGTACCACCCGCTTCGGCTGACCCGGAAACCCGTCATCACCTCGTCGATGATCAGCAGCGCGCCGTGCTCGGCGGTGATTGCGCGCAGCGCGGTGTTGTATCCCGGTGCCGGGGGGACGACGCCCATGTTGCCCGGACTGGCCTCGGTGATCACCGCCGCGATCTGCTCGCCGAACCGCGCGAAGGTCTGGCGGACCGCCTCGATGTCGTTGTAGGGCAACACGAGGGTGTCGGCGGCGGCGGTGACCCCCGGTGAGGACGGCAGGCCCAGCGTCGCCACCCCGGAGCCGGCGTCAGCGAGCAGAGCGTCCACATGGCCGTGGTAACAGCCGGCGAACTTGACGATCTTGGCCCGGCCGGTGAACCCCCGGGCCAGCCGGATGGCGCTCATGGTGGCCTCGGTGCCGGAATTCACCAGCCGGATCATCTCGACCGGCGCCACCCGGGCGATGATCTCGGTGGCCAGCTCGGTCTCGGCCGGGGTCGGCGCCCCGAACGACAACCCGTCGGCGGCGGCCCCGGTCACGGCGTCGACGACCGCCGGGTGAGCGTGACCCAAAATCATCGGACCCCACGAGCAAACGAGGTCGACATAGCGGTTGCCGTCGCCGTCGGTGAGCCAGCAGCCCCGTGCCCGGGTGATGAACCGGGGCGTCCCGCCGACCGCCTGAAACGCCCGCACCGGGGAGTTCACCCCGCCGGGGATCACCGCGCAAGCCTGCTCGAACAGCGCGGCCGACGCCCTCGTGGAAGTCCCGGCCGCGGTTGTCGCCGGGTCAGCACCGTGCACGTCCACCAGTGTTCCAGCTGCCCTGCTCCTGTCCACTACGGGGTGTAAGAGTTGACGCCCGTCACAGCGTGCCGCTCACCGGTAGAGCCGGGGCGGATTGCTCACCAACACCCCACCCTTGACAAGGGTAATTCGCCGGGATCGACCATTGTCAGCTGCCTGACATTCAGGGACCGCAAAAGTCGATTTCGCGGTTTTCTGTAAGTGATGGTGAATTGTGAGCGACAAAGTAAAGGAAGCATTGCAATGCGGGTATTATCCGCGGTGCCGATCCGCACATCGAAGGGGACGCTGGTCGCATCGGTCTCACCACCGATGCGCGAGATCTCGCCACACACCGGTACCGACACCGGGTACGTGATCGTTTCAGCCCCGGCCACCCAGCCGTTACGGCCCTTCTTCCGGAGAACCGGGGTGGTTACCGACGCCGCCGGGTCCCCGATGGCGGCATCACCAGCCCCATCACCAGCCCAGGGTCGGCTACCATCGCATTATCCGCCGCCGCTGGATTTTCTTGAACCCTTCCGGATGAAACGAGAAATGCTGCGGTTATGAGCCCCTCGGGGTAGCCGGAGAAAACTTGCCGCACACACCGCGCGCGAATTGCGTGAGATTGCCAAATTCGATTCATTGGTGTGGTGTCTTGGTGTGTCGTTGCGGCTATAGCCCGGTGCCGTCGGCGGCTTCTGCGGGTGGCGTTTCCTGAGACGCGCAGCAGTCCTCGACGTCGGCGGTGTGCTTGGTGGCGCGGGCGGTGACGGCGGCCACCGCGGTAAGCAAGGCGATGCCGAGCGCGATGAGGGTGACCGCTAGTTGGTGCCCACCGATCCAGGCCGATACGGCGGTGGCCACGCCGTTGAAAGCAGTGGCGCCGGGTTGGCCGCCAAACAATTGCGGCAACCAGTACAGCACCAGGTAGCCGCCGGAAATAGCGAGCACGGCGCCGGCGATACGGTTCATGTAGGGCAGCAGCCGGCGCAGAAAACGGGTGATCAGACCGCTGGCGAAGGCCGCAAACACCGCCAGGCACAACAACAGTGTCGCCGCACCGGCGGCATAGGCGGTGAAGACCAGCAGCATCCCCGAGATGTTGGTCGTGGCCAGCGCCTGGGTGATCACCGCTAGCAGCACCGCGATCGAGCAGGACGCCGAGGCCAGCGCATATCCGGCACCGAAGGCCACCATTCCCAGCGGTGCCTGCCGCCGGGTACTGGAACTTCGTGTCGGCAGCCGCAACGGCAGCTGCCGGCCGACGAGCATGACCAGGCCCACGACGGCAAGGCCGGCGCCGAGCGCCGCGGCCAGCCAGGGGATGAGCCGCAGCAGGGAGCGCAACCCGAGAGCGAGTAACAGCCCGATGACGGTGAGGGTGCCGGCGAAACCGGCGGTGAGGGCCGATCCGGCCCGCAGCCCGCCGGCCAGCCGGGACAGCGCCCCCACCCGAGCGCCGGGGTGATCCGCGGCGTCGACCGCGTAGGCGAGGTAGGCCGGCAGCACCGCGAAGCCGCACGGGTTGACCGGGGCCAGCATCCCCGCACCGAACGCGAGCGCCAGCAGCGGTCCGATCATGCGCCCAGCTTCGCCAGTTGGGCGCCGATCTGAGCGGCGGTGGGTTCCACCGCCCGGAACACCACCGTGCCGGGGATGTCCAGCACCACGACGGTGGAGGGCTGAGTGACCTGGCAGCCGCTCATCAATGCGGCGTGGGTATCGCGGGTGAAGGCCACCCCGGTGGCCTGGTTGGCGGTCAGGAACTCCTCGATGGCCTGCTCGCTGTCGGAGGGGTCGATGTCGACGGCGACGAAGGCCGCCTTGGAGCCGGCGGCCTGCTGGGCCTGACCGACCGCCCGGGCGCTGGGGCCGCAGTTGCCGCAGGTGGCGGAGAAGAAGAACAGCACCCCGGGCCGGGAGCCGTCGGGCACCCTGACCTGCTTGCCTTGCAAGGTGTGGGCGGTCACCGCCGGCCCGGCCGCGGGCGGGCCGGCGGGGTGCTGGTGTTTACCCCCCGGGGACAGCGCCGTATACAGCGCCAACGCGATCGCGAGCACCGCCGCGGCGATGAGCAGGAGCACCAGCGGGCGACGGCGCCAAACCGGCGCGACGGGGCGGGTGGTCGAGGGCTGCTCGGGCATGGGTTAACACTCCTGGGTCAGATTGGATGACGGGTGGGGTGATCGGAGCGGCTGCGGGCGGCCGGCGCGGTCGGCGCGCGTGGACAGCACCGGGGATCCCGACCGCAGCTGCGTCGATGCCACATAAACCGCACCGCTATGGCGGCAGCCACCGCCACAGCGGCACCGATCACGCGGGGATCGGTCAAAGCCGTGGCCACCGCGCCGATCGCGCCGGCGGCGATCAACACCGGTAACCCGCAACACAACGCGGGCAGCAGCAACCCCGCCGCCACCAGCGCGATCGGGGTGCGGCGCGGCCCGGGATGCGTCGACATGGTGGTCCTCCTCGTCGATCGGCCCTCGTCGATCAAGCCCTCGTCGATCAAGCGTTCGGGGTGGTGATGCGCATGCACGCGGCCAAGGCGGCGGCGTTGTCGGCGGCCAACGAGCGGGCCAGCAGCACCAGTTCCGCGACCCGCGGGTCGCTGACTCGATAACAGCTAAAGCGGCCGCGGCGGCGCAGCTGCACGTAGCCGCAGTCGGAGAGGCACGCCAGATGGCTGGACACCCGGCCCTGGGAGAGTCCGATGTGCGCCATGCACTCGCTAACGGTGTGCTCCTCGTCCAACAAGAACTCCAGCAACCGCAACCGGGCCGGATCGGCAAGGGCACGGAAGAATTTCGCCACCGTCTCCACCCCGTTCGCGGTGGTGGGCAACAGGCTGGTGCGGGGCCCAGAAACGTCGACCACAGAACTAACCCTCACTGAGATATCCGGATTTACGAATCCTAGGTTACTATAGACACATTTGGCAACGCGAATGAAAGCGGAGGAAGGATCGGATGGTGGGCTATGACCTCGCGGTGATCGGCTCGGGAGGCGCGGGGTTCGCCGCGGCGATCGCCGCCCGCGGCAAGGGCAAGAGGGTGGTCATGATCGAGCGCGGCACGGTCGGCGGGACGTGTGTCAACACCGGGTGTGTGCCGTCAAAGGCGCTGCTGGCCGCCGCGGCGATCCGCAGCGAGAGCCTTGTGGAGCGTTTCCCGGGCATCGGCGTGACCCCGTTCGGCGTTGACGTGGCGCGGCTGATCGGCGCCAAGGATGACCTGGTGGCAACGATGCGCGCCGCGAAATACACCGACCTGGCCGCCGAATACGGGTGGGATATCGTGGCGGGATCCGCCCGCTTCGCGCCGGGGCCCGTCCTGGATATCGCCCTCACCGATGGCGGGTCCACCCGAGTGGAGGCCGAGCAGTATCTGATCGCCACCGGGTCGGCACCATGGGCGCCACCGGTCGACGGATTGGCCGAGACCGGCTTTTTGACCTCGACCACCGCGATGGAGATGCATGCGCTGCCGGAATCGATGATCGTGCTCGGCGGCAACGCGGTGGGCCTCGAGCAGGCCCAGCTGTGGTCACGGTTAGGGGTGCAGGTCACCGTGGTGGAAGTGCTGGAACGGTTGGCGCCGCTCGAAGAACCCGAAATCTCGGCCGCCATCGAGCGGGCGTTCACCGATGAAGGGCTGCGGGTGCTCACCGGCACGACCACCACCCGGGTCGGATACGAGCACGGCGGCTACCGGCTGGACTACCGCACTGCCGACGGGCACGGCGGCCGGTTGCGCGCCCAGCAGTTGTTGGTCGCCACCGGCCGCCGACCGGTCACCGCTTCGCTAAACCTGGCCGCCGTCGGCGTATCCACCGGCAGCAGGGGCGAGGTGCTCGTCGACGATTTTCTGCGCACCACCAACCCGCGGATCTGGGCGGCCGGCGACGTCACCGGTGCCCCGCAATTCGTCTACGTCGCGGCAGCTCACGGAAACCTGGTGGCCGACAACGCATTTGACGGAACACAGCGAAGCGTGGACTACACGGCGCTGCCGCGGGTGACGTTCACCAGTCCGGCCATTGCCGCGGTCGGGATCACCGAGCGCGAGGCGATCGAGGCCGGCTACGAGTGCGAGTGCCGCGTGCTTCCCTTGCACTACGTACCGCGAGCAATCGTCAATCGCGACACCCGCGGCCTGATCAAACTCGTTGCCCAGCAAGACTCGGGCCGGCTGCTGGGCGCGCACGTGATCGCCGAGGGCGCCGGCGAGGTTATCGCCGCCGCCGTCGGCGCGCTGGCCAACAAGGCGACCGTGGCCGAGCTGGCCGAGCAGTGGTGCCCGTATCTGACCATGGCCGAAGGCCTCAAGCTGGCCGCGCAGACCTTCACCCGCGATGTCACCAAACTGTCCTGCTGCGCCTCCTGAGGTGTTGACCCCGTAAACGTGTTGACCAATTTCTGTTCTGGCAGTGCTCTTATCGGTCGTTGCGATTCAGGCGGCCGTTGTCTCGAACGGGCAGCGTTTGCCGACGTGCTCCCCGCCTGGCCCGCTGCGCAAAGCTTATTCCGTGGGTGATTCAATGATGCGGCAGACGGTGGCAAGCCGACCGCGGCGCTGGTCGCTTTGAGCGGTCTGCAGGGCAGCGACCAGTGTAGTGCGCAGGGCTCGCAAGTGGGCGATGGTGCGGTCGATGTCGCGGATGTGCTTATCGAGCAGGGCGGTGACCTGCTCACAGGGCGCCATGCCCTGACGATGCAGGTCGAGAACCTCTTTGATCTCCGACAATGTCAAACCCAGGGTCCGGGCGCGCAGAATGAACCGCAGGATCGCGATGTCCTCATCGCTGAACAGCCGGTAACCGCTTTGGGTGCGCTCAGCCGGCGGTAGCAACCCCTTGGCTTCCCAGATCCGGATGGCCTTGGCCGAGACACCGATGGCTTTGGCGGCATCGCCGACCGTGTGCGCCAGAGGGCTTCGTTCATGGATGGCAGCCGTCATTGATCTTGGTCCTTTCCCGGGCGGCAGGGGCTCACAACCCGTCGCACGAGTTCCGGGCTTGCCTTAACGGCAAGGTCGAGCACACTCGAGGATACGTCACGGAGCCCTGTCCAAATCGTTTCAGCGTCAAGGTGGCGTTGGGCGAACGTTAGCTGGCGGCTCAACCTAGCGGGTCGCACCAACTCCGAGTCGCGCTTCATGGCGCTATCCGCCGATAGCACAATTGCCCAAAGACTCCGGCAGGTTGGCAAAAAATCTGTGTGCGGGGCGGACCCACCGGCTGCGGCGAAAGCCGACTCGGTGCATTGGCCGAAACGTCCATTGGCGGCAGGCATGGATCTGTCGGGTCGGCGATGCACGGCGGCTCGTCTGTGCGGTCTTGCCCCAGGTCAGTGGCACCACTGACGGCGCTGGCCCTAACCAACGCACCAGTATCGGGGGTTGACAACTCGCCGCTGCCGAATTCGAGCGCTACAACGACGAGGACTGCGCCACCTGACAACGTAATTGCCTTCTTAGCTTGAGATTTCATCGGGCTTCTCCTATCTGTGCTGAGAACACCCGTAAAAGCGCAACGGGTTGGTGATCTCCCGGTCATCGGCTTATCGGCCACGCCGTCGACCTGTGCGATCGTGGTGGAGCGCAGTCCGGGTCGAGACGGAAGTGTCTGCAAATGCTGCGAGCACGCACCACGTTGCCGCTCACAGGGGTGCGTCATACGGTGGCCGGTGGGGATCGCGAAATCCAATTAGGTTGTGGCTAAACCCATGTTGGCCTCCTATGCGGGATCAGGGCGGAGGCATCTCTGCCGGTGATTTCTACGGTAGAGCTTGCCCCAAAGGCAAAGTCAAGGGCACAGCGCCGTACCATTTCGTGCCCGCAGCGTCTCGCTGGCGGCCCGGCACCAGGCGCGTGAAGAGCTCCCGCGCGACTGGATCAGGAGCCGGCCGACGTCACCAAGCGGCTACGTGAGCTCTACGCTGATTACGTGAGCTCTACGCTGATGCAGGGATAACCGGGGATAACCGGGGGCCGGATCAGATGTGAAATAGCGTGCTGAGGAAGAGAAAAGTCATTCCGATGGCCATGCCCGCCTGACTGAGGTTCCCCAGCGAGTCGAAGCGGGAACGTTCGTGCCGGCGTGTGACAACGTACCGATAGGTCCAAAAAACCGCCGCGACCGCGAAGCCGACGCTACCGAGCCAGTTGACTGCGCTCAACCATATGACGATCCGCCGCTTGCCGGCATGTTCATGCCGACCATGTCCATGCCTGCCATCGACGCACCTGGTTGAGTGCCCATTCGTATCGGAAACAGCTGAGTATTCATGATGGCGTACATCCAGGCCGTTGCCAGCATCATCAGAGCGTGGTAGCCGTATTGCACCCGTTGGGCGGCTCTTCGGGCCGCAACGACGGCCATCGTCACGAACGTAACGGCCGTCAGCAGGAAAAACACCGCTGGTCCGGTGGACGGTAAATCTGCGCCCCACGGCCAGGCCATCACCACCATCGCCACTGCCATGACGAAATGCAGCCCGTGGCTGATGACCCAGGTCCACGGTCGGCGTTTGGTGACGATCGCTAGCACACATTCGGCGGCGCTCAGCGAGAACAGCCCGGTAACCACCCACCGAAGCACCAGATCATGGATCACGAGCGACCCAACCGCCCTGATCGAGGGGGGTCGTGACGTTGCCATCCGCTCGGCTACCGATGGTGATATGAGCCCCGGTCCTGCGTTCGCGCCCGAAGCGGCGTAGCCGCAGCGAGTTGCTCACCACGCTGACCGAGGAGAATCCCATCGCCGCGCCCGCGATGACCGGATTCAGCAGGCCGAGTGCGGCCAGGGGGATGGCGGCGGTGTTGTAGCCGAACGCCCACCCCAGGTTCTGGTGAATGGTACGCAGGGTGCGCCGGGAGAGTTCGATCGCATCCACCACACCGTCGAGCCGGCCGGACATCAGCGTGATATCGGAGGCCTCGATGGCCACATCGGTGCCGGTGCCGATCGCGATCCCCAGATCGGCCTGCACCAGCGCGGGGGCGTCGTTGACGCCATCGCCAACCATCGCAACTACCCGGCCCTCGGTCTGCAGTCGGCGGATTTCGCTGACCTTGTCGGCCGGCAGCACCTCGGCCAGTACCCGCTCGATGCCGACCTGCTCGGCGATCGCGGCCGCCGTGCGGGCGTTATCCCCGGTGATCATGGCGACCTGCAGCCCCAGGGCGTGCAGCCGGCGCACCACCTCGGCGGCCTCGTCTTTGATCGTGTCGGCCACCCCGAGCACCCCCACAACCCGGTCGTCCCGGCCGACGAACACCGCGGTGCGGCCCCGCTCTTCCAGTTCCTCGGCCGCCACAGCGAAATGCTCAGGCAATGCCAAATCGTGCTCGTCAACGAGGGTGCGCCGCCCGACCAGCACGGGTTTGCTGTCAATCTCGGCGCGCACACCGTGCCCGGCGAGGTTGGTGAAACCTGTAGCCGCCGGAACCTGCAGCCCTCGCTCACGGGCGGCCGCGACGATCGCCGCCCCGATGGGATGCTCAGAACCGGATTCTACCGCGGCGGCCAGCCGCAGCACCCGATCCGCCTGGCGCCGGTCATCGGCGATCACGTCGGTGAGTCGCATCTGGGCGCGGGTGAGGGTGCCGGTCTTGTCGAACACCACGGTGTCGATCTTCTTGGAGGCTTCCAGCACCTCACCGCCCTTGATCAAGATCCCCAGGTCCGCGCCGCGGCCGGTGCCGACCATGATCGCCGTGGGGGTGGCCAGCCCCAGCGCACACGGGCAGGCGATGATCAGTACCGCGACCGCGGCGCTCATACCCGCGAGCGGGTTGGCGGCGATCAGCGCCCACCCGGCGAACGTCGTGGCGGCAACACCGATGACACTCGGCACGAACACTGCCGAGATCCGGTCGGCCAGCCGCTGCACCGGGGCCTTGCCGCCCTGGGCCTGCTCGACCAGGCGCACGATCTGGGCCAGCGCGGTGTCGGCCCCCACGGCGGTGGCCCGCACGGTCAGCAGGCCGTCGGTGTTGACCGTCGCCCCGGCAACATGATCACCCACCGTTTTTTCGACCGGGACGGACTCGCCGGTGAGCATCGACTCATCGACGGCGGCGCGCCCATCGATGACCTCACCATCGACCGGGATCTTCTCCCCGGGACGCACCCGCACCAGGTCTCCGACTTGCACCTGGTCCACTGGGACGAGGCGCTCCTGGCCGTCGACGAGCAGCCGGGCCTCCTTGGCGCCCATCTCCAGCAGCTTGCTGATCGCCTCCCGGGTCTTGCCGTGAGCCCTGGCCTCGAAGTAGCGGCCCAGCACCACGAATGCGATGATCAACGCCGCGGTGTCGAAAAACAGCGGCCCGCCAGCGAACAATTCATAAGCGGAGTAGGTGAACGCGGTGAGCGTGCCCAGCGCGATCAGGGTGTCCATGTTCGCGGTCTTTTCCCGCGCACGCTGCGCGGCCCCCACCAGGAACGGCCACCCGGCTATGAATTGCACCGGTATCGTCGCGGCAAACGCCAACCAGCGTGCCCACGGGTAGCCGCCGAAAAACATCGACAACCCGGACGCCAGCAGCCCCAACGGCCAGGCCAGCCACACCCGCCGCAACCAGGCGCGAATCCCGCGCCGACTCTCCTCGCCCGGCGACGGTGGGCTCTCGGTGACCGACTCGAGGTGATAGCCGAGACGATCCAGCGCCTCGGCCAGCCTCCGGATCTGCGGCGGGCGCTCCGCCACCTCCCCGCGCAGACCCAACAGCGTTCGCGCGATCCCCCCCACGACCTTCCCCACCACCCCGCCGCCGGCATCAGCCCGGTGCGCCGTCGGGGCGGGCGTCGCCGTCCGGCGCACCGCCTCGGTGATCGCCGACAGCACCGCAGCGGTGTCACAGCCAGCCGGTGCGTACCAGATCACCACCGATGCCGTCCGCGGATAGGCGCGCACGCCGCGCACACCGGTCAGCTGGCCAACCGACCGCTCAATCGCGGCAGCCCTGGCCCCGTCAAACTGAAACCCGGTGGCGTGCACCCGCATCCGGCCTGCCCCGGCGGAGAGCACGGTCAGCTTTGCTGCGGTGTCGGCGGGGGCATCGACGGTCAGCATCAGTGCTCCTGGGTGGCACCGGTGTCCGCCGCCGGCGGTGAAACTTCCTCCCCGATGCGCTCGACCGCCTCGGCGAGCATGTCGGCGGCCGCCAGTCGAGCCCGCTCAACGCCATCCTTGGCCGTGCGCTCCACCTTGCGGGCAACCCGCAGACCCCAGGCGGTGGTGGTGACCGTCGCCTTGCGCCACGGAACCTTGGCCAAAGCCCAATGCAGCGCCTCATGGCCGGCATACACCAACAAGATGTGGGTGCCCAGCGTGGGCGCCGCCTTCGCCAGCCGTCCATGTCGTGCTGTCATCTGGAACACTCCTTACTCATCGTTGCCCCGGCAAGTGCGGCGGTGACTTCTCCGCTGCTGCGCTTTCCGCGTGGTGCCGCAGACCGAGCCCAATCGAGCCGGTGCCGGCGCTTGCCAAGCCGGGTGCCGATCCCTCGACCCACCTCAGAACTGGCGAAACTTGTCCAACTTCGCTGACACAGGCAGCGTTTCGGCAACCCAAGGGTCTCGAACCCGGATTCAGCCGTTTCACTCATCCTTCCTCGCTGAAGCGCAACGTTGACGCCGGCGGGTCGACCCCCGCTCGATCAGCCCACCGACGGTACCGCCAATCTAGGGGTTGCCCTTGGGACAAGGTCAAGCGCTGCGGCACGATTGCCGGCTCGGCCGGGTTAGCTGCGGGAGTGCGACCAGCGACCGACCTCAGCGCCGAAGCGCGCCGTAGGGGCGGCTAAAGCATGCGCCGGCGCCGTCGGACTCCTGCCACGGCAGCGGCACGTCGGGTTCAACCGGTGTAGCAGTACGAGTCGCTCGACGCGTCGCCGCCCTGCAGCCGGGTCTGATGGACCCTTAGACCACGAAAGGCGTTGCCCCGAGGGAAGAATTCGAGATCTGGAACGAGCCCGCCGAGGCCGGTGTCGGCGTTAAGTTTTGCCATCCAGGCCCCGACGCCGTCGGGATAGAACACATCGTCCCAGGCCGCGTAGAGCGAATTGGTGACGTAGACCCGCTGTCCATCACGGCTGATCTCCACCATCTGCGGCCCACCGGCCAACGGCAAGTCCGGCGCCGCCGGGTGCGACTGGCGGCGCACGATTCCACCGAGACGTACCGACGCGGTTTGCCGCGGACGGAACGGGTCGCTCACGTCGAACTGCTTGAGTTCGCCGGTGCCCCAGCATGAGACATACAGCCAGCGGTCATCGACCGACAAGTCGATGTCGGAGACCAGTGGCGGCACAGCGGCGAACGGCCTCAGCGCCGGGGGCAGGGCGTCGGGGTCGGCGGGTTCGGCCGGAACTGTGATGACCTTTTCGAGCGCCCATCGGTCAGCTTGCCGGTGCCACAGCCAGATCGACGACGAGAGGTCTTCGACGTTGATCACCACGCCGACAAAGCCGTACGCTTTGGCGGGGTCGTGGGCCGGGCGCAGTTCGAGCACCATCTGGTGCTCATCGCCAAGGTCGATCCGCTGGGTGAGATTCCGCTTGGACATGCTCCAGAAGTTCACGTGATGCCCGAACTTACGGCCAAGCAGATGCTCGGGATCGAGCCCACTTTCGAGCATCGAGGGTGTCCCCCACTCCGACGTGATCACCGTGTCGTAGTTCAGGTGCCACCACACGTCGTAGGCGAAAAATTGCTCGCCTCGGTCCCGCTCCCACGGCCCGATGACCTCGAACGTGTCGTGATCGATCAGTGCGACACCGCCGGGACCGTCGTTGCCGTCGGCGCCGCCCAGGGCGGACATGAAGATACCGTCCGGGCCGCAGTGCACGGTATGCGGGCGTGAATATCCGGCCTTGGCAGCGAGTTCACCCGCCTCGATGACGTGCACCACAGACGGTTGGCGGGGGTCGGGCTTGGTGTCAAGGACATACGTCGTCGACGAGCGGATCCCCGGCACCACCAGATAGCGGCGCTCCAACTGGTGACGGTCCCCGTGCCCGTCATGACACAGTGCGCTCGAACACGCGTTCCACCCGAAATGGTGTAGTTCATTGCCGGCCGTGGGCAGCTCGGCCCAACCGATCACATCGCCGTACGTCGGCGAGGTCGGATCGCAGTCCACCACGGCGAGCGCATCTTTCGCCTGACCCGCCGGGTCGAAAGCGGCAACGTAGGCCAGCCGCTCGGGTGGGGCTGCGATGGCGGCGCCCGGACTCCGGTAGAACGTGGGATCTGGTACGTCGGACATGGTTTCCCTTTCAGGTCAGGCCGCATCGCCGGGCTGCCCGGAGATAGCCGGAGATAACGATGCCGAGGTGCCCCGGGTCGGTCATGTTCCCTAGTCTCTCCCCCGGTTCCTCGTTGTCTATGTGCCGGGAGGGTGGTGAAGAGATCGCGACCGCTGAGTACACTAAAATTCCGCACTGCGGAGGTCAAGGGCCTAAGAAGCCGCCCTGCAAGGAAGGGAGCCCCCGTGGCGCACACCGTCGGTGCTGCCGCCAAAGCCGTCGGAGTTTCCCCGAAGGCTATCCGGACTTGGGAGGCCAAGGGGTTGCTGCCGCTGGCCGCACGCACCGAGGTCGGCTACCGGTTGTTCAGCGACGACGACATCGCAATCCTGCGATTCATTCTGCGGGCCAGAACTCTCGGCTTCTCCTTGCCGGAGATCAAAGAGATCCTAGACCTGCATCGCCGGGGTGCAATGCCCTGCGACCAGGTGACCGCGCTGCTCGATCGGCACGTGCACGACCTCGACCATGCCATCGCCGCGTTGTGTGCCTTGCGCGCCAAACTGATCGGCGCGCTACAGTCCGCGCGCAGCGAACAGCACCATGACCAGACCGCCACCGTGTGCCACATCATCGAAAGCGCCACCGACGGCGCAGAACCCGTCGGACAGGAACGCAGACGTCGGCAACCCTCCAGCCCGTTGCTCAGCCCCGCCCACCGGGTTGCTCACACTCGCAATCATGAGCGGCGTTGAGCCCGCCCGCTACGAGCGCGGTATTACGCCCGACCTGATCACCGCCACCTCGGTCGGCGCCCGCCGCGCCGCATTCATCGCCCCCGTCCGGCCACCGCGGCGACGGTGCAGGAACTGGCCGGGCTGTAGATCGGGTTACGACGACGCGACGTCGACCGGTTACGCGTGCGCGCGGCGGCCGCCGAGAACACCGCTGGACATCGCCACCCGTGCTTTGTCGATGCTGATCCGCCATCGGGTCGCCGCCGATATCGTCCGGGTGCCGAAGCGAGCTCGGCTCATCGTGCTGCCGTTGCCCTTCCCGGTGGAAGATCCCCGACCTCCGATTTCGGGCACGCTGCGGAGCTGATCGACCAGGCCCGCACCGAGACCCTGGAGCTGACTCGCCGCCAGGCGGACCGGGTCGATGGTGCCCGGGCATGTCGACCGATGGGCCGCGCGCCCGACGTCCGGTAAACGAATCCGCCGCAGCGAGTAGTCGCACGGCAATCCACGGGGAGCAAGATTGTAGGCAGGATGACATCGTCTGGGTGGCGGAGGAGGCGCGGTGTCAGACCACCCGGCGGATCCGATCAACCAAGCCGTGCACGCGCCGACCGGCGAGCGCCCGGCCTCGGGGGCAAAGATGCGACACGCCGCCTGGGTGGCGCGGTGCGTCGGTCGCGGGGCGGCTGCCCCGCTGCGTCCCGAAGACCTCTCCGCACTGGCAGACAGCCTGCAGGTTAGGGCCTTTAACGCCGGGGAGGTGGTTTTCTCCGCCGCTCACGTGGCCAGCGGGGTGTGGATTGTGCGGACGGGGCAAATCGAGCTCACGGCCGGCTCTGGACGCCGGCGCGCGGTGATAGACGTGCTGCGCGCCGGCGACGTGGTCGGCGATATTCCGGTGTTGCTGGGCTTGCCGGTGCCACACAC
Source organism: Mycobacterium sp. (assembly GCF_029961025.1). Taxonomy (GTDB): domain Bacteria; phylum Actinomycetota; class Actinomycetes; order Mycobacteriales; family Mycobacteriaceae; genus Mycobacterium. Next base: position 81,093 of record NZ_JASBVP010000001.1, read on the forward strand.
GGCGCGCGCGTTGTCGGACGCATTGTGCCTGTTTCTGGATCGGGACGCCTTCGAACGGCTGCTCGCCGCCCATCCGGGCATCTCCCGGCGGTGGCTTTCCAGTGTGGCCCAACGGGTGTTGGCCGGGCGGGTCAGGTTGAGCCTGCTCGGCAGGCCGCTGCCAACCCAATTGGCGCAGCTTCTTCTGGACTTAGCGGTCGACGGCTCCGTGCAACTCACCCAACACACCCTGGCGGCCATGCTCGGCGTACAGCGCCCGTCGATCAACAAGATCCTCAAGGAGTTCGAGCGAGACCGTCTCGTCCACGTCGGATATGCCATGATCAAGATCACCGATCCCGATGGGTTGCGCGCCCGCGCGAAATGAGGCTCAAATGCTGGTCGGCCGGGTCAGTCACGAATCCGCATGCACCCCGGTGTTGGATGGCACCCGCACCAGTTCGAACCTGCGGATCCGCAGCCGGCCGCTGCGCATGGCTGCCTTCAGCGGCGGCGGAATACGGGTGTGGCGGCTAATCTCCGCCATCGGGACCTGCGCGCCGGTCCGCAGCTCCCACTCGGGAAACCGGCGCAGGTCGTCCTCGGAGATACCGATGCCGGTGCCCGGGATCGTGGTGAAGCCGGCCATGAGCAGAAGCGCGCCGGGCGCGGCGACCCGGGTGACCCCGGCGGCGTAGGCGTCGCGTTGGGTGGCCGAAAGCCCGTAAAAGCAGCCACTGTCGACGATCAGGGTGTAGCCGTCGCCGAGGTTCAGCTCCCCGAGCCTGGTCACGTCGCCTTGCAGGAAACGCGCTTTCGCGTCCCGCCCGACGGCTTCGGCCCGCGCCTTCTCCCGCGCTTTTTCGACTGCCCGGCCGAGCATGTCGATGCCGACCGCGTCCCAGCCGCGCCGGGCGAGATAGAGCGTATTGCGTCCGACGCCGCAGCCGAGGTCCAGCGCCCGGCCCGGTGGCAGCCGGTGTTCGCCTTCGACGTGCTGCACCAGCCAGGTGTCGGGGACATCGGCAGCGGCAAACGACGGGTTTAGTCCGATCCGGGACAACACCTCGTACAACAGGCGGACAACGCGGCGATCCATGTGGGTCCTCACGCCGGAATCCGGCCGGTCGCGCCGCGGTCACGGTGTGATAACCGATTCGGCGTGGCCTTACGGGCGATGCTATTCGACCCGGCAGGATCACGCTCATGCCTCCGCTGACCCGCCGCGCTGCGCTGCGTCTTGGTGCCCGTGCTGCGGGAGGAGTCGCGAGCCTCTGGGCGTTGGGCGCATTGCGGGATCCGGGTGAACTCCACGCGTCGCCCGCCCCGTCCGAGCCCCCGGCGGGTAACGCGTTGCCGACTCGCCTGTCTGGATCGTTCATCTCCGCCGCCCGCGGGGGCGTGCCGACCAATTGGGTGATCCTGCGACCGCCCGGGGACGCCATGGCGCTGCGCCCGGTGATCGCCTTGCACGGCAAAGGCGGGAACGCCAACAGCGTGGTGGACCTCGGCGTGGCGGACCAACTTGCCCGGTTGGTCCAAGCGGGCCACCCACCGTTCGCGGTGGTCGGTGTCGACGGCGGCGATACCTACTGGCACCGGCGGGTTTCCGGCCAAGACTCGGGAGCGATGGTGCTCGGCGAGTTATTGCCGATGCTGGCGACGAAGGGTTTGGACATCTCGCGGGTCGGCTTCCTGGGGTGGTCGATGGGCGGCTATGGGGCCTTGTTGCTGGGTGCTCGCCTGGGTGCGCCACGGACTGCGGGGATCTGTGCGGTGAGCCCGGCCTTGTTCACCTCGTATACCGGCAGCGCACCGGGGGCGTTCGACAGCTACGAGGACTGGGTGCGCAACAACGTGTTCGGCCTGCCCGCGCTGGCCAAGATCCCGATCCGGGTGGACTGCGGCACCGGCGACCGCTTCTATCCGGCGACGCGGCAGTTCGTCGCCCAACTGCGCACACCGCCGGCCGGGGGATTCTCGCCGGGTGGGCATGATGCCGAGTTTTGGCGCGGCCAGTTGCCCGCCGAGCTGGCATGGTTGGCGTCGTAACCGGGCGGATTCACCGTCCGACACGCTCGGCGGTCGGACCGTCGCTGCCCCACGGCGCTGGTTTGACCGCGAGGCGAGCGGTTCACTGCGGGATTTGGCGCTCCACCGCCCGCGCACGGCGCAACCCGGCGGCACCGGTCACGGCGAGCACCCCGGCGAGCGTCGCCAACAGCAAGGTCAGCAGCAGTAGCGGCGGGTTATAGACCACCGACATGATGACCGGCTGTCCGTCGACAATGGGTGCGACCGGCACCGTGGAGCGGACGTTTACCCAGCTTACCGCGCAGCCCGCCGCCGCAGCCGCGGCCAGGCCGAGTTCGGCGACGGCACGGGAGCGGGCCGTCACCGCGGGAACCCGCTGTCGTCGTCATCAATTTCGACATCCGGGCAGGCCGGCCCGACGCGCTCCTCAACCAACGGGGTCAGCGCCGCCCGCAAGTGGCGATGATGACGTGCCCACGCCTGTGCGGTGCGCCCGTGGGTGAGCTTGAGGCCGATGCCCACCCGCCCGCGGGGCACTCCCACGAGCTCACCGAGCGCCCGCGCCGATTGCCAGCGCTCGACTTCCTTTTCGACGGCCAACGGGTGCCCAGGTTCGGGGTACACCTTGAGAATCTCGGAGATCCGGATGGTCTCGGTACCCTGACGCAGGGTCTGCTCCGTCAGCTCTACCGAGGTATGGATGCGCGCCGCCTTCACCTGCAAGGCGACGAAGCCGGACACCAGCACCAAGAACACCGTGGGAACCAGAAACTGCCAGCCGTAACCGCTGGATTTTTCGATCAGCAGCATGGCCACCGCCGAGGCAGGACCTGCCAACACCCAGTACCAGCTGGCACCGCACTCGTAAAACAACGGCGCAGGCTTGGTTTCGGTCACTCGGGTCATCAACGGCTCACCACCCTGACTTCTGCATTGTTTCCTGCCGCCGGCGCTGCTCACCAGCGGCCGACGCCGATCTGGGTCCTCACCTGGTGAAGTACTCGTGGGCGTCCTTGCGGTGCAACAGAACCACTCCCCCACCGATGAGCACCGAGCCGACGATCCCCGTGACGGCACAGACCACCGCCGCCACCGGCGGCCAGGTCACGGTGAACAAACGCATCGCCACGTAGACGATGGTGGCCAGGCCACCGCCGGTCAACACGGTGCGGGCCCACCGATAACCCGCCCGCATCAGCACCAGGAAGGTCACCACCACGGCGCACAGCACGGCCGCGAACAGGCCCGCTGCGGCGTAGATCGGCCCGGACCCGTTGCGTGCCTGCGTAAAGACCACGTCCACGAGGTACCCGATGACCATCAACGGCAACGCCGCCACCCACAGCCAGAAACCGGTGTCCACGTCCACCGGCCGCCTCGACGGTTGTCGCGGAGGCGGGGGCGGCGGGCTCGGGGGCTGCGGCCAGCCCGGGGGCGGCGGGCTCGGGGGCTGCGGCCAGCCCGGAGGCTGCGGCCAACCCGCTGGACCGGTCATGCCAGCCAGCCCGCCGCCTCGGCGGCCCAGTACGTGAGCACGATGTCCGCCCCGGCGCGGCGGATGCTGGTCAATGACTCCAGCGCGGCGGCGCGCCTGTCGATCCAGCCGTTGGCGGCCGCGGCGGAAATCATCGCGTACTCGCCCGACACCTGGTAGGCGGCCACCGGCACCGGGGACACGTCCGCCGCGGCGGCCACCACATCCAGATAACCCATCGCGGGCTTGACCATCACGATGTCGGCACCCTCACCGATATCCAGCTCAATCTCGCGGAGCGCTTCCCGGGCGTTGCCGGGATCTTGCTGGTAGGTCCTGCGGTCGCCGGACAGGCTGCAGGCCACCGCCTCGCGGAACGGACCGTAGAAGGCCGAGGCGAACTTCGCGGCATAAGCCATGATTACCACGTCGGTGTGCCCGGCAGCGTCCAGCCCGTCGCGGATGGCGCCCACCTGGCCGTCCATCATCCCGCTCGGTGAGACCACGTGGGCGCCCGATTCCGCTTGTGCCACGGCTAATTCCACATATCTTGCCAGGGTGGCGTCATTATCCACCCGGCCCCGCTCGTCGAGGACACCGCAATGCCCGTGGTCGGTGAACTCGTCTAGGCAGGTATCGGCCATCAGCACGGTGGCGTCACCGACATCCTTGGCCAGATCCCTCAACGCGACGTTGAGGATGCCGTTGGGGTCGGTACCGGCCGAACCCACCGGGTCCTTGTCACCCCGGAGCGGTACCCCGAACAGCATCAGCCCACCCACCCCGGCGGCGACGGCGGCGGTGGCGGCGGCGCGCAGTGAGTCCCGGGTGTGCTGCGCCACCCCGGGCATGGAGGCGATCGGACGCGGCTCGTCGATACCGTCGGCGACGAACAATGGCAGTACCAAATGCCTTGGCTCTAACGAGGTTTGCGCAACCAGGCGACGCATCGCCGGGGTGTGGCGCAGCCGACGGGGACGATGTCGCGGGTAGCCGTCAACACCCACCGCGGACCCCCGCTGCGCCCGGCTCCGCCGCGCTTGCGATCGCACCCACACCCCCCCAATGGCGACCCGCTGCGCCCGGCCCCGCCGCGCTTGCGATCGCACCCACACCCCACCGATGGCGACCCGCTGCGCCCGGCTCCGCCGCGCTTGCGATCGCCATTAGCGGCGGCGGCTCTTCTTGCGCGGCGGCGGTAGCGCTCCCTCGGCGCGCAGCCGCGCGGCGTGTTCGGCCAGGGCGTCGACCAGCGGCCCCACCGCGGCGACCTCGGGCTGTACGTCGACCCGCAGACCGAACTCCGCAGCGGTCTCGGCCGTCTTGGGGCCGATGCAGGCGATGATGGTGCGGGCGTGCGGCTTGCCGGCGATGCCGACCAGGTTGCGCACCGTCGAGCTGGAGGTAAAGCACACCGCGTCGAACCCTCCGGTCTTGATCATTTCCCGAATCTCCGCCGGCGGCGGGGCCGCCCGCACGGTCCGGTAGGCGGTGACGTCCTCGATTTCCCAGCCCCGTTCCCGCAACCCTTCGGCCAGCGTCTCGGTGGCGATGTCGGCGCGCGGCAGCAGCACTCGGTTCACCGGGTCGAACACGCTGTCATAGGGCGGGAATTCGTCGAGCAGACCCAGCGAGGATTGCTCCCCGGACGGCACCAGCTCCGGGCTGATCCCGAACGCGCGGACCCGATCGGCGGTGGCCTCGCCGATGCAGGCGATCTTCACCCCGGAGAACGCGCGGGCGTCCAGGCCGAAGGCGCCGAACTTCTCCCACACGGCACGCACCGCATTGGTGGAGGTGAACACCACCCACTGGTAGCGGCCGTCGACCAGGCCCTTGACCGCGCGTTCCATCTGGGCGGGACTGCGTGGCGGCTCGACGGAGATGGTCGGCACCTCGATCGGCAGGGCGCCGTAGGACGTCAGCCGCTCACTCATCTCGCCGGCTTGGTCCTTGGTCCGCGGCACCAGCACGGTCCAGCCATATAGTGCGCGGCTTTCCCACCAGTTCAGCCTGGCCCGGCCGGCCACCGTCTTGCCGATGGTCACCACCAGCGCACCGGTCAGCGGCTCGGTGCCGCCGATCGCGGCGCGCTCGGTCAACCCCTGCAGCGTGGTCTCCACCGACCGCTGCTGACACGTGGTGCCGTGCGCGGTCACCACGCACGGGGTGCTCTCCGCCAAGCCATAGTCGATCAAGGTGCGGGCCGCCTCGGTGAGATGCTCGGGGGTGGCTTGCAGGATCAGCGGACCCGGGGCGGCGGCCAACGCCGCCCAATCCACCTCACCGCGCACGTCGGCGACCGTGTGCGCCGAGCCCAACGGCAAACCCGCGTAGGTGGGGACCGCGGTGCTCGCAGCCAGGCCGGGCACGATCTCGAAGTGCAGGTGGCTGCGTGCCACGGCGTTCACTTCGCTGATGACGGCATCCACCGATAGTGGGTCACCGGCTACCAGCCGGACCACGTCGGCGCCCGAACGCGCCTCGGTCACCAACGTTTTAGCCACCTCGGCGGGCTCACCGAGAGCCGGGCGAATATCGGGACCGCCCGCGACCGAGGGCGCTTCGGTTTCGTTGGCACCCTCGGCCGCGCTTCGGGCACCGCCGCCGGAGTCGCTGCTTTCGACCCCCTCGCTGCTCGCGGGCGCCGGGGTTGCCGACGACAGTGCGGTGCCGATCAGCGCCAGCACCGGCTCGGCCACATCGGGATCGGTGAACACCAGGGAAGCACTCGCCAGCACCGTGGCGGCCCGCGTCGTCAGCAAACCCGGATCGCCCGGACCGGAACCCACGAACGTAATGCGGCCCGGCTTGGGCTTGCGGCCTCGCATGTTTGCTTGGCGAGTCATGTGCGTACTCCCAGTTTCACTTCCTCACGCGGGATCTCACCGCGCACCGGCCATGAGCTTCCGTGCCCCCAGCGCGAACAGTTCCCCGGCGACCGAGAGCCCAAGCTCTCGTGCCCGGCCCGGGGTGTCGATGCCGGACGCGCGGATCACATCGGATCCATCCAGCGCCGCCACACAGCCGTGCAGCGACAATTCCTGGAAGACTCGGCCGTCCGCATCGACGGACTCAACCACCTCGGCGATGGCACCCACCGGTGCGGAACAACCCGCCTCCAGCTCGGCAAGCAGGGCGCGTTCCGCGGTAACGGCCGCGCGGGTGCCGGCGTCGTCCAACTCCGCCAACACCGCGACCAGGTCGGTATCGCCGACGCCGCACTCGACTGCCAACGCACCCTGCGCCGGCGCGGGCAACATCTGCACCGGCTCCAAAGTTTCGGTGATCTCATCAAGGCGGCCCAACCGGGCCAGACCCGCCCGGGCCACCACGATGGCATCGACGTCACCACTGCGTACCCTGTTCAACCTGGTATCTAGGTTGCCTCGTAGGGGGCGAATTTCCAAACCGAGACCCAATGCTCTAAGCTGTGCGGCCCGCCGCGGCGATGAGGTGCCAACCACCGAGCCCGCCGGCAGCTCCGCCAGCAACAGCCCATCGCGGGCGACAACGGCATCGCGGGGGTCATCGCGCCGGGGAATCGCGGCGACCGTGAGGCGTGGGTCTGCGGCGGTGGGCAGATCCTTGTGCGAGTGCACGGCAGCGTCGACCCGGCCGTCCACGATGGCCTCCCGCAGCGCGGTGGTGAACACCCCCACCCCGAGTTCGGCGATCGGTGCCGACGAGCGGTCTCCCGCCGTGGTGATGACCACCAACTTCGCGGCATGGCCCTCGGCTCTCAGGGCGTCTCTGACGGTGGCGGCCTGGGTGGTGGCCAATCGGCTGCCCCGGGTGCCTATCCGGATCACGTCGGTCAATCGCTAGTCGATAGGTCGTCTGCTGCGGTGCGTACGAGCGGTACCGGCATCGAATTCAGTTGACACCATGGGTAATTCGCCTGCCGTAGCGACGGCGTCGACGGCGGTCTGGTCGAGTTCGAACAGTTCACGCAGCGCCTCGGCGTAGCTGTCGCCGCCGGGTGCGCTGGCCAGCTGCTTGATCCGCACGGTGGGCGCGTGCAACAGCTTGTCCACCACCCGGCGCACGGTGCGGGCGACCTCGTCGCGGTGGGCGGGATCCAGGTCCGGCAGCCGGTTGTGCAGGCGCAGCAACTCCGCTTCCACCACCTCGGCGGCCCGCTGGCGCAGCGCGGTCACCGTCGGGGTCACCTCGGCCATCCGCTGGCCGGCCAGATACGTGGCAACCTCGGTCGCGACGATACGGCGGGCCGCGTCGACGTCGGTGGCGGCCGCGCGGGCCGACGGCTCGTGTTGGATGCGGTCCATGTCGACGACCCACACCCCGGGCAATCCCGCCACCGCCGGATCCACGTCGCGCGGCATCCCCAGATCGCAGATCACCAGGGGCCGGGTCGCTTCGTCGCGGCGTGATGCGGCCAGCGCGTGGTGGACGTCGGCGAGCGACACCACCGGACGCACCGCCCCGGTGCAGCTGACCACCATGTCGACGTCGGTGAGAGCGCCGGGTAGCCGGTCGAGAGCGAGCACCTCGGCGCGCGCCCCGGACTCGCGGACCTTGCGGGCCAGCCGCTGCGCCCGGGGCAGCGACCGGTTGACGACACGGATATGGCGGACGCCGGCTCGGGTTAAATGCGCCGCTGACAGCGCGCCCATCGCCCCGGCGCCGATCACCGCCGCGGTCTTGCCGACAAGCCCGCCCAGCCGGTCATCGGCCATCCCCACCGCGACCGACACCACCGAGGCGCCGGCGGCGTCGATGGCGGTCTCGGTGTGTACCCGCTTGCCAACCGCCAGCGCCCGTTGGGCCAGTTCATGCAGCACCCGGCCGACGGTGCGGTTGGCCTCGGCGGCGGCATAAGCCCGTCGCACCTGCCCGAGCACCTGTTGCTCGCCGATCACCGCAGAGTCCAGGCCGCTGGCGACCGCGAACAGATGCTCGACGGCGGCTTCGCTGTAGCGCACGTAGGCGTAACGGGTCAGATCCGCCATCGACATGCCGGAATGCTCAGAGAGCACCTGACCGATCACCGACAGCCCGCCGTGGAACGCGTCCACCACCGCGTACACCTCCACGCGGTTACACGTCGACAGCAACATCGCCTCGGTTACCAGCGGCGACTGCAGCACCCGGTCGATGATCTTGGCCCGCTCGGATTCGTCGGTGCTCAGCCGTTCCAGAACCGCCACCGGTGCGCTGCGGTGCGACACCCCGAAGAGCAGGACACTCACGAAGGAATCACCTGGCCTGCTCCCTTGCTCGCACCAGTGGATTGACCTCCACGGTAGACGTTGACGAGGTGGGGTACCAAATTTCCGGCGGTGCCGCCGGCGCCGCCGGCATCAGTTCCGTCGGCCCGTCGAGCGTCTCAACGGGCGGCCAGGTCGGCGCGCAGCCGGGCCTCGTCGATCTCCCAATAACTGTGCTCGCGGCCGTCCAGCAAGATCACCGGCAGCCGGTCGCCGAACTGGGCCCGCAGCCCGGGATTGCCCTGCCGCGCAGCGGAGTCAACGTCGGTGACCGACAGGTCGAAGCCCAGCTCGTCGGCCAGTTCGACCAGACGGGTGTGCACCCGTGCACAGATCACGCAGCCGGCACGGGTCAACAGCTGCACCTGCGGGCGGCTCATGACACCAGTGTGGCAGCGGCCCGGAACTGCGGTCCCGGATGGCGGGGCCGAGGTGGCCGCGGCGGTCCGGTAGTTACCGTGGCCACGGGGAGCGGTAACCGACATCGGCACACCGAGAGCTCTGCCGGGGAGTCCCCTAAGCGTGTCGTCTCATCGATGACGCCGCCGAGCCGCCGAAGCGCCACGAGACATGTTGTGCTGCAGGTGCTTTAACCGTTCCACTCGGGTAATATCGTCGACACTCCGTGCCCCCGGCATGACGGCGGCGTCGCCCGATTCGAGGCGGATCGCCGACGGGAGCCCCGAGCTTCGCTGTCGGCCGCCGCTGCGGTCGGTGGCCACGCCGCCCCGGTTGCCACCATGCCGGATAGTGTTGAACTGGCAGGCGAACTCCTCTTCGCGGGCGCACAGACTAGGAGGTCCGTGATGACTTCCACCGACCCGGGCAGCACGGCCGCCGGCGGCATCCGGCCCGCCGGCCCGGGCAGCGCAGACGCCGTCCGCGTCGACCTCGAGGCCCTGGCCGCAAACGCCAGCGCCGACCGGGCACTCGATGATCTGCGCACCGAGGACACGCAGCCGCCGGTCGACCTCACCGCCGCAGCATTTTTCGATGTGGACAACACGTTGGTGCAGGGCTCGTCGCTGCTGCATTTCGGCCGAGGCCTGGCCGCCCGCAAGTACTTCACCTATCGCGACGTCCTCCGGTTCGTCTATGCCCAGGCCAAGTTTCAGTTACTCGGGGAGAATCCCGACGACGTCGCCGCCGGACGAAGCAAGGCGCTGGCATTCATCGAAGGCCGGTCCACCGCCGAGCTGACGGCCCTCGGCGAGGAGATCTATGACGAAATCATCGCCGATAAAATCTTCGCCGGCACCCGCGAACTCGCCCAGATGCACCTCGACGCCGGCCAGCAGGTATGGCTGGTCACCGCCACGCCCTACGAGTTGGCGGTGACCATCGCTCGCCGACTCGGTCTGACCGGGGCGCTGGGAACCGTCGCCGAATCGGTCGACGGGGTGTTTACCGGCAGGCTGGTCGGCGAAATCCTGCACGGCAGCGCCAAAGCCCACGCGGTGCGCTCACTGGCGATCCGGGAGGGGCTCAACCTCAAACGCTGCACCGCCTACTCCGACAGCTACAACGACGTGCCGCTGTTGTCGATCGTAGGGACCGCGGTCGCGATAAACCCCGATGCGCGCCTGCGTGGCGTAGCCCGCGAGCGCGGTTGGGAGATCCGCGATTTCCGGACCGCCCGTAGAGCCGCGCGGATCGGGGTGCCGTCGGCGCTGGCGCTGGGCGCCGCCGGCGGAGCGCTGGCCGCCGCCGTGTCGCGTCGCCACGAGCGCGGGTAACGCGCGAGGGGCGCACCGACCGCGACAACCCGTGTCGCGTCGCCACGAGCGCGGGTAACGCGCGAGGGGCGCACCGACCGCGACCAACCCGTGTCGCGTCGCCACGAGCGCGGGTAACGCGCGAGGGGCGCACCGACCGCGTGCGCCTTTCCCTCGCGCCGGCGATCACGCTGATAAGCTGCCCAGCTAGCTAAGCCCCCCAAGCGAGCGGAGACCACCGGCATGACAGTTCCCGTCGAAGCCCAAGACCTCATCGGAAAGCATTACCGGTTCCCTGACCACTTCGACGTCGGGCGTGAAAAGATCCGCGAATTCGCGCGGGCGGTCAAAAACGAGCACCCGGCGCACTACGACGAGGCGGCCGCCGCCGAGGTGGGCTACCCGGCGTTGGTGGCGCCGCTAACGTTCCTCGCCATCGCGGGGCGGCGCGTGCAACTGGAGCTGTTCACCAAATTCGACATCCCGATCAACATCGCCCGGGTATTCCACCGCGACCAAAAGTTCACCTACCATCGGCCGATTCTGGCGCACGACCGGCTGTTCTTCGACGCCTACCTGGACTCGGTCATCGAATCCCACGGCACGGTCATCACCGAGATCCGCAGCGAGGTCACCGACGCCGACGGCAATCCGGTGGTGACCAGCATCGTCACCATGCTGGGGGAGGCCAGACACCAGGAAGCCGACGCCGCGGCCACGGCGGCCGCGATTGCGTCGATCCGCAGCGGAGCTTAGCCTCAGCTGCGATCAGGCGATCAGACAGGGGGTTGCACAGGGGTGAAGCGCGCCGACCTCACACCACACTTCGACGACGTTCAGTCGCACTATGACCTCTCCGACGATTTCTACCGGCTTTTTCTGGATCCGACCTGGACCTATAGCTGCGCGTACTTCGAGCGCGACGACATGACACTGGAGGAAGCGCAGCTGGCCAAGATCGACCTGTCGCTGGGCAAGCTCGGGCTTCGGCCGGGGATGACACTGCTTGACATCGGCTGCGGCTGGGGCGCCACCCTGAAACGCGCGGTCGAACGCTACGACGTCAACGTGATCGGGCTGACGCTGAGCAAGAACCAGCAGGTCCACGTCGAGCAGATGTTCGCCACGCTGGACAGCCCACGCGCGATGGAGGTGCGGCTGGCCGGTTGGGAGCAATTCCACGAGCCGGTGGACCGGATCGTGTCGATCGGTGCGTTCGAGCACTTCGGCGCCGATCGCTACGACGCCTTTTTCCGCATGGCCTACGAGGTGCTGCCGGCCGACGGGGTCATGCTGCTGCACACCATTGTCAGGGTCAGCGACGAGGATGCCCGCAAGCGCCAGCTCAAGCTCACCATGACGCTGCTGCGGTTCATCAAATTCATCATGGAGGAGATCTTTCCCGGCGGCTATCTGCCGAGGGCGGCCGAGGTCGAAGAGCATGCGGGCAGAGCCGGGTTCGAGCTCACCCGCGTGCAACCGTTGCGGTTGCACTACGCGCGGACGCTGGACACCTGGGCGGCGGCGCTGGCAGCCCACAGGGACGAGGCCATAGCGGTCCAGTCCGAAGAGGTCTACGAGCGCTACCTGAAGTACCTCACGGGTTGCGCCGAGCTGTTCCGTTCCGGCTACACCGACGTCTGCCAATTCACCTTGGTCAAGCGGACCTGACGGCGAGACGGTGCCGTCGGGGACTGCCCGGCGCGTGTTCAGCCCTTCGGGCGCCCGATGTCCACGCGGTAGCCGGCGATGTCGCGGAAGTCGCCGATGACGCTGCCGGCAGCTCAGCCGAAAAAGATGTTGCGCCGCCCCGCCAGTGACCGGTAGAGCATCTGCTGGATCGTCTCGCGGACCTGATCGGTCAGGTCGAAGGTGACCATGGGATCGTCGGCGTCGCCGGACTGATAACCCGCGGTGGCGATCGGCTCGCCGAATGCGATATGCCATTTCGACGGCAACGGCACCAGCCCGGCGGGGCCGGCCAGCGGAAATAGCGGCGTGACCGGGAAGTAGGGCACATTGAGCAGCCGCGCCAGCAATTTCACGTCGGCGAGCATCGGGTAGATCTCCTCGGATCCGACGATGGAGCACGGCACAATCGGCGCTTTGGTGCGCAGCGCCGCCGACACGAACCCACCGCGGCCGAACCGCTGCAATCGGTAGCGGTCCTTGAAGTTTTTGCCCAGGCCCTTGTATCCCTCCGGGAACACCGCGGTGAGTTCGCCGGCGCTCAGCAGCCGGTGCGCATCGGTGACGCACGCCATGGTGCAGCCGGTCTTGCGGGCCGCCGTGCCGATCACGGGCAACCCGAACACCATATCGGCGCCCAGCAGGCGCAGGTCGCGATGCGCCGGGTGCTTGTCGTGCACCGCGATCGAGGCCATCAACCCGTCGAACGGCAACACCCCGGCGTGGTTGGCCACCACCAGCGCGGCGCCGATGCTCGGCACATTCTCGATACCGCTGACCTCGACCCGAAACCAGGACTTGAAAAAGAACCTCAGCAAGGGCCGTGCGATCGCGTTGGTGAAGTGTGGGTCGAACCCGAATTCGTCGACGCTGTAGTCGCCGGTCAGCCGCTGCCGGAGGAACTCGGCAACCGCGGCGACTCGCTGAGCCAGGTTGTTGAGCGGTACGTCCGTTCCCGGCGCGCCGCGGCGCTGATCGATGTCGCGCACCATGGAGGCGATCCGCTCCGCCGATTCCCGGGCACCGGGATCGGAGAGCGTCGAGGGATGCCGTCGCGAGGCGTCGGTCCGTTGGCCGGCCCGCCGCTGCGCCGTAGTGCGGCCCGTAGTGGTCCGTAGCGGAATGACTTTGGCCCTGGTTTCACCCGCCACGATGGTTACCTAACCCTCACCCCTGGAATTGGTTTTCGGCTACCCCAGCGCTGCGCTACCGCCACCGCCTTACCTTCCAAGGATCGTACCCACTGCGGGTCGATAACGGGAGTCAAACCTCGGCCCCGGAGGTAATCGTCGAACGCCTCAGCAGTCGTCCACTTGGGATGGTACTCGAGTTCGACTCGCATCCTGGTGGTATCCATCACCCGGCCATAGCTAAGGTAGTCGAGTTGTTCGCGGGTGATCTCCGGATAGCGATTGGCCCGCCGCAATGAATCGAGGACCCAAAAAGCAAACCCGGGAACCGGGAGCGGGATCCGACCGGCTCGCCGGATCGCTTGCGACAGCATGATGATCCCGTCGGCACCGATGTTAAACGTGCCGCGCTTGCCGGCCATCACCGCGCGTTCCAGCGCCCCCAGCGCGTCCTGCTCGTGGAGCAGCTGCAACCGGGCGTCGCGGCCGACGACCGTTGGAACCAGTGGGCCGGCCAGATACCGGGAGAGCGTGGTGTCCATCGCCGGTCCGATCATGTTGGCCAGCCGCAGGATCGTCACCGCGATATCCGGCCGGCGTCGGCCCAGCCCGCGAGCGTAACCCTCGATGTCGAGGCTGTCCTTGGGAAAACCCTCGCGGAATGGTCGCCGACTGGTACTGTCCTCGGTGAACACCACCGGGTCGTAGGCGCTCGATCCGTACACCTCCGAGGTGGACTTCAGCACCACCCGACGCACCGAGGGCGCCTTTTGGCAGGCCGCGAACAGTTGCATCGCGCCCATGACGTTGAGTTCCTTCAACGCCGCGCCGCTGCCGGACCGCGGCGCGTACGATGCTGCGGCGGCATGCACCACGGTGTCGACGTTATTGTTACGGATCACCTTGAGAATAAAGGGATTACGAATGTCGGCGCGGACGAACTCGGCACGTCCCATCCGACGCATCATGTCCTTGCTGGGCGCGACGGCATCCACCGCGATCACCCGGTTCACCAGCGCGTTCTGCGCCAGCCGGGCGGTCAGGTAGCCGCCCAGAAACCGACATGCGCCGGTGACCAGCACAACTTTGGGGTAGTGCACGGTGTCGCTGACTGTGGTCCGGCTGCCGGTCTCATCACCCGAGGAAGCCACGCCGTTAGCCTATCGGCGCGAGAAAACAGCCTCGTTACCGCCGCGTAACGGCCCGACGCGCATGGAGTTTATTTACCGAGCTTTCGGCGCTGCACCCGGGTGCGGCGCAACAGTTTGCGGTGCTTTTTCTTCGACATGCGCTTACGTCGCTTCTTGATGACAGAACCCATGAACTCCGCTATCTGATCTGTGGCCAGCTTTTGGAAATGCCCCGGTCACTTTACCCGGCCGCCCGCAGGGGACACCAAAACCACCCGGCGACAAGGCATCGCACGGCTGACTCGCGAGATGACACGCAGCCCGAAACCCGGTGGCTGACACCGCCATGAGCGGCCACCCGCGTCTGATCGCCCCGACTGTCCGCAGACCGCGCTTTGGGACTGCGTGGTCGCCGGTTGGTTAACCCGCGTCGAAGTAGGAGGTCTCCAACATGTCGTGCACGGCTTTGGCGTGCACTCGGAAGGACCGCCCAACCCGTACCGCCGGCAACTCCCCGCTGTGCACCAACCGGTAGACCGTCATCTTGGAGACCCTCATCAGCGCCGCCACCTCGGCCACGGTGAGGAATTGAGTCCTGGCCGGCTGGCCTTCGGAAGAACCGGTGTCTCGCGCGGGTTTACCGCCAGCCGAATCGCGTGCCGATGGCCCGTTCATTGACGTCATCGCAACCCATTCCAGTCGGGCACGCTCATCCCAGCGACTTCCCCTTCGCTGGGATCAACGCGCGCGTACAACGAGGAGAATAGCGGGACTACTGGGGTTATTGCGACGGGTGGGGGATATTCAATGGAAATTTTGTAAATTACTCTTATGTAATTCGTAGCTGTTCAGCGCGATTTTTTGCGGCCTGGACAGCGGCGTCGATCGCCGAGCGAAAGCCGGCACGTTCGAGTTCGCGAAGCGCGGCCACGGTGGTACCCGCCGGCGAGCTAACGGTCGCGCGCAGTTGAGCAGCGCTGGTGTCAACCTGCCCACTCGGCGGGGTGTCCCCGCTCGAGTGGCGCTCGTGCTCGATTCGCTCGGTCAACATCGCGGCCGATCCGGACAGGGTCCGCACCACCAGTTCGGTGGCCACCTGGCGACTCAGACCCACCCCGACAGCGGCGTCCACCAGGGCCTCGACCATCAGGAAGAAATACGCTGGACCCGACCCGGAGACCGCTGTCACCGCGTCCAGTTGCGCTTCGGCGACAACAAGCACCCCGCCGACCGCTTCGAACAGCGCCGAGACCTCTTTGAGCTGCTCAGGAGTGGCGAAACGGCCCTTCGCCAGGGCGCTAATCCCCGCGCCGACCAGTGCCGGCGCGTTGGGCATCGCCCGCACGACGGGGGTGCCGGCCGGCAACTTGGCTTCCAGGTAGGCGGTGGTGACACCGGCGGCAACGGTGACGAACACCCGCTCGTTTTCGGCGCGCGCAGCCGCTCGGGCGATCTCCCCGATCACCGACTCGATGTCGGCGGGCTTGACCGCCACGATGACGAACGCCGCGTTGGCCACCGCGTCGCTCACCGGGACCACCGTCACCGAGTAGGTCTGCGCCAGGTATCTGGCGCGATCAGCCAGCCGTTCGGCCACCATCAGGTCGTTGACCGGCCTTCCCGACCGCAGCAGCCCCGACAGCAAGGCCTCGCCCATGCTGCCGCCGCCGATGATCGCGATTCTGGCCATGCCGGACAGCATGACAGACCGCTCCCGGGCGATCGCAAGCGCGGCGCAGCCGCGCGCAGCGGGTCGCCCGTCACCCCCACCGAGCGCATCAGATGCTTGCGGGCGAACTGCAAGGATTCGGCCAGCATGGCCTCACGTTCCCGGGCCGAACGCGCCCCGGAGGTGCTCACCTCCAGGATGACGTGGCCGGTGAAGCTGCCGGCGGCCAGCATCTGGCACACCTCGACGGCGGGCTGGGTGCCTCGCCCCGGCACCAGGTGCTCGTCTACCGGCAACCCGCTGCCGTCACAGAGGTGCAGGTGCACCAGCCCGGAACCCATCCGTCGCGCCATCTCCAGCGCGTCAACTCCCGCGGTGGCGGTGTGTGACAAGTCCAGCGTGTAGTGCGCATGGTTGCCGTCGAGCGGATCGTAGGACGGCGTGAACGCCGAAATCGCCGGACCCGGCCCGCCGCCGCGCTTGCGCATCCGTTCCCGGGACTGGTCGGCCCGGAAAAACCGATCCGCCCGGAACGGGAACATGTTCTCCACGGCCACCATCACCTCACTGGAGGCCTCCAGGGCGGCAACCTGCTCGCTGAATCCTTCGGCGTAGCGCCGTTGCCACCGAAACGGTGGATGGACCACAACCGTCTGGGCCCCGAGCTGTTCGGCCGCCCGCACACTGCGTTCCAGCTTGGGGATCGGGTTGGAGCCCCACACTCGCTGCGAGATCAGCAGGCACGGCGCATGCACCGACAGCACCGGGACGAGGTAACGCTGCGACAGCGTCTCGACGGCGTCGATGTCCTGGCTGGCCGACTCGCCCCACACCATCAGCTCCACCCCGTCGTAACCGAGCCTGGCCGCATACTCGAAGGCGGCCTCGGCCCGCAGCGGATAGACCGATGCGGTGGACAGGCCGACGTTGATGGCAGGACGCACTACGCTCCTGGGGCGCCTAGGCCGATTGCAGCAGCGCCAACGGGCCGAGCGTGACCAGCGCCCCCACCGCAACCGCGATCAACGTGCTGACGATGTCCTCGGTTTTGCGCACCACCCGTACCGCCACCACCAGGCCGAGGATGACGACAACCGAAAGCACCAGTGCCACAATGTTGTTCCAGCGCCAGAGCTGATCGAACGCGACGAACAACCCGGCCCCGAGCATCACCGCGAGGACCGACTGCAGCACAACCAGCCCGCCGTGCAGCAGCGTCTGGGTCCGGCTCGGCCACGCATCGCCGTTGTCATCGGGACCGGTCGCATCCACCCCGACATCGACGTCGTCGAGGTCCGCACCGACCGCCGACTCAGCACCGTGCGGATCACCGGTCATGGCTTTACCGCCGACCAGCCGACCCGCCGGTGCATCCAGGTAGGAGCGCACGTAGGCCGAATCCTCGGTCGCCGGTTGCGCTTCGCGCACCTCGGTATCCATCACGTCGACCGGGATGTCGGCGTAATCCACCAACGGGTCGGGGCTCATCTCCTCGGCACCGGACTGCTGGGCCCCGTCACCGATGCGCTCGACCCCGGTAGCCCCCGCCCGCGGAAACCGGCCAGACCGCGGGGGTTCGGCGGAACTCGGTGGCGGGGATTCGGGCCAACGCGGCTCGGGTTCGGACCAATACCCGGTCTGAGACCGCTCGGCAGGAACCTCTTCGGCGACCGGATCGAGCGGCTCTTCGGATCCCGGAAGAGCGGACACCGGTTCGCCGTGCCGGACACCGCCGTTCGAGCGGCGGGAATGCGTGGCCTGATGGCTGCTCTTGGCGTGCGGATCGTCGTCACTGACGACGGGTATTTCGCCGGTCAGTTCGGCGACCGTCACCGCATCGGCGTTGCCTCGGCGGCGCCGGCGTCGACCGCTGATCGGCGGGGAGCCGATCATGTCGTTCTTGGCCAGCAATTCGGCCACCGATATCGGCCGAGTGTTCTGGTTCTGGGAATCGTTTTGGGAATCGAAGTGTGGTCCAGTCATCCTGTGTCGCCTCTCGATCGGTCGACCGCGATCCGATCAACGGGGTGGCCGCCGGGATCGCGCACGGAGGCCCCGACAAGCGCGGTGCCGTCGGCTTCGCTGTCGAGTTTGCGCAAAATCAGCCCTTCCCGCAGCGCCCACGGGCAAATGTCCACCGTTGCTATCGACAGCGCTCGCATGCTTGCCTCCGCCACCAACGCTCCCGCCACAATCTGCGGCGCCCGCTCGGCACTCACCCCTTCTAGCTCTGCACGGTCAGCCGTCGTCATCCTAGAGATAAACGCTATGAGCTGCCGCAAGCCGCTGGCGGTCAGTGTCCGCTTCGCCCGTGGACCGGCCGCGGACGGCGCCGCACCCGTCAGACGCGCCAGCGAACGAAACGTCTTCGAGGTCGCCACCGCGAGGTCGGGGGTGCCGGCTTTCAGCACGCTCGCGCAGGCGTCGGCCAGCTCGGTGTCCAGCCAGTCACGCAGCATCGCCACCCGGCGCCGACCGGGCGGGTCGTCGGGCAGCCATTCGCGGGTCAGCCGTCCGGCGCCCAGCGGCAGCGACAGCGCCACGTCGGGTTCCTCATCGACACCGCTGGACAACTCCAGCGAGCCGCCGCCGATGTCGATGTTGACGATCCGCCCGGCACTCCACCCGTACCACCGGCGCACCGCGAGAAAGGTCAACCGCGACTCGTCCACGCCGCGGAGCACTTGTAGGTCAACACCGGTCTCGGCGCGCACCCGCGCCAACACGGCCTCGGCGTTCTTGGCCTCGCGGACCGCCGAGGTGGCGAAGGCCATCAACTCCGCGCACCCCGAGCTGATGGCGATTTTGGCGAACTCGTCGATCGTCGAGATCATTTTGTCCGCACCACGGCGGGAGATCTTGCCGGAGCCGTCGATGGCCTCGGCCAGCCGCAAGGTGGCCTTGGTCGAGCTCATCGGCATCGGATGCCCACCCCGGTGGGCGTCGACCACCAGCAGATGGATGGTGTTGCTGCCCACGTCGAGCACGCCTAATCGCACGGAACACCAGCTTACGTGGCCCGGACCCGATCGCCGGAATCTCGTCTACGGTAGGGACTTGTGGCGATACCGCAGCCGGGGCCTCGACAAGAGGCCCAAGAGGTGGAATTGGATTTCCCCCGGGAATGGGTAGAGTTCTACGACCCGGATAATCCCGAACACCTGATCGCGGCCGACCTCACGTGGCTACTGTCGCGCTGGACGTGTGTGTTCGGTACCCCCGCCTGCCGGGGTACCGTGGCCGGCCGAGAGCATGACGGCTGTTGTTCGCACGGTGCGTTTTTGTCCGACGACGACGACCGCGGCCGACTGGCGGACTCGGTGTCCAAACTGACCGACGACGACTGGCAGTACCGAGACAAAGGATTGGGCCGCAAGGGCTATCTGGAACGCGACGAGCACGACGGCGAACAACAGTGGCGGACCCGAAAATACAAGGGGGCGTGTATCTTTCTGAACCGGCCGGGGTTTAGGACCGGTCCGGGCTGCGCATTGCACATCGCGGCGCTTCGGCTCGGTGTGCACCCGCTGACCATGAAACCCGATGTCTGCTGGCAGTTGCCGATCCGGCGCAGTCAAGAATGGGTGACCCGCCCCGACGGCAGCGAGATCCTCAAAACCACCATCACCGAATACGACCGTCGCGGCTGGGGCGCGGGCGGTGCCGACCTGCACTGGTATTGCACCGGTGATCCGGCCGTGCACGTCGGCGCCCGGCAGGTGTGGGAGAGCCTGGCCGCAGAGCTCACTGAACTGATAGGCGAGAAGGCCTACGCCGAACTGGCGGCAATGTGCAAGCGGCGCAGTGAATTAGGACTCATCGCCGTGCATCCGGCAACCCGGGCGGCGGGGTACCGTCGCCCGGGCGTCGGGTCGCGGTAAGCACCTCAATCAGCGCTTGCGTAGGCCTCGACCATCCGCAGCGCACTGGCACGCAGGTACGCCTCGACTGCTGCGCCGGCCGCCACGGCCTCGTGCGCCGCCACCGCATCGCTGATCGCCCGCAACTCGGCCACCACCGCGCGGGCATCACCGTAGGCCGCGGTGAGCGCGTGCTCCCTGCCGCCGAAGGCCTGCTCGACCCAGCGGTACAGCAACCCCAGCGCGCGATTGCGGGTGGCGTGAATGAGTACCCGAAAAAACGCGAGGTCGGCCGCCTGCCGGACCGCCGACGTGTCGGCGGCCTCGACGGCCTGCAACGCCTCCCGCAAGGCGTCGGTGTCACCTGGCGTGGCGCGTTCGGCGGCCAGCCGCCCGACAAGCGGGCCCAAGGCCGTTCGGATTTCCAGCAGTTCGACCAGAAAGTCGGCGCCCAGTTTGCGCACCAGCGCCTCGATGACCTTGGGATGGGTAAGGTCCTGGGGATCGCGCACCACGGTGCCGCTGCCGTGGCGGGCCTCGATCAGGCCCATGTGCTGCAGCCGGGCCAGGCCCTGGCGCAGTGAGGTGCGGTTGACGCCGAGCTCTTCGGCCAGCTGCCGCTCGGGCGGCAGCGTCGAACCCGGCGGGAAAACGCCGTCGAGGATGGCGTCGGCGATCGACGCCGCGATCTGCTCATCCAGGCGCCGGCGCTCGGGCGGACGAATCGGTCTTGACTGGCTCATTGGCTCAACCAATATAGTGGACACGCGTCGTGGGCATCGTGTCGATCGGCAGGGCTACCCGGGACGTGTCAGTCGCCGCCGCAGCGCAGGGGGACCGAATGGACGACAACGCCGAGGCGGCCGCGGCCCCCCGCTGGCGGGGCCAGCCCGGCCGCCTGGAGGTGTGGTATGCCACCCTCTCGGATCCGCTCACCCGCGCCGGCCTGTGGCTGCACTACGAAACCGTCGCACCGGCGTGCCCGCCGGCCGGAGCCGGGCGGAGCGCCTATGCGCACGGCTGGGTGACCTGGTTTCCGGTGGACGGCGCCCCGCGCACCGAGAGGTTCGGTCCCGTTCCGGCGCGGCCCGCGGCGGGCGCCGCCTGGTTCGACGCCGCCGGCGCACGGGCGGCACCCGGAGAGCTCACCGGGCGCGCCGGATCGATCGCATGGCGGCTGAGCTGGAAGGACACCGGTGCGCCGTTGTGGACCTTCCCACGGATCGCGTGGCAGCGCGAGCTGTTGCCGGGCGCTCAGGTGGTGATCGCCCCCACGGCCGATTTCACCGGATCCCTGAGCGTCGGTGACGCCACCCAGCGCGTCGTGGGCTGGCAGGGCGGCGTGGCCCACGTCTACGGGCGCGGGAACGCGAGGCGCTGGGGATGGATCCACGCCGATCTCGGTGACGGTGACGTGCTCGAGGTCGTCACCGCGGTGCCGCACACTCCCGGGGTGTGCCGCCTGCCTCCGATCGCATTCACCCGCTTTCGTATCGGCGGAAAGGACTGGCCGGCACTGGGTTTGCCATCCACACGGCTGCGCACCACCCTCGGGTTGCGACACTGGCAGCTGGCGGGGCACATCGGCCGCCGCCGGGTGCTGATCCGTGTTGACCAGCCCGAAAGCCGTTGCGTCAGCTTGGCGTACACCGATCCCGACGGTGCCCGCGCGGTATGCACTAACACCGAACGGGCCGATATCCACGTCGAGGTCGGCGACCGGCGCTGGTCGGTATGGGGCACCGGTCATGCCGAGGTCGGCCTGCGCGGCGCCGAAGCCCCCGCTGTCAACGAGAGGACCGTCTCATGAGCTTCCTTTTCGACCCACCGCTGCTGATCGCCGCCGGCGTGCTGATCGAACGGGTGGTACCCGAGGAGAACCGCGACATCGCCGAGGCCGCTACCGTCGGGCTCTTCTTCGGCACGTCGTTCGGCCTGTACCAGAACGTGCCGGGACTCGGCGTGATGTGGCGTCCGTTCCGCGCCCAAAACGGCCGCGACTTCATGTGGAACAGTGGAATCTTTGCGCTGAATACCGCTCAGCTGGGCTGGCCCATGCATGCCGTTGCGGGCGCCATGTTCGCCAGCTACCCGTTTTTCATCATGCTCGGTCGCCGCCTCGGCCGGCGGCGCGCTCTTCGGCGATGAGTTCGCTTGCCCGGCGGGCCATCGCCTCGTTCGGTGCCGCGCTGCTGCCCCAGGAATGCGGTGGGCCGTCGCCGGCTCAGCTTGTCGAACGGGTGGACCGCTATGTCGCCCGACTGCCTGTGGGGACGCGAACGGCTGTGCGCTGGGGGCTGCTATCGGTCGTCGCCGCAAGCTATCTCACCACCGGAAGGTCGCTGTTACGGTTGGATCCCGATACCCGCATGAACGTGTTGCGCCGGCTAGCATCACTCGGACCGGATGCCGCCGCCGCGATCGAGGGCTTGAAGGCTATCGTGCTTCTCGCCAACGGCGCCGATAGCTACGCTGCTGAACTGCTCGCCCGCGCAACAGAACACGATGTCGCGCGCCCGGACGCTGCCCTGACCGTCATCTCGGCTGTAAATAGCCCGTCGGTGCTGAAGGCGGATGCGGTGGTCGTCGGCTCCGGCGCCGGGGGGGCGATGGCGGCCCGCACGCTGGCCCGCACGGGCCGGCTCACCGTCGTGGTCGAGGAGGGCCGGCGCTGGACGGTCGACGAGTTCCGTGCCGGCCACCCGATCGACCGCTACGCCGGGCTGTACCGCGGGGCCGGAGCCACTATTGCGCTCGGCAGGCCCGCGGTGGTGGTGCCGATCGGACGGGCGGTGGGCGGCACCACCGTCGTCAACTCCGGCACCTGCTATCGTCCTCCGTTGTCCGTCCAGCGACGCTGGCGCGACGAATTCGGCTTGACGCTCGCCGATCCCGACCTGTTGGCGGGATACCTCGACGAGGTCGAGCACACGTTGCAGGTCGCCCCGGTGCCGCTGGAAATCATGGGCCGCAACGGTCGCCTGCTGCTCGACGGCGCCCGCGCGCTGGGCTGGCGCGCGGCGCCCATCCCCCGCAATGCCCCCGGGTGCGACGGGTGTTGTCAATGTGCGATCGGCTGTCCGCGCAACGCCAAATTCGGCGTGCATCTCAACGCGCTGCCGCAGGCTTGCGCAGCCGGTGCACGCATTATCAGTGATGCCCGCGCCGAGCGGATCTTGCTGCACGAAAACGCGCGTGCCCGCGGCGTGCGGGCACGCCGGCCTGACGGCACCGCGCTGGACATTCTCGCCGACACGATCGTGGTTGCGGCGGGCGCAACCGAAACATCAAACCTGTTGCGGCGCAGCGGTATTGGTAACCATCCACAGCTCGGCCGGAACCTTGCCCTGCATCCGGCCGTCGCGGTCGCCGGACGCTTCAACGAGGACGTTTTCGCCTGGCGCGGGGTGTTGCAGAGCGCGGCGGTCGACGAGTTGCACGCGTCCGAAGGCGTCTTGATCGAGGCGACCTCTACCCCGCCGGGCATGGGCTCGATAGTCTTCCCTGGCTACGGCAGCGAATTGCTCGCTTGGCTGCAGCGGGCACCTCAAGTCGCGACGCTGGGTGCCATGGTGGCCGACCGGGGCGTGGGCCGGGTGCTATCGGTGCGCGATGAGACGCTGCTGCGCTACCATATCGCCCCGGCAGACATCGCTAAGCTCATGGCCGCGATCGAGGCGATGGGCCGGCTGCTATTTGCCGCCGGTGCGGTTGAGGTGCTCACCGGTCTGTCGGCAGCGCCGACGGTGACGTCGCTGCCGGCCCTTTCGGACGTGCTGCGCCGAGCAAACCCGAAAAGCCTGCACCTGGCGGCTTTTCACCCTACGGGAACCGCAGCGGCCGGCGCCGATGAGCAGCGCTGCCCGGTCGATCAGCGCGGCCGGCTGCGCGGTGTGCAGGGGGTGTGGGTCGCCGACGCGTCAATCCTGCCGAGCTGTCCGGAAGTCAATCCCCAACTGTCGATCATGGCGCTGGCGCTGGCGGTCACCGACGAGCTGGTGGCGGCGCAGGCATGATAACGTGCCCGACAGCCACTGGTTAACCCTCCAGCTTGTAGCCCAGTCCACGCACCGTCACCAGATGCACCGGATTGGCCGGGTCGGCTTCGATCTTGGAGCGCAACCGCTTGACGTGGACATCGAGTGTCTTGGTGTCGCCGACATAATCTGCGCCCCACACCCGGTCGATCAGCTGCCCGCGGGTCAGCACCCGTCCACTGTTGCGCATCAGGTACTCGAGAAGGTCGAATTCCTTGAGCGGCAATGTGATCGGCTTGCCATTCACCGATACCGTGTGCCGCTCGACATCCATCCGTACCGGACCGGACTCCAGAATGCCATCGCTGATGTCGGGCTCTTCATCACCGCCGCGGCGAAGCACCGCGCGGATCCGGGCGATCAGCTCGCGCGCCGAGTAGGGCTTGGTCACGTAGTCGTCGGCGCCCAGTTCTAAGCCGACGACCTTGTCGATCTCACTGTCTCGGGCGGTCACCATGATCACCGGGACGCTGCTCCGGGCGCGCAACTGCTTGCACACGTCGGTGCCTGACATCCCGGGCAACATCAAATCGAGCAACACGATGTCGGCGCCGGCCCTGTCGAACTCGGCAAGCGCCGACGGTCCGTCGGTGACCACCGTCGCCTCAAAGCCTTCCTTACGCAGCAGGAAAGCCAGCGGATCGGCCAGCGACTCTTCGTCTTCCACGATCAGCACACTGGTCATCAGCGCCACTCCTCTTCATCGCTTCGCTCTGCTTCGTCGTCGGCGCGGGTCATCAGCGCCACTCCTCTTCATCGCTTCGCTCTGCTTCGTCGTCGGCGCGGGTCATCGGCTCAACTCTTCCTCACGTTGAGAAATGTCGGGCCTCGCGTCGCGTTTCGACGATATCTCGGCGTCTTCGCCGGTCTCCCGATATGCCGGGATGGACAACGTGAACGTCGACCCGGTCCCCGGTTGGCTCCACAATCCGATGCTGCCATTGTGATTGGCAGCGACATGCTTAACGATCGCCAAGCCGAGCCCCGTTCCGCCGGTTGCCCGCGAGCGCGCCTTATCCCCCCGGAAGAACCGCTCGAACACCCGCTCCTGGTCTTCGCGTGCGATGCCGATACCCCGGTCGGTGACGGCGATCTCGATGAACTCGGCGCGGCGGCGACGGCTGATCGACACCAGTGAGCCGCGTGGCGAGTACGCGATCGCGTTGGACACCAGGTTGGCCAGCGCGGTGACCAGCAGGGTCTGATCGCCCAGCACCTTAAAGCCACTCGGCGCATCGGTTCTGATTTCGATGTCTGAATTGTCCGCGGCCACTTTATGACGCGAAATCGCTTCTGCCACAATTGTGTCCACGTCCACAGCGCCCAGATTGGGCAACGGCCCGCCGCCTTGAAGCCGCGACAGCTCAATCAGTTCACCTACCATCTCCCCAAGCCTATTGGCCTCGATGAGCACCTTCTCGCCGAAGCGGCGCACCGTCTCGGGGTCATCGGCCGATGCCAGCAAGGCCTCGGCCAGCACGGCCATAGCGCCTACCGGTGTCTTGAGTTCGTGGCTGACGTTGGCCACGAAGTCCCGCCTGGTGGCCTCCACCCGGGCGTAGTCGGACTGGTCGTAGACAAAGACCACGGCGAAGCGGCGGTCTTCTTCGCTCAGCAGCCGGGCCTGGCCGTGCACCGACAGCCCGGACCGGCCTGCGGGCACACGCTTGCCCGGTGACAGATCGAACTCGGCGTCCTCGCCGGCCAGCGCCCGCAGTGCCGCTTGCCAGGCCTGCTCGTCGAGCTGCCGGTCACGCACCAATCCCAGCTGTTTGGCCTGGTCGTTCAGGTAGACCACGTCACGATGACCGTCTACCACCGCGGTGCCCAGCGGCATCAGCGCGACGATGCGCTGCAGCATCTGCGAGACCGTGATCCCCGCCCATTCGGCGGCCGCACGCTGGCGGCGCTCGGTCACCCGCGGTGCCATCCGGGTTCCCGCGGCAACGCCGACCGCCAGTGCCGATAGCGACAACACCCCGGCCGACAACAGCGCCGAGAACATAGTCACGCGAAAATCCTACAAATCAGGTGAACATCGCCCTAGCTGCCCGGGGCCTAAATCGGACATGTCACAGAGTGCAATGCAGGAATTCGTCCGCTGTTCACGTCTTGTTTTCCGCGATGTCTCGAAACCGCTCACGTGCCCTGGCGTGCGACCGCGGCGGCGCCGGCGGCGGCGGCTTCGGGATCGAGATAGGTGCCGCCGGCCACCAGGGGACGAAGCTCGGCGTCTAGGTCGTAGCGCAGCGGAATGCCGGTGGGGATGTTCAGCCCGACGATCGCATCGTCGGACATCCGGTCCAGGTATTTGACCAGCGCGCGCAGCGAGTTGCCGGACGCCGCGATCAGCACCGTCCTTCCCACCCGCAAGTCCGGGACGATGACATCGGTGTAGTACGGCACGAACCGGGCCACCACATCGGCCAGGCACTCGGTCAGCGGGCCTCCCCCGATGTTGGCGTAGCGGGGATCGGTGTCCTGGCTGAACCGGCTGCCCCTCTCGATCGGCGGCGGCGGCGTAGCGTAGCTGCGCCGCCACGCCATGAACTGTTCCTCGCCGTAGCGCGCCCTGACCTCGGACTTGTTCAGGCCCTGCAGCGCACCGTAGTGGCGTTCGTTGAGCCGCCAGCTACGCCGCACCGGGATCCAGTGCCGATCGGCGGTGTCTAGCGCCAGGTTCGCGGTGGTGATCGCCCGTCGCAACAGCGAGGTGTACACCACGTCGGGCAACAGGTTGTGCTCGGCCATTAGCTCACCGCTGCGCACCGCCTCGGCCCGGCCCTTATCGGTCAGGTCGACGTCGACCCACCCGGTGAACAGATTCAACGCGTTCCACTCACTCTCGCCGTGACGGAGGAGGACCAGTGTGGCGGCTGCGTGTTGTGATCCCATGGCGGCCTAGTCTGTCATGGCCTGACCCGCTGCGGTGTGGCGGTCGCAGCGTTCACTAGGCCGGGTCGGTCCGACGCTGCGAACAGCCGCAAGCACTCCTATCGCCGGCCAAGCACAAATCGCTCAAATCTGATCGCCGGCCCCCTCCTCGGGCCGCTTCGCGGCCCGCATCGTCGCCGAACGTTCCTCGTCGTCGATCAGGTGAGCGAACGCCTGAAGGTTCTTCAGCGAGGTGCCCCGTGACACCCGCCACTCCCACTCCTTTCGGATCGAGGAGCGAAAACCCAACTCCAGCAACGTGTTGAAATCCGAGTCCACCGCTTCCAGCACTTGACCGAGCACCCGGTCGATCTCGCCGGCGGTGACCGAGGCCAACGACATGCGGCCCACCAGATAGATGTCGCCGACATTGTCCAGCGTGTAGGCGACGCCGTAAAGACGGCGGTTGCGGTTGAGCAGAAACCGGTAAACGCCTTCGTGGTTCTCGTCGGGCTTGCGACACACGAACGCCTCGATGCGTACCGCGTGCTCGCCGATACTCAGAATGGTGTTGGTTTTGAGCTTGCGTTCCCCGGGCAACTCCACGATCAATCCCGGTGGCCCCCCGTGGGCGCCCCGGTGGCGCGTGTAAGCCAGCTGACTGGCCTGCAGCGCTTCCTCGATAACCCGCTGTACAGCTGAACTCATCGGCGCCACTCTCCCCCGCAACCGGGCGGTGCCCCCACGATCCCGGCCCCGTCGGAATCATCCTCGACGGCGCAACTCATCACGCCCGGACCTCCTGGTGCACCGTCCAGCGCCGGGGTTTTCGTGCCGATGCCGGGTCGCGCACCCGGCGGCGGTTTCGGACGGTGAAATCAGCGATCGCGCGCCGGTAGCTGACCAGCAACGCATCGACGGTGTTGTCCCAGGAGAACGCCGCGGCGTGCGCGGCCGCCGAGCGGCTCATCGCCCATCCTCGCGGCCCGCAGCAGAGCCGCAGCAACTCCTCGATGGCATCCGCCCACCGGTCGACGTCATGGCCGGACACCAGCATGCCGCTGACCCCGTCGCGCACGACCACCGGCAGCCCGCCCACCGCGGCCGCAACCACCGGCGTGCCGCACGCTTGCGCCTCCACCGCCACCAGGCCGAACGACTCCGAATAGCTGGGCACGGCGACCAGGTCGGCGGCCCGGAACAGGGTGGCGAGATCCTCTCGAGATTGCGGCGGCAGGAATGTCACCCGCGCGCTGATACCGAGTTCGTCGGCCAGCCGGACCAGTCCGTCCGGGGCCGCGCGACCGCTGCCCGACGGTCCACCGGCCACCACGATGTGCACCCGTCTGAGTCTGGCGGCCGCCCGCAGCACCAGGTCGGGTGCCTTCAGCGGCTGGATGCGCCCGACGAAGACCACCACCTGCCGATCCGTCGGCAGGCCCAACGCTGCCCGGGCGGCACGGCGGTCCCCGGGATGAAACACCTCGAGGTCGACGCCGGGGTGGGCCACGTCGATCCTGGCGGGATCGGCGCTGAGCAGCGAAACCAGTTGCCCGGCTTCCTCCTCGGTGTTGGCGATCAGCCGGTCCGCCTCGTCGACGACCTGTTGCTCACCGACCGTGCGCAGCACCGGCTCGGGGATGTCCCCGTCGGCCAGTGCCGCGTTTTTCACCGCCGCCAGGGTGTGCGCGGTGTGCACCAGCGGCACGGCCCAGCGGTCCCGGGCCAGCCAGCCGACCCGACCGGACAGCCAGTAGTGCGAGTGCACGATGTCGTAATAGCCGGCCTCGTGACCGGCTTCGGCCCGCAACACCCCCGCTGCGAACGCGCACAGTTGGGCGGGCAGGTCGTATTTGTCGAGCCCTTCGAAAGGACCGGCGTCCACGTTGCGCACCAGCACCCCGGGCGCCACCGGCACGATCGGCGGATCGGTCGATGCGGTGGCCCGGGTGAAGATCTCCACCTCGATGCCCCGTCGTGCCAGGTGCAGCGCGGTCTGCAACACGTAGACGTTCATGCCGCCGGCGTCGCCGACGCCCGGCTGGGCCAGCGGTGACGTGTGCACCGACAACACCGCCACCCGGCCCGGATCGCGCACCCCGGCCGCATCGAGCCCGCGAACGTCAGAGCGGAAAACGTCGGTAGGCACCACACCGCCATCTTGGCAGGGCGCTTCGCAGCGTCGCCGACATGCTCACGTCACCTCGACGATCCCCGCGCCGCGCGCCCCAGCGCCCGCCCCGGTGACCCGAGGGCTCTGGCGCGCCGCATCGCCCCCAGCGGATCGGCGTAGAGCCCATCCAGGGACACGATCCCCGCACCCGCCTCCTGCACCCGATTGCCGAAGACAGTCACCCGGATCTCCTGCGGCGGCAGCACGGAACGCGCGGCGAACGCGGCTTTCACCTGCACCAGCCCTTCCGGGTATTCGGTGAACGCCTGGCCGCCAACCACCAAATCCTCGGGATTGAGCAGGTCACGCAGCAGCGCAATCGCTTCACCGAGCACCCGGGCCCGTTCCGCCAGCAGGTCTTTGGCCAGCTGGTTGCCGCTACGGGCGACCCGCAACACCTCGGCAATGGCCGGCCCCGGCCCAGGTGTGGCGACCTCGGGCAGGATACGAAGTCGCCGCGCCGCGGCCAGCACCGCCTCGTCGCTGACGGTGGACTCCAGTTGCCCGGAACCGCCCAGCAGCTCGGAAGGCGCGGGCAGGGCGGCTATGGTGCCCGGGCCGCCGGCCGGGCTGTGTACCCTACCGTCAATCACCAGGGCATAGCCCACGGTTTCCCGCGCGTAGACATAAAGACTGCTCGACGGGCTCGACGCGAACCGGCGGATGCCGAGCTGCAACTCCGCCCCGGCCATGGCGTGCACCGCCGACGCCACCGACACCGGCAGGCCCAGCGCGTCGGCCAGCACCGGACCGACGGGTGCCTGACGCCAGCCCAGCCGGGGATGATCGATGTGGCCGCTGGCGCCGTGAACCACTCCGCCGACCGCGACCCCCACCCACAGCGGTCGGCGGCGATGCCAGCGTTGCAGGTATCGGCGCGCGGTGTCGGCCAGCGAGGCCAACGCGGGCCCTTGGGCGCCGCGCGGGGTCGGTGCCTCCACCGCGTCCAGCGCGCGGCCGAACAAGTCGGTGGCCACGATGCGGGTGCTTCGCGCCCCGACGTGCAGGCCCAGCGTCAGGAACGGTTCGTGATTGACCTCGACGGGCACCCGTGGACGCCCGATCGCCCCGGCGACCGCAAGGTCGGCGCGCTCACGCAGCAGCCCGGCCTCAAGCAGCGCGTTGACCTGCCGGTTCACCGTCGCGGCGCTCAGCGACGTGACATCGCTGATGACGTCGCGGCCAACGGGGCCGTGGAGCCGCACGGCCCGGAAGACCGCCGCCGCGGCGGCGTCCGACAGATGCAGCGACGGCGCAACGACCCGGTGATGCGACCGCCCTCGTCGCGGGCCTCCCGGGGCACGATGGGTCGGGTGGTTGGTGAGAGTGGTTGAGCGCATGGGTGTCCTTGTCCGAGTCCCTGGGTTCCGACGGCGGGCCCGGCCACCCCGGCGTGGGGTGAGCTCAGGCGGGGCAGACCGCGCGGCAACAACACCCGCGGTCCGCGATCGGACACAGGCCGAGCAAGGCGCTCAGGTACACACGAGGGAATCTAGCACGCAAAGCTAGAGTTGGTGAGATGAGCACGCCATCACCGCAACCGCACGAACGCGTCGCGGTGGTCACCGGCGCCAGTGCGGGCATTGGTGAAGCGACCGCGAGAACCCTTGCCGCGCAAGGTTTTCACGTAGTCGCGGTGGCGCGCCGGGCGGACCGGATCGCGGCGTTGGCCGATGAGATCGGCGGAACCGCCGTGGCGGCCGATGTCACCGACGGCGCCGCTGTGGAAGCACTGGCGAGCGGATTGAGCCGAGTCGACGTGCTGGTCAACAACGCCGGGGGTGCCAAGGGGCTGGAACCGGTCGCCGAGGCAGACCTGGACCATTGGCGCTGGATGTGGGAGACCAATGTGCTGGGCACGCTGCGGGTCACCCGGGCGTTGTTGCCCAAGTTGATCGCCTCGGGCGACGGGCTGATCGTGACGATCACCTCGATTGCGGCGTTCGAGATCTACGACGGCGGTTCGGGTTACACGTCGGCCAAGCACGCGCAAAGCGCGTTACACCGCACCCTGCGTGGTGAGTTGTTGGGAAAACCCGTGCGGCTCACCGAGATTGCACCTGGCATGGTGCAGACCGAGTTCTCCCTGGTGCGCTTCGACGGCGACCGGAGGCGAGCCGAGGCGGTGTATGAGGGCATGACCCCGCTGGTGGCCGCCGATATCGCCGAGGTGATCGGATTCGTGGCCAGCCGCCCGTCCCACGTCAACCTGGACCAGATCGTCATCCGGCCGCGCGACCAGGCATCGGCTACCCGCCGGGTCGCGCGCTAGCCGTGCCGGACGGGGCGGTGGGTGCGTCCGGCACCGCGGCCGCGCCGGAAGGGCCGACGGGCGCGGTGACCGGGATGGGCTTGCCGGGCTTGGGTCCCTGGCCCGCCAGTGCCGACATCGACTTCCAGGTGTCCCAGTCCACCGCCCAGTCCCAGATATCCCCATCGGCGGCGGACAGCTGGATCGAGCTGCCGGTCACCTCCACGGGATCGCCGTAGAGGGCGCTGTTGTAGTACTGCTCGGCGTCGGCCGTGGACAGGTTGATGCAGCCGTTGGTGACGTTGGTATTGCCCTGCGCGCCGGCGCTGGCCGGGTTGGCGTGGATGAATTCGCCGTTGTTGGAGATCCGCACCGCCCAGCGCTCGTGGATGTTGCTGTAACCGGCGGCCGGGTTGGACATGTAAAAGTCGGCGTATTTCTCGCTGACCACGTGGATCCCGTTGCGGGTGACGTTGCGCGGCTTGTCGGCCTCGCCGTAGCTGCAGGGAAAGTCCATGATCACCCCCTCGTCGCGAATCACCTGGATGCGGTGCGAGGTGACCTCGGCCTTGACCACCTGGCGGCGGCCGACCTGGAAGTTCAGGCTGATGTCCTGCTTGCCGTAGGCGCCGTCGCCGAACGCCACCCCGTAGAGCTTGGCGTCGACGGTGACCGTGGTGCCCGCCGGGTAGTAGTCGCGGGTCCGCCAGTGCACCCGCGAGCCCTGCGCCTCATCGGGCAGCCATGCCCAGCTGCCTTCGACGGGCGGGTCGGTGGTGACAATGAGCGCCCGTTCGACGGCGGCCTTGTCGGTGATCGGCGAGTCGAACTGGATGATGATCGGCGCCGCCACTCCCACGGTCTGGCCGTCGGCGAGCTGAAACCGCCCGTTGATCACCTTTTTGGGTGTCAGGGTGGTGAACCGGCCGGCGACCGGAACCGCCCTGCCGTCGCGGCCGATCGCCGCACCGCTCCAGGTGTAGGCGACACCATAACCCAGCGGTTCGGTGATCGTGTAGGCGGTGCGATCCCGGTTGAACGCCCCGGCCACCACCTTGCCGTGCGGATTCGTCAAGGCCACCTGCGCGAAGACGCCGTTTTTGACCTCGACACCGACCGGCGCGGTGGGTGCCACGTTCGCCGCGGCGGGAGTGCCGAGCGCCGGCCGGAACGTCACCGTCGGCACCGGTGGTGGCGGCGGTGTCTCCGCGTGTTTGCTGGGTCTGCTGAAACACCCGGCCAGCACGTTCGGTGCGAACACCCCCACCGCCAGCGCAGACAAGGCCCGGCGCCGGCAGATCGGCGTCGGGCCACCGGCTGTGTTCACGACAGATAAAGATACCGGGCCCAACGCCCCGCCCCCGAAAGCAACGGCTACAACACGCAGCCCACCAGCACGGGTTCGGGTTCCAGGGTGATTCCAAACACATCGCGCACCCCGTCGCGCACGGTGCGAGCCAGGGCCACCACGTCGGCGGCGGTGGCCCCACCGCGGTTCGTCAGGGCCAGCGCATGCTTGGTGGACAGCCGGCAGGGGGCGCTGCCGGTGCCCGGGTAGCCTTTGCCGAAGCCGGCCCGCTCCACCAGCCAGCCGGCCGCGAGTTTGACGCCGCCCGGCGCCGGCCAGTGCGGTACCGGGGCGCCGGCCCGCTCCACCAGGCGCCGGTACACGGCCGGCGCGACGACCGGATTGATGAAAAACGACCCGACGCTCCAGGTGTCGTGGTCGGCCGTGTCGAGCACCATGCCCTTGCGCGCCCGCAGGGCCAGCACCGCCCGCCGGACGGTGGCCGGGTCGGCGCGTTGACCGGCCGTCGCGTGCAGCGCGGTGACCAGCTCGTGATAGCGCAGCGGCGCGCTGCGGCCGGACGCATCCAGCGTGAACTCCACCTCCACGACCACGATGGGCACCCGCAGCCCGTCACCGCCGACGGGCTTGAGCACGCTGGTGCGGTAGCCGAAGCCCAACTCGGACGGCGATGCCCAGCGCAGCTCACCGCTGCGCCGGTCCAGCAGCCGGACCCCGGTGATGACGTCGGCCACCTCCACGCCGTAGGCACCCACGTTCTGCACAGGGGTGGCACCGGCCGAACCGGGGATGCCGGACAGGCATTCCAGTCCCCCGAGTCCGTGTTCGACGGCGGCGACCACGACGTCGTCCCACACCGCACCGGCCTCCGCGCGCAAGATGTTGCCGTCGATGCTGATGCTGTCGTTGGCCAGCCGCACCACGGTCAGGTCGGTCAGGGTTTCGGAGATCACCACGTTGGAGCCGCCGGCCATCACCAGCAGCGGTTGGCAGCGCTCGGCGTCCAGGCGGCGCAACACCGCGACCGCCTGTTCGGTGGTGGTGCAGGTGATGACACGCCGCGCCGTAGGGCCGATCCGCAACGTGGTCAGGGGGGCCAGCGGCACATTCTCGGCGATATGCGCCCCGGCGAACAACGTTCCCGCGCCGCCCTGCCTCATGAGCCGTAACGGTAGCCTGACCTGCTATGCCGCGTTCATTCGACATGTCCACCGACTACGGGGGCACCGTCGAACAGGTTCATCGTGCTTTCGGTGACGAGGGCTACTGGCTGGCCCGCCTGGCCAATTCCGGGGCCGATGAGGCGGCGCTGGAGTCGATGCGGGTCGGGAGCGACGGCAGCATCGACGTGGTCACCGTGCAGGTGCTGCGCGGTGACCGGCTTCCCGCTTTGGTCACCCAGTTGCATCGCGGCGATCTGCGGATCCGGCGCGACGAGAAGTGGGGCCCGGTCGTCGACGGCGTCGCTAACGCCACCGTTCTCGGTTCCATCCCGAACCTCCCGGTGGGCCTTACCGGGACCGGGGTGCTAGCACCGGTCGGCGATTCCGGTGGTGCCCGGCTGACGTTTCGGGCCACGGTCGAGGTTCGGGTGCCACTTATCGGAGGCAGGATCGAGAACTTGATCGGCAGTCAGCTGGTCGAGCTGCTGATCGCCGAGCAGCGCTTCACCACCACCTGGATCGCCGAGAACGCCTGACCCGGCCGCGCCGGATCCGCGCCCGCTAGCGGCGCCTTTAGGCTGAGGCCATGCGGATTGCGTTGGCGCAAATCCTCAGCGGCACCGACCCGGCGGCGAACCTGGGCCAGCTGCGCGACTACGCCGGCCGGGCCGCCGACGCGGGAGCGCAGCTGGTGGTGTTCCCGGAGGCGACGATGTGCCGGTTCGGTGTTCCGTTGGCCCCGATCGCCGAGCCCCTCGACGGGCCCTGGGCCAACGGGGTGCGCCAAATCGCCGCCGAAACCGGGATCACCGTGATTGCCGGGATGTTCACCCCCGCCGGCGACCGACGGGTGACCAACACGCTGATCGCGACCGGAGCCGGCATCGACGCTCACTACCACAAGATCCATCTCTACGACGCGTTTGGTTTCGCCGAATCACGCACCGTCGCTCCCGGCCGCGAGCCGGTGGTGGTCCCGGTCGACGACCTCGGGGTGGGCTTGACGATCTGCTATGACATCCGCTTCCCGGAGCTGTACATCGAGCTGGCCCGCCGCGGGGCCCAGCTGATCGTGATCTGCGCCTCCTGGGCCGGCGGGCCGGGCAAGCTGGAACAGTGGACGCTGCTGGCGCGCGCCCGGGCCCTGGACTCGACGAGCTACATCGCCGCGGCGGGCCAGGCCGACCCCGGCGACAGCCTGCCGGCCTCCACCGCGCCCACCGGGGTCGGCGCCAGCCTGGTGGTCTCGCCGTTCGGCCAGGTGGTGGCATCAGCCGGGGCCGATCCGCAGCTGGTGGTCGCCGAGATCGACGTCGACACCGTCACCGCCGCCCGCGACACCATCGCGGTGCTGCGCAACCGGCGCGACTTCGCCCGCGCCGATAAGGCAGAATCGCGCGGATGACCACCCCGCCCGGCCCCCCTGCCGACGACCCGACGGTGTGGGCACGCCCCGGCGGCCAGCCGGCACCGCAACCCGCATCGCCAGCCGAACCACCGCCTCCGCCCGGCAGGTCGGCGGGCCCGCAGCAGCCCGTCGGCGTGGCGCTCCCGGGCCGGCCGCCACCGAAAGACGCCCCGGTGAAGACCAAACGCCGTCTCCTGCGCGACCCGCTGTCCGTCGTGCTGATCCTCATCACCGCAGTGGCCCTCTCCGTCGCCGCACTGATCGGTGCCGATCTATACGCCCAGCACATCGCCGACAACAAGGTGGCCCAGGCGGCGCAGTGCGTCACCCGCGACAAGGTCAGTGTGGCCTTCGGCCCGCTGCCGCCGTTCCTGTGGCAACACCTCACCGGCCACTACACCGACATCGCCATCAAGACCGCGGGCAACCAGATCAAGGAAGCCAAGGGCATGGCGGCAGACGTGCACATCTACGACGTCGACCTGCACGGCACCGCCACCTCGAAGGGCACGATCGGCGCCCTGGACGCCACCCTCACCTGGTCGGCGCAGGGCATCAAGGAGACCGTGCAGGACACGCTTCCGGTGGTCGGGCAGCTGGTCAGCAGCGTCACCACCAACCCCGGCAACGGCACCATCGAGCTGAAAGGCCCACTGGGGCTGGGCAGTGTCACCGTCCGGCCGCAGGTCATCGACGACCGGCTGGTGCTGCAGGTGGTGGACCTCAACGGGTTGGGCATGCCGTTCCCCCGGGAGAGCGTGCAACCCGCCCTGGACACCTTCACCGGCCAGCTGATGAGCAGATTTCCCCTCGGAATTCACCCGGACAGCGTTCAGGTCACCGCTACCGGCGTGGTGGGCCATTTCTCCAGCCGCAACGCGACCATCCCCGCGCAGAGCCAAGATCCCTGCTTCGCCAAACTGTGAGACCGGACGCGGTGGCTCCGCGACCAGCGACGACCCCACGGTCTCGACGCCGGCTTCATGAGGCAGAATCGCGCAGATGACGACTCCGCAGGGCCCGTCGCCCCACGACCCCTCGAAATGGGCTCGCCCCGGCCAGGGTCGGCCGCGCCGGCCCGAACGGCCGTCGGAGTCCCCGACCACGCGGATGCGTCCCGGCGGACCGCGAGGTGATCGCGGCCCGCAACCCCCTGCCGGGCCGCCGCGCCCGCAGGCCGGCCCGCCGCCTGCCCGGCAAACTGGCTATCCGCCGGGGCAGCGGACCGGCTCGCCGCCTCCGGGGCAACGACCGGCCTCCCCGCCCCCGGGGCAACGGCCGGCCTCCCCGCCCCCGGGGCCGTCCGGCCGGGCTCCCACCCCGCCGGACCCGGCCACGACGCGACTGTCCACCCGGCCACCGTCCACCCGGTCACCCGCGAAAGCCAAGCGTCACTTCGCGGGCAGCGGGCTGTCCCTGGTGTTGGTCCTGGTGATTGTGGTGCTCTCCGTCGTGGCTGGCCTGATCGGCGCCGAACTGTATGTCCGCAACCTCGCGGACGCCAAAGTGGCCCGCGCGGTGCAGTGCGAGGTGCAAGACAGCGCCCACGTGTCGTTTGCCTTTCCGCCGCCACTGCTGTGGCAGTACTTCACCCGCCACTATCCCGACATCGCCATCCAGACCGCCGGGAATCAGA
The DNA here is from genome assembly GCF_029961025.1 of Mycobacterium sp. GTDB lineage: Bacteria > Actinomycetota > Actinomycetes > Mycobacteriales > Mycobacteriaceae > Mycobacterium. The sequence goes on from NZ_JASBVP010000001.1 coordinate 117,855, forward strand.
TCCGCGACGCCAAACGCATGGCGATCAGCATCGACATCCGTAACGTCCGGCTGCATAACGCGACCGGCTCCAAGGGCACGATCGGAGCGCTCACCGGCACCATCACCTGGTCAGCGGAAGGCATCAAGCAGTCGATCCAGGACGCCATCCCGGTGCTGGGCAGCTTCGTCACCAGCCAGGTCACCACCAACCCGGGTGAGGGAACCATCCAGTTGCAGGGTCTGCTGGACAAGGCGACGGTCAAGCCGCAGATTGTCAACAACGGCCTGTCGCTGCAAGTGATCAGCCTGACCGCGCTGGGCAGCAAGCTATCGACGGACACGGTGCAAAAAAACCTCGACGACCTGACCTCTAAGGCGACCCGGAACTACCCACTGGGCATCCACGCCGACAGCGTGCAGGTCACCGCTACCGGGGTGGTGGCCACGTTTTCGACCAGCAACGCCACCATCCCCTCGGGCGGCGGCGGCAAGAACCCGTGTTTCGCCGGCCTCTGAACGGGGCGCGGGAACCGCGGCTCGCGGCCAGCCCGCTGTCAGGCCAGCCCGGCGAGCACGGCGCGGGTGGCGGAAAGCCCCAGGCGTGTGGCGCCCGCGTCGAGCATCGCGAGAGCGTCGGCCGCGCTGCGGATGCCGCCGCTGGCCTTGACCCCGAGCCGCCCACCGACGGCTTCGGCCATCACCGCGACGGCACGCACCGACGCCCCGCCCGCCGGATGAAACCCGGTTGAGGTCTTGACGAAGTCCGCGCCGGCGTCTTCGGCGACCCGGCACACCGCGCTCAGCGTGCCCTCGTCGGCCCGGCTGAGCAGCAGGGCGGACTCCACGATCACCTTGAGCACCGCCGTGGGCACCGCGGCGCGGACCGTGGCGATGTCCGACCGCACCGCGTCGAGGTCTTCGGCCAGCGCGGCGCCCACGTCGATGACCATGTCGATCTCGCTGGCACCGGCGGCGACGGCCAGCGCGGCTTCGTGCGCCTTGACCGCGGCTGCGTGTTTGCCCGAGGGGAAACCCGCCACCGCGGCGATCCGCACTCCCGCGGCGGCGGCTGCCGCGGCGATCGGAACCATTGGGGGGGCGACGCACACCGCGTGCACCCGAAGTTCGGCGGCTTCGACAGCCACGGCCGCCACGTCGGCGGCCGTGGCCTCCGGTGTGAGCAGGGTGTGGTCGATCAGCGCCGCCAGTTGCTCCCGGGATGGTCGATGGGTCACGAGAAGGGCTCCGGCCCGCCGCCGGGGTTGCAGCCCGAAGCGATCATCGCGGCATCGTCGACGACCGGCCGCCAGGGCTCGAGGTTCCAGCTAGACTTGCCGGGTTGCACAAGCTCGGCGAGCTGCCAGTGGCAGATGAATTGCTCGCGCATGCCCGGCGTGCCGGCATCGGGCGCAACGGTGAGCACCTCGGCCCAGGCCTCGTCGGCTTCGGCGGCTGTCCCCGGCTGCCTGGCCGCCGTCCGGCCGGCCGGCGTCGGATAGACCCGCAGGCTGGCCGAACGGCCCGAGTGCACCCACTCAACGTGGTCCACGAAAGGGGGTGAGGGTGTCGTCGACTCCTCGGCGCCCGGGTCCGCGGATGCCACGGCGACAGCCAGCGCGGCGGTGATCGCCCCCAGCGGCATCAGCACCAGGGCTCGCCTGCTCCGTCGCATGCCCTCAGTGCGACTTGCCTTGAATCTCAAGGAGTTTGGGCCGCACGTCGACTAAGTAAACCCCCGCTGCGCAGGCGGCGATCACCACGCCGAGCACACCGAAAACGTAACTCAAGACAGAGGCCATCGCCACGCCGCCGCCAAGGATCAGCAACCACAGCGGCTTGGTCAACTTCTCGGCGGCGGTGTAGGCATCCGCGCGCTGCAGCGCCGCGTGCACGAGCGCATACACCGACGTCAGTAGGACGGCGATCTGAACGATGAGCAGGACATCACCCGCCAAGCCTTGAAGCATCACGCTGTAAGCCTAGGCGGGCGCCACCTCCGGCGTCGACTCCGAGGTGCCGAAGGACAACCCGGCGTGCAGCGGTGCAGGAGAGTGGAGCGAGAAGTCGCTTATTTTTCGGTGACCTTCTTGGCCGGGGTCTTCTTCGCGGGCGCCTTTTTGGCCGGGGCCTTGGCGGCTGCCGTCTTTTTAGCCGGGTTAGCCGGGCTGCTCTTTGCGGCCGTTTCCTTGGGCAGCTCGATGCCGACCAGCTTGGCGGCGCGCTCACCGACCGCACGGGTCTGCGACGCGACCGTGCCCAGCGCTTCCTGGGTTAGCTCGACCGCCTGCTCGACGTAGCTCTCGGCGCGCGCCGACACGTCTTCCAAGCCCGCTTGGCTGCGCAGCCGCTCCAGGGCGGCCTCGCCGCGCTCCACCAGCTCGTTATAACGGGTGGTCGCGGCCTCCAGGTAGCCATCGGCAGCCTCGCGCAATTCCTCCGCGGTGAACCGCTGGCGCAGCTCGCGCAACTGCTCGCGCAGCTGCTCGGGCAGATCCTCGCGCAGCTTGGTCAGCCGGGCCCGGCTCTCCTCGACCCGGCCGCGGGTGTCGGTGCGGGTCTCCTCCAGACGTTCGCGGAGCTCGGCCAGCAGTTCGTTGACGGTGGCCAACGCCAGGTCGGCGGCGCCCAGCGCGGCCAGCAACGGGGCCCTCAGGTCGTCGATAGTCGGGGTTTCGGGCATGGTGTCGATCCTTTCGTAGCGGATTTTCGTTGTCGGCTGCCGGGGTGTGCTCGCGTCACGGACCGCATCGGACGGGGCTCAGGCAGGGGCCGTCCCGTCACCTCTGGCGGATTGGTTTTGCTGCACGAACGAGGCGTAGACGTCCAGCAGAACCTGCTTCTGCCGCTCGGTGATCGCCGTGTCGGCGACGATGGCGTCACGCACCTGGCTGCGCTCGCCGGGCTCGAGGATCCCGGCCCGCACGTAGAGGACCTCGGCAGACACCCTCAGCGCCTTGGCGATCTGGTTGAGCACCTCGGCGGAGGGTTTACGCAGCCCGCGCTCGATCTGGGAGAGATACGGGTTGCTGACACCGGCCTTTTCGGCCAGTTGCCGCACCGACACCTGCGCGGCTTCACGTTGCGCCCTGATAAAGCTGCCGATGTCGGATGCCGCGCTGGACACCACGGCGGCCAGCTTGTCCTCTTGCGGCATTGGCATCGGCGACCCCCTGGCTGCCTGAATTGTCGGTGCTGACGCGAACCAGAGTACGGCCAGATGCTAACTTTTGCAAGCAGTAGTTAGCGCAGCTCAGAACAGTGCCTGCGCGACCGTGTAGATCACCAGCCCGGCCAGCGCGCCCACCACGGTGCCGTTGATCCGAATGAACTGCAGATCACGACCGACGTGCAGTTCGATGCGCCGGCTGGCCTCCCGGGCATCCCAGCGCTCGATCGTGTCGGTGATGATCGTGGTGATCTCCGACCCGTAGTGCGCGACCAGATGCTGGGTGGCCCGGACGATCCAAGCGTCGGTCTTTTCCCGGAGCTCGGCGTCAGCGCGAAGTGACTCGCCCACGCGGATCACGGTGTCGGCGATACGGGCGCGCAACGTGCTGGAGGGGTCGTCCACACCCTCGATCACCAGCCGTTTGAGGGTCGTCCACGCGGTGGCGGCGGCGGTGGTGATCTCGTCGCGGGCCATCAGCTGGTCTTTCACGCGCTCGGCGCGGGCGATGGTGGCCGGATCGTGCTGCAGGTCGGTGGCGAATTCACACAGAAAGCGCGTCGCCGAGCGACGCAGTTCGTGGCCGGGGTCGCGACGCACCTTGTCGGTGAAGTCCATCAGCTCCCGGTGGATGCGGTCGCCGACGAGATGGTCGATGAAGCGCGGCGACCAGCTCGGGGAGTCGCGTTCCACCACCTTCTGGATCACCTCGCCGGCGTTCAGGGACCACTGAAAAGCCCGGTCCGCGAGCAACTGGATCAGGGCCTCCTGGCGATTCTCGGCCAGCACGGTGGCCAATACCCGCCCCACCGGGGGGCCCCACGGCGGTTCGGCGAGCCGCTTGATGATGGTGCGGTCGATCACCTGCTGGACATCCTCGTCGGGCAGCAGGCCCACCAGCACCCGCAACACCGTCGCGGCCTCGGCGGCAACCCGGTGCGCATGCCGGGTATCGGAGAGCCACCGGCCCAGCCTCTCGGCGATCTGCGCGTCCCGCAGCTTGGTCCCCACCACCGGTGGCGAGAGGAAGTTCTCCCGGACAAAAGTTCCCAGGCCCGCACCGAGCTGGTCTTTTTTACGCTTGATGATCGCGGTGTGCGGGATCGGCAGGCCCAGGGGGTGCTTGAACAGCGCGGTGACCGCAAACCAGTCCGCGAGCGCACCGACCATGCCCGCTTCCGCGGCGGCGCCCAGGTAACCCGCCCAGGAAAAAGCCGGGCCTTCGGCTTGCAGCCATCGGCAACCGAGAAACAGCGCGCTGGCGCCGACCAGGAAGCCCAGCGCCACCGCTTTCATCTTGCGCAGCGTCCGGGACCGCTCGGCGTCGGCCCCCGGATCCGCCCCGGCAAACGATTCGGCGAGGGAAGCGGGCGCTCGATGCCGGCCGGCCGGCACGGTCGTCCGGCTAGCGGGCGGCGCCAGCAAGGCCGGCGGATCGGTTTTAACGGCCACGGCACCATCATCCGCCACCGCCGGCGCGCCGTGCGCGACCGAGGGTCCGGGTGCCCAGCGCGCCGCGTCCCATCCGGGACGAGGCGCATAACGGGCCGTACTATCGAGGAGTCAAGTGAATGGGATTTCGCGATAGTGGCAGAGCATCTCCTGGCTGGGACAGTAAAGACCGATGGTCGCAAGCGGCGTTGGCACAAACACAAGGTCGAGCGCCGCAATGAGCTGGTCGACGGCACCATCGAAGCGATCCGCCGACACGGCCGCTTCCTGAGCATGGACGAGATCGCCGCCGAAATCGGGGTCTCCAAGACGGTGCTGTACCGCTATTTCGTCGACAAAAACGACCTGACCACCGCGGTGCTGATGCGGTTCGCGCAAACCACGCTGATCCCCAACATGGCCGCGGCGCTGTCGGCGAACCTGGACGGTTTCGAGCTGACCCGCGAGATCATCCGGGTCTACGTGGAAACGGTCACCGAAGAGCCCGAGCCGTACCGGTTCGTGATGGCCAACAGCTCGCCGACCAAAAGCAAAGTCATCGCCGATTCCGAGCGCATCATCGCCCGGATGCTGGCGACGATGCTGCGTCGGCGCATGCAGGAAGCCGGCATGGACACCGGCGGGGTGGAGCCGTGGGCGTACATGATCGTTGGCGGTGTGCAGCTGGCCACCCACTCGTGGATCTCCGACCCCCGGATGAGTGCCGACGAACTGATCGACTATCTGACCATGCTGTCGTGGAGCGCAATCTGCGGCATTGTCGAGGCCGGCGGGTCGCTGGAGAAATTCCGGGAACAGCCGCACCCGTCGCCGATCGTGCCGCCGCGCGAGTGAGGCGGGCCGGTCATGGCTGAGCTGACGGTCCGCTCCCGGCTGCGGTCGTGGGGTTATGCGCTGCGCACCACCAACCCGCCGCCCGGCCAGCCGATCGACGTCGTCACCCGCTGGCTGGTGGTCACGCGCGCCGCGGTGCTGCCGTTGACCCTGTTCGCGGGCCTGCTCGCCGCCCTGCTCGCGGTCGGCCACCGCGGTGTGGACTGGCGCTGGCTGGCGCTGGCCGTGGTGGGGATCACCTGCGCGCACATCGCCAACAACCTGATGAACGACCTGTATGACACCCGGGCCGGCACCGACAGCGCCGGCTACCCGCGGGCGCTTTACGCCCCGCACCCGGTGCTCTCCGGGCTGGTCAGCCGCCGGACGTTGGTCGGGGCGATTGTCCTGGTGAACCTGGCCGACCTGGCGATCCTGATCGTGCTGACGGCGGCCCGCGGCTGGCCGGTGGCGGTGTTCGCGCTCAGCGGATTCGTGCTCAGCGTCGCCTACACCGCGCCGCCCCTGCGGCTGAAAAAACGCGGCCTGGGCGAACCCGATGTCTTCGTCGTGTGGGGTCCGTTGATGGTGTGCGGGACCTACTACGCCGCGGTCGGCGCGGTCGGCCCGGACGTTGTGCTGGCATCGCTCCCCTACGGCCTGCTGTGCACCACGGTGCTGATGGGCAAGCACATCGACAAAATCCCCTACGACGCCCCACTGGGCATCCGCACGCTGCCGGTGATCCTCGGCGCCACCCGCGCCCGCGCCGTGACCCTGGCGCTGATGGCCGGCTTCTACCCGCTGGTCGGCCTGGCCGTGCTGGCCCGGGCGATGCCGTGGCCGGCGGTGCTGGTTCTCGCGGCGTTGCCCCGGCTGGCAAAAATCTGGCCGCATTTCCGCCGCCCGCCGCCCGAGCGGCCGCCGCCCGGCTACCCGGTGTGGCCGCTCTGGTATGCCGCCCTGGCCTGGGTGCATGTGCGGCAGGCCGGCGCACTGCTGGTTGCGGGCCTCGCGATCGGGGCCGTGCTGCGGCTGATCTGAGCCGGCCCTGTTGCCTGCCCGCCGGTGGCGATTACAATGCCAGCACTCCCGACAGCTAGCATGCGGCGGATGCATCCGGATCGGTCACGGAGGGTTTCGTCAGGCCTTCCCGGCACCGGGTGGCGCATCTGACGCCCAGGAAGGCCCAAGTCGCCATGGCCCAACAACTCACTCCATATTTCGGGCAGGTGCAGGCCCACTATGACCTCTCCGACGACTTCTACCGGCTTTTCCTCGACCCGACGCTGACCTACAGCTGCGCCTATTTCGAGCGCGCGGACATGACCCTGGAAGAAGCGCAAATCGCCAAGATCGACCTGGCTCTGGGGAAGCTGGACCTGCGGGCCGGGATGACGCTGCTGGACATCGGATGCGGCTGGGGCGCCACCATGAGACGGGCCGTCGAGAAGTACGGCGTCAACGTCGTCGGCCTTACCCTGTCGAAAAACCAGGCCGCCCACGTCCGGCGGATGTTCGACCGGATGGACACCTCCTGCGACAGGCGGGTGTTGCTGGCAGGCTGGGAACAATTCCACGAGCCGGTTGACCGTATCGTCTCCATCGGCGCGTTCGAACACTTCGGCCGGCAACGCTACCCGGCCTTTTTCAAGATGGCCTACGACGTCCTGCCGGCCGGCGGGGTGATGCTGCTGCACACCATCGTTCGCCTCACCTTCGCGGAGGCCAGGAAACTGGGCCTGTCGCTGACACGCGAGCTGGTCGACTTCTGCAAGTTCATTCTGGCCGAGATATTCCCGGGCGGCTGGCTGCCGTCGAGCCCGATGGTCGAGGACCTCGCCGTGGCGGGCGGGTTCGCCGTGACCCAAGTTCAAGCGCTGCAACCCCACTACGCGCGGACGCTGCAGGCCTGGGCGGCCAACTTGGAGGCCAACAAGGACCACGCCCTCAGGATGCAATCCGGGGAGACCTATGAACGCTATATGCGCTACCTGACGGGCTGCGCGCAGCTGTTCCGCGACGGCTACACCGACGTCAGGCAATTCACGCTTCAAAAGTAGACTTCCGCCGAGTTACTTCCGAAATCTGTTGCTTGGCACAATCTTTCAGCAATGTCCAACCATCCCCACGGCGGCCGCGGGTAGGCGGCCGGGGCCCGCCCGGTCAGGACGAGCATCAGTACGAGTAGAAGCCCCGGCCGGATTTCTTGCCCAGAAAACCCGCATCGACCATGCGCGCCAACAACGGCGGCGCAGCGTATTGCGGCTCCTTGAACTCGCCGAACATGGTGTCGGCGATCAGCTTCAGGGTGTCCAGGCCCACCAGATCGGATAACCGCAGCGGTCCCATCGGGTGAGAAAGACCGGCGACCACGGCCCTGTCGATGTCTTCGACGGTGGCGAAGTTGGACTCGACCATCCGGATCGCCGAGAGGAGGTAGGGCACCAGCAGCCGGTTCACCACAAAGCCCGACTGATCGGGGCAGCGCACCACCTGCTTGCCCAGCACGCCGCCGGCGAATTCCTCGGTCCGATCGGCCGCGGCGTGGTCGGTGACCAGTGTGGAGACCAACTCGACCAGCGGAAGCGCCGGGACCGGGTTAAAGAAATGCAGACCCAACACCCGCTGCGGATTTTTGGTGGCCGCGGCGAGCCTCATGATGGGGATGCTGGAGGTGTTGGAGGCCAGCACCGCGTCGGGGTCGGTGATGATCCGGTCCAGTTCGGCGAAGATCTTGGTCTTGACCGCTTCGTCTTCGACCACCGCCTCGACCACCAGTTGGCGATCGGCGAAGTCTTTCAGGTCGGTGGTGAAGGTCAACTTGCCCAGGGCCCCGTCGCGCTCCGGCTCGGTCACCTTGCCCGCACTGACGCCGCGTTCCAGCGACTTCACAATCCGGTTGCGCCCCGCGGCGATCAGCGCGTCGGTGATCTCGAACACCACCACATCCACACCCGCACGGGCGCAGACCTCGGCGATGCCCGCACCCATCTGCCCCGCTCCCACTACCCCGACCCGCTGGATCGCTACCTCGCCCACTGCCACTCCAGTCGTCTTGTCATGCACCGCAACCGGCCCCGCCAGCTTGGCTGGGCGGGGCCGGTGCTGTCAACTCCAGCTCAGATGCGCGAGCAGACGCAAAAGCCCCGCGACACGCCGAGCGGAGGGCGCTTTTGCGTCTGCTCGGCGCAGAACGTCAGTGGAACTGCTGCTCCTCGGTGGAGCCGGCCAGCGCGGTCGTCGACGACGCCGGGTCCACGGTGATGGCGACCCGGTCGAAGTAGCCGGCACCCACCTCGCGCTGGTGCTTGGTCGCGGTGTAGCCGCGCTCCTCGGCGGCGAACTCGCGTTCCTGCAATTCGACATAGGCGGTCATCTGGTTGCGGGCATAGCCGTAGGCCAAGTCGAACATCGAGTAGTTCAGCGCATGGAAACCGGCCAGCGTGATGAACTGGAACTTGAATCCCATTGCGGCCAATTCTTTTTGGAACTTGGCAATGGTGGAATCATCAAGATGCTTGCGCCAGTTGAATGACGGCGAGCAGTTGTACGCCAGCATCTGGTCGGGGTATTCGGCTTTGACCGCCTCGGAGAATTGCTTGGCGAGCTCGAGGTCCGGGGTACCCGTCTCCATCCAGATCAGATCGGCGAACGGCGCGTAAGCCTTGGCCCGCGCGATGCACGGCTCGATGCCGTTGCGGGTGCGGTAAAAGCCTTCCCGGGTGCGCTCGCCGGTGATGAACGGCCGGTCGCGTTCATCGATATCCGACGTGATGAGCGTGGCCGCTTCGGCGTCGGTGCGGGCGATCACGACGGTCGGCACGTCGCACACGTCAGCGGCCAGCCGGGCGGCGGTGAGCGTACGGATGTGCTGCTGGGTCGGGACGAGCACCTTTCCGCCGAGATGACCACACTTCTTCTCCGAGGCCAGCTGATCCTCCCAGTGGGTGCCGGCGGCGCCCGCGGCGATCATCGCCTTCTGCAGTTCGAAGGCGTTCAGCGCGCCACCAAAGCCGGCTTCGGCGTCGGCGACGATGGGCACCAGCCAGTTTTTCACCGACGTGTCGCCTTCGATCTGGGCGACCTGGTCGGCGCGCAGCAGCGCGTTGTTGATCCGGCGCACCACCTGGGGCACCGAGTTGGCCGGATACAAGCTCTGGTCGGGATAGGTGTGCCCGGAGAGATTGGCATCCCCGGCGACCTGCCAGCCCGACAGGTAGATCGCCTGCAGTCCGGCGCGCACCTGCTGAACGGCCTGGTTACCGGTCAGTGCGCCCAGCGCGTTGACCCACTCCAGGTCGTGTAGCTGCGCCCACAGCACCTCGGCGCCGCGGCGGGCCAGCGTGTGCTCTTCGATCACGCTGCCCTGCAAAGCCACCACATCGGCGGCGCCATAGGTCCGGGTGATGTCCTTCCAGCGCGGATTGGTATCCCAGTCGTGCTGGATCTGCTCGACGCTTTTCGGCTTGCCCACGATAGCCACTCGACCGCTCCTTACCGTCCTTCGTAGCTGAGTTGCAAAGCACCACCGCTTCCGCCAGGCATTCGCGGAACTGCTCTTCACTCATGTGTTAAGCCGACAATGGCACAGCTCCGCAGCGTGATCTAGCCGTTTCCCGTGCCAATTTCGGTGACGATTTGCCGAGATTTTGCGAATTGTGCGAATGTTGGCAATAGGCGGTGCGGTTGAGTCGCGGCACGGCTTACCCGTCGGTAACCACAAATCGCAGGTCAGCACGCACGTTTGCGGTCAAAAACACCGGGAACGGTTGCCTACCGGGCCGTCACAGGGCGAAGAGGCACGCGACGGCCTTCGACTCGTCGCCGACGGCATATGTGAGCGTTGTCACGGTGCGATCGGTAAGGCCGGCACCGAATCGATCGGTCGTGCCGGGCGGATACACGTGCGAGATGATCTCCAGCTTGTCGCCGAGAGCGACCGGCGCCTCATGCTCGATGGTCGCCCGCAGGGGAGCCGAGAGCATTTCCGGCCGGGAAGCCAGATAATCCTCGACGGCCGCCCAGTAGACCGCGTTGTTCATGTGGTCGAAGAGGTCGATGTCGGTGACGCGGATCGGAAACTCGTGGATCTCCGCAGCGTCCTCGCGTCTTCCCGCCGTCAGATACGCCTGCCACCGCAGCCGGTTGATACCCGTGGTGCGATGCAGGCCGGCCAGGAAGTCGTCGGCAATCCGTGACGGCATCTGGGTCTGTCGATTGATGTTGATCCAGAACGCCTCGGACTCGATCAACCCGCCCTTGCGCCCGTCGATGCGCACCCGCATCTCGCACCACCGGTTCGAGGTGCCCGAACACCAGCGCCGCAGCCGCAACATGTCGCCGAACTCGATCGGGCGGATCAGGTCGATCATGGTGCGCCGGACGATCCAGAGCGGATGGGTCTCCTCGAAGCCCATCTCACGCAGCTGGTCTTGGCCGATGTCCTGGATGTGGCGGGCGGCCGCGTCCAGCCGCAGCCGCCCGCTGCGATCGATGTCGGCGACCCGCAGCGGCCATTCGCGATCGAATACGTCGGGGTGGCCGTCGGGCACCGGCATCATCACCTTGTCCAGGCTCACTGCCTCACTCCCCGTCGTCGTCTCCCTGTGCCGCGGTGCCATACCCTCCCCCGCGGATGATGCCAAACGAGGGGATCGGACCACCAGTCGACGGGACCTTGCCAACTCTGCGAAGCGTGTCTTCGCACTCGGGTAGGCTGGCTCGGGTGGCCAAGACGTTTGTCGGCTCCCGGGTTCGCCAGCTGCGTAACGAGCGCGGGTTCAGCCAGGCCGCCCTGGCGCAAATGCTGGGTATCTCGCCAAGCTACCTCAATCAAATCGAACACGATGTTCGCCCGTTGACGGTGGCGGTGCTGCTGCGGATCACCGAGGTGTTCGGGGTGGACGCGACGTTTTTCGCCTCCCAGGACGACACCCGGCTGGTCGCCGAGCTTCGGGAGGTGACGATGGACCGCGACCTGGGCATCGACGTCACGCTGCCCGAGGTCGCCGAAATGGTCAGCGCGCACCCCGCGCTGGCCCGTGCCATGGTCAACTTGCACCGCCGCTACCGGATCACCACCGCGCAGCTGGCCGCCGCGACCGAGCAGCGGTTTTCCGACGGCAGCGGCACCGGTGTGCTCACCATGCCGCACGAGGAGGTGCGGGACTACTTCTACGAGCGGCAAAATTACCTGCACGAGCTGGACACCGCCGCCGAAGACCTGACGGTGCGGATGCGGATGCACCGCGGCGACCTGGCCGGGGAGCTGTCTCGCCGGCTCACCGAGGTGCACGGGGTGCACATCGTCAAGCGCATCGATCTCGGTGACACCGTGCTGCACCGCTATGACCCGGAGACCAAGACACTGGAGATCAGCAGTCATCTCTCGCCGGGCCAGCAGGTGTTCAAGATGGCCGCCGAGCTGGCCTACCTGGAATTCGGCGATCTCATCGACAGGCTGGTCGAGCAGGGCAAATTCACCAGCGGGGAGGCGCGCACGCTGGCAAGGCTCGGGCTGGCCAACTACTTCGCGGCCGCCACGGTACTGCCCTATCGGCAGTTCCACGACGTGACCGAGAACTTCCGCTATGACATCGAGCGGCTCTCGGCGTTCTACTCGGTGAGCTATGAGACGATCTGCCACCGGCTGTCCACGCTGCAGCGCCCCTCGTTGCGCGGGGTGCCGTTCTCTTTCGTCCGGGTGGACCGGGCAGGAAACATGTCAAAACGCCAGTCGGCCACCGGTTTTCACTTCTCGTCCACCGGGGGTACCTGTCCGCTGTGGAACGTCTACGAGACGTTCGCCAACCCGGGAAAGATCCTGGTGCAAATCGCGCAGATGCCCGACGGCCGTAATTACCTGTGGGTGGCCCGCACCGTGGAGCGGCGGGCATCCCGCTATGGTCAGCCGGGGAAGACCTTCGCCATCGGGCTGGGCTGCGAACTTCGCCACGCCCACCGGCTCGTCTACTCGGAAGGACTCGATTTGTCCGGGAATGCCGCCACACCGATCGGGGCCGGCTGCCGGATCTGCGAGCGCGACAACTGCCCGCAACGGGCCTTCCCGGCGTTGGGCCGAGCCCTCGACCTCGACGAGCATCGCAGCACGGTGTCGCCCTACCTGGTGAAGCAGGCGTGACCGGCGGCCCGCGACCCGATCCGGCCGGACGCATCCCGTCCGGGGGCCTGCGCGAGCTGGGCCCGGTCAACTGGCTGCTGGCGAAGTTCGCCGCCCGAACGGTCCGCGTGCCCGAGATGCACCTGTTCACCACGCTGGGTCGCCACCGGCGGCTGTTCCGGGTCTGGCTGGCGTACTCCGGTGTGCTGCTGCGCGGCCGGCTGCCTCGTGCCGACACCGAGTTGGTGATCCTGCGGGTTGCGCAGCTGCGGGCCTGCGGATACGAGTTGCAGCATCACCGGCGAATGGCGCGCCGTCGCGGGCTGGACGCGAAGACGCAGGACGCGATAGTCGCCTGGCCCCAAGGGACCGGTGAACCCGGCGACCGGCTGACGCCACGACAGCAGGCGTTGCTGAGGGCCACCGACGAGTTCGTCACAAATCGCTCGATCAGCGCCGGCACCTGGCAGGCGTTGACCTGTCATTTCGATCTCCGTCAGCTGATCGAATTCTGTATGCTCGCAGCACAATACGACGGCCTGGCCGCAACGATATCGGCTCTTGACGTTCCGTTGGACCATCCGCAGGACCGCCAGCAGCCCGGTGGTCCTGCAAGGGGCGACGCCGGTTGAACACCGCCCGGTCGGACGTCATCTACGCGGGCGCATGCCTATGATGGCGTACGTAACCACGTTCGGCCGCATCTGAATTGGCCTGAATGGTCGCTCCCGTCGGTCACGACGCTGCGGAGGCGGCTGGTTGCGGGGCCAGGGCCGCTGCGCGGCACGGCAGGTTCTTCGACCGATCCGAAAGGAGCGGGTGAGTATGCCCAGAACCGACGACGACACCTGGGACATCACCCACAGTGTGGGTGCCACGGCGCTGCAGGTTGCCGCGGCGCGCGCGGTGGAAACCGAGAGCCGAAACCCGCTGATCAGCGATCCGTTCGCGCGGGTGTTTCTGGATGCGGCCGGACCGGGCATCTGGAGCCTGTTCGCCGAGCCGGCGCTGCCCGACGATATCGACCCCGAGGTGCGGGCGCTGGTGCGCGCGATGGTGGATTTCATGGCGGTGCGGACGGTGTTTTTCGACGAGTTCTTTCTGCAGGCCGCCGAAGCCGGGATCCGGCAGATGGTGATTTTGGCATCGGGCCTGGACTCCCGGGCCTACCGGCTGCGGTGGCCCGACGGGGTCACCGTCTATGAAGTCGACCAGCCAAAGGTCTTGGAATTCAAGGAGGCCACGCTGCGCCACCACGGTGCGCGCCCCGCGGCCAAGCTGATATCCGTGCCGGTCGACCTGCGCCACGACTGGCCCGCCGCGCTGCGCGCCGCGGGCCTGGACCCGGCCGAACCCACCGCCTGGTCGGCCGAAGGGTTGCTGCGCTATCTGACGCCATCGGCCCAGGATGTGCTGTTCACGCGGATCCACGCGCTCAGCGCCGTCGGCAGCCGATTGGCCACCAACGCCGTCGCTGCCGAGGCCTTGAATCCCGAACGGCTGGCGCGCCAGCGTGACCAGATGCGGCGCCTGCATTCGGAGGCCGCCCGGTTGGTCAGCACCGCCGTCGTCGATGTCGAGGAACTGTGGTACCCGCAGGAGCGCGCCGATGTCGGGGTTTGGCTCACCGAACACGGCTGGGAGGCGTCGACGGCGACCTTGCACGAGTGGCTGGCCCGCTTCGGGCGCAGCGGCCTGGCCGACGATCGCATGCCCGCGCGGCGGATACGGGGCTGAACCGGTTTCCTCACCGGGGATCATCGTCCAACGGACCCCACGGGACCGCATGCGGCCCGGGTACCGCCCGACCCGGGCTATCCGCTCGTCAAAACGCCTGTCACAGTTGCTCTCCCGCCAACAGATGCGCGTAATCTTTGCGGAGTTCATGGCAAAGCAACGAGCTGAGCAGCATGCCGGTCTGTAACCGAATGTACTCGTCGACGCTGTAGATCGAACCGAAGTGCCAGTGCTTGACCGCCCAGCCCTGCGCGAGCAGCATGATGTCGAACACCGCCAGCTCCACGTCGGCCCCGCGGAATATCCCCGCGGCGATACCGGCCTCGATCGCTGAGCGCAGCGGCGCTGCGGTGCTGATTTCAAGCTCTTTGATTTGGGCGCGGCCGGAGGTGTCGAGGGTACGGCTTTCCCGGTAGGTCAGCATCACGGCATCCAGATTCTCGTCGACGATCTCGATGTAGCGGCGGATACCGGCGGCCAATCTCTCGACGATATCGTCTCCGGCGGCATCCATCGCCGGGGCCAGCTGATCGCGAAACGCGTCTTGGATGCGCACGATCGTCGCCAGCAGCAAGTCTTCTTTGCCGCCGAAGTACTTGTAGATCAAGCCGACACTCACGTTGGCCTCGCTCGCCAAATCCTGCATGGACATCCGATGAAACCCGGTCTTGCCCATGAGTTTGACCGCGGCGTCAAGTACCTGGCGGCGCCGTGAGCTGATCCGCGCGGCACGCACAGCGTCTCGCACCGGAAGGTCACCGAAGTCGATCGCCATGGCCCTTAGATGCCCAGATCCTTGGCGATGATGGTCTTCATGATCTCGGTGGTTCCGCCGTAGATCGTCTGGATGCGGGCGTCGACGAACGCCCGCGACACCGGGTATTCGCGCATGTAGCCATACCCGCCGTGCAGTTGCAGGCACCGGTCGGCGGTGCGCACCTGCAGTTCGGTGGTCCACCATTTGAGCCGCGCCGCCCGGGTAGCGGTCAGCGCACCGTTCAGGTGCTCGCCGATGCAGTCATCCAGGTAGGTCCGGGCGATGTCGATCTCGGTGGCCAGCTCGGCCAGCACGAATTGGGTGTTCTGGAAACCGGCGATCGGTGAGCCGAAGGCCTGCCGGTGGCGCACATAGTCGAGCGTCTCGGCCAGCACTGCCTCCGCGGCGGCCACCGCGCCGACGGCCAGCGAAAGCCGTTCCTGCGGCAGGTTAGCGACCAGCTGGTAGAACCCCTTGCCCTCTTCTTCGAGCAGGTTATCGACGGGCACCCGCATGTCGGTGAAGGTCAGCTCGCTGGTGTCCTGGGCGTGCAGGCCGATCTTCTCCAGGTTGCGGCCACGGCTGAAACCCGGGGTGTCGGCGTCGACCACCAGAAGGGCAAGTCCACGGTGCGGGTCCGGCGAGGTGCGCACGGCGACGACGAACAAGTCACCCGTCTGACCGTTGGAGATGAAGGTTTTCGCACCGTTGACGACGTAGTGGTCGCCCTCCCGGACCGCGGAAGTGCGGATACCCGTCAGGTCACTGCCGGCCCCGGGCTCGGTCATCGCGATGCCCAGTATTGTCTTTCCGGTCACTACTCCGGGTAACCACCGCTGCTTTTGCTCGACCGTCGTCAGGTCGGTGAGATAGGGAAGCACGATATCGTTCTGCAGCGCGAACGCCACCGCTTCGGCCGCAGCTCCGGCCC
The DNA here is from genome assembly GCF_029961025.1 of Mycobacterium sp. Lineage (GTDB taxonomy): Bacteria > Actinomycetota > Actinomycetes > Mycobacteriales > Mycobacteriaceae > Mycobacterium. The sequence goes on from NZ_JASBVP010000001.1 coordinate 133,815, forward strand.
GCTGCAGCTCTTCGATGAGGATCGCGTGGTACCGAAAGTCGTTGACTCCCGGGCCGCCGAACTGCTCGGGCACCGAAAAGCCCAGCAGCCCTAGCTTGCCCGCCTCGGTAAACAGGGATCGATCCCAGCAACCCGCCCGTTCCCAGGCCTCGTGGGCGGGAACAACGGTCTGCTTCACGAAATCGCGCACCAAATGCCGGAACTGGTGATGCTCCTGGGTGTAGGTCAGGCCCATCGGTGCTCTTTTCAGCGGAACGCGTTGATGCCGGTAAAGGCCTGCCCGAGGATAAGTTGATGCATCTCGGCGGTGCCCTCGTAGGTCAGCACGGATTCCAGGTTGACCATGTGCCGGATGACCGGATACTCCAGGGATATGCCGTTGCCGCCCAATATTGTTCGGGCGGTCCGGCAGATCTTGAGTGCCTCGCGGGTGTTATTGAGCTTGCCGAAGCTCACGTGCTCGGGGCGCAGCCCTACACGGTCCTTCAGGCGCCCCAGGTGCAGCGCCAACAACTGCCCTTTGTGCAGCTCGACCGCCATGTCGACGAGTTTCGCCTGGGTCAACTGGAATCCGGCTATCGGGCGGCCGAATTGAGTGCGCTGGCACGCATAGTCCAGGGCGGCTTGCCAGGCCGACCGTGCCGCGCCCATCGCCCCCCAGACGATGCCGTAACGCGCTTCGGAGAGACACGCCAATGGAGCCCGCAGCCCAATGGCTTTGGGCAGCATTGCCTCGGCCGGCAGCCGTACCTCGTCGAGCACCAACTCACTGGTGATCGACGCCCGCAGTGACAGCTTGTGGTGGATCGTGTTGGCGGTGAAACCCGAGGTGTCGGCGGGAACCACGAATCCGCGGATGCCCTCGCTGGTAACGGCCCACACCACCGCAACGTCGGCCACCGATCCGTTGGTGATCCACATCTTCCGGCCGGTGAGCACCCAGTCCGAACCGTCGCGTCGCGCCCGGGTCGTCATCGCCGCCGGATCCGAGCCGGCGTCGGGTTCGGTGAGCCCGAAACAACCCAGCAGCTCACCCGTCGCCATCGGCGGCAGCCACTGCTGCTTCTGCTCCTCGGAACCGAAATTCGCAATTGCGAACATCGCCAGCGAGCCCTGCACCGACACCAACGAGCGGACGCCGGAGTCTGCGGCCTCCAGCTCCAGGCAAGCCAGGCCGTAGTGCACGGCGGAAGCCCCGCTGCATCCGTAGCCGTGCAGGTGCATACCAAGCAGCCCGAGCTGGCCCAACTGCTTGGCGAGTTCCCGCACCACCGGCAGCTGACCCGCCTCAAACCAGTCGGCCACATATGGGGTGACGTGCTCGGCGCAGAACCGTCTCACGGTGTCACGCACCGCGATCTCGTCGGCGGACAGCGACGCGTCCAGGCCGAGCGGGTCATAGGGATTAAAAGGCGCAGTAGTGCTCATCGGTTGATCCTAATCGGGTGACTCAGCCCACCATGGTGAGTCCGCCGCTGACGCTGATCACCTGCCCGGTGATGAACGACGCGTCATCGGAAGCGAAAAACAACACGGCTGCGGCCACCTCCTCGGGCTTGGCCAGCCGGCGAAACGGGATCGCCTTGATCAAGGCGTCTTTCAGCTTTTCGGGCTGGGCGTGAAACAGCGGGGTGTCGGTGGGACCGGGGCACACGCAGTTGACGGTGATCTGGTGGCGGGCCATTTCCCGGGCCAGCGATTTGGTGAGTGCAATGACACCGCCCTTGGCCCCGGCGTAGACGGTTTCGCCGGAGCTGCCGACTCGTCCGGCATCGCTGGCCACGTTGACAACACGTCCGCCGCGGCCCGTCTCGATCATTCCCGGGAGGAACGCGCTGCACACCTGCACCGGGCCGAGGAAGTTGATGGCCACCACCTTGTCCACAAATTCCGGTGTGGCGTTGAGGAATTGATCGGTGCGGTCCCAGCCGGCCGCGTTCACGATGACGTTGGGGCTGCCCACTTCGGCCAGCGTCCGGTCGCGCAGCGCCTCCACCTGCGCACGGTCCGCCACATCAACCGGCAGGGCGGTGATCAGCGTCGGGTGTTCGCGGGCGGTGGCCGTGGCCGCCGCCTCGTCGAGGTCGGCGGCGACAACCCGGTCGCCTTGCGCGGCAAAGCCCCATGCGATCGCCCTGCCGATACCGGATCCCGCACCGGTGACGACTGCGAGTTTGGCGCTCATAAGAGCTCCCCGATCGCACGGTGCTCTGCCGGGCGCAGTCGGGGGTCCCCGAATACCCCGATCGGTTCCTCGACGGTTGTGTCGAAAAAACCGTTGCGGCGCCCGCACCGGTTGACCGTCATGACCGCGAGGGCTCCATCGATCCGGTAAGCGATGTCTTCGCCGCCGGGCGATATCGCTGTGAATGATTATTCATTGGCGGTGAATCTACGTTCACCACGGGGCGCGGTCAAGCCGGGCCCGACGCGATACCCTCGCGCCATGCGACCACGGCGCAGCCCGGCGTGGCTGGGCGCCGACGTTCTCGGTGTCCTGGTGTTCTGCGCCGCCGGGAGGCGCAGCCACGACGAAGGTCTCGGCGCCGCCGGCCTCGCGGTGACGGCCTGGCCTTTTCTGACCGGAACCGTCACCGGATGGCTGGCTTCCCGCGGCTGGCGGCGCCCCACTGCCCTGGCCCCGACCGGGGTGGTGGTGTGGCTGTGCACGCTGGTGGTCGGGATGCTGCTGCGCAAGGCCACCGCGGCAGGGGTGGCCGCAAGTTTCGTGGTGGTGGCGGCATCGGTCACCGCCGTGCTGCTGCTCGGTTGGCGGGCGGTTGCCGAGTCGGCGCTGCGACGGCGCTCGGACGCTTAACCCGGTCGCGACGGCACGCACCGGAACCGGCTGGCTGCGCACGCCAACAGGCGCCGCGACGCGCGGCTCTTCGCCAGGGCCGCCGCCTGGTCGGTCGCCTGCCGGATCGGGCCTCGCCACAGCTCGCCATGGCCGGGCGCCAGCAACTCCGTTTCCAGCAGCGCCAGCGCCGCCAGGCTGCGGACGCATTCACCCTGGTTATGGCCGAACACCGCGGGCAGCAACTGCGGGCCGCTGCGGCGCAGCAGCGGATGCCCGGTGACCAGCGCGTCGCCGCTGGCGAGCACGCCGTCGACCAGGTAGCAGCAGTGCCCGCTGGTGTGCCCGGGAGTGGGGATGGCCATCGGGTGACCGGGCAGCTCGGCCGCGATCTGGGCGGTCAGCGCCTGCACCGTCGGGATGCCCTCGCGGATCAGCCCACCGTTGCGCATCACGTGCGCGGCCCACGCCGCCCAGCGGGGCCGCCAGACGCGCAGCGACACCTCGAACGCCGACGCCTGTTGCAGGTACTCCCGTTTGGCGTGTCCCACCTCGTCGGCATGGCAATACACCGGCGTGCTGCACTCTCGAGCGAACCAGATCGCCGAACCCAGATGATCGATGTGGGCGTGGGTCAGCAGGATCGCACGCACGTCGCCGGGCCGATAGCCGAGCTGGCGCAGCGAGGCCAGCACGTCGTCACGGTCACCCGGATAGCCGGCGTCGATCAGCATGACCCCGCTGTCGTCGGCGACCAGCAACCAGTTGACGGCGGACCCCCGGGCCAGGTGCACGGTATCGGTGACCGCTGTCAACACCGGCGCCATGCCCGCGAGTTTAGGCAGGACGGTAGAAAAGACAGGTGGCTGGGCTGAAACTCGGATACAAGGCGTCGGCTGAGCAGTTCGCACCGCGGGAACTCGTGGAACTGGGGGTCGCCGCCGAGACCCACGGGATGGACAGCGCGACCGTGAGCGATCATTTCCAGCCGTGGCGTCATCGGGGCGGGCACGCCTCGTTTTCGCTGTCCTGGCTGACCGCCGTCGGGGAGCGCACCCGCGGGATTGTGCTGGGAACCTCGGTGCTGACCCCGACGTTTCGCTACCACCCCGCGGTTGTCGCGCAGGCCTTCGCCACCATGGCATGCCTGTACCCCGGCCGGGTGTTTCTGGGGGTCGGCACCGGCGAGGCGCTCAACGAGATCGCCGCCGGCCATCAGGGCGCCTGGCCGGAGTTTCAGGAGCGGTTCGCCCGGCTGCGCGAAGCGGTGCGGCTGATGCGGGAGTTGTGGCGCGGTGACCGCATCGATTTCGACGGCGACTACTACCGGCTCAAGGGCGCCTCGATCTACGACGTGCCCGAAGGCGGGGTACCCATCTACATCGCCGCCGGCGGCCCCACGGTAGCCAAATACGCCGGGCGGGTCGGTGACGGCATGATCTGCACCTCCGGCAAGGGCGCGGAGCTCTACAAAGACCAGCTCATCCCCGCCGTGGCGGAAGGGGCGGCGGCGGCGGGCCGCAACGTGGACGACATCGACAAGATGATCGAAATCAAGATCTCCTACGATCCCGACCCGCAACTTGCCCTGGAGAACACCCGGTTTTGGGCCCCGCTGTCGCTGACCGCCGAGCAGAAGCACAGTATCGAGGATCCGATCGAGATGGAAAAGGCCGCCGATGCGTTGCCGATTGAGCAGGTCGCGCGGCGCTGGATCGTGACATCGGACCCCGACGAGGCCGTTGAAAGGATCGGCCAGTATGTGACGTGGGGTCTCAACCACCTGGTTTTCCATGCGCCGGGTCACGACCAGCGCCGGTTCCTGGAGCTTTTCCAGAAGGACCTCGCGCCGCGGCTGCGGCGGCTCGGCTGATACGGGAGGCTAATGCCGGTGTCCGATGGCTCGGTTCTCCCCGCCGCCGCATCGCGGCCGGCATCGTCACCCGGCGTGTCCGGCCCGCATGCCCCGACGGCCTCGGCGATATACATCGCGGCGCCCGAAGGGGACACCGGCAAGTCGACGGTTGCGCTGGGAATCCTGCATCGGTTGACCGCGACGGTGCCCAAGGTCGGCGTGTTCCGCCCGATCACGCGGGTCTCCGGGGCCGGTCCGCCGCGCTCGCAATCGCCGCAACCGGGCGAGGACCGCGACTACATCCTTGAGCTGCTGCTCTCGCAAGCCACCGCCGCGCTGCCCTACGAGCGGTGCGTGGGCGTCACCTACGCCCAGCTGCACGCGGACCGCGAGGCCGCGATCGCCGACATCGTCGATCGCTACCACGCGGTCGCCGATGCCTGCGACGCGGTGCTGATCGTGGGCAGCGATTACACCGATGTCACCAGCCCCGCCGAGTTGAGCGTCAACGCCCGTATCGCGGTCAACCTCGGTGCGCCGGTGCTGCTGGTGGTGCGGGCCAAAGGCCGCAGCCCCAGGGAAATCACCGGCGTCGTCGAGGTGTGCTTAGCCGAGCTGGACGCCCAGCACGCCCATACCGCCGCCGTGGTGGCCAACCGTTGCGAGCCGTCGCAGCTGCACGCCGTCGCCGCGGCACTGCGGGCCTTCCCCCTGCGAACCTATGTGCTGCCCGACGAACCGCTGCTCTGGGCCCCGACGGTGGCTGAGCTGCAGAAGGCGGTGAACGGCGCGCTGCTCAGCGGCGACGTGGCGCTGCTGGGGCGCGAGGCGATGGGCGTGGTGGTCGCCGGGATGACCGCGGACCACGTGCTGGAACGGCTCCACGACAGCGCGGCGGTGATCACGCCCGGCGACCGCTCGGACGTGGTGCTGGCTGTGGCCAGTGCGCATGCCGCCGAAGGGTTCCCGTCGCTGTCGTGCATGATCCTCAACGGCGGGTTCGAGCTGCATCCGTCGATCGCCAAACTGGTAGCCGGTCTGGGGCTTCGGCTGCCGATCATCGCCACCGCATTGGGGACCTTCGACACCGCAAGCGCGGTGGCGTCGGTGCGCGGCCGGGTCACCGCGGGGTCTCAGCGCAAGATCGACACCGCGCTGGAACTGATGGAGCGCCACGTCGACATCGCGGATCTGTTGGCGCAGCTGGCTATCCCGGTCCCGACGGTGACCACACCGCAGATGTTCACCTACCGGTTGCGTCAACTCGCCCGGTCGGATCGCAAGCACATCGTGCTTCCCGAGGGCGGAGATGACCGTATCCTCAAGGCCACCGGACGGGTGCTGCAGCGCGGGATTGCGGACTTGACCCTCCTCGGGGACGAAAACCAGATTCGTGCGCGCGCAGCCGAACTCGGCGTGGATTTGAACGGTGCTACCGTGATCGACCCGCGGACCAGCCAGTTGTGCGACCGGTTCGCCGCCCAGTACGCCGAGCTGCGCAAGGCCAAAGGAGTGAGCGCGGAGCAGGCCCGCGAGATCGTCAATGACGTGTCGTATTTCGGCACCATGCTGGTATACAACGGCATCGTTGACGGCATGGTGTCCGGCGTCGCCCACACCACCGCACACACCGTGCGCCCGGCGCTGGAGATCATCGGGACCGCACCGGGTGTTTCCATCGTGTCCAGCGTCTTCCTGATGTGTCTGGAAGATCGGGTGTTGGTGTACGGCGACTGCGCGATTGTCCCCGACCCCACCACAGAGCAGCTCGCCGACATCGCGATCAGCTCGGCGCGCACCGCCGCACGGTTCGGCATCGAGCCGCGGGTGGCCATGCTGTCCTACTCCACCGGTGACTCCGGTGCCGGAGCTGACGTCGACAAGGTTAGGGCGGCAACAGAGTTGGTTCACAGCCGGGCACCCGACCTGTTGGTTGAGGGGCCCATCCAATACGATGCCGCCGTCGACCCAACCGTCGCGGCCGCCAAAACCCATGATTCCGCGGTCGCGGGCCGAGCGACAGTGCTGATCTTTCCGGATCTCAACTCCGGCAACAACGCCTACAAGGCGGTGCAGCGCAGCGCCGGGGCGATCGCGATCGGACCGGTGCTGCAGGGGCTCAACAAACCGGTAAACGACTTGTCCCGTGGCGCGCTGGTTGAAGACATCGTCAACACCGTCGCCATCACCGCGATCCAGGCCCAGGATGCCCATGAGCGCTGAGCGCACGGTGCTGGTGATCAACTCCGGTTCCTCCTCGCTGAAATACCGTCTGATCAATCCGGATTCGGGCGCATCCACTGCTGACGGCATTATCGAGAGGATCGGTGAACGGGCCTCCTCGGCGCGGCTGGTCGCGGCCGGACAGCTCCTGAAACGTGACCATCGGGTGGCCGATCACGACCAGGCCCTGCGGTTAGCCTTCGACATGCTGGCCGAGGCGGGCCTCACACCGAGGTGCGGCGAGCTGGTCGCGGTGGGGCATCGGGTGGTGCACGGGGGCACCACGTTTTTTCAGCCGACCCTCGTCGATGACGCCCTGATCGCCAAACTCAAAAAGCTGTCCGCACTGGCGCCACTTCACAATCCGCCCGCGGTAACCGCGATCGAAATGGCCCGCCACCTGCTTCCGGACATTCCCCATATCGCGGTGTTCGACACCGGCTTTTTCCACGACCTGCCCCCCGCGGCGGCCAGCTATGCCATCGACCGCAGCGTGGCACGGCGGTGGCAAATCCGCCGATACGGCTTTCACGGCACCTCGCACCAGTACGTGAGCCAGCAGGCGGCGGCATTTTTGGGTAGGCCACTGGAACGCCTGAATCAGATCGTGCTGCATCTCGGTAACGGCTCCTCAGCGTCGGCTATCGCAGCGGGCCGCCCGGTGGAGACGTCGATGGGTCTCACCCCGCTGGAGGGTTTGGTGATGGGCACTCGCAGCGGGGACATCGATCCGGGGATCATCAGCTATCTTTGGCGTGCCGCGCAGATGAGCGTCGACGACATCGACTCGATGCTCAACCACCGCTCCGGAGTGTTCGGTCTGGCCGGCGAGCGTGACTTTCGGCGACTACACGAGATGATCGAATCCGGTGACCGCTCAGCACAATTGGCTTATGACGTGTTCATCCACCGGTTGCGGAAGTATCTCGGTGCCTACCTAGCGGTGCTGGGTCACACCGACGTGGTGAGCTTCACCGCCGGGATCGGCGAGAACGACATGGCGGTGCGCCGTGACGCACTGAGCGGCATGACAGAGCTCGGCATCGAGCTCGATGAGAACCGCAACGCCGACGGTGCCTCCGGAGCACGACGGATTTCCACCGATACCTCACCGATCACGGTGCTGGTGATTCCGACGAACGAGGAGCTGGCCATCGCCCGCGATTGTGTGCGGCTGCTCGATCGTTAGGCGGAGGTGTCCGTCCGGTGGCCGGCTTGGCATGGTCACGGATCGTCGTCATCGATCGTCGTGGAGGAGTTTTTCGGGGTGATGGAACAGGTTGATTCGCGGCAGCTGACGCACCGCGTTGATCAGCTCGTGCGGTGGCACCGTAAGCGCGGCGCCTACAGGAAACCCACGCCATGTCGGCCGGTGCCGACCGAGGGTGTGGGATCGCTTTGGAGGGTGTGTACCAACAGGTCGTAGTAGACGTCGCGAAAGTCCATGGTCGGCTTCAGGTCGCCGTTGTCCAGGTCGGTGAGACTGGGTTCCTCGCCGTAGAACCCGCCCTTGACGGGGGCTCCGGCAACGAAGACCGGGCCGGCGGTGCCGTGGTCGGTGCCCTGGGACGCGTTGGCTGCCACCCGGCGCCCGAACTCCGAATACGCCAGCACCACGACGTTCTTGCCGTGGCGGTCGACGGCCATCTCCCGCAGGAATTCCGCCACCGCCTCGTCGAAGGTCTGCAGCAGACGCTGCTGGGTGTCCCGTTCGTCGGCGTGGGTGTCGAAACCGCCGAGCTGGACCAGGTAGACGCGGGTGGGCACCCCGGCTCGCACCGCCTGGGCCACCACGGCCAGCTGTGCGGCCAGCGGGTTACGGTCCTGACCGGACGCTTTGACCGGCGCGAAGGTGGTGTCGGTGGTGCGGGCCGCCCGGTAGGCCGCGCACACCGCCGACATGGCCGGGCTGTCACCGGGGTCGGCGGCACCCAGTGCCTCCATCGTCGCCGTGAACCGCTGCTCGGATTGCGGGGTCAGGGACGGTGAAAGGGCTGCCGCCGTGCACTTGTCACCGACCGCGAGCGGCGGCAGCACGGCGCCGATGTTCACCGCACGCAGCGGGTCGTCACCGGTGGCGTCAAGCCAGCGGCCGATCCAGCCGGTCGAGACGGGTTCGGCAGGAGATGCCGTCTGCCAGATGTCCATGGACCGGAAGTGGCTGCGGTCGGGCTGCGGGTAGCTCACGCCGCGCACGATGGCCAGCTTGCGCTCGGACCACATCCGTGCCAGGCCGCGCAAAGCCGGGTTGAGTCCCAGCTGATCATCGAGAGGCAAGACATCGCCTGGCGCATAAGCAAGTTCGGGACGAGCATCATGATAAGCATTGTCGGCGTAGGGAATCAGGGTGTTGATACCGTCGTTGCCGCCGTAAAGCGTGATGATCACCAGGATTCCGCTGCCCTCGGCGAGGGGGCGGTCAGACGCTGCATGCCGTAGGTCGGGCCAGCTGACCGCCGCCGCGGACAGCAGACCCAAAGCGCCGGCCCCGGCGCTGGCGATCAGAAACTTGCGGCGACTCATTGCAGGCATCGGCCCTCGCTAAGACGTCAGGTATTCCGGCGTGTTGACAGCGGCGGCGACCAGCTGCGGGGGCTGGCGCACCAATGGTTTAAGCGCGGTGGCGCTGCGGTCCGACCAGGACCCGACACCGATGAGATAGCCGACGGCGTCGATGCGGTCACCGGCCGCGGTGTCCTCGATTACCGACAGGTCGCCGACGCGGGCCAGTTGGCTTGCGACCCGCAGCCGCACGCCGGCGCTGGCGGTGGTCAGCCACACCCGCCCGCGTGGCCAGCCCCCCACGCTCGGCGGGTAGAACGGCCGCTGCCCCAGCGCTTTAAGCGTCGCGTCGGCCATTTTCACCCGCGCCGGGGTGTCGAGCGACACTCGCAGCGAGCGGATCACCCCGACCAGCCATTCCACCGGGGTGTTGACGACGGTGGCGCGGCCGGTGGTGAACTCGTCGTCGGTCAGGATCGCCCGGGTGAGTGCCCGCAGATCCCGGCCCGGCCCGTAGGCGCTGACCAGCCGTTGTAGCGCCTGCGGTGAGGGTGGGTCGTCGGAAGCCAGCTGCTGCCACAGGCGCCCGGCGACATGCCCCGCCGATAGAGGCTGGGCGAGCACCGCATCGCAGAAGCCCGCGGCGTCGAAGTCGCGGGTGACGCCGAACAGCGTCTTAACGGTGTCGTCGTGACGCCGCCGCAGCATCGTCGTCCCTCCGCCCGCCCCGATGACCCATCCGGTCAGCGCACGGGCCCCGGCACGAACATCGGATTCGGTGTAACCGTTGCCGTGGCCCAGCGCGAACAGCTCCATGAACTCGCGAGCCAGGTTTTCATTGGCGGCCCTGGCGGTGTTGGTCTGTCCGTCCAGCCAGCGCAGCATCGCGGCATCGGTCAGCATCGCGTAGGCCAGGGTGCGGAAATCGCCGAGCTTCAATGTGCGCAGCTTCTGGTTCTGCGCCGCCATGTACGCGGCGATTCGCACCTTCTGAGCGGAGGTGGCGAAGTGGTTGTGCCAGAGCAGCGTCAGCTTTTCGTGGATCGGCTGACGCACGGCGACCATGCGGCGTAGCCACCACCCCGCCAGCTCCGACATCTGCTCGCTCAGCTGCCGGTCGTAGTGATGCCGGGCCTCGGTGGTGGCTTTTTTGCCCGGCATGCGCGGGGGCTCCAGGGTCGGTATCGGGGTGGCGATCGCGCCGGGGTCGGCGTCGGGATTCGCACCGAGGGCGGTGTCGACGTAGACCGGCCAGTCCTGTGCCACCACGGTGTCGACCTCGGCGCCGCTCACCCCGAATCCCGCGCGGCGCAGGACACGCGCGGTGGTGATCCAGCGTGCGGACTGTCCTGCCATGCTCTAACTGTGCGGCGGGCGGCTGAGAATTCGCTGAGGCACCTGCCGTCGTGGCCACGCCCGCGCCTGTGCACAGCGGGAAGCCCGCGGCGCAGCCGGCGTGCGAGGCTGCCGGCGTGGACGAGTCGCGACAGCCGTTTATCGGCAGCGAGGCGTTGGCGCGCGGCGCGCTGAGCCGCCACCAGTTGCGGACCCGGTACCGGGCCGTGCTTCCGAACGTCTACCTGCCCAAGCGGGTTGAACCATCCCTTGACCAACGCATTGCCGCCGCCTGGCTGTGGTCGGGGCGCCGCGGGGTCATCGCCGGCGCAGCGGCCGCCGCGCTGCATGGCGCGAAGTGGATCGACGACAATGTCCGCGTCGAGCTGGTTTATGCCAACCCCCGCCCACCCCGAGACGTGCTGACACGGCGAGATGCACTGTTCGACGACGAGGTGCAGACTTTGGCCGGGCGGGCGGTCACCACACCGGAGCGCACCGCGTTCGACATCGGTCGGCGCGAATCGCGCCGCTTGGCTGTTGCCCGGCTA
>NZ_JASBVP010000010.1 GCF_029961025.1 Mycobacterium sp.
CAGGGCGCGCACGGTGTCCATCGCGGCCACGGCACGACCCTTGTCGACGGCCTGGATCGCCAACACCGGGACGTACTCGTCCCCCGGCAGGTCGATTCGGGCCCAGCGGGCGCCGGCGGGAAACGACACATCGACGATGTCCGGCCACGGGATCAACCGGTCCCCCAGCAGGTTGCGCACCGACAACCCGGCGGGACCGATCCGCAGCCTGGGGCGCGCCAGCAGCAACACCACCCCGGCGATGACGACACCCAGCATGCCGATCGCCACCTGGTCGGCCGTCCGGAAGATCACCCCGGTGGACCGGATCTTGAGCAGCAAACCCACCACGATGTGCGCGGCGGCGATCAGAAAAGCCGCTCCATAGGCGAAATACGGTGTCAAATGGGGACGGATTTCGACGTCCCACTCTCCCGTGGTCTCGGTCACCGTTCGGCGAGCAGATCACGCAGGGTGAGCGCGGTACCCAAGGCGGCGGCCGTCGCCTGGGCACCCTTGTCCTCCGCCGACGTCGGCAAGCCCGCCCGCTCCAGCGCCTGCTGCTCGGTGTCGGTGGTGAGCACACCGTTGCCGACCGGGGTCGAGGCGTCCAGCGAAACCCGTGTCAAGCCGTGGGTCACCGCCTGACATACGTACTCGAAATGTGGTGTCGCACCGCGGATCACGACACCGAGTGCGACGACAGCGTCGTGGTCATGGGCCAGCGCCTGAGCCACCACGGGGATCTCGATCGCCCCCAGCACGCGCACCACCGTCGGGTTGTCGACCCCCCACTGCGCGGCCGTCTTGCGGGCACCGGCCAGCAGCGCATCACAGATCGTCGGGTGCCAGGTACTGGCGACGATCGCCAGCCGCACCCCCGAGGCGTCCCGCGCCGGCATGTCCGGGACCCCCGCGCCACCACTCACGAGGCGGCTCCGGAAACGTCACCAGCTCTCACAAGGCGCCACCGAATTCGCTTGAGAGGTGGATGGACTCATGAAAGTCATCGAGGCCGATCAGGTCGTGGCCCAGCCGGTCGCGTTTGGTCATCAGATAGCGGATGTTTTCGGCATTAGCCCGGACCGGCAGCGGCACCCGCTCGATGATGTGCAACCCATAGCCGTCGAGCCCGACCCGTTTGGCGGGATTGTTGGTCAGCAGCCGCATCGAGCGGACCCCGAGGTCGACGAGGATCTGCGCGCCGATCCCGTAATCCCGCGCGTCGGCCGGGAACCCCAGCTTGAGGTTGGCGTCCACGGTGTCGGCACCGGCGTCCTGCAGCTGGTAGGCCTGCAGTTTATGCAGCAGGCCGATGCCCCGTCCTTCATGGCCCCGCATGTAGAGCACCACGCCGCGTCCCTCCCGGGCAATCATCGCCATCGCGGCGTCCAGCTGCGGCCCGCAATCGCATCGGCGCGATCCGAACACGTCGCCGGTCAAGCACTCGGAGTGCACCCGGACCAGCACGTTGTGCCCGTCGCTGTGGGGACCGGCGATCTCACCGCGCACCAAAGCCACGTGCTCGACGTCGTCGTAGATGCTGGTGTAGCCGATTGCGCGGAACTCCCCGTGCCGGGTCGGAATCCGGGCCTCGGCGACCCGCTCGACTTGCTTCTCATGTCTGCGCCGGTAGGCGATCAAGTCGGCGATGGCGATCAGTGCCAGACCGTGTTCGTCGGCGAAGACCCGCAACTCCTCGGTCTGCGCCATCGCGCCCTCGTCCTTCTGGCTGACGATCTCGCAAAGCACGCCCGCGGGACGCAGGCCGGCCATCCGGGCCAGGTCGACGGCCGCCTCGGTGTGACCCGGACGGCGCAACACACCACCTTCCTTGGCGCGCAGCGGGACCACATGGCCGGGTCGGGTGAAATCCTCGGCGACGCTCGCGGGATCCGCAAGCAACCGCATTGTGGTCGCCCGGTCTGAAGCCGAAATCCCCGTACCTATACCATGTTTCGCGTCAACGGTGACGGTGTAGGCGGTGCCGCGCTTGTCCTGGTTCACCGCGTACATGGGCAGCAGGCCCAGCCGGTCACAGATGGCCCCGTCCAGTGGCACACACAGATACCCCGAGGTGTAGCGAACCATGAACGCCACCAGCGACGGGGTCGCCTTTTCGGCGGCGAAGATGAGGTCGCCCTCGTTCTCCCGGTCCTCGTCGTCGATGACGATGACGGCCTTGCCGGCCGCGATGTCGGCAACCGCCCGCTCGACGGAGTCCAACCTCGTCATCTCTGCCACCTAGCCCGTTACGCGACGGGAACGCCATCTGAAGGTCGATGTCGACCGCGAGTGTTGCATCCAGTATGAACCACCGCCCGGCCGGTCGTTTGCCGCGGCTTACCCGCCGGACCGCCCGCCCGAGACCGGGGCGCGCCCGCCGAGCAGTCGCTCGACATACTTTCCGATCACATCCACCTCCAGGTTCACCGGAGCCCCCACCGGGGCGCGACCCAGAGTGGTCAGTTCCCGGGTGGTGGGTATCAGCGAGACCTCGAACCAGTCCGGGCCGAGCCCGGAGACGGTCAGTGAAACCCCGTCGACGGCGATCGATCCCTTTTCGACGACGTAACGCGCCAGCGCCGGGGGCAGCCCGATCCGCAGCACCTCCCAGTGCTCTGCGGGGGTGCGGGCGACAAGTGTGCCGGTGCCGTCCACGTGACCCTGCACAATGTGCCCGCCCAGGCGGCCGTTTACGGCGGCGGCACGCTCCAGGTTCACCCGGCTACCGGGCCGAAGCTCACCCAGATTGGACCGGTGGAGCGTCTCGGCCATCACATCGGCGGTGAACTGCCCGCCGGACGGCAGGCCGGCGACGGTTAGGCACACGCCGTTGACGGCGATCGAATCGCCGCGGCCGGCGTCGGCGGTGACCGCGGGACCACGAATGGTGAGCCGGGCGCAATCCGCGAGGTCGTCTCGACCGGTCACCTCGCCTAATTCCTCGACAATTCCGGTGAACATCGCACCAGCGTAATGAGTCTTTCGGCACCAAACCATCGCGTCGGCCGGGCCGGCCTCCGCCACCACCGGTCGGCCCGCCGCGGCGCGCATTCCCCAACCCGCTCGCCGGCACCCTCTACGATGCACGATATGCAGACGCGCCGTCGAATACCGGGCCGACTCCCCGCCGTGCTGGCCGCCGTGAGCGTCACCGCCGCCGTGCTTGTCGGCTGCAGCTCCGCGAAACACGCCGCCAAGCCGCTGCCGGATGCGGCGACACTGCTCAAGGAGTGCAGCCAGACCACCAAGGGTGTCAAAAGCGTGCACCTGGTGCTGTCGGTGACCGGCAAGGTCAAGGGGCTGCCGGTCAAGACGTTAACCGGCGATCTCACCACGGCCCCCAGCACCGCCGCGAAGGGCGATGCCACGATCACCCTGGCGGGCAGCGACGTCGACGCTCAGTTCGTGGTGTACGACACCGTCTTGTATGCGGCCCTCACCCCCAACAAATGGAGCGACTTCGGGCCGGCCGCCGACATCTACGACCCGGCGTCGATCCTGAATCCCCACACCGGTCTGGCGAACATGCTGGCCAATTTCATCGACCCGAAGGCCGAGGGCCGGGAAAGCCTCAACGGCCAGGACACCGTGCGCATCACCGGCAAAGTCTCCGCAAACGCGGTGAATGCGCTTGCGCCGCAGTTGAATGCGACACAACCGTTACCGGCCACCGTCTGGATCCAGGAGAACGGCAGCCACCAGCTGGTGCAGGCCAAGATGGATCAAAGCCCGGGTAATTCCATCCAGATGACCCTGTCGAATTGGGGGGAGCCGGTGCAGGTCACGAAACCACCGGTGAGCTGAGCCGATGCGCGCAAGCCGCCGGGTAGCGATCAGCGCGGGCAGTCTCGCGGTGCTGCTCGGCGCCCTCGACACCTATGTCGTCGTGACCATCATGCGCGACATCATCAGCACGATCGGCATCCCGATCAACCAGCTGCAGCGGATCACCCCGATCGTCACCTGGTACCTGCTGGGCTACATCGCCGCCATGCCGCTGCTGGGACGGGCGTCGGACCGGTTCGGCCGCAAGCCGCTGCTGCAGGCCAGCCTGGCCACGTTCGCCGTCGGCTCGGTGGTCACCGCGCTATCGACCGATCTGCACGTGCTGGTGGTCGGGCGCACCATCCAAGGTCTGGCCGCGGGCGCGCTGCTGCCGGTCACGCTGGCGCTGGGCGCCGACCTCTGGTCGCAGCGCACCCGCGCCGGGGTGCTGGGCGGCATCGGCGCCGCGCAGGAGCTGGGCAGCGTGCTGGGCCCGCTGTACGGAATCTTCATCGTCTGGCTGCTCAGCAAATGGCAGTACGTGTTCTGGATCAACGTGCCGCTGGCGGTGACCGCCATGGTGATGATCCACTTCAGCCTGCCGTCGCGGGACCGTAGCGCCCAACCGGCGAGGATCGACCTGATCGGTGGGCTCCTGCTGGCGATCACCCTGGGCCTGGCGGTGATCGGGTTGTACAACCCCGCCCCCAACGGTCAGCAAGTGCTGCCGAGCTACGGCCCGCCGCTGGTGCTTGCGGCGATCGCCGCCGCGGTGGTGTTCGCGATCTGGGAGCGGTTCGCGCGCACCCGGCTGATCGATCCGGCCGGCGTGCACTTCCGGCCGTTCCTGGCGGCGCTGGGAGCCTCGGTGACCGCGGGCGCGGCGCTGATGGTGACGCTGGTCGACGTGGAGTTGTTCGGTCAGGGCGTGCTGGGCATGGACCAGGACGAGGCGGCTGTTCTGCTGCTGCGCTTTCTCATCGCGCTGCCACTCGGGGCGCTGCTGGGCGGCTGGATCGCCACCCGGGTCGGTGACCGGGCGATGACGTTCGTCGGGCTGCTCACCGCGGCCTACGGCTACCGGTTGATCTCGAAGTGGCCGGTCGACCTGCTGGCCGATCGCCACCGCGTCTTCGGCCTGTTCACGCTGCCGGCGATGGACACCGACCTGGTGGTGGCCGGCCTGGGGTTGGGCCTGGTCATCGGGCCGCTGTCCTCGGCCGCCCTGCGGGTGGTTCCCGCCGCGGAACACGGCATCGCCTCGGCGGCGGTGGTGGTGGCGCGGATGACCGGCATGCTGATCGGGCTGGCCGCGCTCAGCGCCTGGGGGTTCTATCGGTTCAATCAGATCGTCGCCGGGTTGACGGCGTCGATTCCCGACAATGCCAGCCTGGCGGTCCGGATAGCCGCCCAGGCTCACCTGTACCGGCAGGCCTTTGCGCAGATGTACGGCGGGATCTTCACGGTCACCGCCGTCGTCTGCGTGGTGGGAGCGCTGCTGGGTCTGCTGGTGAGCAGCCGCCGGGTCCGCGCCGAGGAGACGACCGCTGGTGAGCGGGAAGCCGTGGTGCCCACCGGCTAACGGTCGACCAGGCCGGCGGCCGGACGGGCCCGGCGATCGGGGGTGCGCATCACCGCCGGCCCGCTCTCAGCGCGGCACCAGGCTGAGCACCAGGTCCGGGCCGACCCGCTCGACACCGTCGAACTGCCAGCGCAGCGCCCGCGCGATGTTGGAGACCCCGACGTCATCGACCGCGGTGACCGGTCCGCCCAGCAAGATCGGCGCCACATAGGCCAAAATCCGGTCGATCGCACCGGCGCGCAGGAAAGCCCCGGCGAGTGTGGGGCCGCCCTCGAGCAGGACATCGGTGCGATCCGACAACGCCTTGAGCACCTCGTGCGGATCGTGGGTGCGGATCACCATGGTGCGCGAGTCGTCGTTGAGAACCCGCGCATCCGAGGGGATGTCACGCTTGCCCACGACGACGCGCAACGGCTGGCGATCGGCCAGGGTGCCGTCGGGCAACCGGGCGGTCAGCGCCGGGTCGTCGGTGAGCACCGTGCCGGTGCCCACGATGATGGCGTCGGCGGCCGCGCGACGGCGATGCACATCCGCGCGTGCGGCTTCGCTGGCGATCCACTGGCTGGAGCCGTCGGCGGCGGCACTGCGGCCGTCGATGCTGGTGGCATACTTCCAGGTCACGTGCGGCAGACCGGTCTTTTGCTTGTGCAGCCATTCTCGCAGCGGCCCGGCCGCCACCTGATCGGCCTGTACCCCGGCGACCAGGCGCACGCCCGCCGCCGCCAACCGGGCCGCGCCCCCGGCGGCGATCGGGTTGGGGTCGGCGACGGCGTACACCACCTCCGCGATACCGGCATCGAGCAGGGCGTCCACACACGGCGGCGTCTTGCCGTAGTGGTTGCACGGCTCGAGGGTGACCACCGCGGTGCCGCCGGCCGCCAGGGCTCCGGCGCGACGCAGCGCCACCACTTCGGCGTGCGCGCCGCCGGCCGGTTCGGTGCCCCCGGCGCCGACGACCCGCCCGGCACGGTCCAAGATGACCGCCCCGACCGGCGGGTTGGGATAGGTGCTGCCCTTGACCATGTTCGCGTGTTCCACCGCGAGCCGCATCGCGGCGTCGTGGCTAAGGGCCACTTGGCTTTTCATGGGTGTAGTTTTCATGGGTGTAGGCGCGCCGATGCGGCAGCGGCCTGGCGGCGTAATTTTTCGACCGCGCCGGCCGGATCGTCGGTGTGGTAGACCGCTGTGCCGGCAACGAAGCAATCCACACCGGCCTCGGCCGCCTGCTCCACGGTGTCCTCGTTGATGCCGCCGTCGATCTCCACCAGAACCGTCAGCCGGCAGGCATCGATAAACCGCCGGGCGGTGCGCACCTTTTCCAGCACTTCGGGGATGAATGTCTGGCCCCCGAACCCGGGATCCACCGACATGATCAGCAGGGTGTCGAATTTCGGCAAGATCTCCAGGTATCGCTCGATCGGTGTCTGGGGTTTGATACCCAGTCCGGCCCTGGCGCCGGCGGCCCGGATGTCGCGGGCCACTCCCACCGGGTCGTCGGTGGCCTCGGCGTGGAAAGTGACGTTATAGGCACCGGCCTCGGCGTAGCGATGCGCCCACCGGTCGGGATTGTCGATCATCAGATGGCAGTCCATCGGCAAAGTCGTGTGCGCGCGAAGGCTTTCCACGACGGGCAGGCCGATCGTCAGATTCGGCACGAAATGGGCGTCCATCACGTCGACGTGTAGCCAGTCGGCGCCGTCCACGGCGGCGGCCGCGTCGGCCAGGCAGGCAAAATCCGCCGAGAGGATCGACGGCGCGATCAGCGGCCGACCGCTGTTACCGGACATAGCGTCAGCCTAACCAGCGTGGAATCCCGGCGCCGAACCGCCGGGGCTTGCGGCCCTCAGGCATCGCATCGCCGCAGCGCGGCCGCGAACATCGCGTCGGTGCCGTGCCGGTGCGGCCACAGTTGCACGTAGGGGCCTTCGCCCAGCTGGTCGACCGGTTCGAACAACCGCCGGGTGTCCAGCGCGCGCACCGGATGACGGCGCAGCGCATCGGTGACGACCCCCACGGTTTCGGCCAGGTGCGGCGAGCAGGTCGCATACAGCACCACGCCACCGGGCCGGGTCAGCGCGACCGCGGCGGCCAGCAGTTCACGCTGCAGCTTGACCAGCTCCGCCACATCGGCGGGCCGCCGTCGCCATCGGGCCTCCGGCCGGCGCCGCAACGCGCCCAGCCCGGTGCAGGGCGCATCGACCAGCACCCTATCGAAGCCGGGCCGAAGACCGCTGTGCCGCCCGTCGGCGCACACCACGTACACCGGCAGCCCACGGGTGTTCGCGACCACCAGGTCGGCGCGTCGCGGCGCGGGCTCGACCGCGGTGACCCGGGCCCCGCAGCGGGCACCCAGCGCCGCCAGCAGCGCGGTCTT
The DNA here is from genome assembly GCF_029961025.1 of Mycobacterium sp. Classification (GTDB taxonomy): domain Bacteria; phylum Actinomycetota; class Actinomycetes; order Mycobacteriales; family Mycobacteriaceae; genus Mycobacterium. The sequence goes on from NZ_JASBVP010000010.1 coordinate 7,707, forward strand.
GCCGCCGGGACCGGCGCACAGGTCCAGCCACCGTCCGGCGTCATCGGCGACGGGAGCCAACGCCAGCGCCCGGGCCACCAGTTGGCTGCCTTCGTCCTGAACCAGGGCCTGGCCGGCGCGCACCGGGGCCAGCTGCCCGGGGTCACCGGTGTGCAGGTACACCGCATACGGCGAATACCGGCCCACCGTGCCGGGCACCGCGGCAGCCAGCTCCGCGGCGCTCAGCACGTCCGGGCGGGCCGCCAGGTGCACGTGCGGTCGCTCGTCGTCGCCGGCCAGGACCGCGTCGAGTTCCCCGGCCGCCGCCCCCAGCGCGTCCGCGAACGCCTGGGCGATCCATCGCGGGTGGGCGTGCACGAAAGCGGCGTGCCCGATCGGATCGGTGTTCGCGTCGGGAGCCAACTCGGCCACCCAGGAGGCTTCGTCCCGCGAGCCGATGGCGCGCAGCACACCGTTCACGAAACCCGCTCTGGCCGAGTCGAATTCGAGCCGCGCCTGGTCGACTGCGGTGGACACCGCGGCGTGCGCGCCGACCCGGGTGCGCAGTAATTGGTAGGCGCCCAGCCGCAACAGGTCGAGCAACTGCGGGTCGATGGCCTGCGGCGCCCGGCCCGCGGCCGCGGCGATGATCGCATCGAGCAGCCCGCGGATGCGGCAGGTGCCGTAGGTCAGCTCGGTGGCGAAGGCGGCGTCCCGGCCGGTGATACCCCTTTCCCGCAGCACAGCCGGCAGCGCCAGGTTAGGGTACGCGTCGCGCTCGGTGACCGCCCGCAACACGTCGAATGCGGCGCGGCGCGCCGGATCCAGCGGCCGGCGGCGCTCACCGTGCCGGCCCGATCCGCCGTGTTGCGGGGGGTGCGAGGACGCGCCGCCGCGGTGCGGCGTCATGATGCCCGCGCGCCCGGATCGAGCCGGGCGCCGCGAGCCCAGTCGATAGCGTTCATGAATTTCTTTCCGGGAGGCTGGATTTGGCCCAGCCGTACCGGATCCGATCCGGTGCCGATCCACACGTTGTGGCGATCTATGTGAATCTCTCCTGGCCGCAGTGATTTTGGTGCAGCAGCATCGACGCGCACCGGTCCCAGTTTAACTCTCAGATCATCGATCAGTGTCCAGGCACCCGGGTGGGGTGTCACCGCACGGATTCGCCGCTCGATGACCTGGGCCGGCAGCTCCCAGCGCACCCGGGCCTGCGCCACGGTGATCTTCGGTGCCATGCTGACCCCTTCGGCCGGCTGCGGGCGCGGGGACAGCGTCCCCTCGGCGATGCCGTCCAGGGTGGTCACCAACAGCTCGGCCCCCGAGACCGCCAGCCGGGCAAGCAGATCGCCCGCCGTGTCCGTCGGGTGGATCGTTTCGGTGACCATCCCGTAAACCGGTCCGGAGTCCAGGCCGGATTCGATCTGAAACGTCGTCGCCCCGGTGACCGAGTCCCCGGCGGCGATCGCCGCTTGCACCGGGGCGGCCCCGCGCCAGGCCGGCAGCAGCGAGAAATGCAGGTTGATCCAGCCGTGCCGGGGGATCGCGAGCAACTGGTCGCCCAGCAGCGCACCGTAGGCCACCACGACGCAGCACTCGGGCGCCAGCTCGGATAGCTCGGCGACGAACTCCGCGGAGTTGGGCCGCCGGGGCCGCAGCACCGCGATACCCCGCTCGAGGGCCAGCCGGGCCACGGGCGAGGGTTGCGGCGTGCCGCTGCGGCCCGATGCCGCGTCCGGGCGGGTGAGCACCGCGATCACGTCGTGGCGGGGCGAGTCGATAAGGCGACGCAGCGCGGGCAGCGCGATTTCGGGCGTACCGGCGAACACGAGGCGCACCGGCTCAGTGTAGGAAGCCGTGACCCCGGGGCGGGTGCCCCGAGTGGGTCGAAAGGTGGCGTGAGCACACATCCGGCGGCGCAGCCGCTCACCCGATGTGCAGCGGGTCGATCTGCACCCGAACCGGCTGGTGGGTTTGCCGGGCGCTGAGCACGCCCACGGCGCGCCGCAGGCTTGCCGCCAGCGCCAGGCCCTGTTCCCGGCGGACGCGGATCAGCATCCGGCTCACCGGGGTGGGGGCGGGAGTTCCCGCGGGGTGGCGCGCCCCCGGCGGTAGCTGCACCGGGCCCAGCAGCTCGGCGCCGTCGGGCAGGTGGGCTTCCCTCAGCAGCGCGCTCACCGCTTCGGCGCTGCCGTCCACGGCGGCGATGTGCACGCTGGGCGGCAGTCCGACCTCGCGACGGGCCGCCAGCTCGGCGCCGGCGTGCCCGACCGGATCCCACCGGATGAGCGATTGCACCGTGGGGATCGACGATTCGGCGACCACGATCACCGTCCCGCCGTCGCCCCCGGCGCGCACCAGCGCCGCAGCGGCCATCCAGCGGCGCAGCGCGTCCTCGGCCGCGCGCAGGTCCTGGCGGCCCAGCAGTGCCCAGGTGTCCAGCAGCAGCGCCGCCCCGTAACCGCCGCAGGCGCGGGGCTCGGCCCCCGGGGTGGCGACCACCAGGGCCGGGCCGGCCGGGACCTCGGGTATGACGGCGCCGCCCGCGGAGGTGACCACCGCGGTTCCCGGGAAGCCCCGACCGAGCTCTTCTGCGGTGCGCCGGGCGCCGGCCACGACCGCGCGCACCGTGTCCGACCCGCAGCGCGGGCAGCGCAACGCGGGGTCGCTGCGGCCGCACCAGCGGCAGACCGCACCCGCGCCGCCGGCGTCGGGCAGCGACAGCGGACCGGTGCAGTGCCGGCAGCGGGCGATGGCGCGGCAGCGCCCGCACGCCAGCGCGGGCACGTACCCGCGCCGGGGCACCTGCACCAGCACCGGGGCCCCGGCCGCCAGCGCGGCGCGAGCGGCCCGCAGCGCGACGGAGGGCAGCCGGGCGGAGCGGGCCGCCGGGTCGCGCTCGTCGGCGGTGTCGTCGAGCGCGACGATCCGCGGCCTGCGGGCCCGCACCACCGGTCGCGGGGCGACCACATCGTGGGCCCACCCGGTGTGCACCAGGGCGTGGGCTTCGGCGGTGCGGGCATAGCCCCCGATCAGGGCCGCGCAGCGCAGCTGATGGGCGCGCAGCATCGCCACCTCGCGGGCGTGCGGATACGGCGCCCGCGGCTCGGCCAGGGTGTCGTCGCCGTCGTCCCAGACCATGACCAGGCCCAGGTCGGCCACCGGAGCGAACACCGCGCTGCGGGTGCCGATCACCAGTCGCGCGTGTCCCCGCAGGGCCGCCAGCCAGCGCCGATAGCGGGCCGCCGGACCCAGGCCGGCCGACAGCGCCACCATGGCCGACGCGTCGATCCACGCCGTCGCCGAGCGCCACAGCGCATCAACATCCCGTTGATCGGGCACCACCGCAAGCACCGCGCGTCCGGTGCGGATGGTGTGCGCCGCGGCCTCGGCCAAGCGGTCGGCCCACGGCTCACCGGGCAGCGCCTGCCAGACGGCCCGGGCGGCCCGGGACTCGGCCAGGGCGGCCAGAAACTGTGCGCCCCGGCCGTATACCGCCCAGCCGGCGGGATCGACCGGGGCGACATCGGGCGGACCCGGGGGGGACACCGGTTCGCGTTCCACCCGGGCGTGCCGTGGCGGTACCGCCAGCCGCAGCACGTCAGCCCGGGTTCCGGCGTATCGGGCCGCGACGGCGTCGACCAGCCGGCGGATGTCGGGGGTGAGCACCACCTCGGCGGAGACCACCCGGTCAAGCCAGCCCAGCCTGCCGGGATGATCGGTGTCGGTGCGGCGCTCCACAACGAACCCGTCGACCAGCCGGCCATGAAAGCCGACCCGCACCCGCACCCCGGGCTGCGCGTCGTCGGACTGCTCGGCGGCGACCAGGTAATCGAACTCGCGATCCAGGTGCGGCACCGACAGCATCGGCAGCACCCGCGCGATCGGTTCGTGCTCGGCCGCCCGCCGGGTCACGACGGGCCGTGCGCACCGCAACCGGCAGCAGCCCGGGGCCGCTTTCGAGGTCCCGGCCAGCGCCGCCGGTGACCACCGGAGGGGGGCGCCCCACCGGCCGGGACCCGACACGGTGCGTACGGTGTCCCCATGCGGGACACACCCATGCGGGACAAAGACGAGAAGCCTGGCGTCGACCCCATGCTGCTGAAGGTACTGGACGCGGTTCCATTCCGGTTAACGGCCGACGACGGGGTCGACGCCGCGCGGCAGCGGCTGCGCAACCTGCCCCGCCGCCCGGTGCATCCCGAGTTGCGCGTCGAGAACCGTGTCATCGACGGCCCGGAGGACGAGATCGCGATCCGGATCTATTGGCCGGCAACGGAACTACCCTCACCTGTGGTGCTGTATTTCCACGGCGGCGGATTCGTCGTGGGCGACTTGGACACCCACGACGGAATCGCGCGCTGGCATGCCGTCGGCGCCGGGGCGATCGTGGTTTCCGTCGATTACCGGCTGGCGCCCGAGCATCCCTACCCGGCAGCGATCGAGGATGCCTGGGCCGCAACACAATGGGTCGCCGATCACGGCCGCGGCATCGGGGCCGATCCGGCCCGTATGGGCCTGGCCGGCGACTCGGCGGGCGGCACCATCGCCGCGGTGATCGCGCAGCGCGCCCGCGATGACGGCGGCCCGCCGATCGCCTTTCAGCTGCTGTGGTATCCGTCCACGCTGTGGGACCCATCGCTGCCGTCGTTCACCGAGAACGCCGCCGCGCCCATCCTCGACCGTCACGCCATCGCCGCGTTTTCCCGGTGGTACGCAGGGGAAGTCGACGTGACCGATCCACCGGCCGGGATGGCGCCGGGCCGGGCGCAGAACCTGGCCGGCCTGCCGCCCGCCTACATCGGCGTCGCCGGTCACGACCCGCTGCGCGACGACGGGATCCGCTACGGCGAGTTGCTCGCCGCCGCCGGCGTGCCCGTCGAGGTGCACAACGCCGAGTCGCTGGTGCACGGGTATCTCGGCTACGCCGGCGTGGTGCCGGCCGCCGCCGCGGCCATGAACCGCGGGCTGGCGGCGCTGCGCGCTGCGCTGCACGGCTCCCCGGTGGATGCGGCGGGTGTGTGACTTGGCGGCCCCACAGCGATGTTTCGACCCCGAACGCCCGACGGCGACCGGCTCGTCAGGCGACCGCGTTCTTCAGGTCGTCGACCTTGTCGAGCCGCTCCCACGGCAGGTCGAGGTCGTTGCGACCGAAATGCCCGTAGGCGGCGGTCTGCGCGTAGATCGGGCGCAACAGGTCCAGGTCGCGGATGATCGCCCCCGGCCGCAGGTCGAACACCTCGCCGATGGCCCGCTCGATCTTGGCCGGGTCGACGGTCTCGGTGCCGAACGTCTCGACGAACAGCCCGACCGGGGCGGCTTTGCCGATGGCGTAGGCCACCTGCACTTCCACCCGTTCCGCCAGCCCGGCGGCGACGACGTTCTTGGCCACCCAGCGCGTCGCGTAGGCTCCGGAGCGGTCCACCTTGGACGGGTCCTTGCCGGAGAAAGCACCGCCGCCGTGGCGGGCCCAGCCGCCGTAGGTGTCGACGATGATCTTGCGGCCGGTCAACCCGGCGTCACCCATCGGACCCCCGATGACGAACTTGCCGGTCGGGTTGACCAGCAGCCGTACCGACGACGTGTCCAGGGTGTCGTGGGCCAGGTCGTCGAGCACGGTGTTGAGCACCTTCTCCCGGATATCGGGCGTCAGGGTGTCTTCCAGGTCGATATCGGCGGCGTGCTGGGTGGAGATGACGACGGTGTCCAGCCGCACCGGGGTGTTGCCGTCGAAGGCGATGGTGACCTGCGTCTTGCCGTCGGGACGCAGATACGGCAGCACGCCGTTCTTGCGCACCTCGGCCAGCCGTCGGGCCAGCCGGTGCGCCAGCGCGATGGGCAGCGGCATCAGCTCCGGGGTGTCGCTGATGGCGTAGCCGAACATCAGGCCCTGATCCCCGGCCCCCTGCGCGGCCAGCGGGTCCGAGACGCCTTCGACGCGCGCCTCGTGGGCGGTGTCGACACCTTGGGCAATGTCCGGCGACTGCTTGCCGATAGCGATGTTCACCCCGCAGGAGGCCCCGTCGAAACCCTTGTCCGACGAGTCGTAGCCGATCTCTAGGATGCGCTCCCGAACCGTGGTGGTGATGTCGGCGAAGGCCTCCTTGGCGCTCGTGGTCACCTCCCCCACGACGTGCACCTGCCCGGTGGTGACCAGCGTCTCCACCGCGACCCGGGAGCCGGGATCCTGGGCTAAAAGCGCATCGAGTATCGAGTCGCTGATGGCATCGCAGATCTTGTCGGGATGCCCCTCGGTCACTGACTCGCTGGTAAACAGCCGGCCCGTCGCACTCACCACCCCATCCTTCCGCCTCGCCTAAGAACATCGCCCGTCGAAAATGTTAGCCAGACAAATTATATCGGCCGTGGTCTGCTCCGACCCGCGGGTGCCCCGGGACCGGAACCACCACCTCGAGGTGCGTTGGCCCACCCTATCCGTCGTGGCCGTGCAGGAACGCGGCGACCGCGTCCACGATACGACTGGCCATCAGCGTCTTGGAGCCGTGCGGCAACGCCGACTCGGTGCCGTCGGAGGCCAGCAGCCAGCCGTCGTTGCTGTCGACCTCGAACGCCCGTCCGTCCCCGACGGCGTTGACCACCAGCAGATCACAGCCCTTGCGGCGCAACTTATCCCGGGCGTGAAACAGCACATCGCCGTGGGTGTCACCGGTCTCGGCGGCGAACCCGACAATGGCCCGCATTATGGGAAGCTGACCCTCGGCTCGGGCGCGCACCACACCGGCCAGCACATCGTCGTTGCGTACCAGTTCGATCGTCGGCGATGCCTCGACGCCCTTTTTGATCTTGGCCGCCGCCACCCGCGCGGGCCGGAAGTCCGCGACGGCGGCCGCCATCACCAGCACGTGGGTGTCCGGGGCGTGCTTGGACACCGCGTCGCGCATCTGCTGCGCCGAGCTGACGTGCACCACCTCGACTCCGGCGGGGTCGATGAGCCCGGCGGTATGCCCGGCGATCAGGGTCACCTCGGCGCCCCGCTGGGCGGCCACCCGTGCCACCGCGTAACCCTGCTTGCCCGAGCTGCGGTTGCCGATATAGCGCACCGGGTCTATCGGCTCCCGGGTGCCGCCCGCGGTCACCAGCATCCGGCAGCCCGCAAGGTCATACGGCAACGCATCGGCGCGCTCCAGCAACAGCTGGGCAAACGTGGTGATCTCCTCCGCCTCGGGTAATCGGCCCGCTCCGCTGTCGGCGCCGGTCAGCCGGCCCGACGCCGGTTCCAGCACCACCGCCCCGCGGCGGCGCAGCGTGGCCACGTTGTCGACGGTGGCCGGATGCAACCACATCTCGGTGTGCATCGCCGGCGCGAACAGCACCGGACATCGCGCCGTCAGCAGGGTGGCGGTCAGCAGATCGTCAGCCCGCCCGGCCGCCGCCCGGGCCAGCAGGTCGGCGGTGGCCGGCGCCACCACCACCAGTTCGGCCTCCTGGCCCAGGTGCACGTGCGGCACCAGCGGAACGTCCTCGAAGACCCCGGTGCACACCGGCTCACCGGACAGCGCCTCGAAGGTGGCGGCCCCGACGAACCGCAGCGCGGATTCGGTGGGGATGACCCGCACCCGGTGACCGGCCTCGGCGAGCTGACGAACCACCGTGCACGCCTTATAGGCGGCGATCCCCCCGGACACGCCGACGATGATCCGCTTGCGCTCCATCAGCTCGGCCCGTTCACCATCGGACTGATGTCGCGCCGCTTGTCGCCGAGCGTCATCGCAGGCCCGCCCCGACCGTGCTATTCGCCTTCGGTGTGCTCGAGCAGGCCGGCGTGAATTTCCCGCAACGCGATGGAGAGCGGCTTTTCATGCAAGCCCGGCTCGACCAGCGGGCCGACGTATTCGAGGATGCCCTCCCCGAGCTGGTTGTAGTAGTCGTTGATCTGGCGGGCCCGCTTCGCCGCGAAGATCACCAGGGCATATTTGCTCGACACCCGCTCGAGCAACTCGTCGATCGGCGGGTTGGTGAGGCCCAGCGGGACATCGTAGGCAACCGCAGCGCCCGTGGCCGGGTCGGGATGCTCCCCGGCGGGAACGGCGGCCAGTCGCGCGTCGGATTGCGAAGTGCTCACGTAGACGAATCTCCTGATGGCGTGGGGCGGCGGGATGGCGATAAGGTCACAGCAGAACCTTGACGAACCGCATCAGGCGGTGTTCGGCGCGGTTCCCACCAGCAACGATACCAATTCGCTGCAGGCGGTCTCCAATCGGTTGTTCACGATCACACGATCGAAGTCCCGCTGAGCCGCCAACTCGGCGCGCGCGGTGGCCAACCGGCGGCGGATCGCCTCCGGGGTTTCGGTCCCGCGGCCGACCAGCCTGGCCTCCAGATCCTCCCAACTCGGCGGTGCCAGAAACACGGTGAGGGCCTCGGGCATCGCCTTTTTGATGGCGCGCGCGCCGGCCAGGTCGACCTCGATGAGCACCGGGCATCCCGACGCGGCGGCCTCCCGGACCGGCTGGGCCAACGTGCCCGAGCGGTGCAACCCACCGTGGATCTCCGCCCACTCCAGCAGGGCTCCCTGCTCGATCAGCTCTTGAAAGCGGGCCGGGGTCACAAAGTGGTAGTCGACGCCGTCGACCTCCCCCGGCCTGGGCGCCCGGGTCGTGACCGACACGCTAAAGCGCAGGTCGGGGATGCGCTCTCGCAGACACCGCACCAGTGTCGACTTTCCGACCGCGGAGGGGCCGGACAGCACCACCACGCGCCCGGTGCCGCCCCGACAACGCTCACCGTCCGGTTCCCGGTCGTCGCCCACCGCCGCTCCTGATCCTGCCGCCCGACCTCGAAGGCGCCGCGAGCCCCGCTCCACGGGCGCATCGTCGGCGGGTTAGGCGGAGCCGAACTTTTCCAGCAATGCCTTACGCTGACGATCGCCGAGCCCGCGCAGCCGCCGGGTCGGCGCGATCTCAAGCTCGGTCATGATTTCCTGCGCTTTGACCTTGCCCACCTTCGGCAACGCCTCAAGCAGCGCCGACACCTTCATCTTGCCCAAGACCTCGTCGGTCTCGGCGTCCTTGAGCACTTGTTTCAGGCTGGTGCCGCCACGCTTGAGTCGATCCTTGAGCTCGGCTCGCGCTCGACGGGCGGCGGCAGCCTTCTCCAACGCGGCCGTGCGCTGTTCGTCGGTCAACTGGGGAAGGGCCACGATTCCTCCGTCTCCTCGATCTGGGTTTGTCTCAGCCGGTACTCCAGCCGCGCAGACGACCGTACCCACGGTATCCGACGAAATCTAACCCGCCCCCTGGCTGGCAGCCGCAAAGGCCCAGCGTGCCGGGCCCGTCAACGCGTCGTTTTGGTTGCCGGCAGCCAACCGGCCCGCCGCCGCCCCAGCGGTGCCGTCCTGCTGGAATAAACACCGATCATGCTGCCTGCCAACGTTTTTCAGCGGCACTGCCGGCGTCGCGATCACCGGCGGTGCACCCGCACCGATGGCACCCGGGCACACCGCGAACCCGACCGCCGCCGGTGACGCGCCTCACGGCGTGTCGGGCGTGTCGCCCGCCACCCCCCGCGCCGCCCGACGTCAGTCCTGCGGTCCGGCGTCGGTGCTCAGCAGCGAGGATGTGACGGCGTCCCGCAGCCGCTCGGCCGCCGCCCGCAGCCGCGTCACGTCGGGTCCGGCCCGCAACACCGCGCGCGCCACCGCGGGCAGCAGCTGGCCGGGTGCCGCCCCGCCCAGGCCGGCGAGCGCTTCCACCCGCCCGCCCTGCGCCCCGATCCCGGGCACCAGCACCGGTCCGCCCAGGGCGCTGACGTCCGGCACCCCGCCGGGGTCGCGGGCCAGGGTCGCGCCGACGACCACCCCGACGTAGCCCGGCTCGGGCCCGGCCTCCCGGTTGACGGCGGCCGCCTGGTCGACGATCCACTGCGCCACCGTGCGGCCGTCGACAGCGGCGCGCTGCACCCCCGCCGCCTCCGGATTAGACGTGGCCGCCAGCACGAACACCCCGCGCCCGTGGGCCGCAGCGGTCTGCAACAGCGGCCGTAGCGAGCCGAACCCCAGATACGGCGACGCGGTGACGGCGTCGGCGGCCAGCGGCGAGTCACCCGCCCAGGCGGCCGCGTAGGCCGCCATCGTCGAGCCGATGTCGCCGCGTTTGGCATCGGCCAGCACCAGCACGCCGGCGTCGCGCAGCGCGGCGATGGTGCGCTCCAGCACCGCGTAGCCCGCGGCACCGTAAGCCTCGAAGAACGCCACCTGCGGCTTGACGACCGCAAAACCGGAGTAGGCCTGCACGCAGATGTCGCAAAACGCCGCCAGACCGGCGGGGGTGGCCGGCAGCCGCCACGCCCGCAGCAATTGCGGGTGCGGGTCGATGCCCAGACACAGCGGCCCCCGGCGTGTCATCGCGTCGGCCAGCCGGGCTCCGAACCCGGGCACCGCTACGGACCGCCGGCGCTCAGTGCGCGGTGCAGCTCCTGCAGCGAGCGCACCCCGATGTCGCCGCGGATGCCGGCCTCGATGCCCTGCACCGCGGCCGAGGCGCCCTGCACCGTCGTCACGCAGGGAATGTTCATCGCCACCGCGGCCGAGCGGATCTCATAGCCGTCGATACGCGGACCGGAGTTGCCGTAGGGGGTGTTGATCACCATGTCGACCTCGCCCGCCTTGATGGCGTCGACGGCCGAGACCGCGGGCCGGCCCGGCTGCCACGGCTCGAAATGCTTGCGCACCTCGTCGCAAGGAATTCCGTTGCGCCGCAGCATTTCCGCGGTTCCCTCGGTCGCCAGAACGCGAAATCCCAGGTCGGCCAGCCGCTTGACCGGAAAAACCAGGGACCGTTTGTCCCGGTTGGCCACCGATACGAACACGGTGCCCCGCAGCGGTAACGACCCGTACGCGGCGGTTTGGCTTTTGGCGAAGGCGCTGCCGAAGTCACGGTCGATTCCCATGACTTCACCGGTCGATTTCATCTCCGGGCCCAGCAACGAGTCAACACCGGACCCGTCGGCGGCGCGGAACCGGTGAAACGGCAACACGGCTTCCTTGACGGCGATCGGGGCGTCGGGCGCGGCGCTGGCACCGTCCCCGGATGCCGCCAGCATGCCCTCGTTGCGGAGCTGGGAGATGCTGGCCCCCAGCATGATCCGTGCGCATGCTTTGGCCAGCGGGACCGCCGTGGCTTTGGAGACGAACGGCACCGTGCGGCTGGCACGCGGATTGGCTTCCAGCACGTAGAGCACGTCGTCTTTCAACGCGAACTGGACATTGAGCAGCCCCACCACGCCGATGCCGTGCGCAATGGCCTCGGTCGCGCGGCGCACCTTGTCGATGTCGCCGCGGCCCAACGTCACCGGTGGCAACGCGCACGCCGAATCGCCGGAATGGATCCCGGCCTCCTCGATGTGCTCCATGATCCCGCCGATATAGACCTCGGTGCCGTCGCACAGCGCATCCACATCGATCTCGATCGCGTCCTCGAGGAAGCGGTCGACCAGCACCGGGTGTTCGGGGGAGAGTTCGGTGGCGCGGGTGATATAGCCCTGCAGCGTCTGGTCGTCGTAGACGATCTCCATACCCCGGCCGCCCAGCACATACGACGGGCGCACCAGCACCGGATAGCCGATCTCGGCGGCGACCCGGCGGGCCTGCGCAAACGTGGTCGCGGTGCCGTGGCGCGGGGCCGGCAACCCGGCTGCGGCGAGCACATCGCCGAACGCGCCGCGGTCCTCGGCCAGGTCGATGGCCTTCGGCGGGGTGCCCACGATCGGCACTCCGGCGTCGGCGAGCCGCTGGGCCAGCCCAAGCGGGGTCTGCCCGCCCAGTTGCACGATGACCCCGGCCACACCCGGACCCCCCACCGCCGACCGGCACTCGGCGTGAAACACCTCCAGCACGTCCTCGAAGGTCAGCGGCTCGAAATACAGCCGATCGGCGGTGTCGTAGTCGGTGGAGACGGTCTCCGGGTTGCAGTTGATCATCACGGTTTCAAAACCGGCCTGGCTCAACGTCATTGCGGCGTGCACACAGCTGTAGTCGAATTCGATGCCCTGCCCGATGCGGTTGGGCCCGGACCCCAGGATCAGCACCTTGGGCTTGTCGGTCTGCGGGGCCACCTCGGATTCGGCGGCGGGATCCAGCTCATAGCTGCTGTAGTGGTAGGGAGTTGTGGCCTCGAATTCGGCCGCGCAGGTGTCCACCGTCTTGTACACCGGGTGGATTCCCAGCCGCTGCCGCAGCGAGCGCACCCCGGCTTCACCGGCCAGCTCCGGTCGCAGCGCGGCGATCTGGCGATCCGAGAGCCCACTGTGCTTGCACCGCAGCAGCAGATCACCGTCGAGCACCGGGGCGGCCACCACTTCGGCCCGCAGCGAAACCAGTTCGGCGATCTGCGCGACGAACCACGGATCGATTCCGGACACGGCCGCGACCTGTTCCACCGATGCGCCCAGCCGCAGCGCGTATTCGATGTCATAGAGCCGATTTTCGGTCGCAGTGCCGATCCTGCCCAGGATCTCCTGCAGGCCAGCCTGGGGATCGGGCGCCGTCCAGAACCCGCAGCGGGCGGTCTCCAGGGACCGCATCACCTTGCCGAGCGCCTCGATAAAGTTGCGGCCCAAAGACATTGCCTCGCCCACCGATTTCATCGTGGTGGTCAGCGTGGGGTCGGCCCCCGGGAATTTCTCGAAAGCGAACCGCGGCGCCTTGACCACGACGTAGTCCAGGGTCGGCTCGAAACAGGCCGGGGTTTGCCCGGTGATGTCGTTGAGGATCTCGTCGAGGGTGTAGCCGATGGCCAGCTTGGCGGCGATCTTGGCGATCGGAAAGCCGGTGGCCTTGGACGCCAGCGCGCTGGAGCGCGACACCCGCGGGTTCATTTCCACGACGATCAACCGGCCGTCACGCGGGTTGACCGCGAACTGGATGTTGCACCCACCGGTATCCACGCCGACCTCGCGCAAGATGGCGATGGCCAAATCACGCATCCGCTGGTATTCCCGGTCGGTCAGGGTCATCGCCGGCGCCACCGTGATCGAGTCACCGGTGTGCACGCCCATCGGGTCGACGTTCTCGATCGAGCACACCACGACCACGTTGTCGTGCGCGTCGCGCATCAATTCGAGCTCGAATTCCTTCCAGCCGTAAATCGACTCCTCGATCAGCACGTTGGCGGTCGGCGACGCCGCCAGCCCGGCCCCGGCCATCCGCTCCACCTCGGCGGCGCTGTGTGCCATCCCCGACCCCAGGCCGCCCATGGTGAACGAGGGCCGCACCACCACCGGCAAACCCAGGTCGGCAACGGTTTCGCGGACCTCCTCCAGGGTGAAACAGACACGGCTGCGCGCCGATTCACCGCCCACCTTGGCGACGATGTCTTTGAACCGCTGGCGGTCCTCGCCGCGCTGGATGGCCTCGAAGTCCGCTCCGATGAGCTCGACTCCGTAGCGCTCCAGCACCCCGTTTTCGTAGAGCGCCACCGCGGTGTTGAGCGCGGTCTGCCCGCCCAGGGTTGCCAGCAGCGCATCGATGTTGTTGCCTCGCTCGGCTTGTTGCGCGATGACCCGCTCGACGAACGCCGGGGTGATGGGTTCGATGTAGGTGTTGTCGGCGAACTCCGGGTCGGTCATGATGGTCGCCGGGTTGGAGTTGACCAGGCTCACCTGCAGCCCTTCCGCTTTCAGCACCCGGCAGGCCTGGGTGCCGGAGTAGTCGAATTCGCAGGCTTGCCCGATGACGATCGGCCCGGAGCCGATCACCAGGACGTGGCGCAGGTCGGTGCGACGCGGCATTATCGCCCCTGCGCTGCCATCAGGTCGGCGAACTGGTCGAACAGATACTCCGCGTCGTGCGGGCCGGCCGCCGCCTCCGGGTGGTATTGCACCGAAAACGCTTTACCACTCACGAGTTTGACACCCTCGACGACCCCGTCGTTGGCGCAGGTGTGGCTGACGACGGCCGGTCCGAACGGGGTGTCGAAACGCTGACCCGCCTCCCCCTCCAGCGCGAAGCCGTGGTTTTGCGCGGTGATGGCGACCCGCCCGGTGGCGTGGTCGATGACCGGGATGTTGATCCCGCGGTGGCCGAACACCATCTTGTACGTCGACAAGCCCAGCGCCCGCCCCAGGATTTGGTTACCGAAACAGATGCCGAACAACGGGATTCCGGCGTCCAGCACCGCGCGGGTCAGCGCCACCAGGTGATCGGCGGTGGCCGGGTCACCGGGACCGTTGGACAAAAACACCCCGTCGGGGCCGAGTTCGCTGATCTGCTCGAACGTCGCCGACGACGGCAGCACGTGGCTGCGGATACCACGACGGGCGAAGTTGCGGGGGGTGTTGGCCTTGATCCCGAGGTCCACCGCGGCCACGGTAAACCGGGGCGGGCCTTGGGGTTCGACGACGTAGCCGGCCGCGGTGCTGACCTGGCCGGCAAGGTCGGCGCCGAGCATCGGCGGCTGGGCCCGCACCCGCGCGATCAGCTCGGCCGGCTCGGCGAGCGCCGCGCCGGAAAACACCCCTGCCCGCATCGAACCGCGGTTACGCAGGTGCCGCACCACGGTGCGGGTGTCGACGCCGGCCGCCCCCACGATCCGCTGGCGCACCAGCTCTTCTTCCAGCGTGCCGGCCGCCCGCCAGCTCGAGGCCCGCGGCGAGGGGTCGCGCACCACGTAGCCCGCCACCCAGATCCGCTCGCCGCGGCTCTCGGAATCCTCGCCGTTCCAGCCGGTGTTGCCGATCTGCGGGGCGGTGGCCACCACGATCTGGCGGTGATAGCTGGGATCGGTCAGGGTCTCCTGATAGCCGGACATGGCGGTGCAAAACACCGCCTCGCCGAGCGTCTGGCCCACCGCGCCGAACGACCTCCCGGCGAAGATGCGGCCATCCTCGAGCACCAGCAGGGCGCGCTCGCTCATCAGCCGGCCTCCGGCAGCCAGCGGGCGTAGTCGCCGGTGTCATCGCCGCGAAACCCGGTGTCGATCTCGACGCCCGACGGCAACCGCCACCTGATCGCCAGGATGCCGTTGCGGGCACCGACCTTTCCGGTCAGGGCGCGTTCGGTGCGAATGGCCGTGATCGACTCCTGGGGAATCCAGATCGGGCGCCCGCCGCTGCGCTGCACCATGATGCCCTCGGGGTAGCGGGTCAGCACCGCCTTGGTGCGGTAACCCAGATCGCCGACGGCGACCCGGTCATGCCCGTCGGGCGCCAGCGTGCACCCCACATACACCCCGCGAGTGGGCGCGACGATCGGCTCACCGACCGTGTCGGGCACGGCGGGCAGCGTGCCGACCAGCGCGGCCTGGCGCTGCGACCGATCCCGCCAGCCGCGCATCATCAGCCGGATCACCACGGCGATCACCACCACCAGCGCCGCGGCGAACACCAGCGACCCGACCAGGACGGCGGAGCTCATGCCGGGCACTTCCCGTCGCGGGCGGTGATCTTGCCGCGCAGCAGGGTCGCGGTCACGGTCGCCGGCAGCGTCATCGACTCGTAGGGGGTGTTGGCCGAGCGGCTGGCCAGACCGGCCCCGGTGACCGTCCAGGTGGCGTCGGGATCGACCACGGTGAGGTTGGCCGGCTCACCGACCTCCAACGGGCGGCCGTGATCGGGCAGCCCGGCGATGCGCGCGGGATTCTCGCTCATCACCCGTGCGACGTCACGCCAGCTCAGCAAGCCGGGCACCACCATCGTCGCCGCCACCACCGACAGCGCGGTCTGCAGGCCCAGCATCCCGGGAAGCGCCGCGGAAAATTCGACCCGCTTTTCGTGCTCGGCGTGCGGGGCGTGATCGGTGGCCACACAGTCGATAACACCCTCAACCAGCGCTTGCCGCAACGCGGCGGCGTCGGCCGCCTCCCGCAGCGGCGGGTTGACCCGGTTCACCCCGTCATAGGTCGCCAGTCGCCGGTCGTCGAGCAGCAGGTGATGCGGCGTCACCTCTGCTGTGATCGCAATGCCTTGCGCTTTAGCCCATTTGAGGATTTCGACGGTGCCGGCGGTGGAGGCGTGACAGATGTGCACCCGGGCGCCGGCGTCGCGGGCCAGCAGAGCGTCGCGGGCGACGATCGCCTCCTCGGCCGCCCGCGGCCAGCCCGCCAGCCCCAGCCGGGCGGCGTGGGGCCCCTCGTGCGCGACCGCGCCGACGGTCAGTCTGGGCTCCTCGGCGTGCTGGGCGATCAGCACGCCCAGGCCGGTGGCGTATTCCAGGGCGCGGCGCATCACCAGCGGATCGGCCACACAGTTGCCGTCGTCGGAGAACATCCGCACCTGCGCCGCCCCGGCGGCCATCATGCCCATCTCGGTGAGCTCGGCTCCGGCCAGCCCCACGGTGACCGCCCCGACCGGGTGCACGTCAACCAGCCCGACCTGCTGGCCGCGGTGCCAGACGTAGTCGGTGACCACCGGGCTGTCGGCCACCGGGGTGGTGTTGGGCATCGCAAACACCGCCGTGTATCCGCCGAGAGCCGCGGCCGCCGAGCCGGTCTCGATGTCCTCGGCGTATTCGCGGCCGGGCTCGCGCAGGTGGGTGTGCAGGTCGACCAGCCCGGGCAGCAGCACCTGGCCGGTGGCCTCGATGACGTCCAGGCCTTGTCCCAGGCCTTGTCGCAGGCCTCCGGACTCCGGGAGCCGCGCGCCGATGCGTGCGATCTGGCCGTCGTCGACCAGCACGTCGACGCGCTCGCCTTCCCCGTACAAACGCACCCCGCGGAGCAGCACGCTCACGCCGCGCCCTCTTTTCCGGCTTTTCCGGCCGACCCGGTGCCGACCAGCAGATGGAACAGCACCGCCATCCGCACCTGTACGCCGTTGGAAACCTGTTGCAGCACAGCCGATTGCGACGAGTCGGCCACCGAGGACGCGATCTCCATGCCGCGCAGCATCGGGCCGGGATGCAGCACCACGGCATGCCCGGGAAGCAGCGCCTGGCGCCGATCAGACAACCCGTAGAGCACCGAGTACTCCCGCACCGACGGGAAGAACCCGCCGTGCATGCGCTCGGCCTGCACCCGCAGCATCAGCACCGCGTCGGCGGCGGGCAGCTCGGCGTCCAGGTCGTGGGAGACGGTGACCGGCCAGTCGGCCACCCCGACCGGCAGCAGCGTCGGCGGGGCCACCAGCACCACCTCGGCGCCCAGGGTGTCCAGCAGCATGACGTCGGAGCGGGCCACCCGGCTGTGCAGGATGTCACCGACGATCACCACCCGGCGGCCCTCGATGCCGCCGAGGCGCTGGCGGATGGTCAGCGCGTCCAGCAGCGCCTGGGTGGGGTGCTCGTGGGTGCCGTCGCCGGCATTGATCACACACGGGCCCCCGTCGGCGGTGGCGGTCCACTCGGCCAGCAGCTGCGCGGCGCCGGACGCCGGGTGGCGGATGATCAGCGCGTCGGCGCCGGCCGCACGCAGCGTCAGCGCGGTGTCGCGCAGCGACTCGCCCTTGCCCACCGAGGATCCGGCCACGCTGAGGTTGATCACGTCGGCGCTCATCCACTTGCCGGCCACCTCGAAGGACACCCGGGTGCGGGTGGAGTTCTCGTAGAACATCGTGACCACGGTGCGCCCGCGCAGCGTCGGCAGCTTGCGCACCTCGCGGCCGACCAGCGCCTGCGCGAACCGGTCGGCGTCGTCGAGGATGGCGGTGGCGTCGTCGCGGGTCAGGTCGCCGGCCGCCAGCAGATGCCTGGGGGTCACCGGGAAATCACCACCCCGTCCCGCCCGTCGTGTTCGCGCAGCAGCACGTGCACGCTCTCGCTGCGCGAGGTGGGCACGTTCTTGCCCACGTAATCGGCGCGCAGCGGCAGTTCGCGGTGGCCGCGGTCGACCAGCACCGCCAGTTGCACGGCCCGCGGCCGGCCCAGGTCGCGCAGCGCGTCCAGCGCGGAACGCACCGACCGCCCGGAGTAGAGCACGTCGTCGACGAGGATCACCAGCGCATCGTCGATGCCGCCGGGCGGGATCGAGGTGGTTTCCAGCGGGCGCGGCGGCTTGATCATCAGGTCGTCGCGGTACAGCGTGATGTCCAGCGCCCCATGGGCCACCTCGACGCCGCAGAACTCGCCGATGTGGGCTGCCAGCCGCCGGGCCAGCGTCACGCCGCGGGTCGGGATGCCCAACAGCACCACCCGTGGGGCGTCGGGCGCATCCAGGGCGGTCTTCTCGATGATCTGGTGCGCCATGCGGGCGATGGTGCGGCTCACGTCGGCCGCGGACATCAGCTCCCGGCCGGCGGCGGCATGGCCCGCGGCACCCATGAAGGACTCCTTCTCCGCCTCGCCGGACGGATCGTTAAAGGACGTCAGCTGCCAGGCAGCCTAGCACCGCCCCGGCGACGACGCGGGACGCGCAGCGGCCAGCTGAGGCAGCGGGCCAGGTTAGGCTGGCGAGCGTGACACGTTCTGAGTCCGGCGGCTTTCCCCGCATCGATTTCGAGGCCCTCTACCGCGGCGAAAGCCCCGGCGAGGGCATTCCGGCGATGCCGACGCCCCCGTGGGACACCAAGGCGCCCAAGGAGAGCGTCGTCGGCTGGCAGGAGCAGGGCCTGGTCCACGGTGACGTACTCGACATCGGCTGCGGGTTTGGCGACAACGCCATCTACCTGGCGCAGCGCGGTTTCAACGTCACCGGGCTCGACATCTCCCCGACCGCGCTGGTCACCGCCGAACGCCGGGCCAGGGATGCCGGGGTGAGCGTCAGGTTCGCGGTGGCCGACGCGACCAAACTGGACGGCTACACCGCAGCATTCGACACCGTCGTCGATAGCGGCATGTTTCACACCCTTGACGACGACGGGAAACGCCGCTACGCCGCCGCGGTGCACCGCGCCACCCGCGACGGCGCGACCCTGCTGATGAGCTGTTTTTGCGACGCCAACCCACCGGACGACCAGTGGCCGCGCCCAGTGGTGAGCGAGCGAACGCTGCGTGCCGTTCTCGGGGAAGCGGGCTGGGATATCGTCTCCCTGCAACCCGCGACGGTGCGCCGCGAACAGGACGGCGGTGCGGTCGAGATGGCGTTCTGGCTAGTCCGGGCCCAACGGCGCCCGGTGGCCCGGTCCGGGACCTGACCCGCCCCCGTTTCCCATACCCTGCACAGCTATGGAGCTGCTCGTCGCCGCCAATCCCGATAGCGGATCACGGCTGGCCTACCTGATCCGGGTGCCCGTGGGTGCGGGCCTGGTGTTCGCGACGTCGGGAACCTGGCCCCGCGCCAAGGCCCTGTATTGCCATCCGCTGCCCGCCGACGCCTGGCCCGCCGAACCCGAGCTCGTCGAGCACGTCGAGCTGCGCGCCTGCCGGCGCCGCGGGGCCGCCGTGGACATCGTGGCCAACAGGTTCCGGGAAAACCGCTCACAGCTGGTGTACACCACCGCCCGCGGGCGTGACGTCGTCTTCTGGCAGAGCCCGCGCACCAGCAAGCAATCCCGGCCCGGTGTGCGCACACCGACGGCCCGCGCCGCCGGCATCGCCGAGCTTCCGGTCGTCGTCGACGCCCGGGAACGCTACGGCTACAGTTTCGCCGGCAAACCCGTGGTGACCACCCGTCAAGCGTTGCCGTGCGGGGATTACGGGCTGATGGCCGACGGGCGACTCATCGCAGTCGTTGAACGAAAATCGTTATCGGACTTGGTGTCCAGCCTGCTGAGCGGCAAACTGAAATACCAGCTGACCGACCTTGCCGCCGTGCCGCGTGCGGCTGTCGTGGTGGAAGACCGGTTCTCCGAAATCTTCACGCTGGCCGTCGCCCGCCCGGCCGTGGTCGCCGACGGGCTCGCCGAAGTGCAGATCGCCTTTCCCACCGTGCCCATCGTGTTCTGCCAAACCCGCAAACTCGCCCAGGAGTACACCTACCGCTACCTGGCCGCCGCACACGACTGGCTCACCGACAACGACGATGCCGCAACGGTTTTCGAGTCGCCCTCGGTGGCGCCGCCCCCGGTGGAGCCGCCCTCGGTGGAGCCGCCCTCCGGTGCCGCCGAGGCGAGCGTAAGCGAGATCCGCGCGTGGGCCCGCGGCGTGGGGTTGCCGGTGCCGGCCCGCGGCCGGATTTCCCGCGACATCCTTCAGGCCTGGCACGACGCACATCACCGGTGAGCTGACCGGGTTGCACCCGGGCCGCACCCCGTCGGCCTCGTCGGCGAGCGCGGCGCGGCTACCCGGCGATGGCCGACACCCGGGCATGCCCATTCGCGCCGGCCGCGCCAGTCGCGTGCCGGGCCGCGGTCATCCGTTTCAGCGCGGCCTCGGTGAACACCGACAACCCCAGATCGGGGTGGTAGCCGTGGATTTCCTTCACGTCGAGCTCGGCCAAAAAGTAGAGGATCTCCTTGGAGATCACCTGACCGGGCACCAGTACCGGAAAGCCCGGCGGGTAGGGGACGACGAATGTGGTGGACACCAAGGTTTTTCCGTCCGCCAGGCGGCGCCCGGCCTCGCCAAGCAGCACGTGCTCACGCCCGGTCTCGTCGTAGCCGGCATAGAAGGCCGACCGCATGTCACCGAACGCGTGGGCGCCGTCGGGCCGGAACGCCTCGTCGAACTCACTGAAATCGGGCAGCGCCGGCAGATCCTCGGTGATCTCGGCGACCCGGCGTTGCTGCCGGGCGCGATCGGCCCTGCCGGCGACGCTGCGGGCGCGCTCGAGGTCGGCGGCCACCCGCCGCAGCACGTCGAGCAGGTAGTGCACACTCGACCAGGTCACGCCGATGGTGAAGATCAACAGCACGCTGTTGATCGAGGTCTTGTTGATCTGGATGCCGAATCGGTCCATCAAGATCTGCTCGCGGAACTCGTATCCGGTCATCCCGGTTTTGCCGACGAACAGGGTGACCCGCGTCGGGTCGAGCACGAACTGATCGGAGCGCCAGGCTTCGTTCCACTCCGCCAAAGCACCGTGCCTGACCTGGCGGTACGAGCTTACCGCAGCGGACCGGAACTCATCGGGCACCAAGTCGGACTCGTCAAGGATGCGCAGCCAGGTGCTGATCAGCCGGTCTTTGCGGACCCGATGGCGAAAGACCAGCGCCATGTTGTAGACGTTCCGGACCATCCGAAACCCCTCGATGTCGACTTGGCGGCGCGCCAGGTCTAACGACGCGAGCAGCTGCTGGTTCGGCGAGGTCGAGGTGTGGGTCAAAAACGCCTCATGAAACGCGTCCCGGTTGAGGGCTGTGAAGTCCTGGTCGCGCACATGGATCATCGACGACTGCCGAAGCGCCGACAGCGACTTGTGGGTGGAATGCGTCGCATACACCCGCACCCGGGCCCGAGCCGGGTCGGGAAGCAACCGGTGCTCACACCATGTGCCGCGATCCACCCCCTGCATCGCGGCGCACCAGCCGCGGTACTCCTCGGCGTACCGCGGTGATGACAGCATCGATTCGAGTTGCCCGGCGGCCACCATCGCGGTGCGCTGCCGGGCCCAGGGCACCGCGGTGGCGAACGCATACCACGCCTCGTCCCACAGGAAACAGATGTCCGGTTTGATCGCCAGCACCTCTTCCATGACCCGCCGGGGGTGGTAGACGATCCCGTCGAAGGTGCAGTTGGTGAGCAGCAGCATGCGCACCCGGTCCAGTTGTCCGGCCGCCTCCAGGTCCAGCAGCGCCTTTTTGATGGTGTAGAGGGACACCGCCCCATAGATCGCGTACGGCCGCAACGGGTAGGCGTCTAAATACAGCGGGTAGGCCCCGGCCAGCACCAGGCCGTAGTGATGCGACTTGTGGCAATTGCGGTCGATGAGCACGATGTCGCCGGGCCGGGTCAAAGCCTGCACGACGATCTTGTTGGCGGTCGAGGTTCCGTTGGTGACGAAGTATGTTTCATTGGCACCCCAGGTCTTGGCGGCCTTGTCCATTGCCTCCCTGATGGAGCCGTGGGGATCCAGCAGCGAATCCAGCCCGCCGGAGGTGGACGACGTCTCGGCCATGAAGATGTTGCGACCGTAGAACTCGCCCATGTCCAGCAGCGACTTGGAGTTGAAGATGCTCGCACCGCGAGCGACGGGAAGAGCGTGGAATTGGCCGATCGGCGCCGCCGCGTACGCCCGCAGGGCATCGAAAAACGGTGTGGCGAAACGGTTGCGGATGCCGGCCAGCACGGTGCAGTACAGATCGGTGACGTCGTTGAGGCGGTAGAAGGTGCGGTGGTAGACGTCCGGCTGCTCCTCGGTCTCCGCGGCGATCGACTCGTCGGTGAGCAGGTACAGGTCGATGTGCGGACGCAGCTCTCGGATCCATTCCCCGCATTCCACCCAGTCATGGGCGCGGTCGGCGGTGGTCGCGTCGTGGTTAGGGCCCAGCAGCGCGGTCATCAACGGAACCCGGTCGCGGGACCGCAGCGGCAGGTCGTGGCGGATGATTGCGGCGGCGATCTCGCCGTTCAGCGCGACCGCGGTGATGGCGTCTTCGACACTGGACACGACGAGGAACTCGACCTGCACCTCGTCGGAGGGGCGACGAAGCTCGCGCAGGCTTTCGACCAGGCTGTCGGGGGCCCCGGGCGGGGTGTCATCGGCGAGCAGCACGGTGTAAAACTGCTGGTGTTTAGCCTTGGCCACCAGCTCCTGATCGGCCAGCGGCGCGGACGTGTCGAACAGCGCCGCGCGGTCGCCGTACTCGGACAGCAGG
The DNA here is from genome assembly GCF_029961025.1 of Mycobacterium sp. GTDB lineage: Bacteria > Actinomycetota > Actinomycetes > Mycobacteriales > Mycobacteriaceae > Mycobacterium. Next base: position 30,267 of record NZ_JASBVP010000010.1, read on the forward strand.
CGCACGGCCAGCGACACCTCGTCGGCGAGGCGCACCACCGCACCGTCGGCGAGATACCCGCGAAACGCCGACAGATTCGCCGCGCCGGGATACAGCCAGTAGCGCTCGTAGGCACCCAGACGATCGAGCAGCCGCTTCACCCGGGCCGCGTCATGGGTGTCGTCCAGGCCGGCCCGCTTGACCTCGGCGAGCTGACGGCATGCGTCGTCGAGCAGATTCCAGGTGTCGGTTCGCGAGTACGACGGGTTCGCGACCGCCGCCAACGCGGAGACGCGAAGACGTCTGAGACGCCGGTCGTCTCGGGACATGTCATCAGTGTGTCCCACCGGTCACCGGTGCGCGGCCGTTTCACCGAGGTGGATCCCGCCCGGGATGGCCGAATGTGGGCAGCCAAGCCCGCCGACCGCCGCGCCCACCCCGGCCCGACGGGTAAACCGGCTCAGCCCGGCTAGGCCGGCGTCACGGCTTGTCCCAGTGGCCGGGCGGGGGGACGAACGGCAGCTGGGCCACCTGGCCGGGAGGCAGCGGCGAGATCCGGCCGGGGGCCAGGACCTCGCCCCGACCGGGCTCGCCGGGCCCGGGGATGTCCGGCCCCGGCCCGGGCTCGTGCGGCCCCGGCTGGCACGGCAACGGATTCGCCCGTGCCTGGGCCGCTTCGACTCCCCAACCCGCGGATACCAGCGCCGCGCCTGCCGCCGCGATCGCCGTGGCCCTCTTCAGATTCATGGTGAACCCCCGGGGTAATAACGTTCGCTACCCCACTGTAGGCCCCACTGTAGGCCGACCCGGACGGCGGCGCCGCTATTCGGCCGGGTCCCATCGGCTCGTTGAACACGCTCACCGGCCGGCTGCATTGCTCCCCGCTAAAGCACCTGCACCACCCCGCCGGGCGCAAAATCGGCCACCGCCGCATCGAATGTGACCAACTGGCCACCATAGCGCACAGCCAACGCGATGAGGTGGTGGTCGGTGACGAGACGGTGAGTCGACACGGTGTCGCGATCGCCGCCCGGACCCACCACCAACGGGACGTCGTCGGGCCAGAACGCATGGCCCGGAAGAGCTCGCAACGCTTCTAGCTGCGCGATCGCGAGCGCTGGGGTGGTAGACGCGCGCATTACCCTGCGATTGCTGGAAATACGGACGAACCCCACCTCGGTGATCGGCGTGGTGGCCCAGCCATGCGACGAGAACCGGGTGAACCACCGCCGGGCCGTCGGGTGATGAACGTGGCTGGGCCAGCTCAACGCGATTAGCACATTGACGTCAAGCAGCGCCGTCACGGGTCTTCCTCAAGGCCCCGGGCCACATCCTCATTGGTCACGGTCGGTGCGTCCGGCGGGACGTCAAACACCGGCAGCCCGTCGACCGTGACGATCCCAACGGGCCGTAGCGATCGTCGTGCCAGCTCGGAGATCACCGCGCCAACCGACCGGCCCTCGGAGCGAGCGATGGCTTTCGCTTCTCGCAAGATATCGTCATCAATTTGCAAAGTAGTGCGCATAGCATCAGCCTAGATTTTCATGCGCAAAGTGGCCGACGGCTCAGGCGCCTCGGCGATCGCCGCGGTGCCGGTCGGTTCACGAGCGGGTGCCGTCTTTGTGGTGCACCGCCTCCCGGACCGCCCGGGAGGCCGCCCGAATCTGCGGTGTCACCAGCATCACCTGGCCCAACACCCCGTTGACAAAGCCGGGCGATTCCTCCGTGGACAGCTCCTTGGCCAATCGCACCGCCTCGTCGACGGCGACCGGCTCGGGAACGTCGTCGGCGTACAGCAGCTCCCACACCGCCACCCGCAAGATCGCCCGATCCACCGCGGGGAGCCGTTCCAGCGTCCAGCCCTGCAGATGCGTGACGATCAGGTCATCGATGTGGGCGGCGTGCTCGGTGACCCCCCGGGCCACCGCGGCCGTGTAGGGATGCAGCGGCGGCACCTCCGGGGTGGCCTTCGCCAGCGCGGCCCGCGCGTCGGCCGCCTCGGCCGGGGTCACGCCGCGGGCCTCGGCCTCGAACAGCAGGTCGATGGCCCGTTTGCGGGCCTGGTGGCGGCCCTTGACCGGCTTGCGGCCAGACATCTCACGCGCGGCCGAGGTAGCTGCCGTCGCGGGTATCCACCTTGACCTTGTCGCCGGTGTTGATGAACAGCGGCACGTTGATCTGCGCCCCGGTCTGCAAGGTGGCGGGCTTGGTGCCGGCGCTGGAGCGGTCGCCTTGCAAACCCGGCTCGGTGTGTGTCACCTGCAGCTCCACGCTCGTCGGCAGCTCGAGGTACAGCGGCGTGCCGTTATGGAAGGCCACCTGCACCGGCATGCCCTCCAGCAGGAACCGGGCGGCATCGCCGACCAGGGACTCCGGCAGCGCGTGCTGCTCATAGTCCTGGGCGTCCATGAACACGAAGTCCGAGCCGTCGCGGTAGAGGTAGGTGGTGTCCCGCCGGTCCACGGTGGCGGTTTCCACCTTGACCCCGGCGTTGAATGTCTTGTCCACGACCTTCCCGGACAGCACGTTTTTCAGTTTGGTGCGCACAAACGCCGGGCCCTTGCCCGGTTTGACGTGCTGGAACTCGACGATTGTCCACAGCTGGCCGTCGATCACCAGCACCAGCCCGTTCTTGAAGTCGGCAGTGGTCGCCACGGTCGATGAATCTCCTACACGATGGTCAGTTCCCGGGGGAACCGGGTCAGTAATTCCGGCGCGTGCCCGGAGGTGGCCGACGTCCGCCCGGCCACGACCAGGGTGTCCTCGATGCGGACACCGCCGCGGTCGGGCAAATAGACACCGGGCTCCACGGTCACTACGGAGCCCGCCTGCAGTGTACCGGTTGCGGTCGCGTTGATGCTGGGTGCTTCGTGGATCTGCAATCCCACCCCGTGCCCGAGGCCGTGACCGAACTGGTCGCCATAACCGGCGTCGGCAATCACCTGGCGCGCTGCCGCATCGACATCGCACAGCTTGGCCCCGGCCCGCAGCGCCTCCCGCCCGGCCCGCTGTGCGGTGGCGACCAGCTGATAGATCTCCCGTTGCCAGTCGGCCGCTCGCTCCAGCACGAAGGTACGGGTCATATCGGAGTGGTATCCACCCACCAGGGCGCCGAAGTCGATCTTGACGAAATCGCCCACCGCCAACTCGGCCTTGGTGGGCCGGTGATGCGGGATCGCCGAGTTCGCCCCGGTGGCCACGATCGTCTCGAATGACACCCCGTCGGCGCCGTGGTCGAACATCAGGGCCTCCAGTTCCCGGGCGACCTCACGTTCGGTTCGCCCGGGCCGCAGTCCCCCGTGCGCCAGCAGGTCGGTCAGCGCGGCGTCCGCCGCCTCGCACGCCAGCCGCAATAACGCCACTTCGCCGGCGTCTTTGACCTCACGCAGCGCCTCGACCGTCCCCGGGGCCCGGACCAACTCCAGGGGCCGCCCGGATTTGCCCGCCTCCGCCGACAGCGCCTCGAATCCGTCCACGGTGATCACGTGGCTTTCGAACCCCAGCCGCCGCACCCCGTCGGCGGCCGCCAGACCGGCCAGATAGCGTGCACCGGCCCGTTCGATGGCCACCTTGAGGTCGGGCGCCTGGCGCGCGGCCTGGGTGCGATAACGCCCATCGGTGGCCAGCACCGCGGTCCGCTCGTCGGCGTAAACCAGCAGCGCGCCGGCCGACCCGGTGAAACCCGACAGGTACCGCACGTTGACCAGGTCGGTGACCAGCATCGCGTCTAGCCCCGCGGCGACGATCCGCGTCCTGAGGTTGTCTCGGCGCTGGGAATGTGTCACAACCGACGACGCTACTCGCTACGCTGTTGCTCCATGACTAACTGGATGCTGCGTGGCCTGGTGTTCGCCGCTGGGATGGTCGTTCTCCGCTTGATTCAGGGCGCCCTGATCAACGCGTTGCCGACGCACGCCACCTGGATCAGCGTGGTGCTGCTGATCCTCTTCGTGATCGGGCCCGCCGGGTGGGGGGTGATCGACGGCCGTGCCGACGCCCGGGCGAACCCGAATCCGGATAACCGCGCGGATCTGGCGATGTCCTGGCTGCTGGCCGGCCTGGTGGCCGGGGTCCTCGACGGCGCGGTGACATGGCTGATCGCCCTGGCCTACAAGGGGCTTTACGTCGGGGGGCTGATCAACGAGTTGACGACGTTCGCCGCGTTCACCGCGCTGCTGGTGTTCTTGCCGGCAATGGCCGGTGTCGCCGGCGGTCGCTGGGAGGTCGACCGCCGGCGGGAGAGGATGCCGGTGGGCCATGGCCTGGCGGCCGGCCAGGACCGCACCGACACCGATGTGTTCGCCGCGGTGCGCGCCGAGCAGACCCCGACCGGCGAGGCCGGCGCGGCAGAACCCGGTGAACGCCCGACGGCGGTGACCACCGTCGAGCGTGAGGAGCGTGCGGACACCGTTCCGCAGGTTCCCCCGGCCTACCTCGAGGAGCCCACGCAGGTGACACCGGCGCAGGCCGGCGAGGAGCCGACGGCACCGGCCCCGCCGCCGGAGGACGATCAGCGGTAGCCGCCGGCCAGGTAGCGCAGGGCGAGCAGGTAGCCCGGCACCCCCAGCCCGGCGATCACCCCGGTCGCCACCGGGCTGATATAGGAGTGGTGCCGAAACTCTTCGCGGGCATACACATTGGAGATGTGCACCTCAATTAAGGGGGCGCGCAGCTCGGCGCAGGCGTCGCGCAGCGCCACCGACGTGTGGGTCAGGCCCCCGGCGTTGAGAATCACCGGATCGCCCGCATCGGCCGCCCGATGGATCCACTCCAGCAGCTGTGCTTCGCTGTCGCTTTGCCGCACAACCACTTTCAAGCCGAGTTCGGCGGCCTCGCGATCGATCAGCGCGACCAGGTCGTCGTGGGTGGCCTGGCCGTAGACCTCGGGTTCGCGGCGGCCGAGGCGACCCAGGTTCGGCCCGTTGATAACGTTCACGGTTTTGACGTGCTCCCCGGTCCCCGCGAGGGTGCCGCCCTCCTCGTTGGCGCCCATCAGGATGCGACCCGCGTGTAAGCGGCCGCCAGCAGTGACGGGTCCGGCCCCTCGAGCCTGCCCGGCCTGGCCAGCCCGTCGAGGACCACGAACCGCAGCACTCCCGACCGGGTCTTCTTGTCGGCGGCCATGTAGTCCAGCAGTTGCGGGAGCGCGCCGGCGTCATAGCCGACCGGCAGGCCCACCGAAGCCAGGATGCTGCGGTGCCGGTCGGCGGTGGCGTCGTCGAGCCGCCCGGCCAGCCGAGCCAGTTCGGCGGCGAACACCAAGCCCACCGACACCGCGGCGCCGTGACGCCACCGGTAGTGCTCCCGGCGTTCGATCGCGTGGCCCAAAGTGTGCCCGTAGTTGAGGATTTCGCGCAGTTGAGACTCCTTCTCGTCGGCGCCGACGACCCCGGCCTTGACAATGACCGCGCGCCGGATCAGCTCCGCCAGCACGCCGCCGGCCGGGTCCAGCGCGGCCTGCGGGTCGGCCTCGATGAGGTCCAGGATCACCGGATCGGCGATGAAGCCCGCCTTCACCACCTCAGCCATCCCGGACACGATTTCCTCGCGCGGCAACGTATCCAGCATCGCCAGATCGGCCAGCACGGCCAGCGGCTGGTGAAACGCCCCGACCAGGTTCTTCCCGGCCGCGGTGTTGATGCCGGTCTTGCCGCCGACGGCGGCGTCGACCATGGCCAACAGCGTGGTGGGCACGTGCACGATCGCCACGCCGCGCAGCCAGGTCGCCGCCGCGAAGCCCGCGACGTCGGTGGCGGCACCGCCACCGAGGCTGACCAGGGCGTCTTTGCGGCCAACCCCGATGCGGCCCAGCAGATCCCAGACAAACCCGACCACCGCCAAATCCTTGCCGGCCTCGGCGTCGGGGATTTCGATACGGTGCGCGTCAACGCCCTTGTCGGCCAACTGGCTTCGGATCATCTCCGCGGTCTGCGCCAGCACCGGTTGATGCAGGATCGCGACCCGATGCCGGTCGCTGAGCAGGCGGACCAGCTCGTCGAGCAATCCGGTGCCGATCACCACCGGGTAGGGCGGGTCGACGGCCACCTGCACGCTGACCCGCTCGGTGTCGCTCATGTGCCGGCCTCGGCGCGGCGGGCGGCACCCGGAGCGGCCGGGGTGGGCGCCGACGCCGGCTGTGCGGCGTGCGACCGGCCGGATCGCCGACGGCGCCGCGGCGGCGTCCGGTCCTGTTGCAGCCGCGCCACGATATGGCGCACCACCGCACCGGGGTTGCGGTGATTGGCGTCCACCCGCAATGTCGCGACTTGCCGGTACAGCGGGGCGCGCTGCTGCATCAGGGCGCGGAACCTCTCGGCCCGATCCGGCCCCGCCAGCAGCGGCCGCGCCGCGTTGCCGCCGGTGCGGCGCACCCCTTCCTCGGCGCTGATCTCGAGCAGCACCACGGTGTGGCCGGCCAGCGCGGCCCGCACCCCGGGGCTGGTGACCGCGCCGCCGCCGAGCGCCAGCACGCCGTCATGCCCGGCCAGCGCGGCCCGCACCACCTCCTCCTCGATGCGGCGGAACTCCTCTTCCCCGTCGGCGGCGAAGATGTCGGCGATGCGCCGGCCGGTCCGCTGTTCGACCGCGGTGTCGGTGTCCAGCAAGCTCACCCCGAGCTCCCGGGCCAGCCGCCGCCCGATCGTGGACTTGCCCGAGCCGGGCAGGCCCACCAGTACCACCTTGGGTGCCACGGGTCCGCTATCCCCGGACAGCCCGGGCGCGGACCTCGCCGGCCGCCGGTTCGCGCCCGGCCAGCGAGCGCAGGTACGCCTCGGCGTTGCGGCGGGTTTCGGCCAGCGAATCGCCGCCGAACTTCTCCAGCACCGCGCGGGCCAATACCAGCGCCACCATGGTTTCGACCACCACAGCGGCGGCGGGCACCGCGCACACGTCGGAGCGCTGGTTGATGGCAACGGCCTCGTCGCCGGTCGCCAGGTCCACGGTCGCCAGCGCCCGCGGCACCGTGGAGATCGGTTTCATGGCCGCCCGCACCCGCACCGGCTGGCCGTTGGTCATGCCGCCCTCCAGGCCGCCGGCCCGGTTGGTGGAGCGCGCGACGCCGCCGGGGCCGGGGTACATCTCGTCGTGCGCGTGGCTGCCGCGGCGGCGCGCGGTCGCGAAACCGTCGCCGATCTCCACCCCCTTGATCGCCTGGATGCCCATGACCGCGGCGGCCAGCTGGCCGTCGAGGCGGTTCTCGCCGCTGGTGAACGATCCCAGGCCGACCGGGACGCCGTGCGCGACGGCCTCGACCACCCCGCCGAGGGTGTCGCCGTCCTTCTTGGCGGCTTCGATCTCGGCGATCATGGACTGCTCGGCGGTTTTGTCGAAGGCGCGCACCGGGCTGGCGTCGATGGCGGGGAGATCCCCGGGCTGCGGCGGCGGGCCGTCGTAGGGGACCGACGCGCCGATGGAGATCACGTGGGAGAGCACCTCGACTCCCAGCGCCTGCCGCAAAAACAGCCGCGCGACGGTCCCGGCGGCGACCCGGGCCGCGGTCTCGCGGGCGCTGGCCCGTTCCAGCACCGGGCGGGCGTCCTCGAACCCGTACTTGAGCATGCCCGCGTAGTCGGCGTGGCCCGGCCGCGGGCGGGTCAGCGGCGCGTTACGGGCCAGGCCGGCCAGGGCGTCGGGGTCGACGGGGTCGGCGGCCATCACGGTTTCCCACTTCGGCCATTCGGTGTTGGCGATTTCGATGGCGATCGGCCCGCCCAGGGTGCGGCCGTGGCGCACCCCGGCCAGCAGCGTGACCTGGTCGCGCTCGAATGTCATCCGGGCACCGCGGCCGTAGCCCAGCCGGCGCCGGGCCAGCTGGGTTGCGATGTCGTCACTGGTCACGGCCACCCCGGCGACCATGCCCTCCAGCACGGCCACCAGCGCGCGGCCGTGGGATTCACCGGCGGTGATCCAGCGCAACACGTGTCCCATCTTCCCACGTCTTCCCGCGTCCAGGTTGGCGGCCGGCGCATGGGGGCGGTAACCGCCGACCCGCCCGCAGCGTGATGGTCCACACCGCGTTCGGTTCGAGCTGTCGGCACGACCGCCACGCCCTGCGAATCGCCTCGGGCTCCTCGCCTCGCTGACTATGACCCACCAGCCGACAAAATGGATGTCGACGGTATAGCCCGAATTCTGATCGGCACACCCAACCTTCTCGCCCCCCTACAGGTTCAACATGAACTTGAACATGTCGGTCGTTAGTACCACTGCAGAGGGAAGGTCGCTGGGCTGCCTAACTGTTCTGTGACCACCCTGAACGTCGGAGTGAGAGGTCAGGCAGCAACGCGGCTGAACCATTCCCGGCATGCCAGTAAGAACCGTTACACCTCCCGCATGGCCGATATTCTTCAGTCTTCGGGTCAACACCGAGGAATTGGCGGGCTGACGTCGCTGGCACATACGGGCTGCCAAAGTCCACGCCACCCGCCCTCGGTGCAGGAGCCCGCACCCTGGCCCCCGATGCGCGCCTCGGCCAGGGTGACCGGCGCGGTGGCGGGGGTGACCGCCGGCCTGCACGCCCGGATTGCTGCGACCCAGGGCCACACAGGTCTACCCTCACTGCTGCCTTTGCCACAACGGAGCCCAGGCGGTTTCGCCTGGGAGACCTCGCTGGCATCGATGTAGCGAGCGTGAGGGGTTTCCTCGCCGCAATGGAGCCCAGGCGGTTTCGCCTGGGAGACAAGTTGGAGTTGCGCGACGCGGGCTCCAGCTTCGTAGCCGCAATGGAGCCCAGGCGGTTTCGCCTGGGAGACTTACAAGCGATGCTTCGTGGTGAAATCCCTGTGCGCGCCGCAATGGAGCCCAGGCGGTTTCGCCTGGGAGACTTGTCTTCCGTGGGAATATTCTTGTTGTCTTCCGTGGGCCGCAATGGAGACCAGGCGGTTTCGCCTGGGAGACACCCTAGATCCCCTTATCCGTACCCTCACACCGTCAGGGCCGCGATGGAGCCCAGGCGGTTTCGCCTGGGAGACGGCTCTCCCCTTTGCCCTGGAGGTGGTGCACGGGCAGGCCGCAATGGAGCCCAGGCGGTTTCGCCTGGGAGACCTCAACGATGGGTGCGTCGCACACCCACCAGTCGTTCCAGCCGCAATGGAGCCCAGGCGGTTTCGCCTGGGAGACCCTCATCAGTGGGCGCCCAACAACCACCGGTTTCCTTGCCGCAATGGAGCCCAGGCGGTTTCGCCTGGGAGACACAATCGTGGGAAATGTCATTGGCCGCGGTAGCTGGTGCCGCAATGGAGCCCAGGCGGTTTCGCCTGGGAGACCGCGCCGTTGTGAGCGAGATGCTGGCCAGAACAGTGGCCGCAATGGAGCCCAGGCGGTTTCGCCTGGGAGACCCCTGTGCGAAACCCGGGGCGCCGAACCGCCGTTCCAGCCGCAATGGAGCCCAGGCGGTTTCGCCTGGGAGACGGGAAGAGGTCGAAATGAAGACAGTGAAGGTCGACTTGTCGCAATGGAGCCCAGGCGGTTTCGCCTGGGAGACACGATGAGGGTCTTCTCCATGCCCATACCAATCACCAGCAGCAATGGAGCCCGGGCGGTTTCGCCTGGGAGACCCTCGCCGCCAACGCCGATGACACCGCCACTGACATCGCCGCAATGGAGCCCAGGCGGTTTCGCCTGGGAGACGTGATCAACGCGATCTGGCCGTCGTAGAGCGGCCCGCCGCAATGGAGCCCAGGCGGTTTCGCCTGGGAGACAAGGGTGGGGAGGTGCGGAAGAAAAATTGTGGTTCGCCGCAATGGAGCCCAGGCGGTTTCGCCTGGGAGACTTGGGTCCGGGGTGGGCTAGCCCGGATTTTGCAGTAGTTGTGGGTGACACGGCGTGTAGATAACGGAAAGCCCTTCTGTTGCAAGGGAAACTGTAGTTGCTAACCGTAACAGTTCCAACAGCAGAAGGGCACTTCCGAGGTGAAGACTACAGCTGGCCGTCCGGGTCTGGTGGTAACTACAGGCGGACGGGGTGTCGTGGCGCACGCGGGCACGCGATTGTTGTGCGAGCTGGCCGACGGGCTGGGACTGACTGAGGGGTTGTCAGCGGCGATGGCACCGACGAAGAAGCGCCGCCGCGGCCATGACCGGGGCCGGGTGCTGACCGACCTGGCGGTGGCGATCGGCGACGGCGCGACGGCGATCAGCGACCTGCGGGTGCTGGCTGATCAGCCCGACCTGTTCGGTCAGGTGGCTTCGGTGGCCACGGCATGGCGAACCTTGGAGGCCGTCGACACCGACGCGCTGGCCCGCATCCAAACCGCCCGCGCCGCCGCGCGTGCCGCGGCCTGGGCAACCGGGGCCGATCCGGGCTGGTATGTCATCGATATCGACGGGGTACTCATCGAGGCCGATTCCGACAAGCACTATGCGGCGCCGACCTATAAGCGCGGGTTCGGGTTTTATCCGCTGTTGGCGGTCCTAGAGACGCCACTGGGGAGGCGCTGGCCGGGCTGCTACGGCCGGGCAATGCGGGTTCGGGTACTGCCGGCGACCACCTCAGCGTGTTGGAGGCGGCGCTGGCGCAGCTGCCGGTGGACCCCGCGCACCAGCAGGTGATCTGTCGCACCGACGCCGGGGGCACCAGCCACGAGCTGGCCGCGGCGTGCCGCAGCCGGGGTGTGCGGTTCATCGGTGGGGTCCCGATGCCCGCGGCCCGTGCCGAGGTGATCCTCGCCCTGCCGCGATCACGCTGGCAGTCAACGATCTCCGCCGATGCCAGCGAGGTTCGCGACACCGGTGAGGTGGCCGAGATCACCGACCTGGTCTCGTTGTCGGGCTGGCCGCCCGGCACCCGGATGCTGGTGCGCCGCGAACAACCCCACCCGGGCGCGCAACTGCGCTTCACCGACCTCGACGGTTACCGCTACCAGCTGTTTGTCACCGACCTGCCCGATGCAGACCTGGCCTACCTGGAGGCGCTCTACCGTGGCCGTGGCCGCATGGAATGCGCCATCCGCGACCTGAAGGACACCGGGCTGGCCAACCTGCCCTCCCATGACTTCGCCATCACCAACGCGTGGCTGATGGTGGTGCTCATCGCCGCCGACTTGCTCGCCTGGACCAAAACGCTCTGCCTGGATGGTGCGCTGGCCAGTGCCGAGCCCAAACGGCTGCGCTACACCCTGCTGCACACCGCCGGGGTGCTGGTGCGCTCGGCGCGGCGCACCACACTGCGGCTGGGCGCCAACTGGCCCTGGGCCATCGACCTGCTCACCGCGTTCACCCGACTACCCGGATGGGTCGCAGTCCCCGGCTAAACAAACCCACACCACCCACAGGGGCCCCTCGGCGACACCCCCGAGGTAGTTGAACGCTGTTTCCGCTCAGCGATGCTGATACAGCACGCCGTGAATCGACCCACCCACAACCCGTCGAGGGTTAATCGGCTCAACCACATTGCAGCACGCGAGCTTGACCGACCTCCACCGCACTCGACCCGAGCGGCAATGCCCACCTAATCACCTCTCTCCAGGCCCTACCGCAAAATCCGGGCTAGGTGACATTGGAGGCGCGTTCCGTGGCATCGTGCGTCAGCGACAGCCTGGGTGGCGTTCGAGGTATTCCACGACTGCCTGACGGATCAGTTCTGACTCTGAGCGGGATTCCCCGGCCTTCACCCGGTGTTCGATCTCGACACGCAGAGAAGTGGGGAGCCGGACA
>NZ_JASBVP010000011.1 GCF_029961025.1 Mycobacterium sp.
GCCGCAATGGAGCCCAGGCGGTTTCGCCTGGGAGACGTGGTGGTGTGGCGCTTGCGGTCAGGCCCGTGTCGGTGCCGCAATGGAGCCCAGGCGGTTTCGCCTGGGAGACATGCGGACCCGGCTGGCCCGCGTGTACCACTTGGCGACGCCGCAATGGAGCCCAGGCGGTTTCGCCTGGGAGACGGGTAACGTGTTGTTCGGGCCGGCGAACGGTCCCTCTGCCGCAATGGAGCCCAGGCGGTTTCGCCTGGGAGACGCTCGCGAACAAAATGAGGAGGAAGCGGGAATACCGGCCGCAATGGAGCCCAGGCGGTTTCGCCTGGGAGACCCTGGGGGCACGTACCGCTAGGGAAGTGGTTGAGACTGCCGCAATGGAGCCCAGGCGGTTTCGCCTGGGAGACCCCGTGGACCGCGATCGCACCACCCGGGCGTGTGGGGCCGCAATGGAGCCCAGGCGGTTTCGCCTGGGAGACGCTGATAGTCCAGACGGTGGCCGGAGCCTGTTGTGTAGCCGCAATGGAGCCCAGGCGGTTTCGCCTGGGAGACGTTCTCGGCGATCCCCGCCAACCCCTTCGACACCCCGCCGCAATGGAGCCCAGGCGGTTTCGCCTGGGAGACACTCGTCCAGCAGCTGCCCGGGATGCGGATGCACTATGCCGCAATGGAGCCCAGGCGGTTTCGCCTGGGAGACCACGCACCCCGCAACCAATCATGTGACGCACAAAACGCGCCGCAATGGAGCCCAGGCGGTTTCGCCTGGGAGACCTCCATTGGTGGAAGAGACCGAGTTCTTCGGGCTCTAGCCGCAATGGAGCCCAGGCGGTTTCGCCTGGGAGACCCGCGCGGGGTGGCGATCGGGCCCGCGATCTCGGTGTTGCCGCAATGGAGCCCAGGCGGTTTCGCCTGGGAGACTCGGGGACCGTGCGCGCCGGGCGCGGCAGCTCGCACAGCCGCAATGGAGCCCAGGCGGTTTCGCCTGGGAGACCCAGTGTGTCCCCAATCCCATTTGGAGCTTCTTGGGGGAGCCGCAATGGAGCCCAGGCGGTTTCGCCTGGGAGACCCCGGTACGGGCGCGGATCGCTGTGGGGTGTGCGGGCTGCCGCAATGGAGCCCAGGCGGTTTCGCCTGGGAGACCAGCAGCGGCGTGCCGCAGTAGCGACGGTGCGTGTCGGCCGCAATGGAGCCCAGGCGGTTTCGCCTGGGAGACTCAGTACCCCGGGATATGGGTCCAGTTTTCTGTTACGGCCGCAATGGAGCCCAGGCGGTTTCGCCTGGGAGACCGCTCCCGAATTTCACCACGCTTGACCTGCAGGAATCCGTCGGTTTGCGAGGGCTGCCGCAGGAGTCGGCAATCTTCAATGTTATGGAGTTGTCAAACAGCAACGATATCCCATACGACGTGCGCGCGAGCCCTGACTGGCAATCACTCGTCATCCCAGCGCTCGCAACATCGCTACAAGATCACCGGCCCGCCATTAGGCAAGTCGGCTCGACCGTTCGCTCCGATGAATTCGAAGCATTCGGCTCCCCGAGAGTTCGGTTCTCCAAGATTCACAAACACGACTGAGTCCACCGAGTGATTTACCGCATGTGCGAGTTCGAGTCGCATCCCGTACTTCTCCCGTTCGTCGAGGTCACAAATAAATACCGAATACTGAAGTGCGTATCCAAATTTCTTAGCAATCGTATGCACTTCCCGGAGCCGACGATCGTCTCGGATATCATATGCGACAAGATAGCGCACCCGCTTCATTTATCACCTCGTAACTATCGGTGCATACTCTGGAACCTCGCCAGTTAAGTACGCAGCCAGTATTCGTGCCTGAACCTCAAATAGCCTCCGGTAAGAGATCTTGTAACCAAACCACGGATGAGTAATTTGGACGTCTAGACGCCTTTCATACGCAGCGAGCACTGCACGTCTCCCCTTGCTGGTTAGAGCGATGGCCCCGGCCCGAACTACAAAATCCTGTGCCCCTATCTCACCATTGTTCAAAGCTTGCAGAACCACGGAATCGCCAACCAAAGGCCGGAATTCCTCGGCGAGATCTAATGCAAGCGCAGGGCGTCCGAACCTGGGGCGGTGGTATAGTCCGATATAGGGGTCGAAGCCGACGGCCAGCGCGGTGGCGGTCAAATCTTTGACCAGCAGGCCGTATACGTACGAGAGCAGAGCGTTGACTGCGTCGCGGGGTGGCCGACGGTTACGTCCCTCAAAGGTGAAGGGTGAGCCAGGAAGTCTCAGATCAGGTCGTAACATCGCTACAAACGCACCGAAGTAATCTCTCGCCGCTGCCCCTTCCAGGCCCAGCAACTCCTGCAACGAGTCTGACCGGCCCGCCAATAGCTGCAGCTGTTTGAGACGGTCCACGACTGGGCGCACATCATCACGGGAATTTCGTCGCAACAGTGTGCGGCTGTTGGTGATCTTTCAGACAACAAATCGCCGTGCCACTTCCAGACCACCGCGCGAACCGACAATGACTTGACGGCGTCGTAGGTCTACATTCTTTGATGGAAGCCCCTCGGCGATACCGGTTAACCAGCCACCGAACGTAAAGAAGCAGACCGGAATGTCGTTGGCGAAAAAAGCCCGGAAGGCTTGGGTCGACACCTGGACGTTGCCCATCAGGCACAGCTGCGAGACGTCGATCAAGCGTACCGACGCCAAGTCTAAGCCATCTTTACGAACTTCGACTCGACCGCCGCGGACCGAAACATAGGCGCCCTGTTCCGTGACGTAGAGCGGGCGTGCCGCACGAGCACTCGGGATTAGACGTCGGCGGGGCCGCTCGGTGCGGTCGGCCAAGGTATTGATCTCGTCGGGAAGACAGATCCCGACAAGCGAACAACGCGGACACTTAGGACTGTCAACCAATGGCGGCGGAGGAATGTCGCGGCCTGCGACTTCCCGCGCTTCGACCAGCAGCTCGTGGGTTCGGTGCACGAGGTCAGCATCGAAGCTAATCGTTACGCGTTGCCTCGAGCCGGCGAAGTACAAAATTCCTTCATCGCAGAGGTACCCGGCTTCCCGCAGTAACAGCCCTTGCGCGCAGAGCTGGACTCGTTCCGGCTCGTAAGCCCCCTCGGTGATGTTTGGTGGTTTACCTCGCTTGACGTCGACCGGTCGCACGACGCCGTTGTGACCCTCGATAATGTCAATCTTTGCAGCGAGACCTAGCTCGGTTGATGAAAGCGAAACAGACTGCGCACGAATGAGATCGGCTTCGTCATCGGGAAGCGGAGCATCGCCGCTCGCAATATCGACCTGGCGATGGTGAAATGATCCCTCTGCGGTATCGCCGCTATCGGCCCATTGTTGTTGTACCCACTCAAGAAAAAAGAGCCTCGGGCAGTATGCGTATTCGTTGAGCATCCTGGCCGGAAGCAGCTTGGGCACATCGACAACGTCGGCTTCGCTTTGTGTCATAATGGCTGCCTTGGCTCAAACGACGAAGCAGCAGACCACACGAGTTGGGCTGGCCTGAAGGTACCGTAACCACCTTCGCCAGAGCGGGTAATCCGGCTGCGCATCAGCCGGTGAACGCCCCAAGCCTCGGCTGCAACCAGGAACCTGTCAGGGACGTCTTCGTCACGCGGCACTGCCTGAATGAGCGTTCGGACACCAGCAGTCGAAATTGGTACTCGCCACAGCGGCCAGGTCAGCCACCCGGACTTCCATATTCCGCCGCCGCCGGGTGTTTGAACCCGCCCACTTTTGGGGTGAACAGGAAACAACGTTAAACCACGGAATGCTAACCATTCGGCGCCTGGAGCTGTTCGCTTCTTCTCTTTGGCTGGGTTCGATGCCGCAAAAGCGTGGTCACGGTCATCGGTTGAGTCCCACTTGAAGGAAGGAAGGGTCGACTCGTACTTCCACGGACCGTAGAGAGCGTTGCGGAGGTGATCATCCGCTGCATCCTGCTGCAACTCACGTACCATGGAAAGGAACTGCTGTTGGCCTGCGGTGAAGTGAAGGTCGGTCGGCTTCGCGTGCCCCTGATTATCTACGACCCCTTCACAGACAAGGGCCGCACTCAGTGATGAACTCGGCTCCGACTTGCGACAGTGCTGAAGGAAATCCCGAACTTGCTCGGGGCGCCCGAACTTGATATCGGTAGCAGGGTCACCGGGTGGAAAGTCGAGGAGGGCGCTGACGCCGAACTTTTCCCTATCGCGCCCCACCTCCTCCACGAGGGCATCTATTGATGGGGTTCCCTGAATCCGCGCACGGGGCACCAGCGTATCGGCCCACCACAGCCGGGCCGGGTAATTGAGGTGATCGAGGATCGCGAGAACTCCCAGGCCCGCCAGGAATCCCATGGGATTCGTGCCGTCGAGCCCATCCAGGTTAAGCACTAAAGTTCGCTCGCTCATCACGCTGTCTCCCGGTTGAGTTGTTCAAGCGCACTTCGGCGATGGTCAGCAAGCCGAAGAAGCGCCTCGAGCCACGCCAATCCGTAGCGTCCGTAGCGTTTGTTCAGTGACCAGAACCTGTCTGTAACACCGCTGTCGAGCCGGGAGAGCCCGTGCTCGGATGAGGCGTGGAGGTGATGAGCGTCCCACACGACGTCGACATCGACAGGTGCTGGATCCGGTTGCGGGGGCGGCAGCGCGCGGCAATGACCGTGATGGCTCGCAATCAGATGCAGCACTAACTCCTTGTCATGGGCCTCGGCGAGCAGTTCGGGATCCGAGGCTGCCAGTGCGACGCTTAGCAACTCGTGCCGCATCCCGGCCGGATAGCCCGCACGCTTTCGCGCTTGGTCTCGCCGTCGCTTGTCGCGATGTCCGTGACTCGATTTAGCAAGCAATGTGTCGAGCCGTCCCATGGCGATCTCGTCGCCATCGCACAGCCATAACTGAAATCTGCGATCCGCCTTGCCCAGGTCGTGCAGTTTTCCCGCGAGCGCCAGGTCCTGTTGCAGGTGAATCGGCAGACCGCAGGCGACGGCAAATCGGTTGGCGAGCCGGCCGACCCCTTCGCAGTGTGCTTTCAGCGGAACCTCGCGCTCAATGAACGAGTTGGTCAAATCCTCTCCGTCGAACTCAAGACCGCCCTCGCGCCAGGACAAGTCGCGAACCGGGCGTGCGCCGCACAGCCCATACATTCTCGACGGATCGCCGTCATTTGACGCATAGACAACCTGTCGGGTAGCGCGCGAGCCGAGCGATTGACAGATGTCGGCAAGCCACGAAACCGGGCCCGCCGACTCTACAGCGCCCAGCCAGTTAGCGATATCGGAGCCGATGTCGTCAGAGACGTCATCGTCCGGGTCGATCGGTACGGGGGCTGCGGGCAGGCTCTCCGGGTGCTCGACATGTGCGGCGATGACGCGTCTGTGCAAACGCAGCGTCGGGGCTAGACCGGCCGCGAGCTGTGCTCGATCACCCAAATCCCCAACCTCTTCTCGCGATCGGGGATCCCAGTTGTGTTTTCGGAGCCCACCCCGAGCCGCCGGGACAACGAGCGTGTCGCCGGGCCGGACCTCGCTCGCTGTGATTACTTCGGTGTTGACTCCGGCCCAGCGCACGACCAAGTGGGCATCCTGGACGGTCGAATCAGGCGGGGGTCCCGACTCGGGTCCCGGTTGATCCACATCGGCGAGGTCGCCCGTAGTCTCGGCTGAGCGCAACCAGCTGATCACTGACCACACAGGCAGTGCCACCGCTTCGCTGGCTTTGGGCGGGCAGGCTAGCAGCAGCTCAACGAGCCGCTCATGGTTTTCGTTGTCGGCCCCCGCCGGCCGCGCCGCCCGAAGAAAGCCATCGTCGAGGTCGGCGCGCCACACGAGGTTGACATCGGCGGGCGTATCCTGCGGTCCGTGCAGCCATCGCGTGATGTCGAGGTCCGCCGCGGGCGCGGGATTGGTCTGGACGAGCACATCAAGGTGACTGTCAAGTAAGAGCGGCGCCTCCAGTGCCCGCGTCTGGCATTCAGGCGCCACGGGAAGACCTTCGACAATGGCCCGACATCGAAAACGCCGCTGCCGTGACGAGATTTTAATTCTCGCCACGTTGCGCTCAGGGCCGGTCCGTAGATGTGGTCATCGAATTGCTCCTGGGTCTGCGCATGGGCAGCAACGACCATGATCTGCGAGGGTGTTCCAGTTTGTGACAGTGCACCCAGGCGATCGACACGTCCAAAGCGCTGCCGTAAGGCGTCGACCGGCGCGATTTCGGTGATGAGCGCGTCGAAGTCGAGGTCAGCGCCGGCTTCGATTGTCTGTGTGGCGACAACGTACAGGCGAGGCCCGCCGGTTCGTGTTCGGCCGGCCTGCACCTCGGACTTGACCTGCTCCCACATATCGTCTCGGTCTAGAGGGCGCATACGGCCAGTTAGGAGGACCACTCGGTCCGGTTGTTCTATCTGCGCAGCCAGCTTGTCGGCGATCGCGGCGGCTGTCGCTACCCGATTGACGATGATCCCGACGACCTGTCCAGGAATACTCGTCGCAAGCGGCGGAATATGCTGTATGAGCGCGTCGTTGGGGTCATCTGGATCGGGTCGAGGTAGTTGATGGTCTTGTGCAGCCGGAATATTCTGTATGAGTTCGTCGTTGGGATCCTGAGTCTTCGAACCGACCATTTTTAGTGTTGCCTGCTTGGTGGCCTGCAGCCTCGGGGCGAGAGGTGACCCCTCGGCCAGGTCGGCATCGTCAAGTCGCAAGATGTCATTCTCGTCATAGCCGGCACCGGTTGGGGTGGCCGTCATTTCAACAACGTGCCACCTGTCCGGCAGCGGGCCGGCTGGACGATGGTAGGTGCCCAACTCATGGAGCGTCTGGGCGAATGGGCGGGACAGATGAACTTCGTCCAGCAGCAATAACGCGTCGTGGCCGAGCAGGCCGGCGTGCACGGGTCGCAAGGATCCCGATACACCGTATCCACGAAACAGCAGCCGTGATCCTACTTGGTCGACTGTGGAAACCAAAACGGTTGGAGTGTCGGGCCGGGCCGCCCAGCTGTTATCGAGTGCGATTCCTCCTCTGAGTTCGGCAAAAACGAACGGAACGCCGTGTTCACTGCTCATCCCGGACAGCGTTGCCAGGCGACGAGCTACCTCGGCGACGATTCCCGTATCGCCCTGAGGTTGCCGCAACGTCTCGCGAAGCCGATGGACTCGCGCTGCCACTTGGGAGACGATGACCCGCCGGTCAACGACGAACACTATCCGCCGGGGCGCGCGAGACGGGTTAGCGGCCAGCGCGAACACTGCTACGTCGAGGGCAATGGTCTTGCCGGCCCCAGTTGGTACGTCCAACAATGCGGGCCACTTGCCGGTGGTTAACACCTGCTCTGCGAGGCGTGTCTGCCAGGGGAATAGCTCATGCCCGTAGACGGCATGCGCAAACCTGGCGAAATCCTGTGTGGTGAGTGGGTTCATGGGCGGTCTTCCGGAATCATCAGGCCCAGGCCGAGGTAGCGGCCGGCCCCGAGCAGTAGTGGGCCCCGAACACTGGTGTCGAACGTGAGCCGTGCGTGCACCAGCAGCCGCTGGGGTGACATCGGACCGCCGCCCCGAAACGCTGGGAACGACCGAGCCGGCCTGCTGCCGACGACAAGGGCACTGCGAGTAACGGCGACGGAACTCGGCCGCGCAAGGCCCACATGCTCACAAGCTGCCGTGAGCGACGCCTCGGCCTCCTGGGCAGCCCGCGCCGCGGTTGTTCGATTACGGCTGGCCAGATTTCCCGGGTGGCGATCAAGCGCGATGGGTGTGACCGAAACCCAGGTCTGCGCGGGCCCCTCCCACCGGCTGCGCCGCAAGCTCCAGGCATCCGCCGGATCCTGAATACGCGTGAACCACAGTTCTTCCCCACCGCTAAGCAGAATCCGCACTCGAAAATTGCCGCTGCGATCGGTTCCCTCCCAACGGCCGATCGCTCGCAGTATTTCGTCTCGGGCAGCAAGCAGGGGCGATACATGGGGGAGCAGAAGCGCAAAACCCACCAGATGACCGTCGGCGTGTTGACGTCCCACAAACGGCATCGGCATGATCGCCAGATGCGGGTGGTGAGAACTCGCGCCGTCGTGGCCGTGGCCGGAGATCAACTCTGGTGGGGGATCAGCGGCGTGGCGCAGAACCCCGGCGCGCACCGCTGTGGAAAGGCTCGCCGCCGCGTGGATCGGCAATCGCCGTCCGGAAACCTGGGTAAATGCGAACCATTCACCGGAGTTGTGGGGTATTTGCGGATCGGAATCGGGCCGGGTTGCACCGCGGCGGCGATAGCGTCGTACGTCGCTAGGCATTGTCCGTGGACGGCAGCCCTGGTGTTTTAAGAAGGCCGCCTCGAGTTCTCGGAGCAGGTCGCGACTTGGTGTGCGCAGCAACCTGTCTCCGTGTGGACTCGGAACCCATACCGGCATCTGCAGGCTGTCCACATCGACGTGCCGCTCGATTCGGCACGACACAAGCGAGCTGGAATGCCCTATCCGGGTCACGGTGGCCAAAATCCGGTCAAGCGCGTCGGCGATCTCAACAGGAGGCTCGCTGTCGGGCCAGACATAGTGGACACGCGGCACCACCGGGGTAACCGACGGATAGTATCGCGGCATCCGTTTACGTCCTGAAGGCAACAACTCCAAGGCGGTTGTCCAATTCGTCCTCCCGATGTCGTTTACTTTCTTGCGAATATCGCGGGCTTTCTGCAGGGCACGACGCGCCCTCTCACGTTGGGCGCCTTCGGTTTCCGCGATCGTTCGCCTCGCCGCGAGAATGTTGTCGTAGACCTTTTCATTGACTGCTCCGACGACGGATGTGTCGTTGACCGGCACGAAATGGGGGCGCACGCTTCGCTCGGCTGCTTCCGACGCCACGACCAACGGTGGCGGTTGGCGTTCCAGCCATTCGACGGCAGCGCGCTCACCCTCCCCCGCGTCCGCTTGCTCCTTCCACGCCGCGACCAGCGCACAAAAGAGCCGGGCCGGGTGGGGTGGCCACTCATGCTGGCGGCGATCCCCGGGTGCGGTGGCCACGAATCTCCCGGTGAGAAACTCCACGGTGACCGCGATCATCACTCGGCTTCCAGCTTCGCGATCAATTTGTTGCGGCTCTGCTCGATCAGCTTCACCAGTTTCGGGGCGGGCTCAAGCCTTATCTCGGCCTGATGCCACCCGATTCCGGCGCGCTTCGCGTGCTCAGCGGCCTCGGCAACGAGACCACAGGCAGCCGACGAGTCCAGCGAGTAGGTTGCGACGGTTGAGCCGTCGCGCCCCAAGGCTTCCAGCGTGGGTGTTCCCTGGGGCAGCAGCAGACACCGCGACCGAAGGTCATAATCGTTTTCAACGTGCAACGCGGAGGCCGCGACACCCAGCGCCGCCACGGCGGTGCGGGCCGAGACCTCGGCGTCCCGGCGCCGTTCTCCCTCAAGCGGGGACCCGTCGGCATCCTGCGTGAATCGCAGTTTCCGCAGGGCGGCCAACGAAAGCACCAGTGTCTGTGTCGCGTGGTCGATCAGCACTCCGCCGGCTTGACGATCGATGCTCGGTGTGAAATTTCCATGGTTGATCTGCGACGGCCGCCCCTTCTCGCGAGCTTCCCCTGTGCGATCAAACAGCTTGGGCTTACCCTTATCGTCCTTCTTCGCTTGAGCTGGGTCCAGGGTCCAGAATTCGTCGGCATCCGCCGCCTCATAAATCGTGGCAGCATCCCGTTCGATGGCCAAAGGGTCGATCCGGCTACCGACCTTCACCGCCAGCTTGACGTCGTGGCCGACGATCTCGGAGACAATCGCCCGCTGAAACTTCGACCCCAGCCCGCCTTTCGGCCCAGTCGAATCCCACGCGCCGAACAGCAGACAGGTCAGGGCGAACCGGAACATCGCGGTGGCGTTGTCGGGCCTGGCTTCGGTGATCGCCAGCCCGATATCGCTGAGCCGAAACAGCGTGCCGTCGAGCAGGCTGTCCCGAAACAGTGCGTCGACGATCCGGTGGGGTGCGCGCAAGACCGAAATACGGTCCAGGTCGCGAACACTTTCGTAGCCACGAAAATCCACATATGCGACAGGGAAGTCAAGCTGCCCGGCGTCCCGCGCGTTCTCCAGCGCAGACTCGAGCCGGTTGGCTTGCGATGCCACGGAGTCAAGCAAGACCCGCGCGTATTCGTCAACCGTGTCGCGGACCGGCCCCTCGACGGCGTATTTGGTGCCGCCACCGTCGGTACTGTAGGTGGGGGGATAGACACGATCGCCGCGACCGCCAGCGGGCTGCATCTCGATGACTGAGCGAAGCGCCACAGCCCCGCCGGCCACGGCTTCGCGAAGCTGCTCATAGTTGATCGGGTTCATTGGATACCTCTCGTTGCGTGCCAACGAGAGGTATGTCTAACAGAAGGGTCCGACACGTCGCGGCGCTTTCGGCATGCAAGTAGTTGAAGGGCTTGCGCCCCCAAGAAGCACAACGCACATTTGCTGTGCCCACGGCCAGCCGGATCCGGCCGGTGATCCTGTAACGACGTGCCTAGAGCACGGCCAGTGCGACCGCGCCCAGGCTGGCCAGGCACATCGACGGCCCGTGCGGCACCGTCGGCCCGGAGCCGCGCAGCGTCGCGACCACCCCGATCAGCGCGGTCAGCAGCGGCGCGCCCAGCGCCGCCAGAAACCAGACGGCCGCACCGAAGCACCCGGTCAGCGCGCCCAGGCCGAGCGCCAGCTTGACGTCACCGGCGCCCATCGCCGCCGGGGCCGCCAGATGCACCGGCAGGTAGATCAGCGCCAGCGCCGCCGCCCCGGCCAGCGCCGGCGGCCCGTGCCCGCCCGCCGCCGCGCCCACCAGGATCACGCCCGCCCCGGGCAGCGTGAGCCAGTTGGGCAGTCGGCGCTGCCGCAGGTCGTAACCGCCCAGAACGACCATCCACAGCACCACGGCCGCCGCTGCCATGCCCGGCACGTTAATCCAGCGCGGCGGCCATCGCCTCCCGCGGCGCCGGCCGCCCTGTGAATTGTTCGACCTGGGCGAACGCCTGATGCAGCAGCATCTGCAGACCGCTGATCACCCGCCCGCCGGCCGCGCCCACCGCGGCGGCCAGCGGCGTCGGCCACGGGTCGTAGACGGCGTCCAGCAGCACCGGCACCGCGGCGAACACCCCGGCGTACGGCGCCGCCGCGCCGGCCGGGATGGTGCTGACCAGCAGCTGCGCGCCGGCCACCTCCCCGGCCAGCTCGCCGCTGTCCAGACCGCAGAATCGGGTCGCGACGCCCAGCCGGGTTCCCAGCCGCACCAGCCGGGCGGCCTTCTCCGGGTTGCGCGCCACGACGGTGATGGCGTCGACACCCAGCCCGGTCAGCGCCACCACCGCCGCCGGGGCGGTGCCGCCCGACCCGCACACCAGGGCATGCCCGGACACCGCGCCCAGCGCCCCGGCCACCCCGTCGACGTCGGTGTTGTCGGCCCGCCAGCCGCGCGGGGTGCGCACCAGGGTGTTGGCCGCCCCCACCAGCTCGGCCCGGGCGGTGCGCTCGTCGGCGAAGCGCAGGGCGGCGAACTTGCCCGGCATCGTCACCGAGACACCGACCCATTCCGGGCCGAACCCGCCGACCACTGCCGGCAGCTCCTCGGCGCCGCACTCGATGCGCTCGTAGGTCCACTCGTGCAAGCCCAGCGCGCGATAGGCGGCCAGATGCAGCTGCGGGGAACGCGAGTGCGCGACCGGCGAGCCGAGGATCCCCGCCTTTCTAGCGGGCGCTGTCGAGGACACCGTTGCGCTTGGCCAGCTCGACATCGGCCAGATGTTGCTGATAATCGCTGGTAAACAGCGTCGTGCCGTGCTTGTCGATGGTGACGAAGTACAGCCAGTCGCCGGGTTCGGGATGCTCGGCCGCACGCAGCGCATCGGTGCCCGGCGAACAGATCGGGGTGGCCGGCAGCCCGTCGGACACGTAGGTGTTCCACGGCGTGGGCTGCGCGCGGTCGGCGTCGCTGGTGGCCACCTCCCGGCGGTCCAGCGGATAGTTCACCGTGGAGTCGAACTCCAGCGTGCGGTGTTCGCGCAGCCGGTTGTAGATGACGGTGGCGACCTTCGGGAAATCCTGGGGATCGGACTCCCGCTGCACCAGCGACCCCACCACCAGCACGTCATAGGGCGATAGGTTCATCGATTTGGCGGTGTCGGTTAGCCCGGACTCCACATACTTCTCGGTGCCGGCGCTGATCAGCGTCGCCAGGATCGTTTGCGCCGAGGCCAACGGATCGACGTTGAACGTTCCCGGCGCGATCAGACCCTCGAGGCGGCGATGGTCGTTGCCCATGCTCATCACCGGCCGGGTGGCCCAGCTCGGCACCGCCAGCACCGACACCGCCGCGGTGCTGGCCGCCGCCCGCAGGTCGGACAGCGAAACGCAGTGCCGGGCGCCGTCGAGATCCACGCAGGTGGCCCGGGAGATCAGCGTCAGGATCCCCGGTGTCACGGCGTTGGTCTGCACGTCGGTGGTGTCGTCGAGCTGACGGCCCTCGGGGATGACCAGCCTGCCCACCCGGTTGTCGGGGTCGACGAGGCGCTGCACCGCGGCGGCCGCCGGGATTTCGGTCCGCATCCGGTAATAGCCGGGCTGAATCGACGAGATCTTGGCGTTGCCGTGCGCGGCCTCGACGAACGCCCGAACGGTGCGCACGATGTCGTGGTTGCGCAGGGTCTCGCCGATCGCGGTGGTCGAGTCACCGTCACGGATCTGGATCACGACGTCCCGTTTGCCGGCGCCGGTGTAGTCGTTGTCGGGTCTGAACACGGTGTGCCAGAGCCTGGAGCCCACGAAGACCGCCGCCACCATGACCACGATGAGCACCGCCACGGCGAACCGGCCGGCGATGCGCCGCCGCCGGCGGCCCCGTTCGGCGCGTAGCCGCTCGATGCGACTTTTGCGGTGCCGGGGCGGCCCGACCGCCACGGGCTGGGCGCGGAGGCGACCCGCGCTGTCACTCATCGCCGGCCTCCCCGGGCGCCGGGGCGGCCGGCACGGCGCGGCGCTGATCGAGCCACCCTTGCAGGATCGCCACCGCCGCCGCCTGGTCGATGACGCCGCGCTGGGCCTTTGCCCGCACCCCGGCGGAGCGCAACGCGCGCTGCGCGCTGACGGTGGTCAGCCGCTCGTCGGCGAGGCGAACCGGGATGGGGGCGATCCGCCGGGCCAGGGTGTCGGCCAGCGCTATCGCGTCGCGCGCCGACGGCCCGATTTTATCGGCCAACGTGCGCGGCAACCCGACGATCACCTCGACCGCCGGCAGTTCGGTGACCAACTGCACCAGCCGGCGGATATGGGTGCCGTCCCGACGGACGGTTTCCAGCGGGGTGGCCAGAATCCCGTCGGGGTCGCTGGCGGCCACGCCGATGCGCACCCGGCCCACATCGATGCCCAGCCGTCGCCCCCGCCCAGGATCTGGCACCCCGCCGGGGTCGCCCGGCCGGTCCGGACCGCGGTGCGCCGGCGAGCTCACTTAGCCGACCCGCGCTATTACGGCACGGACCGCGTCGAGCGCGGCGTCGATGCCGGCCGCGTTCTTTCCCGAGCCCTGCGCCAGGTCGGCCTTTCCCCCACCGCGACCGTTGACCGCCGCCGAGAGATGTTTGACCAGGTCGTCGGCGCGGATCCCGAGGTCCTGCGCGGCGGAGTTGGCGGCGATCACATACGGCACGGAATCCCCCTGCGAATCCCGCTGGCCCCCCGCGATCAGCGCCACCACAGCGGGATCACCACCGAGCCGCCCGCGGATGTCGCCGACGAGTGAACGCAGATCGGCCGCGGTCATCTCACCGGACATCCGCTGCGCCACCACCCGGACCTTACCGATGCGCTCGGCGCCGGCGGCGGCGTTGGCCGCGGCCGCCCGCGCGCCGGCCAGCCGGGTTCGTTCGAGTTCCTTCTCCGCGGCCTTGAGCCGCTCCACCAGGTTGGCCACCCGGGCGGGCACCTCCTCGGACGGCACCTTCAGCGACGACGCCAGCCCGGCCATCAGCGCGCGTTCCCGGGCCAGATGCCGGAACGCGTCCAACCCGACGTAGGCCTCCACCCGGCGCACCCCGGAGCCCACCGACGATTCGCCGAGAATGGTCACCGGCCCGATTTGCGCCGAGTTGCGCACGTGCGTGCCGCCGCACAGCTCCAGGGAGAACGGCCCGCCGATCTCCACCACCCGCACCCGGTCGGGGTAGCTCTCCCCGAACAGCGCCAGCGCCCCCATGGCCTTGGCTTTGTCGAGTTGCTCGGTGAAGGTGTGGACCTCGTAGTCGGCTTGCACCGCCTGGTTGGTGACCTCTTCGATCTGCCTGCGCTGCTCTTCGGTCAGCGGCCCCTGCCAGTTGAAGTCGAAGCGCAGATAACCCGGCCGGTTCAGCGACCCTGCCTGAACTGCGTTGGGCCCCAGCACTTGTCGCAGAGCGGCGTGCACCATGTGGGTGCCGGAGTGGCCCTGAGCGGCACCACGCCGCCACTCGGGGTCCACCGCCGCAACCACGGTGTCGCCCTCGACGAATTCACCGGATTCCACGTTGACCTGATGCACCCACAGGGTTTTCGCGATTTTCTGCACATCGGTGACCGCCGCCCGGGCGCTCGCCCCGGCACCGGTGCCGCTGATGGTTCCGGTGTCGGCGACCTGCCCGCCCGACTCGGCGTAAAGCGGGGTGCGGTCCAGCACCAGTTCGACCCGGTGCGAACCGTCGGTGGTGTGCGACACCACCGGCACCCGCCTGCCGTCGACGAAGATGCCCAAAATCCTTGCCTCGGAAGTCAATTCGTCGAAACCAGTGAACTCGGTGGGGCCGGCGTCGACCAGCTCCCGATAGGCGGAGAGGTCGGCGTGGGCGTGTTTGCGGGCGATGGCATCGGCCTTGGCGCGGCGGCGCTGCTCGGCCATCAACTCGCGAAAGCCCTGCTCGTCGACGGTCAGGCCGGCTTCGGCCGCCATCTCCAAGGTGAGTTCGATGGGAAAGCCGTAGGTGTCGTGCAAGGTGAAAGCATCCGGGCCGGAAACCATCGTCGAACCGGAAGCCTTGGTGGCGCGGGCCACCTCACCGAACAGCCGGGTCCCCGATACCAGCGTGCGGTTGAACCCGGTCTCCTCGGCCACGGCGATGCGGTTGATCCGCTCGAAATCGGCGACCAATTCTGGATACGATGGGCCCATCGCATCGCGCACGGTGGCCATCAAATCTCCGACGATCGGGGTGTCGATGCCCAGCAGTTTTGCCGAGCGGATCACCCGGCGCAGCAGCCGACGCAGCACATAGCCGCGGCCGTCGTTGCCGGGGCTCACCCCGTCGCCGATCAGGATGGCGGCGGTGCGGCTGTGATCGGCGATGATCCGGTAGCGCACGTCATCGTCGTGGTTGCCGGCGTCGTACGGGCGCGCGGCGCGGGCGGCCACGGTATCGATGATCGGCCGTAGCAGGTCGGTCTCGTAGACGTTGGGCACGTCCTGCAGCACGCAGGCGACCCGCTCCACACCCATGCCGGTGTCGATGTTCTTGCGGGGCAGCGGGCCGAGGATTTCGAAGTCGGTCTTGCCGGTGCCTTCGCCGCGCTCGCTTTGCATGAACACCAGGTTCCACAACTCGAGGTAGCGGTCTTCGCTGACCACCGGTCCACCTTCGGGGCCGAACTGCGGCCCGCGGTCGTAATAGATCTCCGACGACGGCCCGCAGGGGCCGGGGATGCCCATCGACCAGAAATTGTGCTCCATGCCCCGGCGTTGGATCCGGGCGGGCGGCAAGCCGGCCACTTCCTGCCACAGCTGTGCGGCTTCGTTGTCATCGAAATAGACTGTGGCCCAGATTTTTTCCGGGTCGAGCCCGTAGCCGCCGTCGGCGACGCTTTTGGTCAGCAGCGTCCACGCCAGCTCGATGGCGCCACGCTTGAAATAGTCGCCGAAGGAGAAGTTGCCGGCCATCTGGAAAAAGGTGTTGTGTCGGGGGGTGACGCCAACCTCGTCGATATCGGCGGTGCGGATGCATTTCTGGATGCTGGTGGCCGTTTTATACGGCGGTGTGCGCTGCCCGAGGAAATACGGCACGAACTGGACCATGCCGGCGTTGACGAACAGCAGGTTGGGGTCGTCGAGGATCACCGAGGCGCTCGGCACCTCGGTGTGACCCGCCTTCACGAAATGATCGAGGAACCGTTTCCTGATCTCGTGTGTCTGCACTCTCCGCTTCCTTTTGCCGTGGGCGCGCCCGGGGCTATTCTCAGCCTATTCTCGGCCCGCGTGCCTCGCCGGTGTCGCCCGCACTACAGTACCGGCCCGATCGAATACCGTCCGGTAGCGCTAAACCGCTAACGAACCGGCGCGCGCGGTGGTGCCATCGTTCATCCGGCGAGAAAGCTCAGCCGCACCGAGCGCCGCGGATTGTCGCGGTTGAGGTCGACCAGAACGATGCTCTGCCAGGTGCCCAAAAGCGGCCTGCCACCCTGAACCGGCACCGTCACCGAGGGCGAGACGATCGCCGGCAACAGATGATCGGCGCCGTGGCCGTATGAGCCGTGGGCATGCCGGTAGCGGTCGTCGCGCGGCAGCAACCGTTCCAGGGCGTCAACCAGGTCGTCCTCGGAACCGGACCCCGTCTCGATGATCGCCAGCCCCGCGGTCGCGTGCGGGACAAAGACGTTGCACAGCCCGTCGGCGCGGGGCGCGCAAAACGAGCGCACGGCATCGGTGAGATCGACGATGCGGCGACGTGCGGTGTCCACGGCCAGCACATCGGTATCCACCCGAGCCAGCCTACGGCCCGGCCTCGCCGACCTGCTACTTCGAGCAACTGCACCCGCCGTGGCCATTGCCGCGCGCGGTCCGCCGGAGCAAAGTTATGAGTGGACCGGTGACGCCACCGGGGCGCCGCCCAGAAAAGGGAAAGAGGGTGTCGATCATGTACGCACGCTCGACCACCATCCAGGCGCAACCCTCGTCGATCGACGCGGGAATTGCGCATCTCCGCGACGAGGTAATGC
The DNA here is from genome assembly GCF_029961025.1 of Mycobacterium sp. Lineage (GTDB taxonomy): Bacteria > Actinomycetota > Actinomycetes > Mycobacteriales > Mycobacteriaceae > Mycobacterium. Next base: position 16,938 of record NZ_JASBVP010000011.1, read on the forward strand.
CCGCGCTCCAGCAGATGGATGGGTATGTCGGTGTGTCATTGCTCGTCGACCGAAAGTCCGGCAGGTGCATCGCGACCAGCGCCTGGGAGAACGCGGACGCGATGCGCGCCAGTGCCGACCGGGTACGGCCGATTCGCGACCGGGCCGCGCAGATCTTCGGGGGCACTGCCACCGTCGACGAGTGGGAGATCGGGGTGCTGCACCGCGATCACCGCTCGCACGAGGGGGCCTGCGTGCGGGCGGTGTGGGTACAAGGCGACCCCGCCCGGACCGACCAAAACATCGAGTACTACAAGACGGCCATCCTGCCGGATTTGGAGAAACTCGAGGGGTTCTGCAGCGCCAGCCTGATGGTCGACCGGGCATCGGGACGCCTGGTGTCCTGTGCGACCTACGACAGCCTCGCGGCGATGGACAGGAACAGGGAACAGGCCGCGGCGCTGAGGAAGGCCCGCATTCAGCGGGCGGGCGTACCGGAGCTTGAGGAACTCGACGTCGGCGAGTTCGAGCTGGCGCTCGCCCACCTACGGGTACCCGAGCTGGTCTGATCAACACGGCCGCAGCGGCCCGGCCGCCGGTGATGTGCGCGTCCCGTGCGTTCCCGTGCGGCCGGGCCGATGCCTCGGATTTGGCAAACCGCCCCGGGACGGCCCGGGGCGGCAGGTGTGGTGGTCGAGTGCGCTGGCCGATCGCACTGGCCGCTCGCACCCATTGTCAGGTGGAATCCGTTGGAGCAAGGTAGGGGTTGAGCCGGTGGCGCCACCGGGACGCCGCCCAGATAAAGATGGGGTGGATCAATGTACGCACGCTCTACCACCGTTCAGGCGCAACCCGCGTCGATCGATGCGGGAACCGCGCATGTCCGCGATGTGGTGATGCCCGCCCTTCAGGAAATCGACGGGTATGTGGGCCTATCGCTGCTCGTCGACCGGCAGTCCGGCAGGTGCATCGCGACGAGCTCCTGGCAGACCGAAGACGCGATGCGCGCCAGCGCCGACCGGGTCGCGCCGATCCGAGACCGGGTCGCGCAGATCTTCGGGGGGCCCGCCGCCGTCGACGAGTGGGAGATCGCGTTCTTGCACCGTGACCATCCCGCTGGTGACGGTGCGTGTGTGCGGGCCACCTGGCTCAAGATCCGGCCCGATCAATTCGTCCAAGCCGTCGAGTTCTACAAAACATCCGTGCTGCCCGCGATCGAGGAGCTGGAGGGGTTCTGCAGCGCCAGCCTGATGGTTGACCGCGCATCCGGGCGCGCGGTGTCGTCGTCGACGTTCGACAGCCTCGAGGCCATGGAGCGAAACGGGGAGCGGGCCCGGTCGCTGCGCACCGCTCTGCTTCGCGACCTGGGCGCCGACCAGCTCGACGTCGGCGAATTCGAGCTGGCGATCGCTCAGCTCCGGGTGCCCGAGCGGGTCTGAGCCGATCGGGCCGCGTTGTGGCATGGCCACCACCGGCCCGCATGGCCGCGACCGGCGGGCCGGTCGCGGCACGTATGCATCGTGGTTCGGCCCTTTGGCGGACGCCGAGGTTGTCGGATTTCGTGGCGGGCAGCCGGCCGTTGATCACGACATCGGTGGCCTTTCCTGCCTTTAAGGCCTTTAAAGCGTTACGGCCGCCCGTTCCACGGATGGTCAGCCGCGCTTTTTGCGAATGATCGCCCGTAGCCTGACCAGCCGCCCCGCGATCTCGCGTTCACCCCCGTGGCCGGTGGGGTGATAGTAATCGACACCGATCAGCTCGTCCGGCGGATACTGTTGCGCGACAACACCGTCGGGGTGATCGTGGGAGTACTTGTAGCCCTGGGCGTTACCTAGCGCCGCGGCACCTGAGTAGTGGCCGTCACGCAAATGGGCCGGCACCGGACCGGCCTTGCCCGACCTGATGTCGGCCATCGCCGCCGCCAAGGCGGTGGTGACCGCGTTCGACTTGGGCGCGGTGGCCAGGTGGACGGTGGCGTGCGCCAGCGTCAGCTGGGCTTCGGGCATGCCGATCAGCGCCACCGTTTGCGCGGCAGCGACCGCGGTCTGCAGCGCGGTCGGGTCGGCCATGCCGATGTCCTCGCTGGCCAGGATCATCAGTCGGCGCGCGATGAACCGCGGATCTTCACCGGCGACCAGCATGCGGGCCAGGTAGTGCAGCGCGGCGTCGACGTCGGAGCCGCGCACCGACTTGATGAAGGCGCTGACGACGTCGTAGTGCTGATCCCCGTCGCGGTCGTAGCGGACGGCGGCCTGGTCCAGGGACTGCTCGACGGCCTCGACCGTTATCCGCTCTCCGGCCGCCTCAACTGCTTCGGAGGCCACCTCCAGTGCGGTCAGCGCCCGGCGCGCGTCGCCGGCCGCCAGCCGGACCAGCAGGTCGACGGCGTCCGGGTCCACCGGAACTCGGCCGCCCAGGCCCCGGGGATCATCGATCGCACGTCGCACCACAGTTCGGATGTCCTCGGCGGACAACGGCCGAAGCTGAAGGATCAGTGATCGCGACAGCAGCGGCGCCACCACCGAAAACGACGGGTTTTCGGTGGTGGCCGCGACCAGCAGCACCACCCGGTTCTCCACCGCGGACAGCAAAGCGTCCTGTTGGGTCTTGGAGAACCGGTGCACCTCGTCGATGAACAACACCGTCTGCTGACCGCGCAGGATCCCCTGGCGGGCCGTCTCGATGACGGCGCGCACCTCCTTGACACCGGCCGACAGCGCGGACATCGCCTCGAACCGGCGGCCGGTCGCCTGCGAAATCAGCGCCGCCAGCGTGGTCTTGCCGCTTCCCGGGGGGCCGTAAAGGATGACCGACGCCACGCCCGAGCCCTCGACCAGGCGGCGCAGCGGTGAACCCGGTTGGAGCAAATGATCCTGCCCGAGCACCTCGTCCAGCGACGCCGGACGCATCCGCACCGCCAGCGGCGCCCGAACTGACACGTCCCGGTCGTGGCCGGTCATCTGCGGTGCGCCGGGCAGGTCGAACAACCCCTCGGACACGATCTCAGGCATACCACGTCCGCGCCGGAAGGCTCACCGGTTGCCGCGAAGGTGCTATCCGCGCGGCGCCGCGGCGCTACCACCCTGATCGCCCTCGGGTTGGTCGTTCACCGTGCCGGGCCCTCGGGCGGGTCGGGATCCCCTTGGAGGAGTTCGTCGGGGTGGTGGGCGTGGTTGACTTGCGGCGGGCCGGTGCCATCGGTCCAGCCGAGTCGTCCGTTGTCGGTGACCTGGGTGTGAAGCTCGCCGCAGCTGGCCCTGGCGTGGTGGGGGCCGCACCCGAAGTAGAGTTTGTCGGCGTCGGTGCGGCCGCCGTTGCCCCAGCCCGGCGAATGATGCACCTCGCAGTGATAGCCCGGTTCCAGGCAGTTGGGGTGGGTGCAGCCGCGGTCTCGGGCATAGCAGATGAGTCTCTGGTCGGCGGTTGCGACGCGTTTTTGCCGGCCCAGATACAGCGGTCTCGCGGTGTGGTCCTCGAACACCGCTAAGTAGTGGATCGCCTTGGCGGCCATGCGGATCAGATCAGGCATCGGCAGCCTCGAGCCACCGCCGGTGCGTGCGGGTGGCGGCATTGGAATCGACTCGTCGACCACCGCATGGGCGGCCCGGTCGAGTTCGGCCAATGTTGTCGTGGCTATCACCGTGACGGGGTGACCACGGTGCACACCGAGCTTGCCGGAAGCGATCGCGGTTTTCATGCCGAGTTTGAGAGCGTCGTGGCGGCGTTGGGCGGGCGTGCGCGCGTCGCGCGGCTCCAAATCGCGCTCCCTGCCATCGGGGTGGTGCCGACCGGGCCGCACCGCCGCTTCGATTGCTTCGAAGTACGCGCGGGCCTCAGGGTCGAGTAGTCCGCTCAGTGGTGACATGCCGTCGGGTCCTTGCGGTCCCAAGCGCAACCCGCGACGGCGGGCACGATCGGTGTCGTCGAAATGACCGTCGGGATTGAGGTGGTCGGCGATGCGCTGACCCAACTGAGCGACGACACCGGCGTCGAGTTTGCCCGCATACTCGACCAGGGTGCGCTCGGCGTTGGCCACCTCAAGGGGCGGGGTGCAGGCGGGGAGCACATCGACCGCTCGGCACACCGCGCGAATGTGATCCTCGCCCACCGCGCCGGCCTGCACCGCGGCCGCCAACTCCGGAAATTCGGGCGGCACCGGCGGGCCGGTCAGCGAACGCCGCGGCCGAATCCGCGCCGCGAGCCGGAACCGGCGGGTGATTTCGGTGGGGGTAAGGCGCAGCCGCCCCCACAGCTTTTCGCGCACCGCCGCCACCATCCCGGTTTCGTCGGGCGGGTCGGCGAGTTCACCGAAGAACCGGTACATCAGCCCGCGGTTGGTGCGCTCTTGAGTTTCCAGCCGCTCGGCGACATCGAGACGAAAATCGTTGCCGACAATGTCCGATGAGGTGTCACGCATGACCTCCTGGGCAGCGTCGATGGCGTCAAGAGCAGCGCTGATCCGCTGTCGGGCCTCCTCGGCGCTGATCGGTGAACCCATGCCCCGACGCTATGCGGACCCGGTGACAAAGCCCCCGAAAAACCCGGCACGCCGAGCCGCCCCGAGCTTGGTCTATGGATGAAAACCTCACTGTGGATAACCCCGCCCGCGCAGCCCCCGTCCCTCCCAAGAAGTCGGCGCCGGGAGTTAGACTGCGCCGCCCGCATTCCCACGGGGGGTGCTCATCGAGGCTCACCGACACCCATCGCCTTGATCAGCTTGATCAGCCCCTGCGCCGCAGGGTCGCCGCGAGAGCCGGCCAAATCTTGTGCACGACCGCCCCGGCGGCCTCCCCCACACCAGCGGTCAGCCGTTATGACCTGCTTTAAAGATGCGGCAACCCGGGCTTTAAAGATGCGGCAACCCGGGCAGCGGAATGTGCGGGACCACCGGGCCGGGCAGATGCGGAACCGGGATGCCCGGGCCGGGGATGGCGGGACCGGGAATCGGGAGCGGCCCGATCGGCACCGGCGGCGGCCCGACCGGAACCGGCGGGGCGGGCACCGGCACCGGCGGTGGCCCGACCGGAACCGGCGGGGCGGGCACCGGCACCGGCGGCGGCCCGACCGGAACCGGCGGGGCGGGCACCGGCACCGGCGGCGGCCCAACCGGAACCGGCGGGGCGGGCACCGGAAGCGCTGGCCGTGGAGGCGCGGGCGGAGCGGCGGGCACCGGGGCGGGGGCGGGAGCCGGGGCTTTGGGAACCGGCGGAGCCTGCGGCGGCGCAGGCGCGGGGTTAGCCGGCTGAACCACCCGTGGGTGTGCGAGGCTGGGCCGCTGATCGACGTGTGGCCGAATCGCAACCGCCAGCGCGATGACCAGCGCCACCACCCCGGCAACGAACAACGTCAACACGCTCATGGCCACCAAAAACGGCTTACCCGCGCGCTCCTGCTCGCCCTGCTCGGCACCGAAGTCCGGGTAGGCGCCGGTCGCGAAATCTTCCTGGTCGGCGGCCGCGGTGAAGGCCTCGGGCCCGCCGGCCAATACGGTGGCGGCGCCGGTCTCCTCCGGAACCGCGCTGTAGGCAAGACCCTCCTCGACCGCGGGGGGCCCGGCCGGAACGTCGAGGTAGCCGGCGGCAACGTACGGATCCACCGCGCCGGTGCCCGGATCCTGAGCGTAGGCCATGGCCGCGGTGGACGACGCGAACAACGGCGCGTTCGCCGATGCCAGCGCCGCTCCCCGGGCCAAGGCCGTCTCGGGCTCCTCCGGGGCGCTCAGCACAAGCGTCGTCGCGGCCTCCAGCTGTGGCTTGATCGCGGCGACATCGACCCCCTCGGAGCCGACGACGAACAGGCCATCCGGGCGCGATTCCAGCGCTTCCGCGGACGCGGCCATCGCCGCCAATTCGGCCACCGCATCGGCGTCGTCCTCGGGCAAGGGCCGGCGACGGACATCAAAGACCGACCCGTCGGCGGAGTCGACGACGGCCAACGTCGCGGTATCGGGTTCAACGAACAGCAGCCCGGTATGCGCAAAACCGCTCGCCGTGCCCACCGCCTGGGCCAGTGCGGCTGCGGCTAAAAACGCCGAGACCAGCATGACGTTCTCAATCTTGCGGCCCGCCAGCATGTCGCGCAGAGCGGCGGCCTCGGCGGGATCGGTCCAGGCCACGCCGATCGACGCCAGTTGGTAGCCGCTTTCGGCCGCACCTTCCCGGGTTCCCAAGATCGCCGCAATCACCTGATTAGGCGCGCTCGACGCCGCCGGGTCGTGAACATCGGGCACCTCGAAGCGCTCGGTATCGACGATGACGCCATCGGCGTTTTCGCCCTCGACCAGCACCAGCTGCACCGTCGTGGGTGCCATCGACACCCCAAGTACGGTTTCCACCGTCCCTCCCAGGTGATTTGCCGGCCGATCCGCCACCCGCCTAAGAAGCCTACCGCGCTGGCCGACAAGCACCAACATCGTCGCCGAGCCGTCCTACACCACGACCACGCGCGATTAGCTGTGCCGTGGCATGACGGTTGTCGGGCCCCCGCGGTCACCTCGTTTTATACCGGTTTTATACCGCCCGCTATCGCAGCACGGTACGCACCCGCCGCAGGTCGAGGATGCCCGGCGGGCCTTTGTCGATGGACAACCGAGCCTGTTTCTCCCGGATATCGCCGATGTCGAGCTTGCCCGGGGTGAAGCCGGCGGCCTCAAAGCGGCGACTGCGCCGCGCCTCGGCCTCGACGGCGTTGACGGGCGGTTCGTCGTAGGCGCGCCCACCCGGATGGGCAATGTGGTAGGTGCAGCCGCCGCGCGAGATGCCGGAAACAACGTCGACAAGCTCGAACCGCAGCGGACCGTCGACCGTGATACTCGGATGCAGCGCGCTGGGCGGTTGCCAGGCCCTAAACCGCACGCCACCGACCTGGATGTCGGGGTTGTCGGTGGCCAGCAACGGCATCGGGTAGCCGTTGCACGTCACCACGTGACGGTCCCGATCGGCGCCGATGGTTCGGACCTGAATGCGCTCGACCGAAGAGTCGACGTAGCGCGCGGTGCCGCCGGCGGTGGATTCTTCGCCGAGGGTGTTCCATGGCTCGATGGCTCCACGCAGCTCGATTTCCACGGCGTCGAACACGGCGGCGCCGATGCGCGGGAAGCGGAATTCGGTGAACGGATCCAGCCAGCTGGTCTGGAAGTCGATGCCGTGCGCACGCAGGTCTCCGGCGACCTCGGCGATGTCTTGAATCAAGAAGTGCGGCAACAGGTATCGGCCGTGTAAGTTGGCGCCGTGGCGGATCAGCGGGGCGCGCAGCGGCCGGTCCCAAAACCACGCCACCAGCGAACGCACCAGCAGCGACTGCACCATTGCCATCTGCGGGTGCGGCGGCATCTCGAACCCGCGCAACTCCACCAGGCCGAGCCGGCCACGGACGGCGTCTGGGTTGTAGAGCTTGTCGATGCAAAACTCGGCACGATGGGTGTTGCCGGTGATGTCGGTGAGCAGGTGTCGCAGCGCCCGGTCGGTCAGCCACGGCGCGGCTCGGTTCCCTTCAGGTGGCACCCCCGCGCTCAGCCGGGCGATCTCGGCAAACGCGATCTCGAGTTCGTAGAGCGCCTCGGCACGGCCCTCGTCGACGCGCGGCGCCTGCGAGGTGGGGCCGACGAACCGCCCGGCAAACAGGTAGGACAGCGACGGGTGCCGCTGCCAGTACGTTAGCAGCGAAACCAGCAGATCCGGGCGGCGCAACAGCGGAGAGTCCGCGGGCGTGCGGCCGCCGAGCGTGATGTGGTTGCCGCCGCCGGTGCCACCATGGGTGCCGTCGACATCAAACGACTCCGTGGATAATCGGGCCAGCCGCGCCTGCCCGTACAGGGTTTCCAGCTGCTGCGATTGTTCGGCGAAGGTGGCGGTGGGCGCGATGTTGACCTCGATGACACCGGGATCGGGGGTGATCGTCGTCGACTTCAAGCGCGGGTCCGGCGGCGGCCCGTAGCCCTCGACCACCACCGGACAACCAACCTTTGCGGCCGCGACCTCCACCCGGGAGACGAGGTCGACGAAGTGCTCGAGTGCCTCGGTGGGCGGCATGAAGACGTGTAGCAGCCCGCCGCGAACCTCGGCGACCATCGCGGTCGGTGGCGCGGTATCGGGGTCCACGACCACCGCCGGTACCGACACCGCGGGGCGGGGTTCCACCGACAGGGTGGACCCGACGGTGAGCGGGTCAACGTCCGGTGAGACGCGTGGCGGTCGCCAGCTGATCGAATCCAGCGGCAGCCGCAGGCCCGCCGGCGAGTCCCCCTCCAACAGCACGATGCGGCCGCGACGCAGCCGCCAGTCCGCGCTGGCCCAGCCGATCCTGTCGTCGCGCCGATGCAGCGGCAACACGAACGCCGCCGGGGCGGTGACGGATTCATCCAGGCGCTTCAGCAGTGCGGCGCGGCCGGCGGCGCCGTCCCGGCCAGTTTCGGGGGCGAGGTCATCGCCCGATTCCACCGGTTCGCCGCTGGGCATTCGCACTTTGGCCGCCAATCGGCTCAGCGGGTCCTCGTAAGCCGGGCGCACCTGGCTGAGCGGCAGCCCGAGACCCTCGGCGATCCGGGAGAGCACCCGGTAGGCCGCCTCGCCGTCGACGGTTTTGGCCGCCGGGGCGGCCGCCTCATCACGCCAGGGGTCGGCCAGCAGCGCGTCGTTAATCCACAGGGGCTGGCCGTCGGTGCGCCAGTAGAGCGCAATCTGCCAGCGCGGCATCGGCTCTCCCGGATACCACTTGCCCTGCTGGTGCTGGATGAGTCCGTGCGGCGCCCATACCGCCTTGAGTCGGGCGGCCAGATCCGATGCCCGCCGGCGCTTGTCTGGGCCGTCGGCGGCCGTCGTCCATTCCTCGTCGAGTCGGTTGTCCACCGACACGAACGTCGGCTCGCCGCCCACGGTCAAGCGGACGTCACCGGCGGCTAACCGCTCATCGACGCGCCGGCCGACCTCGCAGATCGCCTTCCATGCCGGGTCGGAGTAGGGCCGGGTGACGCGTGGGTCTTCGTGGACGCGACTGACCGCGTTGGAGAACTCCAGCACGGTGTGGCAGGCCTCGGTGGCGCCGCTGATCGGTGCCGCACTCGCGGGGTGCGGCGTCGCGGCCAAAGGGATGTGGCCCTCGCCGGCGAGCAGCCCCGACGTCGGGTCCAGCCCGATCCAGCCCGCTCCGGGAAGGTACACCTCAGCCCAGGCGTGCAGGTCGGTGAAGTCGGCAGCGGGTCCAGCCGGCCCGTCGAGGGGTTTCACGTCGGCGGCCAGCTGTATCAGGTAGCCCGACACGAACCGCGCCGCGAACCCCATCTGGCGCAGGATCGACACCAGCAGCCACGCCGAGTCCCGGCATGAGGCGACGCCGCTGCGCAGCGTGAAATCCGGTGTCTGCACACCGGGCTCCATGCGCACGGTATAGCCAATATCGGTGTTGATCGCGCGGTTCAGCGCGACGAGGAAGTCGATAGTCCGGGTGCCATCCGGCACCGAGAAGTTGCGCACCCACGCGCGCACGAGCTCGCCGGGGCCAGAGTCAGGGCCGTCCTCGTCGACGGGCCGCAGATACGGCTCGAGGTCATCGGCCAGCGCCTTGGGGTAGCTGAACCCGGGTGCTGAGCCACCGGTGCCGTCTGCGCCGGCGGCGGAAGGCCACGTCTCGGCCCAGTCCTCGATGAAGAAGTCGAACGGGTTGATCACCTGGAGGTCGGCGATCAGCCCGACGGTGACGCTCAGCCGGCGCATGCGATGCGGAAAGACCAGCCGGGCCAGGAAGTTGCCGAACGCGTCCTGCTGCCAGTTGAGGAAGTGATCGGCCGGCTCGACCCGCATCGAGTAGGCCTCGATGGGCGTGCGCGAGTGGGGTGCCGGGCGCAACCGCACGGTGTGTGGATACACCTCGACCAACCGATCGAAGGTGTAGCTGGTGCGGTGCTCCAGCGCGACCTTGATGCTCATAGCAGCCGATCACATCACAAGATCCCGACCGCCGCGCGGGACGCGCAGCTCTCCGACACCGGCCGCCGACCGCAGTCGGAACAGCCGAGATCACGCCCGCAACGCCTCTTCCTCGCATGGCACCACGTCGACGGCGACGTCGATCACGCTGTTCTCGGAGTTGGTGTAGATGATGCCGCGCAGCGGCGGCACATCCACGTAGTCGCGGCCACGGCCCACGACAATGTATCGCTCGTCAACCATCTGGTCGTTGGTGGGATCGAACCCCAGCCACTCGTCCGGTGGCGTCCACACCGCCGCCCAGGCGTGGGTGGCGTCGGCACCGATCATGCGGTCCTTGCCCGGCGGCGGGTCGGTGGCCAGGTAGCCGGACACGTAGCTGGCGGCCAGGCCGTTCGCGCGCAGGCAGGCGATCGCCAGCCGGGCGAAATCCTGGCAGACCCCTTCGCGGGCCGCCAGCATCTCCCACACCCCGGTGGACACCGTCGTCGAGCCCGAACGGTAGGTGAAGTCGGTGTGGATGCGCGAGGTGAGGTCCCGCAGCACCTCGATCAGCGGACGTGCCGGGACGAAGCTGGGCGCCGCGTATGCGCGCACGTCATCGGTGATCTCCGGGGGGTTGAGATCCAAGGTGAACTCGGTGGCGAGCGCACCGCCCGGTCCGGTCGGGCGGGCCGCCTCCCAGGGCGCGCGCGCCGATTCCCGTTCGTAGTGGTCCGCGGGCGGCGGATCCACCTCGACGATGGCGGTGCTGGTGATCGTCAAGGCCCGGTGCGGCTCGGTGACCTGGAAGTAGGAGCTGATGTTGCCGTAGGTGTCGCGGCTCAGGGAGCTGTCGGCGGGCGCGGGGTCGATACGCAACTCATGGGCGAGGCAGCGCTGCCGCTCGCAGTCACGCGGCCGCAGAAACCCGCGGCCATAGGAGTTGGTCACGACATCGGAGTAGCGGTATTCGGTGCGGTGGGTGACGCGGTAGCAGCGGGTGTGCCGGCCGGTATGGTCGCTCACGGCACCAACCGCCGGTCGGATCCCCACAGTGGCCGCATCTCACCGGGCACCGAGAGCTGGGATGCGCTGATGACGCCGGACAATTCGCGCAGCCCGGTGTGCACGTCGTCGAGCAGCCCGATCAGCTCGGCACGCTCCCCCTGCGCGGTAACCGCGTCGAGATCGGCCGGGTCGACCCGGCGCAGCCGGGTGGTGATCTCGTCGACCAACCGCTCGGCCTTCGACGAGCCGGACGCCCCCGGCAGCGCCTTCAAATCGCCACCCAGCCGCTGCAGCTGGTACGCCAGCGACCGCGGATTCTCCGGCTCGAAGAGCACCAGTTCGGCCACCGCGGCGACGCTCACCGCGCCCAGATTGCGCCGCAGGTAGATCACCGATGACTCGCAGGCCACCAGCGTGGATTCGGTGATGGCGTGCTCGGCGGCCGGGCTGCGGGCCTTTCCCAGGGTGGCCCGCAGCAGCGCGGTCAGCGATAGCCCACGCTCGATCCGTTTGCCGATATCGGCCATGGTCCAGTCGACGTCACGAACCATCGACTCGGCGGCCACCCCGGACAGCGCCAGCATCCCCGCCAGCGTCAGCCGATGCACGGAAGCGACCGCGGTGTCATCGGCGGCCGGTTCGGGGGGCCGACCGGGGCCGCGTCCCGCGAGCTGCGCCAGGGCGCGTTCGACGCCGCCGAGGACCATCCAGGTGTCCTTGGACATCTGGTCGCGCACCGCCCGGGCCGCCGACCCCAGGTGTTTCACCGACTGCGCCAACGAGCCGGCGCGCTCCGCGTCGACGGTCAGTGACCACAGGATGCGCGGTGCGGCGGCGACCCGATCGGCGTCGGCGAGTTCGGTGTCGGTCCCGGCGATCTCCTCGAGCGCGCCCAACAGCACCGGCACGCATTCACTGCCCGCCATTTGCGGGCGGTAGCGATATTCGTGGTAACGCTCCCGGGTGACGTTGAGCAGCCGGGCCATGTTCTCGGCACGTTCGGCATAGCGCCCCAGCCAAAACAAATCCGAGAGCACCCGCGGCGAGCTGACATCACGGATGCCGCTGGGCTTCAACGCGGGCAGCTCCCCGGCGGGAACCGTCACCTCGACCTGGGCTCGTGTCGGCGGCCGGACCCAGATATCTTTTGCCGCAACTGTATTCAGCCTATACGCGGAGTCACCGGGTGCCAGCACGTAGCCCAGGCCGCCGATCATCGGCGCGTAGCCGCCACGTTGTGAGACGGTGAATAACCGCATCCCGACGCTGGCGGCGCCCAGTCCGCCCGGGTAGTGCCCGGTCGGCGCCGAGGAAAATTGCGGCGGCTCTTGACCGACCCACTGCCACGGGGCGGCCTCGATGCGTGCCGCCAACGCCTCCCGCTGCGCCGAGGACAGGGCGGACCCGAGAACGGTCCGGCCGCCGGTGGTGGGCTTGATCAGCAGAGACGACAGCCGGGTGAGCAGGTGCGAGCGCTCGGCGTCGATACCGCCCCAATACAGCGGCGCCGTGGGCAGTAGCGGGGTCTCGCCCAGCAGTCCCCGGGCCATCTCGGGCAGGAACCGCAGCAGCCCAGGGCTTTCCAGGATGCCGCTGCCGAGGGTGTTGACCACGGTCACCGCCCCGCGGCGGAGCACCTCGACCAGCCCCGCCACACCCAACAGGGAATCCGAACGCAGGTCGAGCGGATCGGCGTATTCGGCGTCGACGCGCCGCAACACGACGTCGACCTGCTTTAGCGTGCCCAGCGACCGCATCCACAACTTGCCGGCGCGGACCACCAAATCCGCGCTTTCCACCAGCGGGAACCCCAGCACCGAGGCCAGATAGGCCTGGTCGAAGGCGGTCTCGGAGTGAATGCCGGGGCTCAACACCACCACCACCGGATCGTGGGCGGTCTCGGGAGCGACGTTGATCAGCGCCAGCCGCAGCGTCTGCGCGAACGGCGAGACGGGCCGCGGCCTGACCCGCTCGTAGAGGTCCGGGGCGGCGTGGGCGACTACCCGGCGCCCGGCCAGCGCGTATCCCGCGCCCGACGGCGCCTGGGTCCAGTCGGCGTTGACGACAAAGCCGCCGGAGCGATCCCGGCTGACGTCGCAGCCGTACAGGAAAAGCTGGTGCCGCCCCGGGATCGTGATCCCGCTGGCCGCCCGGACATAGCCGGGATGGGCGAACAGCAGCTGGGGCGGCAGCAGTCCGCCGGTGATCGCCCGCCGTGGCCCGTAGAGGTCGGTCAGCACCGCATCGAGCAGTCGGCTCCGTTGGACCACACCGGTTTCCAGTGTGTCCCAGTCTTGCGGCGATACCAGCAGCGGCAGCCCGTCCAGCTGCCACGGCGTGGGCGCCACGGCACCGTGGCCGGGGGTGCGAGTCTCCTCGCCCTGGTCGTCGACCGCGATGTAGGTAATGCCGTCGTTGTCGACCAGGGTGCGCACCGTCGCGCGCAACCGGTCCAAACCCGCACCCCCCCGCTCCCCGATGACCTCGGCGAACTCCGACCAGTCCGGCCGGATGTTGCCGGCAGCGTCGATGAACTCGTCGTAGCCTGCAACATCGGCGCGCCCGCCGCGCACGTCGAACAGGGTTTCCTGGGCCCAGGCGGCGCGATAGCCGGCGACGAGCCGGTCGGGGTCGGCAGGCGCGGCGGTCACCGGGGATATCGGTTCGGGCAACGACACCGAGCTACCTCCGGACAGCTACCAGATTCTGGCGGCGTCCGGTCAGGACGAGAGGCACGGGGGCGGATTGGCGCCGGCCGACATTCACATCACCGATCCCATCACAATCGCCGCAGGGCCGCAGCACCGAGCGGGTGCGGCATCGATCCTTCCACCGGTGTGGCATAGCGAACAGCATCGATTGGGACGCGGTCGCTCAACGCGAGTCGGGCGGAAATTGATCGGCTGGCACCAGGGACCGGCCCGGAGACCGGCCCCGAGAAGTCGACGAGCGGTCTAGCTAGATCTAGCTAGATCCCGTGCATGTCGCCCATCGCGGGCATCGTCGGCATGCCGAGCGCCATCGCAACCAACATGTAGGCCATGCCGACGTTCATCGCCGCCAGCGTGACCGAAATGCTGAGGTCGGCTCCCGAGTGCCTGGCGGCGACCGATCCGGCCGGAGAGCCCAGGTCGGCCCGACACGGTAGCGCACCGGTGAGCCAACCGGTCGCCTGCAATGTCGCCCAGGCCACCAAGGGCCAAGTCAGCCACTTGAACCAACCGCTCGGCATCGCGAACATGTACGCGAACATGTAAGCCATGCTGGCCATGTCCGCCGCGGCAGCCACCCACAGCCATCCGAGGCGTTTGCCGCGACCTGAGACGGCAGCAACGTAGGCCAAGATCGCGGCTGCCCCCACAGCGAACAGCAGCTTGCCGACCTCGGCTCCCACGAGCGGCTGCCGCACCACTGCGAACATCTCGATCATCCCCAGCGCCATCATCACATGCGCCACATGCCAGAGGCATCGACGTGCCGACCTGTCCCGCAAATGCCAGACATGGGCCACGACCACCGCGACGTAAACCAAGACGGCCGCCACCCGCAGCTTAGGCGGCAGCCATGGATTGGCCATCCCCATACCAGGAACGGCAAGGCTGGTGGCGGACACCGCCACAACGACAATCGCTACGATTATTGCCGCGCATCCCGCCACGGCCATGACGGAAACGGGGGCCGGCCGTGCCACCCCGCCCTGCCTACTCGACGAGTTGCCGATCGGCGCAAGGCTGACTATGCCATCGTTGCGCATACTCATGCTCATCTTGTCCCTTTTCGTCCTCGGCTGTTGGCCAACATTACGCGGCGCACCGCTCCGCGAGGAGTGGCGAATCCGACGCGTTTGATACACTTTCCGACATGCGGATCGCGGTGGTGGCGCTCGACGGCGTGTTCGACTCCGGACTCAGCGTTGTGCTGGACGTGCTGACGACCGCGAATTCGATGCGCGAGAACCTGGGGGCGGCTCCACCCGCGTTCGAGGTGACCGTCGTAGGGCTGACCGCCGAGGCCCGAACTGGACAAGGATTGCGAGTTGAGACGGTCCCGTTATCGGCGGTAACGGCGCTACCTGAGCTCGTCGTTATTCCTGCGCTCTCAGCGAAATCTGCGGATCAGATCCTCACCCTGGTCAGCAAGCATCCGCTGCTCGGCTGGCTGCGCACGACACATGCCGCCGGAGCTGGCGTCGCGGCGGCGTGCACCGGCACCTTTTTGCTAGCCGAATCCGGAATTCTCGACGGGCGCACCGCCACCACAAGCTGGTGGCTGGGCCCCGCCTTTCGGCAGCGATATCCGGCCGTCCAGCTCGACGACGCATCCACCCTCGTTGTCGACGGAACGATCACCACCGCCGGTGCCGCGTTCGCCCACATTGACCTCGCCGTTTCGATCGTGCATCGGCATAGCCCCGCTCTGTCTGAATTCGCGAGCCGATTTTTGATGGCTGGGGAGCGCCAATCGCAGTTCGCCTGCGCGATGCCCTCGATACTTGCCGATTCAGACCCAATGATCGCTGCTTTCGAGCGATGGGTTCGCAACCATCTGGACGAACCCGTGCGAGTTAGCGACATGGCTCAAAGGCTTGGTGTCAGCGAGCGGACTTTGCAGCGCGCGACGATGCGTGTGCTCGGGATTTCACCGTTAAAGTTTGTTCAAAAAATTCGGCTCGATCAGGCAACCTTCTTGTTGCAGACCTCAAACCGATCGGCGACTTCGGTCGCCGCGGCCGTCGGCTACCAGAATGTCGCCTCGTTGCGCCGCCTGGTACGGCGTAATGCGCACTCCCCGTTGGGCGCAATTCGAGGTCGCTGATCGAGACCGCGCTCGGCATTGGCGAATCTAGCGATCGGTACGATCTCACCCCGCCGGTGGCAAGAACCTGACCTCCCGACACTTCGGACGAGTTTCCCCGGGATCACCGCCACGAGGTGCCCGCGATTGACGCGAAACTGCACGAATGGCTCGGCCAATCCGGCAGCACCCTGTCGAAGACCGGTTACCCCTCTGACTGCCGGTGTCCGGCGGCCGGGCAGCTTGGGCTTGGTCGGTGGTTTCTGTTTAACCTCAGAAGTCACTTTTACAGCTATTAGCACTTCTGTAACTTTAGACACAGAAATTCCGACTCCTCAGGCGCTATAACAACTTAAGTAACTATAACAACTTCCGTCACTCTGTTATCAATAGTCACCGTCACACCGGGCACCCCGATAAATTTACTGCACCTCAAGCGTTGACAGCTTTCACGCTGATTTGTTAAATGTATTAAATGGTGCGTATTCGGTCCCCACTTCCTGCGGTTACCGTGTACAGATCGCTGCTGAAATCCGCGATCATCGCCGTTACCATTTCCCTGTTCATTGATCCTTCCACCGGCATGGCATACGCCAGCAGCATCGATTGGGACGCCGTTGCGCAATGCGAGTCGGGCGGAAATTGGTCGGCCGACACCGGGAACGGGCACTACGGCGGCCTGCAATTCAAACAGTCGACGTGGGAGGAAAACGGCGGCGTCGGGTCACCGGCGAAGGCGTCGCGCGAAGAGCAAATCGCCGTGGCGGAGCGGGTGCTGGCGACCCAGGGACCCGAGGCCTGGCCCAAGTGTGGGCCCGATCAAAAATTGTTCCCGGCCGAAGTCGTCAACGCCGTGCGCTCCGGCCATCCGTTGCACACCACCGTCAAAAAGCTGTGGTCGAAACTGCTCGCCCCGTGACGGGCCGCTGACCAGCCGATGGTGCCCGAACCGTCTTTCGCTCACGGCCGGTCAATCCGCTTGGGCGCGGCATCAATTCCGGATTCCCTGCGCTGCTGGGCGGTGATCGGCGCGGGAGCACCGGTCAGCGGGTCCACGCCCCCGCCGGTCTTCGGGAACGCGATGACCTCACGGATCGAGTCCATTCCGGCCAGCAGCGCGGTGATCCGATCCCAGCCGAACGCTATTCCGCCGTGCGGCGGTGCACCGAACATGAACGCCTCCAAGAGAAACCCGAATTTCTCCTCGGCCTGCGCCTTGTCCAGGCCCATCACCGCGAACACCCGCTCTTGAATATCGCGCCGATGGATGCGCATCGAGCCACCGCCGATCTCGTGACCGTTGCAGACGATGTCGTAGGCGTCGGCGAGCACGGCACCCGGATCGGTGTCGATGCGCTCCACCCACTCCGGTTTGGGTGCGGTGAACGCGTGATGCACCGCCGTCCACGCCCCCGAACCGACGGTCACCTCACCGGCGGCGGTGGCCTCCTCGGCGGGCTCGAACAGCGGTGGGTCAACCACCCAGACAAATGCCCAGGAGCCGGGGTCGATCAGGCCCAGCCGCTTCGCGATTTCCACGCGGGCCGCGCCCAGTAGCGCCCGCGACGACTTCACCGGGCCCGCCGAAAAGAACACGCAGTCGCCCGGCGACGCCCCGACATGGTCAGCCAGCCCGGAACGTTCGGCGTCGGACAGATTTTTGGCCACCGGACCGGAAAGCGAACCGTCCTCGCCCACCAGCACATAGGCCAATCCCTTATGCCCACGCTGCTTGGCCCACTCCTGCCAGCCGTCCAAGGTCCGCCGCGGTTGCGACGCGCCGCCGGGCATCACCACCGCGCCCACATACGGCGCCTGGAACACCCGGAAAGGCGTGTTCGCGAAAAACTCGGTGCACTCCACCAGTTCCAGACCGAAACGCAGGTCGGGCTTGTCGGTGCCGAAGCGGCGCATCGCCTCGGCGTAGCTGATCCGGGGCAGCGGAATGTGCAGTTGGTAGCCGGTCAGCGCCCACAGCGCGGCCAGGATCTCCTCGGCGATCGCGATGACGTCGTCGGCGTCGACGAAGCTCATCTCCAGATCCAGCTGGGTGAACTCGGGCTGGCGGTCAGCGCGGAAATCCTCATCGCGATAGCACCGGGCGATCTGGTAGTAGCGCTCCATCCCGGCCACCATGAGCAGCTGCTTGAACAACTGGGGGCTCTGCGGCAGCGCGTAGAACGTACCGGGCTGCAGCCTGGCGGGCACTAAAAAGTCGCGGGCACCCTCCGGGGTCGAACGGGTCAGCGTCGGCGTCTCGATCTCGACGAAGCCGTGCCGCGCCAGCACCTCGCGTGCAGCCGCATTCACTTTGGAGCGCAACCGAATTGCTGCACCCGGCCCGTCGCGACGCAGGTCGAGATAGCGGTATTTCAGCCGCAGCTCCTCCCCCGCGGGCTCGTCGAGCTGAAACGGCAGCGGCGCGCACTCGCCGAGCACGGTCAGCGATGTCGCATTCACCTCGACCTCGCCGGTGGCCAGCTCCGGGTTCTCGTTGCCCGGGGGGCGGATCTCGACGACGCCGTCGATCGCGATGCAGAACTCGGCGCGCAGCCGATGCGCCCGGGCAAGCACCTCGGGTGCCCGAAACACCACCTGTGACACCCCGGAGGCGTCCCGCAAATCGATGAATATGACACCGCCGTGGTCCCGGCGCCGGGCCACCCAGCCGGCCAGCGTCACCTTCTGGCCGGCGTCGGCTGCCCGCAACGAGCCGGCGGCGTGGCTGCGCAGCACACATCCTCCTCTTTGCGGGATGCCACGTGACACGGTGGAACGAGTGACCAGTGTAGAGGCGGTAGCGTCGGTGGCATCGCCGCCCGTATTGCCGTTGTCGGTCCGGGGGCCGTCGGTACGACGGTCGCCGCGCTGCTGCACGCTGCCGGACATCAGGTGTTGTTGTACGGGCGCACCGCCCGCGACCATGTCGAACTGCGGCCCGACGGAGCCGATCCCATCCTGGTGCCCGGCCCAGTGCGCACCGACCCTGCCGAGGTCGTCGATCCGGTCGAGGTGGTGGTGCTGGCGGTGAAAGCCACCCAGAATGCCGACGCCCACGACTGGCTGGTCCGGCTGTGCGACGAGCACACCATCGTCGCCGTCCTGCAAAACGGTGTCGAGCAGGTCGAGCAGGTGCGGCCGCACTGCCCGTCCGCGACGGTGGTTCCGGCAATCGTCTGGTATTCGGCCGAGACCCAGCCGCAAGGCTGGGTGCGGCTACGCGGCGACAATGCGGGCCCGGGCGGCCCGAGGGGCCGCGCCATCCAAGCACGCGGCACAGCCCGGCTGGTGCTGCCCACCGGGCCCGCCGCGGAAACTCTCGCCGGGCTGCTGCGCGATGCGGGCTGCACGGTGCACTGCGATCCCGACTTCACCACCGCGGCTTGGCGCAAGCTCCTGGTGAATGCCCTGGCCGGGCTCATGGCATTGACCGGGCGGCGCTCCGGGATGTTCCGCCGCGATGAGATGGCCGCTCTGGCAAGACGCTATGTCGCCGAATGCCTGGCTGTCGCGCGGGCGGAAGGCGCCCGATTGGGCGACGACACCGTGGACGAGATCGTCGCGATGTTCCGGCGCGCTCCCGTTGACATGGGTACCTCGATGCTGGCCGACCGGGAAGCGCGCCGGCCAATGGAATGGGACATCCGCAACGGCGTCATCATCCGCAAAGCGCGTGCCCACGGTCTGGCCACACCGATCAGCGATGTCGTGGTGCCGCTGCTGGCGGCCGCCAGCGACGGCCCGGGATAGGCTGGGCACCGGGTGGCTGGGGGGCCACCCTACAACTGCACCCGCCGGGCAGCAGTCACCAGTACGGGCATCGGAGCAGGCAATGACCTTCAACGAGGGTGTGCAGATCGACACCAGCACCACGTCGACATCCGGCGGCGGCGGCCGCGTCATCGCCGTCGGCGGGGGGCTGGGCGGGCTGATCATCATCCTGCTGGCGGTGTTCCTGGGCGTGGATCCCGGGGGCGTGGTCAGCCAGCAGCCGGTGAACACCCAAGAAGACGTGTCGCCCGGATTCGACCTGAGCAAGTGCCGCACCGGAGCCGACGCCAACAAATACGTGCAGTGCCGCGTGGTGGCCACCGCCAACTCCGTAGACGCGGTGTGGCGTCAGCTGATGCCCGGCTACACCCGCCCGTATGTGCGGCTGTTCAGCGGCCGGGTGGACACCGGCTGCGGGCCGGCCACCAGTGAGGTCGGGCCGTTCTACTGCCCGGTGGACAAAACCGCGTACTTCGACACCGATTTCTTCCAGGTGCTGGTCAGCCAGTTCGGCTCCAGCGGTGGGCCCTTGGCCCAGGAGTACGTGGTGGCCCACGAGTTCGGCCATCATGTGCAGAACCTGGAGGGTGTCCTCGACCGCGCCCGCCAGGGCGCGCAGGGCGCGCTGGGCAATGGGGTGCGCACCGAGTTACAGGCCGACTGCTACGCCGGGATCTGGGCGCACTACGCGGCGACCGTCACCCAGCAGAGCACCGGGGTTCCGTATCTGCGGCCGTTGAGCGACCAGGACATCGCCGACGCGCTCTCGGCGGCGGCCGCGGTGGGCGATGACCGCATCCAGCGGGCCGCGACCGGGCATACCAACCCCGAATCGTGGACCCACGGTTCCTCGACGCAGCGCCAGAAGTGGTTCACCGTCGGCTATCAAACGGGTGACCCCAACAAGTGCGACACGTTCACCACGCGTGACCTCGGGTAGCCGGCTGGCCGACGGCTACGTGCCGGCCAGCAGCCCCCGCAGCTCGGCGCGGCCGTCGTCGTCGAGCGGCAGTAGCGGCAGACGCGGATCACCGGCGGGAAATCCGAGCAGATCCAGTCCGGCTTTGACGGTCGTGGCCAGCCCGCCGGCGACGATGAACTCCAGCAGCGGTTTGAGTTCGCCGTAGATGGCTTCCGCCGTGCGGGCATCGCCGGCGCGCACGGCGTGGTACAGCTCGATGCACGGCCGCGGCCGCAGGTTCGGTGCGGCCGTGCACCAGCCGGCGGCACCCGCCCGCAGGGCGGCCAGCACCAGCGGGTTGCTGCCGTTGTAAAACGGCAACCGCCCCCCGCTGAGCTCGGCGATGCGCTGCATCCGGGACAGCTCGCCGGTGGATTCCTTGACCATGGTCAGGTTGTCGATGCTCTCGAACATCCGCACCAGCAGCTCGGGGCTCATGTCCACGCCGCTGGTCGCCGGATTGTTGTAGGCCATGATCGGGATATCGATGGCCGCGGCGACCCGCGCGTAGTGGCCGATGATCTCGCGTTCGGTGAGCTTCCAGTAGCTCACCGGGATGACCTGCACCGCATCGGCGCCGGCCCGTTGCGCGTAGCGGGCGCGGCGAATCGTCTTGGCGCTGGTCAGATCCGATACCCCGACGATCACCGGCAGCCGGCCGTCGACCGCGGCGATGGTGGTGTCCACCACGGCGTCGAATTCGGGATCCTCAAGGTAGGCCAGTTCGCCGGTGCTGCCGAGGGCGGCGATGGCGTGCACCCCGGCGGTGACCAGCCGGTCGATGAGCCGGGCCAGCGTGGCGGTGTCGATGGTGCCGGCCGAATCCTGGGAGAACGGGGTCACCGGGTAGGCGATGATGCCGTGAATTTCGGGTGTTTCGGACATGCTCAGCTCGTCAGAACCTCGGGGTGGCGCGCCAGCGCGCGGCGGGCGTAGTAAGCGAAATTGGCCCGGCTGCGCTGCGGGGTCAGCGTCCAGTCGTGGGCCTCACGGGCCAGCCGCTCCGGCAATTCTTTGATGGTGCCGGCCGACATCGCCGCCAGCTGCAGCTTTGCGGCGCGCTCGATGAGGATCGCCAGTGAGCACGCCTCCTCCACGCTTGCGCCCGCTATCACCTGGCCGTGGTGGGCCAGCAGGATCGCCTTCTTGTCGCCCAGGGCGGAGCTGATGATCTCGCCCTCCTCGTTGCCCACCGGCACGCCCGGCCAGTCGGCCAGAAACGCGCAATCGTCGTATAGCGGTGTGGTGTCCATGTGCGAGACGAGCAGCGGCACCTCAAGCATCGACAACGCCGCCACATGGAAGGCGTGGGTGTGCACAATGCAGTGCACGTCGGGCCGCGCCCGGTAAATCCAGCTGTGAAATCGGTTGGCGGGATTGGCCATTCCGGTGCCGTCGAGCACGTTGAGGTCTTCGTCGACGACAAGCAGGTTATCCTCGGTGATCTCGTCGAAGCCAAGTCCCAACCGCTGGGTGTAATAGCTGCCGGGCTCTTCGGCGCGGGCGGTGATCTGGCCGGTCAGGCCGGAATCGTGGCCGGCATCAAAGAGCACCCGACAGGTCAGCGCCACCTTTTGCCGGGTGGTGAACCCCGTGTCGGCGACGGTGGCGGCGAGGCGGTCCTGCGCACGACGCATCAGCTCGGATTTCGAATCGGTGAAGGTGGTTGCCATCGGAGGCTCCCGGGATCGTCGTAGTTAGACACTATGATCACTATAGGAAACATTGTGTCATGCAGCAATACCGTCCGGAAAGCCCCGATGAACCGCCTCGACCACGCGAAACACGTGAGCATCACCCAAAGGAGCCACCGGTGACCGCGCTGCTGCGCGCGGTTCGCCGGCAGCGCGGCCTCACCCTTGAGACGCTCGCCGCGCAGACCGGATTGACCAAGAGTTATCTGTCTAAAATCGAGCGCCGCCAGAGCACCCCGTCGATCGCGGTCGCCCTGAAAATCGCCCGCGCTCTCGATGTCGATGTCTCGCAGCTATTCTCCGACCAGACACCCGACGCCAAGATCACCGTCGACCGCGCCGCCCAGCGGGACGCTGCCGGGAGATATGTGGCTTTGGCAGCGGGGGTTCTCGGAAAGTCCATGTCGGCATTCGTAGTTCGGCCAACCGGCAATACGGCCGAGGGTCCCGGACCGGTGCACACCGGCCAGGAATTCGTGTTCGTGCACGCCGGGACGGTCGAACTGCACTACGGTGACCAAACCATTACCCTGGGTGCGGGCGACAGCGCCTACTTCGACGCGTCGGTCAGTCACCGTTTCCGTGCGATCGGCGCGGCGCGCGCCGAGGTGGTGGTGGTGGCGGCCGATGACCCCGGCGCTGCCCGGCGGTGACCGGCGACCCCGTCACCGGCGCGGATGCGCCCCGCCGGATGACCCGGGGAGGAAACGTACATGGACGAAGATCCGCAACCGGCCGACGGTGATGACGCCGGGCCGTCGGGCATCCGCCGGCGAACGCTGCTGACGACGGGCGCGGCGTCGGCGCTCGCCGGTGCCGGCCTCGGCCTGGGTGGGGCCGCGCTGCTGCCCTCACGGCCCCACGGCCTGACCCTGTGGCCCCGGCCGAGCCGCAACGGCGCACCTCCGGTCAGCGGTCTGCACCTGCAATTCGGCACCAACGCCGCCACCGAGGTCGTGGTGTCGTGGCACACCACCGACGCCGTGGGCAATCCGCGGGTCATGGTCGGCGTGCCGGGGTCCGGTTTCGGGCGCACCGTGCACGCCGAGACGCGCACCTACCGGGACGCGAAATCGGGTATCGAGGTCCGCGTCAACCATGCCCGGCTGGATCGCCTGTCCCCCGACACCGACTACGTCTACGCGGCGGTCCACGACGGCGCCACCCCCGAGCTGGGGACGGTGCGAACCGCTCCTTCGGGGCGAAAACCCTTGTGTTTCACCAGTTTCGGCGATCAGTCCACTCCGGCGCTAAACACCGCCGCCGGGACGTCCTTCACCAGCGACAACATCGGATCACCGGCCGCGGCGGATATCACCACCGCCATCGAACGCATCGCCCCGCTGTTCAACCTGGTCAACGGCGACCTGTGCTATGCCAACCTGGCCCACGACCGGGTCCGCGCCTGGTCGGATTGGTTCGAGAACAACACCCGCTCGGCACGCTACCGGCCCTGGATGCCCGCGGTGGGTAACCACGAAAACGAATTGGGCAACGGGCCCATCGGATATGCGGCCTATCAGACGTATTTCGCGTTGCCCGACTCCGGGTCCGGGCGGGAGTTCCAGGGCTTGTGGTATTCGTTCACCGCCGGTTCGGTGCGGGTGATCAGCCTCAGCAACGACGACGTGTGCTATCAAGACGGCGGCAACTTCTACGTCCACGGCTATTCGGGTGGGGAGCAAAAGCGGTGGCTTGACGCAGAACTCGCCGCCGCCCGTCGCGACCCGGGAATCGACTGGGTGGTCGTTTGCATGCACCAGACGGCGATCTCGACCGCCGATCGCACCAACGGCGCCGACCTCGGCATCCGCCGGGAATGGCTGCCGCTCTTCGACCGCTATCGCGTCGATTTGGTGGTGTGCGGACACGAACATCACTACGAACGCGCACATCCGCTGCGCGGCACGCTTGACACCGACACCCGAACACCGATACCGGTGGCCACCGCCGGCGACGTCATCGACTCCACCAAGGGAACGGTGCACGTCGTCATCGGCGGGGGCGGCACCTCGGCGCCGTCCAATCGGATGTTCTTCCCCGAGCCCCGGTGCCGGGTGCTGACCGGTGTCGGCGGTTTCGATCCGGCGATCGGGCGCAAGGCCCCGATCTATGTCACCGAAGACGCACCGTGGTCGGCGTTTCGCGACCGCGACAATCCCTACGGGTTCGTCGCGTTCGAGGTCGATCCCGGTGACCCCGGCGGCAGCACATCGATCAGGGCGACCCACTACGCGGTAGCCGGACCGTTCGGTGCGCTAACCGTGGTCGACCGGTTCACCCTCACCAAGCCGCGGGGCGGCTAGCTGCAGCACGCCGCTTGGCGACGGTGCCGGTTGCCAGCGCGTCAGAGATCGGTCCGATCGGCGATCCCCACCCGCCAGCGCGCGGGCGGTGGCGTCCAGCCCCGACCGGCCGCGTGGTCAGCTTTCGACGGCACGGCTAGCCGTGACCGAGTCGGATGGCTTTGACCAGCAGCATGATCGCGCCGAGGACCAGATAGCCGCGCAACGCCAGCATGCCCAGCCGGGTGCCGGTGGACCAGCGGACCGGTTGCAGCAACGCCAGCGGCGGCATCCGCCAGGTGGAGCGCTCGGCGGGGCTGATCGCCCGGGAGCGGGGGTCGGGCCCTAAGGGCTGGGGCTTCCGGCGGGCCGACCACCGCATCAGGATCACCGCGGCGCCCCCGGCGAGGGCAAGCCCCCCGGCCAGGTAGCCGGTGACGGCGACCCCGTCAACGCGAGGGAACAGTGTTGTTGTCATCAGGACCGCCGACAGCAGCAACAGCACCCCGACGATGAAACCGGCTAACGCGTTAAGCCACGGCCGATCACCCACGGCCCCAGCACTTCGCGATCGTTGCACAGCAACAGCAAAAACACGGTGGCGCTGGGCAGCAGCAGCCCCGCCAAAGCCTGCACCCCGGTGGTGATCAACCCCAGCGGCGCGCCGGGAATCAGCACGATCACCGCGGCCAGCGCCACCATCGCGGTGTAGGACAAATAAAACGGTTTGGCGTCGGAAAAACCGCGGTGCAGCGAATGCTTGATCCCGAACACGTCACCGAAGGCGTTGCTGGTGGCCAGGGTGACCGCGGCGGCGCCGATGATGGCGGCATCCAAAAGCACGATCGCAAACAGCGACCCCAGCAGCCGATCGTGCTCACCGAGCAGCCGCGCCACCGCGCCGGCGTCGACGAACTCGCCACGGGTGTGGGTTTCCCGGGCGACCCAGGCGCCGGTCATCATCAACGCCGCCGCCCCGATCACCACCACGAACGCCCCCACGGTGGTGTCGGCGCGCTCATAGCCGATAAAACGGGGGGTGATGCGCTTGTCGATGATGTTGGACTGCTGGAAAAACAGCTGCCAGGGGGCGACCGTGGTGCCGACGATGGCGATGATCAACAGCACCACCGTGGAGTTAAAACCACCCGACACCCCGGGAACCACGAAGGAATGCCCCGCGTGCGCCCAGCGCGGGTGCGCCATCAACAGCATGGGGATTTCCAGCAGCGAGACCGCGATAAACACGAACATCGCCCGCTCCCAGCGCCGGAAACTGCCGGTGGCCGCGATCACGATCAACGCCACCGCCGCCGCCGGCACCACCACATAGCGGGAGACCCCGAAATACTCGGCGGCCAAAACGACCCCGATGAACTCGGTGACGATCGTCAAAAAGTTCAGCGCGAACAGGTCCCCGACGGAAAACCAGCCCCAAAACCGCCCGAAGCGCTCGTTGATCAGCCGGGCATGCCCCACCCCGGTGACCGCCCCCAGTCGCACCACCATCTCCTGGTTGACGATCAGCACCGGGATCAACAGCGGCAGCGTCCACAGCAGGCTATACCCGTAGTTCTGCCCGGCCTGCACGTAGGTCGCCACCCCCCCGGCGTCGTTGTCGCCGACCATCACGATCAGACCCGGCCCCATGATCGCCAGCAGGGTCACCAGCCGGGCCCTGAGCGTGCGCGGGCGCTCGGACTCACCAACCCGGATCCGCCCCAGCGCCCCCTCGATATCCCCCAGGTGCGCGCTGTCGAGCACCGCGGCGCGCCGCGGCGCCCCCGCCAAAGCGGCCCCCTCAACATCAACCCGGTCCTGCACGGTCATCACCGATCACCCCCCACGCCATCGATCCCCTCCAGATCACCGGTGTCCCGCAGCGGGCGGGGCCCGGGTTCTCGCCGGCGCCACTCCTCGGGAACACTGAAATCCAGCACATCATCGATGGTGACCACCCCCAGCAGCCGATCCTCCTCATCGACCACCGGCATCAGGTGCAGGTTGTAATCCGACATCAACACCGCGACATCGGTCAGATCGGCCTGCGGGGTCACCCGAACCGGATCCGAATCCATCAGCCTGGCCACCGCCTCACCCGGGTCGGCCTGCAGCAACGTGATCACCGCCACCGTCCCGGCCAGCCGCTGGCGCTCGTCGAGCACATGCATCTGCAGCAGCGCCTCGGGCTGCAAGGGGCGCGCCCCGGCGATCACGGCCAGCGCCTCACCGGCGGTGGCGGCCGTGCCGCAGGTCACAAAATCCAGGTTCATCAACCCCCCCGCGCTGTCGGGATGAAACCCCATCAAGGTGAGCACCTTGGTGCGCTGCGGGGCCGGCATCAACTCCAAAACCCGCCGCCGGCGGGATTGGCGCACATCCACGATCGTGTCCGCGGCGTCATCGGCGCGCATCCGCCCCAGCAGCGCGGCCACCTCCTCATCGGGCATGTCATCGAGCAACCGGCTGGCCTTGCCGGGGTCGAGCTCTTCGAAAACATCGGCCTCCAGCTCCGGGTCGGTGCGCACCCGATCGAGGATCTCCCCGCTTTCGGCCCGATCCGCCTCCTCCAACAAATCGGCGATCTGCGCCGGCTTGAGCGCCCCCACCCGCCCAAACACCCGGCGCACCGCCATCGACTGGCCATGCCCAATCAACGGCTCAAACGCCTTCCAATCCCGGGCGGGATGACCCCCCGGGGTTTTCAGCAACCCGAACAACCGCGGCGGGCGGCGGGTATCCACCCGCGCCAGCACCCACCCCCCCGCGGTCTCCTCCAACTCCACGTCATAGGCGCGCACCAACTCCCCGGCGGCCACATCAATCAACCGATACCCCAACACATCCGCCCGCAACAACACCTCCCCCAGCCGGCGCTCAAAACCCCGCAAATCAATCTTGTTTTTCGCCAACACCACCCGCCCCGGCTCCAACCCCTCCACAGCCTTCCCCCCCACAAACACCCGCCGATCCCCCACCGCGACCACCACCCCACTCACCCGCGGATAAGCCTCCAGCCCACCCAACCGCACAATCACGTCATCCACCCGGCCCACTGCCTCCCCCGACGGCGTCACCACCGGCGCCCGCAACACCTCCGACAAATGAATCACCCGTGCCCCCACACCCCGCACACCCAGTTCCGTGGATGACCCAACCATCGGAAAACCTCCCATCAACGCAGGACTCGAAATGACTGGACTAGCCGCCGCACAGCGCTGCTGTGCAGCGGATGAAACGGTGTGCCGATCCCCAGCGCCCGCAGGACATCGACCTCGTAGCCGAGCGACTTGACCCTGCTCGGCACGCTGGACCGGGAGATGCGCACCACCATGATCTTTCCCGCATTTCCCGCACCGTCGGGCCCGAGCGAGCCTATCGTCTCGCCCGATCTCACCTGCAGGCTTAGATCATCGACGGCGGTGACATGACCGTAGCGGATGGTCAGGTTCCGGCAATCTGCGGCCGGCCGGGCGCTCATAGTCGCCCTCCTTCAGGGTTCGGGCCATGTTGCCAGACACCTCCTATCCCGCCGTCGGGGCCATGCCCTGACCCGCGTCAACATTCGCCGAGTACGTCGGAC
The DNA here is from genome assembly GCF_029961025.1 of Mycobacterium sp. Classification (GTDB taxonomy): domain Bacteria; phylum Actinomycetota; class Actinomycetes; order Mycobacteriales; family Mycobacteriaceae; genus Mycobacterium. The sequence continues at coordinate 44,918 of NZ_JASBVP010000011.1, forward strand.
ACCGGCACCGATGCGGTACCGGAAGCGCCCGCGCCCACCCGGTCGAAACGGTGCGCGCTTCACCACCGGGGCGGTGGTTAGCTACGCGCACGTCATGGTTAGTAGTCGCCCAATTGCTAACCAAAGTTCCCGGGTCGGGTCGTGAAGGGTGTGCCGGCTCACCGATCGACGCACAGCGTGACCCTCACCGGGAGGACGTCAACCTGTCCGCCGATGCCGCGGGCGATACCGTGGTGACCCGGGGGCACACGCTCAGCAACCCTCGCGGCGGCTAGGAGCGTGACTCGGTAACGGGTCAGGCGTCGCGCGCGTGGCGACGGACCTGGGAATGTTTGGGCCTGGCTTGCTAACACGCCGGGTGGACCAGGCGCGAAAGTGCAGCCAGCGACACGTTTCCCGAGAGACACCGTCGCCACCGGCACTCTCGCGTCACACCCGATGATCACCCCTCGCCACCGCACCACTGACCAGGTTAGCAATACCGACCCACGCTCCTCGCCTCAGAACAGCGTCGCCTGCAGCGGTGCCGGCCCTACCGCGGCGGTGGCCGCCGCCGGGTAGGGACGATGATCGCCGGCCAGCCGGTACCTGGCGATCAGCGGCGTCACCCGCTTGTGCAGTTCGTCGCGATAGCGTGGCGGCAGATACGCTCCGCGCCGGTACAACTCGCGATAGGTGCCGACCAGTTCGGGATGTGAGCGGGCCAGCCAGGACATGAACCAGCCGCGGGTGGCGCCGCGCAGGTGCAGCCCGAACACGGTCACACTGGTGGCGCCGGCGGCCGCGATCTGGCTCAGCAGTCCATCGAGGTGCTCGACGGAGTCGGTCAGATACGGCAGCACCGGCGCCACCATCACGTGGCAGTGCAGACCGGCGTCGCGGACCGCGGTGATCAGCGCCAGCCTTGCCTGTGGCGTCGGCGTGCCGGGTTCGACGTCTTTGTGTAGCTCCGGATCCGCTACTGCCAGCGACACCGCCACCGACAGTGAAACCCGTTGCGCGGCAGCGGCGATCAGCGGGAGGTCACGGCGCAACAAGGTGCCCTTGGTGAGAATGGAGAGCGGGGTGCCGGACTCGGCCAGCGCGCCGATAACGCCGGGCATCAGCGCGTAGCGGCCCTCGGCGCGCTGATAGGGGTCGGTGTTGGTGCCCAACGCCACGGTCTCGCGCCGCCATGACGGGTGGCGCAGCTCACGGCGCAAGACCTCGGCGACATTGGTCTTGACGACAATCTGGGTGTCGAAGTCGGTGCCGCAGTCGAACTCCAGGTATTCGTGGCTGGGACGGGCGAAGCAGTAGCGGCAGGCGTGCGAGCACCCGCGATAGGGGTTCACGGTGTAGCGGAACGGCAAGGTCGCCGTGCTCGGCAGTTTGTTGAGCGCGGACTTGCACAGCACTTCGTGGAAGGTGATGCCGTCGAACTGGGGGGTGCGCACACTGCGGAACAAGCCGATCCGCTGCAGTCCGGGTAGCGCTCCGTCGTCGACATCGATGCCCTGGCCGGCCCACCGCATCCCTTAATTCGAACTGACGTGCGAGGACATGTCAAGGATCGGCGCGCCCCGGGCGGCTGCTCACCTCGGATGCAAGGCCGGCCCCGGTGGCCGAGCCGGCTGCCGAGGCGCCGCACCGCCACCTACGGGTGCATCGCGGCCAGCCGGGAAAGCACCTCGTCGACAACCGAATCCATCGCCACGTCGACCTGCTGCCCCGTCGACAGGTCTTTCACGCCGATGCTGCCGGCCTCGATATCGCGATCCCCGGCGAGCAGCGCTAGGCGCGCACCGGAACGGTCGGCGGCGCGCATCGCCCCTTTGAGCCCCCGGTCGCCGTACGCCAGATCGACGCGCACCCCGGCATCCCGCAGCCGCCGGGCCAGGACCGCCAGCCGCAGTTTGGCCCGCTCACTCAACGGCACGCCGAACACGTCGCACCGGGTGCTTTCCCCCACGGTTTTGCCCTCCGCCCGCAGCGCCAGCACGGTGCGATCCACACCCAGCCCGAATCCGATGCCGGATAGGTCGGCCCCCCCGAGTTGGCGCATCAGGCCGTCGTAGCGTCCGCCGCCGCCGATACCGGATTGCGCGCCCAGCCCGTCATGGACGAACTCGAAAGCCGTCTTGGTGTAGTAGTCCAGCCCACGCACCAGCCGCGGGTTAATCACATATGCCACCCCCAGGGCGTCCAGGTGGGCCAGCACGGTGTCGAAGTGCTGCTTGGCGACGTCGGACAGGTGATCGAGCATCACCGGCGCGTCGGCCGTCATCGCCTTGACCTCGGGACGTTTGTCGTCGAGCACCCGCAACGGGTTGATCTCCGCGCGCCTGCGGGTTTCCTCGTCAAGATCGAGCGCAAACAGGTACTCCTGCAACAGTTCCCGGTATTGGGGGCGACACGTCTCGTCGCCCAGGGAGGTGATTTCCAGCCGGAATCCCTCCAGGCCCAGGGAGCGAAAACCGGCGTCGGCAACCGCGATCACCTCGGCGTCCAGCGCCGGATCGTCGACACCGATAGCCTCCACCCCGACCTGCTGCAGCTGGCGATAGCGGCCGGCCTGGGGGCGCTCGTAGCGGAAAAACGGGCCCGCATAGCAGAGCTTCACCGGCAACACCCCGCGGTCCAGCCCGTGCTCGATCACCGCCCGCACCACCCCGGCGGTGCCTTCCGGCCGCAGCGTCACCGAGCGGTCGCCACGGTCGGTGAAGGTGTACATCTCCTTGGACACCACGTCGGTGGACTCCCCCACACCCCGGGCAAACAACGCGGTGTCCTCGAAGATGGGCAGCTCGATGTCGCGGTAGCCGGCCCGGCGAGCGGCGTCGAGCAGGCCGGATCGCACCGCGACGAATTGCGCCGAGTCCGGCGGCACGTAGTCCGGCACCCCCTTGGGTGCCACGAATTCGGTCACGAGCTCAGGCCTTGGAGGAACGGGTTGCCGCGGCGTTCGGCGCCAATGGTGGTCTTCGGACCGTGTCCGGGCAGTACCACGGTGTCGTCGTCGAGCACCAGGAGTTTGTCGATGATCGAGGTCAGCAGATCGCGGCCGCTGCCCCCGGGCAGATCGGTGCGGCCGACGGTGCCCTCGAACAGAGTGTCGCCGCTGAACACCACATCCGGCGCCGCGGGCGGGCTGACCCGGAAAACCACCGACCCGCGGGTGTGACCCGGGGTGTGGTCGACGGTGACCGGCACGCCACCGAGTTCGAGTTTGTCGCCGTCGCGGTCGAGTTCGATCACCTGCCGCGGCTCGCGGAAGAACGCGCCCGCCAGCAGCTGCGCCAGCCGCGGGCCCACGCCGCTGATCGGGTCGGTCAGCATGACCCGGTCCTCGGGGTGGATGTAGGCGGGGCAGCCGTAGCTGTCGGCGACTTTCTGGGCCGACCAGATGTGATCGATATGCCCATGGGTGAGCAGCACCGCGGCCGGGATCAGCCGATTCCGGTCCAGGATGTGTCGCAGCCGGCCCATGGCCCGCTGCCCCGGGTCCACGATGACGGCGTCGGCGCCCTGGCGGCGGGCCAGCACGTAGCAGTTGCACTGCAGCAACCCCGCGGGAAATCCGGTGATCAGCACGCTTCCCAGTGTCCCATCCGGTGGGAGTCGGGTCCGCAGCGCCCGCGTTCAGCGTCGGCTGGCACACTCGGTCCAGATTCACTACCCACCACCACACACCCATGGAGGGATATCGGCGGTGCCCACCAACCAACAACGACGCGCGGCAGCGAAACGCAAACTCGAACGGCAGCTGGAACGCCGTGCCCGGCAAGCCCACCGGCGCCGGGTGTTCCTCATCGTCGGCGCAGCGATCGCAGCCCTGGTCGTGGTGGCCGCCGCGGTGACCAGCGTGGTGCTCACCAATCGCGAGCACGCGCGCAAAATAGCGTCGGCAAAGGCCGGAACCGCCGCGCTGTCCGGCGTGCCGCCGCTGCCGTCGTTCAAGCCGCCCGCCAATCTGGGCGCCAACTGCCAGTACCCGCCGTCGCCGAACCCGGCCAGCAAGCCCGCCAAACCACCCCGCTCGGGCAAGGTGCCGACCGATCCCGCCACGGTCAGCATCAGCATGGTCACCAATCGGGGGAATGTCGGCCTGCTGCTGGCCAACAACGAATCACCGTGCACGGTCAACAGCTTCGTCAGCCTGGCGCAGCAAGGATTCTTCGACGACACCAGGTGCCACCGGCTGACCACCTCCCCGACGCTGGGGGTGCTGCAGTGCGGTGACCCCAAGGGCGAGGGCACCGGTGGACCGGGTTATCAGTTCGCCAACGAATACCCCACCGACCAGTACCCGCCCGGCGACCCCGCACTCCACCGGCCCGTCGTCTACCCGCGCGGCACCCTGGCCATGGCCAACTCCGGGCCCAACACCAACGGCAGCCAGTTCTTCCTGGTGTACAAGGATTCCGAGCTACCCCCCGAATACACGGTGTTCGGGACCATCCAGCAAGACGGGCTGGCCACCCTGGACAAGATCGCCAAGGCGGGCGTCGCCGGAGGCGGCGACGACGGCCCGCCCGCCATGGAGGTCACGATCAAGTCGGTTCGGCTGGACTGACAACCCGCCGTGCTGCGGCGCCGTTAGCAGTTAGCCGGATGGCCCGGCGGAGTCAGCGGCAAGGTCGCGTGATCTCGCTCGGTCGGGCGCTGACTTCAGGTAGTCGATGACCGCCCGGTGGGGGATCAACCCGTAGCGGACCTGTAGGTCGACGGGGTTTAGCCCGAAGTACTCCGCCGCCCTGATCAGATTGTCCGCAGTGATCAGCCTGCCCTCACGAACCGCCTTATAGTAGGCCGATTTGCGGTAGCCGAACGCTTGGTACACCTCGGTCGCGGCCAGGGGCCTGCCCACCAGGTAAGGCAGCACCACCGTCGGGTCTTTCTCGCGATCATCCACGACCATCGAAAGTAGCCGATGGGTGGACAAAGCATCGATTGCATGGACGTAAAGAGTTTATTAACTACCGAAGTCTCTTTTTATGGACTATTGTTCACATATATAGCCGTTAGGCGGTGAGACCAATGTGGGCACGCCGGCACTCTGAGACTCTTGAGCGCACCCGGGCGGTGGGGGTGCAACCGCTTGCGGGACACCCGCGGCGAAGGCCCGCGCACCTGGCCGTGATCGTCGGGGCCGCAACGGTGGTGATCCTGGGCGCCGTTGGCGGTGCCGAGCTGCCGGGACAGGACCGCGCGAGCGGCCCCCCGTGCGTGGGCACCGCAACCGATCCGTGCCCGCCGCCGGTGGAGGGGTCGGCGGATCTGCCGAGCGGGCAGGTTTTCTGCCATCCGGCCGGGATTTTCGGGCAGCACTGCTATCGGCGATAGCGCCGTGATCGGCGGCCGGCCTCCGGGCGGTTAGGCCGCGGAGGTTATCCGGTAGACGTCGTAGACGCCTTCGACGTTGCGCACCACGTCCAGCAGATGCCCGAGGTGCTTGGGATCCCCCATCTCGAAGGTGAACCGGCTGATCGCTACCCGGTCCTTGGACGTGGTGACCGTCGCCGACAAGATGTTGACCTTCTCATCGGCCAGGGCGCGGGTCACGTCCGAGAGCAGCCGGTGGCGGTCCAGCGCCTCCACCTGAATCGCCACCAGGAACACCGACGACGGTGACGGAGCCCAGTGCACCTCGATGATCCGCTCGCTCTGCCGCTGCAGCGAAGCGGCGTTGGTGCAGTCGGTGCGGTGCACGCTGACCCCGCCGCCGCGGGTGACAAATCCCATGATCTGGTCCCCGGGGACGGGCGTGCAGCATTTCGCCAACTTGGTCAGCACCCCCGGGGCGCCGGGAACCGCGACACCGGTGTCGTCGGCGCGGCGCGCCCGCCGCGGCATCGTCGCCGGCGTAGAACGCTCGGCGAGTTCCTCCTCGGCCTGGTCGATGCCGCCCAGCTGCGCGACCAGTCGCTGCACCACATGTTTGGCCGACACGTGTCCTTCACCGATCGCGGTGTAAAGCGCGGACACGTCGCTGTAGTGCAGCTCGCGCGCAACCGCGGCCATAGATTCGCCGTTCACTAAGCGCTGCAACGGAAATCCACCGCGACGCACTTCGCGGGCCATCGCCTCTTTACCGGATTCCAGCGCCTCCTCGCGGCGCTCCTTGGCGAACCATTGCCGGATCTTGGCCTTGGCGCGCGGTGAGACCACGAACTGTTGCCAGTCGCGAGACGGTCCGGCGTTGGGGGCTTTCGACGTGAAAATCTCGACGACTTCGCCGTTTTCCAGTTTGCGTTCGAGCGCCACCAGCCGCCCGTTGACCCGGGCCCCGATGCAGCGATGACCGACCTCGGTGTGGATCGCGTAGGCGAAGTCCACCGGCGTCGACCCCGCGGGCAGCGTGATCACATCGCCCTTCGGGGTGAACACGAAAATCTCTTGCACCGCAAGGTCGTAGCGCAGCGACTCCAGGAATTCGCCGGGGTCGGCGGCCTCGCGTTGCCAGTCGAGCAGCTGACGCATCCACGCCATGTCGTCGATCTCGGCCGCCGCATGAGGATGTGGAATACCATTGCGGCCCTTGGCTTCTTTGTAGTGCCAGTGCGCCGCGATGCCGTACTCGGCGGTGCGGTGCATGTCGTGGGTGCGGATCTGAACTTCCAGCGGCTTGCCTTCGGGCCCGATGACGGTGGTGTGCAGCGACTGGTAGACCCCGTATCGCGGCTGGGCGATGTAGTCCTTGAACCGGCCCGCCATCGGCTGCCACAGCGAATGCACCACGCCCACGGCCGCATAGCAGTCCCGAATCTCATCGCAGAGGATGCGGATGCCGACCAGGTCGTGGATGTCGTCGAAATCACGGCCTTTGACGATCATCTTCTGGTAGATCGACCAGTAGTGCTTGGGACGCCCTTCCACCGTCGCCTTGATCTTCGAGGCGTTCAGCGTGTCGATGATCTCGGCCCGGACCTTGGCCAGGTAGGTGTCCCGCGACGGTGCCCGGTCGGCCACCAACCGGACGATTTCCTCGTACTTCTTGGGGTGCAGGATGGCGAACGCCAGGTCTTCCAGCTCCCATTTGACGGTGGCCATGCCCAGCCGATGCGCAAGCGGGGCAATGACTTCCAGTGTCTCGCGTGCCTTGCGGACCTGCTTTTCCGGCGGCAGGAAACGCATGGTGCGCATGTTGTGCAGGCGGTCGGCCACCTTGATCACCAGCACGCGCGGATCGCGGGCCATCGCGGTGATCATCTTGCGGATGGTTTCGCCCTCGGCGGCGCTGCCCAGAACCACCCGATCCAGCTTGGTCACGCCGTCGACCAGATGGCCGACCTCCTCACCGAACTCCTCGCACAGCTGCGCCAGGCTGTAGCCGGTGTCCTCGACGGTGTCGTGCAGCAGCGCGGCCACCAGCGTGGTGGTGTCCATGCCCAGCTCGGCCAGGATGTTGGCGACGGCCAGCGGGTGAGTGATGTAGGGGTCCCCGGACTGGCGCAGCTGGCTGGCGTGGCGCTGCTCGGCGACCTCGTAGGCCCGTTGCAGCAACGCCAGGTCGGCTTTGGGGTAGATCTGGCGGTGCACCGCGACCAGGGGTTCCAGCACCGGGTTGATGGCGCCGCGCTGGGCGGTCATCCGCCGCGCCAGCCGGGCGCGCACCCGGCGCGAGGTGCTGGTGCCGGCCCGTAGCCCGACCCGTTCCCCGGCCGGCAGGGCGTCGGGAGGCGGCGGCGCCGGCACGGTCGGCTGCAGCGCCTGCACCGCGCCCTGGTCGTCCGCCACGTTGCTCACCTCCGCTGCTCCAGGATATCGCTCCGGGACGTTCAGATACGCCGTAAGCTGTGGACCGGCACCGGGGCCACCGTCCCCCGACCCCCCAACGCCGTCAGCTCCAGCACCACCGCGGCCGCGGTCACCCGGGCACCGCTGTGCCCGAGCAGCCGACACGCCGCCGCGATGGTGCCGCCGGTGGCCAGCACGTCGTCGACGACGACCACGCTGCGCCCCGCCAGCGCGATACCGTCGGCGGGGATTTCCAGGGTGGCGGTGCCGTACTCCAGGGTGTAGGTCTCGGTGCGCACCGGGGGCGGCAACTTGCCGCCCTTGCGGATGGCCAGCACCCCGGTGCCCAGCCGGGTGGCGACGGCCGCCGCCACCAGGAACCCGCGGGCATCCAGGCCGGCGATCAGGTCGGCGCCGGATGCGACGGCGGCCAGCGCGTCGGTCACCACCGCCAACCCGCGGCGGTCGGCGAACAGCGGGGTGAGATCCTTGAACTGCGTGCCCGCGGTGGGAAAGTCGGCCGCCTCGCGGGTCAGCGATGCGATGATGTCATCGAGGGACTCGGCTGCGCTCACCGCAGCAGCACCCAGCGGTCCATGTTCCAGCCCGCGCCCCAGCGGGTCGGATTGGCGCTCACGGCATACATTTTCTTCGACATCAACAGGGTGCGCTGCTGGCGGTACAGCGGCAGCGTCGGGATGTCGGCCCAAAGCACCGGGGTGCTTTCGGCCAGCAGCCGCGCCCGCTCGCCGGCGTCGGCGGACACCGCCAGCTCGCCGATGATGCGGTCGATTTGCCCGTTGCTGTACCCGGAGAGGTTGTTGCCGTTGCCGGTGTGCAGGTCATAGGCGTCCATCGCGGACGATCCGGTCGACCCGCTGCCGGTGGCTCCACCGGTGCTGGCCAGCAGCACGTCAATATGTCCGTCCTTCAGCGTCTGCGGCCCGGTGGAGTCCGAGGCAACGTCGGTGACCGTGATCCCGGCCGGGGCGCACGCCTTGGCGATCATTCCGGCGGTAGTGGCCAGCCGCGCGTTGGGCGCCCGATAGCCGAGCCGCACCGCCAGGGGCGGGCCGCCGAGCGCCGCCCGGGCGGCCAGCGGGTCAGAGGTGTCGAATTGCCCGGCCGGCGGGGCACTGTCGTTTTCGACGACCGCGTCGTCGATGGTCGGGTTGAGCCGTGCGTTGGCGATCGGCACGGCGGCGTCGCGCGCGATCACATCGCGTGGCGTGCACAGCGCGAACGCCCGGCGCGCGGGAATCTGTGCCAGCGGTCCCTGCGGCGCGAAGATCAGCTGCTCGATCCCGTCCGACGGCGAGTCGGTGCGCTGATAGCCGTCCGGGGTGATCAGCGCGCCCGACGAGCCGGCCGCGACGTCGAGCACGTCGACGCTGCGCTTGTTGAGCCGGTCTTGGATGTCGGCCCCGGCCGAGCGCACGGTGATCCGCTTGGTCGCCGGTTGGCTGCCCCACCAGCGCTCGTTGGCGACCAGCACCACCGCGCCCCCGTCGAGCACCCGGTCGAGCCGGTAGGGTCCCGATGAGGGGAAGCGTTTCCTGACCGTGTCGGGCTGCAGGCCCGGCTTGAGGTCCCACATGGTATTCCACGCCCGGGCGATGCGGTCAACCACCGGTGTGTTGTGGGTGAGCAGCGCGGCGGTCACGTCGACACCCAGCTCATCGGCGATGACATGCGACGGCATCATCGAGGTCGCGGTGAACAGCTGGGTGTAATCGACGATGCTACGGCCCGGGGCGAAGGACACCCGGGCCCGCTTCTGTCCCGACACGCAGTCGATGCCGGCGATGTCGACGTAGCCTGCTTGGCTGGCGGCGGCGAAGCTCGGATACTGCCCGGATTGGGCCGCCCAGGCCAGCACCAAGTCGTCACAGGTGATCGGCTTTCCGTCGGAGTAGACGGCGGGGTCGGCGATGCGGTAATCGAGCACCAGGGGGTCGCCACCGACCACCGAGATCGTCCCGAAGTCATGGTCGGAGACGACCTGCCCGTCGGGCCCATGGTAGCCGAAACCGGTCAGCGTGCGGGCGAACGCCTGCGCCCCTGCCGATGCGGCGCCGTCGACAGTATTGGTGTTGTACGTGGTCAGCGCGCCGTCGACCACATAGGTGATCGCGGTGGCGGCCGTACCCGAACACGCCGTCAGCGTCCCCGAGCCGCCGGCCGCCAGCGTCGCCGCCAACCCCGCCACGGCAGCGCGCCACCTCGTCATCGGGCTAACGCCGCCCGGCGTTTCGCTTATCCGTCGGACGTCCGCGACGACCGCCGGCCGGCCGCACCGGCCGCGCTCCCGGAGCCGGCTTGGTGCCCGACGTCCGCGAAGCCGGGGCCGTCTCGCTCGGGGACGACGTGCCGGCACTCTCCTTTTCCGTGTCGTTTTCGGACGGTTCCGCGGCATCGTCGGCGGGCGAGCCCGCCGGGGCGGCCGAGTGACGCCGGCGCAGCACCCGGCGGGTGTGGGTGCGCACCAGCTCGGTGCGCTCCCGCAGGGTGACCAGCAACGGGGTGGCGAAGAAGATCGACGAGTAGGTGCCCACCAGGATGCCGACCAGCTGGACCAGCGCCAGGTCCTTGAGCGTGCCGATACCCAGCAGCCAGACCGCCACCACCAGCAGCGCCGTCACCGGAAGCACCGAGATCAGGCTGGTGTTGATCGACCGCATGAACGTCTGGTTGATTGCGAGGTTGGCCTGTTCGGCGAAGGTCCGCCGGGTGGTGTGCTGGAAACCGTGGGTGTTCTCTTCGATCTTGTCGAACACGATGACGGTGTCGTACAGGGAGTAACCCAGGATCGTCAAAAGGCCGATGACCGTGGCCGGGGTGACCTCGAAGCCGACCAGCGCATACACCCCGGCGGTAACCGTCAGGTCGAAGCACATCGTCGTGAGCGCGGAGATGGCCATGTAGCGCTCGTAGCGCACGGTGATGTAGAGGGCGACCAGCACCAGAAACACGACCAGCGCGATCAGCGCCTTCTTGGTGATCTGGCCGCCCCAGGTTGATGACACCGCGGAATCGCTGATGGCTTGTTTGCTGGGTCGGCCGTCGGCACCGTTGGGGTGAAACGCGTCGAACAGGGCGTTGCGCAGTTTCGAGGTCTGCTCGTTCGACAGCGTCTCGGAACGGATGTGCACGCTCGCCGAGGCGCCGCTGCCCACGATGACCACCGACTCGGGGTTGATGCCGAGGGTATGGCGGAAAACGTCCTCGACCTGGCCGACCCGTACTTGCTGATCGCCACTGCCGCGGGGGAACGACACCGTGGTGCCGCCCTTGAAATCGATGCCGAAGGTAAACCCGCGGAGCACGATGCTGACGACCGCGATCGCCACGATCACCGCGCTGATCCCGAACCACAACCGCCGGCGTCCCACCACCTCGAACGCCCCGGTGCCGCTGTAGAGCCGGGTGAAAAAGTTGCGCCGCGGCCCCCCGGCGGCCACGCCGGAGGCGTCGCCCACGCCGGGTTCGGTGATTTCCACCGCCCCGGCGGCCATCCCGTCCTCGGTATTCGCTTCGGTATTCGCTTTGGAAGCCATCTCGCTATTCCCGTCCTGCCTGGGCCCGTGCATAAGCGACGGCCCTGCGTTCACGTGCGATTTGCTGCACCGCTCCCAGCCCGTTGTATGCCGGCTTGGCCAGCGTCACCGACTTGGACGCCAGGTACAGCAGCGGCCAGGTCACCAGGAACACCACGACGGTATCGAGCATCGTGGTGAGGCCCAGGGTGAATGCGAAGCCCTTCACCTGGCCGATCGCCAGGAAGTACAACACCGCGGCGGCCAAGAACGTGACGGCATTGCCCGACATGATCGTCTTGCGGGCCCGCACCCATCCTCGCGGAACCGCCGAGCGAAACGAACGGCCTTCGCGGATCTCGTCTTTAATCCGCTCGAAGAACACCACAAACGAGTCGGCGGTGGTACCGATACCGATGATCAGCCCCGCGATGCCGGCAAGGTCAAGGGTGTAGTCGATGTATCGGCCCAAAAGCACCAGGATCGCGAAAACCATTGCACCGGAGGCTGTCAACGACAATGCGGTAAGCAATCCCAGTACCCGGTAGTACAGCAGCGAGTACACCAGCACCAGGATCAGCCCGATTGCGCCGGCAACCAGCCCTGCACGCAGTGACGTCAAACCCAATGTCGCTGAAACGGTTTCAGCCTGCGACGCTTCGAACGACAGTGGCAACGACCCATACTTTAAGACGTTTGCCAGCTGGCGTGCTGTGCTGGCGGTGAAATCCCCGGTGATCTGGGTCCGGCCGCCGGGGATGGCTTCCCGGATCACCGGGGCGCTGACCACCTCCGAGTCCAGGGTGAATGCGGTTTGTGTGCCCACGTGCGACGCGGTGAAGTCGGCCCAGGTGTTGGCCGCTGCGCTTTTGAACTGCAAGTCGACGACGTAGGCGCCGGTGTGCTGGTCGAAACCGGAAGTCGCGTTTTGGATCTGGTCACCGCTGATGATCGACGGCGCCAACAGGTAGGCGGTCTTGTGGTCGGTCGAACAGGTCACCAACGGCAGCTTCGGGTCGTCGTTGCCGGCCAGAATGTCGTCACGCCCGCAGCGCGTGGCTTCAAATTGCAAGGCCAGGAACTGGATGGTCGGGTTGGTGCTTTGCCGCCATTTCTTCTCCTCGGCGATGCGCTCGGCGAGGTCCTTGCGCGGGTCCGGCGGTCCCGGCACGACGGGCGGCGCCGGCGCCGTCGTGGGCGCCGGGGCGCCGGGTCCCGGTGGCGTAGGAGCGGGGCTGGGCGTCGGCTCCAGCGGATATGGCCGCGGCTGGGCCGGCGGCGCCGGGGTCGCCGGGGGCGCTGCCGGAGGGTTGGCATCCGGCCCGCGCTTGGCCGGTTCCTGTGCGGGAGGCGGCGGTGGCTGCTCGGGTTTCGTGGCGGACTGGGCCGGTATCGCGTTGATCACCGGACGGATGTAGAGCCGTGCGGTCTGGCCCAGGTTGCGGGCCTCATTGCCGTTGTTCCCGGGCACCGTGATGACCAGGTTGTCGCCGTCGACGACGACCTCCGAGCCGGAAACGCCCAGCCCGTTGACCCGCGCGCTGATGATCTGCTGCGCCTGCGCCAGCGCCTCCCGCGTGGGCGGCGAGCCGTCGGGGGTGCGCGCGGTCAACGTGACCCGGGTACCGCCCTGAAGGTCGATACCGAGCTTGGGATCGGCGCGCTTGTCACCGGTCAAAAACACCAGCAGGTAAACGCCGATCAGCAGGGCCGCGAACACCGACAGATAGCGGGTGGGATGCGCGGCCGAAGGCGATGCCACGGTGTCTCAGTCTCCTCCCTCATGCGCTCCGCCGGCGGCGGTTGGTGTGCCATCCCCGGTGCGTCCGGCGCCGGGCACCCTGCACCCGCGCACCCGGGCACCCGCAAAGATTACGTGCCCGGGGGCGGCCCCCGCCCGGCTTAAGTCTCCGGTTCGACCTCGGTGGTCCCGGAATCGCCGTCGGCGAGGTCGACGCCGGGGGCCCCATCCGCAGCCGGCTCGGCGGTTTCCGGCTCGATGCGCTCCTTGATGGCCAGCTTCATCCAGGTGGTCACCACACCCGGCGCGATCTCCAGGTCCACCGTCTCATCGGTGACCGCGGTGATGACCCCCTGCAATCCCGAGGTGGTGAGCACCCGGTCGCCGACATCCAGCGATGCCTGCAGGTTCAGGGTGGCCTGCATCGCCCGCTTTTGCCGCCGCGACGCGTACATGATGGACGCGATCACGATGAGCAGCAGGACTAAGAAGACAATTGGGTCCATGGCGACGGTGATCTTTCCTAATGGGTCACGGGTTTTTCTCGGTCTTTCGGTGGGTCTCTTGCGGGACGGGGGTGTCACCGGACCAGCTCAGGTCGGAAGTTTCGTAGCTGTCAGTCTGCCATTGCCGCGCCGGTAAGCCCGCGGCGCGTCCGGCCGGCGGGTTGGGCGGCAAGCCGCGACACCCGGGAACACCGGGCCCGGGCACGGCCGCGCGCCGTAAGGTGATCAACGTGCCCGCTCTCGAACAGCGCCGACACCTGGTCACCGACATCCCCGGGCCCGCATCACGGGAGCTGGCCAACCGGCGGGCGGCCGCGGTGGCCCGCGGTGTCGCCAGTGCTATGCCCGTGTACGCCGCGCGCGCCGAAGGCGGCATCGTCGAGGACGTGGACGGCAACCGGCTCATCGACCTGGCTTCGGGCATTGCGGTCACCACGATCGGCAACGCCGCGCCGCGGGTGATCGACGCCGTGCGCGCCCAAGTGGCGTGTTTCACCCACACCTGCTTCATGGTGACGCCCTACGAGGGCTATGTCGCGGTTGCCGAGCAGCTCAACCGCATCACCCCGGGCGGCGGGGACAAGCGTTCGGTGTTGTTCAACTCCGGTGCCGAGGCGGTGGAGAACGCCATCAAGATCGCCCGCTCGTACACCCGCAGGACCGCGGTGGTCGCGTTCGGCCACGCCTACCACGGCCGCACCAACCTGACGATGGCGCTGACCGCCCAGTCGATGCCCTACAAGAGCGGCTTCGGTCCGTTTGCCCCGGAGATCTACCGGGCGCCGCTGTCCTACCCATATCGCGACGCGCTGGTCGACAAGCGGCTCGCCACCGACGGCCGGTTGGCGGCCGAACGCGCGCTGGAGGTCATCGACAAGCAGGTCGGCGCCACCAACCTGGCGGCGCTGGTCATCGAACCGATCCAGGGGGAAGGCGGGTTCATCGTCCCCGCCGACGGGTTTCTGCCCGCACTGCGGGCGTGGTGCGCCGACAACGACGTGGTGTTCGTCGCCGACGAGGTGCAGACCGGTTTCGCTCGCACCGGCGCGATGTTCGCCTGCGAACACGAGGGCGTCGAACCCGACCTGATCTGCACCGCCAAAGGGATCGCCGACGGTCTGCCGCTCTCGGCGGTGACGGGGCGCGCCGAGGTCATCGACGCCGTGCACGTCGGGGGTCTGGGCGGCACGTTCGGCGGCAACCCGATCGCGTGCGCGGCCGCGCTGGCCACCATCGAGACCATTGAACGTGACGGGCTGATCGAGCGGGCCCGCCAGATTGAAACGCTGATGAAAGACCGGCTGGGCCGGCTGCAGGAGGCCGACGAGCGCATCGGCGACATCCGCGGCCGCGGTGCCATGATCGCCGTCGAGCTGGTGCGGCCCCCGACCGCCGACCCGGACCCCGAGCTCACCGCGGCGCTGGCCCACGCCGCCCGTGCCGCCGGGGTCATCGTGTTGACCGCGGGCACGTTCCGCAACGTGCTGCGGTTCCTGCCGCCGCTGACCATCAGCGATGAGCTGCTCACCGAGGGCCTCGACGTGCTGGCCTCGATCCTGGCGCAGCTGTAGCGACCCCGGCCACCCCATACCGTTTAGTCGAACAGGCCGGGTTGTCCCAGGCCGCCGACCCCGGCGGGAGGCACCATGCCCAGGTGGGTCCAGGCCTGCGGGGTCGCCACCCGGCCTCGCGGAGTTCGCGCGATCATGCCGGTGCGCACCAAAAACGGCTCGCACACCTCCTCCACGGTGGCGGCCTCCTCTCCCACCGCGACCGCCAGGGTCGACACCCCGACCGGCCCGCCGCCGAAGCTGCGGGTCAGCGCCGAGAGCACGGCGCGGTCCAGCCGGTCCAGGCCGAGTTCGTCAACGTCGTAGACCTCCAAGGCGGACTTGGCGACGTCACGGGTGATGACGCCGTCGGCCCGCACCTCCGCGAAGTCACGCACCCGGCGCAGCAGCCGGTTGGCGATCCGCGGGGTGCCCCGCGAGCGCCGGGCGATCTCCTCGCCGGCCTCGGCGCCCAGCTCGATGCCCAGGATTCCCGCCGAGCGGGCCAGCACCCGCTCCAGTTCGGCCGGCTCATAGAAATCCAGGTGGGCGGTGAAGCCGAACCGGTCGCGCAGCGGGCCGGTCAGCGCGCCGGAGCGGGTGGTGGCGCCGACCAGGGTGAACGGGGCAACCTCCAGCGGAATCGAGGTCGCCCCGGGGCCCTTGCCCACGACGACGTCGACCCGGAAATCCTCCATCGCCAAATAGAGCATCTCTTCGGCCGGCCGCGCGATGCGATGGATTTCGTCGATGAACAGCACATCGTGCTCGGCAAGGTTGGACAACATGGCGGCGAGATCGCCGGCGCGTTCCAGCGCGGGCCCCGAGGTGACCCGCAGCGATGATCCGAGTTCGGCGGCGATGATCATCGCCAGCGACGTCTTGCCCAGCCCGGGCGGCCCGGAGAGCAGAATGTGATCCGGTGCGCTGCCCCGATTCTTGGCGCCCTCGATGACCAGTTGCAGCTGCTCCCGCACCCGTGCCTGGCCGATGAACTCCCGCAGCGAGCGCGGCCGCAGCCCGGCGTCGGCGTCGGTTTCCCCGACCCGCAGCGCCGCCGACACCTCCCGCTCGGTGGCCTGCGGCTCCCCGAGGCGACTCACTTCGTCTTCCCCAGCAGCGACAGCGCCGCCCGCAGTGCGCTCGACGTGCTGACCCCCTCGTGGTGACCGCTGAGGGAAGCCAGCACCCGGTCGGTGGCCTCCTCCGCCTGCTTGGCCGCAAACCCAAGTCCCACAAGGGCGTCCACGACGGGTCCGCGCACCGCGTGACCGTTGACCGTCGCTGTTGCCGTGGCCGAGGGTGCCACCTTGTCACGCAACTCCAACACCATCCGCTCGGCGCCGCGCCTGCCGATCCCGGGTACCCGGGTCAGTGCCGTCACATCGCCGTCGGCGAGCGCCTGGCGCAACGCCGGCGTGTCGTAGACCGCCAGTGCGGCCAGTGCGGTCTTCGGCCCGACACCGGAGACCCCGAGCAAGGTCAGAAACAGGTCCCGGGTGTCGGTGTCGGTGAAGCCATACAGCGTCATCGAATCTTCGCGGACGACCATCGCGGTGATAAGCCGGGCCTCGCTGCCCCGGCGCAGCGTTGCCAGCGTGGCCGGCGTGGCCATGATCGTGTAACCCACACCGGCGGCTTCGATGACGGCGTGATCCAGCGCGACATCGAGCACTTCCCCGCGAACCGAGGCGATCATCGGGCGGCCCGGGCTTTCGCGGTGAACTTCGCGCGCTGCTCGGCCGCCAGCGCCTCGGCGGCCGCCATCCGGGCGAGCATCGGCGCGCGCCAGCAGTGACAAATCGCCAAAGCCAGGGCGTCAGCCGCATCGGGTGGCGTCGGTTTAGCTTGCAGCGCAAGGATTTTGGTAACCATCGTGGTGACTTGCCCCTTGCCGGCCGCACCGTTTCCGGTGACCGCGGCTTTGACCTCGCTGGGGGTGTGGAAGTGCACGTCGATGCCGCGTTTGGCGGCCGCCAACGCGATCACGCCGCCGGCCTGGGCGGTGCCCATCACCGTGGACACGTTTAGCTGGGAAAACACCCGCTCGATAGCGAGCACGTCGGGATGATGGGTGTCCAGCCAGTGCTCGACGGCGTCGCTGATGACCATCAGCCGCCGTGACACCGGCACGTCTGCGGGCGTGTAGACCACGTCGACGTCCAGGGCGATGACCTGGCGGCCGCGCCCGGACTCGACCACCGACAGCCCGCAGCGTGTCAAGCCGGGGTCGACTCCCATCACCCGCACGTCAACCTCCCATGATGCCGAACTCTTGTTCGAGAGCCTAGCGTGCGGGGCCGACGCCGGCCGGCAGGACACGCGCCGGTGTTCACATTCGATGGTGTGTCGAGCCGGTGCGCTCAGTCCTCCTCCAGCGCGGCCAGCACCTCGTCGGACACCTCGACATTGGTCCACACGTTTTGCACGTCGTCGCTGTCTTCGAGCGCTTCGACGAGCCGGAACACCTTTCGGGCTCCCTCGAGGTCCACGGGCACACTGACCGACGGCTGAAAGCTCGCCTCCGCCGACTCGTAGTCGATCCCGGCGTTTTGCAGCGCGGTCCGCACGGCGACCAGATCACCCGGCTCGGAAATGATTTCGAAGCTGTCCCCCAGATCGTTGACTTCCTCGGCACCGGCATCCAGCACCGCTGCCAGCACGTCGTCCTCGGTCAGGCCGTTCTTTTCCAAGACGACCACGCCCTTGCGGGCGAACAGGTACGACACCGACCCGGGATCGGCCATCGTGCCGCCGTTGCGGGTCATCGCCACCCGCACCTCGCTTGCGGCCCGGTTGCGGTTGTCGGTCAGGCACTCGATGAGCACCGCCACCCCGTTGGGGGCGTAGCCCTCGTAGATGATGGTCTGATAGTCGGCGCCGCCGGCCTCTTCGCCGGCGCCCCGCCGACGGGCCCGCTCGATGTTCTCGTTGGGCACCGAACTCTTCTTGGCCTTTTGGATGGCGTCGTACAGTGTCGGGTTGCCCGCCGGGTCACCGCCACCGACACGGGCCGCGACCTCGATGTTCTTGATCAGCCGGGCGAACATCTTCCCGCGGCGAGCGTCGATGACGGCCTTCTTGTGCTTGGTGGTGGCCCACTTGGAATGGCCGCTCATCGCCGTCCTATCTCACATCCCTGTGCGTATCCCTGGCCAGACGAGTCTACGTGGGGGGCAGGGCAGCGGTTGTCGGGCCGTGAGCCGGGCGCGCCGCTACGCCTTGCCGGTGACGATGTCGACGAACAGCCGGTGAATGCGCCGATCACCGGTCATCTCCGGGTGAAAGGCGGTGGCCAGCATCGGGCCCTGCCGCACCGCAACGATGTGCCCGCCGGCACGGGCCAGCACCCGTACCTGTGGGCCGACGCGTTCGACCCATGGTGCGCGGATGAACACCGCCCGCACCGGGGCCGATAGCCCCGCGAACGTGATATCGCCTTCAAACGAGTCGACCTGCCGTCCGAAGGCGTTGCGCCGCACCGTCATGTCGATGGCGTGCAGCGGCACCGCCTCCCGGCCGGCCGCGCCCGCGTCGAGGATCTCGTCGGCCAGCAGGATCATCCCGGCGCACACCCCGAACGCGGGTAACCCGTCGGCCAGCCGGTCCCGCAGCGGCTCCAGCAGGCCGAGCTCTCGCAGCAGATGGCTCATCGTCGTCGACTCCCCACCGGGGATCACCAGCGCATCCACGGTGTCGATCTCACCGCGGCGGCGCACCGGCGTCGGCTGCGCACCGGCTTCCCCGAGTGCCGCCAGATGCTCCCGGGTGTCCCCCTGCAGGGCCAGCACCCCGATCCGCGGTGTGCTCACGGCGCGCTCACCGCGTCGGGGGCCGGTAATCCCGCGGGTAGCGGGTCAGGCCCTCCTGCATCACCGCCGCGACCAGCTGGCCGTGCGGGTTGAAGATCGTGCCCTGGGTGAGCGCACGGCCACCGCAGGCCGACGGCGAAGACTGGTCGTAGAGCAGCCATTCGTCGGCCCGGAACGGGCGCATGAACCACATCGCGTGATCCAGCGACGCCACCTGCAGGTGGTGTCGCTCCTCCAGGTGGTTGACCTGCGCCGATCCCAGCAATGTCAGGTCGCTCATGTAGGCGAGCGCGCAGATGTGCAGCACCGGGTCGTCGGGCAAGCGATCGCGGTGCCGGAACCACACCTGCTGCTGGGAGGCTTTTCCGGGCAACCTCACCAGGCGCGGCTGCGGCACGATCCGGACATCCCATTCGTCGAACTGGCTCAAGCCCGCGCCGTTGAACACCTTCATAGAACTCAATCCCGGCAGGTCGTCCGGTGGTGGCGCCGCGGGCATCGCATCCTGGTGCTCGATGCCGCGCTGTTCGGTCTGAAACGACGCCGACATCGAGAAAACGCTCTGCCCGTGCTGGATCGCATTGACCCGCCGAGTGCAAAACGACGCGCCGTCGCGGATGCGTTCGATAAGAAAAACCGTGGGCGCCTTGGCATCTCCGGGGCGCAGAAAGTAACCGTGCAGCGAGTGGACGTGATAGCGAGGATCAACGGTGCGAACCGCGGAGACCAGCGCCTGGCCGGCGACGTGCCCGCCGAAGGTGCGTTGCCAATTATCCGACTCCGGGCTGAACACCCGCCCGCGGTAGATGTTGACCTCGAGTTGCTCGAGATCAAGAATCTCCTCGATCGACATGCAGGGTGTCTACCAGCCACGCTCGGCGAGCCGCTGGCCCGTGGCGATCTCGGCCACGTTCGTGCCCACCATGGGCTCGCCCAGCCCGCGCGACACCTTCGCCAGCACCTCCGGGTCGTCGTAGAAGGTGGTGGCCTTGACGATGGCGGCGGCCCGCGCCGCCGGATCGCCGGACTTGAAGATTCCGGAGCCGACGAAGACACCCTCGGCGCCCAGTTGCATCATCATGGCAGCGTCGGCGGGAGTGGCGATGCCGCCCGCGCAGAACAGCGTGACCGGCAGCTTCCCGGCCCGGGCCACTTCGACGACCAGCTCATGGGGGGCTTGCAATTCCTTAGCGGCCGCGAACAACTCGTCTTCGGATAGCGAGGTCAGGCGGCGGATTTCACCGCTGATGGCCCGCATGTGCCTGGTCGCGTTGGAGATGTCGCCGGTTCCGGCCTCACCCTTGGAGCGAATCATCGCCGCACCCTCGCTGATCCGGCGCAGCGCCTCACCGAGGTTGGTCGCGCCGCAGACGAACGGCACCGTGAACTTCCACTTGTCGATGTGATGCGTGTAGTCGGCGGGAGTCAGCACCTCGGATTCGTCGATGTAGTCCACGCCCAGGGTTTGCAGAATCTGCGCCTCAACGAAGTGACCGATACGCACCTTGGCCATCACCGGGATGGTGACGGCGTTGATGATGCCTTCGATCAGATCCGGGTCGCTCATCCGGGCGACGCCCCCCTGGGCGCGGATATCGGCGGGTACCCGTTCCAGCGCCATCACCGCCACCGCGCCGGCGCCCTCGGCGATGCGGGCCTGCTCGGGGGTGACGACGTCCATGATCACGCCGCCCTTGAGCATTTCGGCCATGCCACGCTTGACCCGCGCGGTTCCTATTTGCCCGGCGCCGGTTGCGGAAGCGGCGGTGTCCACTGCTGGCTCTCCTTCAATTTGGTCCCGATCAAGTTTAGTGGTGAGCGGGAAAACGAGTTTTCCGGCCGCTCCCGAAGCGATGGTGGCGCACTCGCGCCGCGGCTCGCACCGGGCAGCCGGGCCGGTCCCGGAACCCCGCTGTCTTTGCCGATTTCGGTGAAAGCCGGGCTGGTGTGGTGCTAAATCTCTATTGGGCTGTCTTGGGCTCTATTGGGCTGAGCGGCAGCCCGGGGTGTCGGTGTGCGCCGTCGGGTGACCACCCAAGCCGCGAAGCGGCGGGACCAACCCGGTTGAGGAGGGATCGGGATGTTGGCGGATTTCGCGCTGTTGCCGCCGGAGATCAACTCCGGCCTGATGTACACCGGTCCGGGTGCCGGTCCGATGCTGGCCGCCGCGGCCGCCTGGCAGGGGTTGGCCGCCGAGCTGGGGTGGGCGGCGTCCTCGTTTGCCGCGGTGGTCGCGGGACTGACCGGCGGTCCGTGGCTGGGTCCGGCGTCGGTAGCGATGGCGGCCGCGGCCAGCCCCTACGTGACGTGGTTGACGACGACCGCGATCCAGGCCGAGCAGGCATCCGCCCAGATCATGGCCGCGGCGGCCGCCTACGAGGCGGCGTTCGCGATGACGGTTCCCCCGGCGGTGATCGCGGCCAACCGCGCGCAATTGCTGGCGCTGACCGCCACCAACTTTTTCGGCCAGAACACCCCGGCGATAATGGCCACCGAGGCCCAGTACCTGCAGATGTGGGCCCAGGACGCCGCCGCGATGTCGGGCTACAACGCCGGCACGTTGGCGGCGACCGCCCGGTTGACGCCGTTCGATGAGCCTCCCGACGGGCCGGCCGGGACGGCGGCCCGCGGCGCCGCGCAGGCCGCGGCGGCGGTGGCATCGACCCGGGCGCAATCCGTCCTGTCAACCGCGTCGCAGCCGCTCAGCGCGGTGCCCCAGCCGCTGGAGTTCGCCTCGTCACCGACGTCCGGGCTGTCCTCACTGGGCATGCTCTCGACGCCCGCCGAGTTTGCGATGTCCCCGATGAGCATGCTCATGAGCCCGCTGGCAAGCGGTTCCAACCCGCTGACGAGCGCCGCCGGCGCCGGTGTCCCCGGCATTGGCGCGGCCCTGGCCTCCGAGACCGGCCCGAGTTGGAGCGCATTGGGCCCGACGCGGCTGGGCGCCCCCGCGGTGTCGGCGGGTCTGGGTCGGGCGGGCTCGATCGGAGCGCTGTCGGTGCCACCGAGTTGGACCGGCGCCCCCGCACCCGCGGCGACGCCGGCTCCCCCGGCCGCCGGGCCGCCCGGTGCCGGGGTGGGCCAGGTTGCCACCGGCTTGCCGAGAATGCCGCTTCAGCCCCCGACCGGTCCGGCCGCCCGGGGGGCCCCGGCGGTCGCGGCCCCCCGGGGTCCGGGTGTGATACCGCGGGTGGTGGTCGGCTAGTCAAGCGGAGCAGGCGATGTCGTTCGTTCTCACCACCCCGGAGTTGCTCACCGCGGCCGCCGGTGATGTGCAGGGGATCGGCGCGGCGATCGCCGCCGCGAACGCGGCCGCGGCCGCCCCCACAACCGGGGTGCTGCCCCCGGCTGCGGATCCGGTGTCGGCGCGCACCGCGGCGCTGTTTTCCGCCTACGCCCAGCGTTATCAGGCGCTCAGCGCCCGCGCGGCGGCGTTTCATCATCGGTTCGCGCAAACCTTGGCCGCCGGAGGGGAGTCGTACGCGGAATCCGAGGCCGCCAACACGGCCGCGACCCGACTGACGTCTCCACTCCCGTCGCAGCACCTCGCTTCCCCGGGATCGTTGGGTCATCCGGGCAGCGGCACCCCCACCACCGCAACCTTGGGCAACAGCACCGGGGCCAATCAAATCCTGGCCCGCGCCACCGTCGGCGGTCAAAATCCCGGGACGGCAAACCCCGCCGGGCGACCCGTCACCGGCGGCGTTCCCGGCGGCCAGAACATCGGCGTCCAGGCGGCTCACCCGGGTACCCTCGCGGGCCGGGTGCACGGGTTCAATTCGGCCGCCGGCAACGGAAGCACCCCAGACCCTGGAACCGCCCACGCCGCGGCCCGGACCACGGCGACCTCGACAACCTCGACTGCCTCGACGGGGACCTCGACGTCACCGGACGACGTTGCGCTGATCATGGGCGGCACCGGTAACCCGCAACCCAGCCCCGGCTACGTCAACGCCGTCTACGTGCGCTACATCCAACCCTATTATCCCGGCTACACCCCGGAGGGGCTGTACACCCCCGAGCAGTTCTGGCCGGTTACCGGCCTCACCAGCGAGACCTTCGGTCAGTCGGTCCGCCAGGGCGTCCAGCTGCTGAACAACGCGATCATGACGCAGATCGGCGAGGGCCATCACGTCATCGTGGTGGGCTATTCCCAGAGCGCCACGATAGCCACCATCGAGATGCGTCATCTCGACGCCCTGCCGGCCAACCTGCGGCCGAGTCCCAGCATGCTGCGATTTGTGTTGCTGGCCGACCCGAACAATCCCAATGGCGGCGTCCTCGAACGTTTCCATGGCCTCTACATCCCGGTCCTCAATGTGCATTTCAATGGCGCTACGCCGCCGAATACGCCTTATCCGACAACAATCTACACATTCCAATACGATCCTTTCGCCGACTTCCCGCAGTACCCGATCGATATCCCGGCGGACCTGAACGCACTTTTAGGCGTCTATTCTGTGCACACCGCATATCCGAGCCTTTCTCCCGCAGAAATTGCTTCCGCCATTAAAGAAACTTTCGATATGACTACCTATTACCTGATTCCCAACCCGAACCCGCCGCTGGTACAGCTGCTGCGCCAGATCGGTGTGCCCTCACCGATCGTCGACCTGATCCAGCCCTTCCTTCGGGGGATCATCGACCTGGGCTACGGGACCGGGCCCGCCTATGTTCCCACCCCGGCCCAGTTGTTCCCGTTGCCCCCGCACCTCGGCCTGTTCAATGCGGCCGGCGGTCTCAGCGTTGGCGCCGCGGTGGGAATACCGGACCCGCTGGCCGCGGGATTGTCCCCGTCGGCCGAACTTCCGCACGTCCTGGAGCCGGGTTTGGTGTAGCTCAGGTTTACCTCCGGTCCTGGCGGGCGGCGGCGTCAGCGGATGGACTGCAACTCGCGCGGCGGACCGGGTATCTCCCGATCGGCCAGCGCGTTCGCGTCGGCAAGCAGTTCGGAGAGCTGCAGCGGATACACGGTTTCCCCGGCAGCGACCAGTTCGGCGATGTCGGCGGCGTGGCACCAGCGCGAGCCGTGGATGTAGTGGCGCTCCAGATCGGTGCGCCCCGCCGGCGACGGCTCGAACCGCCGGGTGCGGTACACGAAGAAGAACTCCCGGCTGTCCAGCACCGAGCCGTTGAACTCGAAGACCGCGTCGCGCCGCCAGATCGGCCCGATCATCTCGGTGGGCTCGACCCGTAAACCGGTCTCTTCGGCCAACTCTCGCGCAGCGGCTTGGGCCAGCCGCTCGCCGGGCCGCACCCGCCCGCCGACGGTGAACCACCATCTGGGCGCGGCGCCATCGGTCACCGAGGGATCCGAACCGCACAGCAACAGCACCGCGCCCGTCTCGTCGAGCAACACCACGCGCGCAGAGGTGCGCTGGCTGGACACGCCATGGTCCGCGTGCGCCAGCGCATATGATCGTTCGGCGATCTCGAAATAGCTTGGCAGCGCGGCGGTTCCACCCAACCGCAAGAGGCGCACCAGGGGTCGTTCGCGCAGGGCCAGGGTGTCGCGGACGGCGTCGTTGTGGAATCGGCGGGCCAGCAGCACCCGCGCTTCGGCGTCGGCCAGCTCGGCGACCAGCGCCGACGGCAGCGTCGCCGGGTCGATCATCGCCAGGGCGCCCGACAGCTCGTTTTCCGCCGCCTCCCGCGCCTGCCGGGGGGCGCGCTCGGCGGCGTCGGCCAGCGCCACCAACCGTCTGCCTTGCGGGCTGGAGTGTCCGGTGCCGTAGACATCGGCCGCTATCGCCCGGGCCACGACGGCGCGCCGCGCCAGCGCGGCGTCCAGCGCCTGCCAGGACAGGTCATAGCGAACGTGCAGCCGGTCCAGGCGGTTGGCCGTCTGATACACCCAGGCGACCATCACCGCCAGCACGGCGACCAGCACGATGATCCCGAAGACGGCGAGGTCCAGCCACGTCATCAGCCCGCCACCCGCACCTTGCTGCCCGACCGGGCGACGGTCTCATACACCCGGATGATCTGGCCGGCCACCACCGACCAGTCGTAGTGGCGCACCGCGACGGCACCGGCCCGGACGTAACGCTCCCGCAGGATGTCGTTTTCCAGCACCTCGATCAGCCCGGCGGCCAACGCGGCGCTGTCGTCGACCGCTACCAGCTTTCCCGCCGCGCCGTCACACAACACCCGCCGGAAGGCGTGCAGATCGCTGGCCACCACGGCGGTTCCGGCCGCCATCGCCTCGACCAGCACGATGCCGAAGCTCTCCCCGCCGGTGTTGGGCGCACAGTAGACGTCGGCGCTGCGCATCGCCGACGCCTTGCCGGCATCGTCGATTTGCCCGAGGAAGCGCAGGTGGCCCCTCAATCGTCCGGCCTGGCTGCGTAATTGATCCTGGTCGCCACGACCGACGATCAGCAGTTCCAGATCGGGAAAACGCTCTACCACGCGGGGCAGGGCGGCCAGCAGCACGGCCATGCCTTTGCGGGGCTCATCGTAGCGGCCCAAAAACAGCACCGTCTTGCCCGGCCGGGGGTATCCGGCCAGCCGGGGGGCCGAGGAGAAAAAGGCGACGTCGACCCCGTTGGGTATCTCCACCGCGTCGGAGCCCAGGGCCTCCATCTGCCAGCGCCGGGCCAAGTCGGACACCGCGATCCGGCCGACGATCTTTTCATGCCAGGGCCGCAGCACCCCCTGGAACACCGACAGCGTCAGCGATTTGGTGGTCGAGGTGTGAAATGTCGCCACGATCGGACCCTCGGCCACCCGCAGGGCCCACATGGACAGGCTGGGAGCATTCGGCTCATGCAGGTGCAGCACGTCGAAATCGCCGTCGGCCAGCCAGCGCCTCACCTTGCGGTGGACCGCCGGGCTGAACTGCAGCCGGGCCACCGAGCCGTTGTAGGGAATCGGGACGGCCTTGCCCGCCGAGACGACGTAGTCGGGGAGCTTCACATGCGGCGACGAGGGTGCCAGCACGCTGACGCTGTGCCCGCGAGCGCGCATCACCTCGGCCAACTGCAGCACGTGCGACTGCACCCCGCCCGGCACGTCGAACGAGTACGGACACACCATGCCGATGCGCATCAGCCGTCCCCTAACCCGGCCCGCCCCTCATCCGGCCCGCTCGCCCCATCCCTTCCCGGGCCGTTGCCGCCCGCGTCGTCGCGCGGCTGGGCTAGATCGGCCAGCCACTGCGGCTGCAGCATATGCCAGTCGGCCGGGTGGGCGGCGATGTTCTTCGCGAACCGGTCCGCCAGCGCCTGCGTGATGACGGCGACGTCACCGCTGGCGCAGTCCAGCGCCGGAAACACCTCGAACCCCCAGCCCTCGTGGTGCCGCGAATCCTCGAACCAGCAATGCACCGGGAGCAACGCCGCCCCGGTTTCGATCGCCAGTTTCGCCGGCCCAGCCGGCATCCTGGTGGGCTCGCCGAAGAAATCGACTCGCACCCCGCTGCGGGTGAGGTCGCGCTCGGCCATCAGGCAGACCACCCGGTTCTCGCGCAGTCGCTCGCTCAGCAGCTCGAACGGCGGTCGCTTGCCGCCGGAGAGCGGTAACACCTCGAAACCCAGGCCCTCACGGTAGGCGATGAAACGCCGGTACAGCGACTCGGGTTTGAGCCGCTCGGCGACGGTGGTCGTGGGGCCGTGGGTCTGCACCAGCCACACCCCGGCCATATCCCAGTTGCCGCTGTGCGGCAATGCCAGCACCGCGCCGCGGCCGGCCGCCAGCGCGCCATCCAGGTGCTCCTTCCCGGCGACCGAGTCGTGCAGCTGCCGGGCCAGCTTGCGGTGGTCCATCGCCGGCAACCGGAACACCTCCCGCCAGTAGCGGGCGTAGGAGGCCAGCGAGGCCCGGATCAGCGTGTCGGGCACCTCCGTCGGTGCCACGCCGAGGACCCGGGCGAGGTTCTTGCGCAGCTGAATCGGGCCGCCGTTGCGGGCCGCGTAGCGGGCACCGGCGTTAAAGACACCGCGGGCAACGGATTCCGGCATGGCGCGCACCAGCATCCAGCCGGCCGCATACCCCCAATCGGTCACCGTGCCGCGCCACCGGAAGCCGCCGGCAGCGGGCATGGTCAGACCCGCCGGCATCGAGATCACCGCTCGGCCTTTCGCTGTTGCGCCCGATCGCCGTCCCGGCAGAGGGGATCGGCGGCCCCGGGTGAGATCCGCACGGTGTGCAGCCGCTGGATGACGGTGATCACGCTGGTCACCGCGAGCAGCCACATCGCCACGGGCAGCGCCCACGGCAGCGGAACGACCGGCAGATCCGACACCCCGGCACCGACCAGCACGATAATCAACCGTTCCGGGCGTTCGATCAGGCCGCGGTCGCCGGCGAGCCCGCTGGCTTCCGCCCGGGCCTTGATGTAGGAGATCACCTGCGAGGTGACCAGGCAGATCAACGTCGCCGCCACCAGCGAGGTGTGGTGCAGCCCGAACGCCGCCCACCACGCCAGTCCGCTGAACACCGCGCCGTCGCTGATGCGGTCGCAAGTGGCGTCCAGCACCGCGCCGAAACGGCTGCCGCCACCGCTTTCCCGGGCCATCGCCCCGTCGAGCATGTCGAAATGCACAAAAAACCACACCACCAGCGTGCCGGCGAACAGCCGGCCGGTCGGAAACAGCGTCAGCGCGGCCAGCACGCCCGCCGCGGTGCCGACGATGGTGACACCGTCCGCGGTGAAGCCGGCCCGCAGCAACGCCCGCGCCACCGGTGCGGTGACACCGCTGAAGGCGGTCCGGGCCAGCCGCAGCTTGCTCACGGTTGCCGCTCCCATTCGGCGGCCAGCAGCCGGCGGGTGTCCCGCAGCAACTGCGGCAGGACCTTGGAGTCGCCGATGATGGTGATGAAGTTGGCGTCGCCACCCCACCGCGGGACGACGTGCACGTGCAGGTGTTCGGCCAGCGAACCGCCCGCCGACGTCCCCAGGTTCAGGCCGACGTTGAAGCCGTGCGGCCGCGACACCGCCTTGATCACGCGGATCGCCTTCTGGATGAACGCCATCAGCTCGGCACTCTCCTTGTCGGTGAGATCCTCTAGTTCGGATACCCGCCGGTACGGCACGATCATCAGGTGGCCGGGGTTATACGGATAAAGGTTGAGCACCGCGTAGACCTGCTCGCCCCGGGCCACCACCAGACCGTCCTCGTCGGGGAGCTGCGGGATGTCGGTGAACGGCTGTGCGGGGGAGGCGTTGTCGCGCCGCAACGGGGCCTCGGCCAGATAGCTCATTCGATACGGTGTCCACAGTCGCTGCAGGTGATCGGGTTCGCCGACACCCCGGTCGATGATGCTCGCCGACTCTCCGGCGGCGCATTGCCCGTGCCGGCGCTGCCCGCCGCCACCGCTGCCGGAGTCCGTGATCGTCTCCGGGTTGCGATCCGCGGCTGCGAGTTCCTCGTCATTCACGACTGGCTACTTTCACCAGATCGGCTGTGGGGGCTGCATTTTGGCGCTCGGCTATCCACTTCACGATGGCTGCGACCGCCTCATCGCAGGCCACGCCGTTGATCTGGGTACGGTCGGGAAACCTAAAGCTCACCGCGCCGGCACGGATGTCGCGGTCACCGGCCAGCAGCATGAACGGCACCTTCTGGTTGGTATGGTGCACGATCTTTTTGGCCATCCGATCGTCGCTGGTGTCGACCTCGACCCGCACACCGTGCGACTTCAGCTGTGCGGCTACGTTTTCCAGATACGGCACGTGATCATCGGCGACCGGAATACCGACCACCTGCACCGGCGCTAACCACGCGGGGAACGCTCCGGCGTAATGCTCGGTGAGGATGCCGAAGAACCGCTCGATCGAGCCGAACAGCGCGCGGTGGATCATCACCGGCCGCCGCCGGCTGCCGTCGGCGGCGGTGTACTCCAGCTCGAAACGCTCCGGGGTGTTGAAGTCCAACTGGATGGTCGACATCTGCCAGTTGCGCCCCAGCGCGTCGCGGGTCTGCACGGAGATCTTCGGGCCGTAGAACGCCGCCCCGCCCGGATCGGAAACCAGCTCCAGCCCGGACGCCTGCGCGACTTCCGCCAGGGTGCTGGTGGCCGCGTCCCAAACCTCTTCGGACCCCACGAACTTCTGCGGGTCCCTCGTGGAAAGCTCCAGATAAAAGTCGGTGAGCCCGTAGTCGCCGAGCAACTCGAGCACGAACCGCAGCAGTGACGCCAGCTCGTCGCGCATCTGTTCGCGGGTGCAGAAAATGTGCGAGTCGTCCATGGTGAACCCGCGGGCCCTGGTCAATCCGTGCACCACGCCGGATTTCTCGTAGCGGTAGACGGTGCCGAACTCGAAGAGCCGCAGCGGAAGCTCCCGATAGGACCGACCGCGGGCCCGATAGATCAGGCAGTGCATCGGGCAGTTCATCGGCTTGAGGTAGTAGTCCTGCCCGGGTTTGCGCAGGCTGCCGTCGTCGTTGTATTCGGCATCGAGGTGCATCGGGGGGAACATGCCCTCGGCGTACCAGCTCAGGTGCCCGGAGGTGCGGAACAGCCGCGCCTTGGTGATGTGCGGGGTGTTGACGAATTCGTAGCCCGCCTCGATGTGCTTGCGCCGCGAGTACTCCTCCAGTTCCCGCCGGATGATACCGCCCTTCGGATGGAAAACCGGTAGACCGGAACCGATTTCATCCGGAAAGCTGAACAGGTCCAGCTCCAGGCCCAGTTTGCGATGGTCGCGGCGCTGGGCTTCTTCGATCAGCTTCAGGTGACGCTCGAGCGCCTCCTGCGACTCCCAGGCTGTGCCGTAAATGCGTTGCAGGCTGGGATTGTTCTGATCCCCCCGCCAGTAGGCGGCGGAACTGCGGGTGAGCTTGAAGGCCGGAATATAGCGGGTTGTGGGGATGTGCGGTCCGCGACACAAGTCGCTCCACACCCGTTCGCGGGTGCGGGGATTGAGGTTGTCGTAAGCGGTGAGCACGTCACCGCCGACCTCCATGATCTCGGCGTCACCGGACTTGTCGTCGATCAGCTGCAGCTTGTACGGCTCGTTGGCCAGCTCGGCACGGGCCTGCTCTGTGGATTGGTAAACCCGCCGGGAGAACAGCTGACCCTCCTTGACGATCTGGCGCATCCGCTTTTCCAGCGCCGCCAAGTCCTCCTCGGTGAACGGCTCCGCCACGTCGAAGTCGTAGTAGAACCCGTCGGTGATCGGCGGGCCGATCCCCAGCTTGGCCCCCGGGAACAGGTCCTGGACGGCCTGGGCCAGCACGTGCGCGCACGAGTGCCGGATGACGCTGCGGCCCTCCTCGGTGTTGGCGGCCACCGGGGCGACCTCGACGTCGCGCTCGGGCGCCCAGCTCAAGTCGTGCAACGCACCGTGAGCGTCACGCACCACGACGACCGCGTCGGGCGCTCCCCGGCCCGGCAACCCCGCCGCCCGCACCGCCTCGGCCGCGGTGGTACCCGCGGGCACCCGGATCAGGGCTGCGGCGGCGGGTTGTGCGGGGGCACTCATCGGGATCGTCTCCAACGCGTCGGGGGCATCTGGTCAGTGTCTTGGGCTGCGTCTTCCGGTATCCGGGAATTTGCGTCAACCGTTGTCATGCTATCGGTGCCGGGCGGCTCCGGGCCCGGGCACCGGCGGCCGCCGGGCGAAGGCGACGGCCGCGCCGCCGGCAAGACTCACCTGCCGTCTTGCCGATCGGTGCGCCGCGCGCGGCGCGTCAGGCGTTCTGCTCTCCGATCGCCGCTAGCATCTCGATCTCTTCGTCGGAGAGCGTGATCTCGGCGGCGGCGACGTTCTCCTCCAGATGCTCCACCTTGGAGGTTCCCGGAATCGGCAGCATCACCGGCGATCGGTGCAACAGCCACGCCAGGGCCATTTGCGCGGGGGTCGCATCGTGCTCGGCGGCAATCCGCCGCAGCGGGCCGTCCGTCGCCGCCAGTGACCCGGCGGCCAGCGGGAACCATGGGATGAAGCCGATGCCCTGCTCGGCACAGGCGTTCAACACCGGCTCGGCGCGGCGGTTGGTCAGGTGGTAGAGGTTTTGCACCGAGGCGATCGGCGCGATCTGCTGAGCGGCTCGAAGCTGCTCGACGGTGACCTCCGACAGGCCGATGTGGCGGATTTTGCCCTCCTCCTTGAACTTGAGCAATTCACCGACCTGGTCCGCCAGCGGGAAGTCGGGGTCGATGCGGTGCAGCTGAAACAGGTCGATGGTGTCGACGCCCAAGCGGCGCAGGCTCATCTCGACTTCCTGGCGCAGATAGCTCGGATTGCCCAACGGGATCCACACATCCGGCCCGGTGCGCAGCAGCCCGGCCTTGGTCGCGATCACCAATCCCGGATAGGGGTGCAGCGCCTCCCGGATGATCTCCTCGGAGATGTAGGGGCCGTACGAGTCGGCGGTGTCAATGAAATTGACGCCGAGTTCTACCGCCCGGCGCAACACCCGAACGGCCTGGTCGCGGTCGGCGGGCGGCCCCCAAACCCCCGGCCCGGTCAGGCGCATCGCGCCGAAACCGAGCCGGTTGACCGTCAGGTCACCACCGAGGGGGAAGGTGCCGGATGCCTGGGCGATGCGATATGCGGTCACGGCTATGACGGTACGCCAAGGCTGCGGCGCCCCGCACGCGACTCGGCCGTCGAACCGGTGCTTCCTTCCCCGGTGCCGGCCCGGCTATCACCGCGTGCACCAAGCCAATTCCCAAACCGTTGCTACCCGCTGCGACCTCAGCCGGATAGCAGCAGAGCCCCGGCCACCAGCAAAGCGATCACCTTGATCACCTCCAGCCCGACGTAGACGTGGTGGCTGCGAGAGCGGCGCGTGCCCAGCCCGGCCAGCACCGTGTCGGAGCGGCGGTTCAAAAAGGGCCGCACCGCCCCCAACTGGAGGGCCAGCGCGGCGAACGCGACAATGAACGCCGCCGTGGCGCCCGCAGGTGGCATCCGGGCCACGCTGGCCAGCAGGATGACGATGACGAACCCGACCTCCACGCCGTTGAGCGCACGGAAAACCAGACGGCCGATGCCAAGGCCGATCTGCACTGTCACGTTGGGCGCCCGGAATTTGAGCGGCGCCTCCAGAAACGAGATGGCCAGCACCATGCCCAGCCAGACAAAGGTGATAGCCACCGTAACCGCCGATGACGCGCTCATGCCGTGGCTCCGTGCAATCTTTTCTGCGATCTTTCCTGCGATCTGAGGTGCGCCACACACAGATCGGGTTCGGCGAACGCGTCCAGCCGATCAACCAGGATTGGTGCCTTCCAGGTTTCCAGGGCGCCCTGCATGAGCCCGAGGTGAACCGGGCAGATCACGGTCCCCCGGGTTTCGGCGAGCTCAAGGAACGGGCAGTGCCGCAGGCCAATCTGTTTCTCCCCGTCGGCGTCGCGGCGCTCGGGAGCGAAACCGAGCTCGTCAAGGACCGCGATCAGCCGAGTGATTGAGCCCTCCACGCCGATCCGTCTCGCGCGCCGACCCGGTGCTTCCAGCCGCCGGCCCCAGGCTCGGCCCGCGGCCACCGCTTTGGCCCGTGGATTCGGGTCGGCGGCGAACCCGTTCGCCAGGATCTCGGCGAGCAGCCGGTAGCGGCGCGGTCCGCCACGATCCATCTGCCGGATCGCCTGAAACAGCAGCGCCGGGCGTCCCGGACCTCCCCGACCGGGCGGCACGCGCTCCACCTGTCCGTCACCGACCAGGGTGTCCAAATGGAAGCGGACGGTGTTGGGATGCACACCCAGCTCATCGGCGATCGCGGCGATGCTCATGGGCGTGCCGGCCGCCTTCAGCACGCGGAGCACCTCACGACGACGGCCGGCAGGCTCCCCGGATGACCTGGAGATGACGTTCACGCTCCCTGGGACTCGCTTACCCTCGGCAGGCTAGCCACCAACGGAGCGTCGACGCCCAGTGGGCCGAGTTTGGCGGCTCCGCCCGGTGATCCGAGCGGCCCGTCGCGGCCCGGCAGGGTCTGGTAGAAAAACGCCGCGTTGTCCGCTTGGTAGGGCTGCAGCTCTTCCGGCAGGTCGTCCTCATAGTAGATCGCCTGAACCGGACACACCGGTTCGCAGGCTCCGCAATCCACGCACTCATCCGGGTGGATGTAGAGCGCGCGAGCGCCCTCATAGATGCAGTCCACCGGGCACTCCTCCACGCAGGCCCGGTCCATCACGTCCACACAGGGCTCCCCGATCACATACGTCATGTCCGCGGAGTTTACACAACCTGGTTTGTGAAAACTAGGAAGGCTAGGTTACCCTTTTCAAAACCATAGGAAGGCACCCGAATCCATGGCCGACACCGAACTCGACGTCCGGCAGCTGCGCAAGCCCGACAAACACCCGAAGATCTTCGCCGCCTACGCGGCGCTATCGGCCGGTCAGTCCTTGGTGCTAGTCACCAACCACGACCCCAAGCACCTGCGCCAGGAATTCGCCGCCGGCCATGCCGGCAGTTACCGCTGGGAGTACCTGGAGAGCGGCCCCACGGTCTGGCGGTGCCGCATCACCAAGCTCACCGCCACCCCACTACCCCGGATCCTGGTGAACACCGCCGAGGCCACCGCCATGGAGCCGGACCGGCGAGGCGCGGTGTGGAAGCTCGACGTCCCGGACCGAGACCTGGACTGCAACATCATCGCGCTGCCACCCGGTGGCGGGATCGACACCCACGCCGGTGCCGAGGTCGACGTCGTAATCCACGTGCTGGCCGGCAGCGGGCAACTCGTCACCGAGGGGGGAACGATCGACCTGGCCCCTGGCGCGCTGTTGTGGCTGCCTCGACGCTCCCAGCGGCAGTTCCGCGCCGGCCGCGACGGGCTGCGCTACCTGACGGTGCACCGCAAGCGCGAGATCGTGCCGCTGACCCCCGCGGTGCGGGAGGCGGGCTGATGATCGGTCGACGAGACGCCTCGCGAGCGGCACTGCCGGCCGCACGCCGCGCCGATACCACCGTGCAAGGGCATTGGCTGTTGGCACGGTTGGGCAAACGGGTGCTCCGACCGGGGGGTCGTGGGCTCACCCGCACCCTGCTGGCCCACGCCGGGGTGTCCGGGGCCGACGTGCTCGAGCTGGCCCCGGGGCTGGGCCGCACGGCCACCGAGATCCTGGCCCATCACCCCCGTTCCTATCTGGGTGCCGAGCAGGATCCCGACGCCGCGCATTCGGTCCGCGGCCTGGTCGCCGGGCACGGCGATGTGCGGGTCACCGACGCGGCCGATACCGGCCTGCCCGACGGCAGCGCCGACGTCGTCATCGGCGAGGCGATGCTCACCATGCAGGGCGACCCGGCAAAGCACGCCATCGTCGCCGAGGCGGTGCGGGTGCTGCGCCCACAGGGCCGTTACGCCATCCACGAACTCGCGCTGACACCGGACACCGTCGCCGAGACCGTCAAGACCGACGTCCGGCAGTCGCTGGCCCGCGCGATCAAGGTCAACGCCCGCCCGCTGACCATCGCCGAGTGGCGGCGGCTGTTGACCGATCACGGGCTGGTCGTCGACCACGTCGCCACCGCCCCGATGGCGTTGCTTGAATGGCGGCGGCTCATCGCCGACGAGGGTCTCCTCGGTGCACTGCGGTTCACCAAGAACCTGCTCACCCACCACGACGCCCGTCGGCGCGTGCTTCAGATGCGCCGCACCTTCCGCAACCACCGGGAACGGTTGACCGCCGTGGCGATCGTTGCCCACAAGCCCGGCCCGCCGGTCCGATGATCGCTGCGCCGGGCGGAGCCGCCCGGCCGCGTGGGGCGCGCCGGGCGGCGCCGATCGCGCCTGAAGGTCACTCGTCGGCGAACACTGTGACCACACACACTTCGGGCTCGACGAACGGCTCGAGTTCGACCCGTGGCACCGGCCGCGATCTCACCGTCGAGGAGCCTTCGGCCCTAGCGGTATTGGCGAGCATCCCCTGCAACAAGCCCCGGTGCAGCGCACAGCCAACCTCCGGATAGGCGCGAGCCAACTCTCGCACCGGACAGGCGTGCAGCCGAATGTTACGCCGCATGGTGCCGTCCGGTGGCTCGGCGGCCGGGGTCAACTCGGGGCAAAACCCCATCCGTTGCAGCAGGTCCGCCGTCATTGCGGCCCGGCGATCGAGGGCTGTGCGCGCCGAGGAAGAATTCGATTCACCTTGTGTCGCACCATCTTCCCCCAGTGCACCCGCAAGCCGAGCGGCCCATCGCCACCCCGCCCGCTCAGCGCGTCGCCGGCGTGTTTCCGCGGTGTCGCCCAGCTCGAGCGCCAGCAGCTCGGCGAAACTCCGATAGTCAAGGCGTCCGTGCACCGCCAGGTAGCCGGTGCGGGGGCGACCGACCCCGGTCCGCTTCATGCGGGTTCGCGTGATAAACCCTTGGTCGCACAAGGTGTCCAGGTGAAACCGCGCGGTGGAGACATGCAGCCCCAGCCGCGCCGCCAGCTGGGCCGCGTCGACCGGACCGTATTCACGGACCAGTTGCAGCACCCGGTCGCGTTGCCGTGGCACCGGTTGCGGCGGCCGGTCCCCGCGCCTGGGCTGAACCGCCATCCCGGTGCCCCCTCCGTCGGTCTACCACTCGTGACATTTAGCGGATATTATTCGTTGATATTAGCGGAGCTTTGCCGTTCGTCACTATAGGAGACGAACAGATGGGTGCCGGAGCCGACCAACCGTGTGCGGCCGGTGCGACACGAGGCGGCGGGGACATAGCGGCGGCAGGCCGCGCGATGAGAGCCTGAAACGCGATGGCCGACGCATCCGTTCAGCCGCACCCGGGATCGGCAAGCCCCGCTCCCAGGCCGGGCAGCCGGGTGAGGCCCCCAACGTTCCCGCTGGGCGAGCTTGAGGCCCGCCGGCCGTTTCCGCCACGGCTGGGACCGAAGGGCACCCTGCTCTACCGGCTGATCAGCACCACCGATCACAAGACGATCGGCATCATGTACTGCGTCGCCTGCTTTGCGTTCTTTTTCATCGGCGGGCTGCTGGCGCTGCTGATGCGCACGGAGTTGGCCGCGCCGGGACTGCAGTTCCTGTCGACCGAGCAGTACAACCAGCTGTTCACCATGCACGGCACCATCATGCTGCTGTTTTATGCCACCCCGATCGTGTTCGGCTTCGCCAACCTGGTGCTGCCGCTGCAGATCGGCGCCCCCGACGTGGCGTTTCCCCGGCTGAATGCGCTGTCGTTCTGGCTGTTCGTGTTCGGCGCGCTGATTGCCATCGCCGGGTTCATCACCCCCGGCGGGGCCGCCGACTTCGGCTGGACCGCCTACACCCCGCTGTCCGACGCCGTCCATAACCCGGGCGCTGGTGCTGACCTGTGGATCATGGGGCTCGCGGTCGCGGGTTTGGGCACCATTTTGGGTGCGGTCAACATGATCACCACCGTGGTGTGCCTGCGCGCACCCGGGATGACGATGTTTCGGATGCCGATCTTCACCTGGAACATCCTGATCACCTCGATCATGGTGTTGATCGTGTTCCCGGTGCTGACCGCCGCGCTGTTCGGGCTGGCCGCCGACCGACACCTGGGTGCCCACATCTACGACCCGGCCAACGGCGGCCCGATCCTCTGGCAGCACCTGTTCTGGTATTTCGGGCATCCCGAGGTCTACATCGTGGCGCTGCCGTTCTTCGGCATCATCACCGAAGTTATCCCGGTGTTTTCCCGCAAGCCCATCTTCGGCTACACCACCATGGTCTACGCCACCATGAGCATCGCCGGCCTGTCGACGGCGGTATGGGCGCACCACATGTTCGCCACCGGCGCGGTGCTGCTGCCGTTCTTCTCGTTCATGTCGTATCTGATCGCGGTGCCCACCGGGATCAAGTTCTTCAACTGGATCGGCACCATGTGGAAGGGCCAGCTGACCTTCGAGACACCGATGCTGTTTTCGGTCGGCTTCCTGGTCACCTTCCTGCTGGGCGGTCTGACCGGGGTGCTGCTGGCCAGCCCGCCGCTGGACTTTCACGTCACCGACAGCTATTTCGTGGTCGCGCACTTTCACTACACCCTGTTCGGCACCATCGTGTTCGCCACCTTCGCCGGGATCTATTTCTGGTTTCCGAAGATGACCGGCCGCCTGCTCGACGAGCGGCTGGGCAAACTGCACTTCTGGTTGACCCTGATCGGCTTTCACACCACGTTTTTGGTGCAGCACTGGCTCGGGGACATGGGCATGCCGCGCCGCTACGCCGACTACCTGCCCAGCGACGGGTTTCAGCCGCTCAACGTCGTCTCCACCACCGGCGCGTTCATCCTGGGGGTCTCGATGCTGCCGTTCGCCTGGAACGTGTTTCGCAGCTGGCGCTACGGTGAGCCGGTGACCGTCGACGACCCGTGGGGGTACGGCAACTCGCTGGAGTGGGCCACCAGCTGCCCGCCGCCGCGGCACAACTTCACCGAGCTGCCCCGGATCCGCTCGGCCCGCCCGGCGTTCGAGCTGCACTACCCGCACATGGTGCCGCGGATGCGCGCCGAAGCCCACATCGGCGGGCCTCGTCGGCGGCTCGGGGGTGCCGCCGTGCGGGCACCTGCGACAACACCGGCACGGCGCTGACGGCGAGACGCGCGTGACAAGCCAAGAAAGGCGGCTAAATGTCAGGTTGGGTCGAAAAGCGGAGCCCCTACCCGGTGCCGGACACCCTGGACCGCCTGGAAAATAGCCTCGTCGAACGGGACTGTACCGTGATGGCGCGGATCGATCACGCCGCCAATGCAGCTGCGGTCGGCATGGATTTGCGACCCACCCAGGTGCTGTTGTTCGGCAAGCCCCGTTTGGGTACCCGGCTGATGCAGGCCGAGCAGACCCTTGGCATCGATTTACCCTCGAAAGTTTTGGCGTGGCAAGACACTTCCGGTGAAGTCCGGCTCGGCTACCGGGATCTACGGGCAATCGTCGCGAAACACGATGACCTGGATAACGCTAAGGCGGCGGCCGAGGAACTCGCGAGCCTCATCGACCAGGCCACCGATGCGGCGATCGCGCCGCCACCATCGCCGCCTCACCCGCCGGGGCCCGCGAAACCTCGGTGAAACACGCCCTGCCCGACGTCGCCGCCCGATCGGCTACCGTAAGGCGCGTCACCATCCTGGCGGAGTCTAGAGGGTTTGATGGCGGCCGAAGAACTTGTGGTCCTCGCTGTATCCGCCGTGCCCACTGCCGATTTCGGAGTAGTGAGCGAGGAACTCGATCCCTTTGATCCACTTGACTTGCTTGAAGCCGTGCTGAAGCTCGTTGCGCAGCCGCAGCGGTGCCCCATGACCGTAGCTCAACGGCTCGTCGTTCATGTTGTAGGCCAGCATGGTCAGGTGGTGGCTCATCTGTTTGATGGGGTGCACGTTGTAGTAAATACCGCCGGTGGCACCGAGCCCCATCGAATAAAACGCCACCCACTTGGCCTCTGGCAGCGGTTTGACGATGTCCATGATCGTCTGCATGGAGACCCCACCCCATTTGGCGACACCCGACCATGCCTGGATGCAAAAATGCTGGGTGATCTGCTCGTGGTAGGGCAGCGCCTTCAATTCGTCCAGTGAGAACTCGGTGGGGTTTTCCACCAGTCCATAGACCCGCAGCCGCCAATCACGAAAGCCGTTTTTCTCCAGCTCTTTATACTCAACACTGTCGGGCAGGCGGCCATTGTGCCAGAAGTAGGGCGAGATGTCTTTTTCGGTGAAGGCGCCCGGCTCGGGATTGAGGTGTTCTAGCAGGCGCTGCACCGGGCCGATCAGTTTGTCGCCCACCCGCTGCACCACCCGAGGGTGCCGAATCGTAAACGGGGTGGCCGCCACCCAGCCCACGGCCGTCACCGCCATGGCCAGCGAGAAAATCCCGAAACCCACCCAACTGTTGTCGTCGCGGGCGGCGAACATGTGGTTGAGGTTGCGCAGCGCGCTGGTGGCGAACACCAGCGTGACGTGCACGATGATGAAGAAGATGAAATAGACCAGCACCAAAAAGTGCAGCGAGCGTGCGTGCTGGATGCTCAGCCGCTTGCTGATCACGGTGAAGCGCATCGACAGCGCCGGCGACATTCCCAGACCGGTGATCAGCGCCGCCGGCGCCGCGATGAAGATCGTGGTGAAATAAGCCAGCAACTGCAAACCGTTGTAGGCGACCCACCCGTTGTCGGTCGGCCAATCCAGCGACAGGTACTGAATCGCCACCGACGCCGCGTTGGGGAACACGTCCCAGCTGGTGGGCACCACGTGGCGCCACTGGCCGGTGGCGAAGAGCAGCACGTAGAACACCAGCCCGTTGAGCAGCCACAGCACATCGGCGCCCAAATGCCACCAGCGGGCCAACCCAATGGAGTGCCGGAAGCCGGGCAGCCCGAATTGCGACGGCAGCGC
The DNA here is from genome assembly GCF_029961025.1 of Mycobacterium sp. GTDB lineage: Bacteria > Actinomycetota > Actinomycetes > Mycobacteriales > Mycobacteriaceae > Mycobacterium. The sequence continues at coordinate 84,030 of NZ_JASBVP010000011.1, forward strand.
GACCGTGTCGTCGTTGGCGGTCCAGTAGCCCTCCGGCACCGGCGGACCGACCCGCAGCCACTCATCCTTACCCGGTGTGCAATTGCGGCTGAAGTACAACCGCGGATGGTCGCAGAGGATCTGAATCCCGGAGCGGATGATAAACACCATCAAAAACAGGTTGAAAAAATGCGTCCACCCTTCCCAGGGGTGGATGCCCGCCGGCACACCACGCGTGTCGGTGCCCGGGTAACGCTGAATAAACGCCTGCACGGCCGGCATGTTGTGTAGGCCTTTGCCGATCGCCACCGCCGCGACCAGCAACGCGTAACCGATCGGGATCAGCCACAGCAGGTTAAACCACTTGTCGCGGCCCACCCGCAGCTTGGGCGCGCTGGCCCGCCGGGAAAGGTCGAAACCGCCGCCGTAAGTCTGCAGATCGATGTGATCATCGGCGGGATGGATCTCCTCGCTATAGGACTCCAGCTCCACCTCGACGAGCTCCGCATCACCGTGCAGTTCGTGGTGGGCCGAAACGTCAAGAGTTCCGGGCCAATTAACCTGCTGGACCCCGTCGGTATGTTCGCTTTCCTGGCTTTTCACGCGCATCTCCCTACGACACTCGGCGCACCGGCGAGCCGGCACGCAGATGTCACGACCGTGTCCTTCCCGGGGCCGACCATCCCGCTAAGACTCGACGGCCTGCCGCGAGCATGGCCGGATAATATAAGCGGAATAGTATCCGCTAAATAAGGTGAACGGAAGTCCGACCGTGACGGCCGGTCTCAACCGGCGAGGGCGGTGAATTCCCCTATCAGGGCGCCGTAGGCGATGTGGGCCAGGATGCTTACCACGGGTGTGCCGATGCCGTAGTTGAGCATCAGAAACCCGGGTGGCTCCAGCATGGCCACCGCGGGCGCACTGGTGGTGGGCTTTCCCATGCGGGGATGCACCACCGGCAGCAGGATATTCACGATGGCGGTGGCAGCGAACACGCCGTGCAGCAGGCCCAGCAGCGCCCCGAGCACGGCGTCGCCGTGGTGTACCGCGGCGAACACGGCATAATAGCCCAGCCCGAAGATTTGCCCGTTGACGAAATGAGCCAGATAGCCAATCGCTTTGGCCCGCCCCCGTCGTGCGGTGAACACGGTGCCGAGCAGAAACGGCAGGTCCATCCGTGTCAGCCGGAATTCGGTGGCCGCGCGCTGCACGGTGGTGAGCACCAGCGTGCCCACGAACGCTCCGGCCAGGGTGGCCCCCAAACTCACCGGGCCGCCGTCTCGGCCCGGGCCGCGATGGTGCACGCGGCGTTGATCAACGCCAGGTGGGTCAGCGCCTGCGGCATATTGCCCAGAAACGCGCCACTGCCTGGATCGACTTCCTCGCTGTACAGGCCGACATCGTTGGCCAGCCCGACCAACTCGTCCATTAAGGTGACCGCCTCCTCGATGCGCCCGGTGCGGGCCAGGGCCTCCGCGAGCCAGAACGAACACGGCAAAAACGCCCCCTCGAACCCGTGCAGCCCGTCCTCGCCCTGATAGCGGTGCACGTAGGGGCCGGTTCGCAGCCGTGCGCCGACCGCTTCGACGGTCGCCCGCATCACCGGGTCGGTGCCGTCGCAATACCCCTCGAGCAGCCCCAGCAGCGTGGCGGCGTCGAGCTCATCGCTTCCGGCAGCCCGCGTGTAATACCCCCCGCGGCGCGACACGCACTCGCTGTGCACGAACTGGCGGATCCGCGCCTGGGTGGACCGCCAATGCGTCAGCCGCTTGCGCGGGATCAGGCCCCGCTCGGCCAGCCGCGCCGCGCGGTCCAGCGCCACCCAGCACATCATCTTCGAATGAGTGAAATGCCGCCGTCCGCTGCGTACTTCCCAGATGCCAGCGTCGGGGTGGTGCCAGCTGGCGCAAACGAAATCGGCGACCCGCGCCAGCCGGCGGGCCACATCGGTGTCCAGCTCACCGGCGGCGTCGGCGTATAAGCTGCTGGTGGCCAACAGTTCGCCGTAACTGTCTAGCTGCAGTTGGTCGGCCGCGCCGTTTCCCACGCGGACCGGCCGTGAACCGCGATATCCGCCCAGCGGGAGGGTGCGCTCGCGGGTGCGCACCCCGCCGTCGAGCCGGTACAGCACCCGCAGGCGCGGGTAGGTCAGCTGGCTGGCGTGCATCAGCCACCAGTAGTAGCTGCGCGCCTCGGCGATACAGCCCAGCCGCAAAAAAGCATCCAGGGTAAACACCGAGTCCCGAATCCACGAGTAGCGGTAGTCCCAGTTTCGTTCCCCGCCAACGCATTCTGGTAACGACGAGGTGGCCGCGGCGGCGATCGCCCCGGAAGGCGCGAACACCAGCAACTTGATCGCCAGCGCGCTGCGCAGCACCGCGTCTCGCCAGCGCTCCGGGGCGTCGCGGCGCATGGTCCACTCCCGCCACGCCGCCACGGTGGCAGCCAGGCGAGCGTCGCACTCGGTGCGCGAGGGCAGGATCAGCGGCTCCTGGTCGGCGAACGTCATCACCAGCAGCGCCTCCTTGCCCTCGGACGCGGTGAACCGGCCCGTGACGGTGGCCGTGCCCAACGTCGGTTGGCCGGCGTCGAAGCTGCAAACGCCCACCGCGGCCGAACCGTGGGCGGCGATCGCAACCCCCGCCCGCCAGGCCAGCCTCGGGGACTGGCTGCCGTAACCGAATCGGGGCTGCACCGCCCAGCTCATCGGAACGCTGCCGCTGAGCGCGTCGATGCGGCGCTGCAATTCGCGCAACGGGCACAACACCGCATCGTCGTACACCGTCAGGGCATCGGTCACCCGCACCACCCCGGCGTCGGTGACGAAGGTGGTTTCCAACACGTTGGTGCCCGGCAGGTAGCGCCGGCTCACCCGAAACGGCACTGCCGGTTGCAGCGCAAAGCGACCTCCCTGCCCTGCATCCAGTACGGCGGCGAACACGGTGGACGAATCCAGATTCGGCAGCGCCAGCCAATCCACCGCGCCATCGCGACCCACCAAAGCGGCCGTGCGCCCATCACCGATCACCGCGTAATCACGCAACGCAAGAAAGCCGTCCGTGCGGATCACGGGCTCGGCGGGTTCATCGAGACGAGCTAAATCAACCATGCTCGGGATGCTCGCGGCGCCGCTGGAGCCAGCACATGCTTATGCTACTGCGCTAGTCCGGCCGCATTGGCCGGTCTCGGCATTCCCGGCTACCCCTGCTCCAGCGGACAGCCCGCACGTCGAACGTCATTGTCGGGCGCGGCTTCCGGCCCGGAGTCGCGCAGGGTAGTCTGTAGCCGGCATCGGTGCCGCAGCGCTGCCCGACTGGCAGCAATCGGCTTACGCTTTCGCATCACGGAACGGAGCAGCCGTCATGTCAAGTCTTTCAACGTTCGTCATCGTCGGCGGCGGCCTGGCCGGTGCTAAAGCAGCAGAAGCCTTGCGCAACAACGACTTCGATGGACAAATTGTCCTCATCGGCGAGGAGGAGCAGCTGCCCTATGAGCGGCCCGCGCTATCGAAGGAATTCCTCGCCGGCAAGAAGACGCTCGCCGACATAACCGTGCACGACGCTGATTGGTACCGTGGGCACAATGTCGACCTGCGGCTCGGTGTGCCCGTCACATCCGTGGATCCGTCCGCCCACCTGGTCGGCCTCGCCGACGACACAACCGTCCGCTATGACAAGCTGCTGCTGGCCACCGGCTCCCGGCCCCGGCGTCCACCGATCCGGGGGTCCGATGCCGAACGGGTCCACTACCTGCGGACAATCGGTGACGCGTCGGCACTGGATGCCGCGCTGACCCGGGGCTCTTCGCTCGCGGTGGTGGGGGCCGGCTGGATCGGGCTCGAGGTCGCTGCCAGTGCCCGGCAGCGCGGTGTCACGGTGAGCGTGGTCGAGCAGGCCAAACTGCCGCTTTTGGCCGCGCTCGGCGAAGAAGTCGGCGAGGTGTTCGCTACGCTGCACCGCGAGCACGACGTCGACCTGCGGCTGCAGGCACAGGTCGCCGAGATCAGCACCGCCGGGGGCAAAGCCACCGGTCTTCGACTCACCGACGGATCGCAGATCAGCGCCGACGCCGTGCTGGTGGCCGTGGGCGCACAACCCAACGTCGAACTCGCCGCGCAGGCGGGACTGGCGATCGGCGACGGGGGTGTGCTGGTTGACGCGTCGCTGTGCAGCAGCGACCCCGACATCTACGCGGTCGGCGATATCGCCGCAGCCCAGCACCCCTTGCTACACACCCGGATCCGCACCGAGCACTGGGCCAACGCACTCAAACAGCCCGCGGTGGCGGCGGCCGGGATGCTCGGCAAGCCAGCCGAATACAGCGAACTCCCCTATTTTTTCACCGATCAGTACGATCTCGGCATGGAATACGTCGGCCACGCACCCGACTACCGGCGGGTGGTGTTCCGTGGCGACGTCGCCGCCCGCGAGTTCGTCGCGTTTTGGCTCGACGCCGACGATCGGGTGTTGGCCGGCATGAACGTCAACATCTGGGACGTCATCGATGACGTGAAAAGCCTGATCCGGGCGCACACGCCGGTCAATCCCGACCGGCTGGCCGACCCGAACAGCCCGCTGAATGAGCTGATTGGCTGACGGTCACCGACCGATGCCGGCCTGGATACCCGCGAGGGCAAAGAATTCGTTTCGGCACCGGGCGTCGGTACGCAAGGTGCCGAGCATGGCCGAGGTGAGGGTGGTCGAGCCGGTCGCCTGGATGCCGCGCAACGTCATGCAGGTGTGCTCGGCGCGGATCACCACACCGACAGCACGCGGATGAAGGTGCTCGGTGAGCCAGTCGGCGATCTGTTTGGTCAGCCGCTCCTGCACCTGAGGGCGGCAGGCGAAATGCTCGACGACGCGGGCAAGTTTCGATAACCCGAGGATGCGATCGCCGGGAAGATACCCGACGCAAGCGGTCCCGGTGAACGGCAGCATATGGTGCTCGCAGAGCGAGCGAAGCGGAATGTCGCGTGCCAACACCAGCTCGTCATACCCCTCGTCGTTGGGGAAACTAGTGGCCTCGAACGGTTCGGCGGTGAACAGTTCCGCATAGGCCGATGCCATCCGCCGTGGGGTAGCGCGCAGGTGCTCGCCATCCACCGCCACCCCAAGCGCTCGAAGGAACTCCGCCGCCGCCCGTTCTGCGGCGGCGAGGTTCGGAAGCGGGCGGTCTGCCCGACTCGGGACGGGATAGGGAGTTTCGTGGTTGTTTCTTTGCTCCAGCGTGGTCACGTGTTATCGCTATCCGCGCGGCGCTCCGGACAGCCCCGGGCGGTCATAGGCGGCACCGAGCAATGCCAGCGCCAGCGCTGCGACCAACAGCCCGAAGTCACGCAGTGCGATGTCATAGCAGCACGGGTATGTCAGTAAATTGACGATGATGCCGCCCAGCCATGCGGCGACGACGTAGGCCGCATAGCGCGGCTTGATCGCCACGGCAATACCCGCGACGATCTCGATGACGCCGACGATGTACATCACACCCTGCGCGGTCAGGCCGAGGCCTTTGGCGAGATCGACGATCCACGGAGCCAGGGCTTCCGGCCACCGGGGGTAAAGAACTTGCATGAACTTATCGAGGCCCATCCAGATCGGCAGCACCACAAAACCGATGCGCAAGAGCCAGAACGCCGCGTAGGCGGGATCATGGCGGGCCCGCTGCCAGATGTCGGCGGCGCCGGGTGTTCGGGTGCTGGGCGTGTTGGCGGCGGTCATGGCACCTCCTCGAATACTTCTATTGCTAAATTCTATATGTGTTAGACTGCGACGCACCAGCCCACTTGTCAACGCCAAACGGCATGACGGACAGGCATTACATTGAGGGGGTGAAGATCGGTGCCGGTGCTGACCTTGACGCCGTGGCCCGGCTGAGCAGTCTGGCCGACCCACTGCGGCGCCGACTCTATGAATATGTGGCATCCCGTGACGAACCGGTGGCCCGCGACGACGTGGCGGCGGCGGCCGGCATCAGCCACAAGCTTGCCGCCTACCATCTCGACAAACTGGCCGATGCGGGGATTCTCACCGTCAGTTATGCCCGACCGCCCGGTCGGTCGGGTCCGGGGGCGGGGCGCCCCGCCAAGCGGTATCTGCGCGCCCAGCAGGAGCTGTTGGCCGGCGTGCCGCCGCGCAATTACGGGTTGCTGGCCGAGCTGCTCGCCGACGCAATTGCCGCCGGTGACTCGGACTCGGTGCGCGACGCGGTGGCAGTCGCCGCCCAGCGGGCCGGGCGCGCCACCAGGGCGGGCCGGGGAGTGCTCGCCGCGTTGCGCGGGTGTGGCTATGAGCCCGTCGAAACACCCGACGGCGGTATCGAATTGCGCAACTGTCCGTTCGGCTCGCTGGCGCGTGAGCACACCGAGTTGGTCTGTGGGCTCAACCTGCAGCTCATCCGGGGAATACTCGAGGCCGTCGGTGATCAGCCCGACCGGGCGGCACTGGCGCCTCGTAACGGCCGCTGCTGTGTTGTGGTGCGCGCCCCCGGGCACCCCCGCGCCCCCGGGCGCCCCCGGAAGAAACCGCCGCGCCGCGCCGCCAGGGTGCCGCGGTCGGCTGATTGAGCCTCCCACAGCCGAAATCGCCACTGTGGCGATGGTGACAGCCGCCCGGCGGTACACTCAAACCGACCCGGGGAGACTGTGTCACCGGCGAACTCACGAACGACGGGTCTGGTAGATGAAGAAGTTCTCACTGACGGCTTTGGCTCGCGAGCAGCTGGATCGCGCCGCAACCGAACGCAGCGGGCGCAGCGCGTCCACGGTCTTCGGCGGTCACGAGCAAGTCCTGCGCCAGACCGTCATCGCGTTGCGTGAAGGACACGCACTCACCGACCACGACAACCCGGGTGAGGCGACCCTACAGGTGCTGGCCGGCCGTGTTCGCCTCACCGCCGGTGACAGCGAATGGATCGGTCGAGCGGGAGACCTCCTGGTGATTCCCAACGCCAAACACCGCCTCGATGCTTTCGAGGACTCGGCCGTCCTGCTGACCGTGGCCAAAAGGCCGTAGGCGACGGGTCGGCGCGGGAATCCCGAGACCGCCCGGCGCACGACAGCCACTGAGACACGTGCGAACAGACACGCCCGGCGGCAGCGGTTACCCGGTGAAAGGTTTGCCATGGTTTCAAAGACGGACCCGATGGCCGCGCACGGCCGCGAGATCGCCTACACCCCGGCCCGGGTGCTGATGCAGGACTTCACCGGGGTGCCGTGCGTGGTGGACCTGGTCGCGATGCGTGACGCCATCGGCGAACTCGGTGGTGACACCCGGCGAATGGGATCCCGGGTCGACGTATGTGCGTAAACCACCCTACTTCGACGCCATGAGCCGTCGGCATGAGCCGGTCGCCGACATCGTCGGCGCCCGCGTGCTGGTCAAGCTGGGCGACTCGGTGACCACCGACCACATCAGTCCGGCCGGATCCATCGCAAGCGACTCCCCCGCCGGAAAGTACCTGTTGGAACGCGGTATTGAGCGCAAGGATTTCAATTCCTATGGTTCACGTCGCGGTAACCATGAGGTGATGATCCGCGGCACCTTCGCCAACATCCGGTTGCGCAACCGGCTGGCCCCGGGCACCGAAGGCGGGTGGACACGCGATTTCACCGAGCCGAAGGGCCCGATCGCGACGATCTACGACGCGGCGGTGCACTACGCCCACGCCGGCACGCCGCTGGTGATTCTCGCCGGTAAAGAATACGGCTCCGGGTCCTCGCGCGACTGGGCCGCCAAAGGCACTGCCCTGCTGGGGGTGCGCGCGGTGATCGCCGAATCCTATGAGCGCATCCACCGCTCGAACCTGATCGGCATGGGGGTGTTGCCGCTGCAATTCCCCGAGGGACAAAACGCGGACGCCCTCGGGCTCACCGGGGAGGAGATCTTCCACATCACCGGTGTCAGCGCGCTCAACGGCTCGGTGCCGCACACCGTGCACGTGCATGCCGGCGACGTGGAATTCGACGCGGTGGTGCGTATCGATACCCCCGGCGAAGCCGACTACTATCGCCACGGCGGAATCATGCCCTACGTGCTGCGCAAAGTGCTCGAAGGGCGCTAAGGTGCCGCGTCACTTCCCGGCATCGCTTCCCAACCGCAGGCGCTGTGCGGTAGAATTTTTCTAATAACCATTGTGCAAACACTTGGTGCAAAAACACTTGGTACAAAACATGATGGCCAGAGACCATTCACCACGAATGGGCTGATGACACTGCATGTTCTTGACGACGTTCCCGCCAGTGCGCCGGTGACCGAGAGGAGCCGATCAGCCACAGGTGTGTAAACGATGCCTGACAACCCCTATCGGCCCGTATTGGCCTCTATATCGGCAAGGAAGGAGCCGTACTCATGGCCGATGCCCTGAAAGCCCTCACCGCCGCCGGCGTTTCCGTCTGGCTGGACGATCTGAGCCGAGAGCGGCTGTTCTCCGGCAGCCTTGCCGCGTTGGTCCGCCGCCAACACGTGAGCGGGGTGACGACAAACCCCGCGATTTTCGCCAAGGCGATCTCCCATGGGATCGCCTATCGGGAGCAGATCCGTGATTTGGCGGTGCGCGGTGTTGACGTCGGCGAGGCACTGCGCGCGCTGACCACCTTCGACGTGCGCTGGGCGTGTGACGTGTTGCGGCCGGTGTATGACGCCACCGGCGGCGTCGACGGACGGGTATCGATCGAGGTGGACCCGCGCCTGGCGCACGATACCGACGCGACGATCGCGGAAGCCCAGGCGCTGTGGTGGATGGTGGACCGCCCGAACCTGTTCATCAAGATTCCAGCCGCGCGCCAGGGGCTGCCGGCGATCACGGCCTGTCTGGCCGAAGGGATCAGCGTCAACGTCACGCTCATCTTCTCCCTCGCTCGCTACCAGCAGGTGATGACGGCATTCCTCGATGGCATGGAACAAGCCCGGAACGAGGGTCAAGATTTACGTGAAATCTGTTCTGTCGCTTCGTTTTTCGTATCTCGAGTGGATACCGAGGTCGATAACCGGCTAGCCGAGATCGGCACCGGGGAGGCCGCCGCGCTGCGCGGCAAGGCCGCCATCGCCAATGCGCGGTTAGCATACCAGCACTACCAGCAGATGATCACCACCGACCGCTGGCGGGCGCTGCAGGCTCTCGGTGCGCGCCCGCAGCGGCCGCTGTGGGCCTCCACATCCACCAAAAATCCTGCCTACCCCGATACCCGCTACGTGGTCGAGCTGGTCGCCCCCGGTGTCGTGACCACCATGCCGGAGTCAACACTGCGTGCGGTCGCTGATCACGCCGTGATCCCCGCCGACTCGATACGCGAGCACTACGCGGAAGCCCGGGAGGTACTCGAGCGGCTCGCCGCCGTCGGAGTCGACTACGACGACGTGGTCACCCGTCTCGAAGAGGACGGTGTTGCCAAATTCGACGATGCCTACACTCAGCTGGCCGACCAACTGGCGCGCGCCTTGCACAAAACCCGCGATCCGGCCGCTGCCCGATGACTATCCCCCGCGACCGCAATCCATGCGCCGGCCACCGGCTTCCGGTCGATTCGATTTCGGTCAGCGCGGCCCGACCGGCCAACACAGAACACCGATAAGCAAACACCGAACACAGATGAAAAACACAGATGAGGAGAAATCTCATGGCCGAGGGGATGTATCACCCCACCACCCCGGAGGTTCATCAACGCCGCAAGGAACTCGCCCCACACACCCACGACGCGTTCGAGGCGTTCAGCCGCACGGTGTTCGCCGAGGGTGCCCTACCGGAGAAAACCAAACAACTCATCGCCGTCGCCGTCGCTCACACTACCCAATGCCCCTACTGCATTCGGGGCCACACCCGCCTCGCCCGCCGGAAAGGTAACAGCGACCAAGAGATCATGGAGGCCATCTGGGTCGCCTCCGAGATGCGGGCCGGCGCCGCCTACGCTCACGCCACGCTGGCCTTAGAAGAACTCGCCAGATGCGAAGCCAGCGAAAGGAGTTGATGGGTGTCCGACCACGCTCTAGCTGCCATTCTGGAACATGAACATCGCGAAATCGATGGCGGGATAGAGGCTTTCATCCAAAGTCTCGACTGTGACACCGTCCAGCCGGAACACCTGACTGCAGCACTTGAGGCGTTGCGTCGTCACATCTACCTCGAAGAGGTCTTCCTGTTTCCGCCGATCCGCGAGGCCGGCATGGTCATGCCGATCTTGGTGATGCTGCGTGAGCACGGCGAAATGTGGCAGAGCATGGACATTCTCGACGATCTGCTCGCTGACGGGGCCGACGGTGACCAGCTGCGGGATGCCTGCCGTCGGCTGCTGGAGCAGCTTTATCAGCACAACTCGAAAGAAGAGCCCGTCATCTATCCCCACGCCGATACCGCCGTACCGGCGGCTACGCGCGCGGAATTAGCCCGCTTCCTCGAAACCGGCCGCGTCCCCGACGGCTGGGTGTGCCAGCAGGCGGGCTGACGCGCCCTGACACCGTTCGCGACGCTCAGTCGAGCCTGGCGTCGACGCTGACTTGCGCACCCGCGAACAACCGCGACACCGGACACAACGCGGCGGCCTGATCCACCGCGGCGGCGAACCCCTCGTCGTCGAGACCCGCCACCTGGGCTCTGACGGTCAGCCGGGACGTCGTGATCGTCGGGAGGCCGTCGACCTCGTCGAGGGTCACCGTGGAGGTCACCGTCATCCGCTGCGGCGGCGTGTTGTTCTCACCTAATTTCAGCGCCAACGCCATTGCGAAGCACGACGAATGCGCCGCCGCCAACAGTTCCTCCGGACTGGTCTTTCCGCCGGGATCTTCGGTCCGGGCGGCCCAGGTCACCTCCAGGCCATCCAGCGCACCACTGCTCCCCTCCGACAGCTTTCCCAGGCCCGAGGCCAGGGTGCCCTCCCAGGTGACCTTCATGGTCCGCTCCGCGATGCTCATCACCGTCTCCTCAACCGATCTTCGGGCGCGCCGACCGGCGCCGCTCCACTATAACGTTTCTACAATGTCGTTTGTATAAAAATCTAGGCTGCGCAGGATCCGCGGCCCGGAAAAGCGGGTCGGAAAAGCAAGGCGCCGACCGGCAGGGTTCAACTCCAGGTGCCATGCGACCGGCAACGCTGTTGGTAATCACGACAGCCTGTGACGCAGTGACTTTCATCATTAGGCGGCCAATACAGCTGGCTCGATAGCCGTCGGGGATGCTTTCGCGTCGCCGGCGCTACGAATCGCCTTCTGCCACGGCATCATCTGGGGCGATTGGCTCACTGCCAGCCGGCCACTCCACAACGTCGGAGAGCCTGCGTCGCGATGTCGGCGATCTCCGGCGGCTCGGTCACCGGCCCGGCCACCTTCCATTGGCCCTCACCCCGGTGCAGTGTGCCCGACGGGCCGGCGCCCCCATGCGCGGGCGGGAACCTGGCGACCGTTGGCCGGCGAGGCAATTACGATCATGGACATGGACACGGCGGGCAGCCCGGATGGCCGCTGGGGGCCGTGCACGCGGGCCGCCGGCGACGGCATGGCGGCGCCCACCGACCGGGGAGCGGCCCGGTGAAGGTGAAGGAGATCATGACCACCCCGGTTGTGACCGTCCCCGCGGAGGCACCCCCGCCGGTAGTGGCCGCGGTCTTGCGGGAGCACCGGATCAGCGGAGTGCCGGTGGTCGACACCTCCGGCGCAGTGGTCGGGCTGCTCAGCGAGTACGACCTGCTTGCCCGCCGGGGCGCCACCGCCGCCGAGATGATGTCCTCGACGGTGATCAGCGTCACCGAGGACACCGACGTCGACGATGTGCGGCACCTGCTCGTCGAACGGCGGATCCATCGGGTTCCGGTGCTGGCCGGCACCCGCCTGGTCGGCATCGTCAGCCGCGGCGACGTGGTGGCTTTGCTGGTCCCCGAGTGGGTCTGCCAGGTGTGCGGGGAGGCGGTGCGCGGTCCGCACCCGCCGCAGTCCTGCCCCAAATGCGGTGCCGGGGCCGAGCGGTTCGCGCTCCACGAGCCCTCTCCCGGTAGCTAGTCACACGGGGTCGAACAGTAGGAGACATGCGCATGGTGGAGACCTCACCGACAGCGAGCCCACCGGTCACGGCCGGTGGGCGGCCGCTGACCGAGGACCCGGCGGTGCTGCGGGGCTACTACCGGCAGATGATGCTGATCCGCGTCTTCGAGCAACGCGCCGCGGAGATGTACACCAAAGCCAAGATCGGCGGCTACTGCCACCTCAACCTCGGTGAGGAAGCCACCGTGGTCGGGCTGATGGCGGCGCTGCGGCCGACCGATTACCTGTTCGCCACCTATCGCGACCACGGCTATGCGCTGGCTCGCGGTGCCGACCCGGCCCGCGTCATGGCCGAGCTCTTCGGGCGCGCCACCGGTCTGTCCGGCGGGCGGGGAGGTTCCATGCACCTGTTCGACCCGGAGCACCGGCTGTTGGGCGGTTACGCGATCGTCGGCGGTCAGATCCCGCCGGCCACCGGGGCCGCGCTGGCGCTGGCCTACCGCACCGACCCCGGCCCGGCTTGTGACGCCGTGATGTGCGTGCTCGGCGACGGCGCGACCAATATCGGCGCCTTCCACGAGTGCCTCAACCTCGCCGCCGTGTGGCGGCTGCCGATCGTGTACGTCATCGTCAACAACGGCCTGGGCATGGGCACGCCGGTTGAGGCCGCCTCCGGTGAACCCGAGCTGTTCAAGCGCGGCTGCTCCTACCGCATTCCCGGGCAGCGGGTGGACGGCAACGACGTGCTGGCCGTGCGGGACGCCGCCCGCCACGCGCTGGACCGCGCCCGCGGCGAGCACCAGCCGATGCTGCTGGAAACCGTCTGCGAACGCCTCCGCGGGCACTCGGTGGTCGACCCGGACCGCTACCGCAGCGAGGACGAAAAACAACGGCTGCGGGCCGCCGACCCGGTGCCGGCGTTGCGGGCGCGGCTCATCGACGCCGGCGTGCTCGATGCCGACAGCGCGGCGGGTATCGACGCCGAGATCGAGCGGACCGTCGCCGAGGCCGTCGACGCCGCCGACCGCGCCCCGGCCCCCCCGGTGGAATCGCTGTTCGACGACCTGTACGCCACCCCGGTGGCCAACACCTACCGGGGCCGGCCGGGCGACCCGGTGGTGTCGGCATGACGGTGATCAGCTACCGGCAGGCGCTGCACGACACGCTGCGCGCGGAGCTGCTGCGCGACGAGAACGTGCTGCTCATCGGCGAGGAAATCGGGGTGTTCGAGGGCTCCTACAAGATCACCGCCGGGCTGCTGGCCGAGTTCGGCCCGCGCCGGGTGCGCGACACCCCCATCTGTGAGGAGGGCTTCGTCGGCGCGGCGATCGGCGCGGCCATGCTGGGCCTGCGCCCGGTTGTGGAGATCATGACGATCAACTTCAGCCTGCTGGCCATCGACCAGATCGTCAACCACGCCGCCAAGATGCACGCGATGTTCGCCGGGCAAACGCGGGTGCCGCTGGTGATCCGCACCCCCGGCGGCGGTGGCCAGCAACTGGCCGCCACGCACTCGCAGAACCTCGAGGTCTGGTACGCCCACGTGCCAGGATTAAAGGTGGTGGCGCCGGCCACCCCGGCCGACGCCAAGGGGCTGCTCACCGCGGCCATCCGCGACGACGACCCGGTGCTGGTGGTGGAGAACCTCGCGTTGTACAACACCACCGGCGAGGTGCCCGAGGGCGAGCACGTCGTCGATATCGGCACCGCCGCGGTGATGAAACCCGGCACCGACATCACCGTCGTCGCCTATTCCCGCGCCGCCGTCGTCGCCCTGGGTGTGGCCGAGCGGCTCCGGGCCGAGGGCATCTCGGTGGAGGTGATCGACCTGCGCAGCCTGCGCCCGCTGGACCGGGACACCGTCTGCGCCTCGGTGCGCAAAACCAGCCGGGCCGTGGTGCTCGAAGACGATTGGCTGTCCTACGGTGTGGGTGCCGAGGTCGCCGCCACCATCGCCGAGGGTGCCTTCGACTACCTGGACGCCCCGATCCGGCGGGTGGCGGCGGCCGAAGTACCGCTGCCCTATGCCAAACCGCTGGAATTGGCCGCGCTGCCCGACGCCGCCGCGCTGACCCGCGTCATCCGCGAAACCCTTGACGCCAGCGGGTTTTCCACACCGGAGGTGACCCATGCCTGAGGTGCTGATGCCCCGGTTGTCGGACACCATGCAAGAGGGGGTCATCGGCAGCTGGCTCAAGCACGAGGGCGATCCGGTGCACAAGGGCGACGTGCTGGCCGAGATCGAAACCGACAAGGCCACCATGGAGCTGGAGGCCTACGACGAGGGAATCCTCACCCGGATCCTGGTGGCGGAGGGCACCACCGTGCCGATCGGCACCCCGATCGCGGTGATCGACTCGGCCCCGAGCGCACCCGGGGCCGCCGTCGCAACCCCGCCGACCCCCACCGCACCGGGTGCACCCGCCGCACCGGCCCCGCCCGCGCCGGTTGCGCCTCCCCCCGGCCCCGCGCCCGCCGACACCGCGGTGCGTGCGACCCCGCTGGTGCGCCGGCTGGCCCGCGAGCACGGGATCGACCTGGCCACCCTCACCGGAAGCGGCCCCGGGGGGCGGATCATCCGGGCCGATATCGACAAAGCGATCGCGGCGTCCGCCGCTGCGCCGGCGCCCGGGCGGGCACCGTCGCCGGTGACACCCGCCCCGGTGGGCGCGGACACCGAGGAGATCCCGCTGACCCGGGTGCGCCGGATCACCGCGCAGCGCCTCGCCGAAAGCGCCCGGCAGGCACCGCATTTCTACCTCACCCGGGTGGTGCACGCCGACGCGCTGCTGGCCTTGCGTTCCCAGGTCAACACCGAGCTGGCGGCCGCCGGCATCAAGGTCAGCGTCACCGATCTGCTGGTCAAAGCGTGCGCGCAGGCGCTTAGCACGCATCCCGAGGTCAACTCCTCCTGGGATGAGACCCGACTGCTGCGGCATCGCCGCATCCACATCGGCGTGGCCGTCGCCGTGGCGGACGGGCTGGTGGTGCCCGTCTTACACGACGCCGACCGCAAGACGCTCTCCCAGCTCAGCCGGGAGGCTCACACCCTGGCGGAACGCGCCCGCAACGGCCGGCTGTCGCTCGAGGAGATCAGCGGCGCGACCTTCACCATCAGCAATCTCGGCATGTACGGCGTTGACCAGTTCACCGCCGTCATCAATCCGCCGCAGGCAGCCATCCTCGCGGTGGGCGCGGCAACCCAGAGCCCGATCGTCCGCGACGGCCGGCTGACCGTGGGCACCACCATGGCCCTCACCCTGGCCATCGACCATCGCGTCCTCGATGGCGCCGCCGGCGCGCAGTTTCTCGCCGACCTGGCCACGCTGCTGCAGCACCCCACCCGCATGCTGCTGTGAGCGGCCGTCACTGCTGCACCCGCAGCACCTCGTCGAGCGGCCGCCGCGACGTCGCCGGTGGCGGCACTTCGGTGGCGGGGGCCACGCCCACGCGGATGAAAACCTGGGGCATGATCTCGCCCCCCAGGCACTCCGCGACCATCTCCCGGGTGACCTGGAGTTCGGTGATGTGGGTGACCGGGCAGGTGGCCAAGCCGGCCATCGTGCATTCCAGCAGCACGCCGGAGAGGGCCTCGCCGGTTGCCAATGCGGCGGCGCGACTGTCATCGCGGGTGGAGAGCAGCAGGATCGTCGAGTTGTCCTCGGCGATTTCGGTGCGCCGCTCGGGGTTGTGCGTGACCGGGAACGCCCGGGCGACGTCGACCCGCCTACTCTCGGCCGCCGACACCAGCGTACTGTAGGGAATGCCCTCCGATGCCTCGAACGGCGTTGTCCACCAGGCTAGTTCGTCATGATAGGCGGAGTCGTAGCGGCGCAGCGAATCGGCGAGGCGGGAGGCGTCCGCCAGGCATGACCGCATCTCCTCGGGCAGCACGTCGAGCCGAACGGTATCGCCGTCAACGGCGTTGCGCAGCGCCGGCTCCACGGACTCCCAGTCGGTGGGCGCCATGAACGGCAACCGGTCGGTGCGGCGGGTCGCAATCGCGTCGGCGCGGCGGCGGTCAGCGGCGGTCACCGCCCGCGCCGGGCTGAAACGAATCGACGCCAGATGATTGGGATCCCCGGGATCGGGGAACCGCTCGACCTCAGCCTGCCAGCCGGCCGCGGCCATCGCCACCCGAAGGTGGTCTAGCGCCGCGCCGCAGCCGATCACCGCCTCCCGGCCCGACCGGTCGGAGGTCATCACCCGGCTGGGGTCTAAAAACAGGTGCACGACGGCTCTCGCCAGGACCCACTGCCACGGCTGGGCGTTGTAGTGCGACGGCGCTCGGCAAGCTAACCGCACCGCGTCCTTGATGACGTCAATGGGCGGGGTCGTAGCAGCCATCCGGACCTCCGATTCTCGCCTGCCGTAAGTCTCCCCCGGAAACCGCCGACGCCGGCAGGGCACTTGGTCCTCGGTGTACTGCCATTGGACCCTGTGCGGCTGAGGGCCCGGCCACGCCTCAGCGGCGCTCGATTATCGCACCGGCGATGTCGTGTAACACCTCGGGGTGTCTCAAAAACGGGGTGATGATATCCACCGGCAGCGGAAACACCACGGTCGAGTTCTGGTCGGCGCCCAGCTCCAGAAGGGTTTGCAAATAGCGCAGTTGCAGTGACGCCGGGTTTTTCGACAACGTCTCGGCGGCTTCGCGCAGCTCCTCGGAGGCCTGCAGTTCCCCGCGGGCGTTGATGACTTTAGCCCGGCGTTCCCGCTCAGCCTCGGCTTCGCGGGCCATCGCCCGCTGCATCGACTCGGGGATCTCGACGTCTTTGATCTCGACAACCCGCACTTGCACACCCCAGGGCTCGGTCTGCTTTTCGATGACCGCCCGCAGGTCGGTGTTGAGGTCTTCTCGATGCGCCAGCAGGGTGTCCAGATCGGCGCGACCGAGTAGCGACCGCAACGTCGTCTGGGCTATCTGTGAGGTAGCGACCGCGTAATTCTCCACCGCGAGAATCGCTTTCAGCGGATCCACCACCTGAAACATCACCACGGCGTTCACCCGTGCCGGCACGTTGTCGCGGGTGATCACCTCCTGCGGCGGGATGGTCAGCGTGACGAGCCGTTGGTCAACGCGGATCATTTTGTCCACCAATGGAATCAGGAACCGCAGGCCGGGCCGGTACAGCGGCCTGATGTGACCCATCCGAAACACCACGCCACGCTCGTACTCGCGCAGCACCACCAGCGAGACGAACGACAACGCGGCCACCACCGCCACCACCACGGCGGCCACGCCGATCACCACGGCGCTCACCGGCGATCTTTCGGTTCCGCCCACCCGCCGCCCCAGCGAGTGGAGTACCGGTCGATCGCAGCGGCGGCCTGATCCTCCAGGCCGCAGCGATGCGGCAGATGCTCGGGCGCGTTCGACGGCGTGTTCCACAGGTGACGCGCCAGCGGCAGCCCTGCGATCACCACCACCACGACGGTGACGAGCAGCAACAGCGTGTCGGTGGCCGCGTGGTGGCCGATCAGCATCCCCAGCGGCATGAGCACACCCAGCCCCGCCACCGAGCAGGCGATGCCGCGGTGGAACCGGCCGGCGTCCGAATGCGGCCACGGATCGATCTCACGGGTGATCTCCCGCCCGTGATCCGATGTGGTGCAGGCGGGCTTCACCGGGCAACTGTTGCACACCACCGGCGACGCCCGATACCGCAGCACCCGGTGGATCGGATCGAACGATGTCGGCCACAGCCAGTGGTCTTGCGGGCACACCCACGCGTCATGATCCGGTCGATAGCTGAAACCTCCGGTGCGCCACCGCGCGGCGCGCCGCGATACCCGCCGCGCCATCTCGTCGAAACCCCACCCCAGCGCGACCAGGACCAGTGCGTACCCGCTGACCAGCCACACCGACACCTCGGGTGCGCTCATCGCTCACTCCTTGGCCGGGGTCGTCGGGCCGGCCGGCGCCCCGGCCTCGATGTAGAGCGGATGCTCGGGCAACTCCTGGGCGGTGGATCCCGAGCGGAAATTCCGCAGGGCCGTCCATGCGATCCACATGAACGGCACCACCCCGCCGACAATGAAGATCACGTCGCCGGGTAAGCGCATCCACTCCAGCAGCGCGTTCCCCGGCCGGGTGATGTAGCCCAGGGAGCGCGCCTCGAAGTAGCCGTCGTTGACCGAGTGATACAGCTGCAGCACCCCCAGTGGCAGCAGGGTGGCGAACACCATCCAGGCCAAACCGATGTTCAACGACCAGAAACACAGTCGTGCCCACTTCTCCGGCCACTTGTCGGGCGGGATCACATAGCGGAACGCGAACATCGCCAGCCCCACGGCGAGCATGCCGTAAACCCCCATCATCGCCGCGTGCCCGTGGTTCGCCGTCAGCGCGGTGCCGATCTGGTAGTACGACACCACCGGCAAGTTGATCAGGAACCCGAAGATGCCGGCACCCAGAAAATTCCAGAACCCGACCGCGACCAGGAACATCACCGCCCAGCGGTGCGGGAACGGCCTGGCGTCACCGGCCTGCTGACGCGAGCCCAGCTGCAGAAACGCCCACGCCTCCACCGTCAGGAACGTCAACGGAATCACCTCGGCGGCCGAGAAGAACGCCCCCAGCGCCATGTGCTCCACCGGGGTGCCGGAGAAGTACAGGTGATGCATGGTGCCGATCACCCCGCCGGCCGAGTACAAGATGATGTCCAGGTAGATCACCCCCAGGGCGACCCGTTCGCGCACCACCCCCAGCAGCACGAAGATGTAGGCCACCATCACCGTGGTGAACAGCTCCAAGAAGTCCTCCACCCACAGGTGCACCACCCAGAACCGCCAGAAATCGGCGGCCGTGTAGTGGGTGGCGCTGCCGGCCAAAAGCCCGATCGTGTAGAACGTCGGGATCGCCAACCCGGCGAAGAAAAACATCCACGGCAGGTTCGTCTTCGATTCCCCGCGCAAGCGGGCCCGCATTCCCCGCCAGATGATCGCGATCCACAAAAACATCCCGATGATCAGCAAGATCTGCCATAGCCGCGGCAGATCCAGATACTCCCACTGCTGGGAGAACAACGTTCCCGCCGGAATCACCCCGTAGATCGACAGCGCCTCGCTGATCAGCGAGCCGAACACCACCACCGCGACCGCGCCCAGCAACCCGTAGGCCAGCCAGGACTGCCGCCGCGGCTCACGACGCGCGATGAAGGGCACCAGAAAGATGCCGCCGGCCAGATACGACGCCGCGGTCCAAAACAGCGTCAGCTGCACATGCCAGGTGCGCGCCAGGTTGAACGGCAACAGCCGGGCCAGGTCCAGCCCGAAGAAACTGCTCAAGTCCGCCCGGTAGTGCTCGGCGGCCGCGCCCAGTAGGGTCTGCGCGAAAAACAGCACCGACACGATCGCGAAGAACCACACCGTGGCCCGCTGCGCCGGGGTCAGGCTCACCTCTCCGGGCTCGCGAAACGACAGCGTGGTCGCCTCGGCGCTGTGCCAGCCCACCTGCTGGCTCCAGCGGCCGTAAACGGCGAGCATCACACCGATGCCGCCCAGCAGCGCGACCAGCGACAGCGCCGACCAGACGATCAGCTGCGCGGTCGGGCCGTTGTCCACCCGCTGCTCGGGCGGCCAGTTGTTGGTGTAGCTGTAGTCATGGCCGGGCCGCAGCGCCGCCGACGCCCAGGCCGTCCACGCGAAAAATGCCGTCAAGTCATGGATTTGCGCCTTATCGGTGATCGCTCCCGGCAGCAGCCCGTATTTGCTGGAGTCCTCACCGAAGTACGCCGCGTAGTGGTGTTGAATGTCGTCGAACGCCCGGGCCTGCTTGTCGGTGAACACCAGCGTTTTGGTTCCCGGGTGGTAGCGGTTGGTGCGAAATTCACTGACCACCAGGTCACGGGGGTCGGCCACGCCTTCCGCGCGCCATTGATTGGCCACATCGTCGGTGGCCAGGCGCAGATACTCCGCGGTGTAGTCGGGCCCGAGGTAGGCGCCGTGCCCGAGCACCGACCCGTACTCCATCAGGCCGTGGGCCTGGTAGATCTGCTGCCCGCGGGTGATCTGCGCTCCGGTGAACAGCAGTCGGCCGGACTCGCTGACCACCTTGTCGGGCAACGGCATCGAGGCACTGTAGGTGCGGTAGACCAGGACACCCAACACCAGGAAACCGAAGATCAGCACCAGGGCCACCGCCTGGATCCAGCCCTTGCCGATCAATGGCGCAGAGGTCACCGCCCGGGGGTGCTGCGTCGCCGCCGCCTGATGCTCCATCTGGTGTCCCTTCGCCGACGTGGGGCCCAGTGCCCCGCTACTATTCCCGGCTATTTAACGTAAACCAGTCCCCGCTATTTAACTCGTGCCAACCCCTCGACACGTGGAATTCCACGGGCGCGGTATCGGCCGCCGGCCGCAGCGGCATAGCGTGGACACCGTCGCAACGCTGTCGCAGACCCGTGAGCCGAGGAACCGCACACAGATGAGCAACGCACATACCCGCAGGTCGGTGGTCGTCGGGATCGACGGCTCACAAGCGGCTCTGGCCGCAGCAGCGTGGGCCGTCGATGAAGCCGTAAGCCGGGGCGTCCCGCTGCGGCTGATCCATGTGCTCCCCGACCGGGCCGAATCGGATACGGTTTCGGCTGCGCAGGGCAAGCACCTGGAACTCGAATACGGGGAAGCAGCGCTGCGCAGTGCGGCTGCCGCGGTGGCGGCGCTGGGGCACCCCGTCACGGTTGAGACCGTGCTTGAGCGCGGCAGTCCGGTGGCCGTGCTCGTCGCCGAATCCCGCCACGCCGACATGGTGTGCGTCGGCTCGGTGGGCATCGGGCGGTTCGCCCGCGGTCCGCTGGGTTCCACCGCCGCCGCGCTGGCGGAGTCGGCCCGGTGTCCGGTCGCCATCATCCGCGAAAACCGGCAGCAAGACTCGGATGGCGGCTGGATCGTGGTCTCGGTCCCGGCCCTCTCCGACCAGGGTTCCCCCGACGTCGACGACGTCATCGCCCACGCGATGGAGGAAGCCCAGCGGCGTCATGCGCCGGTGCTGGCCATCGGCGCGCCGCCGGGTGACGGGGCGCCCGACGAGCTGAACAGCCGGGTGCAGGCCTGGAGCCGGCGCTATCCGGGGGTGCACGTTTACCCCGTTGGTGCTCGCACCGGGATCACCGAGTTCCTGGCCGGCAACGAAGAGCGAATCCAGCTTGCCGTGATCGGCAGTTCCGAGGCGGATCGGGTCGCCGAGCTAATCGGCCAGGCCATCCTCGGACGCCCGGAGTGCTCGGTGCTCGTCGTCCGTTCCTGACCGGACGACCCAGTCGACCACGTCCGCCAGCGGGCGCCGCGGAGTCGCCGGCAACGGGGCGGCGTTGACGGGCGCCCAACCCACACGCAGCAGCATTTGGGGGAACCCGCTCGTCCCGAAGACCTCGGCCCGCACGGCCTCGCGTGTGTCCGGGATCTGCAGGGGTTCGGTGACCGGGCAAGTCGCCAAGCCGAGCGCGGTCGCGCTCAGCAGCACCAGGCTGGTGGCCTCGCCGGCGCGCAGCCGCGCCAGCGCGGTGTCGTCTTTGGTGCCCAGCGCCAACACCACCGCATTGTCGTCGGCGGGGTCGGTACCCGATGGCTGTGCCAGCGTGGGACCGGCGAACAGCCGCGGCGGTAGCGGCGCGGCCGGGTCGGGTGCCGGCGTGTTGCGGGCCGGCACCCCCGCCAGGGACGCGTACCGCCCACTCCAGGCGGTCAGCTCCGTCAGATAGTCGTAATCCCTCGCGTGCTGCCAAACAGCCTGCGCCACAATGCTTTGCAACCGTGGCAATGATTCGATTTGGCGTAGCATCACACCGGCGCGCGCCGCGCGCGCCCCCATCAGGGCGATGTAGTTGGCGGGCACGGGCCAGGAGCTGTAACGGCGCCGGTCGGTGCGTCGCCGCGGGATCGCTGCCGCCAGCGTGATGTCCAGCTCATTGGCGGGATGGCGGTAGACCTCCACGGCGGCAAGGTATTCCGGCTCATCGGGATTGGGTAGCCGATGGATCTTGGCCTGCCAGCCCAGCGCCGCCAACGCGACCACGCAATGGTGCAGGGCGATACCGCAACTCAGCATCAGATCCCGGCAGTCGGGATCGGTGCGAGGTAACCGCCGGCCCGGATCGGCGTAGAGGTGCAGGCTTGCTTGGTCCACCCGCCACCGCCATGGCTGGGTGTTATGCACCGAAGGTGCCCGGATCGCCAGCGATAAGGCCTCCGTGACCGTTTCCCGGTCCGGAAACGGGGCGCTCATTAGCGTGACCGCTTTCTGTAGTCCGACAAACACTCTTGAACTCACTCTTGATCCAGGATCCTGCGGCCGCTGCGCGACCCCTAGAGCAGAAAGACCTCACTTGATGAGGACTTCTTGACTCCCGCGGGCCATCATTGGCCATCGTTGGATAGACCGTGGGATGGGGCCCAATGGCCGCCCGGGCAGTGACGAACGCCCCTGATCCGGCGCCTTTGGCTGCGATACGCTCGGGAAGTTGCAACCGAATTACCCCGCCAACGCAATCGATCTAAGCAAAACGGGATAAACAACAACGGGATAAAAACGCGAGAACACGGGAGCAAAGATGCCGTCGGAAAACGCGGATGTGGGCATCGTCGTCGGAGTCGACGACTCGCCGGCGGCCAAGGTGGCGGTGTATTGGGCGGCACGCGACGCCGAATTGCGACATCGTCCGCTGACGCTGGTGCACGCGGTTTCTGCGAACTTGGCGGCCTGGCTGGATGTCCCGTTGCCCCCCGGATTGGCGCAGTGGCAGCAAGACCATGGGCGCCGCTTGCTCGACGACGCGGTCAAGGTTGTTGCCGAGGCTTGCCGGTCAGGAGGACCGGCCGGCGTTCGTACCGAACTGTTGTCGTCCCCCGCCGTACCCGCATTGCTCGACCTGTCCAAAGACGCCGAGATGGTGGTGACGGGATGTCGCGGCAGCACCAGATGGCCGGGCCGGCTGTTGGGTTCGGTCAGCTCCGCGCTGATCCGCCACGCGGCCTGCCCGGTCGGGATCATCCACGATGAGGATCCGTTGATGGCCTACCCCGCTCAAGCGCCGGTATTGGTCGGAATTGACGGCTCGTCGGCATCCGAGCTGGCCACCGCGATCGCGTTCGATGAGGCCTCGCGCCGGAACGTGGGGCTGATCGCCCTGCACGCATGGAGCGACACCGATGTCACCGAATGGCCTGGCATCGACTGGCCGGCAACACAGCCGATGGCCGAAGAGGTGCTCGCGGAGCGCCTGGCCGGTTGGCGGGAACGCTACCCGGATGTCCCGGTGCGCCGGGTCGTGGTGCGCGATCAGCCGGCCCGCCAGCTCGTCGACCGTTCCGAGGAAGCCCAGCTGGTCGTGGTCGGCAGCCGCGGCCGGGGCGGCTTCGCCGGGATGCTGGTGGGTTCGGTCAGCGAAACGGTGGCCCAGTTCGCGCGGATGCCGGTGATCGTGGCACGTGACTCGCACACCTAGGCCGTCGCTAGGCGGGCGCGCAATCCGGCTGGGGAAACTCCGTTTAGGGCGGGTTTAGGGCAGGTTTAGGGCAACGGCGCCGACCATCGCACCACGGTGCCTCCGGTTGGCGGACTCTCGATCGTGAAGCTGCCGCCCACCTGTTGGGCGCGCTGCAACAGGTTGGCCAAGCCGCTGCCGGTGATGTTCTCCGGAATCCCCCGGCCATCGTCGGCCACTTCGATGGTCAACTCGTCATCGACTTTGACGGTGACGGTGAGCGTGGTCGCATGGGAGTGTCGCACGGCGTTGCTCACCGCTTCGCGCACCACGGCTTCGGCGTGATCGGCCAAAGTGGCGTCGACCACCGAGAGCGGCCCGACGAACTGCGTCGTGATGCGCAGCGCCCCGTCCGAGAATTGGGCGATGGCCTCATCGAGCCGCTGGCGCAGCCGGGTCATCCCCGAAACCGGTCCGTGCAGGTCGAAGATCGTCGTCCGGATTTCCTGGATGACGGCTTGCAAGTCGTCGACGTACTCCGACAGCCGTTGCCGCACTTCGGGTGAGCGCGCCCGCGGGATGGTTCCCTGCAGCCCCAGACCGACGGCGAACAACCGTTGGATGACGTGATCATGCAGGTCTCGGGCGATCCGATCGCGGTCGGCGAGCACATCACGTTCGCGCGCCAGGCGCTGGGTGGTGGCCAGCTGCCAGGCCAACGCCGCCCGGTCGGCGAAATCGGCCATCATCTCCTCGTCGTCGGGGCCGAATGGCTTTGCGCCGCAGTGGCGCAGCGCACCCAACACACCGGCGACCCGGTCTCGGGCGCGAAGAGGCACCACCAGGGCGGGACACGGCCACGGTTCCCCGGCGCCGATCTCCAGGGTGTCGACCCGCCGCGGTGTGCGGTCCCGGAAAGCCTGCCCCACCGGCGTTGCGCCGACCGGTATCGACCCGATCTGGGTCAGCGCACCCGGCTCGCCGGCCGTTTCAACCACTACCAGTTCATCGACGTCGGCGGGCGCCGCCTCGTCATCGGCCGGCACCGCGACGAAGGTTGCTTGAGCGCCAGACAGTTTCAGCGCGGCGTCGGCGATGAGGCGGAACACGGCCGCCGGGTCGGTGCCGGACAGCAGCCGGGTTGCGATATCACGGGTCGCCTCGATCCAGGATTGCTGGGCCCGGGATTGCTCGTAGAGGCGCGCATTGTCGATCGCGATCCCGGCGGCGGCGGCCAGGGCCTCGACGAGCACCTCGTCGTCTCGGCTGAACGGCTGCCCGCCGGCCGCCTTCGTCAAATACAGGTTGCCGAACACCGTGTCCCGGATCCGCACCGGAACGCCGAGGAAAGCCCGCATCGGCGGGTGGTGCGGCGGAAACCCCACCGCCGCCGGGTGCGCCGTGATGTCGTCCAACCGGATGGGTTTAGCGTCATCGATCAGCAGCCCGAGCACCCCGCGGCCTTCGGGCAGCTGGCCGATGAGCTGGCGAGTCTTCTCGTCAATCCCCTCGTAGACGAACTCGACCAGCTTGTGCCCGTCCTCCTCCCGCACCCCCAGCGCGCCGTACTGGGCGTCGACGAGCTTCATGGCGTTGCGCACGACGGCGCGCAGCGTGGCACCCAGCTCCAGGCCCGAGGCGATCACCAGCATGGCCTCGATAAACCCGTCGAGCCGATCGCGCTCCTCGATGAGCTGCTCGATTCGGTCTTGAACTTCGATCAGCAGCTCGCGCAGCCGCAGCTGCGACAGCGTCTCCCGCATGGCGTGCGCCTCACCGCCGGGATCAGCCACGCTCGCCACCCGACCATGATCGCACCATCTCAGTGGCTCGGCGCCCCGAATTGTAGAGCTGTCTAACTGCCTAACTTCCTAACCGTCCGCCCGGTGCGCCGTGTTCAGCCTGGATGCGAAGACCGCCGCCTGGGTCCGGCGTTCCATGCCGAGCTTGGCCAGCAACCGCGACACGTAGTTTTTGACCGTCTTTTCCGCCAGGAACATCCGCGCCGCGATCTGCTTGTTGGTCAGCCCCTCGCTGAGCAGGCCGAGCAGGGTGCGCTCCTGGTCGGTCAGCCCCAGCAACGGATCGGTGCGTTCGGCGGCACCGCGCAGCCTGGCCATCAGCGCCGCCGCCGCCCTGTTGTCCAGCAGCGATTTGCCGGCGCCGACGTCCTTGATCGCCTGCGCCAGCTCCATGCCCTTGATGTCTTTGACCACATAGCCGCTGGCCCCGGCCAGGATCGCGTCGAGCATCGCCTCATCGGAGGTGAACGAGGTCAACATCAGGCAGCGCAGGTCGGGTATGTCTGACAGCAAATCCCGGCACAATTCGATTCCGCTGCCGTCGGGCAGCCGGACGTCGAGCACCGCGACGTCGGGCCGGGCCGCGGGTATCCGCGCCATCGCCTCGGAGACCGATCCGGCTTCACCGACCACCTCCAGCTGCGGATCCGATTCCAGCAGGTCGACAATCCCACGGCGGACCACCTCGTGATCGTCGACCAGAAAAACCCTCACCATGGCAAGTCCTCCGCACGATGCCGTTAACCACCCGCAGCCGGCGGGTACGCCCCTATCATGCTCCCCTGCCGCACGCCCCCTGCGTCACAGGTGCCGGCGATTGACGACCAACACCACGCAGTCGGAGTCACCCAACGCGGCGTTGCCTGCCGGCCCGACAATCTCCGCCACGTGTTGCGGGTCGTGGGCGCCCACCACCAGCACCTGCACGCCCGCGGCGTTTTTCGCCAGGTAGTCGAGGATGGTGCCATGCACCACGATCGCCTCGACCCGCAGGTCGGGGTGGCGTCGCCGCCACAGGGCCAGGGTGCGGGTCAGTCGCGCCCGGATCCGCCCGTCGCCCTCGATGACCGCCTCCTGGTCGGCCGGCGGCGCCTGCCAGCAGCCGATCGCCCGCAGCGGAGCGTGGCGCAGCCGCGCTTCGCTCACCGCGGCCGCCAACACGGCCTCGGTGTCGGGGGCCTCCTCGGCTTCGACGGCAATCCAGCGCCCGCGCGGCTCAAACGCCCGGGTGTCCCCGCGAACAATCGCGATCGGGCAGTGCGCCGACACCGCCAGGGCGGCGGCGGTCGAGCCCACCCGGCCGGTGTCGAAGTGACCGAACCCGACGGCCCCCACGCAGAGCAGCACCGCCGAGCGGGAGGCTCGGACCAGCACGCCGACCGTGGGCCCGGCGGTGATGTCGGCCTCGATCGTCACCGGCTTGCCGCCGGCCTCGACGGCGGCGGACACCTCGCGCACGGCGCGTTCGGCGTGCGCCCTGCGCCGGGTCACGGCGGCGGCAGCCGCCTCGTCGACGGCGCACAGCAGGCGGAGCGGGAGCCCGCGATCAACGGCCTCGTCAACGGCCCACAACGCGGCCCGCAGGGCCGCTTTCGACCCGTCGACGCCGACGACGACGGCCGGGCGGGCGGGCGAATCGTTCATCGTGGACTCCGGGTGTCACCTTCGCCTGCGCGGTGTGCATGGCCAGGCGTGCACACCCTACCGATCCGGCGGGGGCGTCTTCAGGGTCGTTGGTCCTCGGTGGGCCCGCCGTTGGTCCCGATCTGGTGCCCGCCGATCGGCGGGCGCGGGCTGCGCCGTCGGGGCGGCGACGATCCCAGGGTCTTTCGACCCTGGTGGATGCGCGGGCTAAAAGAGGATGCTCGTCGATGGCGTCGGCTGCAGCGGCCGCAACCGGCGAGAGCCAAGGAAGTCAGGGAAGTCGGGGATGAGTGCACGCGGCGAGTCCGGGGAAGCGCCGTCCGGAACGGTTGCGCACCCGGCGGCGATCCTCGACGCCGCCGGCCTGGGCCGCCTCGTCGGGGCGCTGATCGAACGGGGTTATCGGGTGGTCGGCCCGACGGTGCGCGACAACGCCATCGTGCTCGCCGAGATCGAGTCGGCCGAAGATCTGCCCCGCGGCTGGGGTGTTGACGTCGGGCCCGGGCATTATCGGTTGCTGCGCCGCGACGACGACGCGGTGTTCGCCCACTCGGCGGGTCCGCAGTCCTGGAAGCAGTTTCTGCACCCACCGCGGCGGCGGCTGTGGTCCGCGGACCGCGACGGGGAAGTCCGCGACGACTCCCCGGGGGAAGCCCCGCGCTACGCCTTCATCGGGGTGCACGGCTGCGACCTGGCGGCGATCGCGACCCTGGATCGGGTGCTAGGCCAAGGGCCCTACCCGGACGGGTCGTTCGCCGACCGGCGCCGCCGGCTCTTCGTCGTCGCGGTCAACTGCACCGAGCCGGGCGGACTGTGCTTCTGCGCGTCGATGGGCACCGGGCCCGCCGCCGGACCCGGCTACGACCTGGCTTTGACGGAACACCTTGGCGACGGCCGGCGCTACCTGGTCGACGTGGGCTCCCGGGAAGGCGCCGCGGTGCTTGCCGCGGTGCCGCATCGCGCCGCCGCCGTCGAGGAGATCGGCCGCGCGCGAGCGGAAGTCGACGCGGCGTCGCACCGGATGGGCCGGCAGATGCCGCGGGGCGACCACCGCGGGCTGCTGATCCGCTCCCGCGAGTCGCCGCAGTGGGAGGAGGTGGCCGGGCGCTGCCTGACCTGCGGGAACTGCACCATGGTGTGCCCGACGTGTTTTTGCACCAGCACCGAAGACGTCACCGATCTGACCGGTGAGCACGCCGAACGCTGGCAGCACTGGGCGTCCTGCTTTGAGTTCGACTTCACCTACATCCACGGCGGCAGTGTCCGCCGGTCCGGCGCGTCCCGCTACCGGCATTGGCTGACCCACAAGCTGGGTAGCTGGCACGACCAGTTCGGGATGTCGGGCTGCGTGGGCTGCGGGCGCTGCATCGCCTGGTGCCCCACCGGTATCGACATCACCGCGGAAATGAACAAGCTGGCCGACGCGGACGGCGCCGATGGATGACCCGCGCGCGCTGCCGCCGTCGACCCACTCCCCCATGACACCGGTTCCCTACCGGGTCCGCAGCCGCGTGCAGGAGAACCGCGATACCGCGACGTTGTGCCTGGAACCGCTGCAAAACCCGGTCCGGGCGCCGCAGCCGGGCGAGTTCATGATGCTCTACGCGTTCGGTGTCGGCGAAGTGGCGATCTCCATCAGCGGGGATCCCGGCGCCGCCGACGGCACGCTCACCCACACCGTCCGCGCGGTGGGCGCGGTCAGCCGCGCCCTGCACGACGCGCCGGTGGGCACCGTGGTCGGTGTGCGCGGGCCGTTCGGCACCGCCTGGGGGCTGGCGGAGGCCGCCGGCCGGGACGTGGTCATGGTCGCCGGCGGGGTGGGGCTCTGCCCGCTGCGTCCGGCGGTGCTGGGGGCGCTGGCCCACCGGGAGAACTACGGCCGGATGGTGCTGATCGCCGGGGCCCGCTCCCGGGCGGACTTCGTGTTCGCCGGCGAGCTCGATCGGTGGGCGGCCGACCCCCGTATCGAGGTGCACCTTACCGTCGACGTCCCGGTGCAGGGCTGGACCGGCGAGATCGGCTTTGTCACCGAACCGCTGCACCGGCTGGCGCTGAACCCCGATCGCACCACGGCGTTTCTGTGCGGCCCGGAGCCGATGCTGCGGTTCGCCGCCGAGGCGCTGCTGCACAAGGGCGTGGCGGCCCGAGACATCCGGGTCTCCCTGGAACGCAACATGCAGTGCGGGATCGGCTGGTGCGGCCACTGCCAGCTCGGCCCGCTGCTGCTGTGTCGGGACGGTCCGGTGGTCGGCTACGACGTCGCCCGCCCGCTGCTTGCGGTAAAGGAGCTGTAGATGAGCACACCCACCTTGGCGGTGTGGAAGTTCGCCTCCTGCGACGGCTGCCAGCTGACCTTGCTGGACTGTGAGGATGAGTTGCTCACCCTGGCCGCGCGGGTGCAGATCGCGACCTTCCTGGAGGCCTCCAGCACGATCATCGGCGGACCCTACGACGTGTCGCTGGTGGAGGGATCGATCACCACCGAGACCGACGCGCGGCGGATCCACGAAATCCGCGAACAGTCGCGGGTGCTGGTCACCATCGGGGCGTGCGCCACCGCCGGTGGTGTCCAGGCGCTGCGCAACTTCGCCGACGTCGCCGAATTCGCGTCGGTGGTCTACGCCCAGCCGGAATACCTCGACACGCTGGCAACCTCCACGCCGGCGTCGGCGCACGTCAGTGTCGACTACCAGCTTCAGGGCTGTCCGATCGACCGTGGGCAGCTGCTGGACACCCTGGCGGCGCTGCTGGCGGGACGCAAACCCCGGCTGCCGGCTAAAACGGTGTGCACCGAGTGCAAACTGCGCGGCGTGACGTGTGTCATCGTCGCCGACGGCACCCCGTGCCTCGGCCCGGTCACCCACGCCGGCTGCGGAGCGTTGTGCCCCCGGCATCGCCGCGGCTGCTACGGCTGTTTCGGCCCGTCCGCGGCGCCGCAAACCGCAACGCTGATCCCGCTGCTGCGCCGCGACGGAATGTCCGGTGAGGACGTCGAGCGGGTGTTCTCGACGTTCAACGTCGCCGCCTTCGCCGCCGAGCGAGGCCGGCAATGACCCCGCCGGACTCGCCGACCCGCACGCTCAGCGTCGGCGCGCTGACCCGGGTCGAAGGCGAGGGCGCCGTGCACGTCCGGCTGCGCGGCGGCGAACTGGACAGCGTCGAGTTGAACATCTATGAGCCACCGCGGTTTTTTGAGGCGTTTTTGCGCGGCAGGTCATACACCGAGCCGCCGGACCTCACCGCGCGGGTCTGCGGCATCTGCCCGGTGGCCTACCAGGTCAGCGCCTGCAACGCGATCGAGGACGCCTGCGGCGTCACGATCGACGACTCGTTGGTGCGGCTGCGGCGACTGCTGTACTGCGGCGAGTGGATCCACAGTCACGCGCTGCACATCTACCTGCTGCACGCGCCGGACTTCCTCGGCTATCCCGACGCGATCAGCCTGGCACGCGACCAGCGCGAGGCGGTGGAGCGGGGGCTGCGGCTGAAAAAGGCGGGTAACCGGCTGATGGAGTTCATCGGTGGGCGCGCGATCCACCCGGTCAACGTGCGCCTCGGGGGGTTTTACTCGGTGCCCAGCCGCGCCGAGTTGGCCCCGCTGGCCGAACAGCTGCGCCGCGCGCTCGACGACGCGCTGGCCACGGTCGCGTGGGTGGCCGGATTCGATTTCCCCGAGCTGGAACTCGAGCACGCACTGGTGGCGCTGAGCCGGCCCGGCAGCTACCCGATCGAGAACGGCCAGATTGCCCGCAGCTCCGGAGAACCGTTTGCCGCAGCACAATTCGGCGATCATGTCGTCGAGTCGCAGGTGCCCTACTCCACTGCGCTGCACGCCACCCTCGACGGCGGGCGCTACCTCACCGGTCCGCTGGCCCGCTATTCGCTGAACTTTGCGGCGCTCTCACCGGTTGCCCGGCAAGCCGCCACCGCCGCCGGCCTGGCAGCGCAATGCCGAAACCCGTTTGCCAGCATCGTGGTTCGCGCGGTCGAGGTGGTGTACGCGATCGAGGAAGCGCTGCGGATCATCGGGGAGTATGAGCGCCCGGCGCGCCCGTTCGTCGACGTGCCGGCCCGCGCGGGGGTCGGCCACGGTGTCAGTGAGGCGCCGCGGGGGCTGCTGTATCACCGGTACCAGATCGACGAGCACGGGTTGATCGGCGCCGCGACCATCGTCCCGCCCACCTCGCAGAACCAGGCGGCCATCGAAGCCGATTTGGCGCGGGTGGTCTCGGAGAACCTTTCGCTGGCCGACAGCGAGCTGACCACATTGTGCGAGCGGGTGATCCGCAACTATGACCCCTGCATCTCCTGCTCGGCGCATTTCCTGAAGCTCACCGTGGACCGGCGTTGAGCACCGTGGTTATCGGCCTCGGTAACCGGTATCGCCGCGATGACGGTGTCGGACCGGTGGTGGTCGCCGCTATCAGCGAACGCCCGCTGCCGGGTGTGCGCGTCGTGACCGGGATCGAGGATCCGTTCGCTTTGCTGGATGCGTGGTCCGGCGCGACGCTGGCCGTGGTGATCGACGCCGCGGTGGCTTCCCCTCCGGCGCCCGGGCGGATCCGTCGCCAAACGGATGGCGACATGACCCCGGCTGTCCCGGTGAGCACGCACGGCCTCGACGTCACCGGGGCTTACGCATTGGGCCGGGCGCTGGGCCGGGCGCCGCGGCAGCTGGTGCTGTTCACCGTCGAGGCCGCCGACACCGGCCACGGCCTCGGACTGACCCCGCAGGTGGCGGCCGCGGTGCCCGAAGTGGTTGCCGCCACTGTCGCCGAAATCGCGTGCATCGGCCCGCCACGCCACGACCGCGGCCCTGGCGCTTAACACCCCGTTGGCCCATTCGGGTCAGAACTGACCCAGATGGCCCTCCCGAGCGCTGTGAGCGGCGCCATACCCTCGGGATACCACCGGATTACAGCGTCTCAAGTACGAAGGATCACCACACATGACCGAAATACTGACCCGGATGCAACCGCTGCCGACTGAAACACCGCTCGACGACGAGGCTTTGGCGGCTTACGAGAAGAAGTTCCGTGAGGATAACACCATCTGGGCTGAGCTATTGCAGGAGAACCTCGATCGGCTTCAACGCGGCTCGTTTTCGCTGTACTGGATGAACACCGATCAGGCGAACTGGGGGGTGCGGGCGAGGCCGAGTTCACGGGGATTGACCTACATCGACATCAACCGCCCCCCGGCCTACGGCACGTTGCCCGAACATGATGCCGCGCGCAACTTCGCCCCGCGAGGCTCGGTGCGCGACCCGTATGCCGCCCAGATGCCCACCATCGACGCCTACGACATCCTCGACAAAAAGGATGCGTGGGCGGAAAACGTGATGACCCTCTACGAAGAAGCCAAAGCGCGCCAGTGGAACTCCACCAGCGATATCCCCTGGAACGAGCTCGAGCCGGTCAGCGAGGATCTGGAGAAGGCGGCCTGCCAGCTCGCCACCTCCCTCACCGAGGTCGAATTCGTCGCCGGCGACTTCCCGTCGCGCTGGATTTACCGCACCTCACCGGACTTCTTCGAGGTCAAGAACTTCCTCGTGACCCAGATGATGGACGAGGCCCGCCACATGGAGGTGTTCCGCAAGCGCGCGCTGGCAGGCGGTGGCGGCTTGCTGCACGCCAGCCCGGCCCTGGAATGGGCGCTGAAGGCCATCCTGGAGTCGCCGACCCACACCCAGGGCACCTTCCTGCTCAACGTCCTGGGCGAAGGGCTTGTGCTCACCATGTTCCGGGCCGGCGAATACCTGTCCAAGACCCATGTCGACAAGGAGATCTTCCGCCGTTGCATGCAAGACGAGGCGCGTCATGTCTCCTACGGCACCCTGGAGCTGAAGAACTTCCTCGACAGCTCCACCGACCGGGACAAGGCGCTTTCGGACATGCACCGCTTCGCGGATCTTGGCGAGCAGATCATCCTCACCGCATTGAGCAGCCCCGGACTGCTTGAGCCACTAGCCGTTCTGATGGGCGGTGGAGTCGACAAGATCGACGAGGGCATGGAGGGGGTGTCGTTTTTATGGGGGACGATTGTCGAAGAATACTTGCAGCGCTGCGAACGGGCCGGCTTCGACCGCCGGGAGAAGGTGACGATCCCGTTGGAGATGCCATGGACGGCGTGAGCACCAGCACCGGCCTGCCCACCGTCGAATGGCTCACCAGGCTGGCGGAGATCAACAAAGCAGACCTCACCGAATTCCGTAAGCTCGGCGAGATCGACTGCCGGCTCGCCATCGACATCATCGACGGCGGTCCCGACGGATCGGCGTTGATCGTCCAGATCACGTTCGATGGCTTCGACGTCAGCGAGATCAAGGAGATCAGCCAGGACGAACTGGAGTCGATGGACTTTGTCATGGAGACCGACCGGGACTCGTGGCTGGGAATGGTCGACAATATCCGCACCGGCGGCGGGCGGCCGGATCTCGACCACACCCTCAACGCGCTCAGCATCGCGTCGACACCGATACGGGTCTGGTCATCCGATCCGTTGGGCAGGGACATGTTTTTCCGCTACAACCAGAGTTTGCAGCATTTCATCAACAACTCTGCTCGGCTGTGAATCGCCCGTCAGGCAATCGCCTATTAGGGAAGAGGAACACGTATGAGCCGGACCAGGCGTGGCCATTTCTATATCGATGACACCTGCATCGGATGCGGAGCGTGTGAGCATTCCTGTCCGGGTCGCGTGGATGCCATATCGAAGAAACCCGACGACTTCCTGGGCCGTTTCGTGATCGACCCCGAACAGTGCATCGACTGCGGGAAATGCGTGCCGCTGTGCCCGGTCGACTGCATTCACGACGGCCGTGTGGAAGCAGAGTTTGTGCCGGACAACGGCTATACGAAGATCGCGAAACTGTACGACTGGGCGGCCCGCAAAAACAGCTGAGCACGCCCAAAGATCGACATATCCACGAAAGATCCAGGAGCTGAAAGACATTACCATGGGAGTTTTTAAAGATAGCGACGAGGCAACGAAGTACATCGCCGGGATCTTCGAGGAGGCAGCGGCAGACGATTCGATCGCCAGCCAACTCGTAACATCGGGTGTTGTGCTGCAACTCAACTGCTCGGACCCGGACATCCAGATCACGGCAGACATGCCCAACCGGAAGGTGTTCACCGGGAGCTGTGACGTTGAGCCCACCGTGACGATGTTCATGACCTGTGACATGGCGAACCGGTTCTGGCAAGGCAAACTCAACCTCGCTGTTTCGCTGGCCAAGGGGCAGGTCCGCGCCAAAGGCCCGGTGTCGAAGATCCTGAAGCTTCTGCCGGTCGCCAAGAAGCTTTTCCCCCGTTACCAGGAGTTGCTGCGGGCCGACGGGCGCACCGACTTGCTGGCCGTTTGACCGCCCCGGTGCGCCGCCGCACGGAATTATCAATATTATCAATGCGGCCAGTCGGCGTCGGCGAGATCGTCGAGCAGCCGCAGCCGCCCGGCCATCGCCGCTGCGGCGGTGCGGTTGGCGACACCGAGCTTGTGCAGCAGCGCGGCCACCATCCGCTTGGCGGTGCGCTCCGACACGATCATCCGCCCCGCGATATCGCTGGTTTCCATTCCCGTGGCGATCAATTTCCACAGCTGAAGCTCCTGCGTGGTGAGACGGTCCAGCAACGCCGACCGTGGTTCGCGGGACTTCGCCAGCAGCGCGTCGAGCAGCGCCCCGTCGATGACCCGCACGCCTTCGGCGACGGTCCACAGCGGACCGGCCAGCGCTTCGGGCCGCGCCGTCTTGGGCAGGAACCCCTCGGCGCCGGCTCGCAGCGCCTCCTCGGCCAGCTCGAGGTTGCCGGTTCCCGACAGCGCCAGGACCCGGGTGTTGGGACGGCGCGCCTTGATATGGCGGATGGCGGCTATCCCGCCGAGCGGGGGCATCGACAGGTCGATGATCGCGACGTCGGCGCCGCAGCGGGCCACCAGATCGGCCGCCTCCTCAACGTAGATGGTCTGCCCTCCCACCGTGAACAGCTCGCCCCATTGGCGGGTCAGCAGCAAAGCCAGGCCTTGCGCGAAAAGCTCGTGGTCATCGACGATCACGACGACGTACGGCTTGCCGGTCATTACTGTGACGCTACCCCGGTAATGCCGGCCCGGTGAGACCGCTCGAGCAGCACCGTTGGGCGACGGCGGAATACGGCGGCTACGGGCTGGCCCGCACCGTCGTCGCCGTGCGGGTCGCCGTGGTGCTCTCGACCGCGGTGCTGCTGGCCGTCGAGCCGGCGGTGGTGCACGTGCGCGTCCCAATCCTGATACCGGTGATCCTGTTGGCGGCGGCGATGATCTACGCGGCCGTTGTGTTCGTCCATCCGCAGCTGGAGGTGCGCCGCACCCGTTACCGTTGGCTGGTCACCGGATTCGATTCGGTGTTCACGCTGGTGTTCATCGCGCTGACCGGCGGAGTGCACAGCCCGGCGGTGTCGGTGCTGGTGCTGGTGGTCATCGCCTCCGCGGCCCGGCTGTCGTTCTCCGAGACGCTGGTGTTGGGGGTGCTGCTGGGCGCCGGGTATGTCGCCGTCGCGCTGCCGGCCTCCACGGCCGCGAGTGCCGCGCTCCCACCGGTGCCCCAGAGTAGCTGGTGGGCGCTGTATTTGCTGTTCACAGCGCTTATCACGGCGGGGCTGTCATCCCTGGCCGAACGCGAGCACCAATCCAGCATCCGGGCATTGGTGGAGGCCGAGGCCGAACACGCCGCCGCCGAGGAGGAACGCGACCTGCGAAGCCGGTTGTTGCGGTCCTACCAGTCGCAGCAAGACGGGCTACAGGTGCTGGTGCACGAATTCCGCACTCCGATCGCCTCCTTGGAGGCGCTGACGGACGCGCTCACCTCGGCACGGCCGATGTCGGAGTCGGACCGCGCCGCCAGCCTGCGGCTGGCCGGTCGCCACGTTCAGCATCTCGCCGACATGCTCGACGCCTTGTCCGATGTCGCCCTGAGCCGTCAGCCCACCTTCTCGGCGGGCCGGGTCCGGCGCGTCGATATCGCCGGCCTGATCACCGCTGCCGCCGACGCCGTCGGCCTGGAGACGCCGCAGCTGCGGTTGACGGTGAGCGGTGACCTGGGCGCGGTAGCGGTCAACGCCCAGGGGCTGCGGCGCGTGCTGACCAATCTGCTGGAGAACGCGTCCCGGCACAGCCGTGGCGCCCCCGTCGATGTGATGTGCACGCGCACCGGCGATGAGGTCGTCATCGAGATAGCCGACCGCGGTCCTGGCATACCGACTCAAAGCCTTGGCGAGTTGACGGCCAAATATATCAGCGTCGGCGATCGGCGCGGCACCGCCGGACTGGGCCTGTGGATCGTGCAGCAAATCCTCGAGGCGATCGGTGGCCGGGTCGAGTTCAGCGCGCGCGAGGGTGGCGGGCTGGTGGCGACCGTTCACGCCCCCATCGCGTGATCCGGCCGGGCGGCGCTTGGCCCGCGAAGACCACCGATTGGCCCGCGCGCGACTGGCGTGCCGTTGCCGTGATCGCGACCATGGCTGGGGAACCGTGGTGGCGCACACCACATGACATGCCGCGGCGACGCGGCCGCCAGCACACGTCAGCATGTCACCTGGTGCACAGAACGGAGGCCGGGATGGCCGTTTTCACCGATGAGGACGAGGTTTACACCTACCTCGGCGGCATTTTCCGGCGTGGCGTGGAAACGGACGGGTCGGCCGACAAACTCGCGGGTTCGGGGGTGGTGTTGCGGGTTCATTACACCGATCCGGATGCGGTGGTGACGGTGGACATGCCCAATAAGGTCGTCGAGACCGGAGCGTCGAGTACGGCGGTGCCCAATGGCGATGGCCAAGGGCACGGTGCGGGCCAAAGGTCCGGTGGCCAAGCTGATCAAGCTGATACCGCAGGCCAAGAACTTGTTCCCGGAGTACTGGCTGATGCTGGAGGCTGCACAACATCAGGACCTCATCGATGTGTGAGCCGAAGTGCTCGGCTGGTGTGCTGAGCGGGGTGGTGTCGCGGTGAAGTCGACGATGCAGGACGTGCAGTTGGGTGTCGCCGGCATCGTCGAGCATGCGGCGACGGTGCATGGTGAGCGAGAGGTGTTCACCGAGCGCGGTCCCCGCGACATGTCGCGGGTGACCTACCGCGAGTTGGCGGTTCGGGCGGCCCGGCTGGCCAACGCGTTGCGTGAGGTCGGTGTGCGCGGTGATGAGCGGGTGGTCATCGTCGACGACACGTTGCTGGGCGTGCTGGCGGCGGCGCTGCCGACGATGGCCTCGGTGCAAGCACGCGGACGGCGCGTTCGTCATCAAGACCCTCGGTTGATCATTTCTCGGTCATCAACCAGAAGCATTCAAGTGTGGGGAGTGAAACGGTGAAGACACGCGCAGCGATTCTGTGGGACCTGGGCCAGAAGTGGGAGGTCGAGGAGGTTGAGCTGGATCCGCCTGGCCCTGATGAGGTGCTGGTCCGGCTGGCCGCGACCGGGTTGTGTCATTCCGATGAACACCTGGTCACCGGCGACCTGCCGATCCCGCTGCCGGTGGTGGGCGGACACGAAGGTGCCGGCACGGTGGCCGCGGTCGGTCCCGGCGTCGAGGATGTCGCAGAGGGCGATTCGGTTGTTTTGACGTTCCTGCCCGCCTGTGGACGCTGCTCATACTGTGCGCGCGGCATGGGCAACCTGTGCGAGATGGGTGCGGCGGTCATGATGGGACCTCAGATCGACGGCACCTACCGGTTCCACGCCCGCGGCGAGGACATCGGCCAGATGTGTTTGTTGGGAACGTTTTCTGAGTACACCGTGGTGCCCAAAGCCTCACTGGTCAAGATCGACAGCGGTACTCCGCTGGACAAGGCAGCGCTGATCGGGTGCGGTGTGACGACGGGGTACGGGTCGGCGGTGCGCACCGGGGAGGTGCGCGCCGGGGACACCGTGGTCGTGCTGGGTGCAGGCGGTGTGGGCATGAACGTGATTCAGGGCGCCCGCATCGCCGGCGCGTTGACGATCGTGGCGCTCGACCCGGTCGCGTTCAAACGCGAGCAAGCCGTGCGCTTCGGCGCGACGCACACCGCAGCCACCCTCGATGAGGCGTGGGCGCTGGTCAGCGATCTGACCCGAGGCAAACTCGCCGACGTGTGCGTGTTGACCACCGATGTGGCCGAAGCGTCCTATGTCGGCGACGCGCTGTCATTGGTCGGAAAACGTGGCCGAGTGGTGGTGACTGCGATCGGGCACCCCGACGACATTTCGATGTCGGGATCGCTGCTGGAACTGACGTTGTACGAAAAGCAGATCCGCGGCGCATTGTACGGGTCGTCTAACGCCGCTCACGACATCCCGCGACTGGTCGAACTCTACAACGCCGGGCAACTCAAACTCGACGAATTGATCACCCGCGAATACAGCCTCGAACAGATCAACGAGGGATACGACGACATGAGGTCGGGCCGCAACATTCGGGGACTCATCCGGTTCTGTTGAGCCGCCGGTAAGCTACCGCTCCACCGGGTGTGACGGCCGTGCAGCAATCTTGCCCACACCGATCTGATTGCGGGGCTTTCCGGCCAGCGACCACCGGGTCCGCGCCGTGGACTAAGCTGCGCGATCGGTGACACCCCGCCGAGCACCACCGCAGTGATGACGAAAGGGCCGCTGTGACTGCCACATCGACCGAACCCGATTCGGCTTTCCTGGCGTCCACGGAGTTCTTGGACTGGCACCACGACGACGTCCAGCGCTTCACCCAAATCGCGATCGGTGAGAGCCGCGATCCGGTGATCAGAGCCCGGCGCCTTTTCCTCGCGGTCCGCGACAAGATTTGGTATGACCCCTACAGTGTCGACGACGATCCCGATCACTACCGCGCCAGCTACGTCGCCAGCGTCAGCCGCGCCTACTGTATCCCCAAGGCGGTGCTGCTCACCGCGGCCGCTCGTGCCGCGGGTATACCCGCCCGGCTGGGGTTCGCTGACGTGCGCAACCATCTGCAAACCGACACGCTGCGCGCCCGGATGGGCGGAACCGACGTGTTCGCCTACCACGGCTACAGCGAACTGTTCGTCAACAACCGGTGGGTCAAGGCAACACCGGCGTTCAATGCCGAACTATGCGCCCGATTCGGTGTCCCGCCAATCGATTTCGACGGCGAACACGACGCGCTTCTGCATCCCTACGACGCCGAGGGGCACCGGCACATGGAATACCTTCACGACCGCGGCTGGTATCACGATCTTCCCTTCGCCGAGATAATCAGCGAGTTCCGGGACCGTTACGGCCCGCTCCTACACACCCTCCCGCCCGAGCGCGACACGTTCACGAAATAGACTGCCGAAATAGACTGCCGGAGACCCGGATTGACCTTGGCAGCGCGGTTTGTCCCGACGGGTCATGGCCGAGGACCGTTCACAGCGCCGTGGGCTCGGGCACCAGCTCGAAAAGACGATCCACATCGGCCCGGTTGCAGGCAGCCGTTCCGGGTGTCATCAGCATTGCCGCACCGGCCGCGATGCCGAAACGCACCGCCTTTTCCAGCGGCCATCCCCGGCTGAGGCCGACGGTGATCGCGGCCACCATCGCGTCGCCGGCGCCGACACCACTGCCGGAACGCATCGGCAGTGCGGAAAACCTTTGGTTGCCACGCGGTGTCGCCAGCAGCGCGCCCCGTGAGCCCAGCGACACCACGACGGCTTGCGCGCGGCCGCGGCGGATAAGCTGCTGTGCCGCGGCAACCTGCTCGGATTCGGTGGCCAGGTCACGTCCGAGGCATTCACGCAGTTCCCGCACACTGGCTTTCAA
Organism: Mycobacterium sp.; assembly: GCF_029961025.1. Classification (GTDB taxonomy): domain Bacteria; phylum Actinomycetota; class Actinomycetes; order Mycobacteriales; family Mycobacteriaceae; genus Mycobacterium. Next base: position 123,607 of record NZ_JASBVP010000011.1, read on the forward strand.
CAGGAACACACCGGAGTTGATGTGTCGCAGCCCGCCTCCCGACGTGTCGAGAACCAGCAATGCTCCCAACTTCGCGCACATGTCGGCGACGCGCTGGTAAAAGCCGGCGGGAACACCAGGCGGTAGGCTCCCGCTGGCCACCACGAACTGAGCCGATCGTGCCGCAGAGTACAGCTCCTCGAGGCATTGAGCCTGTTCCGCGGCACTCAACCGGGGACCGGGCAGGACAAACCGGTACTGCCGGGAGCTGCTGGATTCGTTGACGGTGAAGCATTCCCGGGTGGCGCCGGCGATTTTGACGCGATGAAACCGCACCCCGGCCCTGACAACCAGATCGGCGACAACCTCACCGGTCGGTCCGCCGGCCGGAAAGACCGCAGACACCGACGCGCCCAGCACCTGGGCGACCCGTGCCACGTTGATCCCGCCGCCACCGGCGTCATAACGTTCGCCGTGACAACGGATCTTCTCGGTGGGACACACGCGTTCGGCCGTCGTGGTGATATCCAGCGCGGGATTCATCGTCAATGTCACGATCCGCGAACCGCTCGTCGGCGCCAAAGCCGCTGCTTTCATGTGCACTTGCACTCCCTTGGCATGCTGCCTCGTGTCTACAAGCCGGTCGGGTAGGTTTCGGGCGTCTCTCCGGCGATCCACTGACTGCTCACCTCGAGCGGTTCCAGCGCGCGGGTGTGGTCGATATGAATCAGCGCGTCGAACTGGTCGGCGGGCCGGGTGTGAAAGTAGTGGCTCTGGCGCTCGGTCGCCGGCAAATAGATCACCCCGATGGCGCGGCCGAGCCGAACCGCACCCAATGGTTCGGCGGCATCCGGGCTGATCATCGGCGACACCAAGAAGGAGCGCTCGCCCACCTCATGGAAGAGTTCTTCCACGCTTCCATTCAGCGCCGGTCGCACGGTTTTGCGCTCGGCGATGCCTCCCCATTCGCTGGCAGCGGTAACCGTGCCGGCGTAGGTGGTGAGGCCGATGAGACACGATTGCTCACCATAGCGTTCGCGGACGAGCTGTCCCAGGGTGAGCTGACCGTCGACACCCATCTCGGTTGCCCGGGCATCGCCCACGTGAGAGTTGTGCGCCCAGACGACGATGCGCGCCGGCTCCCCCTGCCGATGGTGGTCCAGATGCGCCAGCAGCGCCCGCAGGGTTTGGGCCATGTGGGTGTCGCGCAGGTTCCACGACGTCACCCGCCCGCTGAACATCGACCGGTAGTACACCTCCGCGTTGCGCACCGTTTGGGCGTTTTGCTGCGCATAGAACGCCTCATCCTCGGCAAGCAACCCGTCCCGGCGCGCGTACGCCAGCGCGTTGCGCTGCAACTCGACCAGCTGCTCGATGGCTTGCCGCTCGCAGGACGGCCCGGCGCCGAACGCCGCCGCAAACCCATAGGCCTGCCCGTCGTCGGCGAAGACATGGTCGAAGCACGAGTAGCGCTGCCGCGCCCGGGCCGCCGCGAGGGGATCGACCGTGTCGAGATAGGCGATCACCTCGTGAATCGACCGGTGCAGGCTATAGAGATCCAGCCCGTAAAATCCGGCTTCCCGCCGGCCCTGCGACCGGCACCGGCGGTTGTGCCCGTGCAGCCACTCGGTGAAATCGCGAACCACGACGTTACGCCACATCCAGGCGGGAAACCGCTCAAAGCCGCGCAGCGCCTTCTCGGCGGTGTCGTCGACGCCGAGCCCACGAACATACCGGTTCACCCGGTACGCATCGGGCCAGTCGGCTTCCGCGGCGACGGCGCAAAAACCCTTCCCCTCGATGAGCCATTTCGTGATGCCGGCGCGAGCCTCGTAGAACTCGTGGGTGCCGTGGGAGCTTTCGCCGATCAACACAATCCGGGCATCGCCGATCAGCTTTTCCAAAACGCCCGGGGGCGGGACACCCCCCGGGGCCTCGACGGCCGCGCGTCGGATCACCTCGGCCGCGCTGACCCCGGGCCGCGTGGCGGGCGGCGGGCCGGCCATGGTGGGTGTGGCGAGCAATTCCCTGACTTCCTGGTCGCTAACCTGCCGGAAGTCCCAAAACGAGTCGCCCACAGCCAAAAACGGCGTCGGCATGGTGGCACAGACAACATCATCGACAATGCCGGCGAATTCCCGGCAGGTCGATTCCGGAGCGGCCGGCACGGCGACCACGATCTGCGCCGGCTCGGCCGCACGCAATGCCTGCACCGCGGCGAACATGCTCGCCCCGGTGGCCAATCCGTCATCGACCAGGATGACGGTCTTTCCGGCGACGTCGATGGGCGGGCGCCCGCCGCGATACGCGGCCTCGCGCCGCGCCAACTCCCGTCCTTCACGTTCAGCGATGTCACGCAATTGCTGCGGGGAGATCCGCAGCCCCCGCACCACATCGTCGTTGATCACGACCCGGCCGTCTTTGGCCAAGGCGCCAAGCGCAAACTCCTCATGGCCGGGCGCACCGAGTTTGCGCACCACGAAGGCATCCAGCGGCGCACGCAGCCTCGCGGCGACCTCCCAGGCGACCGGTATCCCGCCACGCGCCAACCCAAGCACCACGACGTCGTCGCGGTCGCGGTAAGCATCCAGGAGAGCGGCGAGAACCCGGCCCGCCTCACGGCGGTCACGAAACACCCGCCGCGGCGCACGCTTATCCACGTCGGGAGCCCGATTCATGAACCGACCACCACCGGTCGCCCCCGGAGTCGGATGTCTAACCGCCTCATGGCTTTCTCTGTACCCATCGACCCTTTCATCGACTCCGCTGCCCTGGATGGGCGCGTGCGGTCCCGGAGCCTACGCTCCGGGACCGCACGATCGTGTCAAGACTTGATCGTGATGTGCTTTTCGGCCGGCTTGGCCTCGGCGACCGGCACCGTCACCGTCAAAATGCCCTTCTCGTAGCTGGCCTTGATGTCGTCTTCGTTGGCGCCCGCCGGCAGCGACACCGTGCGTTCGAACGACCCGTAGGCGAACTCGGACCGTCCCTTGAATTCCTTTTTTTCGCTGCGCTCCGCTTTGATCGTCAGCAGGCCGTCGTGCACCGTGATGTCGACGTCCTTGGCGGGATCGATGCCGGGAAGCTCGGCGCGGACTTCATAGCAGCCGTCCTTCATTTCGTCTTCCAGCCGCATCATCCGGGTCTCAAAAAACGGGTGGATTTCCGCTAACGGCGGGAAACCGGCAAACCATTCGGACAGCTCCGGAAAAAGTCCACGGCGCCGACGCCGGACGGGAAGGGTCGTCATGATGCCTCCTTGGGTCTCGGGTGAAAGGACAACTCGATCCGACCAGCCGAGGAAGCCGCGCGGTAGGGACCGAAGTCCCTGGATTGAAGGGCCGTTCGTCGGCGCAACCTCTCCCCCACGAACCCCGGCGGACCCCGCGGACCAATGCCCCACAGACACGGGACTTCGGTCCCTACTGCCCCCATCCCGGCGCATCCACGATGGAAGTCGATCTCAGGTATTTCAGCAAGGATCGCCCATGACCTACGGTTCCGCACACCGACCACCTGTGCAAGCGTCCGAAACGCCGGCCGATAGCCAGGCCGTCGTGCCGGGTGATCCCTACATCACCACGGGGGACACGAAGCGGCAGAGCATTATTCGCGAGGTACAACTGTTCGTCGGTGCGATGGCCGTGGCGGTGATTTGCGGGATTATCGGGGCGACCGCCGTCCTGGTCACCGATCCCTTCGGCGGTAAACACGCTACCGGCGCTACCGGCGGGGCGTCGGCCGGTGCGCCCACCGGCGATCCGTCACATCCCTCCCTGGAAAGCGCTGCCGCCAAGGCGGTGCCCAGCGTCGCCAAGCTGGAGGCGACAGCGGGTCCGCTGTCCGAAACGGGCTCGGGCATCGTATTGACCCCCGAGGGGCTGATCCTGACCAGCAGTCAAGTCGTGTCCGCTCTCGGCGGCGCGCCCAGAGCCACCACCCCCCCGAAGACCGTCGCCACTTTCGCCGACGGTCGCACCGCGCCGTTTCATGTGGTGGGCACGGACCTGGCCACCGACGTGGCGGTGGTGCGCGCGGACGGCATTTCCGGGCTCACCCCGATCACCTTTGGTCACTCGGCCACGCTTCGGGTGGGTGAGAGCGTGGTCGCGGTCGGCTCCCCACTGGGTCTGGAGAGCACCGTCACCACCGGGGTCATCAGCGCGCTGCACCGCCCGGTACCCACACTCACCGACGCCAGTGGCCACCTGACCGTGCTCGACGCCATTCAAACCGATGCCGCGATGAACCCCGGCAGCGTGGGCGGGGCGTTGATCGACGCCAGCGGCAACCTCATCGGCGTCAACTCGGTTATCGTGACCGGCGGGAACCCCCTTTTCGGGCCAGGCGGTTCGATCGGGCTCGGTTTCGCCATCCCGGTGGATCAGGCCAGGCGCATCGCGGACCAGTTGATCGCGACCGGTACGGCCACACATGCCTATCTGGGTGTACGGTTAGCCACCAACAACGACACCAACAACGACACCCGCGGCGCCGTGATCATCGCGGCGCAAAATGGCAGCCCGGCCGAGGCGGCCGGACTGGGTCCGGGCATGGTGGTCACCAGGATGGACGGCCGGGTGATCACGAGCTCCGAGGCCCTGGTTGCGGCGATCCTGTCCAAGGCGCCCGGCAACGCCGTGTCGATCACCTACCTCGACCCGGCGGGGGCCACCCGCACCACCCGGGTCGTTCTGGCGTCGGACCGACCCGCCGGCGACGCCACACCCGGCTTGGTCGGCCCGGTCACCAACCCCTACGCGGACCGTGCGACATCGGTCAAATCCGGTGTCCTGTCGGGCGTCTTGACCAGCCAGCGCAGGTGCTCGACCGGCCCGAGCAGCTCCAGGCGACGCCACAGCACGCTGGTCGGCAGCGCCTGACTGGCGTGCCGGCACACCGCTTGACACTGCCGGCGCCGGTCCACCGGAACGATCAGGTCGATATCGGCGGGCCGATGGCCGACGAACGCGGTCGCGTATTCGCTATTCAGGGCGTCGGCGACGGCGGCGGGCAGCGTCCAGGCCAGCACCGGCAAACCAACCTCCGCCGCCGCGGCCCGGGCCGCAGCGGTCGCCTGCCGGTGGTCGGGGTGACCGGTGACGCCGGTCGGGTCGAACACCAGCAGCCCCTGCGCACCAAACCGCCGAGCACACCCGGCAACCAAAGCCGCCAACTCCTCGACGCTTACCTCGGCGAGGTGCCCATCCGGATAGTCCAACAGCTCCACCGCCGACACACCAAGCACCTCGGCGGCCGCTGCCAGCTCAGCGGCGCGGATGCGGGACAGCTCTCCGGTGACCCCGCGCAGTGTCGATGCCTCACCGCGGGTCAGGCACACCACCGCCACCTGCGCGCCCCGTTCGGCAAACCCCGACACGATGGCGCCCAGGCCGAACGACTCGTCATCGGGATGGGCGACCACGGCGAGGACCGCTCGCCATCCGGGAAGCTGGCCGCCGGTCATCGACGCGGGCATCCAAGCCGCCCGGTGCGCTAGTGCGCCCGGATGGCGGATTCCACCTCGTCGGCCGGAAGCTTTTTGGTACAGAAGAACCAGTCTTGGCATTCGGTGCCCTCACCGGGTTCTTCCATGCGCTGCTGCGCAGCACCGGGGGAGCCGGGCGTGGGCAGGATGACCGGGTCACCGGGCCGCCAGTCCGCTGGTGTCGCGACACCGAAATGATCGGTGGTCTGCAGGGCCTTGACGACGCGCAGCAACTCGTCGAAGTTGCGGCCCAGGATCAGGGGATAGTAGATGATCGCGCGGATGATGCCCTTCGGGTCGATGACGAAGACCGCCCGCACCGCCTTGGTGGAATCCTCGCCGGGCATGATCATCCCGTATTTGCGGGCGACCTCCATCGAGACGTCGGCGATCACCGGGAAGTTGACCTCGACGTTTTTGAGGTCACGGAAAGCGATTTTCTCCTTGATCGTGCGCAGCCACGCGATGTGGCTGTCCAACCCGTCGACCGAGAGCCCCAGAAGCTCGGTGTTGTAGGCCGCGAACTGTTGCCGCATCGAGGCGAAGGTCACAAACTCGGTCGTGCACACGGGCGTGAAATCGGCTGGGTGGGAGAAAAAAATCACCCATTTGCCCTGATAGTCGGCGGGGAAGTGGATCTCTCCTTCGGTGGTGACGGCGGTGAACGCGGGCGCGGGATCGCCAATGCGCGGCATCGGTGTTGCGACTGCGGGTGCCTCTTCGGTAGTGGTCATCGTGGCTCCTTCCGTGATCCTCGACAGTCTATACCCCTACGGGTATAGCATGGTGTACGTGCAACGGACGGGTTATGGCATTCCCGTACCGTCAGCATGCCCATTACCTCCGGTCGGTGTTAAGGGCCGATTGTCCTCGATCGCCTCGGGTCGCCCTTCCCCGACGGTCACACCACCTTCTCGCCGGCTTCTCCCCCGGTCCTGGGCCGGCCACACGACGATACTGTTAGCGCCATGGTTGTATTCGCCCGCGGACACCGCGGCGCGGTTCCCGGCGGTTAAGGCGCCATGACGACGATCAGCGTGACGGCACCACTGTGGATCGGTGTCCCCATCGGAATGTGCATGGGCGCCGTCGGACAGATCTGGGGAATCGGCAATCCCGAGACGCTGATCCGGCTGGCGCGGTGGCGGGATCGCCTCTTGGTCGGCTGTCTCGCTATCACCTGCGCAGTCGGTGCCGTAGCGCTATACGGCCTGTACGCGCTGGGGTTCTCCATGCATTTTGCGCCAAAACCGATGTACGTCTTCGGTATTTCGATCGGCGGCTTTCTTTTCGGAGCCGGGATAGCCATTTCCGGCTACCTTCCCGGCTCTGAATTAATGGCTCTCGGTGAAGGCCGGCAAGATGCGCTTTACGCATTTCCCGGCGGTCTGCTTGGCGCGGCGGCGTGGACATTAGTGTATTCGACACCGGTCGGCCAATGGCTGGTGCACGCCGCTGACTACGGCGATCTTATCGCCTCGGGACCAATACAGCACATCCGTCCGGTGTTCACATTCCTCATTGCCGTCGTCTATGCTGCGGCGCTTCTTGTCGGCGCGGCACTGCTGCCGCGCTACGCCCGCGGCAGTAGTTGTGTGGTTCGCGCGATCCGCGGTCGGAGCGATCCGAACGAGGAGGCTTGGATGTCCGACACGGTGGCCTACTTGACCGAAGGGGGCTTAGATCAGTCCACGTCGACGAGGTTTCACACCTTGGTTGTCACCGACGTGCCCACCGGCAACTTTTACTCACGGATAAAACTGGGAACGAGTGTGGTCCTCGGCCTAGTGGTGGTGTTCGCGATTTTTCTGCACCAGATTTTTGGTGAATCGACCACGTACTCCTGGTTCGCCGGACACCTGCTGCTGCCGAACTTCGATTACACCAAATTAGTGATCCAAACGGTCGGATGGGAGCCGTTTGCGGATATCGGAACCCTGCTTGGTGCACTAATCACGGCGGTGTTCGTCAGCCGCTATTTTCAAGGCTTCAGGCTGGTGATCCCGCCGTCGTGGCGCAACAGGTTCGGCAGGGAACCGTGGAAGCGGGCAATTGGCAGCTTCGGCGGCTTTTTCATCCTGATGTTTGGCGCGCGGATGGCCGGTGGATGTGCCAGCGGGCATATGCTTAGCGGTGGCGTTCAGATGGCGGCAAGCGGCTGGTTGTTCACCGTTGCCGTGTTTATCGGCATGACCGCGACGGCTCGAGTCATCTACCGTAAGGCGAGCGAAAAGGTATCGGGATGAAAGCAACTGAGAAGCGGTTGCTGGTTGTGGTGGTGTGCGGTGCGGTAGCGACGTGTCTGGTCGCCGCATTGGTGACCCGCAACGGATCGTCGGGCCCGCTGACATTGGCCCAGGTGCTGAGCACGGCGATCATTCCGCTGATCCTGCTCGCCTTGGCGACGAGGTTCTGCGCACCGAAGCGGGTATCTGAGTCGGGCCGGCCGAGAAAGCACACACGAACCGGTAGCTAAGCCGAAAAGACCGGTAGCCGAACCGAAAAGGAGGGTCACCATGCAAGACCAGCAGCAAGACCAAGAGCAAGAGTCGCTCCCTGTCGAGCGCGGGGCGTTCGGGATGCCGAAACCGCAGGGATGGACGCTCGAGCGGATCGAGCACCTGATGGCCGGGGCGGTGGTGCTCACCACCTTGACGTTGGGGCGTAAGTATTCCAGCCGCTGGCGGCTGATGACGGCGTTCGTCGGCGCGAATTTGCTGCTCGACGCCGCGGTGGGCTGGTGTCCCACGGGCGTCGTGCTGCATCGTCTCGGGGTCCCCACCGCAGCCGAACGCGCCCAAAGCCGTGCCCGGTGAGTTGAGCGGCGACGCCGACAACGCCCTGCTCCCGAACCGGTGAGCCCAGCGGCTGCCCCGGATCTGGCGTTGAGCACCGGGGGCATCGCCGCGTCGGGCCCGTTGGGGTTTGTGATCGGCCTCTCGCTGGGCGCCCTGGGCGGCGGTGGATCCATCCTGGCGGTGCCGGCCCTGGTCTACGGGGTAGGTGAGACGGCCCACGCGGCGACCACCACCTCGCTGGTGGCGGTGGGAGCCACGGCACTGGTCGGCATGGTGGGCCACGTGCGCGCCGGTTCGGTGCGGTTCGCCTCCGGGCTGACCTTCGGAGCAGTCGGCATCGGCGGCGCGTCGCTGGGTTCCCTGCTCAGCCGAGCGGTCCCCAACCATGTGCTGCTGCTGGTGTTTTCCGTACTGATCCTGGCGGCAGCGTGGCGCATGCATTGCCGATACTCCGAAACGGCGTGCCACATTAAGCAATTGGCAACGTCCGTTTCGAGGGGTGACGGGGATCGAACGGTGAAAGAAGCTATCGGCCCCGGCTCGGTGGCCACGGCGTCCGCTCCCCCGGATACGGCGTCCGCTCCCCCGGATACGGCTTCCGCTTCCCCGGATACGGCCTCGGTACCCGACCCTGGCCGTCGTAAGCGAACGGCGCCGGCGACGGCCTGGCGGGTGGTGCTCGCCGGCAGCGTCGTGGGTTTTCTCACCGGCTTCTTTGGGGTGGGCGGCGGTTTCGTGATCGTGCCGGCATTGGTCCTGGCTCTGGACTACGAGATGCCCGTCGCGGTGGGGACCTCACTGCTGGTGATCGCCATCAGCTCCGCGGAAGCACTGGTCTTCCGCCTTCAGGGCGGTGGAATCGACTGGCCGGTGGCCGTCCCTTTCACCGTGGCGGGATTCATCGGGGTGATTCTCGGGGACGCGATGGCCAACCGGGTCCCGGCCGCCCGGCTCACCCGGTGGTTCGTGTGGCTTCTGGTTGTTGTCGCCGCATACACGGCCGCCCATTCACTGCTGGCGATGTGGAACGACACGCCCGCCGCTGGGTAGCGGGCACGGCGCGGGCCGATTCGGGTGACCCCGAAAGAAAGGCCGAATGACCCTGCCCGGGGCGGCAAATCCCATGTCAGGATCGAGCGGTGACAGTGACATCGAACCCGGTGGATGTGGCGATCATCGGCGCCGGAGGGGCCGGCTACCCCGCGGCGTTTCGCCTCGCCGCCGCCGGTCGCTCCGGGCTGATGGCCGACCCGATCGGCAACCTCGGCGGCGATTGCCTGGCCGAGGGCTGCGTGCCATCCAAAGCCGTGCGGGAAACGGCGCTCAGCTATCAGCGTGCCCGCTCGGGTCCCCTGGCCGCCATCACCGGCCCGTCGGCGCCCGACCCGCTCGACGCCCCGTCCCGGTGGCGCAGCATCCTCAGACACAAGGACGCCGTCCAGCAGGCGCGCTACGACCAACACCGCAAAGAACTCGACTCCTCCACGGTGCAATTCGTATCCGGGCGAGCCCGCGTGGTGGGGGAAAACGAACTCGAGGTGGAAAGCGACGGCGGGAGGGTCCAGCGGGTCGGCTTTCACAGCCTGATCATCGCCACCGGCTCGGCCCCAAGCCGGCTGCCCATTCCCGGAGCGGAACTCGCCGTGACCTCCCACGAGCTGTTCCGTCTCGGCGCAGACCTGGGGTTTCCGCAGCGCCCGGTCATCATCGGCGGCGGCTACATCGGGGTCGAGACGGCCACCATCCTGGCCCACCTGGGGGCCGCCCCCGTCGTCCTCGAACTCACCGAGCAGCTGCTGCCGGGCTTTGACCGGGATCTGGCCGACTTCCTGGCGCGTTCGCTGCGCGGACGGGTTGCGCTGCAGCTCGGTGCGGCCGTCACCGGAATCGAACGGTCGGGCACCGACCTGCTAGTGCGCTACCGTCGCCACGCCGATCAGGAGGGCACCGAGTGCTCGGTCGCCGGCGACCTGGTGATCATGGCAACCGGCCGGGTCCCGGTGCTGCCCGACGGCATCGAACATCTGGAGGTGCAGCTCGATCGCCACCGCAGCCCGGTAGTCGATGCGACGTTGCGCACCACCAACCCGTCGGTGTGGGCGCCGGGCGATGTCAACGGCAAAAGCATGCTGTTTCACTCCGCGGTGCGCCAGAGCATCGTCGTCGCGCACAACATCTTGGCCGGTGGCGCCAGCGCGGACCGGATGGAGTTCACCGCGGTGCCCTTCACCGTGTTCACCGATCCCGAACTGGCCAGCGTGGGGCTCACCGAGGCGAAGGCCGTCGAGCTGCATGGTGACGTGGCCGTCGGCAGCTACGACTACGCCGTTGACGCTCGCGCCCAGATCCTCGGGGAGACCACCGGGTATCTGAAGCTCGTGTGCGACGCCCATAGTGCACGTCTGCTCGGCGCCCAGATCGCTGGCGTCGACGCGGCGCAGCTGGTGGCGCCCCTGGCGCTCGCGCTCAACGAAGGGCTCAACGCCCGCGCCCTGGCCGAGGTGGCATTTCCCCACCCGATGATCTCTGAAGGCATCAACGTGGCGGCACGCCGAATCCTCGTCTAACGTTCCCGGCCGCCGGGGCCGCAGTGTTATGAAAAAGCCATGATGCGTCCGCTCGAGGGCCTGGCCCAGCGGAACCGCAGGCGCAAGGTGCGGGCGTAATGTCGACGCACTTGGCTTTGCTTCTACCGGTGCTGCCGCTAGTAGCTGCCGTGGCGGGGTGGGCCGCCGAACGAAGCGGGATCCCCTACCCGGTGCTGCTGGTGGCCGCCGGGGCGCTTTTGGGTCAGTTGCCGGCAATCGGTAGGCCCGAGCTATCGCCTCAAGTCATGTTCTTTGTGTTCCTGCCGCCGCTGCTCTACTACGCGGCCTTCTTCAGCGCTCCGAAGGATCTCCGGGCCAACGCCAAACCGATCGGGCTGCTGGCGGTGGGGTTGGTCCTGGCCACTATGGCTGCGGTCGCGGGGGTGATGGTGGGAGTCGCGGGGGTGCCGTGGCAGGTGGCCGCGGTCGCGGGGGCGGTGGTGGCACCGACCGATGCGCTGGCGGCTACCTCGGTGTTCCGCCGATTAAATGTGCCCGAGCGGCTGGTGACGATCGTCGAAGGTGAGGGCCTGGTCAACGACGGCAGCGCCCTCGTGCTCTACGTGAGCGCGGTGACCGCGGTGGTGATCGGCACACTGGGGCCGGGTGAGATAGCGCTGGCGCTGCTGGCGGCACCAGCGGGCGGGGCGCTGCTGGGCTTTGCCATCGCCTGGGTGTTGGTTTGGGCACGGCAGCGCATCGACCAACCGCTGGTGGAGATCACCCTGTCGCTGTCTACCCCTTACCTGACCTATGTGATGGCACAGATCGCCGGGCTGTCCGGGATTCTGGCCACGGTGGTCGCCGGGGTATATGTGGGATCGCGCAGCAGGGTGATCTACACCGCGGGCGGGCGGCTGCAGGCGTTCGCTTTCCTGGATGTGTTGGTGTTTTTGCTCAACGGGGTGCTGTTCACCCTTTTAGGCATGCAGCTGGTCCGCGTGGTGCACCGGATTCCGGACATGGCCGCCGCAACGGTGGCGGCCGTGATGGCGGCCGTGGTCGCCGTGGTGGTGGGATTGCGGATGGCCTGGATGCTGTTCGGGCCGGCCGTGACCAGGTTGCTGGGCCGCACGGGACCGCCGCCCGGATGGAAAGAGCGGGTCGTCATCGGCTGGGCCGGGATGCGTGGCGGGGTATCGCTGGCCGCGGCCCTGGCCGTGCCGCTGAGCCGTGCGGACGGCTCGCCGTTTCCGCATCGCGACCTGCTGATCATGATCGCCGCCGCGGTAATCGTCGCCACGTTGATGCTGCAGGGCACGACGCTGCCGTGGCTGCTGCGCCACCTGAGCATCGGGAACGAGGACTTGCGCAGCCAGCAGCGGCTGGCCCGGCTGCAGGCGGCGCGCAGCGCCCTGGCCTGGCTGGACGACTACGCCGCCACCGAGCCCGCCGATGACGCGGTCGAGTCGCTGCGTGCGCTCTACGCGGCCCGGGTGCGACGCCTGGAGCTCGCCAACCGGGATCAGCCGAGCCGGGTCGCCGACGGGGCCGACGAGCTGCAGCGATACCGGGAGTTGCAGCTTCAGGTGCTGGGTGTGGAGCGTTCCACCGTGATTGAGTTGCGCCGGCAGGGACGCATCAGTGCGACGGTGCTCCGCGCCATCGAACGCATTCTTGACTTGGAGGAAGCCCGACTCCGGGGCTGATGAGCCCAAGGTCCCCGTTCCCCCAGACGGGCCGTCGGACTTACTCGCCGGGAAAGTGATCCATGAGCAGATGGGTGGCCGGCACCCCGAAAGCCGGGGGTTTGCCGCCGGTGCGAAAGTACATCTCCTTGAAGGCGAGCTTCATCGCGTAGGGCGCGTGACCCATCTTGAACACGCTGGTTTGACCGCCGTACCAGGTGTCGGAGTGAATATAAAAGCCCTGGTAGCCCCCGATATCGCCGAAACAGAGGATTTCGGGCTGATATTCGGGACCGGCGCCGTCGTGGCTCAACGCCCCGACGGCGATCGCGATCTGGCGGGCCGAGGCGCGCCGCCCGTTTCCGGCCCGCTTGGGCCCGAAGGGCGCGCTGCTCTACAAGCTGATCACCACCACCGACCACAAGACGATCGGCATCATGTACGTGGTCGCGTGCATGAGTTTTTTCTTTGTGGCCGGTCTGATGGCCCTGCTGATGCGCAGCGAACTGGCCGCGCCGGGGCTGCAGTTTTTATCCAACGAGCTATACAACCAGCTGTTCACCATGCACGGCACCATCATGCTGCTGCTATATGCCACCCCGATCGTGTTCGGCTTCGCCAACCTGGTGCTGCCCCTGCAGATCGGGGCACCGGACGTCGCGTTTCCCCGACTGAATGCGCTGTCGTTCTGGTTGTTTTTGTTCGGCGCTTTGATCGTGCTCGCGGGGTTCATCACCCCCGGCGGGGCCGCCGACTTCGGCTGGACCGCCTACACCCCGCTGTCCGATGCCGTCCATAACCCGGGCGCTGGATCAGATTTGTGGATCATGGGTCTGATCGTGGCCGGATTGGGCACCATTTTGGGTGCGGTCAACATGATCACCACGGCGGTGTGCCTGCGCGCGCCCGGGATGACGATGTTTCGGATGCCCGTTTTCACCTGAGACATCCTGGTGACTTCCATCATCGTGCTGATGGTCTTTCCGGTGCTGACTGTCAGCGGTCACGTAATTCCCCAGTTCTGAGGGGTTGTCCGTCACGGAATTCCCCACCCCGGCTGTCAGGTAATTCCTCACCCTGGGCGGCGTGTCTGCCGGCTGTGGGCCTCGCACACATGTTCGCTCTGAATCCGTCGGAGTCCGGCGGACGAAAGGGCGCTGATGGCGAGGAGAGGTATCGAGATGTTCGATCTGATCGAGCTGTACATGCATTGGCAGGCGGGCCGCTCGCAGGTGCAGTAGTGGCAGTCGCTGGGGATGGATCGCAAGACGATCCGCAAATATCTGGCGCCGGCGGAAGCGGAGGGTATCGAGCCGGGCGGAAAACCACTGACCGCCGAGCAGTGGGCAGAGCGAATCGCGCAATGGTTTCCCGGACTGGATGATCCAGGTGCCCGGGCATCGACGTGGCCGCTGATCGAGCCGCATCGGGACCGGATTAAGGGCTGGTTGGACGCCGATGTCACGGTGGCTACGATCGCGCAGCGGTTGCGCGACGACCACGAGGTCGCGGTGTCGGAGTCGTCGGTGCGGCGGTGGGTGGCAACGCATTTCGCTGAGGAGGTGGCCCGAGCGCGGGTGAGTGTGCCGCGCGGCGAGGTGGCCCCGGGCAGTAAGGCGCAGATCGACTACGGCAGGTTGGGGATGTGGCTGAACCCGGCCACCGCGCGCCGGGTCGCGGTGTGGGCGTTCGTGATGGTGCTGGCATGCTCGCGGCACTTGTTCGTGCGGCCCGTCATTCGGATGGACCAAAAAACTTGGTGCGCTTGCCATGTCGAGGCATTCGAGTTCTTCAATGGTTATGTGGGTGTTGATCCCACTGTACGAGCCGAAACGGCGCGAGAATGGGCGCAACCCGAGACGGGGAGCGCCGATGTTGTGGACACCGTGTCTGGTGCGATCATCGGGTCCGGATGGTGAGGTCCGGGCCAGTCTCGGCGATGCGCTGGTCGATGACTATCTGAGGTTCGTTGCGGCGCGGTCGCGACCGAACACGGTGCTGGCGACGGCCTACGACCTGAAGGTGTTCTTCTCGGTGGTCGGCAAGGAGCCGGCTCGGGTGTCAACGACGGATGTGATGGGGTTCCTTGTTGCGCAGCGGGCGCCGCGTCGGGGCGCCGGTGTGGTGCGACTCGAAGACGGCGAGTCGGGGTTGTCGGCGCGCACGCTTAAGCGCCGATTGGCAAGTGTGTCAGGTCTGTTCGCCTATCTATTGGCCCGTGATGATGTCGATCTGCGGCGCAATCCGGTGCCACGCGGTGTGGGCACCCGGCGCCCGCTGGCCTCGGGGGCGCGTGGGGTGCCGCTGATCCGCACGCCGCGAACGCTGCCGAAGGTGCTCTCCCCGGTCGAGGTGGACTCGCTGCTGGGGGTGCTGCGCACGCATCGCGACCGCGCCATCGTGTTGGCGATGCTGCTGGGCGGGCTGCGTCGCTGCGAGGTGCTCGGGCTGCGCATGTCGGACGTGCATGCCGGGGAGCGGCGGCTGTTCATCGCTGAGGGCAAGGGCGGTCATCAGCGGATCGTGCCGGTGGCGAACCGGTTCTTCGTGAGCCTTGCCGACTACTGCGAGCACGAACGGCCGGCCACCGACACAGAACGGGTGTTCGTGGTGCTGCGCGGGCCGACCCGAGGTCGTGCCCTATCTGCGGCCGGGATGGATCAGGTGCTCGACGGGGCGCGGCAGCGGGCGGGACTGGACCATGCGACCTGTCATCAGCTGCGTCACACTTGCCTGACCCGGCTGCGGGAGGCGGGGATGGCGGTGGAGGCGGTGCAGGCTCAGGCCGGGCACCGCTCGATCGAGTCGACCCGCGTCTATCTGCACCTGGCCAATGGGTGGCTGGCCGAGGAGTACGCCCGCGCGGTAAACGCGATCGAAGATGACATCGCCGATCAGGCCGAGGACGGTGCAAGCTGATGACCGCCTACCGACTCGTTGGCGAGGCGTTGGATCTGGTCAGCGCCTACGAGAATGACCTGTGGGACATCGGCCAGGTGCCAGAGCGAACGGTGTTATGGGGCGCTCGGTGGTTTTTGGTGCATATCGGCGAACCACGAGCTTTCGCCGAGCTGCCCTTAGAAGAGCAGCTCGCCGTCCACAACGCGGTGCATCGGTTCATCGCGTGGCTCATCGCGACTCGGCGGCTGCAACCGAGCGCGGACTACCTGGTGGTCCGCCGACCCCGGCTGGGTATCAGCTTGTCGCGGCACTGGCCGGTGTTCCATGCCCTGTTCATCAACACCGCCGCAACGCTTAAGTTTCCGATCAAGACCGCACAAGCGCAGTGGGCCGCGCTGGCCCAGATCTGCGCCTTGACCGGACTGGCGCCAGAATGGCTGACCCACGCTGACATCGACAGGGCACGCGGCCAATTACTGGCCGCCGCAGACCGTTACGGACACCACTCGCACCGCGCCTTATCCACCGCGATCTTCGGTCTGGAAGCGACCCTGTTCCACGCCGGGGTGATCGACGAACTACCCCGTAAACGAGTCCGCACCAAAGCAGACATCCGCGCTGTACAGTGGGCCGAGGTGCCCGAGCGGATGCGCGCCACAATGCGCACTTACCTCCAGCAGGTGGCGACCACGCTGCGGCCCGGGCGAGTGAAAAACATCGAGGCGACCTTGCGGGAATTTGCCGGATTCGTCGCCGAGCGAGATCCGTCCGCGCGATGCGTCGCCGACTTGGGTCGAACACACGTCGAGGCCTACAAGTGCTGGCTGGCCGGGCGGCCGGGCAAACGCGGCGCACCACTGCATCGGCACACGATCAAGGACCGACTCTGCGCGTTGCGCGGGTTCTTCATCCGGCTGCTGGAATGGGAGATCGACGACGCGCCAGCCAAAGTGCCCGTGCTGGCCTCCGATATGCCGATCCCCGACGAAACTTTGCCCCGGTTCCTCGACGACGCCGCGGCGACCAAGCTGCTGCAAGCCGCCCGAGAGGACAATGACCCGTTCGTGCGGCTCACCGTCGAGTTTCTCGCCCGAACCGGCATGCGTAAGGGCGAGTACTTGGCGCTGACCACCGACGCCGTTGTGCAGATCGGTTCGGCCTACTGGCTGCACGTGCCGCTGGGCAAGCTGCACACCGACCGATACATCCCGCTGCACCCGCAGTTGAAGGAACTGCTCGACGAGTGGCTCGCAAAGCGTCCGGAAGGGTTGCGCAGCAAGCTGATCTTCGTCGAGCAAGGCCGACCGATCCCTATCTCGCGGGTCGATTCCGCTGTCGCTAAAGCAGCCAAAACAGCTGGCATCGGCAGTGTTTCACCACACAGGCTCAGACATACCCTGGCGACCCAGGCGATCAACCGCGGCATGTCGCTAGAGGCGATCGCGGCCCTGCTCGGGCATCGCTCGTTGCATATGACGCTCGTTTAGGCCAAGATCGCCGATCGCACCGTCGCCGACGAGTACTTCGCCGTCTCGGAGAAGGTCGAGGCGCTCTATCAGGCGCCAAAGCAACTACCCGCCGACGCCGAGGGTACCGAGATGCGCAAGCTGCGCGCCGAGATGCATCGACGGATGCTCGGGAACGGCTACTGCGCCCGACCGATCGGGATGGACTGCCACTTCGAATCGATCTGCGAATCCTGCACGTTCTTCCAGACCACTATCGAGTTTCGTCCCACCCTGCAAAAGCAGCGCGACGACGCCGCCGCAAAGGGACAAATGGGCCGTACCAAAGTCTTCGACGGGCTGCTTACCCGACTCGATCAGGACGCCTCATGACGTGCGCGGACCGATCAGGATCTTGACAAACGAGACCCGCATATTAGAGGGGTTCCGGCCCGGCTGGTGTGCGACAACCTGAAGACCGGGGTGGACAGGTCCGACCTGTATGACCCGAAGATCAACCGCACCTACGCCGAGCTGGCCGCCCACTATGACTGCCTGATCGACCCGGCGCGGGCGTTTAAACCCAAGGACAAGCCCAGGGTGGAGCGGCAGATGCCTTATGTGCGCGACTCATGGTGGCGGGGACGCGAGTTCGCCTCGCTGGCCCAGATGCAAAGCGAGGCGGCACGATGGAGCCGGGAGGTGGCGGGGCTACGGCATTGCCGTGCGCTCGGCGGCGGCCAGCCGCTGCGGGTATTCGAGGCACTCGAAGCCGAGGCGTTAAAGCCGGTGCCGGCCAGGGCGTTCGAACTCACCACCTGGTCGATCGGCACCGTCGGGGTGGATGCGCACCTCAAGGTCGGCAAGGCGCTCTACAGCGTGCCGTGGCGGCTGATCGGGCGGCGGTTGCACGCCCGCACCGCCGGCGACATCGTGCAGGTCTTCGCCGACGACGGCCAGGTGGTCGCCACCCATGTGCGCCGCCTGTCCGGGCGGTCCACCGACTTTTCCCATTACCCGCCGGAGAAAATCGCCTTCGCGATGCGTACCCCCACCTGGTGCCGGCACACCGCCGAGCTGGTCGGCCCCGCCTGCGAGGCGGTGATCGCCGAATTCATGCGCGACAACGCGATCCACCACCTGCGTTCGGCGCAAGGAGTGCTCGGGCTGCGCGACAAGTACGGCTGTGAGCGCCTTGAGGCCGCCTGCGCTCGCGCGCTTCAAGTCGGCGACCCGGCGTATCGGACCATCAAGGGCATCCTGGCCGCCGGCACCGAACACGCCGACCAGCCCACCAGCGGCGCCGCGACCACGGCGGGGGCGTTGCTGCACGGTCCCGAGCAGTTCAGCGCCGCCGGCTCCGACGGCATCGTCTGATCCTCTTTCCCCATGCGAACCATCAATCCCCACACAAGACAAACCACATCGAATCAAAGGAGACACCTATGGGTATCTGTGAGCCCGCGCTGCGCAATGCATGACGCACCCTGAAACTGTCGGGAATGCTCGACACTCTCGACGCCCGGCTCGCCCAGACCCGCAACGGCGACTCGGGCCACCTGGAATTCCTGCAAGCATTATGCGAAGACGAGATCGCCCGGCGCGAATCCGCCGCCCTAACAAAGCGATTGCGCCGCGCGAAATTTGAGGCCCAGGCTACCTTCGAAGACTTCGACTTTGCCGCCAACCCGAAGCTGCCCGCCGCGATGCTGCGCGACCTGGCCGCGCTGCGCTGGCTTGACGCCGGCGAGTCGGTCATCCTCTACGGCCCGGTCGGGGTGGGCAAAACCCATGTGGCACAAGCACTTGGGCACGCTGTGGCCCGCCGCGGCGGCGACGTCCGCTTCGCCAAAACCTCCCGCATGCTCTCCGATCTGGCCGGCGGGCACGCCGACCGCAGCTGGGGCCAACGCATCCGCGAATACACCAAACCGCTCGTTTTGATCCTTGACGACTTCGCGATGCGCGAACACACCGCCATGCACGCCGACGACCTCTACGAACTCATCAGCGAGCGCGCGGTCAACGGCAAGCCACTGATCCTCACATCCAACAGAACGCCGAACGACTGGTACGGCCTATTCCCCAACCCCGTCGTCGCTGAATCGCTACTGGACAGGCTCATCAACACCAGCCACCAAATTCTCAGGGACGGACCCAGCTACCGCCCCCGCCAGCGGCCTGGACGCAAGGCCAGCTAGACAACACCACAGCGAACACGGTAAGACCTACCAGGAGGCCCACACCTGGGGAATTCCGTGACGGCGAGCCCTGGGGAATTACGTGACGGTCGACAGCTGACCGCCGCGCTGTTCGCGCTGGCCGCCGACCGGCACCTGGGTGCCCACATCTACGACCCGGCCAACGGCGGCCCGATCCTGTGGCAGCACCTGTTTTGGTTCTTCGGGCATCCCGAGGTCTACATCGTGGCGCTGCCGTTCTTCGGTGTGGTCACCGAGATCCTGCCGGTTTTCAGCCGCAAACCGGTGTTCGGCTACACCACCCTGGTCTATGCCACCCTGGGCATTGCGGGGCTTTCGATTACGGTGTGGGCGCACCATATGTTCGCCACCGGCGCGGTGCTGTTGTCATTCTTCAGCTTCACCTCCTATCTGATCGCGGTGCCCACCGGGATCAAGTTCTTCAACTGGATCGGCACCATGTGGAAGGGCCAGCTGACCTTCGAGACACCGATGCTGTTTTCGGTCGGCTTCCTGGTCACCTTCCTGCTGGGCGGTCTGACCGGGGTGCTGCTGGCCAGCCCGCCGCTGGACTTTCACGTCACCGACAGCTATTTCGTGGTCGCGCACTTTCACTACACCCTGTTCGGCACCATCGTGTTCGCCACCTTCGCCGGGATCTATTTCTGGTTTCCGAAGATGACCGGCCGCCTGCTCGACGAGCGGCTGGGCAAACTGCACTTCTGGTTGACCCTGATCGGCTTTCACACCACGTTTTTGGTGCAGCACTGGCTCGGGGACATGGGCATGCCGCGCCGCTACGCCGACTACCTGCCCAGCGACGGGTTTCAGCCGCTCAACGTCGTCTCCACCACCGGCGCGTTCATCCTGGGGGTCTCGATGCTGCCGTTCGCCTGGAACGTGTTTCGCAGCTGGCGCTACGGCGAAGTCGTCACCGTCGACGACCCGTGGGGGTACGGCAACTCCCTGGAGTGGGCCACCAGCTGCCCGCCGCCGCGGCACAACTTCACCGAGCTCGGCCCGCCCGGCGTTCGAGCTGCACTACCCGCACATGGTGGCGCGGCTGCGCGCCGAGTCACACATCGGCGGACGTCGAAGCCGTGGTAACGCCGAGGCTGTGGAAACCACGAGAAAACCGGAGAACATCCACTCGTGATCAAGGCCGGCGTGCCCTCCCGAGCACCCATCCCCGGATACATTGCCGGAAAGACGATCTCGAGCTGCTGGTGCCCCGTCACGCCTTAGCCGTGGCCACTGAAGATGATCCGCATCATCCGCAGGTTTATGCGCACGAAACGCCAGAACTGGATGATGATGTTCTGACGCATCCGCAGTTTGGCGGTGGTGGGTAAGGGCGCATCGGCAATGCGTTCGGCGGTGCGGATGTTCTCCGGTGAATCGATACTCTCGTCAGCCATGAGAGTGCCTTTCCGTCAGGATCATTCGGGAATCAGCCACCAGAACGGCCTGGCTTTGGCTTTGTAGAGAAACAGGTAATGCAGCATCAGCTTGACCCAGTGCCCGGCCAGACCCAGCTCACCAGATGTGCCGGCGATGTCGCGGCCGGTCTGCGGGTACTTCACCGGATCGGGAACGACCGGGAACATCGTCATCGCCGCGGCCGAGCCGTTGCGCAAACCGGCACCGGCGGAGGCGACGCACGCCGCGCCCATGGTCGCCATGGAGGCGCGATGGGCAGGGGCTTCGGGGTTCTTGGTGATGCGGTCGCGGATGGTCCGGGCGACCGTCTTGGCCATGATGCCCGACGGCATGCCGGTGCGCGGTGGGCTGGGGGTGATGACCGTCCCCTTTGCACTGGTGCGTGGCCGGGAAATCGGGTGCGGGGGCGCGAAGGCGATGCCCGGCGCGAAGATGTTGGGGTAAGCGGGTGACTCGTAGGTGCGCGGCCAGTCGTCGGCGGACCACTCCTCATACGGCTTGCCCGAGTAGTCGGCGTCGACTTTGAGAAAGCCCGACGGCGCGAACAGGCTAGCCGTGATGTCGTTGCCGTCCCTGTCGTAGGCGGCGAGGGGTACTCCGCGAAACGGCGGCAGCAACATGGCGAAGTCGAAATCCAGGATGTGTTCGGAGCCGTCGAGCTGCTCGTAGCGCAGCTTGCCTTCCATCACCTCGTGCACGGCGGCCTGCGTGATGGCTTTGACGCCGCGCTCCCGGAACAGTGACTCGGTCCACAGCCGGCTGGACTGCATGAAGCCCTTCTCGACGAACTTCATGCCGTCAACACCGAAGTCGCCCAGTTCGTATTCGTTGGTGAGATAGATGATCTCGGCCAAATCACGCACCCCGGCCGCACGCAGCGTGTGCTCGACGTTGAAGGTGTACTCGAACGCCGCGCCCTCGCAGGTGCAGGTGCCGTGCCCGATTCCAATGACGAGCCGCTGCCTCTCGCCCGCCTTCAGCTTGGCGATAACGCCTTCAAGCGCCTTGGCCGTCACGGCGGCATGCTCAGCGGTGCACACCGAGTAGGAGTGGCCGTCAGGGCCGAGGCCGGGGGTGGCCGCAAAGTTCAACTGCGGCCCGGTGGCGTTGATGAGATAGTCGTAGGTGAGGTTGGCAGTCTGGCCGCGGCGCGCCGGGTCGGTGTAGGTGAAATCCACCGACGGGGACGATTGCTCGCGCGTGCCCTCGGGGCGGATCGCGGTAGCGAACCCCTGGTGAAAGAGAATGCCCTTACGCTTGTAGATCGGCTTGAGCGGAACCAGCACCTGCGAGGGTTGCATCCGCCCGACACCGACCCAGATATTCGACGGGATCCAGTTCCACTCGGCGTTGGGGGAAACCACCACTACCTCATGGCTGCGAGGCAACCATCGCCGCAGGTGCAGCGCTGCGGTGTGTCCCGCGATCCCGGCGCCCAGGATGACGACTCGTGCCATTGGTGCTCCTCGTTGAGACCAGGCCACAGGGTGATGTGGCTCACTCGTAGTTTATTACCCCTAGGGGTATATACACCAGTAAAAATTTGGGCGCATTCGGCGGACAATCGTCGGCCGGCTCCTAAGCACGCCTCCCGGATGGCGGTCGTGGGCCAAGCCGAGCAGCGCCAGCCCGGTAGGGGATGCGCCGGCAGCGCGCACCCGAGCACATTTATTACGAATGTTGGTGTGCTGCTTAGGCTTTAGTGGCAGCTTTACGTTCAGCGATCTGCGTGCGAACCGCTTCCATGTCGAGGGCCTTGACCTGTCCGATCAGATCGTCGAGCATCGCCGGAGGCATCGCCCCGGGCTGGCTGTAGACCAGAATGCCCTCGCGAAACGCCATAATGGTGGGAATGGATCGGATGCCGGCCGCTGCCGCCAACTCCCGCTCATCTTCGGTGTTGACTTTGGCGTGCACGATGTCTGGGTAATTCTGGGCGGACTGTTCGAAGACCGGACCGAAAGCCCGGCACGGGCCGCACCAAGGTGCCCAGAAGTCGACGAGCACGATCGGGTTCTCCAGGATCGTCGATTCGAAATCGGCGAAGGTGAGGTTTTTGATGGTCATTGCGGATATCCTTTCTTTGCCCGTGTTTCTTTTCCCGTGTGTGTTTTCCCGTGTGCGCTTTTTCGTGGACGGAGGACGAGAACCCCGAGACGGACACGTTTTCGGGCGGCCATCCGGATGGCCGACTCCCCTCAACGGCGTATGAGCTCATGCCGGCGGGCCAGCCATGGCATCGGCGAACTCACAAACCGCGGCGTAAGCCCGAGCGCCGTAGATGGTGGCCGGCCCACCATGCATTTGGAAGGTGACGCCGATGGCCTCGGCGGCTTCCTGCTTGGTCGCCCCCGCACGCACCGCCGCCCGGGCGTGGGAGGCAATGCAGCCGTCGCACCCGGCCACGATGCCGATGGCCAGCGCGATGAGCTCTTTGATCTTCGTGTCTAACGCGCCGGGGGCCTGTGCGGCGTTTTGCATCTCCAGATACCCCCGGTAGACCTCGGGGATCATTTCCCGCAGCGCGCGGTGCTGCGGGGCTAGCTCGTTGAGCACCTCGTGGTAGGGGGTGTGTTGGCTCATAACCCGTACAATACACATACCCGGCGGGGTATATTCCCAATCTCGGGATCCGCACTTCGGGATCCGCCCTTCGGCGGCCGACGGCCGATCCGCGCGACTGGCACGGTGATACCCCTAGGGGTAACATGGGCGGTGAGAATGTGGAGGGACCAATGATCGGTGACCAGGACAGCATGACCGCCGTGCTCAACCGGTTGCGGCGCGCCCAAGGTCAACTCGCCGGGGTGATCGCGATGATCGAGCAGGGCCGCGACTGCAAGGACGTGGTAACTCAACTCGCAGCGGTGTCCCGGGCGCTCGACCGGGCGGGGTTTAAGATCGTCGCATCCAGTCTTCGTGATTGCATCAGCGGCAGCCCCACGGCCGGCGAGTCGTCGCTGACCGAGGCCGAACTGGAAAAGCTGTTCCTTGCCCTGGCCTGAATCGCGGGTGCGCAGACGACAATCGGCAGAGCAGTTCAACAACTCAGGGAGGAGTAGCAATGACGCTGGGCCTTAGCACCAAGCTTTACACCTCGTTCGGTGAGGCGGTCGATCGCGTCACCCGAGCACTGGCCGACCAGGGCTTCGGTGTGCTGACCAAGATCGACGTCAAAGCCACGCTGAAAGAAAAGCTCGGCCAGGACATGGAGGATTACCTGATCCTTGGTGCCTGCAACCCCTCCCTGGCGCATCGTGCGCTGGATGTGGATCGCGAGATCGGCCAGCTGCTACCGTGCAACGTGGTGGTGCGAACCGACCCCGCCGGCCAAAGCGATGCGATCATCGTGGAGGCGATGGACCCGCAAATCATGGTCCAGGTGGCAGGCCAGCCGGAGGGGTTGCAGGAAATCGCCGACCAGGCCGCATCCAAACTGCAGGCGGCGATCAGCGCAGTCGGCCAGCCCGCCCAGACACCATAACCGTCTATCTGTCATAACCCCCTATACGTAGCGAGCGGGCCGCCGTCGCTCAGCTGCGGCCCACCGCGTCGCGAGGACGCACGACAAGCACCGGAACTTCAACGGAATGCGCCACCGCGGAACTCACCGATCCCAGGAGCATGCCGGGGAATCCTCCACGGCCGTGGCTGCCGAGCACCACGAGTTGAGCGTGGCGGGATTCCTCGATGAGCCAGTGGGCCGGTTTGTCACACACCAGCCGCCGGCGCACGGTCACGTCGGGATACTGTTCTTGCCATCCGGCCAGGCGTTCGGCCAAGACCTCGTTGCCTTGGGCTTCGTACTCCCGCCAATCCATCCCGAGGATCGGGAAGACCCCGACATCGCTCCAGGCGTGTAACGCGACAAGGTGCACACCGCGGCGCGACGCCTCGTCGAAAGCCAAGGCGGTGGCCGCTTCCGAGGCGGGCGACCCGTCGATGCCCAACACCACCGGTGCGTGCTCGTCCGCCGCAAGGTCGCCATGGATGACGGCGATCGGGCCGTAGCCGTGGTGCAGCATGCCGTCACTGACCGAGCCCAAGAGAAAACGGCTCAGCGCGCTCAATCCGTGACTCCCGATGACGGTCATCCCGGCCTGCCGGGAGGCGTCGATAAGTGTCGGCACCACGGCCGCATGAGCCACCTCGATGCTCAGCTCGGGCGCATCGGATGCCCCCGCGCCGGCCGACACGGTCCGGCGAGCCTGTTCGATGACGTCGTGGGCGTTTTTCTCCCATGCCTGGGCGATCTGCGCTTGCCTGGATGGCGTGGCCCAGTCCGGGGGCGGGGCAACGACGTGGAGCAGCGTGAGCGGCTCACCGCGCATCAGCGCTTCCCGAGTCGCCCATCGGATGGCGGCGACCGACCCCGCCGAACCGTCGACACCCACCAATATCCCGTACTTCGTTGCCGCCGTGATCTTCGCCTCCCTCACGCGCTACCCATGACGTCAGTCACGCTCGCAGCGTACTGGCGCCGGCCAGGTGCGCGGCCGAGGCGGAAGGCCCGCCTTCATCAGGACTAAAGGCCCCGAAACGACACACCGGAACCGGGGCGCCGGATGGACCTTTGGCCCATCGGGCTGGTGCCGTACTGCCCTACCACGAATACCCGCGGTGTCCGCATCATGAATAGCCGACCGAGACGAAGGGGTAGGCGATGAAAGCCAACGTGGGCGATTGGTTGGTGGTCAAGGGCAGGACCAACGAACAGCCGGAGCACCGCGGGATGATCACCGAGGTGCATGGCGCTGACGGTTCTCCGCCCTACATGGTGCGCTGGCTCGACACCGGGCACGAGGCGCTGGTGTTTCCCGGCCCCGACGCGGTCATTGTCACCCAGGCGGACCAGCAGGCGGCCGACGAGCGGGCGCGGGCCCGATTCGCGTCGACACAGGCAACAATCATGGACGAGGTGCCCGCCCACGACGCTGAATAACTTACCGACGCTCAATAGCGTCATATCGTCGGTATCGTCCGGGCAGGCACCCGTGTTCGTTCGCGAGGGCATCGGTGCCCCTTAGGCCAGCGTGGGAGGCCGATTGGTGGCCGAGGAGAGATCGCCGAGTGTCGGCGGCCCGCCCCCGGTCGTGCCGACACGGATGAGCCATATCCGAACCCACAAAAGTCACGTGAGTGCCGCGGACGGGGCCGGCGGCGCTGCGGCCGTTCTGGACCCGGAAGAGGCCGCGGACCGGCTGTTGCGGGATCTGCGCACCGGCCGGGAGGGGCTGACGAGCGCCGAGGCGGAGCGACGGTTGCTGCAATACGGCCCCAACACGTTGCAGCGGCGGGGCGGGCGGCGGTGGCCCGCGGAGTTGGCGCGCCAGTTCACCCATCCGTTGGCGTTGCTGCTGTGGCTGGCCGCCGGATTGTTGCTGATCGTGGGCTCGACTGTGATCGCCGCGGCCGTGATCTTGATCATCGTGCTCAACGCCGCGTTCGCCTTCGTGCAGGAACTGCAGGCCGAACGCGCGGTAGAGGCGCTGGCGAAGTACCTTCCCCAGCGCGCCAAGGTCGAACGCGACGGCGTGGTCATCGAGATCGACGCGACGCAGGTGGTGCCCGGCGACATCGTGGTCATCGGGGAAGGCGATCGCATCCCCGCCGATATCCGGCTGCTGAGCGGGGCGATCGAGGTCGACATGTCGGCGCTGACCGGGGAATCGGTGCCCACGGTGCGGTCGGCGGCGATGGTGGATGTGCAGGTGCCGCTGCTGCGCGCGCACGAGTTGGTTTTCAGCGGCACCAATTGCACCGGCGGCGAGGCCCGGGGCGTTGCGTTCGCGACCGGGATGGGCACCGAGATCGGCCGGATCGCGGCACTGTCCGAACGGGTGAAACCCGAGCCCAGCCCGCTGGAGCGCCAGGTGCGGCGGGTGGCCTGGTTGATCGCCGCGGTCTCGGTGATGCTGGCGCTGTCGTTCATCCCGGTCGCCACGATCGCCGCGCATCTGACCGTGATCAACTCCTTGGTCTTCGCCGCGGGATTGCTGGCCGGCATGGTGCCCGAGGGTCTGCTGCCGGTGATCACGCTGGCGCTGGCGGTGGCGGTGCGGGAGCTGGCGGGCCGCGGTGCGTTGGTCAAACGGCTCTCCGCGGTGGAAACCCTGGGCTCGACCAACGTGATTTGCACCGATAAAACCGGGACACTGACCGAAAACCGCATGACCGCCGTCGCGGTGTGGACCGCCGCGGGCCGGCTTGACCTCGAGACGCAAGTCCCGGATGCCGCGGTTGCCGAGGCAGATGTCCCGGTGCCGGTGCACTCGCTTGGTCGGGTCGCGGCCAACTGCAACAATGCACGCCTGGGCGACACCGCCGGCCCGGTCGGTGATCCCACCGAGATCGCCCTGCTGACGTTGGCGGGCAGGCTCGGCGCCGACACCGACACTGGGGGACGGGAACACCGGCGCCGCTGGCAATTTCACTTCAATCCCGAGCTGAAGCTGATGTCCACCGTCGACCAGGACGGCGACGGGCCGCTGGTGGTGCACACCAAGGGTGCGCCGGAGGCCGTGCTGTCGCGCTGCACCCAGCTGATGGACGCCGACGGCGCCGCACTGCCCCTGGATGAGCAGCAGCGCCGCCGGGTGGAGGCCGAGGCGAATGCGTTTGCCGCGCAAGGGCTGCGGGTGCTCGCGCTCGCCCAGCGCGAACTACCGGCCGGCACCGTCTTGCCGCAGCGGCGGGTCGACGTCGAACGCGACCTGTGTCTGGTGGGCCTGATCGCGCTGCTGGATCCGCCGCGGCCGGGCGTCGCGGAATCGGTCGCTCAGTGCCACGCCGCGGGAATCCGCATCATCGTGATCACCGGCGATCACCCGTTGACCGCCAGTGCGATCGCCCAGCGGGTCGGCATCACCGGGGCTCACCCCACCGTGGTCACCGCTGAGCAGTTCGAGCGGCTGACCGAAAAACAACTCGCCGCGCTGATCCGCGACCACCCCGAGCTGATCTTCGCCCGGGCGTCCCCGGAGGCCAAGCTGCACATCGCCGAGGCGCTGCGCAGCGAGGGTCATGTGGTCGCAATGACCGGGGATGGGGTCAACGACGCTCCCGCCTTGCGCCGCGCCGACATCGGTGTCGCCATGGGACTATCGGGCACCGACGTCGCCCGCGAAGCCGCCACCATGGTCCTCACCGACGACAACTTCAGCACGATCGTCACCGCCATCCACGCCGGGCGGCGCATCTATGACAACGTCCGCAAATTCATCATCTACATCTTCGCCCACACCACACCGGAAACCGTGCCGTTTTTGGTGTTCGCGCTCGGCGGGGGCCTGATTCCGCTGCCGTTGCCCATCTTGCAACTGCTGGCCTTCGACGTGGGAAGCGAGACCCTGCCGGCGCTGGCGCTGAGCCGCGAGCCCGCCGAACCGGGTATCATGGCCCGCCCGCCACGTCCGCGCAGCGAAGGCGTCATTCGCGCGCCGATGCTGGTGCGGGCGTGGCTTTTCCTCGGTGCGATAGTCGCGGCCCTGCAGATGAGCGGCTTCTTCTACGTTCTGCTGCAGGCCGGCTGGCATCCCGGCGACCCGGTGGGTGTCGGCGCGCCGCTGCACTACGCCTACCAGCAGGCGACCACGATGACGTTCCTCGGCATGATCGCCGGGCAAATCGGCACCGCCTTTGCGGTACGCACCCAGCGGGCGTCGCTGTGGTCGGTGGGCGTCTTCAGCAATCGCTATCTGCTGGCCGGTATCGC
This sequence comes from Mycobacterium sp., assembly GCF_029961025.1. GTDB lineage: Bacteria > Actinomycetota > Actinomycetes > Mycobacteriales > Mycobacteriaceae > Mycobacterium. The sequence goes on from NZ_JASBVP010000011.1 coordinate 151,789, forward strand.
CGCGGAGATCATGCTGGCGGCGATATTCGTCTACACCCCGCCGCTGCAAGCCCTGTTGGGCACCGCCGCATTGCCGGCCAGCGACCTGGTGCTGCTGCTGCCCTACCCGCTCATCGTGTGGGGCGCCGATGAAATGTGGCGCTACTGGCTGCGGCGCTCCGATTCGAAGCGGCGGCGGCGCGGCGACGCGCCGCTGCAGCCCGCGGAAGGCATGGCGCGCCCGCCCGCTCGATAGGCTGTCGCGTCATGACAGCCCCGCCGGCCGCCGGACTCACCGAGGCCGAAGTCGCCCAGCGGGTTGCCGAAGGCAAGACCAACGACATTCCCGTCCGGGTGACGCGCAGCGTGGCCGACATCGTGCGGGCCAACACCCTCACCCGAATCAACGCGATTCTGGGTGTGCTGTTCGTCCTCGTGCTGGCGACGGGTTCGCTGATCAACGGCCTCTTCGGGCTGTTGATCATCGCCAACAGCGTCATCGGCATGGTGCAGGAGCTGCGGGCCAAGCACACGCTGGACACCCTCGCCATCGTCGGGCAGGCCAAGCCGCTCGTGCGCCGGGCCAACGGAACCCGGGAGCTGCCGCCCAATGAGGTGGTGCTCGACGACATCATCGAACTGGGGCCCGGCGATCAGATCGTCGTCGACGGGGTGGTGGTCGAAGGCTCCGCCCTGGAGGTCGACGAGTCGCTGCTCACCGGGGAGGCCGACCCCGTTCTGAAGGGCGCCGGAGACGCCGTGATGTCCGGCAGCTTCGTCGTCGCCGGTGCCGGCGCCTACCGCGCCACAAAGGTCGGGCGCGACGCCTACGCCGCCCGGCTGACCCAGGAGGCCAGCAAGTTCACCCTGGCCCACTCGGAGTTGCGCGCCGGGATCAACAAGATTCTGCGGTTCATCACCTATCTGCTGGTTCCGGCCGGGCTGCTGATCATCTACACCCAGCTGTTCAGCACCCACGTGGGCTGGCGACAGTCGGTGCTGCACATGGTGGCAGCGCTGGTGCCGATGGTCCCCGAGGGCCTGGTGCTGATGACTTCCATCGCGTTCGCGGTGGGCGTGGTGCGTCTGGGCCGGCGGCAATGCCTGGTTCAGGAGCTGCCCGCCATCGAGGGGCTGGCGCGGGTCAACGTGGTGTGCGCCGACAAGACGGGCACCTTGACCGAGAGCCGGATGCAAGTGGCCGACCTGCAGCGGCTGGACGGCGCGCCCGGCATGGACACCATCATCGACGCCCTGGCGTCGATGGCCGCCGACGACCCCCGCCCCAACGCCAGCATCCAGGCCATCGCCGAGGCCTACCGCAACCCTCCGGGCTGGACCCCCACGGCCACCGCGCCGTTCACATCGGCCGCCAAATGGAGTGGCGTGTCCTATGGCGAGCACGGCAACTGGGTTCTGGGCGCGCCCGACGTGCTGTTGGATCCGTCCTCACCGGTCGCCACCCGGGCCGAGGAAGCCGGCTTGCGGGGCCTGCGGATGCTGCTGCTCGGGATGGTCGACCTGCCGGTCGACCATCCCGACGCCCCCGGCACCGTGCGTCCGGCGGCGCTGATCGCGCTCGAGCAACGGATCCGGCCCGATGCCCGCCAAACCTTGGATTACTTTGCCACCCAGAATGTGTCGGTCAAGGTGATCTCGGGCGACAACGCCGTGTCGGTGGGCGCGGTGGCGGCTGCGCTGGGCCTGTCGGGGAAGGCGCTCGATGCGCGTCAGTTGCCCACCGACCCCGATGAGCTGGCCGAAACAGTGGAGAAGTACACCGCTTTCGGACGGGTCCGGCCCGACCAGAAGCGTGCGATGGTGCACGCCTTGCAATCCCGCGGCAACACCGTGGCGATGACCGGTGACGGCGTCAACGACGTGCTGGCGCTGAAAACCGCCGACATCGGTGTCGCTATGGGGTCAGGAAGCTCGGCATCCCGTGCGGTTGCTCAGATTATCTTGCTGGACAACACGTTCGCCACGCTGCCCTACGTGGTGGCCGAAGGACGCCGCGTGATCGGAAACATCGAGCGGGTATCCAACCTGTTTTTGACCAAGACGGTGTATTCGGTGCTGTTGGCGTTGCTGATCGGCATCAGCGGTCTGGGCGCCAAAGCGTTGGGCATCAGGTCGTTGATGTTCCCGTTCGAGCCGATACAGGTGACCATCGCGGCCTGGTTCACCATCGGGATTCCCGCGTTCATCCTGTCGCTGGCGCCCAACAACGAACGCGCGCAACCCAATTTCACCCGTCGGGTGATGATCGCCGCGGTGCCGAACGGCGCGGTCGCGGGCATCGCAACGTTCCTGTGTTATCTGCTGGCCTTCCGGGGAGCTGCGGCAACCCCGGCCCAGCAGATGCAGGCATCGACCTCGGCGTTGATCACCCTGCTAGTGGTCGCGATGTGGGTGCTGGCGGTGGTGGCCCGACCCTACACCTGGTGGCGGCTGCTACTGGTCGCGCTGTCCGGTGGCGCCTACCTGGTGATTTTTTGTATCCCATTGACGCAGAACAAGTTCGGACTGGATCCGTCCAACACTGCGTTGACCGCCACCGCGTTGGCCATCGGTGTGCTCGGCGCGGCGGTTGTCGAGGCACTCTGGCGGTTGCACGGCCCCCGGTGCGGAACGCCTCCTCGCTTATGGCGCCAGGCGCACGCCGGTAGGGAAAGCGCAATCGCCACACCGCAGAGCCGTTAGTTGCGTGCACCCAAGGTGCCGCTGAGATAGTGGTCGCGGCACGCGCGGCGGGCTAACTTGCCGCTTGTGGTGCGCGGAATGGTGCCCGCCGCCACCAGCCGGACATCGGCCACCGGCAATCCATGCCGGCGCGCCACCGCCGCCCGGATTGCCTTGAGCACCGGCGCCGGGTCGACGCGCCCGGCACCGGGGGCACGCTCGGCGATGATGACCAGGCTTTCGGCGCGGTCGGCTCTGGTCGTTTGCGGCATCTCGTTGGCCGGCACCGAGAACGCCGCGACATAACCGGCTCGCACCGCCGGCGACGCGGAGGCCACCGTCGCCTCAATGTCCTGCGGGTAGTGATTCCGGCCGTCGATGAGGATCATATCCTTGATGCGGCCGGTGATGTAGAGCTCGCCGTCGAGGTAGACACCGAGATCACCGGTCCGCATCCAGGTGCCATCGATTGGCGCACCCTCGGCGTGGCTGCCCATCACCAGGCGCGACTGCAGCTTGTTGCCGAAGGTTTCCTGCGTTTCCTCGGGCCGCGCCCAGTAGCCGCGGCCGATGTTGTCGCCGTGCAACCAGATCTCCCCCACCTCCCCGTCGGGTAGTTCCGCCTGGGTCTGCGGGTCGACGATGACCGCCCACTGGCAGCGCGCGACCCGGCCGCAGGAAACACATGCGACGGCGTTGGGGGCATCCGGTGTGACGCGAACCGCGTGCCCGGCGCCCAACTGTTCGCGGTCGAGGTAGACGGCGCGGGCCTCGGCGGTGGGCTCGATGCTCGACACGAACAGCGTCGCTTCGGCCATGCCGTAGGAGGGCTTGATCGCCGTTTTCGGCAGCCCATAGGCCTCGAAAGCCTTGGTGAACGCGGTGATCGACTCGATGTTGACCGGCTCGGAGCCGTTGATCAGGATGACGTTGCTGAGATTGATGTTCTCACCCTCGGCGGGCAGCCCCCGCTGCGCGACCAGCTCGAACGCGAAGTTAGGCGCGGGTGAGACAACCCGTCCGCACCGCGAAGCCGCCGACAATGCCTGAATCCACCGCTGCGGCCGGCGGATGAACGCCATTGGCGACATGAAGGTCAGATGTCCGCCGTAGAGCGCCGGGAATCCGATCATCAATAGACCCATGTCGTGGTAGAGCGGCAACCAGCTCACACCATGGATGTCCGTGTTATCCAAGCGGATCGACAGGATCATCTGCAGCAGGTTGGTGCCCGCGGCGCGATGGGTGATCTCCACCCCCATCGGGGTTCGGGTCGAACCCGAGGTGTATTGGAGGTAGGCGATGTCATCGGTGTGAAGATCGGCCGGTGTGAAGGTGGCGCCCACCGAGTCCGGTATTGCATCGATCGCAATGACCCGCGGCCGGCGGGCGTGCGGGATCATGCGCACACAGCCGCGAACCGCTTCGCTGGCCCCGGTGGTGGTCAAAAAAACGGCGGGCCGCGCATCGTGCAGAATCGCGTTGAGGCGTTCGGCGTGGCCGGGCAGCTCCGGCGCAAACAGCGGCAGCGCGATATTGCCGGCCAGGATCGCGGCGAAGAACCCGACCACATAGTCCAGGCCCTGCGGTGCCAGCACCGCCACCCGGTCCCCGGGGGCAGCCACTTGCTGCAGCCGCGCGGCGATCGCCCGGGTTCTGGTGCCCACCTCCGCCCAGGTCAATTCGACGGCTTTGCCGTCAGCATGCTGACTGTAGTCCAGGTAGCGATATGCGAGAGCGTGGCCGAAATGAGCGATGCTGCGATCCAGAAAGGTGATCAGGCTGATGCCCTCGGGCAGGGCGATGCAGCCATTTTCATCCAGGTAATCTTCGGCCCGCGGGGGATTCCCCGAACCGGGGGTAATGCATGGGCACGCACTCATGTCTAAGAATTTTAAGAGACTAATGACCCGCCCGTGGTGATGACCCGCAAACCGGCGCTCCGGGGAAATGCGTGTCAGGCGAACGCGGATTCCGGGTGCGGCTCGGGGCCGAATCGGAAACGGCGGCCGGTGACAGCAATGGGGAGAATACGAACGTAATGCTGTTTTAAGGTCGCCGTCCACGGCAGCAGGTGAGCCTGCTCGGCCTCGGCGACCTCCTCGCGGGTGTGCAGTATGCGCGCCGTGCCCTTCACGATGACGCTCCAGCCTTCGGCCGAATCGTGGCCGTCGGCCTCGAAGAGCACGCGATTGTTGATTGCCGCGCTGACCAACTTGGTGCCCTGCGCGGTGCGAAAAAGCACGGTACGCCGCTGCACCGCGAAGTTGACCGGGAAAATCTCGGGTTCGCCCCCGACGCTGGTGACCAGACGCCCCAACTGCACACCGGCTAAAAGATTCCAGCTTTCGCTTACCGAAAGGATGGTTACGGGTTCGTCGGGCACGGATGTCCTCACCCGGCCTCGGGGTGCCGCGCCGCAGCCGCACCCCGTGGTTCGTCGATCACCTGGCTTCTTCTGGTGGCGGTCACATGGCCAACTTAAACACCATCCGATACCGACACAACCAACTCGCGCCTGGCCGAGCTTCAGTAGATGCCATACGCCCTGGTGTTCGCGTCCTGGACGGCTGCAACGTAGTCCGCCCGTTCCCGGGCCGCACGGTCCTCGGTGTCGGGCGCCGCCAGCAGGCCGCGCACCCCCTCGAGTGTCTGATATCCCTTGCGCGCCATCCACTCTCGCAATCCATCGAGCAATACCCCGGCATATCCGGGGCCGTGGCGCAACAGCGCGGACGCCGACTGCACGACATCGGCCCCGGCCAGCAAATACTTGATCACATCGGCGGGCCCCTCGACCCCGGTACTGGCGGCCAGCGATGCCCGCACCGTTTTGCGCAGCAGCGCGATCCAGGTCATCGGCAGCCGGGTCTCCGCCGCCGTCGATAACGTGACCGCCCGCACCGTGGTCAGGGTCTCCGGGTCGATATCGGGCTGCAGGAATCGGTTGAACAGCACCAACCCGTCCGCACCGGCTTGATCCAGCCGGTGCGCCATCTCGGCGGTGGCACTGAAATAGGGGCTGAGTTTGACCGCCACCGGAACACTCACCGCGCTTTTGACCGCGGCCAGCACGTCGAGATGACGTTGCTCGACGGCGCGGCCGTCGACGACGGCATCACCGGGAAGGTAGTAGATGTTCAGCTCTATCCCGGAGGCGCCAGCGTTCTGCATAGAGCGGGCGTAGCGGGCCCAGCTGCCGGGCGTGGTCGCGTTGAGGCTGCCGATCACGGGTATGTCAACGGCGGCCGTGGCGTGTTCCACCAATCGCAGGTAGCGATGAGCGCTCCGGCCGTCATCCGCTCCGGCCGGGAAGTAGTGCAGCGATTCGGCGAAGCTCTCGCTGCCCTGAGCGGCCATCCGCTGATCGTGCTCGGCCTCATGGCGCAGCTGTTCCTCGAATAGCGAATAGAGCACGACGGCGCCGACACCGGCATCGGCCAGCCGGCGGACCCCGTCAACCGTGCGGCTGAGCGGGGACGCCGCAGCCACCAGCGGACTGCGTAACCTGAGCCCGAGATAATGCGTCGACAGGTCCATCAACGTTCCTTCCGTGGGTCCGATGGGAAGCTTTGGGGCGCGCGAGATGCCATGTCCTCGTAAGTTTTCCAACGCTGTTCGATCGACTCTTGCGCCAATGCCAGCAGCCGCTCGGCCTCGTCGGGATCGGAGTTGGCCAGGATGCGGTAGCGCAGCTCGCGGTAGCGGTAGTCGGCCAGCGAGAGCCGGGGGCGGTGGGAGTCCAGCAGGAACGGCGGCTGATCCGTGGCCCGCAGCAGCGGGTCGTACCGGATCAGCGGCCAGTGCCCGCTGGCCACCGCCCGGTACTGCTGGTCGAGCCCGTAGCGCATCTCAAAGCCGTGCGCGATGCAGTGGCTGTAGGCGATCACGATCGACGGGCCGTCGTAGGCCTCCGCTTCACGGAACGCCTGCAACGTCTGCTGCGGATCGGCGCCCATGGCTACCCGCGCGACATAGACGTTGCCGTAGGTGATCGCTTGCAGGGCAAGATCTTTTCTCGGCTCTGTCTTACCGGCGGCGGCGAACTTCGCCACCGCGCCCAGTGGAGTGCTCTTCGACACCTGCCCGCCGGTATTGGAATACACCTCGGTGTCGAGCACCAGCACGTTGACGTTGTGGCCGCTGGCCAGCACGTGATCCAGCCCACCGGCGCCGATGTCATAGGCCCAGCCGTCGCCGCCGACGATCCACACGCTGCGCCGGATCAGATGGTCGATGATGCTGTGTAACTCCGCGGCCGCCGCCGGTTCCAGGCGGTGCAGACGGGTTTCGAGTTCGGCGATCCGGGCACGCTGGGCCGCCAAGTCGGATTCCCGAAGTTGCGGCGCTGCCAGGATGGCGTCGATGAGGTCGGCGCCCAGGATGTCACGCAGCTGCATCAGCCGCTGGCGGGCCCGGCGCAGCTGCGTGTCGGCGGCCAGCCGCAGCCCCAGCCCGAATTCGGCGTTGTCTTCGAACAGCGAATTCGACCAGGCCGGGCCGCGTCCGTCGGCGTTGGTGGTCCACGGTGTGGTGGGCAGGTTGCCGCCGTAGATCGACGAGCAGCCGGTGGCGTTGGCGATCACCAGTCGGTCGCCGAACAGCTGTGACAGCAGCTTCAGATACGGGGTCTCGCCGCAACCCGCGCAGGCCCCCGGGAACTCGAACAGCGGCTGCAGGAACTGGGCGCCGCGCACGGTCCCGAAGTCCACCCGGGACCGGCTCGCCACCGGCAGACTCTCGAAGAAGGCGGCGTGCTCCCGGCCGGCGGCCACCAGCGGCTCGCGCGGCGCAAGGTTGATCGCTTTGGTGATCGGGGTTCCCGGAGTGACGGCGGGACAGGCCTCCACACACAACCCGCATCCCGTGCAGTCCTCGATGTAGACCTGCAGCGTGTAGCGGGTTTCGGGCAGACCCACGGCGTTCAACGGCGCCGACGGAAACCCCCCGGGAGCGTCGCGGAGCCGGTCCCGCTCGTAGAACTTGGCGCGAATCACACTGTGCGGGCACACAAACGAGCAGTTTCCGCACTGGATGCAGGTGTTGGGATCCCACACGGCGACCAGGTCGGCGATGTTGCGCTTCTCGTAGGCCGCGGTGCCCCTCGGGTAGCTGCCGTCCACCGGGAATACGCTCACCGGCAAGGCGTCCCCGCGGCCGGCGATCATCTCTGCGGTGACGGTCCGCACGAAGTCGGGTGCATCCGCGGGGACCGGGGCCGGCGGATCGTAGCCGGAAGTGATCCGGTCGGGGATCTCGATCTGGTGCAGCTTTTCCAGCGCACGATCGACAGCGGTGATCTCCCGGGACAGCACGTCAGCACCCTGTGCGCCATAGGTTTTCGCCACACTGTCTTTGATCCGCGCGATCGCGGTGTCGCGGGGCAACACCCCGGAAATGGCGAAAAAGCAGGTCTGCAGCACGATGTTGATCCTCCCGGCCAGGCCGGCGTCGCGAGCCACGGCATTCGCGTCGATGGCATACAGCCGAAGACGTTTGTCGATGATCTGCCGTTGCACGGTGCGGGGCAGACTGTCCCACACGCGGTCAGGCGGATGCGGGCTGTTGAGCAACAGTGTCGCGCCCTGCTTGGCACGGCCCAGCACGTCGACCGTCTGCAGGAAGCGCGCGTGGTGGCAGCCGACGAAGTCGGCGTGCTGCACCAGATAGGGCGCACGAATCGGCTGGGGGCCGAAGCGCAGATGCGAGATGGTTTGCGAGCCAGACTTTTTCGAATCGTAGACGAAATACCCCTGGGCATAGAGGTTTTCTTCGGCACCAAGGATTTTGATGGTGTTCTTGTTAGCGCCGACGGTGCCGTCCGAACCGAGCCCGAAGAATACCGCACGCGTGGTTGCGGGGGGCTCGATATCGAACCGTGGGTCATAGTCGATGCTGGTGGCCGACACGTCGTCGTCAATGCCGACGGTGAACCGGGCGCGCGGGCGCTCACCGGCCAGTTCCGCGAACACACCGGCGGCCATGGCCGGGGTGAACTCTTTGGAGGACAGCCCGTAGCGCCCGCCGCACACCCTCGGCAACCGCGAGCGCTCCCCGGTGCTATACGCCCCGGCCAGCGCCGCCACAACGTCCAGGTACAGCGGCTCCCCCAGCGAGCCCGGCTCTTTGGTGCGGTCGAGCACCCCAATCGTGTGAACCGTCTCCGGCAACGCGGCCAGCAGCGCCTGCGCCGGAAACGGCCGGTACAGCCGCACCTGAACGACCCCCACCCGGTCGCCGCGGGCGCTAAGCGCCGCCGCGGTCTCGGCGGCGGTCTGCGCAGCGGATCCCATCACCACCAGCACCCGGTCGGCCCGCGGATGCCCGGTGTAGTCGACAACGCCCAGCTTTCGACCGGTGAGCTCACCCAACCGCGCCATCGACTCCGCCACCAGCGCGGGCACCCGGGCATAGAACGGGTTCACGGTCTCGCGGGCCTGAAAGTAGGTGTCGGGATTTTGCGCGGTGCCGCGGATGAACGGCCGCGCCGGCGACAACGCGCGGTCCCGGTGGGCCAGGACCAACTCGTCGGGCACCAGCGCCCGCAGATCGTCATCGGTGAGCACCTCGATGGTGTTGAGCTCATGGGAGGTGCGAAAGCCGTCGAAGAAATGCACGAACGGCACCCGGGCCCGCAGCGTCGCTGCATGCGCCACCAGCGCCAGATCATGGGCTTCCTGCACCGAGGCCGACGCCAGCAGCGCGAAACCGGTCGGGCGCACCGCCATCACATCCTGGTGGTCACCGAAGATCGAGAGCCCTTGCGCAGCAATAGATCTAGATGCAACATGGATCACCGCCGAGGTCAGCTCGCCGGCAATCTTGTACATGTTCGGGATCATCAGCAGCAGGCCCTGAGAGGAGGTGAAGGTGGTTGCGAGCGCCCCACCTTGCAGCGCGCCGTGCAGTGCGCCGGCAGCCCCGCCTTCGCTTTGCATCTGCACTACCGTCGGAACGCTGCCCCACACGTTGGCCCGATGCCGGCTCGACCACTCGTCGGCCAGCTCGGCCATCGGTGAGGCCGGGGTGATCGGGTAGATGCAGCACACTTCGCTCAGCCGGTAAGCAACCGACGTGGCGGCCTCGTTGCCGTCGATGGTGACGCGGCTCATCTGAGTTCCGGAACCATCTCGATGGCGTGCACCGGGCACTGCTCGAAGCAGGCAGCACAACCGGTGCAGCGGTCGTAGTCGAACCGGTAGCGGTGTCCCGGTCCCAGCTTGATCACCGCGTCCTCGGGGCAGGCACCGAGGCAGCCGTCGCACTCGAAGCAGTTGCCGCACGACAGGCAGCGGCCCGCCTCGAAGGCCGCCTGTCCGGGCGACAACCCGCCGACGACCTCATCGAATCCGGTAATCCGTTGTGCCGGAGCACGTTCAGGCTGTGCACGACGGTGCGCATCGGCGAAATACCACAGATGTAGATCGGCGAAGCCTGCCACCGGGTGTTTGGGCGGGTGCTTACGCACCGTTCCGCGCAGCCAGGCGTCGATCTCGCGAGCGGCTCTCTTGCCGTGCCCGACACCGACGGTGACGGTGCGTTGCGCGGGCACCATGTCGCCCCCGGCGAACACCCCGGGGCAGCCGGTCATCAGCGTCGGCGAGACCCGCACACTTCCGTCGCGATCGAACTCCACGCCCGGCAGGCTGCGCATGAACGCCGACTCGGTCTTTTGCCCCAGCGCCATGATCACGGTGTCGGCGGCGAGCGTTTCGAAGTGCCCGGTGGGCATCGGGCGCCCGGATTCGTCCAGCCGCATCACCTCCACCCGCAGCTCGGGGCGGTCGAAGGCGGTGATGGTGCGCAGCCAGTTGATACGCACGCCTTCCCGTTCGGCCTCCTGGACCTCATGCTCGTGAGCGGGCATGTGGGCCTTGGTGCGGCGGTAGATGATGACGGTATCCTCGGCACCCAAGCGGCGGGCAACGCGGGCGGCGTCGATCGCGGTGTCACCGCCCCCGTAGACGGCGACGTGGTGCCCGAGGGCGGGTCGTTCCCCGGAGGCGACGCCGCGCAGGAACGACACCGCATCCAGCAGCGAGCGGGCGTCGGCTGCGGGGATGTCGACCCGCTTGGCCAGGTGGGCACCCACCGCCACGAACACCGCGTCGAACCCTCCCGCTTGGCGTTCCGCGGCGAGGTCATCGACTCGGTGCCCGCAGGTCAGCTGCACCCCCAGTGCGGCGATGCGCGCCACCTCGACGTCCAGGACGTCGCGGGGCAGCCGGTAACTCGGGATGCCGTAGCGCATCATTCCGCCCGGCTCTGCCTCCGCATCGCGGATCTCGACCTGATGGCCGAGCTGTGCCAGGTGGTAGGCGGCCGACAGCCCGCTCGGCCCGGCCCCGACGACGAGCACCCGTTTTCCCGTGGGGTGCGGCGGCGGCGGGAACTGCCAGCCCCGCTCGCGCGCGGTGTCACCGAGGAAGCGCTCCACCGCGTGGATCGAGACAGCGGCATCGAGATGCGCCCGGTTGCAGACGGACTCGCACGGGTGATAGCAGACCCGGCCGTGGATGGCGGCGAACGGGTTGTCGGCGACCAGCTGACGCCAGGCCTGCTCATAGCGTCCGGCCCTGCTGTGGGCAAGCCAGGCCTGGATGTTCTCGCCCGCGGGGCAGCTGTTGTTGCACGGCGGCAGCAGATCGACGTAGATCGGACGGCGCTGCCGGACCGGGCCCGCCCGGGGCCGATCGTGCAGCAGATCCGGCAACGCCGTCACATCGGTGTGCTCGCTGGTCACCAGGTTCACGCTAGAACGGAATCGGGCACCGTTGAAGCGTCCTTCGGCCCATGACACGGGGACTTCCGGCCCTGATCACGCCCCCGATCGGGGGCGCATAGTGAGCCGGTGGAGCATTTGTCGGCGCTGGAAGCCAGCTTCCTGGAGGCCGAGGACTCCGATCCGCATGTGAGCCTCGCGATTGGCGCCGTGTCGATTCTGGCGGGACCGCCACCGCGCTACGACGAAGTGGTCTCCGGGTTTTCCGGGCGAGTGCAGACGGTTCCGCGACTCACCCAAATGCTGCGCACCCATCCGCTCGACCTGAGCCCGCCCGAATGGGTACCCGACCCGCGCTTTGACATTTCGCACCACGTACACCGGGCCGCGCTTCCGGATCCCGGCGACGACGGCGAACTATTCCGGCTGATCGCCGCCGTTATGCAGCATCGGCTCGATCGCGAACGTCCGCTCTGGGAATGCTGGGTCATCGAAGGGCTCGCCGGTAACCGGTGGGCCGTCTTGATGAAACTCCATCACTGCATCGCCGACGGCATCGCCACGGCACAGATTCTGGGGAAGTTCAGCGATGAGGGTGGGGGTGAAACGTTCGCGCGGGACATTCGCGCCGCCAGGGAGCCGGCGCGGCCGGCATCGCACCCGCCCCGGATTAGCCCCCACCCGCTGAGCTGGCTGGGCAGCACCTGGCACACCGTGGTCACCACGGCGGCCGCGGTGGAACACGCCGCCGAAGGCGCGGCCGAGCTGACGGCGGGCCTGCTGAGTTCGCCGCCCGAATCGTCGCTGACCGGCCCGGTGAGCACGATGCGCCGCTACAGCGCGGCCCGGGTCAGGCTCGCCGACATGCAAAAGGTCTCCCGGGCCTTCGATGTGACACTCAATGACGTGGCGCTGGCGGCGATCACCGCCAGCTACCGTGCCATTCTGCTCAACCGCGGTGAGCGGCCGCGCCACGATTCGCTGCGGACATTCGTTCCGGTGTCGGTTCGGTCGGCGCAGGACCTTGCGGTAACCGATAACCGGGCCTCGGCCATGCTGGCGCTGCTTCCCGTCGATGAGGCCGACCCGGTACGGCAGTTGGAGCTGGTACATTCCCGGTTGGCGAAAGCCAAAGCCAGCGGCCAGCGCGAAGCCGGCAGGGTAATCGTCTCGGCGGCTAACGCCATCCCGTTCGCCTTGTCGGCGTGGGCGGTTCGGCTTTTGACCCGCCTTCCGCAACGTGCCGTCGTTGCTTTGGCCACCAACGTTCCCGGCCCCCGCCGCCGCCAACACGTGATGGGCCGCGAGGTGCTGGAAGTGCTTCCGATACCGCCGATCGCCCTTGGTTTGCGAACCGGTATCGCGATGGCCAGCTATGCGGACAGCTTCGTGTTCGGCATCACCGCCGACTACGACACCGCCCCCGATATCGATGCGCTCGCGGCGGGGATCGAGCACGGGGTTGCGCAGCTGACGGCGCTCAGCCCGACCCGTCGGCACACACCCCGACGCAAAACCGGTGGCGTGTAACGCGCCCCTCCCCACTCACCCGGTCGGCCGCCGGCGGCTCCGCTTCGGCTGCGGTTCGCGCCGCAACCGCACCAGGGCGTCAATCGCGTCCCGCTCGGCGCCCGGAACAGGGCGGCGGACCCGCTCTGCCTTTTCCACCACGAGGCCGTCGAGACCCGCGAGATCGGCGAGCACCTCCGCCGGCGAGAACAACACGGCAGGATCCTGTGGTCCGCCGATCCCCTCGGCGAGGTTGGTGCTGTCGTGGCCCACCACCAGCAGCGTGCCGCCCGTGCCGACGGCGGCAGCCGCTTTGCGCAGCACCACCCGGCGCGGACCTGGCGCCAACTGCAAGTAAGCGACGATCACCGCGTCGAACGGGCCGGTCGGCAGCGGATCGGACACCACATCGGCGAGCCGGAAACTGACCCGCTGCTCGACCCCGGCACGGCTGGCCAGCTGCTCCGCCCGCTCCAGTCCCACCGCCGAAAAGTCGACACCGATCACCTGCCAGCCGTGGCTGGCCAGCCAGATCGCGTTCCGGCCTTCGCCGCAGGCCACATCCAGCGCCCGGCCCGGGGGCGCGGCCGTCAGTTCGGCAACCACGAAGGTGTTGGGCTGCGCTCCCCACAGCAGCTCGGCGTCGCGGTAGCGGGAGTTCCAGGCCTCCGCGTCCATTCGTTGCTCCCATCCCGCCGGCGCGCGTTGGACCACCGCGCGAAACCACCAGAAGTGTCCTTCCGGCCCAGGCAGCCGAAATCGCCGCCAGCATACCCGAGCGGGTATCCCGCTTTCCGGATCGCTTCTCGACCGCCAACCGGGCGCTCCCCGCGAATCCCGGGAAAAGCTCGCGCCGGCGGCCCAGCTGCCGATACTTGTCGGAGACGTTGCCGGTCGCCGGTACGCTCAACGCACATACCCCCAGGGGTGTCGAGATGACGAGGAGGGAAAGTCGTGGTGAACCAGCCCGCCACCGACGCGGTGAACAAGGAAAGCGACGCAACCGTCACCATGGAGCTAGCGGATGGCTACCGGTTTCACGTCGACTTCGGCCTGCCCGGGGTGTCACCCCTGATCATGGATGAGCCCGCGCCGCTGGGCGAGCAGGCCGGGCCGAACGCGTCGCGGGTGCTGGCTGCGGCGGTGGGAAACTGCCTTTCGGCCAGCGCGCTATTCTGCCTGAACAGGGCCCGGGTTCCGGTCCACCGGATGCGAACCACGGTCACCGTTTCCCTGACCCGCAGCGAGGCCGGCAGGCTTCGGATTGGCGGTCTCCGGGTGCAGATCGAGCCGCAAGTCGATGACCCGGATGGCGGTCGGGTGCGTCGCTGCCTGGAGCTATTCGAGGACTATTGCGTGGTCACGCAAAGCGTACGAAACGGCATCGACGTCGACGTTCAGGTGCGACCGTCCTCGACGGATCCGACCGGCTAAAAGCCGCCATGCCCTGTTCAAGGGTGCCCACGGGCCTCACCGGGAATTGTTCGACCACTCTTAGCGTGGCGAACGGATCTCCAGCACCTCGTCAAGCGGCAATCGCGGCGTTGCCGCCGGCAAGTTTTCCATGGGCGGTGCGATGCCGACACGGATCAACACCTGCGGTTGGGCGCGTTCACCGATAAGCCCGCGCACCAGCTCACGACTGGCGTCCACTTCGATCAGGTGAGTCAGCGTGCAGGTCGCCATGCCGGCCATCGTGCATTCCAGCAATACGGTGGACAAAGCCTCACCGCACCCCAACACCTCGGCGCGGGTATCCTCCGCGGTGGACAACACCAGAATCATCGCCCAATCCACCGGCATCTCCGGTCGACGATCGGCATGGCCGCGGGCCGGGAAATCCCGTGCCACATCGACCCGCTGTTGTTCCGTTTCCGATGCCAGCGCGTCCGGTGGGATACCCGCGGACAACGCGAAAGACGATGTCCACCACTGCAGTTCCGCATGGTAGGAGGCATCGTCGCGGCGCAGCGCGGCAGTGAGCTCCGAGGCTTTCGCCAGTTGCGGCCGCACCTCATCGCCGAGCACGTCGAGCATCGCCACGCTGCCGGCTACGCTGCGACGCAGCACCGGTTCGAACGATGCCCAGTGCGCCGGACGGCCCAGCGGAAGCCGGTCGGTGCGCCGTTGCAGAATCGCCTCCGCGCACTTGCGCTGAGTGGCCGTGACGACGTCGAGTGGGCTGAATTCGATCACCGCCAAATGATCCGGATCATCCGGGTTGGGAAAGCGGTTGATGGTCGCCCGCCAGCCGGCGGCCGCCATGGCGATGCGAAGGTGATCCAGCACGGCCCCGCAGCTGATAATCGCCTCCCGGCCGGAGCGATCCGTCCCGCGCACCCATCGGCGACGATCGACGAACAGATTCAGCACCGCGCCTTCGGACACCCAATGCCATGGCTGGCTGTTGTGGATCGACGGTGCCCGGCACGCCAGCAGCAGCGCCTTCTTGATAACCTCGATGTCCGGCGTTGTCTGGGGCATGTCACTCTCTGAGAAACCTGGATGTGAGATCGACCCTAATGAAGGCGCGGGGCTCCGGTAGAGCCATTGGTCCCGGCCGCGCCGCAATCGGTCCACCGGGGGACAGGGACCTTCGGCCCTGGCAAGTAGTGACCTTCACCGCGGCGAGGGTGACCCTCGGTCGCTACGCTCGGCGGCCGCGCCGGCACAGGATCAAGTCATGGAACCGGACACCATGACCACCGGTCACGCCGGCGATGGGTCAGCGGAAACGATGAGCCCATACGCCGAGGTTCACGAGACCCACACCGGGCTGGTGGTGCTGGTCGGGGACAGGGCGTACAAGGTGAAAAAACCGGTGAAAACCGACTTCCTGGATTTCAGCACCGCCGACCGCCGTGAGCGGGCATGCGCCCGCGAGGTTGTGGCCAACAGCCGACTGGCGCCGGAGAGCTACCTGGGCGTCGCACACCTGAGCGACCCCACCGGTGGCCCCGCTGAGCCGGTTGTCGTGATGCGTCGCTATCCCGACGCGCGTCGGCTGGCCACGCTGGTCAAAAACGGCGCCCCATTGCGCCGCGAGCTGGCTGATATCGCGGAAGTGCTGGCGGTCTTTCACAATCGCGCGCAGCACACCCGGGCCGTCGACTCGCAAGGCAAGGTCGGCGCGATCAGCGCTCGCTGGGAGGAAAACCTCGCCGAGCTGAGACGCTTCGGCGAACCGGCGGTGCCGACCACGTTGATCGGGCACGTCGAAACCCTGGCCAGAGGGTACATCGCGGGCCGCACCGCATTGTTCGGTCAACGCATCACCGACAAACGCATCGTCGACGGGCACGGCGACCTACTGGCCGACGACATCTTCTGCATGCCCGACGGGCCGGTGCTGTTGGATTGCCTGGATTTCGACGATCGGCTGCGCTACGTCGACCGTATCGACGACGCGGCGTTTCTGGCGATGGACTTGGAGTTTCTCGGACGCCAAGACCTCGCCGACTACTTCCTGGATACCTACAGCCAGGTGGCCGACGACCTCGCGCCGGACTCACTGAAGCACTTCTACATCGCCTACCGGGCGGTGGTGCGCTCCAAGGTCGACTGTGTGCGATTCGAGCAGGGAAACCACGCCGCCGCCGCCGATGCGTCCCGCCACCTGTCGCTCGCATTGCAACACCTCAGGGCAGGCGCGGTGCGATTGGCCCTCATCGGCGGCCCGCCCGGAACCGGCAAGACCACCCTCGCCCACGGGCTCGCCGACCGGGTTGGCGCCGAGGTGATTTCCACCGACGACGTGCGACGTGAACTGCACGAGCACGGCGCGATCGCCGGCGAGGCCGGCGTCCTCGATGCCGGCCTGTATCACCCGGACAACGTCGCCGCTGTCTACCACGAGGTGATCCGGCGGGCACGTGCCCTGCTGACCGGCGGGCACCCGGTGATCCTGGACGGTACCTGGCGCGATCCCCGCCAACGCCGTCTGGCCCGCGAACTGGCCGCCCAAACCTCGTCGGCACTGCTGGAAATCGTCTGCTGGACCTCGGTGGATGTGGCGGTTGACCGGGTGCAGGCCAGGCCGCCGGGTGCCTCGCAAGCGACACCGCAAATTGCCAGGAGGCTCGCGGTCCGCGACGACGCTTGGGACACCGCGCACCCCATCGACACCGGCCAGGCCTTAACCGATAGCCTCGATGAGGCCGAAATACTGTGGCGCAACACGTATTAGACCCTGCCTAGGAGCGTGGGTCGGTATCGCCAACCTGGTCTGTGGCGGGGTGGCGAGGGTGATCATCGGGTGTGACGCGAGAGTGCCGGTGGCGACGGGATTACTTGGGCAACGTGTCGCTGGCTGCACTTTCGCGCCTACATTTCACCCGGCGTGTGAGCAAGCCAGGCCCGAACATTTCCAGGTCCGTCGCCGCACCCGCGCGACGCGTGACCCGGTACCGACCCACGCTCGCTAGCCCGAAGTTGCGACCGCTGCCGTTGAGCCGCGGACCACCAGCACCGAACACGTTGCGCAGCGGCCGAACAGCGGCTCGCCGACCGGACCCACGATCCGGGCCACCTCATGTGCCTCGGCGGCGCCCACGACAGCCAGTTGGACGGGTTCTTGGGTGCGGGCGAGGAATTCCGCCGCGCCGGCGCGTGCGGCAGCCGGACGGACGTGTATCTCGCGATATCGATCCACCCAGCGGCCCAGGCGGCGGTTCAGTGGGCCGTAGGGGATTTCACCCACCCCCAACCGCCAAACTCCCAGCGCCAATATCGGGGCGTTGCGCAGCCGTGCCTCGCGGAACCCCTGCTCGAGCACCGCATCGTTGTCGGGTGAATCGTTCACGACGACCGCGATCCAGCCGGAGTCTGACCGCCCGACATCGTGGTCCGGACGGATGATCGCTACCGGGCAGTGGGCCTTCTGGGCCAGCGCACCGGCGGTCGAGCCGAGCACCATCTGGGCCAGGAGTCCGATTCCCACCGATCCCACGCACATCATTGCCGCGTCCCGTGATTCATCGATCAGCACCTGTTCAGGTGACCCGTGCACCACGGCGGTTTCGACCTTGACCTCGGTGCCCAAGGCCTGCACCGCGGCGGCCGCGGCGCGCAATGCGCTTTCCGCGTGTTGAGTATCCAGGTCGAGGCCCGCGGTGGGTGCTCCCAGCTGCTCGCCGCGGGTGACATAAACCAGGCGCAGCGGAATGTCGCGGCTGATTGCCTCGGGCACCGCCCATTTGGCTGCGTTGATCGCGGTGTCCGAACCGTCGATGCCCACCACGATCGACCGCCCTGCTGATTGCGCCCGGCTCATCGCATGCTCCCGATTCGGCCTGCTGAACCTCCGCCCGAGGTTTCCGTTGCAATCCGCAAACTATCCGGGCCGCCCGGCGTTCCCACAGGGTCGTTCGACCCTGATTCGGCGGTGATGGTCCTCGAGGGAATCCCGCGGCATTGTGTCTCCCCTTTCAGGCCAGAGCACACATCCGGCGTTGCGCTGTGCAGCTGCTCAGCCCGGGCCCATGCCACCCGGGCCCATCATGCCCGGCCCCATGCCGCCCGGGCCCATGCCACCCGGGCCCATCATGCCCGGCCCCATGCCGCCCGGGCCCATCATCCCCGGGCCCATCATGCCTCTCATCCTCGCCGGCATCCCCTCGACGACGAAGTCGGTGACTTCGCGGGCATGAGCACGGATAGCGTCGATGAGATCGGGATCGCTCGCGGTTTCCTCGACCACCACCCCCTTGGGGGTGAAGGTGACCTGACGGTGATACTCGGGAGCCCGGTGGAACAAGGTGGGCAGGCTCGAACTCATGCAGGTCACCTCCGTGCCCTGGTCGAGATGGGAATACATCGATGAGACGTGCGCCTGCACTTCGGCGGCGAGGTCGGGAGAGTCGGATTCGGTGGTGGCGCGGACACCGCCGGGGATGTCTTCGACGGTGCGCCGGAGTTCATTGTGCCGCATGAACATGTTCATGTATTTGCTCATGTCCATGCTCCCCGCGCCGCCGAAACCCGGGCCTTGTGCACGGCCGGCGGGTGTTCCCACGAGGCTGCGCAGGATGTATCCACCAAACAGGCCCGCCCCCGCGGTGCTGAGCACCACAAGGACCGTCCGCCTGGTCATTTTGGTTGCCATATCCGACCGCCTCCCATCCTGGCTGAACTAGATCTCAGCTCGCCGCCAAGACGGCGGTGATTCGGGCCCATGCTCCCGATTCTGCCGGTCGATCCCTGGCGAACATCTGGGCAACTCAACAAATTATCCGCGCGTCTCGCTCTCCCCCCGAAATCATTCGCAGCGGTCCTACGTCCATCGGGTTGGGGACCAATGCCCCATGATCGGCGACTCGGCGTGGGTTAGCGTTCCCGGGTGAGCGAAGGAGAGAACGCAATGCCAGCAGGGATCAAAGAGCACGGGATCGTCGTCGGCGTCGACGGATCGCCTGCGTCCAACGCCGCCGTCGCTTGGGCGGCACGAGACGCGACCATACGTCGCCTTCCGTTAACCATCGTTTACGTGGCGAGTCCCGTCAATCCGCCGTGGCCGCAGGTCTCGGCGACTGAGGGATATGCGGTATGGCAGGAAAACGAGGGCCGCCGGATCCTGGCCGATGCGCTCAAGATAGCCCATGAGGCTGCGAAGACCCAAAACGCTCCAAAGAGCAGCCGCCCGATCGAGATCAAAAGCGAATTGATGTTTTCGCCCACCGTTCCGACGCTGGTTGATTTGTCCAAAGACACCGAAATGATGGCCGTGGGCAGCTCGGGTCACGGGGCATTGGCCCGTGGCTTGCTCGGTTCGGTCAGTGCGAGCCTGGTGCGTAACGCTCACTGCCCCGTTGCGGTCATTCGCGATGAGCAGCCATCAACGCCGGATGTCGCGCAGGCTCCGGTGCTGCTGGGGATTGACGGCTCACCGGCTTCCGAGCTGGCGACGGCGATCGCGTTCGATGAGGCCTCGCGTCGCGACGTCGAGCTCATAGCCGTGCACGCGTGGAGCGACGTCGAGATCTTCGAACTCCCGGGGTTGGACTGGACAGCGGTGAAGGCGGAGGAGGAACGCAGTCTGGCCGAACGGCTGGCCGGTTGGCAAGAACGCTATCCCGACGTAACGGTGCATCGGATTCTGGTTTGTGATCGGCCGGCCCGGGTGCTCGTCGAGAAATCCGAATCCGCGCAACTCGTCGTTGTTGGCAGTCACGGTCGCGGCGGTGTTGCCGGCACGCTCTTGGGCTCGGTCAGCAACGCGGTTGTCCAGTCCGTGCGGGTGCCGGTGATCGTGGCGCGGTCCCCCGTAACCGGCCGAGCGGCCTTGTGAAGCTGACCGACATCCGGGAAAGACGGACTTCGGCCGTCCAGCAGGGTCCAGATCTCGGCGATCACCTGCCTGCAGTCGAGGGTGAATTCGCGCGGGTGAAGCCCCGCTCCTTGGCCACATTGGCCAACAGGCCGCGCAACTGTGGCGCCGGCCACGGTGCAGCCGCGACATCACCGTCCCGATCGGCGTATCCATGATCTCGGCGATCTCCTTGTACGGGAAGCCCTCGACGTCGGCGTAATAGACCGCCATGCGGAACTCTTCCGGCAATGCCTGCAACGCCTCAATGATCTCGGTGTCCGGCAACGCCTCGAGGGCCTCGATTTCGGCCGAACGCAAACCGGTGGAGGAGTGTTCGGCCGTGGACGCCAACTGCCAATCGGTGATCTCCTCGGTCGGATACTCCGGTGGTTGGCGCTGCTTCTTGCGGTAGCTATTGATGTAGGTGTTGGTCAAAATCCGATACAGCCACGCCTTGAGGTTGGTGCCCTGCTTAAAGGACCGGAAACCCGCATAGGCCTTCACCATGGTCTCCTGAAGCAGATCTTCGGCGTCGGCCGGATTGCGCGTCATCCGCAACGCGCCGCCGTAGAGCTGGTCCAGCAACGGAATCGCGTCACGCTCGAAACGCGCCGTCAGCTGTTCGTCGGTTTCCTCGGCGCCGGCGGGCTCCGGACCCTCCGCCACCTCGGGCCCAGTCGCGCCATCGACATCGGCCATGGTGAGAAACACAGTCCCTTCCGCCGCGGTGCCACCGGACGGCCACAGATCGCTCGTTCTATCCGCTCTCCCCTTGCGCTCAGGTAACCGATTGGAAACGGATATTCGATTGGGGAACAGGTAGATTCGTCGATAACAGCGGTGTGACCAACACCGTGCGTGCCCGACAAGCTTATGAAATCGTCGCATCATCACCGCAACATCGATGCTGTTCCCGCGCCGGCAACCCTCTCGGCCGCCGGCGCGGGAATCTTCAGCACCACCGTCGTCAGAGATAACCTTTATGTGACGCGGCCGCCTGATTGGGCATCGTTTTGCCCCCGGCTATCCAGGCGTATCCAGGCATTTATGTAATGCAGCCAAAAATCACTGGTGGTCTGTGGATCTAATATCATCGCCGATGGTTTCCTTCTCTCTCAACAATTTATCAGGTGCATTCTTTGACGGTGCTATCTTTGGTGCGAGAAACCTAGGATTCACCCGCGTAAGTCTCGGTGGCCATCCCTGTGCTTCAGCTGAGCTTCCTGGTCGAATAACCAGGGAAGCATGGCAAGTAGTAACACCAAAAAGAGCAGATCAAAAACAAGAGCCATGTCAATTACCTTCTAACTATTCCGGTCGATCAGTGGAAATACTTATTAAGCTAGCAATACTCTGGAGTGCCCAGGCGATCGAAGTAACCCCGCCATGGGAAAGCTCCTTTCTGACCATTTTCAGATAACTGTTCATTGGCTGGGCGAGCGGCCAACCGGGCTTGAGACCCAGCTAGCTAATGGAACTTCTCAGCGTGTTGATGACCGTCCTCGCCGAACCATGTTTTCAATGGTCAGTAATCCCACGCGGAGTCGGTAGAGATAAATATTCTGTGAGATCACAAAATGATCTTGTGACTCGACGGCGATGTTTGCCGACGCTGTCGGCCAACGGTCTGTGGGTCTTTCGGCCGGCTAAGCGGGGACTTCTGGCCGCTGACTGACGGGAGGGCGACTCCTAGCGTTATCGACAGGCGTTTTGTCGGTGCAACGGCCAACTGAGATCGGAGTGGTCACCGTGAGCCCTTGACCAAATCCCGCAGACCGCTCTGCGCAACGTCGTCGGCCGGCATTCGGTCGACGGGTGCTGGCTTAGACGGCGAAAATCAACGCCAGCATCTCAACGCCAGCATCTGCCAGATACTCGACACCACCACCGTTCTATGGGTCTATGGGGGTACAGGTCACGCCGGTGGAACTGAAGGACATCCAACTGCCCGACGGTATGAGAGGCGCGATGGCCCGCCAAGCCGAGGTCGAGCGCGAGAAGCAAGCCGAAATCGTTGCCCCCGAAGGGGACGTGTGTGCGGCGTTGACCGCACCCTGCCTACCGGTCACCGGTAAGGAGCTGCGATGGAGGAGGTAAGCACGACCAAAACCGGCGTCGGCGACCGGATGATGCTCAGCGTCGACTCGCGACCCGCACGGTGGATGGGCATGCTGGTCCTGGCCGGCGGGTGCGGCTGGCTGATCCTGGTACTGGCACGCAACCATCACACCACCGATTGGCACACCGCGAGCCGCCCGATGTGGTCGTTGTCGGTGTCGGTAATGGCGATTTTCGCCGCGCGCGGAATCCTGTTGGGCCGCCCGGTGACCGTTCCCCACACCGCCGCCGCGGCAGCGCTGCTTTCGGTGGGCCTGGGCGCGCACCTGCTGTCGTTTGGGCTGCCCGGCGACGGGCTGGTCGCGGGCGCCGGCCTGGCGCTGACCTGGCCGATGCCGTCACGGCGGGACCCGGCCGCATTACCGAGAGTGTGGGCGCTAATCGAGGCGACCCACGGTGATCCCCTGGCCCCGTTCGCGATGCACTCGATGAAAAGCTATTACTTCGATGCGGAGGGCGGTGCGGCGATCGCCTATCGGACGCGGCTGGGCTTGGCGGTCGTCAGCGGTGACCCTATCGGTCAGCGCACCCGATTCCCCCAGCTTGTCCGCGACTTCGCGGCGATGTGCCACAGTAGAGGCTGGCGCATCGTCGTTCTGGGCTGCAGCGAGCAGCAGTTGGAATTGTGGCGAGACGCCGCCGTGATCGGCCAGTCGCTGCGGCCGGTGCCCATCGGGCGCGACGTGGTGATCGATGTGGGCCGCTTCAGCATGGTTGGGCGGAAATACCGCAACCTGCGTCAGGCGGTGCAGCGCACGCATAACGCCGGAATCACCACTGAGATCGTGGCCGAACAGGAACTCGAAGACGCGTTGGCAGCGGAACTGGCCGAGGTGCTGTACGCCTCGCATCGCGGGGCGCACGTCGAGCGCGGGTTTTCGATGATTCTCGACCACGCACTCGAGGGGCGCTACCCCGGCATCAAACTGATCATCGCACGGGACCGAGGTGGCCGGGTGCAGGGATTCCAGCGATACGCAACGTCGGGTGGGGGCAGTGACGTGACCCTCGATGTGCCGTGGCGCCGGCCGGGAGCGCCCAACGGGATCGACGAGCGGCTTAGCGTCGACATGATCTATCACTGCAGGAAACAGGGCGGCCGGCGGGTCTCATTGGCGTTCGCGGCGTTTCCTGAAATCTTTGACAACGACGATCGCAGCCCGGTCCAGAATTTCTACTACGCGCTGATCCACCTGGGCCGTTCGCTGATCAGGCTGGAGTCGCTGTATCGCTACCTGCGTAAGTTCCACGCATTCGGGCAGCGCCGCTACGTGCTAGTGTCCAGGCGGCACATCCCCATTGCGTTTGTGGTGCTGTTGTCGCTGGAATTCTTACCGCGCCGGCGGCATCTGCCGCGACCCGGCCAATGCGAAACCGGCAGCGCTTGAGGCCATCCCGCCATCCTGCGGGCACGGCTACCGAATCGCCACGAACGCAACCTCGTTCGGGTAACCAACTTTTAGCCAACACTTGTTGTGTTAAATCCGGATGGTGTGATGAGCGTTCACAAGGCGCCAGTGGAGGGTACGATCGCGGGTACGTTACGGCCGCTGTCCTGTGCTCGGCGCATATCGCGATATCGCCGAACACGGGTGCCTGTCACGTTCGGGTAGCGCGGGAAAGCTGAGGCAGTTATGTCGACGGCGTTCACGGACACGACGGGGACGGCGAACCGGTCGGGGACGCTGGATTTCGCGGTGGGCGGAATGCACTGCAACTCGTGTGCGGTGCGCGTGCAGCGGGTGTTGAGCCGCCAGCCCGGCGTGGCCTCGGCGCAGGTCAACTTCGCGTCGAGCACTGCACATGTGACGCCGTCCCGGGACGACGTGGACCCCGCCGAGTGGTTGGACGCGGTGGCGAAAATGGGCTACCGGTTGACACCGGTGTCCACAGTGGCCGAAGAGGTGCGTGAGGCCGACGAGGGCGAACGGACCGTCGAACGCTCCTGGTCGCGGCGAATGCTGATCGTGTGGCCGCTGGCTGCGGTGGTCATGTGGTTGGCGATGTTTTCCGGTTCGCTGTGTGAGCGGGCGTGGACGCATTGGGTGGAGTTCACGTTGGCCACGCTGATCCTGTTCTATGGCGGGTGGCCGTTTTTGCGAGGGGCAGCGATCCGGGCCCGGCGGGCCGCGGCGAACATGGACACGCTGGTGGCGGTCGGGACACTGACCGCCTACGGGTATTCCACCGTAGGGCTTGCCGTCGGCGGGCATCACTACTTCGAGACCACCGCCGATATCATCGCTTTCGTCGGGTTGGGCCGGTATCTGGAGGCCCGCGCGAAACGGCGCGCCGGCAACGCCTTGCGCTCGCTGCTGGAACTGGGCGCCAAGCAGGCCCGACTGCTGCGTGCGGGAACCGAGGTGCTGGTGCCGGCCGATCAGCTGGTGGTCGGTGACCTGATGCGCATCCGACCGGGTGAGAAGATCCCCACCGACGGTGTGGTTGTGGAGGGCGCGAGCGCGGTCGACGAGTCGATGCTCACCGGAGAGTCGGTGCCGGTGGAGAAGACCGTCGGCGACACCGTGGCCGGCGCGACCATAAACACTTCGGGAGTGCTGACGGTTCGGGCCACCGCGGTCGGCGCCCAGACGGCGCTGGCCCAGATCGTGGAGCAGGTGGCCGCAGCCCGCTCCGGCAGGGGCGCCGCACAACGGCTGGCGGACAAGGTGTCGGCGATCTTTTTGCCCACGGTGATCGGGATCGCGGTGGCGACTCTTGCCGGCTGGTGGGTGATCGCCGCCAATCCGGAGCGGGGGCTGATCGCCGCCGTGGCCGTGGTCATCGTCGCGTGCCCCTGCTCTCTCGGGTTGGCCACCCCGGTCGCGATCATGGTCGGCACCGGGCGCGGTGCCAAACTCGGCATCCTGATCAAGGGGATGGAGGTGTTGGAGCGCACCCGCACCATCACCACCGTGCTCTTCGACAAGACCGGTACTCTCACCGAGGGCCGGATGACTCTCACCGACGTCCGCGGCGCCGAGGGCGTGGACGCCGGGGCGCTGCTGCGGTATGCGGGCGTGGTCGAGGCCGGCAGCGAGCATCCGATCGGCCGGGCCATCGCGGCCGCCGCCCGGGCGGCGAATGAGAAGCTACCGCAGGTCACGCAGTTCGAGGCGCTGGCCGGGCGCGGGGTGCGCGGCGAGGTCGACGGGGTTGCGGTCTGGGTCGGCCAGCGCGCTCTGCTTGCCGAGGCCGGGTTGACGCTGCCCGCAGAGTTGGCCGACATCGCGCCCTCCTGGGAAGCCGACGGCAAAACCGTGGTCTTCGCCGGCTGGGACGGCGCGGTGCGCGGGGTCCTCGCGGTCGCGGACACCCTCAAAGACGGGGCGGCCGAGGTGGTGGCCGACCTGAAGCGGATGGGCCTGACCGTCGCGATGATCACCGGTGATAACGCGCGCACCGCCCATGCCGTCTTCGACCGTGTCGGCGTCGACACCGTGCTGGCCGAGGTGCTGCCCGCCGACAAGCGCGCCGAAGTCCGGCGGCTGCAACAGGCCGGCCAGGTGGTCGCTATGGTGGGCGACGGCGTCAACGACGCGCCCGCGTTGGCCCAAGCCGACCTCGGCATCGCGCTGGGCACCGGCACCGATGTGGCCATCGAGTCCGCCGACCTGACGTTGATGCGTGGCGACCTTGCCGGTGTGCCCACCGCGATCCGGCTTTCCCGCCGCATCTATCGCACCATCTGGCAAAACATGGGCTGGGCGCTGGGCTACAACGCGGCCGCTATCCCCTTGGCCGCGGCCGGCCTGCTCAACCCCATAATTGCGGGCGCGGCGATGGGATTCTCCTCGGTCAGCGTCGTCACCAATGCCTTGCGGCTGATGCGGTTTCGCGATTCGCGCAGCCCGCGGCGCCGATAGTGGGTGAGCGCCCAGCGACACCGTGGTCCGCCTTGCGCAGCCCCGCCCCCACGCATGACAACATAGAAAGCCATGCCGATCCAACGTAGACACCTTCAGGGCGGAAAGGCCGTCAAGAATTTGAGTTGCCCGCCCGCCGGCAAGATCCGGCCCGGTGCATGGTAGCCGCCCGGTGATGGCCGCCAGGGCGTCGCAGCACACCTCAGCGCTGTTCACCGACCTTTACGAGGTCACGATGGCGCAGGGGTACCTCGTCGAACGCATGTCGGGCACGGCGGTCTTTGAAACGTTCTATCGCAAACTTCCCCCCGGCCGATCCTATGTCATGGCCGCCGGCCTGTCGGACGTGCTCGACTTTCTCGAGGATTTTCGCTTCGAGCACGATGACCTTGAGTACCTTCGCGGTTTGGGGCTGTTCACGGAGGAGTTTCTGCGCCGGCTCGCGGAAGTTCGTTTCACCGGAGACGTGTGGGCGGTGCCGGAAGGGACTGTGGTTTTTCCGAACGAGCCGATCGTGCAGATTATCGCGCCGATCCTGGAAGCGCAGCTCGTCGAGACCTTTGTGGTGAACCAGATTCACTTGCAGAGCGTGATCGCCAGCAAGGCGGCGCGGGTGGTGCACGCCGCCCGCGGAGCGATGGTGGTGGATTTCGGGGCGCGACGCGCGCACGGCACCGACGCCGCACTCAAGGTCGCGCGCGCCGGCTATCTCGCCGGAATCGCGGGCACCTCCAACCTGCTCGCGGCCCGCCGATACGGGATACCACCCTTTGGCACCATGGCCCACAGCTTCATTCAGGCGTTCGGTGACGAACGCGGCGCGTTTGACGCGTTCGCCCGGCTTTATCCGGGCACCACGTTACTCGTCGACACCTACGACACACTCGACGGTGTCGATCACGTCATCGAGCTGGCGAAGCGGCTGGGCGACCGCTTCGGGGTGAGCGCGGTCCGGCTGGACTCCGGAGACCTCGGCGCACTGTCGAAGGCCACCCGCGCCAAACTCGACGCGGCGGGGTTGCAGCGGGTCCAAATCGTCGCCTCCTCGGGTCTCGACGAGTATCGGGTGGCAGCGCTCACGAACGAGGGCTGCCCCATCGACGCTTTCGCGGTGGGCACCAAGCTCGTCGTCGCCGCCGATGCCCCCGCGCTCGACATGGCCTACAAGCTGGTGGAATACGACGGCTCCGGGCGGACCAAGCTCTCCAGTGGCAAAGTGATCTACCCGGGACGCAAGCAGGTCTTTCGCAGGCTGGATCGGGGATTCTTCACCGGTGACACGATCGGCACACTCGACGAACGGCTTGACGGTGAGCCGCTGCTGGTGCCCGTCATGAAAAATGGCCGGCGTGTTGCGCAACACGATCCCGGATTGCAGCAGGCGCGACGCTGGGCGCGCCAGCAGGTCGATGCGCTCCCGCCTCAGCTGCGATCGCTGGAAGACACCGGATCGTTCTACCGCGTGGACATTAGTCCGGCGATCACCCGCGAACTCGAACGACTGCGGCGCGCTCGGCAATAGACCGGCGATCCGTGATCATCTCCGAAACAGGTACTGCACGAAGAACAGAACCACGCTGGCCGCGACCGAGATCACAAGCATCGACACGATCGGGATATACACCCGAAGGTTTCCGTGCACGATCCGGATGTCACCGGGAAGGCGACCGAACCACGACAGCCCGCCCGTCCAGACCAGGATGCCCACCACCACAACGGCTATTCCCGCCATCACGATGAACGGGCCTACATTCCGTACCATCGGCTCCTCCGCACCGTGACTCCGCGGGTGTGGATGTGACTCCCCGCTGTGACGGCGCCGAAAATGAATCCACCGACATGAGCGAAGAATGCGACACCGCTACCACCCGAATTCCCCTGGACCAACGCATAATTGCCTTCAACAAACTGGTAGAGAAACCACACTCCCAAAAAGAACCACGCCGGGATGCTGACCGGAAACCACAGCACTAGCGTGCGGATCCATGAATTGGGGTAAAACACGAAATAGGCACCCAGCACGGCGGCTATCGCACCACTGGCCCCCAGGGTGGGGACCCGGGCGTCGGCCGGGGTGCCGAACAGCAGTGTCATCGCGGCCTGGGTCATCGTCGCGAAAAACCCACCGGCGAAATAAAAACCGAGGTAGCGAAACCGTCCGATCGCGTCTTCGACGTTCTTGCCGAAAATCGCCAGGAAGAGCATGTTTCCCAGGATGTGATCCCAGCCGGCATGCAAGAACATCGCGGTGATCCAGCCGATTCCCCACGGTTCCGGTGTGCTGCAGGCGTTGGTGACCGCGCAGGGATAAAACGACGCGTGGCTGATCGCCTCATCGGGGTCCGGGGATTCGTAGAAGAGAAAAACCACGAAGTTGGCAACGATCAGCGTGACGTTGACGAGCGGGAAACGGCGCGCCGGCATACCATCGGAGAACGGGATCATTTGGGCCCCGATCTGCGGATTTATCGGCAGAGCCGACAAACCGGCGCGACAAGCATCCTAATGGCGTGGTGTCGCCGCTCGCGGCGGCCCGAGAACCCGATGAGCGGGCCGCCGAAACCCGCGGCCGCGCTGCCGAGGCGGCTTACCCGGGCCGTATCCCGCTTGGGCCCGGGCGAGACCGCCGGCTGGGTCTTGATTGGTTGGCGAATCAGCACATCAACCACGGCTTTAAGCCTATAGTACGGATCCGTAGCGCAGGTTCTGCTTGGCGGACAAATACTTGGCGGACAAATAGTCGTGATTACCGGACTACCCGACACGGTGCGCGCCTTGTTGCGCGACGAGCCGGTCCCCACCTGGCGGGATCCGATGCTGGCCACGCTGACCGAAAAGCGGTTCTCCGATCCGCGATGGATTTTCGAACCCAAGCTCGACGGCGAGCGGTGCCTGGCCTTCCGCGACGGCAAACGGGTACGGATGATGTCCCGCAATCGCCAACAGCTCAACGAGACCTACCCGGAGCTTGTCGATGCGCTGCGCGAGCAGCACGTGTCTCGGTTCGTCGTCGATGGCGAGATTGTCGCCTTTAAGGGCTCGCACACCAGCTTCGCGCGGCTGCAGCGCCGCATGGGCATCACCGATCCCGAGCGGGCCCGTGGCGCCGGGATACCGGTGTTCTATTACCTGTTCGACCTGCTCCATCTCGACGGGAAGAACACCACCCAATTGCCATTGATGTGGCGGAATAGGTTACTTCAGGATGCATTTGAGTTTCAGGATCCGCTGCGCTACACGCCGCATTCGGTGCAAGACGGCGAGAACGCCTACCGAACGGCATGCAGCCGCGGGGATGAGGGGGTGATCGCGAAACTGGCCGATTCGCGCTACGAGGGCCGACGCTCACCGAATTGGTTGAAATTCAAGTGCGTTCGCGATCAGGAATTTGTCATCGGCGGCTATACCGCCCCTAAGGGCAGCCGAGTCGGGTTGGGTGCGCTGTTGGTCGGCTACTACGAGGGGCCCGACCTCGTCTACGCCGGCAAGGTGGGAACCGGCTTTGACACCGCCACGTTACGCAGCCTGTACCGCCGGCTGTCAGCCATCGAGCAGGATACCTGCCCGTTTACCCGGGGGCGCGTCCACCGGGACGGCGTTCACTGGGTGGCGCCGAAGTTGGTTGCCCAAGTGGGGTTTACCGAGTGGACGCGGGACGGCAAGCTGCGTCATCCCCGCTATACGGGCCTGCGCACCGACAAGGATCCGGGCCAGGTCGTCAGGGAGACGCCCGATACCGCGCAGTAACAGCTGACCATTGCACCGGTACGTCAGGCCGTCGAGGAATTCCGCTGCCGTAGCACCGCCCGGTGATACGTTGTGTAGATCTCGGCCAAGAACTGCTCAACGGCAATCGCCGCGTGTGCCGCGCGGACCGAACCCAGGATATCGAAGCCGTGCTGGGTCAACGGCAATTCGGCGTACACGACGGGCTGCCGACTGACTTGGCGCAACCGGGCCACAAAGCGGCGCGCCTGCTCGACGGGAACCAGCGAGTCGTTGCGGCCGTGCAGCACGAAAAACGGCGGAGCATCGGCACAGACGTGGCTGACCGGTGACGCCGCCGAATACTGCTCCAGGTTCGTCGAGCGGGGTTGTTTGACAACCATTCGCTCCAGCAGTGGCAACAGCATCGGATGCATCGCATCCGGCAAGCCGGTGAAGTCGTAAACCCCGTAGAACGGCACGGCGGCATGCACTCGGGTGTCGACGTCTTCGAATCCCGGCTGAAACTGGGGATCGTTGGGTGTCAGCGCCGCCAGCGACGACAAATGGCCCCCGGCCGAACCCCCGGTAATGGCAATGAAATCAGGGTCGCCGCCGAACTCGGCGATGTGCGCCTTGACCCACGCGAGGGCGCGCTTGACGTCGACGATGTGGTCCGGCCAGGTGTTGCGCGGGCTGTGCCGGTAGTTGATCGCCACACAGATCCAGCCGAGTTCAGCCAGGTGACTCATCAATGGATGGGCCTGGCCGCGTTTGTTTCCCACCGTCCAGGCTCCGCCGGGGATTTGGAACAACACCGGGGCCTTCCCGGTCCGATCCAGATCGGGACGCCGCCAAATGTCCAGGTGGTTCGCGCGGCCATACGGGCCGTAGCTGATGTCGGCGTCGTGCGCATACTGCCGATAGATCCGCATCATGCGCAGCACCCCCGGGGAGGTGGCGGTGCCGCCGCCGGCCGGCCGGCGCCACAGACCCGCCGTGTCGGTGCGGCGCTGGGCCCCCAAGCCGGCGTCCAACGCGGCGGTCAGCACCGCGTTCGCCCGGTGGCCCGCACGACTGAAGTTCAGCAGCCCGAGCGCCGAGAGGCCCGCCACCAACCATGCGGTCAGCCGCACCGGCCGGGTCAGCTCGCCGGGCTGTCAGCGCCAGCCCGGCGAGCTGACTCACCAGTGTCTGCACCGGCAACTCGGTGACAACCAGTCCGAACGCCCACGACCACAACGACGGGTATCCAGAGCGCGCCAGCGGCCGGTACCCGTTGACGGTGGCGGCAGCGGTCACCACGGCGACCGCCAACGCCGCTGCTTGACGAGCGATATGGCTAATCCGAGTGTTTCGCACCCGGCCACCTTACGAAACGCTCGGCCCCGGCTATGACGAGCCGGGTGCCCCACCATCGCCCTGCGGCCCCCGGGCGACGATCACCGGTATCAGCGCGGAGTTCACGACCGCCCGGCTCACCGAACCCAGGAGCATGCCGGGAAATCCGCCGCGGCCGTGGCTGCCCACCACCACCAGCTGAGCCGCGTCCGCCTGTTCGAGCAGCCGGTACGCCGGCCGGTCGGCAACGACGAGTTTGTGCACGACAACATCGGGGTAGCGTTCCCGCCACCCCGACAAACGTTCGGCCAGGACTTCTTGCTCACGGACTTCGAAATCCGCCCACTCGATTGGCGCCTGACCGGGGCGGCCGAACTCGAGCGGACCCATGTCGCTCCAGGCGTGCAGCGCCACCAGGTCCACGCCGCGCCTGGAGGCCTCGTCGAAGGCGATCTCGGTTGCCAACTCCGATGCCGGTGAGCCGTCGATACCGACTACCACGGGGGCCCGCGGCGACCTGGCCTTAAGCGCATCCTCATCGTGGATCACCGCAACCGGGCAGTGCGCGTGGCGCACCAGACCGGAGCTGACCGATCCCAACAAAGCCCGGGCCACCGCGCCCTGACCGCGGCAACCCACCACGACCATGTCAGCCTCCCGGGACAGCTCCACCAGCGTGGGCACGACCGGGGCGTAGCGCACCTCGCTCGTCACCGCCGATGCCCGACGCGGTGCGGTGGCCTCGACCGCGAGCTTATGGGCCGCCTCGAGGATCTCGCGCGCCTGGGCTTCCCGCCGCTCCCAGTAGTCTGAAGCCGCCTGAATTTCCGTCCACCCCTCCGGAGCGACCACCTGCGGCGGAACTACGTGCACCAACTTGAGCGGCACATTACGCATCTCGGCGTCTCGCGCCGCCCATCCGACCGCTGCGGTCGAGGACGGTGAACCATCGACACCGGCCACAATCCCCAGCGGCGCTGGCTGACGCGACATCCCGTCTCCTCCTTAAGCCGCCAAACGAACCGTGCCAGCACCGGCAGCGATCCGCAGGTGGTACTGACGTTAGCCGACCCCCGGCAGCCGGTCAGGAGGCAAAGGTCCCTGATTCGAAGGGCACTACGGAGGTGGCTGCGGGTTTTGCGTCCGCGCGTTCGCCCGACCGAGCACGGGCCGAGCGAGGACTTTAGCCACTATCGGTGCCGGTGTCAGACGCCATAGCGTCGAGTCCATCAGGTATCGCGCAGCACCCAGAACCCCGTAAGGAGGGGACCATGACCGAAACGCCGCAGAAAACGGTGGCAGAACGCCTGGTCGGCTTGTCCGACGACGTGCTCGAATCGCTGGAAACCGGACGCACCGCAGCCATCGAGGCGGTGCGCAAGTTCGTCGATGAGGTGACCCCTGTGGTTGCCGAAGAGGGGCGGCGCAAGAAAGTCGTCGACGCCGCACTGGATTTGGCCGAGGAACTTGTCAAGGCGCATCTCGAGTTCTTGCGCAGCGTGGTGCGAAGCGTTGGTCACACCCTGAGCAAGGAGTAAAGCGAGTAAGTCGGCGTCGGGCTGATCAGCGCGCCCCGCTGTCTCGGCGCCCTGGACGGGAGGAAGCGAGGTGTTGGTGTCCGCTCAGCCCAGCCGTCCCGAG
Organism: Mycobacterium sp.; assembly: GCF_029961025.1. Lineage (GTDB taxonomy): Bacteria > Actinomycetota > Actinomycetes > Mycobacteriales > Mycobacteriaceae > Mycobacterium. Next base: position 184,658 of record NZ_JASBVP010000011.1, read on the forward strand.
CCGCCCAGCCAGGAGGCACACCGCTCTGAGCTGATACGGCCAGATCCCGTCGCACAGTTACTGCGGCTGGAAAACGAGGTCAACCAGCTGCTGAACCAATTGGGCGAAGCGGAATCGCTGTGGTCACACTCGCTGGCCACGGTGGCCGAAGAGCAGCGCATCAGTGCACGAAATCTCGTGCACTACTGGGCGATCCGGCAAAACGACTTGCGTGATCTGCAGTCGCGCCTGGCCGCGTTCGGCTTGTCGTCGCTGGGCCGCAGCGAGGCCCACGTCGAGGCCACCCTGCTGCTGGTGCGCTCGGCGATCGGTGCGATGCGGGGCAACGGCTGGCACCCACCGCGACCCCCGACGGTGCGAATGGAGGAAGGGATACGGCTGCTGCGCCAGCGAACCATCGCCCTTCTCGGCCCCCAACCCATGGGACGGGTGACCCGCATCATGGTCACCCTTCCCTCCGAGGCCGCCGAAAACGACGGCCTGGTGCGCGAACTGATGCGACGCGGCATGAACCTCGCCCGGATCAACTGCGCCCACGATGACGCGCGGGCGTGGCGGGCAATGGCCCGCAACGTGCGAGGGGCCGCCGAAGCGACCGGCCGAGCGTGCTTGATCGCGATGGATCTGGCCGGACCCAAACTGCGCACCGGCCCATTGCAGCCCGGCCCGCGCGTCGTCAAGCTTCGTCCACGAAAGAACCCTCTCGGGGAAGTCGTTGCTCCGGGCCGGGCGTGGCTGACCGCGGCGGACGAGCCGGTGAGCCCACCCCAGGACGACATGCCGACAATCCCCGTGCCCCGCGATTGGCTGGGTCGCCGCAGAGCAGGGGAGGTGTTGCGGGTGCGCGACACCCGCGGATCTGCTCGTCGCCTGGTGTTGCACGACGCCGAGCAAACACCCACTGGCGTGCCGGGACTGGTCATCACGGCCGACAAGACAACCTATTTGGGGACCGGAACGGTTCTGCACGTCGACGGGGACGACGATCCGGCCGAGATCGGCAAGCTGGCACATGTTCCGCAGAGCCTGCTGTTGCACCGCGGGGATATTCTCAAGCTGACGCGAGACTGCACTCCCGCCCCTGTGCAGCCCGACGGGGTAGCACAAATCGGCTGCACGCTCCCGGAGATCTTCGAATACGCCCGTCCTGGGGAGAGCGTCCAACTCGATGACGGCCGCATCGGCGGCCACATCGTGAGCGTCGACGATGCGGCGTTGAGCATCCGTATCGACCACGCCGCCGACGGCGGGTCCCGGCTTGGCGCCGACAAGGGCATCAACGTCCCCGACACCCACCTGCCGATTCCGGCGCTAACCGCCAAAGACATCGAAGACCTGTCGGTGGTCGCGGAATTAGCCGACGTGGTGGAGATGTCGTTTGTCCGCCACCCCTCGGATGTCGAAAGACTGCTCAGCGAGGTGGACAGGCTCGGCGCGCAACACCTGGGGATCATTCTGAAAATCGAAACCCGGCAGGCGTTTGAGCATCTGCCGCAACTGCTGTTGACCGTGATGCGTCACCCGCGGGCGGGGGTGATGATTGCCCGCGGAGATCTCGCCGTCGAGTGCGGCTTCGATCGGCTGGCGGAATTACAGGAGGAGATCCTCTGGCTGTGCGAGGCCGGCCACCTTCCGGTGGTCTGGGCGACGCAGGTGCTTGAGCAACTGGCGAAAACCGGCAACCCGTCACGCGCGGAAATCAGCGATGCCGCAATGAGCGAGCGGGCCGAGTGCGTGATGCTCAACAAAGGCCCCTACATTGGTGACGCCGTGGTGATCCTCGACAAGATCCTTCGGCGCATGGCAGGACACCACCAAAAACGCACCGGCCTGCTGCGGTCGCTGCGCTCGTGGCGTCCCACCCGCCCGGCTTAAGTCCCGCCTTAGCCCGCGGCACTGTGCACCGGTGCGGGGTAAGGCGCCCCGAAATCGGGTACAACACGGTAGCCGTGCCGCCGGGCAGCGGCCGCGCAGCGCCGCAGCAATGCTCCCAACCCGATGAACGTGGCCTGATCGAAGATCATCGGTGTCAGCAACCGGTTGTGCACGAAACCGAACCCTATTCCGCTGGCCGGGTCGGCCCATCCGATCGATCCGCCTAAACCGGCGTGACCGAACCCGGGCAGCAGGCCCGGGATGGGCACCGCGTGATACCCCATGTGCCAGGACAGCGGCAGGAATAGGTTGTAGTCCGGCCGCAGGCTTGGCCTGCCGGGAAGTCCTGCTACCAGCTCCGAAGACAAAAACTGGAAACCGTCGAGTCGGCCGTGATTGGCGATCGCGCCGTAAAGCCGCGCCAGCGCCCGCGCCGTACAGACCCCGTTGGCCGCCGGTACCTCACCGTCGAGCATTGGGATATCGCCCTGGACAAAGGCTTTCATTCCCGGAAAATACATTGCGCCGAACGCGGCCGAGAACGGGAACGCGGCAATCTTCGGGGCCACGAAATTGACCAGCGGGTTTGCCCGGACACTTTGCGGGATGATGATCTGGGCGGTTTGCGTCGGGGCCGTGGCCGGCGGCCGACCCAGATGCAGCCCGTCGCTGTTCAGCGGTGCCGCCAGTTCCGTGCGGATCAGCTCACCCATCCCCTTGCCGGTGACCGCGCGCGCCAGGCCGGACATCAGCCACCCGTAGGTCAGCGCATGGTAGGCCGGTTTGCCCAGCAGCCGACCCGCTGGCGCCGCCGCCAGCCGGGCCTCCATCAGCCGGGCGTTCATCAACTCGGCACCGCTGACGCCGCCCAGCTGGGATAGCCCGGCGCGGTGACCCATCACGTCCCGAATGGTGATGGCCGACTTGCCGTTGGCGCCGAATTCCGGCCAGTAGTCGGCAACCGGCGCGTCATAGGCGAGCAATCCCCGGTCGACAAGCCGATGAATGACCGTGGACGTTAAACCTTTGGTTACCGAAAACACCATCGCGCCGGTATCCGCCGACCACGCCACCGTGCCGCGGCGATCGGCCCATCCCGTCCACACGTCGACAACCGGTCTGCCGTCGAGATAGACCGAGAGGGCACCGCCACCGAGACGGCGTCCCGGAAACAACCTGGCGAAACTACGTACAACGCATGCAAAATGGGGATCAGCCGCACCCGCAACCCCCGCCGGCAGCCGGCCCTCTGACCGGGAAATGCTTGCCCGCCTCATAAGGCACAGGATCTATCGGCGATGTGTCCCCCGACGAGTGAAGGAGGACCCGAGATCACCGCCATAAGTCACTGGTCAGAAAGGCCGAAAGTCTAATCCCGGTGGGCCTAAAGGCCTATCGAGCTGCGGGGCGACTCCAAAGCCGCGGCGTGCTTATCGATCACGCGCGCCCGCATCGGTGACCGGTGGCCGCCGGTCACCGACCGGTGAGGAATACCAGGCTGAATTTGCCGATCTGGATCTCATCGCCGTTGGCGAGCAGCGCCGAGTCCACCGGTTTGCGGTTGACATAGGTGCCGTTGAGGCTGCCGGTATCGACGATCCGGAATTTGCCGTCTTCCCTGCGGAATTCGGCATGCCTGCGACTGACGGTGACATCGTCGAGAAAGATGTCGCTTTCGGGGTGTCGGCCCGCTGAAACACAGTCGCGATCCAGCAAAAACCGCGACCCGGCGTTGGGACCGCGTCGGACGGCTAACAGCGCCGTCCCGGTGGGCAACTTGTCGGCTGCCCATTCCGCCTCAGCGGTAGCGGCGTCGGTGGGCTCGCGCTCACCGGCAAGATCGGCTCGGAATGTGGCGGTATTGTCCCCGTTGACTTCCTTGGGCATCTGGTCGTTGCCTTAAATGTGGATTGAGAATGTCGGTTTAGCGCATAGCCGCGATGTTCAGCCGGCTCGTCTGGATCTAGGGTCAGAATAGTTGACCGCTGGTGAGACGACTCGAGAATGCACAAATCACCCGGCTTCCGGCGACCGCCCTCGACCGAGCGGGGTTAAATCCCGACCACGGTGACGAGGCCAGACCAATAGTCGCTGACATAAAGACGGCAGCCGTCGGGACTGATCGCTAATCCCTGGGGATACCCACCGATATCGATGGTGCCGACGACGCACCCGGCGACGGTGTCGATGACCGATACCCCACGGGCGCCAAAATCACCGATAAACGCGCACTTGCCGTCCGGGCTGATCTGCACGCTGCGGGGCAGATCGCCGACCATGATCCGGTCGGCTTCGTTGGTGACCGTGTCGATGATCGACAGCGAACACGAACCGGCCACATACGCCGTCACGCTATCGGGGGTAAACGCCAAGGCAAGTGGTTCATCCTGCAGGGCGATGGGTGTCACACGATGGGTGGCAAGGTCGACCGCTGACACGGATTGGCTGTCGGCGTGCGTCGCATACATCCTCGAGCCATCTGGGCTGACAGTGATGCCGTCGAGGCGGCCACGCAGATCGATGGTATCGATTACCGCCGGGGCCGCAGTGTCTATCACGCTGATGAAACCGTGACCGTACTGCCGATAGGCGCTGTGGCGAGACCATCCGACATACACCCGCGTGCCATCGGGGTTCACCGCAAGGTCAGCGATGGTATAGCCTGCCCAGCCACTTTCACCGGGGATGGCTGCAAGCATGCCACCCGCACTGTCGTGCACCGAAATCCAGCCGCAGCCGTCGTGGGCGTGGTGTGCGACGTAGATCAGGGCCCCGTCCGCGGTGATGACCTCGCGCGCCGCCGAGGCGCCCGGAATCACCATGACCCGCCGGGGGGTGGTCCACTCGGTAGCGTCGACAACCGACACGGAGCCGTCGTAGCCGGTGACATAGAGTCGGCTGCCGTCGGCGCTGATCGCCAGCTCCTTGGGTTGCCCGCCGGTCGGGATCACGCCCACGATGTTGTTCAGGCGGCTGAGCACCGCGACGGAGGTACGTCGCCCTACATACACGTGACAGCCGTCCGGGCTGACCACCAGCTCACCAGCGGCCTCTCCCACCCCGATGGTCGCGAGGATCGTTGGCGGGGGCAAGCAGTGCTCCGGGATTGCCCCGTAGGCGATCGGGGGGCCGGCGGGGTCACTGGGGCCCGGCTGGCCCGTGCCGACGTCCTCCGGGCCGGACGACCGCGCCAGCAGGGCCGTTGGCCCGACGGGGGGGCCGTCACGGGCGCCCTCGTGGATATCACAGTCGACAGGGTGCATGATGACCCCTTTCGATGTGTTGTCTTTAGCGTCCATGATCCCGGTGATGACCACTACATGCATAGGGACAAAAGTCATCTATCCACCCGGAAGCCGTCCGTCACGGGCCCCGCGTTGACGCCGGGACCCGGCTGCGGTGCGACGTCGGGCGCGCTGCGATAAGGAACGCCGCGGGAAACGGCGGCACCGGCCAAAGGCCGTGATGTTGCGGGCCGGCGTGGTTAATCCGGTTCCACCCGATGCTTCTCGACGTATCCAACGACGTCGGCCAGGGTGCGCAACGATGCGTAGTCGCGTTCGGGGATGTCGACGTGCAACCGCTTGTGGATGCCGACCAGGAAGTTCAGCCAATCCATCGAATCGAGGTCAACCTGGTCTCGCAGCAGGACCTCGTCTTCGATATCGTCGACCGTCACTTCCGGGGCGATGGCCGTCAAGACCGACAACACCTCGTCACGGATGTCTTCCCTGGTCATCATCTGGTCTTCACTTCTCCAAAACGTCGGGCTGCTGGAGCAACTCATCGATCGCGGCGAGGAACAACGCACCGCGGTGGCCGTCACTTGCGCGGTGATCGGCAGCGAGGCTGGCCTGCACCGTGGTGACCACCCGAATCCCGCCGTCGATCACACAGACCCGCTGCGCGGGCTTGCCAAAACCGACCAGAGCCACTTGCGGCGGGTAGATCACTCCGAAGACCGTGTCGACACCCTGGTCGCCCAGGTTGGTCACGGTGATCGTCGGGTCCGACATCTCGGAGCTCCGCAGCGAGAAGGCGCGCGCCCGGGCAACCAGGTCGGTGAGGTCGCGCATCAGCTCGTCGAGCTTCTTATCGGGAACGTCGTGAATAGCCGGCGCCACCAGACCACCACCGCGCAGTGAGATGGCGACACCGACGTGAACTCCGGTGCCGGGCTGAAACGCGTCATCCCGCCAGAAACCGTTGAATTCGCCGAAGCGCTGGGCCGCAAGGGCCACGGCCTTTAACTGCAGCACAGCCGGCAGCAGCCGTTCGGTGATGGGTCGCTCCGCGTTGTGCGCGCTCAGCCAGCTCAGCGCGTTTTCCATCACGATTTCGTCCGCCAGATAGTAGTGCGGAATCTCGCGTTTGGAGCGGCTCATCGCGGCGGCAATCGATCGCCGCATTTGTGCGGCACGCTCCGCCGCGGTGGGTTTGGCTTTCGGCTTGGTCACGGTGGCGGCAGCGTGTTCCACATCGCTGATGGTGATAGCGCCCTGTGGGCCGCTGCCGGTCACGCCATCGAGGTCAACGCCCAGCGATGCTGCTAAACGTCGCGCAGCGGGCGAAACCCACCGGCGTCGCGGTGGGGTTCTCGCCGGCGCGGCGAGCTGCCGGGCTACCCGCCCCGGCGCCTCAGCCGCGGCGGCGGGCTTGGCTGAGACCACCACCGGCTGTGCCGGGACCTTCGCGGGTTTTTCCGCCGTCTCTCCCGGTTCCAACAGGGTCGCCAATACCGTTCCCACTCCGACGGTTTGGCCGACCGGAACCAGCAGTTCATGCACCGTGCCCTCATGCCAGCATTCGACTTCCACAGCGGCTTTGCTGGTCTCAACCACGGCTACCACCTGTCCGCGCTTCACCTTGTCACCGGGTTTGACCCGCCACTCGTCGAGGGTTCCCTCGTCCATGTCTGCGCCCAGCGCGGGCATCTTGAACTCGATCATCACCGGTCCCCGAATAGGCTTTCTGCTGCGGCGACGATCTTGTCCGGCTGCGGGAGGGCAGCCTCTTCCAGGTGTCTCGCATACGGTATGGGCACCTCTGCGCTGCAGACCCGGGCAATGGGGGCGTCAAGGTCGAAAAACGCCCCCTCCACGATTCGTGTGCTGATTTCAGCCGCCAAACTGCCGCTGCGCCAAGCCTCGTCGACTACCACGGCCCGATGGGTCTTGCGAACCGACTCCAGCATCGTGTCATCATCCAGCGGACGCAAAACCCGAAGATCAATCACTTCACAGTCGATTCCGGTAAGTGCCAATTGATCTGCCGCGTCAAGTGTTTTGGACAGGCAACCGCCGTAGGCGATCAGGGTTACGTCAGATCCGCTGCGGCGGATTGCCGCGCGAGAAATATCGGTAGCTGTGAGGTCGTCGATATCGGCTGTGGTGTTGTAGAGCTGGACGTGTTCGAAAATCACCACCGGATCAGGGTCCGAAAGCGCGGTGCCCAGCATGCCGTATGCGTCAGCCACCGTCGCCGGGGCAACCACCTTGATTCCCGGGATATGGGCATACCAGGGCTCCAGGCTGTGCGAATGCTGAGCGGCCAATTGACGGCCGGCGCCGGTAGCCATCCTGATCACGAGCGGCACCGAGAACTGACCCCCGGACATATGGCGAAGCGCAGCAGCGGTATTTACGATCTGATCGAGTGCCAACAGGCTGAAGTTCACCGTCATGACTTCTACGATCGGCCGAAGCCCGTTGAGGGAGGCACCGATTCCCGCACCGACGAAACCTAATTCCGACAACGGGGTGTCGCGCACTCGCTCCGGGCCGAATTCCTCGAGCAGTCCCTTGGACACCGCATACGTTCCGCCGTATCGGCCGACGTCCTCACCCATCAACACAACTCGGGGATCGGCGCGCAGTGCGTCGCGTAACGCGTCGTGAACGGCGGTGCGGTAACTGATCTTCACGTTACCGCCTCTACTGCCGGCGTCAGCACATCTCGCTCGAGGTCCTCCACATTCTCCCAGGTGCCGGCCTCGGCGAAGGCTACCGCGGCCTCGGTCTCGGCATCGGCCGCCCCTTCGATGCCGGCAATATCGTCGCGCGTGAGCGTGCCCTCGTGCAGGCAGCGCTCACTGAACGCCGGGATGGGGTCGCGCTTGCGCCACCGTTGCACCTCGGCTTTATCCCGGTACAGTTCCGGATCGAACATCGAATGGGCACGAAAACGGTAGGTGCGAAACTCGATGAAGAACGGGCTGCCCGAGTCGCGGACATGCGCTGCGCCCTGTTGCGCCGCAGTATAACATGCCATCACGTCCATCCCGTCCACGGCGAGCGTCGGCACGCGATAGGCTGCCGCCTTGGCCGTTAGGTCGGTTTGCGATTGCGCCCGCTGCAACGCGGTTCCCATCGCGTAAAAGTTGTTCTCACACAAGAACAGCACCGGCAGCCGCCACAGCGCTGCCATGTTCAAGGACTCGTGGAAAGCGCCTTCAGCGACGGCACCGTCGCCGAAATAGCATGCGGTCACGCGGTTGCGGTGCGTCATCGCGTCGGCCAGGGCAAGGCCGACCGCGAGTGGCAAGCCGCTGGCCACGATCGCATGCCCGCCGTAAAAGCGGGTGGCCGCGTCGAACAGGTGCATCGACCCGCCGCGGCCTCGTGAGCAGCCCTCTTGTTTGCCGAACATCTCGGCCATGATCGCGTTCATCGACACGCCGCGCAGCAGCGCGTGCGCGTGCTCGCGATAGGTCGCCACCACCGCGTCGTCGGGGCTCAACGCTCGAAGCGAACCGGCCGCGACTGCCTCCTCACCGACGTAGAGGTGCAGAAATCCACGAATCTTGGTTTCCCCGTAGAGTTCTGCGCACTTTTCTTCCATTCTGCGAACCCGCACCATGTCCGACAGCAGCCCGCGGGCAAGTTCGACATCGGTCATGCCGACACCTCCTGGACGTGCGGACCTGCCGGTGCCTCGACCGTGGACGTGTCACCTTCGGGCAAGCCGAGTTCGCGCGCTTTCAGCAACCGCCGCATGATCTTTCCGCTGCGGGTATGCGGCAGCGAGTCGGCGAACTCGATCTCCTTGGGGGCGACCGCGGCGCCCAGCTTCTTGCGGGCATGAGCCAGCAACGCCAGCCGCAGCTCCTCGTCGCCGGTAAAGCCGTCCTTCAGCGTGACGAACGCCTTGACGATCTCGCCCACCACCGGATCCGGTTTGCCGATGACCGCCGCCTCGGCGACCGCGGGATGCTCGGTCAGGGTGTTTTCGACTTCGAACGGGCCGATCAGATGCCCGGCCGACTTGATGACGTCGTCTGCCCTGCCGACGAACCAGAAATAGCCGTCGGCATCCTTTTTCGCCAGATCCCCGGTGAGGTACAGCCCGTCGGTGAACGACTTGCGGTAGCGCTCTTCGTCGTGCAGATAACCCCGGAACATCGACGGCCAGCCGGTCTTGAGCGCAAGCTCACCTTCGACATCCGGCTCGTCGATCACCGAAACGCTGCCGTCGTCATTGTGTCGCACTATGTATGCGTGCACGCCGGGCAGCGGCCGGCCCATCGATCCGGGTTTGATATCGAACGCGGGTGTGTTCGCGATCATGATTCCGCCGGTTTCGGTCTGCCACCAGTTGTCGTGAATCGGCAGGCCCAGAACGCGTTTCCCCCACCAGACCGCCTCCGGGTTTAGTGGTTCACCGACACTGGCGATGAAACGCAGACGCGGAAACCGGTACTGCGCGGGGAGTTCGGGACCCGCTTTGATCAGCATCCGGATCGCGGTGGGTGCGGTGTACCACACCGTCACGCCCTGATCTTGCAGGATGGTGTACCAGCGCTCGGCGTCGAATTCCGCCTCGTCGACGATCGACGTCACGCCGAGCAACAACGGGGCGATCACACCATAGGAGGTTCCGGTCACCCAGCCCGGATCGGCGGTGCACCAGAAAATATCGTCGGGATGCAGGTCGAGCGCATACCGGCCGGTGACGTAGTGCATCGCGACGGCGCCGTGCACGTGGATGGCGCCTTTCGGCGTCCCGGTGGTGCCGCTGGTGAAGTGCAGCAGTGCCGGGTCGTCGGCAGTTGTGGGCTCGATCGGGGAGTTCTCGTCGGATGCGCTCATCAGATGCCAGAAGCTCGACACCCCCTCGGGGGTGTTCCGACCGTCGACCAGCACGATGTGTCGAACCGATGTCAGGCGGTCGCGGACCTGGGCGATCTTTCGCCGGTAAAGCGAGGTGGTGGTCACCAAAACATCGGCCTGACCGATGCCGACCCGGGTGGCGATGGGTTCGGGCCCGAAGGCCGAGAACATCGGGCACACGACGCTGCCGTTGCGCAGGGCGCCCATGATCGCGATGTACAGTTCGGGGATTCGACCCATGACCGTGAAGACCCGGTCTCCCTTGCCGATGCCGAGCGAGCGCAGGACGCCGGTGAACCGCCTCGACAGCCCGGCCAGTTCGCCGTAGCTGAATTGCCTGGTCGCGATCCGGCCGTCGGGGCCGGGATCGGTGATGAACCGCAGTGCCGTGCGGGTTCGCGCCGGACCCTCGGCGTGGCGGTCGACGGCGGCGTAGGCGATGTTGCAGCCGCCGCCCATGCCTTCGCACAACGGCGGCACATCGGCCCAGTCGAAGGTTGAGCAGATCTGCTGATAGTCGGTGAAATTCGGCGTGACGACAAGATCGTCGGCGCTCTTGTGAATGATCTGCATGCTGGGTCCTAGCCGGGTGTTGTCTTCATCGTTTCCGTGCCGGGCGAGCCGGGATAGGGACCAAGGTCACCAAAGGGTGCGGCCGGATGACCCTGCCCCGAGGAGACGGCGGGGGCACACCATCGGGGCATGGACCACCCCAGCAGATGGTCGATCCGGGACACGCTGCGCGTGTTCAACAAGTTCATGCTCAACCCGGCGATGATGCGACTGGCCGGGCGCAAACACTGGTATGCGTCGGTGATCGGGCACACCGGACGTCACTCGGGCCGGCGGTACGCGACACCGGTGGTCGCAGAGACGGTGTCGGATGGGTTTATCGTCCCGTTGCCCTACGGCACACACGTCGATTGGCTGCGTAACGTGCTAAGCGCTGGGCAGGCAACGATTCGGGTCAGGGACCAGACCTACGCTGTCGTCGAGCCCGAAATTATCGGTGCGGAATCGGCGGCGCCACAGCTATCGGCGGGACGTCGGCGACTGTATCGGCGTTTGGGAATCGCCAACTTCGTCAAGCTGAAGCTTGCCGAGCCGCGCGGCTAACGCCCTGCGAGCGCTCCCATCGTCAGCGCGGGCCGCCGGGACAGGGACCACCGGAATAAGGAACAACGAATCACCAAGTGAGGACTAAAGCCTCCTGACCTATTGCGACGTGTTCGATAGCGTTTTTGCGTTCTCCCGTTGACCACTGCCCAAGGGCGCACATGATGGAGTATGGTCCGCCGACGTCGGTGGTCGTTGGCACCGATGGGTCGCAGACAGCGGTTGGCGCTGCGCGGTGGGCCGCCGAGAAGGTGGCCGGTTCCGACATCCCGTTGCGGTTGCTCTGCGTCATGGAGCAAAACCGCATCGATACCCGGGCGCTGGCAACCCGGCGCGGCGACACGGCGCGGCGGAACGCCGGTCGGGCCGTGAACGTGACCAACCCCGGATTTGTGATCCCCTACCGGTGAGGAAAGGAGTCGATTCCGATGGCTATCTGCGCTACCTGCGGCAATGACTACGATAAAGCATTCACCGTCACCTGGGTGGATGGCCATAGCGCAACCTTCGACAGCATTGAGTGCGCGGCAATGAAATTGGCTCCCACGTGCGCGCACTGCGGCTGTCGGGTCCTAGGCCATGGGGTAGAGGCCGAGGGGACGATTTACTGCTCTGCGCACTGCGCCCGGCAAGCCGGCAGCACCGGGGTCAGCGACCGCTTTCCCGCCCCGGTGGGCGCCACGCCGGGGACACCGTGATAGCCGTGACCCGACGCCGCGGCCCTCGAACCGTCGGCAACGGGGCGACTGAGCGGCGCAACCCGATAACAACTCGTCTATTACGTTATCTACTACGGTGCGTAGATGGCCTTGACGAACTCGGCGATGGCGTGCTCGGGGAGATGACGGGCGATATCGGCTTCACTGACGATTCCGACAAGCCGGTGGTTTTCGATGACCGGCAGCCGCCGGATCTGATGCTCCTCCATCATGCTGAGCATCTGTTCGATACTGGCCTCACCGCCGATGTGATAGACCCGGCCCTGCGCCAGCTCACCGGCCGTGGTGGTGTTGGGATCACGACCGACGGCGATGCATTTGACGACAATGTCGCGGTCGGTGAGCATGCCGAGCAGACGGTTGTCGTCCCCCCAGATCGGCAATGCCCCCACACCCGAGTCGCGCATGTGCCGGGCCGCGGCGGTCATCGTCTCATGTTCACCGATATAGGTCACCCCACGCTGCATGATGTCTTTGGCCGTCGTCATGGTGTTCTCCTGAAATTCATGCTGTGCCTGGGTGATTGAGAATCGGCAACCCATAATCTAGGTGCCGGTTTTCAGCCGTGGTAGGGCCATTAGGCCTTTTAGCCGCCAACGTTTGGCCGTTGCCGTCGTCCGGGGGTGATGCGAAGGTGGCGGCAGTGAGGTGGCCGATCGATTAACCTATGGGAGGCGGTGATCGGGGGTGGCAGGTGAACCCGCGATGATCACAGTGCTGCTGGGTGGCGACGTCATGCTCGGGCGCGGCGTCGATCAGATTTTGGCGCACCCCGGTGACCCGTACTTGCGCGAGCCGTACGTGCGGGATGCGCGAGAGTATGTTCACCTCGCCGAGCGAGCGAACGGGCCGATTCCCCGTCCGGTGGATTGGAGCTGGCCCTGGGGTGACGTACTGGCGCTCCTTGACGATGTTGCACCCGATGTTCGCGTGATCAACCTGGAAACAACGATCACCGCCGATGGCGAGTTCGCCGAGCACAAAACGGTGTGCTATCGAATGCACCCCGACAACCTGCCGGTGCTCACGGTGTTTCGGCCCGACGTGTGCGCCCTGGCCAACAACCACATTCTCGATTTCGGCTATCAAGGGTTAGCCGATACGATCTTGGCCCTCACCCCGCCAGGAATCCAGGCTGCCGGGGCGGGAGCCGATCAGCTCATCGCGCGCCGCCCGGCGGCGGTGACGGTTCCCGGTGGACACCGGGTGCTCGTCGGCTCGGTGGCGACGAAATCGTCCGGCGTTCCCGAGTCGTGGGCCGCACAGCGCGACCGGGCCGGGGTGTGGTTGGTCCGGGACCTGTCAAGCCGGGTCGCCGACGACGTGGCGGCAGGGGTGCTCGCGCACAAGCGTGACGGCGACGTGGCGATCGTTTCCGTGCATTGGGGGCCCAACTGGGGCTACGCCGTCACACCGGACGAAATCGGGTTCGCGCACCGGCTCATCGATGCCGGCGTGGACATAGTTCACGGGCATTCCTCACACCACCCCAGGCCCATCGAGATATACCGCGGCAAACCGATCCTGTACGGCTGCGGCGACGTCATCAATGATTACGAGGGCATCGGCGGACACGAGTCATTCCGCGGTGATCTCGGCCTGCTGTATTTGACCAGTACCGATCCGGCCAGCGGTGAATTGGTCTCGCTGCGGTTGATCCCGTTGCGGGTACGGCGGATCCGGCTTGAGCGCGCCTCGCAGACCGACACCGAGTGGCTTCGCGCCACCGTGGAGCGCACCAGTCGCCGGTTCGGGATCCGCGTCGTGGCGCGACCCGACGACCTGCTGGAAGTCATGCCCCTGAGCAGCACCACCCGGCCCCAGATGAGCCCGGCAGATGCCGGCAGCTGAGGCCGGCCTAAACGATCGGGCTTGCTTGCCATCCCAACTGTTGACTGACTTGCCGTGGCCGGCTTGTCGCTTGGTTGTCGGCGGGTAGCGCCACCCGCAGTGGCGGAGCGGTTCAGCCGGCGCTGAACCGGGTTTCGTCGTTGGGATGTGTTCCGGTCGCCTGGAAGATCACGCGGCGGGCCACGTTCACAGCGTGGTCAGCGAAGCGTTCGTAGAACCTGCCCAGCAGCGTCATGTCCACGGCCGCCTCCACACCATGTTTCCAGCGGCGGTCCATCAAGACCGCGAATAGCTGCCGATGCAAATCATCCATCGCGTCATCTTCTCGGCGGATTCGGGCGGCTTTGTCCGGATCCCCGGACAGCAACACTTCCTGGGCCTCGGCCGCCAACTCGACCGCTAATCGGCCCATCTCTGCGAAGTATCCGTTGACCTCTTCCGGAAGAGCGTGTTGTGGGTGACGGCGCCGGACGATCTTGGCGACGTGCAACGCCAACCCCCCCATCCGTTCGAGTTCGGCGACGTTTTGAATCGAACTGACGATCGCCCGCAGGTCACCGGCGACCGGGGCCTGCAGGGCCAGCAACAGGAACGCTTTCTTCTCGGCGCGCGCGCTGATTGCAGCAATCTTCTCGTGGTCGCTGATCACCTGCTCGGCCAGCACCAGATCGGCCTGCAACAACGCGTGAGTCGCGCGTTCCATGGCCACACCGGCCAGTTCGCACATCTGCGCCAACTGTCCGCTCAGCTCGGCCAGCTGCTCACGATAGGCGGGCCGCATCTGCTCACCCGCCGGTCACGTCGGCATCACCAGGCATACCTATTCCGGATAACCACATCCCCTGGCCGGGCTCGCATTGCCTGCCTCCTTCCTGCACGCCGGTTGTGATCATGCGCTGACGGTCGGTTCACCGGCAGGGCCGCAGGTCACCGCCGCCGTGGCCCAAAGTCACATTGGGGGCTCGGGCCGCTGTCGGTGCCGACGGCGGGAAAGCGGTTGCCAGAACCCGTCATCCCGACGCCCCCGACGCCGCGGTGGACCGTAGTCTCGATAGGTGTCGATCCGGGAGCTGATCGTGCTCGGTACCGCCAGTCAGGTGCCCACCCGTCGTCGCAACCAGAACGGATACCTGCTGCGCTGGGACGGTGAGGGGCTGTTGTTCGATCCAGGCGAGGGAAGCCAGCGGCAACTGACGCTGGCCGGTATCCCGGCGACCAGCGTGACCCGGCTGTGCCTCAGCCATTTCCACGGTGACCACTGTCTTGGTGTGCCCGGCATCGTGCAGCGCCTGTCCCTGGACCGGGTGCAACACCCGATATCGGCGCACTTTCCCGCGTCGGGCCGGGAATTCTTCGCGCGGCTGCGTCACGCCTGCGCTTTCTACGACGTCGTCGACCTGCGCGAGCAGCCGCTCACTGGGGATGGGCAGGTCGCTGACGGCGCGTTCGGCGTCCTTGAGGCGCGGCGCCTGGACCACACCATCGATGCGGTTGGCTACCGGCTGGTTGAGCCGGACGGCCGGCGTTTCGTGCCGCAATTGCTGGCTCAACACGGGATCAGCGGGCCCGCCGTTGGCGAACTGCAGCGGACCGGAGCGATTTCGGTGGGCGGGCGGACCATCCGGTTACCGGATGTCAGTGAGCCGCGGCGCGGGCAACGGTTCGCATTCGTCATGGACACCCGGCTGTGCGACGCCGTTTATGCTCTCGCCGAGGGGGCGGACTTGCTGGTCATCGAGGCGACGTTTCTCACCCAAGACGCTGAACTTGCGCACCGTTACGGGCACTTGACTGCACGCCAGGCCGCCCGGGTCGCGGCGGAGTGCGGGGTGCGGCGGCTGGTACTGACCCATTTCTCGCAGCGGTATCCGGCCGCCTCCCGCTACTTCGAGGAGGCGGCCGAGGTGTTCGCCGGCGATATCGTCGTGGCCGAAGACCTGGCCCGCGTTGCGGTCCCCAAACGGTTGTGAGCCGACGTCCAAAGACGTTCGGTTCCCGCCATGCCCGCCCGGGTGCAAGATCGAGTTCCGCGCAGCGTAGCTGGCCGGCGAAGTGCCCCTCGGGCTAGCAATGCGTCTTGCTGCGATCATCCTGCGGCTCGGCCCGGCTCGGGAGTTTGAGCAGGCGTTCGGCGTTGAGATGGGCGATCTTTTCCTTATCGGCCGGGGTGATCGGCATCTGGTCAAAAAATCGCCGTGCGGCCGCCATGTTGCCGTAAGGGTAGTCGGTGGTGAACACGATGCGGTCGACGCCGATGACGTGGACCATGGCCAGATAGGCGTCAAAGGACAGGCTCCAACTGGGATCCATCACGCCCGGGGACTGATCCGCGAACTCGCCGGCCAGGATGCCCCCGTAGAAGTTGTTGCGAAGGTAGTCTTTGACGCTGCGTTGAAGACCGCTGGCGGGGGGTGGAAACGAGTAATCGGTGCGCCACGCCATCCAGCTCAATGCTTCGAACTGGTGGCCCACGATGATCTGCAGGGCGGGAAACCGGTCGAACACCCCACCCAGGATCAACCGAATGCAGTGAATTCCGGTGTCGATGTGCCAGCCCATCCCCGCGATTGACAACATCGCCGACACCGCCGGGTCAAAGCCGCCGTAGTAGGCGTCGATCACCGGCTGCGGCGGCATGGTGGGGTGCAAATAGATTGGGACGCCCAGCGTTTCAGCGCATTCGAACACCGGCCAAAAGAACTTGTCGTCAAGATAGCGCCCGTTGACGTGGCCATTGATCAGCGCTCCCACAAACCCCTGTTCACGCACGGCGCGCTCGAGCTCGCGGGCCGCCGCCGCCGGGTCGCCCATGGGCAGGGTGGCAAAACCGAGCAACCGATCGGGGTGTCTAGCGATCGCAGCCGCCACCACGTCGTTGGCCTGCCGGGCCAGTGTCACCGCCAGCGCCGGCTCCACGGTTTCCGGGCCGGGAACGCTGTGCGAGAGGATCTGCACATCGATACCGGCCGCGTCCATCGCGGCGATGCGCCCCTCCCCCAGATCGTAGATGCCCGCCGGCCACTCGCCTTGCGGGCCCGCTTTGCCGAAACGTCGGTTCCGCATCGCGTCGAAAGCCGATTCGAGCGGACTGTTGGCGTTTGCTTCAGCTACCGCCGGCAACTTGTAGTGCTCTTCGAAACCGATGATCTTCATGGCGCCTCACCCGATGGCCCGCCCCGAACCGATCAGAACACCGCGAATGCCGCCGATTGTAGGGCCGAAAGACCCTCCCGTTCGGGTGAATTCGAGCACGGCTGAAATCACGGTCCCGTTGCGGGCCCCGACACGGTCGGAAGCTTTCGCACCGCGGCGGCCGATCAAGGCCGATTTCACCCCCCGCCTGGGTGGGTCTTTGGCCCCACAATCGTGGGCCCTTCGGTCCTCCTCCCGGAGCCGAACGACCCTCGCCACTACCGGCTCCGGGAGGGAAATATCGCAGACAGACGGGTGAACTGCCAGTCCGCTTGATCTCAGGAGGTTCACCGTGAGCATATCCGTGTTTAATCGCCCAGCGGGGAGGTTTAACCGCCCAGCGGGCCGTCACCGGCCGAGGAATGCGGCCCACCCGCCGGGCCGGGCGAAGCGTCTCCAACGCCATGAACTGATTGCCGCGGTAAGCGGGGCCGTGTTGTTGGTGGTCATCGGGGTGCTCGCCGGGTGGGCGCATCACAGCCTGTCAGCTGCGCGGCCGGGATCGCCGACCATCGCGGCAACCCCACCGGCGAGCGACGTTGTTCGGCCGCTGCCGGCCCCGTCCCTGCACGCCCAGCTGCGGGCCTGGCTCACAGACACCCAACCGTCGATGCATGCGCTGGTCGTTGCGCGAGACGGGATCGCGCCACCCGCAGCCAACCATGACCTCGACGGGACGGCTGCCGCCTGCCAAACCGCCGACGACGCCGTCGCGAGCCTGCGCCAGCGACTGCCAAGCCCGGATCCGATGCTGACCACCGCCGTAGAGCAGGCTCTCAACAGCTACCACGCCGGGCTGCGGTTCTGTGTGTGGGGCGTGCATAACCGTGACGGTAACGCCATTGAGCAGGCGGTGATGTATCTCCGTCGGGCAGACGCCGAGTGGCAGGCAGCGGTTGACATTCTCCAACACGACCTGGGCGAGCCCGGATTCCACGACCCGGGTGCGATGACGACGTAGCGACCACACCGGACGGCACGCACCGCCCGGCGCAACACCGCCGGTCGGCCGGGATTTGCTCACCGCCTCAGGGCTTCCCTGGCCCAGAGGGCCGCCGAGCGCAGAAGCACATCGCGTTCCATCGCCAACTCGGCGATCTGCCTGCGCAAATCATCGATCTCGTCGCGGACGTCCCGGCTCAGCGGAACCTCACCACCTTGCGCATACCGATCAACCGCCACCCCCTGGCCGGGCCTGCCCTGGTACCCGCCCGGTTCGCGGGCCACCTGCGGCGGCAGCGGAAAGCGGCAGGCGTGCCGGCTGTCCGCACGGGCCCCACCGTGCGTCACCTCACCGGAGCGCTGAGCTCCCCAACTACCACCCGCTGCGCCGCCACCGCCCGCCGCTGCGGCCATGAGACCCGCGGGAAGCATCCCGCCGAATCCAGGCCCCAGGCCAGCTAACTCCGCCTCGGGTAAACCGGCCAACGCGGGTTGCGGCAACGCGATGGCCGCATGGCTGACCGCCGGTGCCGCCAAAGCCCAGCTCCGCGGCACCGACAATGCACCGATCGACCCCGCCCGGCCGATGCTCGCCAACACCCCGCTGCCAACCTGGCCTCCCGGCATCCCAGCACCGCCCGGAGCCGACGCGCCCGCGCCCGGCAGGCCCGCGCCGTCCCAGGCGCCCAGCCCGGAGCCGTCCCAGCCTGCCAGGGTTGACCCCGACATCGCCCCGGCTACCGGGGCTTGCAGCAGCGGGCCCAGCAAAAACAGGATCGACGTGGGGAAAAATGTTCCCCCGCTCCCGAAGGTCAGCAACTCCCCAATATCCCCGAGCACCCCGCTCAGGGTGCCGACCCCCGACGGCGGATCGGGCAAATTTGCCATCGCCGCTACCGGCTGGGTCGAGCCACCCGAGGCCAGTGCCTGCAGGATCTGCGGCACCGTCGCCATCGCCTGGGACACGGGGGGTTCACCGTGGGCTGCCACCGATGTCTCCGCGGCCTGGCGAACGGCAGCGGCCTGCGCGGCTATCCCGGCCGGGTTGGTGTTCTGCGGCGGTGGGGTGAACGGTGTCAACACCGACGCGGCCGCCGACGCAGCCGCATAGCCATACATCGCCGCCGCGTCCTGCGCCCACATCTCGGCGTACTGCATTTCCGTGGTCGCGATCATCGGGCCGTTCTGCCCGAGAATGTTCGTCGCCACCAACGCCGCAAACAGCGCCCGGTTCTCGGCGATCAGGGCGGGGGGCACCATTGCCGCAAAGGCCACCTCGTACGCTGCCGCAGCCGCCCGCGCTTGGGCGGCTGTCTCCTCAGCCCGGGCAGCGGTAGCGGTCAGCCACGCCGCGTAGGGTGCGGCCGCCGCCGCCATCGAGGCCGACGCCGGGCCCAGCCATCCCTCGCCGATCAGCCCTGAGATTACCGAACGGAAAGAGGCTGCGGCGGAATGCAACTCAGCGGCCAGGTCATCCCAGGCGCCAGCAGCAGCCATCATGGGCGCAGATCCCGGTCCGGAATACATGCGTCCGGAGTTGATCTCCGGCGGTAACAGCGCGAAATCCATTATCACACACACCTCTTAGCCGGTCGCTACCGCATTGGCAGCCTCGGTGACCGAATACGATCCGACACTGTTAGCCATGGTGCTCGCTGCCGATGGCGGCATTTCCGGCTGGATGATCACGTAAGACATAAGCTGCCTTTCCCTATGCAATTTCGGGCCAATTACCCGATCGCTGAGGTTACCTTGCCATGGTGTGCCACAACGCGACACCGCTCATAGCCCTTGGCTGCGCCGCAATGCATGGGGATAGCAGGGCGGTTTCGTTCCACCGAGGAAGGTAGGATTCCCCCGGATTGCGACCCGCTCTTTACCGAATATCGAGTTATCCGGCCGCCGGTGCGGCGACGACAGATCGGCTCAACTAAGAGTTGACCCGTCACAATCCGATCTGGATCTTGCTGCCCGGCAGTTAAATTCCGGTAGCTTGAATTGGTGTAACGCTACTCCTCATCTATAATGTGGACCGCGGCCTCCTCGGCGGATGCAGCGCCGCCATTGATACCGACGTCTTCGGCGACCAGCTCTGCTTCGGTATCTTCACCAAATCCTTGGTCTGGAGCAACAAGTCGGCCGGCGCGAGTGCGTCCAACCTCGTCATGCGCAGGAAATTCAATTTCCCGCTCGGCCTCGTCGGATCGCTGCTGTTCCTCTTTATCCAGTAAGACATTGATGCGGGCCGACGGATCTGGCTCTTCTTCTGCGAGCAGTTGATCCATGTTCTCAGGGGGGCCGAAAGCACCAGGAGCGTATGGCCGTTCGGGTGGCGAGTATCCTACGTCGAGCACATCGTCGACGCCGCGGTCGATGAGTGTATCCGCCGGCTGCAGCTGGTTGTCGTCTTCTTGGCTGTATTCGCCTGCCGCCGGGCCAGTGTCACCGTAAGAAGTGCTCATAATCGGCTTGGGCCGGTGGATAACCGGTAAGGGCTCGGCTGGCCTATACGGTGGACTCTTGCGGTCATCTTATGGTGTCCTAAAACGTTGCCCCGGCACGCCATGTTACGGGCCGTAGTCGTTGTGGCCATTCTGCACTCCTTGAACTCCTCAATTCCTTATGGTGCTAAAAGATTTGGGTCTGTTATGGCCCACGATATCGGCGCCGATGAGTGGGGATCCAACGGAGAGGTAATCGCCGGGGTCCCAAAGCCCGTCATGCTCCGGGACCCCGGGTGCTGAGGGCTTAGCTCAGCCGGCTTGCACCGAGATGTGCTTTTCGGTGGCCTTCGCGGCCTCGGTGGCTACCGGCACATCCACGGTCAGGATGCCTTTGTCGTAGGTGGCTTTGATGTCGTCCTCGTTGGCGCCCGCCGGCAAGGTAACCGATCGGACGAACGAGCCGTAGCAGAACTCCGAGCGGCCCTTGGCCTCCTTTTTCTCGGTACGTTCGGCCTTGATCGTCAACTCGCCATTGCTCACGGTGATATCGACATCCTTCGCGGGGTCGATGCCGGGCAGTTCGGCACGCAGCAGGTAGTGGCCGTCTTGTATCTCCTCCTCGAGTCGCATCAGATTGCCGGGACGAAGCATTGGCAGGGACGGAAACCCGGTCCACAGATCCGACCAGAAGTCGGACCACAGGTCCGGCAGCCACGAGCGCGATTGCCGGCGCACCGGGAGATCGGTCATGATTCCTCCTTCTCGTTGAGGGTGATGGTTGTCAAGGCTTGCAGTGTCCATGTTTCACCAGCAGGCGCTCGCGCGGTAGGGACCGAAGTCCCATCCGCGAAGGTCACGGTGTCGCCGCGGCCGGGGGCGTTTCGGGTGATCGAGCCGAGTCCGCGGTGACCAGTCGCCAACCCGCGGGCAGCCCGCGGGCGGTGACCGTGTCACACTTGGCCTCGATTTGCACGGTTGCGGCACCGAGCCGCATCTCGGTGAGCGCCACCCTGCCCCACCGCGGTGGCAGGTGCGGAACCACGGTCAGCGTGCGCCGGGGCACCTGCGGGGTCAACCCCAGGAACGCTCGGACCAGCAAAAGCGGTGCGGCGCTGGCCCATGCCTGGGGTGAGCACGCGGTGGGATAGGGCACCGGCCGGTAAAAGCGCGAGCGGGGGAAGCCGCAGAACAACTCCGGTAGCCGCCCGTCGAACGCGTCCGCCGCCGCCAGCAGGCCCTCGGCGAGCCGTTCGGCCAGCTGCACCGCACCGGGCAGGTGCCGGTAGCGCAGCAGGCCGGCCACCGCGATGGCCGTGTCGTGTGGCCACACCGAGCCGTTGTGGTAGCTCATCGGATTGTAGGCACCCATCGTCGTGGCCAGGGTGCGCAGCCCGAAGCCGGAATCCATCTCTTGGCCGGCGAGCCGCCGGATGATCTCGGCGGCGTGCTCGTCGGCGGCGATTCCGGTCCACAGGCAATGCGCCGTGTTGCTGGTCAGCGCGTCGACACGACGTTTGTTGGCGTCCAGAGCGACCGCGTAGCAACCCTGTTCGGGGAGCCAGAAGGCGTCGAGGAACGAGCTGCGCAGGATCTGGGCGCGCTCCCGCAACAGGCCGGCTTTATCGGGATCGCCGAACGCGTCGGCCAGCTCGGCGCGCGCCAGCAGCGCCGCATACCAGTAACCCTGCACCTCGCACAGCGCGATCGGCGGCTCGGCGATGCGACCCTTAGCGTCGTTGATGCCATCGAAGCTGTCCTTCCAGCCCTGGTTGATCAGCCCGCGGTCGGTCGCACGCTGGTATTCGATGAAGCGGTCTCCGTCACGGTCGCCGTAGTCATCGGCCCAGGCCAGCGCGGCGTCGGCGGCGGGAAGCAGCGCCCGCACCGCGGCCTCATCGGCCCCCCACCGCCAGCATTCGCCTAACAGCATGACAAACAACGGCGTCGCGTCGACCGAGCCGTAATACGGCGTGCCGTCCAGCACACCGCCACCCCCCGGGCCGTGGCGCAGCTCATGCATGATCCGGCCCGGTTGCTCTTCGGTCATCGGGTCGACGCGCCGGCCCTGCAGCCGGGCCAGTCGCTGCAGCGTGCCGATCGACAGCCCGACATCCAGCGGCAATGCCATCCACGCGGTCAGCAGGCTGTCCCGGCCGAATAACGTCATAAACCACGGCGCGCCCGCCGCGACGAACGGCCGGGTGTCATCGCTCCCACCGCGCATCAGCAGGGCTCCCAGGTCGCTTTCGGTCCGCCGCAGCACCCGTGCGAGCGCTTCGTCCTCGGCGGTCAGGCGGGTCGCGGTGGCACGCCATGCCTCGATCGGCCAGCCCGCACCGTGGCTCTTGATGTGGTCGCGGCGCGTCGGCACCGGTCGGTGCGCCGGCGCCGGCTGTGCCACGATCTCGGCCTGCCAGCGCTGGTGTGCCGGCAACACGATCTGCCAGGACAGCACGCCCGGTGTCACGCTCGGCTGCGCGGAGGCGTCGATCACCAACCGGTGGGCGGGATCGGCGAGATCGCTGAGCACCAGCTCCGCGCCGTGCACGGCCGGTTCGGCGCCGTGCAGGGCTGCGCGGCCCTCCTTGACCGTGAAAAGATCGGCGAAGTCGGCGTCGGCGTGCAGGTCGAGATTGACCACGGCGGTCTCGTGGCCGAGATTTTCCAGGGTGAGCGTTTCGCGCAGGCCCCCTGAGATGAAACGTTCGCGCACCAACAACAAACTGGTGTCCCGAAGTCCGGCGCGCGGTGCCTTACGCAGGATGAATTGCCCGGTGAAGGGCTCGGGGGTCTGCACGGACAGGACTTCGGGAGGGTGACCGTCCAACAGCAGCTCCCACCGCGAGAGCACCCGGGTGTTGCGAAAGAACAGCCCGTGCGCCGCCCCGGGGACGATGTCGCCGTGGGCGTCGCACAGGCAGAAGGTCGGCCCCTCCACCAGGGTGACCAAACCGGCGCCGTCCCCGGAGCCGATCGGCTCGCGGCCGTCGCGGGTCGACGCAGGGAGTGTCATGCGCTCGCCTCCATCAACTGCGGATCGGGACCAGAGCGACTCGAGGTGGCGGTGCTCGCCCGGGTGCGGCGCCCGCCGAGCGCCCGCCGGTAGATACGTTCATAGCCGGATCCGAGTTCCCGCACCCCGAAATTCGCCGCGACATGCGCCCGGCAGGCGTACGGATCGATGGTGGCCGCCCGGCGGATCAACCCGGCAAGCTCCCCCGGATCGTCACAGATGAATCCGGTCACCCCGTCGACGACGATCTCGGCGACCGCGCCGCCGCGCAGCGCCACCACCGGGGTACCGCACGCCATCGCCTCGATCATCACGATCCCGAACGGTTCCTCCCACTGGATCGGAAACAGCAAGCAGCGCGCTCCGGCCAACAGGTCGCGTTTGCTGACGGCGTCGGCCTCGCCGACCACCCGGTCGTGGTCGGTGAGCAGCCGACAAACCCGCTGCTGGAAATAGGCCTTCTCCGACGGCTCGCGGCATTTGCCCGCCAGCACCAGGGGGATACCCGCTTGATGCGCGGCGCCAACCGCCAGATGTGCACCCTTATACGGGGCGAACCGGCCCAAAAACAGCGCGTAATCATCTTTGTCGGCTCGAAACGGCCAGTGCTCGACGCGCAGCGCGTTATGCACCCGCCCCACCCAATTCAGGTCCGGGGCCAACTCCCGTTGGCGATCGCTGATGGCCACCAGGGCAACGTCGTCGCCGAGGTGGCGGTAGTAGGGGTACAGGTCGTCGTCGATGGGGCCATGCACGGTGACCACCGGCGACACCCCCAGCCGGTGGTAAGTGGGGGCGTTAAGCACCCCGGCGAAGGTGTGATCGTGCACGATGTCCAGCCCGCCACCGGCCGCCAGCCGCGCGACCGCGCCGCGCACCTTCAGCGCGTGCATGACCTCCGGATAGGGCTCGCCCAGCCGCTCACCAAGGGTGCGGTCCCACAACGGCAGGAACCGCGCCGCGGTGCCCGGCTCCCCGGCACCCAGGACGGTCACGTCGTGCCCGCGCGCCACCAACGCATCAGCCAGATCGGCCACCACCGCCTCGACACCGCCGTAGGCCCTCGGCGGCACGTCGAAATAGGGGGGCGCGACCAGGGCCACCCGCAGCCGTTGCGGGCCGGTCACGATGAATGCCTGATGTCTTCGGGGTGAACAATCGGTGAAATCATTGATGGCATTCGGTTTCACATTCCTTCGGGAATCGAAAAGATGGCACGAAAGATGGTCATTAGTGTCGCCGCCGGCCCGCAACATCAGTAGGGCCGAAAGACCACAAAGTCAAACGTAGATTCGGCCATTTCGCCGTTGCAGCGGCGATAGTCGGCGATAGTCGGCGATAGTGCGGCCCAATCGGGGTGCGACAAACCGTAGCACCCGGTCGCCCGGGAAGGGTGTCAGCGCAGTCGGCCGGTGACGGCCTCGGCGGCCGCCAACAGTGCCCCCGAGGCGGCCAGCTGCACGGCGGCATCGATCTCCGGCGCCAGGTAGCGGTCGGTGCCGGGTCCGGGCACCCGCTCCCGCAGGGTGGCGATCACCGCGGCGGTGGCCGGCGCCGGGCTCAGCGGGGCCCGCAGTTCGATGCCCCGCGCGGCGGTGAGGATTTCGATGGCCAAAACCCGGGTCAGGCCGGCAATGGCGGTGCGCAGTTTGCGCGCGGCCGACCAGCCCATCGAGACGTGATCTTCCTGCATCGCCGATGACGGGATGGAATCCACGCTGGCCGGAGTCGCCAGCCGCTTGAGTTCGGAGACGATGGCGGCCTGGGTGTATTGGGCGATCATGTGCCCGTTGTCAACTCCGGGGTGGTCGGCCAGAAACGGATTGAGTCCGCGGTTGCGGGCGACATCAAGGAACCGGTCGGTGCGCCGCTCGCTGATGGCGGCGACGTCGGCGACGGCGATGGCCAGAAAATCGAGGACATAGGCGATCGGGGCGCCGTGGAAGTTGCCGTTGGACTCGACGCGGCCGTCCGGGGTGACGACCGGATTGTCGATGGCGCTGGCCAGCTCCCGGGTGGCGACGGCGCGGGCATGCTCGACGGTGTCGCGGGCGGCGCCGGCGACTTGGGGTGCGCAGCGCAGCGAGTACGCGTCTTGCACCACCGGATCCTCGGGTCCGCTGTGGCTGGCGACGATCGCCGAGCCGGCCAGCAGCCTGGTCATGTTGGCGGCCGCCGCGGCTTGCCCGGGATGTGGGCGCAGCGCCTGCAGGTCCGCCGCGAACGTTCGAGCCGTGCCGAGCAGCCCCTCAACGCTCATCGCCGCCGCGACGTCGGCCAGCTTGAGCAACCCGTCCAGGTCGCACAGCGCGAGCACCAGCTGCCCCAGCATGCCGTCGGTGCCGTTGATCAGGGCCAGGCCCTCCTTCTCGGCGAGCTGCACCGGTGCGAGCCCGTAGCGGTCGAGGGCCTCGGCGGCCGCCAGCAACTCGCCTTCGGCGGTGCGCACCTGACCTTCCCCCATCAGCGCCAGCGCGACATGGGCCAGCGGCGCCAGGTCACCCGAACAGCCCAGGCTGCCGTATTCGTAGACGACCGGAGCGAGCCCGGCCGACAGCATGCCCGCGTAGGCTTGCGCGAGTTCGGGCCGCACCCCGGTGCGGCCGGTGGCCAGCGTTGACAACCGCAGCAGCATCATCGCGCGGATGACCTCACGCTCGACTTCATTGCCCGAGCCCGCGGCATGGGAGCGGATAAGGCTGCGCTGCAGGAGGGTTCGAAGTTCCGGGGGGATGTGGCGGGTGGCCAGCGCGCCGAAACCGGTGGAGACGCCGTAGACCGGGCCGGGGTGCCGGGCGAGATGCTCGATGACGGCGCGGCTCTTGGCGATCGCCTGCAGTGCCGTGCCGGACAGCACCACGGGTGCGTCATGGCGGGCCACCCGCACCACCTCGTGGAAGCTCACCGGCCCGATACCCACCACGACGGGTTCGCTATCCATGATCAGGACCCCCTTCCCGGTCCGGGCACGGCCGGTCCGGATACCGGTAACGCCGGCCGGCCCGGACCACGTCGCGGACCAGCGACACCCCCGGCCGGTAAGCCAGGTGCAGGTAGGACGGTGCGTCCAGCCGCACAAAGTCCGCGCGCCGGCCGGGGGCGAGAACCCCGATGTCGCAGCGGCGCAGCGCGGCCGCGCCGCCGGCAGTGGCCGACCACAACGCCTGCGCGGGAGGGAAATGCATGTCGCGCACGGCCACCGCGATGCAAAACGCCATGCTCGTGGTATACGAGGTGCCCGGGTTGCAGTCGGTCGCCAGCGCTACCGTGACTCCGGCGTCGAGGAGCCGCCTGGCGTCGGGATACCCGGCCCGGGTGGAGAATTCGGCTCCGGGCAGCAGGGTGGCGACGGTGGCGCCCGCCGCCAGCGCCTCGATGTCGGCCTCGGTGGCGTAGGTGCAGTGATCGACGGAGGCCGCACCCAATTCCACGGCCAGCTGGATGCCCCCACCGAAGCCGAGTTGCCCGGCGTGCAGCCGCGGTGTCAGCCCCGCCGCCATACCGGCCCGAAGGATGTGACGAGCCTCGTCGACGTCGAAGGCCCCGCGATCGCAGAACACGTCGATCCACCGGGCGTCCGGTGCGCAGGCCTCGAGCATCGGACCGGTCACCAGGTCGATGTAGGCGGCGCGGTCATCACCAAACTCCACGGGTATGACGTGGGCCCCCAGGAATGTGGTCTCAGCGGTGAAGGCCTTGGCGATCCGCAGGGAGCGGGCTTCGTCGGTGACGGTGAGCCCGTAGCCGCTCTTGCACTCGAAGGTGGTGACGCCGGCGCGCAGCAGCTCACCGGCGAGCCGGGCGACGCCCGCGGCCAGGGTGGCATCGTCGGCGGCCCGGGTGGCGGCCACGGTGGCGGCGATCCCCCCGGCGTCGTAGGGTTGGCCGCACATCCGGGCCGCGAATTCCGCCGAGCGTTCCCCCGCGAACACCAGATGACAGTGGCTGTCGACGAAACCGGGAATGACGGCGGTGCCGGCGCAGCTGACCCGGTGATCGGCGGCGGGCGCGCGGCAACGGCCCCCGACCCAGGCGATCTCAGCGTCCTCGACCACGAGTGCGGCGTCGCCGATGACGCCGAGCGGATCGCCGTCGGCGTGTTCCGGGTCGTTGGTGACGAGCTCACGAATATCGGTGTACAGCGTGCTCATGGCCGCTCCTTGACCGGAATATCCATGAGATCCGCTATCGCGCGGGATAACTCGGCCGCCGCGTTCGGGATGGTGACATGTCTGCCACCGGCGACGACCCACCGCCCGTCGATCACCACGTCGGTGACATCGGCCGCGCCGGCGGCGAAAACGACATTCTCCGGTGTCGGCCCCCCACCGGCGGTACGCACCGAATCCATCCGCACCGCAACAAGATCAGCGCGCATCCCGACCGCGAGCGCACCCGCGTCGGGCCAGCCCAGCGCGTGCTGACCCTCGAGGGTGGCCGCCCGCAGCAGGCGCTCCGCCGCGATGATGCCGCGCTTCCCGCTGGCCAGGCGCTCGTCGAGTTCGACGGCGCGAGCCTCTTCGAACATGTCGATCACGGCGTGGCTGTCCGACCCGAGGCTGAACAGCCCGCGGCCGGCCAGCAGGGCGGGCGCGGGACCGATACCGTCACCGAGGTCACGTTCGGTGGTGGGACACATGCACACCCCGGTCGAGGTGCGGGCGAGATCGTCGATGTCCGCCGCGGTGAGATGGGTCGCATGCACGACGGTGGTGCGTTGCCCCAGCGCGCCGGCGTCCCGCAGCACCGCGGTGGGGGTGCGCCGGTAAACCGACAGGCATCGTTCGACCTCGCGGGGCTGCTCCGAGGAGTGCACATGCAACGGGACATTGTGTGCCGCAGCCCATTCGATTACCGCAGGCATGTGCTCGGGCGGGACGGCACGCACCGAATGCAGGGCAGCGCCGACAACCACGGTGCCGGCATCGGCCAGTTGCCGGCGCATGGCCTCCACGCGCTGAGCCCAGGCCTCGCCGCTGCCGTCGCCGAACCGCGCCTGCACACCGGAGAGCGGCGCACCCTCCGAACTCAGGTAGCAGGTATCCAGCAGGGTAAGCCGGATTCCCGCGTCGGCCGCGCCGTCGATCACCGCGCGGCCCATCGCGTTCGGGTCGGAGTAGCGGGCTCCCCCGGCATCGTGGTGCAGGTAATGAAACTCGCCGACCGCGGTGATCCCGGCAAGGGCCATCTCCGCGTACACCGCGCGGGTGAGCCGTCGATAGCGATCCGGGTCCAGACGCTCCGCTGCCCGGTACATCAGGTCCCGCCAGGTCCAAAACGAGCCGCGGTCACGCTGGGTGCGCGCGCGCAGCGTCCGGTGAAACGCATGTGAATGGGCATTGGCCAGACCCGGAATGACCAGTCCCCGCAGCCGGTTCGAGTGCGGTGGCGGGGCGGCGGCGGTGTCGATCGCGGTGATCCTGCCGTCGGTGACGGTAATCAGCACCCCGTCGTCCACCACATCCCCGCCACGCCAGGCGTGTTCACACCACCAAGTTGCTGTCATGGTGCTGCCGCCTAATCGCGGACGCTCACGGGTTCTCCCGCATCGGGATACGCACACCCCGCTCGGCCGCTATGCGCGCGGCGTGCCGATAGCCGGCGTCGACATGCCGGACCACCCCCAGAGCGGGGTCGTTGGTGAGTACCCGGGCGAGCTTTTGCGCGGCGAGTTCGGTGCCGTCGGCGACGACGACCTGGCCGGCGTGGATCGAGCGGCCCATTCCGACGCCGCCGCCGTGGTGAATCGACACCCAGGTCGCCCCCGACGCGGTGTTGACCAACGCGTTCAGCAGAGGCCAGTCGGCGACGGCGTCGGAGCCGTCGAGCATCGCCTCGGTTTCCCGGTATGGGGAGGCCACCGATCCGGAGTCCAGGTGATCGCGACCGATCACGATGGGAGCGGCGAGCTCCCCGGAGGCCACCATGTGGTTGAACCTCAACCCGGCCAGGTGGCGCTCCCCGTATCCCAGCCAGCAGATGCGGGCGGGCAGCCCCTGGAAGGCGACCTTTTCCCCCGCCATGGTGATCCACCGGACGAGGTGCTCGTTGTCCGGAAACAGCTCGAGGATCGCCCGGTCGGTGGCGGCGATGTCCTTCGGGTCCCCCGACAGCGCCACCCAGCGGAACGGCCCGAGGCCCTCCTCGAACAGCGGCCTAAGGTAGGCGGTCACGAAGCCGGGAAAGGCGAAAGCCCGCGGGTATCCGCCGTTACGTGCCCCGCTGCGGATGGAGTTGCCGTACTCGAAGACTTCGGCCCCACGCTCGGCGAAGCCGACCATCGCCGCGACGTGCCTGGCCATCGACCGCTCGGCCCGCTCGGTGAAGGAGACGGGGTCCTTCTCGGCCACCGTCTTCATGTCCTCGAAGGCCACGCCGATCGGCAGGTACGAGAGCGGGTCGTGCGCCGAGGTCTGGTCGGTGACGATGTCGATCGGGGCGTCGCGGCGCAGCATCTCGGGAATGACCTCGGCGGCGTTGCCGAGCACCCCGACCGACAGCGCCCGCCCGGCGTCGCGGGCCGCGACCGCCAGCCGCAGCGCGTCGTCGAGGTCGGCGGCCTTGACATCGAGGTAGCGCTGGGCGATGCGGCGATCGATTCGAGTCGGATCGCAGTCCACGCAGATCGCCACGCCGTTGTGCATCGTCACGGCCAGCGGCTGCGCGCCGCCCATGCCACCCAGACCCGCCGTCAGAGTGATGGTGCCCGCCAGGGTGCCCCCGAACCTCTTCTTGGCGACCGCGCCGAAGGTTTCGTAGGTGCCCTGCAGTATGCCCTGGGTGCCGATGTAGATCCACGAGCCGGCGGTCATCTGGCCATACATCATCAGCCCTTCGGCCTCCAGCTTGCGAAAATGGTCCCAATTCGCCCATTCACCAACGAGATTCGAGTTCGCGATCAGCACGCGCGGGGCCCATTCGTGGGTCCGTAACACACCAACCGGCTTGCCCGACTGCACCAGCATCGTCTCGTCGGCGTCCAGGCGCCGCAAGGTTCGCACGATCGCGTCGAACGCCTCCCAGCTGCGCGCGGCGCGCCCGGTGCCGCCGTAGACCACGAGATCTTCGGGATGTTCGGCGACCTCGGGATCGAGGTTGTTCATCAGCATCCGCAGCGCGGCCTCCTGCGGCCAGCCCTTGCAAGACAATGAGGTTCCGCGGGGTGCCCTGACCAGGCGGGCGGGGGAGGCGGCCATGGTGTCTTCTTTCGCTGGTTTTCGATCTGGTTTTCGGATCTCAGCGGTTCCTAAGCGGTTCGGATTCCCGAACACCGCGCCCGGCGGCGTGTGCGGGTCACCGTGCCAAAGGTCCTAGGGCCATCCCCGTCGGGACCAAGGTCTCCTGCCTGCCAAGCGCCGGGCATCTAGTGTCGATGACATCACGTCCGTGATAGCGGCATCCCACGGGAAGGACGGCACCATGCCTGGCCGCAGCCGACATCACCCACTGGCAACGGAATTGCGGGGAACGCACGCGGACCAGAGACACCCCAGATCACACTAATAGCACTAATAGGCTGTCCACCACCATCTGTGGAGGTTATCTGATTATGAAGGGCATTCCGATAGGACGCATCGCCGGATTTCCGGTCAGCGTCAACTGGAGTGTGCTGGTCATCCTTTGGCTTTTCACCTGGAGCCTTGCCACCACCTTGCCCGCCACCGTGCCGAACTACTCCAAAGGGGCCTACTGGCTGGCCGGGGCGTGCGGCGCCCTGATACTGCTCGGCTCGCTGCTGGCCCACGAGCTGACCCATGCGGTCCTCGCGCGTCGCGCCGGCGTCCGGGTAATCGACGTGACACTGTGGCTGTTCGGGGGGGTCACCCGGCTAGGGGGCGAAGCGAAAACACCCAGGGAAGCGTTTCGGATCGCGGTATCGGGCCCACTCATGAGCCTGGCGCTGGCGGCTGGCTTCGGGGGCGCGGCTTATCTGCTCGGCGCGCTGGGGACCGCGCACATCGTGCTCGGTGTCGCGTGGTGGCTCGCCGGCATCAACCTGCTGCTGGGCCTATTCAACCTACTGCCGGGAGCCCCCTTGGACGGCGGGCGGGTGCTGAAGGCTTACCTGTGGCGCCGCTACGGCGACAGCGTGCGCGCCGCCGTCGGCGCAGCGCACGCCGGGCGCGTTGTCGCGTTCATCCTCATCGCGCTCGGGCTGGTGGAGTTTCTGGCGGGGGCCATGGTCGGCGGCGTGTGGCTGGCGTTCATCGGATGGTTCATTTTCGCCGCCTCCCACGAAGAGGAAGCCCAGGTCACAGCCCGGCAGGCGATCGCCAACGTGCGTGTCGGCGACGTCATGACCGCCGACCCGCACACCGCACCCGCGGACATCACCGTCGAGGATTTCATTCAGCATTACCTGCTTGGCGACCGCCATTCGGCGTATCCCGTCGCCGACCGCGACGGCTCCATCATCGGGCTGATCACCCTGGCTCAACTACGCGGCATTCCGCCGAACCAGCGGCCCGCGACCCTGGTCCGGGAGGCCGCCATCCCCCTGCCCCGGGTGCCCACCGCGACTCCGGGCGAACCGCTCACCGCGCTGCTCGAGCGCCTGAGACCCGACATCGGTAACCGCGCTCTGGTCATCGACGCGGGCCGTCTGGCCGGCATCGTCAGCGCCAGCGATCTCAGCCGATTGATCGACGTGTACCAGCTGGCCTCCCAGCGGGCCGATGTTGTTTGACGGCGCCGATTGTCGATGGCGGCTACCTCCCCCGACGGCCGTCGGAAACCACGGCCGCCGTGGAACTCTTTGGGGGCGAAGTTAAGCGAAGGTGGATTCTCGCTCGGGCTCGGGACCGAAACGGAATCGTCGGCCGCTAATGGCCGAGGCGTGGATACGCACGTAGTTGAGCTTTAAGGTTGCGACCCAGGGCCGCAGCCCCGCGCGGTCGGCCTCGGCGATCTCGGCACTGGTCGACAGCACCTCGGCCGTTCCCTGGACAATGACGCTCCAGCCTTCATCGAGTGAGTGCCCGTCGGCCTCGAAGGCGACGTTGTTGTTGATCACCACGCTCAGCAGCTTGGTGCCTTCGGCGGTCCGAAACAGCACCGTGGGGCGCTGGACGACGAAGTTGACCGGAAAGATATCGGGCCTGGCGCCCACACATGTCACCAATCGGCCAAGCTCGACGCTGCCCAGCAGTTCCCAGCTCTCATCGTCGCTGAGAATTGTCACCGGCTCATCGCTGATGGCCATTGCCTCACCCTAACGTGGCGGGCGCCGGCACCGGATCCCGCCTGAACGCCGGCGCCTCGCGGCGAAACGAAAACCCGGCAGCCGGGGCGAGAGTTTGAGCTGTAGCGGGCATCTCGGGCACGGTTGCAAAATCTGGGGGTCCAAAGGGCTTACAGGTGCACACCGGTGGCGGGTTTGTGAGTCGCGGCCTCGATATCGGCGACCGTCCGCTCAAGTAGCTGGTGCGCCAGATCCGACAACGCCCGAGCGATCGCCAGTTCGTCGCCGATCGCCGCCACCGGTTCGTCGGCCGGATCGAGCCGCGCCAGACCCACCCCCACTAACTCGCTGCCCTGCCACGACAATCGCACCTTGGCCCTGGTGCGCTTTTCATGCTCGTCGACCAGCACGTCGATGTGCCAGGCCTTGATGCCGCGATCGTTCTCCGTCACCGTTATCTCCTCGTCGATCCGGGCGCCAAAATGTGGGGCCGGCAGCGCTCCCGATGGCTCCTCATCGGCATCCCACCTGCCGGCAGGGCCATGAAATTCCATGAAATTGCATGAGGTTCAGTCTGGGTGGCCGATGGCGGGTGCGCCAGGGCCATTGGTCCTCACCCGTTGGTCCTCGGCGGTCCCGCCAATCCGCCTACGACGCAACGGCAGTCGCCACAGCAACGTCGCACCGGCTGCCGGCCGGCGTCTTCACGTCCGGCGAGGGCGGTCCGCACGGCCGAAAAGGCCGACGCTCTGGTGTCACAGCGCGACCGCAACTAGTTTGCTTTGGGTGGCTTGCTTGCGGGCGGTGCGATGCTCTTTGCCGGCAGGCCGTGGCTGACCGGCCGACGGTGACCGACGCGGCGGGCGCCAATCGCGCCGTCGGCGCCGAGCACAGCTGGCACGGGGCGCGAACACTGCTGGCGGGCCCGCTGCGATGGTTGGTCGGCGGGCAGTGCCTGGGGCAGCTTGCCGACGGGCTAGCCCAGATCACTTTCGCACAGTTCGTGCTGTTCGACATCGGGCGCGGCGCAACGCCGGCCCGGATCGCCGCGGTGCTCGCGGTCACCCTGCTCCCGTTCAGCGTGGTGGGGCCCATCGCGGGGGTGCTGATCGACCGGTGGGATCGACGGCGCACCCTGATCACCGTCTCGGTGCTCCGCGCGGCGCTCACCGTGGTCGGCACCGCCACCCTGGTGACCCGGTCGACGGGTGCCGCGTTCGTCGGGGTGCTGCTGCTGCTGTCGTTCTCGCGGTTCGTGTTGGCGGCCAAAGGGGCCGCGCTGCCCCGGACGGTGCCGCTGGGAGACCTGGTCACCGGTAACGCCGTCTCCTCGTTAGGGGGAATGACCTCATCGTTTTTGGGCGCCGTCGGGGGGTCGCTGATTGTCGGCCGCTCGACCGCGGCCGGTTTTGTGCTCGCCGCGGGGTGCTACCTGGGCGCCGCCGCGGTGTTCACCCGACTGCCCGACGTCGGTGGCCGGCAGCGTACCGGCCTGCTCACCCGGCTGAGACAGCTCGCCGCCGAACTCGCCGAGGGGATCCGGGCGGCGGCCGGCGCGGCCACGATCCGTTGGTCGTTGCTCGCCGTCGCGGCGCATCGATCACTCCTGGGCGCCGGTTTCGTGGTGCTCGTGCTGATCGCCGATTCCCGGTACAACCTGCGTATCTCGGGGTACGGGGTGGCGCTGGCGGCGACCGGGCTGGCCGCCTTCGCCGGGACGCTGGCCGCGCCGCCGCTGGCGCGACGCTACGCAGCCGTAGCGCTGGTGCCCGCCGCATTCCTGCCCGCCGCCGCCGCCGCATATGTCGGTGGCCTGGTCCCGTCGCTGGCGATGCTGGTGGGCTGCGTGAGCGTGGTGGCGTTCGCCTTTCAGGTCCTCAAGATCTCGGTGGACGCGTTGATCGGTGGCGCCGCCTCCGATGTGGTTCGCGGGCGGGTGTTCGCCGTCTACGACGTGCTCTACAACGTCGCGTTCGTGGTGGCCGGACTGGCCCTGGTGCCACTGTGGCGACCCGGCCGCGAGCGCTGGCTGTTGTGGCTGATCGCCACCGGTTTCCTGATCGGATGGGTCATGGTCGGCGCGCTGATGCTGGGCTGGAAATGGCGCCGGCGGACCCGGGTCCGGCGCCGCGGTCTGGCGCTCGGACGGCTGGCGGCACTGGGCGCTGGCGCGCTGCTCGCGCCGGCCTTTCCGGCGCCGTCGTGGTGGTGGCTGGCCTGGGTCGGTGTGGTGCCGCTGCTGCTGTTGGTGCGCGCCGCACCGACGGCCGGTGAAGGCGGGGTGCGGGCATGGTGCGGCCTCGGGGGTTTCGTGCTGACCACTCAGTATTGGCTGCTGCCCAGCGCGGGTCCGCTGCTGGTGGTGATGGCCGCCCTGCTGGGCGCGTTCTGGATCCCGTGGGGTTGGGCCACCCACCGGCTGCTGTCGGGGCGACCGACCCCTGCCCGGACGCTGGCCGCCGTGATCGTGGTGCCCAGCGCCTGGGTGCTCGCCGAGGCGGTGCGGTCCTGGCAAAGCCTGGGTGGTCCGTGGGCCCTGCTGGGCGCCTCGCAATGGAACCAGCCGGTCACGATGGCCTCGGCCGCACTGGGAGGGGTATGGCTGACGAGCTTCCTGCTCATGGCGGTCAACACCGCGATCGCCGCCGCGGTTTTGTGCCGCGGGATGCCGGCCCGAGTGCTCGCGCTGGGCGCGGCGTTGGCTTGCGCGGCACTCGGGCCGGGTTACTACCTGCTGCGGCCGGTTCCGCTGCCCGGGACGACGGTGCGGGTTGCGCTGGTGCAGCCCGGCAACATCGCCGACGCGGGCGCCCGTCTGGCGGCCGGGGAGGCCATCACCGCAAACCTGGCGGGCCAGCGCCTCAACCTAATCGTGTGGGGAGAGAGCAGCGTCGGGTTCGACCTCTCCGACGATTCCGTGGTCATGGCGGACTTGACTCGGCTGTCACGGCGGATCGGGGCGGATCTGCTGGTCAATGTCGACGCGCCCGCGCCGAGTGGGGGTATCTACAAATCCGCCGTCCTGATCGGACCGAGCGGACGGTTGGGGAGCTACCGCAAGATCCGGCTGGTGCCGTTCGGCGAGTATGTCCCCTTCCGGGCGGTGCTGGGCTGGGTTACCCGGCACACCAAAGCCGCGGCCCAGGACCGGAGCCGCGGAACCGGACCGGTGGTGTTGCATGCCGGCCGGCTGACCCTCGGGCCCCTGATCAGCTACGAGGCGACCTTCTCCGATCTTGCCCGCCGCGAGGTGGCGCTCGGTGCCCAGCTGCTCGTCTACCAGAGCTCCACCTCGACATTCCAGGGCAGCTGGGCCCAGCCCCAGCTGGCCAGTCAAGCCGCGGTACACGCCGTTGAGGTGGGCCGGCCGGCGGTGCACGCCGGGTTGTCCGGCGACAGCTCCGCGTTCGACGCGACCGGCCGCGAACTGGCCTGGCGCCCGTCGACGTATCGCGGCGCCGCCGTCGTCACCGTGCCGTTGGGGTCGATGGACACCGGGTACCAACGCTTCGGGGACTGGGTGCCCGGCATGGCGTTTACGGTCCTTGCCGGCGCCGGTGTCGGGGCGACCCTGCGGTCGCAGCGTCGACGCTGGTAGCGCGCCGGGACCGCCCGGATGCCGGGATTGACCGACGGCCGAAAGTCCCCGGACCGTTGCCAAAGGTCACCATCGGGCGCACGGTCTTTCGGGACCGCCGCCTACAGGAGAACACTTGTGGTGCAACGGTTGCAGTTGCCACGACAGGTCAGGAGAGTTGACATGGCGAATAACCGCTACCTTGAAGTCATTAAGCGCTTGCTTTCAGCGGAGACGTATCTGCGTACCCGGGAGAAAGCCACAGAACGCAAACCGGAGCAACCCGGTCCCGAGCAGAAGACACCATGACATTACGCACCCCGGCATGACATGTGGGCCGATGATCGGACCCGGATGACTCGCCTCGGCTCCCGAACTCCCGAGAAGGGCGTCGTGATCGGGACTCTCACGGGCGACACCGCGCCGCCACCTGCGCACCGTGCACAATCCACGATCGTCATCATGACCAGCGGGACCACCGGAACCCCGAAAGGCGCGGCGCGCTCCGAGCCGTATTCGCTGATGCCGGTTGGCGGACTGCTCGACAAAGTGCCGTTTCGCGCCCGCCACGTCATCGAATGCTGCGTTCCGCTGTTTCATGCGCTGGGGTTCAGCAGGGCGATGCTCCTCGACGGCGACACCGGCCTCCCCGAACGATGACGGCGCGGCAGGGCAAACGGGTCGCGGTCGTTGTCGGGGCGGCCGGGGCACGCGGCGGCTATGAAGCGGGGGCGTTGTCGGTGCTGGTGCCGCGGTTGCGGGCGGCCGGCTGCGAACCCAAGGTGTATCTCGGCTTTGGTGCCGGTGCGCTCAATGCCGCACTGATGACCGCGTTCGCCCATCTCGAACCGGCCGAGCAGGCCGGTCGGGTCGTCGAGCTATGGCGCAGCATGCCGATCACGAAGGTGTGCCGATCACCGCTGCTGGCCGTGCCGGGTGTGACCGCGCACCTCGTCGGCCAGATCCTGCGCCTGCCCGGCGTGCGGTTCACGCATGTGCTGGACACGGCACCGCTGCGACGCAAAATTCACGCGGCCATCGACTGCCGGCAGCTCAGCGACAACATTGCCGGTAAGGGTCTGACGTTGGCCGTGGTGACGACGTCCGGTGACGATGATCGCAGCGTCGTTTTCGTCGAGCGCGCCGACGGGGTGCCGGTGCCGGCCGCTGACGATGAGCGGCCGATCGACTACATCGAGGCACCGGTGCGACCCGAACACGTGCTGGCCTCGGCCGCCCTGCCGGTGTTGTTCCCGGCCGTGCGGATCCGCAAGCCCTCGGGTGCGGCCGGCTGGTATCTCGACGGCGGGCTGCGGCTTGACGCACCCATGAAGCCCGCGCTGGCGCTGGAGGCGGATGCTCTGGTTGTCGTTGCCACCCGCCCATTGCGTGACAGCACGACGACGCCGCAGCCCGGCGGGCTCGCCCCCGACGTTGACGACGTTCTCGTGGAACTTCTCAACATCGCCCTCGCCGACCGTTTGGTCGAAGATCTGCGGACGTTGGCGAAAATCAATGCGCTGCTGCCCGAAGATGAGCCGGTGGTGACCGCGACCGGCCGACTGCGCAGGAAAATCCCCTACGTGTTCGTCGGCCCGCCGCACCGGGAAACGCTGGGCCGGTTGGCGCTTGAGGTATTGCACGCTAATTCCCGCTATTCGGGCTGCCGGGCGACGAGGCTGCGCCAGCGCGAGCTGCGCCTGCTGGCACGAGGTTTCGAGGGTGACGGGCCGCGCCGAGGCGACCTGGTCAGCTACCTGTATTTCGACCACCAATTCGTTGAGGCCGCCATCGAATTGGGGCGCCGCGACGCCAACGCGTTATTTGAGGGATTACCGGTTTCCGAGATACCCTGGCGGGTCGACTGATCAGCGGGACATCCGGATACTTCAGCGGCGAGGGGGTTCCAGATACCTTTCCGCCACCGCCTGTGCCAGACGGTGCCGGATGCGCTCCAGCTCCGCAGCTTGATGTGCCTGCAGCTCATCCTCCCACGCCGCCACATGCGCGGCGAAGTCCTTGTCGGCGATGGTGCTTTCCAGCCAGCGGGAGAAATCTCCGCGTTCCAAATGGAAGCGAAGCGCTTGCGGATCCAGATGCCTTATCGCGGCGCCGAACTCATGCATGGTCGCCGCCGGTGGGACGTGCTGGCCGTCCACCGGACGAAAGTAGAACCGCCGTTCGTCGGACAGGGACACGTCGGCGTACTTGTGGCGGTGCCGCACGTGTGTGGTCCGGCGGTCCGCCAGGGTGAACCGGCGGGCAGGCTGGGAACCGAAACGCAGCGTGGCCCGCTGCCTTGTCGGTGCCGCCACGCCGCCTGAGGAGTCGTCAGGGGTGAGCTCCAGCACCACGTCGGTGCTGTCGATCTCGTTGGCCGGCAGTGACGCCGGAGCGAACGAGGACAATACGTATCCGCCTCGTCGCGTCCACCGGGCTCCCTGGTCGGTGCCGAGCAGATGGGCCTCGTCGTAGATCACCCAGTGCGGAAACCCATGCTGTTGGCGATGCGCTTCGGCGATCGATCGCAATCGATGCAGATAGCCGATCTTATCCGGCTCGGTGAGCGCCGACAAATCCAACACGATGCTGCTGTTGGGACGCAACAGCGTGTCGAGCAACTCCGCCGGCTCG
This sequence comes from Mycobacterium sp., assembly GCF_029961025.1. GTDB lineage: Bacteria > Actinomycetota > Actinomycetes > Mycobacteriales > Mycobacteriaceae > Mycobacterium. The sequence continues at coordinate 223,310 of NZ_JASBVP010000011.1, forward strand.
GGAAGGTAGTGCCGGGCGTCGACGGACTGCACCTGGCTCAGCTCGCGCAATTCCACGTGATCGCCTTCAGGGTCGACGACAAGAACGCAGTAGCCGGCCAGGATCCACCCCTCTGCCATGAGCCCGACGAGGTAACTCTTGCCCGCCCCCGTGGGGCCGCTAACCAGGATCCGGGCCTGGCTTCCCGGCACCCGCGCGGGTGTTCCGTCATCGAAAGTGCCGATGCCGATCCATCGCCGCGGCGGGCAGTAACGTCGTGCCCCGCTTAGATAAGGGCCGGTCAGCAGGCCGGCGACACCAAGCCCGTCGGGCGCATCGAGGACCAGATCGGCATGCTCGCGCACCGAGGGAACGGCGTCAGCCACCGCGGCGCCGATCTCAGCCATCGCGAATAACGACAGGTCGTTCTCGGCATCGCCGATCGCGACGGTGTTGTGCGGCGAACGGTTCAGCTCGGCCAGCACCGCGCCCAGCCCGGTGCCTTTCGTGACACCGGCCGGCAGCACCATCAGCGCGGCCCGGTTGCGGATGATCTGGCAGTCCAACCCCAGTTCGCCGATCGCCTCGACGACGGCCGCGGCGTGGTCACCGTCGACGGCCAGCAGCACCACACCTCGCCGGTATGGCACCCGCCGAATGGCCAGCGCGTCATCGAGCGCGGAGTCGACGGGCGCTGAGAGCGCGCGAGCCTTGCCGTCGATAACCGCGACCGCGCCGTTTTCGAGCACCAGCACATCGAAATGGTCGGCGACCCGGGGGAACGCCGCCTCTAATTCCCTTGCGATGCGGCCAGTTACGAGGACAGCCACCAGACCGCTTCGTCGAACGTGATCGACCGCGTCCAATGCCTCGACAGCTACCTCGCCGCGGGAGGTGAGCGTGCCATCGAGGTCGAGGGCTACCACCTGAAAAAACGCCACAGCCTGGTCCTGTCTGCCGGTTGCCTATCGGTTGCCGTCACGCCGAATTACCCGCCGGATGCCGTGCTGAGGGCGCCTGACTCGGGCAGTGGCTTATCGGTGTGCAGGCAGGCGATGGCCTTCGCGAGAGTCGGCGCTATGGAGCACACCCGAATCGTTGTGCCCCAATCCTTGGGCGCGACGGTGTCGGTGACGATGACGCGCTGCAGGTCAAGGTCACGCAGCCGGCTGGCGGCGGCGTGCACCAACAGCCCGTGCGTTGCGGCCACGACGATATCTGGTGCGGCCCCGTGCAGCCGCAGCAGCCCGACCGCGGCTTCGATGGTCGCACCGGTGGTGATCATGTCGTCGATGATCAGCACCGGGTGGCCTCGCACTTCGCCGACGATGTCCAAAGCGCTGACCGTGGTTGGGCTTTCGCGTTGCTTACGCACGATCGCCACCGGACCGTGCAGAAGCGCCGCATAGCGTGCAGCCAGTTTGGCCGCTCCTAAATCGGGGGCGACGACGACCGGTGGCGTTGGCAGTTCGCCGGCCAGTTCGCCGCACAGGGCGGGAACAGCGGTGAGCGTTTCAACCGGAACCCGCGACACCGCTTCCAGGCTGGGTGTGTGCGGGTCGACGACCATGAGCCGATCGGCTCCGGCGGCGGCGATCGCATCGGCCACCACGGTAGAGCCCAGCGCCTGACCTGCCGTGGTGCGGCGATCCTGGCGGGCGTAGCCGAAGTACGGGACGACGGCGGTCACCCGCGCGGCACGGGACCGCCGGCAAGCGTCGAGCAGCAGCAATAACTCGAGAATATGGTCATTCACCGGGGGCGCTGTCGACTGAATGACGTAAACATCGGCGCCGCAGACCTTATCAATTGTCGGGCGCAACTCGCCATCGGGATAGCGCGCCAGCCGGCAACCATCGGATTCGACGCCGAGGTAATTGGCGATCGCGGCCGCAAGCGCGGGATTGGCGCTCCCGGAGACGATTCGAAGAACGGTCATCGAAGCTTACTTCGACACGATTGGTCCACGGCGCCACGCCTCCTCACCGATCTAGTCGCGCCACCTGCGTGTTCCTAGCATCAGGCCTCGCGGACGCCGGCGCGAGAGGCTTTGGTCCTCAGTGGGCCTGGAGACCGAGTGCAGGTCGCGCCGGCCGGCCCGGTGCGCCGCGCTTCAGGTTGAGCCGAAACCCAGGTCGGCTTCGGCACTGTAGACCCCCAACAGGTCGCGGGCCGAGACGATACCGACCAGAGCACCGTCGCGCTCTATCAGGATGTGGCGGATGTAGCGGTCCATCATGCGGACCGCCACCTCGTCGACCGTGGCCTCGGCGTCACACCACACCAGGTCGGTGCTGGCGATGTCGAGGGCCGGGACTGACGCCGGATCCTTCCCCGCGGCCACCAGCCGAACAATGTCACGCTCGCTTACCAGCGCGGTGGGCCGCTCGCCCTCGCCCACCACCACCGCCCCGACCTCACCGGAGACGAGCGCCTTGGCGACGTCGGCAACGGTAGCGCCGGCGGCGACGCGGATCACCGGGTCGCCGGTGATGGTGGAGACGGGGATCGACCCCGCGGGAGGAATGCTCGTCATCCCCCCATGGTGTCATTGACGATCCACTCGGCACCAGCGGGTCCCGGTTGGCCGCGGTGAGGCGTTCTCCACGGCCCGGTGACCCGTTCCCGGCGGCGGATTTTCGCTGTCGCAAAGGTCGTGTTTTGCCTCGTGTTCTGCGATAGTGGGGTGGCCAAGCACGGTGGCATCGGGCATGTCAGCGAGACGCGGAGGGATCGTGGTCGACCTTTTTACCGGTTTCGACACCGTGGATCACCCGGTCGGGCAGGGCGTGGTGCATGCCCGGGTCGGCGGCCGAGGTGCCCCCATGCTGTTGTTGCACGGCTTCCCGCAAACCCACGCCATGTGGCACCGGATCGCGCCACGGCTGGCCGAGAAGAACACGGTGGTGGCGGCCGACATTCGCGGATACGGCTCATCGCGTGGCAGCGGCGAGTTCACCTTCCGGGCGATGGCCGGTGACGTGGTCCTTTTGATGGACGCCTTGGGCCACGGGCGGTTTCATGTCGTTGGGCACGACCGAGGCGCCCGCGTCGCGCACCGGATGGCTTTCGATCACCCCCATCGGGTCGCCTCGATCGCATTGCTTGACATTTTGCCCACGCTGGACATGTGGGAGCTGATGGACGCCTGGCTGGTGCGGCGTTATTACCATTGGGCCTTTTTGGCGCAGCCGGACGGGCTGCCGGAGCGGTTGATCGGCAACGACCCGATCTACTTTCTGCACCACACCCTGCGCGGGCTCTCCGGTTCGCTCGAGGTGTTCGACCCCGCCGCGCTGCGGGAGTACGAGCGTGCTGCCCAGCGTCCGGAGGTCGTCGCGGCCTGGTGCGCCGACTACCGCAGCGCCGCCGGGGAGGACTTGGACCACGATCGCGCCGACCTGAACCGCACTCTGGATATCCCGGCGCTGGTGCTGTGGGGAGCCAACGGGGTAGTCGGGGCCAAATGCGACCCGCTGCAACGGTGGCGGAGACACTTCCCCAACGCCACCGGGGCCAGCGTCAGCGCCGGACATTTTCTGGCCGAAGAAGCCCCGGACGCGGTGTTCGGGCATCTCAGCGAGCATTTGGCCGCAGCTCGCTACGAGGGCGCCTAGCGGGTTTGAAATACGAAGTGCCCCAGCGTCGATCACTGCAACGACCCGTGCCGCGGTGCGCGTTTCACCGGGTCAGTCCTAGTCCATGAATCTGCACCCGTTTGGCGTTCACCATTGCACGTGCCCCGAATTGTGCCACGAGCCAGATGTTGCTCTGCAGGTGCTCAGTGATGCTCGGCACGAGGTAGCCCGATGTTCCGTGGGCCAACGCACAAAACAGCACGAGCTGGTCCGCGGCATGGCGATCCACCGTCGCCCCGCTGCGCAGGTCCTCAAGGAACGTCGACGCGACGAAACGGCCGATCTGCTCCGAAGATCGGCCGGGCTTCCCCGCCCGGTCGGCACCTAACCAGCCCCCGGCGCTGCTTTTTGTCCAAATCGCCAGGCACGCGCCCGGATGCACCGCGGTGTCGTCGTTCACCCGCTCGATGGCGCAGGCCATGCCCGCGTCCCGCAGCCGCGCCTCACACGCCACCGCCATCCGATCGCTGACCCGTTGCCGGGCCAGGTGGCTCGACAAGGCGATGCCGTGCACCTCAGCGACCCGACCGGCGGTATCGAGCACCAACGCGTCGAGACCCCGGGGCCCGGGCACCACGTTCAGCTCGATGACCCCCGCTCCGCCGGGCACATATCCGGGACGGATGACGTCCAATGACACCTCAACCCCCATCAAACCCAGCAGCGGGCCAAGCACCCGATGCAAGTGAAACGCTGAGGGGGCGAAGTCTTGGAACAACCCGCCGGTGATCCGCGCCCGCACGGGCGCGTCGGCGAAGCACGCCACCGGCAGCACACCCAACGCCAGCATGGTTGCCGAGCCCGCCGTTCCGATGTCCCATTCGAAGCTCCCGCCATGGATATTCGATCCGGGGACGAAGTCGATTGTGCGGCTACCGACTTCAACACCGTTGATGGTGGCTCCACACAGCTGCGCGCAGGCACGCACAGCCGTCACGTGCTGAGGCCGCAGACCCGGAACCCGCCGCCGCTGCCTGGCGTTGACGATCCGGACGGGTTGTCCGCTCAGCGCCGCCAGTGCCACCGCATAGCGAACAATGGTGCCGCTGCCCGACATTCGTGCGCCATCGATGGTGAACACGAGTGGGATCTACCCCGGCTCGCCGATCCCGTGCTCGACGCACTTGATAAACCCGCTGGCCACGTGTCCGGTGACGTCGATGCGCTGGTCACGGGCGCCGAGAGCGCTTGGGAATCCGCCCCGCTCCCGCTCGGTGCAGTGGGTTATCCGCTGGGCGCGAACCAAAAAGCCGAGCGCGGTTTTGATGCACCGACGATAGTTGGCGGTGCGCTGATCACGGCCGGCAACCGCGATCGCGTACGCGTCGGCAAGGCCCTCGAGCGCGCAGGCAACTTCCACGACAGCCTGACGTTCCGGGCTGCACGCCACCCGATCGTATTGGTGCGATACCAGCCGACAGCTTTGCGCAACCGGTTGCCGTGGGCGCAGCGCTAAAGACGCGTCCCGCTCGGCGGGATCCCGCAGCCGCCAGACTTCGGTGAGCCGCTGACTCCAGGGAAGCTCCTCGCACAACTGCTCGAACATGCCGCCGCGGGCTTTCACCGGCGCCAACTGGTATGGATCACAAACCAGCATGATCTTGGCGTGGCCGGCGACCGCGCAAGACAACAGTTTCTTCAGCTCCGCGGTGCCCACCATGGAGGCCTCGTCGACAACCATGAGGGTGCGCGGGCTGACCCGCAGCTCATCGTCGGCGATCAACGCCAACGCTTTGGCGACGGTCAGGCCCCGATCCCCGGCCTGCTCACGCATCGCCTCGTCAACGGCTTTCCCGGTGGGGGCGATCACCAGAACCTCTTTGTTGGCGCGGCGCGCCCCGGCGCGCAGCGCGCGCAGGGAATGCGTTTTGCCCGCGCCGGCCGGCGCCTGCAGCGGCTGCACCAAAAACGGGGAGTGCGCGATCGCATACACCGTGTCACCCTGATCGGGGGAGAGATCATCCAGGTCCTCGTCGCGCACATCGACTCGGCTGCGGTTGTCGCGCGCATCAACCATCTGCAGGACGCGGATTTCCTCAGCGATGATCGCATCCACGGTGTAGCGCTCATGTCCTTCGCGATGGTGGGCTTGCCAGGGAGCGCTGACCCGCAGGCTCACCGCGTCCACCGCCTGCTCGATGAGCAGCCGCGGATCCCCGGCCGCGTCCACCGGCAGCTGCGCGCCGACCAGCTCCACCAGATCCGCGCGGGTTAACACGGCCTTGTCGATGCGCGCCGCGGCGCGCGCCAGCGCCGCGCGGTCGGCCAGGATGCGCGGCGCGGCGCGGCGAGCGCGCCGCGCCGCCAGGTGCGATTCGCGGTCCAGGCGCAACCCGCGCGGGTCGGCGCGCCACTCCTGCTGCAGTTCCCGCCAGGCTTTCGACTCCGGCTTGGGTGGGCGCGTGGCTTTCTGCGCCGCGGCCAGCTGCGCCGCGCTGGGCCGTCCATCAATGAGCACCAGGTTGTCGCGCGCCCATTCACGCAGCCGCGTGGATCGACGCGACCACGCGTGGATACAGCTTTTACGCACCCCGGTGATCTCAGCCATGCCGGAGAACTCATCAACCGGCAGCCACTCGAAGCCGCGCTCGCTGTGCAACTCGTGGCGCAGCACCGCCTGATAGATGATCCCGGCGGCCTTGGCCTCATGGTGCAGGGATTTCGAGTCGATCGACACCAGCACCCCGTCGGCGCGGGGCTGGCGGTTCGGCACGATGACATGGGTGTGCAGGTGCGGATCCCCGCAGCGGCTCGTCTCATGCTGGTAGTCGACCGCCACCAACCCGGGCAGCAGCGGCTGACGACCGCGCCGTCAGCGAACCCACCAGCCAGCTCGCCGCCACCCCAGCCCGGTCAAGAGTGGTGGCCGCGCCGCCGGCGCGGCCACCACCAGGGTTGCACACCCTGTGTCAATGTGCCAGAAGCTGAGAGGGTGTGGTGTGGGGTTTGGAAGGTTGGGTTGAGGGTGTGTGGCGGGAGATGAGGGCCGTGGGGAGGGATCTGATCTGGTCTGGGCGGATGGTGGACGGTGGCTGGTGGTGATGGTGGGCTACGATCACCCCATGCCGGGCGGCGCAGCGGGAGGCGGGAATGCCCTGAGGGTGCTCGCCTCGGGGTTGCATCAGCTAGGCGGCGCGTGCGAGACGGTCAGCGCCGAGATCCTCTCCGTCGCCGACGGGGTGGCGTGCTGTAGCGCTGTGTCGTCGTGGCAGTCATGCGCCACGACGGTCAGCCTCGCCGCGGGCGTGGCCGGGAAAAACCTCGTGGAGATCGCGCGGCGGGTGAGCGCGCGCGGCGGAGGGTATCGGGCCGCGGGCGGTCGCTACACCCGGGCCGATGAGCACAACGCGGGCATGTTAAGTGGGCTGGTGAGCTGATGGCGGCGCTGCCGGGGGGCTGGCCGACGCTGTCGCAGCTGTGCACCTCGCAGTTCGACTATCTGCAGCGCTTCGCCGACTGGTGTGAGCGCATCGCCGGCGTGGAGGAAACGCTGCAGCGGCTGGCCCGGGAGGTGCGCGCCCCCGGGGGTGTGGAGTGGGAGGGTGAGGCCGCCGACGCCGCGATCACCCAGGCCGAGACGGATGTGTTTCGGGCGCGCCCGTTTTTGTGGAGCGTCGCCGATGCCGCGGTCATCGCCCGCAACGGCCAAGACATGCTCGAGGCCGGCCGGCGGGCGGTCTTGGACGCGGTTGATGACGCCGAGCGCGACGGTTTTGTGGTCCAGGAGGACTACAGCGTCACCGACACCCGCCGGTGCGCCACCCGCGCCGACTACCAGCAGCGTCTGGGGATCGGCGCCGCGCACTCGGATTACATCCGCCACCGCGTCGCCGGGCTGGTCAGCAACGAGCAGTGGCTTAACAGCCAGCTCAAACAGGCCACCAGCGGCTGGGGCACACTGACCTTCGAAGAGCCAAACACCGCTGACACCAGCGCCGGCGACAACCACCACACCCAGGCCCAACCCGTCGACCACCACTGGAAACAAGACCCGGCTCCGAAGCCACCGCCAGGACCCAGCGGTGACGATATTCGCCGCGTGCTCGACAAACTGCCCGTAGGCGATAGTCCTGAAGTGAGAGAGGTCCGCTCGCAGCAGGATCTCGACAATCTGTGGAACTGGATGACACAGAACGGGGTAGACAACCCAAACCGATATGGTGACCCCGCAAAAGGCGAGTGGAAGGACTTGCCTGATGGTTCCGGTGTCGGTCGACGCGGCGCCGCGCGTTCGACCAACCAGCCCGTGCTGGACGTCCGCCTCCCAGGCAAGGATGGCTACGTGAAAGTGCACGTCAACCCTAGGGGAGGAGTGCCGGACATCCCAGCCTCAGCCGGCCCAGGATCGGCATCGGTGATCAGCGCGCCGCCCAATTTACCGCCGGTGCTGGCTCATCCTCCAGTCACCGCAGTTCCCCCAACAGAAGCCAACCATCCGCCTGTGGCGGTACCGCCGAGCGTTCTTGACCACCCGCCGCTTCCGCCGTGGTTACAGAATCCGTCGCCGCCCGGTTTCGATGTCCACCCCGGCGAGCCTCCCCTGTTTGCTCCAATGGATACCCCTGGCGAGGCTATTCCGCCGCCACAGCATGGCCCGCTAGTCATCCTGCACCTGCCGCAGGTCCACGCGCCCGACATGCCCCCGCCTACCCCGGAACAGCAGCGCGGATTCCTTGGAATCGTGGGTGCGTTCGTTTTGGGTGGACTGGCCGCCTTGGGCAGACTGGGTGAAGGGTTAAAGTAATCATGTCCCTGAACAGCGATGATCTTGTGGCCGAACAGCGTCGGCTAGCGAGCGCCTCATCTGTGATCAATGTGGTCGCGGACTATGTCGATGACTTGGTTCAGCTTGCCCCCGAGCAGCTGCCCAACCCGCTACAACGATTAAGCCTGCCGCCGGGATGGCGGATCGCTCGCGTGGACGGTGCGGGTATTGCGCCATCGCGGATTGCGGTGTGCGGCCAGCGGCCCGACGGCCGCTGGGACGGGTGTGACACCATCAACGTTTTTGGGTTCACCGGCGAATCGCCAGAAGAAGCCGTGTGGGACAACGCCGATTGCACATTGCGCGACCTTGACGCCGACGACATCACGACGTCAGCCCCGGCCGCATCGCTCATACCTAGAGTGACGGCGGTACGGTGCAGCGGCTATTTCAGCGCTGCGGGCCAGCGTGTCTGGGCTCAGTACAGCACCTATGTCGCTGGCTCCAACGTCTCCGGCGAAGGTCGCCTGATACAGCACAGCCTGTTCATCGACGCGAGCTGCCGCGCGACGCTGATCGACGACATTGCCCAGCTCAGCAACGGTGTTCAGCGGGCCTTCCTCGCCAGCATCGACGTGCCTTAAGTCGGTTGCCGACGCCCCCCATTCTCGGTGTCTTGTCGCTTAGGCCGAAGTTGCGCCTGTTTGGGTGGCTGATCTGGGCTTTGGGCTGGGGATTTGGTGGTTTTTGGTGGGTTGGGTCTGACTACGCGGCGATGGTGAGGGGTATGGTGACCCCGATGAGGTCGAAGGCGCGGCGTTGTTCGGGTGTTGGCTGGGTGAGTGTGTCGATTTCGATGTTGGTGTGGTGGTAGCGGATTCGGTTGCGGGTCAGGGTGCCCAGGTGGTCGAGCAGGGCGCGAAAGCTCCGCGGGGTGCTGTGGGGGGTTTGTTGGCGGGAGGCTTTGGCTTTCGCGGCTGGTGAGCGTTGGGCGGGCGCGACGGGGTTGTCGCGAGCTGGTGGGTGTTCGTCGGTGTAGGTCAGCGGTGCCCAGGTTTTACGCAAGTGCCAGGTCAGATAGCAGGCCAGCAGGCAGATCAGCACGTGGGCTTTGACACGGTCGGACAGCCGGTGGTGGATGGGCCGCAGGTCGAGGTCGTCGGTTTTGATGCTGCGGAAGTCGCGTTCGAGGTGGGCGAGGTTCTTGTAGCTTTGCACCACGGCGGGGGCGTCGAGGTCGGTGGCGGGCACGCAAGTGCGCAGCACGTAGATGCCATCGAGGGCGGCTTCGGCGGCGATGGCGGCCTCATCGCGCCCGTAGGTGAAGCCGGTGTCGGTGATCTGGTAGCGAAAATGCTTGCCCACCTTGTATTGATTGATGACTTTCCCGACGGCTTCTCCGATGCGGGCCGCGCCGGTGAGGGTTCCACGATCGACCCGCTCGGCGATACGGGCCAGCAGCGCCTGGGTCGCGGCCAACAGTTCGGCGCGTTTGCGGGCGCGCTCGGCGGCCAGGGCGGGGTTGCGGCAGGCGATCAGCCGCTCGCCCGGGTAGTCGGGGTGGGTGATCTCGGCGAGGTCTTGGATGTCGAACAGGCTCATCTGCAGCGGCCCGTCGTCGGCGGCGAGTTTGGCGATCGCCGGGGCGCGCAGCGCGGTGATCCACCCGAACCCGGCGCCGGTGTCGTTGAGTTTTTTGATCGCCTCGATGCGCGCGCGGGTGATCATCCCGCGATCACCGATCAGCACCAGCTGGGTCAGCCCAAACCTGGTTCGGATGACGTCGACGATCTCGGTGAAGGCGAGCGGGTCGGCGGTGTCGCCGGGAAACACCCGCACCGCCACCGGACGCCCGGCCGCATCGGTAAGCACCCCGTAGGTGATCTGGGGAAGTCCCTTTTTGCGGTCGCGGGAATACCCGCGGGCGGCCAACTCGCAGCAGCGCCCGGTCACCCACGAGCTGGTCAGGTCAAACAACGCCATACGCGACGGGTTCACATCGCGACCAAGGTGTTTGGCGACAAGCTTTTTTTCGATCACGTCTTGGCGGGCCAGCAGCCAGTCCATCGCGGCATACACCTCGTCGGTGGATGCGCCGGCAATGGCCAGGTCGGCTCCCAGCGTGGTGTCAGCCCAGCGCGACAGCGTCGCCAGCTTAGAGCCCGGGTGAATCACCCGGGAGATGATCAATCCCAGCACGAGATCGCGGGACCGGCAGGGCGGTCCCAAAAGCGCCGGCAAGCCAAGCTGGCGGGCCATCGCCGCCACGGCGGCCACATGCCCGTGCGGCAGCGCCCGCGTCACCGTGAATTCATCGTCGGCGGGCACCAGGGTATGCCCCTTCAACGTCGCCTCCAGCGCGGCGATCGCCGCCTGGGGCAGCGTCGACAGATTGGCCACCGTCTCGTTACGCACCTTGGGCCCATCACGGTAGGTGCGGCGCAGCAGCACCGACTCATAGATCCGTTCGCTGCCCTGCTTATCCACGTGAGTCTTCCTCACTCTGACTACGTGGGCCTTCATCGGGCTACGCGGCATAGCCACAAGTGTAAACGCTTCACACCAGAATACTCCGAACAACACACACCTAAATTCGTGACTACATCTTCAGGCCAGGTCCATGCCCAAAATGTCAGCTCAAACGGCTAATCCCCGATCAGAACCGTCGCAACTTCGGCTTAGGTCGAAAGATTGCACCACCGGCTGCTCGATTGGGTGCAGGCTGAAACTCGACGGCGTCTTCTAGTTGTGTAACAGCGTAAAAGCTCGCAGCTCGCTACGCTTAGGCTACTGCGAGGTATGGAGAATGATGACTCAACCCGATGAGGCCCGCTCAACCGAGTACCAGACTGCGATGGCCGCACAAGATCGGCTGCGCACGGAGTTGCTTATTAGTGGACTCTACGACTGGGTGCCACTGGCACAGGTCCAATCGTTAATTACGCGCGACAGTCTCGCCGAAACGCTCCCGGGTCAGCAAGATTTGGCTTTGCAGACAATCCGATCGCTTGTGGCAGACGGGCTCATGGAAGTCGGGGACCTGCCCGGCCCGGGTGAGAAGTTTTCGGCATGGAATCTACCGATTGATGCGGTCATGGAGCGTGTATACGACCGCTTCGTACGACACTACGATGATCCAACACTATGGGAATTCTCCATCTGGCTCAATCTGACTGACCTAGGCGAGCGCATCGCTAAGGTGCTGAAAGCGAACCCGGCTGACTGAGCATGCGATTCGGCGATGGCCACCGCGGGGCGGCCAAACTTGATACCAGTGGAGAGCCGGTGGGTGTCGGCGACGCCGACTTCGCGCTCGTAGCGTTCGACGAACTGACTACCGAGCCGCCAGAGCACGAACCCGCTCAGCACTTGACGCCGAAAGACCTCGCCGGCAACAAAGTGGAACGAGGGGGCAGCACGGTGGCGAACGCGAACGGGTCGATCCAGCTGGGATGGTTGGCCACAGCGATCGAAGGCCTGCGCGAAAGCCGGTCAAGATCGTGCCCGGTGACCGCGGTGCCGGTGAGGCGGGCCAGTAGCCGGACCGCCCCGGAAGCCACCCGCCACGGCCACCGCTGCGCGGGTATCAGCGCCAGCAGGGCCACCACCGTCAATCCCAGGACCGCGTACACCGTCCACGCGTAGACCGCGAACCCGACGGCGGCTGCCGCCCGACCGGCGCGGCGCACCGACGGCACCGAGCCGTGCGGGCGAAAGCGGGCCAATTCCCACCACAGTGCCCGCCGCCGGGCACCGATCTTTCCTGCCTCGGAGATCTGCCGGCTGGCGGCCCGCCGAATCTTGCCGCTCGAGGTTTTCGGGACGGTGCGCGGCGGGGCCAGGACCACGTCGTCGGGAGGCACCCCCAGCAGGTCCACCGTCGTCGCGACGATTTCGGAGCGCAACGTGTCCAGCCAGCCGTCGTGAAACAGCGAACGGGTGGCCGGGGCGTTGTTGAAGTAGCCGGCGGTCGCCGAGGGACCCCGGAACGCGATGCGGCCTTCACGGCGATCACCCAGCTCATTGCCGGCGGCGTCGACAATCCGGATCTCATGGCCCGGCAGCGGTTGGCCGCAGGCGACGAAACGAAGCTCGTCGTGCTCGCCCGGTTTCACCGGCCGGGCGCGCCCGGAACGCACGAATGCGTCGCGGCCGATTCGGTCGATGAGCGGACCCCGGCCCAACGGCGGGAAAGCCAGCCCGACCGAGGACTCGGCCAGCCCGTACACCGGCGTCATCGCCTCCCGCCGGAACCCACAGGGGGCGAAGCGTTCGACGAACCGCTCGACCGTCGCAGCGCTGACCGGCTCGGCGCCGTTGAAAGCCAACCGCCACGAGCTCAGGTCCAGTCCTTCCAGCTCGGCGTCGCGAACCTTGGCCAGGCACAGCTCGTAGGCGAAGTTCGGGGCGGCCGACATGGTGGCCCGGTTGTCGTGGATGGCCCGGAGCCATCGCGACGGGCGGATCAGGAAAGCCTGGGGACTCATCACCACCAGCGGGACGCCGAAATAAACGAAATAAAGAGGTGCAAGCCAGGCGCCGATCAGGCCCATGTCGTGATACAGCGGCAGCCAACTGGCGAAGCTGTCCGTCTGTGACACGGCCGCGGCCTGGCCCAATGCCCGGATGTTGGCCATTAGGTTGATGTTGGCCATTAGGTTGCCGTGGGTGAGCGCCACCCCCTTGGGCTGACCGGTGCTGCCCGAGGTGTACTGCACCAGCGCCAGGTCGTCGGATCGCGGCCGGGGAAGAGCACCCCCGGCTGCGCCGGTGAGGGATTCGGGGACGAGGACGTGACGCAGGCTCTCGACGTTGGAGCGCAGCAGGTGGCCGAGCGCCACGGCTTCGGGCACGGTGATGAGCAGTGCGGCGCGGGCGTTGGCGAGGATGCCGGCGGTGCGGTGCAGGTGTTCCGCCGGCTGGGCACGCCGGGTCGGCGGGTAGACAGGAACCGGTACGGCGCCGGCGAGGAGCACGGCGGTGAAGGTGATGAAGTACGACCGGCTGGTGGGCAACATGATGGCGACCGTCTCGCCGGGCATGATGTCGTGTGCCAGCAGCCCGGCCGCCGCGGCAATCGCCTCCCGGTGCAGCGCCGCATAGGTGATGTCATCGGGGCCGCCCCCCTCGTCGAGGATGCGGATGTGGGTTCGGTCCGGGGTAGTTCGCACGTGCCAGTCGATCGCGTCGTTCAGGGTGGCTGCCTCGCCGGGAGCCCAAACGCCCGGGGAGGTTATTGGCGCTGCGACCATGCCGACGCCCTCGCCTGCGGGCGGGCGACCGCGGCCGATGGCCTGCACCAGGTCACGCGGCGTCTCCGCGCTGGCCAGGATATGCGGGGGCAGCGCCACCCCGAATTCGTCCTGGATCCGCAGCAACAGCTCCGCCAGTTCCAGGCTGCCGATGCCCAGGTCGTCGAACGCGGTGTCCAACGCCACCGGCGGCGTGGCGCGCGGGTGAACCTCGGCGACGAGGCCGCTTACCAGCGCGAGAACGGCAGACGCGCGCTCTTCGGCAGCCATCGCTCAAAATTCAGCCTGGGAACCGGCAACCCGCGGCAGCTCACCCGCGCTACCGCATCGCGGTGCTGCACGGCTCCGAGCTCAACATCGCCGCCGACGGATCCCTGGATTGGGATGACGACTGCCGCGATCATTTCCCGGCGTCGCATTTCGCGGGGGCGCCGAGGATGCGGATGCCGGTGATGATCTCGGGTTCGATTGCGATCACGGTGTCCGCCGGGTGCACCCATGGCTGCAGCAGCCGCTCGTAGCGGGCGACCTGCTCAGGGTCGGTGATGGTGCTCGCCAGCCCGGTCACCACCACGCTCCAGCCCGTGCGCCGCCGCGGGTCGAGGTCGTCGGCCTCGTAGGCCACCACCGTCCCGGTATCGTCGCCGGCTCGCACCGCGGTGGAGAGCCGAGCGGTCAGCCGGGTACGGATGATCACCCGTCCGGCGTCGACGAGGTGGTTCACCGGGCGGATCGCCGGCAGCGCGTGCTGGGTGAACACCACCCGCCCGTGATCGACACTGGCCAACAGCCGCATCGCCTCGCCGCGGTCGAGTTCAACCACCCGGCGCGGTGTCGTATCGAGGCTCTCGCCATCCGGCCGATGGTCACTTTGCGGCATTTTCCCCTGTGTCCCCCACCGTGTCGGCGTCGTCGACCGGCGTGATCAGCCCGAGGTTGCCGTCGTAGCGTGGATACAGCAGCCGGCCGCGACCGGTCTGCGGGTCGGTGAAAAACAGGAACCGCAGGCCGTCGCGCACCCGCTCCACCGCGGCGGTCTCGCTGAGGGCCGGTGTCGGTGACGAGTTCACGATCAGGGGCACCGGCGGGTTGCAGGCGGCCGGCGACCACGACCACCCCGGCGGATACATTCGCCGCTGGCGGGCTAGCCGCAGCCCTGACGGCCCGGCCCGATACACCACCGCCTCCTCTCCGGATTCGACGTCGGTGAACAGGTGCGCGTCGTAGTCCATCGCGTCCATCACCGCCAGCGCCTGTAACGGTGTCTCGCGCTGCAGCACAAAGGCTTTGCGACGGGTGACCAGCGCGTCGGCGGACGCGGTCAGGATCCGGCGGGTCCGATCGGGCCAGGGCCGCGGCCGCCATGGCCCCCACACCCGCACGATCTGGCGATCCAGCCGCACCAGCGCCGGCGACAGATCATCCGGGCCGGCCGTGAGCGCCTGCACCCGCGCCGGGGTGTCCCGCACCCGCAGATTCACCTGCACCAGCATCGGCCCATCGGCACGGTCCGCGGTGGTCAGCCGCACTCGAGCACCCCCGGAGATCCCCCGATGCTCCAGCACCCGGCCCACCGCGTGTGCCACATGTTGGGCTTCCGCTGCCGAGATTCGGCCATCGGAGAAGACGGCGACGTCGGGGAAGTATTGAGCCGCCGAGGGCTCGACTGCGGACACCACCTGGCAGCCCCACTTTCTCCTCAACCCATCACTTACGAAGTGGCACATAAGTGTGACTTACCGTCACCCCAACCGGGTAGGGCCGAAAGTCCTCACCTGCAGACCGCGTGTGCGCAGCTCCCCACCACCGGCTAAGTAAACGGGTTTGGCTCGCAATGGTTTTCCCGCCGCACCACCCTGGGCCCTGGGCCCCGGTGCGCCCGGCGAACAAACGACCATCGGGGTGCTGAGCTTAGCCTTTCACCACGCCGAGGGGAACGAGGCGGGCGACCTTGCGGGCCAGCCCGGCACGGCCGCTGGTTTCGATGACAGCGTCAATGTCCTTATACGCCTCGGGCTTTTCCTCGGCGAGCCCCCTGCGGGATATGCCGCGCACCAGGATACCGGCTTCCTCGAGACCTTTGGATAGCGCGTCGGCATTGGTGTGGCGGGCGGCCTGATGGCGGCTCAACACCCGACCGGCACCGTGGGCGGTGGAAAAGAATGCCGGGTTGTCGGGCACACCCACCAGCACATACGACGCGGTGCCCATGGTGCCCGGGATCAGCACCGGCTGGCCGACCGCGGCCAACTCCGCCGGCACATCGGGGTGGTGCGGCGGCAGTGACCG
The DNA here is from genome assembly GCF_029961025.1 of Mycobacterium sp. Taxonomy (GTDB): domain Bacteria; phylum Actinomycetota; class Actinomycetes; order Mycobacteriales; family Mycobacteriaceae; genus Mycobacterium. Next base: position 239,173 of record NZ_JASBVP010000011.1, read on the forward strand.
CGTCGCGCCTTTGCGGTGTACGCACACGGTCCGTACCCGGCCGTCGACGGGATGGTCTTCGATCTTGGCCAGGTTGTGCGAGACGTCATAGAGCAACTCCAGCGACGCACCGGTGTGCTCCTCGAAGACCCGGCGGGCGGCCTCGGCGAGCAGCTGGCGGTTGGCACGCCCGTAGTTGGCCGCCGCCGCCATTGCCGCCAAATACGCCTGGCCCTCAGGGGAAGCGACGGGCACGCACGCCAATTGGCGATCGGGTACCTGAATTCCGTAGCGGCCCATCGCCTCTTCCATCCGATGCACGTGATCGGTGCAGACCTGATGGCCCAGCCCCCGCGAGCCGGTGTGAATCATCACGCACACCGTGCCCTCTGATAACCCCATCTGCGAGGCGGCCGCGGTGTCATAGACACGGTCCACGGCCTGCACCTCCAAAAAGTGGTTGCCGGAGCCCAGGCTGCCGATCTGCCCGAGCCCGCGTTCGACCGCCCGGTCGCTGAGCGCCGCCGCATCGGCCCCCGCCAACATGCCACCGTCTTCGCAGCGCTCCAGGTCACGAGCCACGCCGTGCCCCTGCTCCACCGCGAAGCGGGCGCCACCGGTGAGCACCTTTTCCAACATGGCGCGGTTGGGCAGCCGCCACACACCCTTGGTGCCCACCCCGCGCGGGATCGCGATGTCGAGGTGATCCATCACCGCTTTCATCTTCGGTTGCAGCCGATCACGGTCTACATCGCTCACTAAAAGCCGTACCCCGCAAGAGATGTCGAAACCGACGCCGCCGGGCGAGATGACCCCGTCGGCGTCGACGTCGGTGGCGGCCACCCCACCGATCGGAAACCCGTACCCCCAGTGCACATCCGGCATCGCGTACGACGCACGCACAATCCCCGGCAGTGTCGCCACGTTGGCGACCTGGCTCAACGCCATATCCCCGGGTTCGTCGGGAAGCAGCGATTTGGACGCATACACGATTCCGGGCACCCGCATTGCCCCTTCTTGCTCGATCCGGAATCGGTAAGGGGTTTCCTCGATGATCCTCATGGTTCGCCTCAATCACACATCAAGCGTCACCGCGCAACGCCAGCCTGCCTGACCGTGAGTAAAGCGCAACTCGTTGAGCGACACCGCCTTGGGCACCGCGCCTATCTGCGGCAGCGCGCTCGCGTCGACCATCGCAAACGAGACATTGACGTCCCCGTCCGCGTTGTTCAGCGTGACATCAACCGGCGCCTCACCATCAATGTCCAAAAGATAGATCATCTCGTCAAGCACGCCGACCAGCAGGTCCTCATCACCGTCGCAGCTCAGCCGGCGCTCGCGGATGCGCTGCGGGCGAGCGCCCGAGGTGTCCAGGAAGCTCTCCACCACGCCCAGCACCGCCTCCCTGACACACCCGTCACGGGTGGGTGCCCATGCCTCAATCCGCAGATCCGCCGTATGTGGTATGCTGCGATGCCCTGACATATTGCCCGCCACCGCTTTTCACCGTGACGCTAGGCGCGGGCGACCGGTGTGCGCAGGTGGGCGAGGAACCAGTCGCGGGCCAGCGTGGCAACCTGCTCGAGCGTGCCCGGTTCTTCGAAAAGGTGGGTGGCTCCGGGCACTACCGTCAGCCGGCTTTCGCTCGGCATCTCGGCCTGCGCCCGCCGGTTGAGCTCCAGCACCAGTTCGTCGCGACCGCCCACGATGAGCAGCGTCGGCGCCCGCACCCTGGCCAACGCCGCGCCCGCCAAATCGGGTCGGCCGCCGCGGGACACCACCGCCGCCACCTGCACCCGGGGATCGGCGGCCGCAACCAGCGCCGCACCCGCCCCGGTGCTCGCGCCGAAGTAGCCGACCGGCAGCGCCGCGGTGTCGGGCTGGCTCGCCAGCCACCCGGTGACATCAACCAACCGACGAGCCAGCAAGGAGATATCGAAGACGTTGGCGCGGTTTCGCTCCTCGTCGGGGGTCAGCAGATCGAAGAGCAGGGTGGCCAAACCGGCCCGGTTTAAGACCTCGGCCACATACCGGTTACGGGGGCTGTGGCGGCTGCTTCCACTGCCGTGGGCGAACACGACGATCCCCGCGGAGTGCGCGGGAACCGTGAGGTGTCCCGCCACCGTGACCGGTCCGGCGGTCACCCGGACTTCCTCATCGCGCAGCAGCGGATCGGCGGTGTTGTTCGCAGCGGGTTCTAGGAACCCGGCGCGCGCACGGTCGAGCAGCGCAACCACCTCGTCGTCGGAGGTCTTGGGGAACCGGTGGTAGCCCCGACCCACCGCGGCGTAGAAAAAGTAGGCCGGTGTCTCCAGGCACACCACTTCGTCGGCGCAGGAGCGCAGCACGTCGACGACATCGGGCGAGCCCACCGGGGCGGCAAACACCACCCGCGCCGCGTTTTGCTCCCGAACCGCCTGACACGCCGCCCTGGCGCTCACCCCGCTGACAAACCCGTCGTCCACGATCACCGCTACCCGTCCGGCGAGCGGAATACGTTCGCGTCCATGGCAATACAGCTCTACCTGCCACTGCAGCGCGGCGCGTTGCACGTCTTCCGCCTCGGCGATCTCCTCCGGGGTCAGCCCGGTCTGTTTCAGCACGGCATCGTTGATCACCCGCACCGCACCCTCTGCGAGGGCCCCGAAGGCCAACTCGGGCTGGAACGGCACCCGCAGCTTGCGCACCACAAGCACGTCCAGCGGGGCGTTGAGCGCTTTGGCGACCTCGAAGGCCACCGGCACCCCGCCGCGGGGCAGACCCAACACGACGACATCCTGACCGCGGAGCCAAGTCAGGCGTTGGGCCAGCCGGCGTCCGGCTTCCGCGCGATCGTGAAACAACTGCACATCGTCGAGTCTGCCGCGCTGTGCCGGCCCGGCGAAGGGTCCTATGGCCACTTTCATCGGGACCAATGCCCTGGCAGCACCGCTCGCGCTCCAGGTGTGACGTGCGGCCATGTTCGTGGTGACTTCCGGCCCTATCCGCCACGAGTGCACCACCCCGATGATGGGTGACACCGCAGACAGCACATCACCGCAGCCAGCTCGAAGACCGCGAGCGAGGGGAGACACGACATGCACACTGCCGGCGGCGATTCACCGTTGCTGACCGACGCCGACATTGATGCGCTGGCATGGCAGTTCCTGCATTCGGATTATGCCAGCGAGGGGTATCTCAGGTCGTCACTGGACCAACGTCTCGGCAACTTCCTTCGGCGCCGTGACCTGGTCCGAGTCGCCGATGACGGTGACGTGTTCGCAATCCTTCTCGACCGCGTGATGGCCGGGATCAGCCGCCATCCGGCAACCGCGATCAGCTCAGCGGCCGGGGTTCGGGCGGCCCGCTGACGCACTTTGGGCCGGTGCCCGGCGAATGGGGCGCGTGACCGCGGCCGCCAGTTAGCGGTCCCGGTCCCGCCGGACACCGAGAAGCTGGACCGCACCGAACCGCGGCAGCATGGTGCCGACGGCCTCGGTGAGCGGACCCGACCACCTCAGCAGCGGGAGGGGTTCGGCGGCATAGAGCAGCCCCCGGACCTGGGCGGCGCCATATCGACGGCCGAGAGCCAGCAGGGCATCCCGGGACAGGAACCGACCGGCCCGATATGGGGGGCGCTCACGCACGCGGCCGACCCATCCCCAGGGGCTGGTGGGGTTGAGCATCGCCGCCACCAGCCGGCCACCGGGGCGGGTGATGCGGGCCATCTCGGCCAGTGCCTGGGCGGGATCGGCGGTGAATTCCAGGGTGGCAACGCTCACCGCGGCGTCGACGCTGGCGTCGCGTAGCGGCAGGGCCATAGCGTCGGCACGCACCAACCGGCCCGGCAGCCGGAGAGCGGCCACGGCCAGCATCGCCGCATCCACATCGATCCCGATCACCTGGGCGTCCCGGGAAGCCAGCAGCGCGCCCAGCCGTCCGGTGCCACATCCGATGTCCGCGATCCGCCGCCCGGACACCGGTCCCAGCGCGCGCAGCACCGCAGCCGATTCGACACGCCATGCATAGCGGCCCCACCGCCGGTCGAACCAGCTGTCGTAACGGCGGGCCGCGTCAGGATCCGAGTGCGGAAAGGCTACCGACATCACAGGTCGAGCGCCTGCAGCTGCGTCAAGTCGATCTGCAGGCTGATCACCGGACCGTCGCGCTGCGTTGAATATCGCCACCCGGCGTCGAAGAGGACTTTCAGCATCGCACTGTTCTCGGCGAGCACATCGGCGGTAAAACTATGGATCCCGTTGTCGAGAGCGATCTTCGCCAGGCTTCTGAGCAAGGCAGTGGCCACACCGCGGAGATGGTCTTCGTGGGCGACCGCAACGGCAACTTCGGCGACACCCGGATCGGCGGACACCACATAGTTCGCGACACCGATCAGCCGTCCGGATTCAAATGCCCCAAGCGCCCACTGATTCTGATTGCACTCGACCACTTTGGCGGCGAACGTCTCCAGATAGGCCGGGCTGGGGATGAAAAACCGCAGGTATTGTTCGCGTGCGGTGAGCCGCCGGTGAAGCTCTAAGACGGCGGCCGTGTCACCGCGGTCGAGGCGGCGCAGCACCACTTCGGCGCCGTCGAGCAGCCTGACTTTTTCGTTTTCGTTGACGCGTCCGTCCGCCACTGAGCTTCCCTTACTCCCTCCGGCGAATACCGCCATACGTTCGCTGATCCGGATGTTTTGCGCAACGCCACGGTTTGGCCGTGCACGTGCCGTGTGCGTGACCTTCCGGGTGCCGGGCCCAACAGAGCCGAGCTTCGCAGCCGGCCGGGCCATCGCTGTCCGGGCCGCCGCGCCGCGGCGGCGGCCCGCCGGTCCACGCTGCGGCCGGGGACATCAAAGCCGAATGGACCCCGATCCGAGGGACTTCGGACCCTATCGCGGCACGGTCGTGTCGTGATCCCATCGAAAACCACGGATGCACCCAGCGGGTAGGGAGATTGAGATGACACTGCGCACCCGACGGCCACCGCGGTCGCTGCTCTCCGACGCCACCACCGCTCGATTCGGTGGGCGATACGACGAGGACCACCGGCCGCCCGTTGACGAGCTGCTTCAGGAAATGCTTCCCGGACAGAGCCTCGGATCCGGCCTGGCGGACATCGACGATGGCGGCGAATCCATTGGACCGGCACCATTCGAGCCTACCGACGCCGAGCTCACCGGCGAAGAGATCACCGTTCCGGTCATCCCCAGGCGGGCGGACGAATTTGTCTGTTCGAGTTGCTTTCTCATCCTGCACAAGAGCCGTCTGGCCGACTCGCGGGACGGTCGGCCGCTGTGCATGGACTGCGCTTAACCGCGCGGGTAGCGGCGTCCACGGCGATGACAGTGGACTGCGAGGAAACTGCGGAAAAGTGCAGGAGGTAGCGATGTCCAGCAACACAAAAGTCTCGGCACTTGACCATGCCATGCACGTCGCGCACACGTGGATTCACGACGTCGCAAAGGAGTTCGACACCGAGGATCGGGAGTTCGCCTATCGGGTGTTGCGGGCATGGCTGCATACCCTGCGCGACCGGCTTACCGTGGAGGCCAGCGCCCACTTCGCCGCCCAGCTGCCCGATCTCATCAGGGGTATCTTCTACGCGGGCTGGAATCCGCACATCGTCCCCGAGAAGTATGGCGCGCAGGACTACACCGCCCGCTTTGCCCGGGAAGCCAACATTTCCCTCGACGATGTCAGCAAGGCGGCCGCGGCAACCACCGCGGCCGCGTTACGCCACCTGCCGCCCACGCAGCTGGACAAGGCGTTGAACCAGCTTCCCGCCGACATCCGCGACCTGCTGCAACCCGCCCGCTGACGGGCTCTCCCCGACCTGCCAGGACACGAACGGTACACCGCCCGCAGCTTCCGGGGATCACGTCGGTGCCGCAGATCACCGGCGGAGATCACCGGGAGACAGCAGCCCCCAGGTACATCATGAACCAGTCACGGGCCAGCAGCGCGACCTTCTCGAGGGCACCCGGCTCTTCGAAAAGGTGAGTCGCCCCGGCGATCACCATGATTTCGCACTTGGCCGGGATGACGTCCCGCGCCCGCCGATTGAGTTCGAGGGTGGCATCGTCACGCTCCCCGACGATCAGCAAGGTCGGGGTGTGCACCAGCCTCAAGTGCTCGCCCGCGAGATCGGGGCGGCCGCCGCGGGCAACGACCGCCGTCACCTTGACCCGGGGATCGGCGGCGGCTGCCAGCGCCGCTGCCGCTCCGGTGCCGGCACCGAAATAGCCTATGGGCAAAGACGCGGTCTCCGGCTGACCGGCCAGCCACTCGGTGACGCGAACCAGCCGAGCGGCGAGCAGCTCGACGTCGAAGACGTTGGCGCGGTTGCGTTCTTCGTCGAGCGTGAGTAGGTCGAACAGCAGTGTGGCGAAACCGGCGCCATGCAGCACCGTGGCGAGGTAGCGGTTACGCGGGCTGTGCCTGCTGCCGCCGCTGCCGTGGGCGAAAACGACGATGCCCCTCGGATGCTCGGGGACCGTGAGATGCCCCGCCAACATCACCGTCCCGGCGGCGACCCGCACGTCCTCGTCGCGCAGCAGAGGATCGTCTCCGGCGGTGCTGGTGACCATGTCCGGATAGCCGCTGCGCGCTCGATCGAGCAGCTCGATGACCTCCTCGTCAGAGGTCTGTGCGAAATTGCGGTAGCCCTGCCCGACCCCGAAGAAGAACGCCGGGGACTGCAGGCAGACTACTTCGTCGGCGTATCCGGCAAAGTTTTCGGCGACGTCGGCGGGGCCGATGGGCACCGCCAGCACTACCCGGCGGGCACCTTGGGCGCGGGCAACCTGGCATGCCGCCTTGGCCGTCGCGCCGGTTGCGACGCCGTCGTCGATAATTATTGCGATCCGCCCGGCCAAGGGAATGCGGTCATGTCCGCGGCGGAAGCGATCGAGTCGATGCCGCAGCTCGGTGAGCTCCTTGTTTTCGACCGCGGCCATGTCGGATTCGCTCAGGTTGGCATCCCGGACGACGGATTCGTTGATGACCCGCACCCCGCCCTCACCGATCGCTCCGAAGGCCAGTTCAGGCTGAAACGGCACCCCGAGCTTACGCACGATGAGGACATCGAGCGGTGCCCCCAGCGCCTTGGCGACCTCGAATGCCACCGGCACTCCACCGCGCGGCAGCCCGAGCACAACAACGTCGGAGCCGCCGAACGAGGCCAGCCGCCGGGCGAGCCGGCGTCCGGCGTCAGCACGGTCAGCGAACTGCATCATGTTCTCAGTGTGACCCGGCGGGCCGCCACATCAAAGGGCCCTATGGCCGCACTTGGTGGGACTAATTCCCTGGAGCCACAGCAAGCTCCCAAGCGCGTCCGGACTCGCAGCGGCGTCATCGGCTGCCCCGCGGGGGGCGTCCGAGCCGCTGCTCGAGGGCCAGCACCGCTTTGGTGGTCTTGAGCACGGTGTCGGGGTTGAGGCTCATCGAGTCGATGCCGATCTCGACGAGAAACTCCGCCATGTCCGGGTAGTCGGAGGGCGCCTGACCGCACAGCCCCGAGTGGATGCCGTTGCGGCGGCAGCCCTCCACCGCCAGCCGGATCATCTGCTTGACACCGTCGTCGCGCTCATCGAAGTCGAACGCGACGATCTCGCTGTCGCGGTCGACCCCCAGGGTGAGTTGGGTGAGATCGTTGGAGCCGATGGAAAACCCGTCGAAGTGCTTGGAGAAATCGTCGATCAAGACGATGTTGTTCGGGATCTCGCACATCGCATAGATCTTCAGCCCGTTCTCCCCTCTGCGCAGGCCGAGTTCGGCCATCCGGGCCAGTACCTGCTCGGCTTCGGCGACGCGGCGCACGAACGGCAGCATCAGCATGACGTTGGTCAGCCCCATCTCCTCGCGCACCCGCTTCATCGCCTGGCATTCGAGCGCGAAGCCCTCCGCGTAGGCGGGATGGGCGTAGCGGGAGGCGCCGCGAAACCCCAGCATGGGGTTGTCCTCATGGGGTTCGAAGTCCGCCCCGCCGATCAAGCTGGCGTATTCGTTGGTCTTAAAGTCCGACATGCGCACCACCACGGGCTTGGGCCAGAAGGCCGCGGCGATGGTGCCGATCCCCTCGGCGAGCCGCTGCACGAAATAGGTTGCCCCGTCGGGGTAGCCGCGGGTCAGCTGCGCCAGCTGCGTGCGCGCCCCGGGATCGGTCACCTGGTCGGGATGCAGCAATGCCAGCGGGTGGCCTTTGATCGACTCGCTGATGATGAACTCCATGCGGGCCAGGCCGACCCCGTCGTTGGGCAGAAATGAGGTCTTGAACGCCAGGTCGGGGTTGCCGAGGTTGACCATGATCTCGGTGGCCGGCCGTGGCAGGTCGGTAATCTCGGTGCGCTCGACCCGGAACGGGACCTCTCCGCGGTAGACCCGTCCGGTATCGCCCTCGGCGCAGGACACCGTGACCATTTGCCCGCTGGTTAGCCGGCTGGTGGCATTGCCCGAGCCGACCACGGCGGGAATCCCGAGTTCGCGGGCGACGATCGCGGCGTGGCAGGTGCGCCCGCCGCGGTTGGTGATCAGCGCGGCCGCGGTCTTCATCACCGGCTCCCAGTCCGGTGTGGTGGTGTCGGCGACCAGCACCTCCCCCGGCCTGAACTCCGCGAGGTGGGTCAGGTTCTCGATCAGATGAGCCCTCCCCGACGCGATCTTCTCACCCACCGAGCGACCCTCCACCAGCAGCTCGCCCGGGCCGTCGAGCACGTAGCTTTCCAGCGTTGTCACCCGGCGCTGGGAGGCGACGGTCTCGGGCCGGGCCTGCACCACGTAGAGCCGTCCGTCGATACCGTCTTTGGCCCACTCCATGTCCATCGGCCGGCCGTAGTGGCGCTCGATCTTGATGGCGTAACCGGCCAACTCGAGGACATCCTCGTCGGTCAGACAGAACCGGGCGCGATCGGCCTTCGGGGTGGGGATGTTGCGGGTGGTATGTCTGGTCTCGCCCTCGACGAATACCATCTTCACCGCCTTGTCGCCCAGCAGACGGCGCAGCACGGCGCGGTAACCCGCAGCGTAGGTGGGCTTGTGGACATAGAACTCGTCCGGATCCACCGCTCCTTGCACGACGTTCTCCCCCAGACCGTAGGCGGCATTGATGAACACCACGTCGCGAAAGCCGGACTCGGTGTCCAGCGAAAACATCACCCCCGACGACGCCAGATCGGAGCGCACCATCTTCATCACGCCGATCGAGAGCGCGACCCTGAAGTGGTCGAAACCCTGGTCGATGCGGTAGTGAATGGAGCGGTCGGTAAACAGGCTCGCAAAGCAACGCCGGCAGGCGTCAAGCAGGCTTTGCTCGCCGCGGATGTTCAGGTAGGTCTCCTGCTGGCCGGCGAAGCTGGCCGTCGGCAGGTCCTCCGCGGTTGCCGAGCTGCGCACCGCCAGGCTCACGTCCGGGCCGTACTGCCGCTGCAGCCGCCGGTAGCCCTCGAGCACCTCCGCCGCGACGTCATCGGGCAGCCCGGCGCCGTAGACGATCTCACGGGCCTGCTTGCCGCGGCGCGCCAGGTCGGCGACGTCGCTGGGGTCGAGCCCGTCGAGGGCGGCCCGCAGCGGCGACCACGCCCCCGCCGCGTCGAGCATCCGGCGGTAGGCATCGGCGGTGACAGCGAAGCCGTTCGGGACCAGCACCCCCTCCCCGGACAGCTTGCTATACATCTCACCCAGCGAGGCATTCTTGCCGCCGACCAGCCGGACATCCTCGATGCCGAACTCCTCGAAAAACCGCACATACTTCAATGCGTTCACGGTGATCCTTCCTGGTGATGCCGTTCGAGCAGGCGCGCGGCCAGCGGGCCCCGGCCGGGTCGCTCGCAGCGTCGAGATCGCTCGGTGACGGGCACCCAGCCCGGCGTCGGGCCGCTCCGCTCGCAAATCCCCGCTCGCCATCCGCCGCCACCTCCTTAGCCAGCGAACCAACATGCGACCCGCGCGGATAGGGCCGAACGGCCTCGATCAGGGCGTCATTCGGTGTTCAGCTCCCGTCGAACGGCGCAGAACGGCGCGGCAGGCGAGCCGTTTTGGTCTACGGCTGGGCTTGCCGACATGCTGCGCAACCACCGCTTAGTCCCGGCCGGATTCGGCCAGGCGCTGATGCAACCGGGCCCGAATCTCAGCGGGGGTGTAGACGTTTCGCTTCCGCCGGTCCCGAACGACCAGCACACCCCCGGCGGCAACGCCGACGACTCCGGCCAATCCCAGCCATTTCCACAGCTTGCGCATGGCCTCAGGCTATCTGCGGCAACGTAATCCGGGAATCTAAGCTGCACTTGTGGACGCCAGCACGGTGACCCTGGAGCGGGCGCTAGAGGAGACCCGGACCGGTGACATCTGGCTGTTCCGCGGCGTCTCCGGGCCGGACCGCGCCATCCGGGCCCTGACGAACGCCCCGGTGAACCACGTCGGCATGACGGTAGCCATCGACGACTTGCCGCCGCTGCTCTGGCACGCCGAACTCGGCAACCGGCTCCCCGATGTCTGGACCGGCACCAACCATCGGGGCGTGCAACTCAACGATGCCCGCCAGGCCGTGGAGCAGTGGATGGGCCGCTACCGACAGCGGTGCTGGCTGCGCCAGCTCACGCCGTACGCCAACCGGGAGCAGGAGGACCGCCTGCTGCGGGTCATCGCCCGAATGGACGGCATCCCGTTTCCGACCACGGCCCAGCTCACCGGGCGCTGGCTGCGCGGCCGACTCCCGGGCGTTTACCAATGGATGCGCGCGATCCCGGTGCTGGGCGGCAAGGTTCGCGAGCGTGCACCGGCGCGCCAAGCGCGCCACACCGTGAGCCTGGAGACCGCGTACTGCGCGGAAACGGTGGCGATCACCTACGCGGAAATGGGGCTGCTGACCACCCGGAAGTCTGCGAACTGGTTTGACCCCGGGTCGTTTTGGAGCGGTGACAGGCTGCCACTGACGCCGGGTTATCAACTCGGCGGTGAAATCGCGGTGATAGCGGGGTGATCAGCCGCGTCTGGTTGCCCGGGATCTCAGAAGAGCGTGTAGATCAGCGGACCGGCACCCGAGCCGGCCACGACGATCAGGACCGCGACCAAAAGCAGGGTGGCAATGATCGGGATGAGCCACCACTTCTTGTTGTGCAGCAAAAACCGCCAGAACTCGCCGATGAAGCTGCTCGAGCGTTCGGAGGCGGCGCGGTCGAAATCGGGGTCGGGCACGAAATCTCCTCAGAATTGCTGAAAGTACCGGCGGGGGTCGTCGGCGGAGCGGTGCGCCACCCAGTATGACGGTGCCGACGGGTCGAAGCGGCGCTGCATGGGATCCTGCCCCAGCAGTCGCAACAGCAGCGCGACCGGGGTGACGACGACGACGAACACGGCCAACAGAATCAGGTGCGAGACCACCCAACCAATCGGGTATACGGCCCGCGACATCCCGAGATAGAGCGGCCGGCGCAGCCGCGGCACCGTGAGATAGGCCACGGTCAGCACGGTGCCGGCCACCCACAGCCCGGTGCGCACCCCGACCATGCCCAGTCGATGACCCGCCACCAGGCCCAGCGCGGCGAAAGTGAGGGGCAGCACGACGCCGAACACCGCCAGCTGGCGGCGGCCCGGATCACGGTCGAGGCGGATCATCAGTCCAGGGAGAACTCCCGCAGGTAGCGCTGCAGCTGCACCGGGGCGGTGCCACGCTGCTCGGACTTCAGCAGCACCGCGTCCTCGAGCACCAGCGCATCCATCTGGGTCGCCATGAAGCAGCGGAACGCGTCGTCGGGGGTGCACACGATCGGCTCGCCCCGGACGTTAAACGACGTGTTGACCAACACCGGGCAGCCGGTGCGCTGATAGAACCGCTGCAGCAGCAGGTGGAACCGGCCGTGGCGCTCGGCGTCAACGGTCTGCAGCCGCGCCGAGAGGTCCACATGGGTGACCGCGGGAATGCTCGAGCGGACCACACCAAGCTTGTCGAGTCCGTGGGCCTTTTCCCGGGCCGTCTCGGCGGCGGCCGGGGTGCGGCGCGCGGGAGCCACCGGAGCGACCAGCAGCATGTAGGGGCTTTCCTCACCGGCCGCCCGCTCGAACCAGTCGTCGACGTGTTCCAACAGCACCGCCGGGGCGAAGGGCCGGAAGGACTCCCGGAATTTGATCTTCTGATTCATCACCGACTGCATGCCGGGGCTGCGCGGGTCGCCGAGGATGCTGCGGGCACCGAGCGCTCGCGGCCCGAACTCCATACGGCCGTGGAACCAGCCGACAACGTTGCCGTCGGCGAGCAGCCCGGCCACCACGTCACACAGCTCGGCCTCGTCGTCGAACAGGCGGTAGGTCGCTCCGTGGCGGGCCAGGGCGGCGGTGACGTCCTCGCGGCGGTAGCTGGGGCCGAGGAACGACCCGCGCTGGGAGTCGCGACCGTGCGGCGCCCGTTCCCGGTCGAGCAGCTGATGCCAGACAAACAGCGCGGCCCCGAGCGCGCCGCCGGCGTCCCCGGCGGCCGGCTGCACCCAAATCCGCTCAAACGGCGTGTCGCGCAGGATGCGGCTGTTGGCCACGCAGTTAAGGGCAACCCCGCCGGCCAGGCACAGATTCGTTAGCTGCGTGGTGGCCTGCAGGTGGCGGGCCGCCCGGACGACAATCTCCTCGGTGACCCGCTGGACCGAGGCCGCTAAGTCCATCTCCCGCTGGGTGATCGGCGATTCGGGTGCTCGGGGCGGACCGTCGAAGAGCTCGTCGAAACGCTTCGATGTCATCTTCAGCCCGGTGCAGTAGTCGAAGTAACGCAGATCCAACCGAAATGACCCGTCGTCACGCAGGTCTACCAGTTTGTCCAGGATCTTCTCGGCATAGATCGGCTCACCGTAGGGAGCCAGACCCATCAGCTTGTACTCCCCGGAGTTGACCTTGAACCCGGTGAAGTAGGTGAACGCCGAGTACAGCATGCCCAGCGAGTGCGGAAAGCGCAGCTCGGCGTGCAACCGGATCCGATTCCCGCGGCCGGTGCCCATGGTCGCGGTCGCCCACTCGCCGACACCGTCGAAGGTCAAAATCGCGGCTTCGTCAAACGGCGAGGGGAAAAACGCGCTGGCGGCGTGGGACTCGTGGTGTTCGACGAAAGACAGGCGCCTGGTGTAGCCGGCGAGCTGACGGCGGATCTCCCGCGGCAGGTGCAGCTTCTCGGTCAGCCACACCGGCATGGCCCGCACGTAGGACCGGAAGCCGCGGGGCGCGAATGCCGCGTAGGTTTCCAGCAGCCGCTCGAATTTGAGAAACGGCTTCTCATAGAAGACCACGTGGTCGAGGTCTTCGGCCGTGAGCCCGCCTTCCTGCAGGCAGTAGGCGACGGCGTGCGCCGGGAACGACGGGTCGTGTTTGCGGCGGGTGAACCGTTCCTCCTGGGCGGCTGCCACCAGAGCACCATCGACCACCAGCGCGGCGGCCGCGTCGTGGTAATAGGCCGAGATGCCGAGGATGGCGGTCATCGGAGGGCCTTGGCCTCCAGCACTTCCCGCAGTAGGGGCTCGATCTGATCGGTGAGCAGCTCCGCGATCTGGCGGTGCCCGGTGGCGTTGGGGTGCCCGTCGTTGGGAATCAGGTTCTCCGGGACCAGCGCCGGGTCGATGCGCACCAGCGGAATGCCCTGCGCCTCGAAGGCGGGCATGTCGAGCTGCTGCAGGTCGAAGTCTTGGCCCATGAGCACGAAGCGCGCACCGTCGCGGCGCACCTCATCGGCCATCCGGCTGATGAGCACCGAGGTCAGCCGTTGGGAGTACGGGGTGGCCGGCGGCGGGGCCGGTGCCGGCGGCGCCGGCGGGGAAACGGCGTTCCCGGCAGCCGCTTGCGGGCCCGCCGCCGCGGCGACGGGCGGGTGGTGGGCGGCCTCGTCGTCGGTGCTGCCCAGGTTGTACAGCGCCGTCACCAGCGCCGGATTCCGCTGCAGGCGCTCGGCGACGAAGCTGAAGAAGGCGGAGTGGTTGGCCAGGCTCAACTGCAACTGGCACACCATTCGGGCGCGAGCGCCGTCGACGCGGCGCACCGCCTGGTCCACCACCCGATACTCCGAGCAGCGCGGATAGTCGGGCACCGGCTGGCCCACCACATGCAGGCTGTCGTCGGGACCCAGGATGAAGGCCGGCTTGCCGAACACCCGCCGCATCCGGTGCAGCGTCACGTTGTCATCCGGGTCGTTGGCGGTTTCGTGAAGCAGGACGACGTCGGGATGCAGCGGCTTGAGTCGTTCCCGGTATAACAGCCACTCCTGGTCGGTGCCGTAGCCTCGAACGCCGGCGTTGACGACTTGCACCGGCACGCTCAGCCGTTGAGACAGCAAGCCGGCCGCCACCGCCGAGTAGGTCTGGTTCTCGGCCACCTCCAGACCACTGGCCACCGAGTCGCCCAGCACCAGCACCCGCAGCCCACCGGGAGCAACCGGGGTTAACTCGGGACCGCGCAACCCAAGGGAGTTGATCCGGATGCGGGTGCGAAACGTGATGGGAAACGGTCGCGGCCCCGCGAACTCACCCGTCGTCCCCGGTCCATACGACCAGCCGACCTGCTCGTCGGCGACATAGAAGTTATCGGGCTTGGCGTAGACGTCGTAGAGGGGCTGGTAGCCGAGAAGGCGGAAGGCGACTTCAACCGCTCCCATGGTCGCGGCGACGGCGAGGCCGACGGCCAGCAGACGAAACAGCACCCTGCGGATCCGGCGACGCGGCCGGGGCGCGTCTCCTTCACCATCGGCGGCCGGCGGACGGCTCGTCACGTCCAGCGTGGCCATTGGTCCAGCTCCCGTCGTCGTCGCCGTTCCCGGCAATTAGTTACCGAGGTAGCGTACTGCAGTGCGCAACACCGGCCGGCGTGGTCGTGGTGCGCCGGCTTCGGTTGCATCGGGGCAACCTGGTCGCATTCTCGGGCACGACGACGTGAAATGACGGCCCATCGACATGCCCGGCTCCGGCGGGGAGGTATGCATCATTTGCGGTGAGCCCGGCGCGCGCGGGACGAGTCACGGCCCGGTGGCGGTGCGCCGCCACCGGGCCGTGATCAAGGCCGGGTGGCTTGTCCGCGCCCGCCGGTTCGGCGGGGCCGCACCGCCGCCGGGCAGACACCGCCGGGTCAACCGGACGGCACGCCGGTCCCGTCGTCCCGGCAATCCGCTCACCCGTCCCGCCATCCCGGCACTAGACGGTGTCCGCGCCCTGGCCATCGTACTCGTTCTGGCCGACCACGGCGGCATCCCCGGGGTGCGAGGGGGATTCATCGGGGTCGACGTCTTCTTCGTGCTGAGCGGTTTTTTGATCACCTCGCTGTTGCTGGCCGGCGATACCGGCCGGCTCGACCTGCCCGGATTCTGGGCGCGGCGCGCCCGGCGGCTGCTGCCCGCGCTGGTGGTGATGGTGCTGGCAGTGGGTGTGGCGCGCGGGCTCTTCCCGCCCGACGCCGTTTCCGGGCTCCGGACCGACGCCCTCGCCGCCTTCTTCTGGGTGGCGAACTGGAACTTCGTCGCCCATAAGACGGACTACTTTTCGCAGGGCGGCGCCCGGTCGCCGTTGGAGCACACCTGGTCATTGGGCGTAGAGGAGCAGTTCTACGTGGTGTGGCCGCTGCTGCTCACCGCCGTTGGCGCACTGCTGGTCGTGCGGGCTCGGCGCCGGCGCACCCCGGTTGCGCGGTCCGCGGTCCGGATGTGGGTGGGGCTGCTCGCCGTGTCGGGTGCCCTGGCATCGGCCGGTGCGGCCATCGTCTGGGCTTCCGACGCGGCGCTGAACCGGGTCTATTTCGGCACCGACACCCGGGCCCAGGCGCTGCTGATCGGGGCCGCGGCTTCGGCTGTACTGGTGCGGGATTGGCCGGCCCTGGCGGCAGGTCGCCCACCGGCCCGATCGCGTCGGGTCCGTGCGGTGGCCGAAGCGGTGTCGGTCGCGGGTCTGACGGGGTTGGCCGCGGCCGCCCACTTTGCGACCGGCAGCGCGGCGGAGTTCCGCCGCGGTTTGCTCGTGCTGGTGGCGCTGGCCGCCGTCGCGGTAATAGCTCCGGCGGCGCTGAGCCAGCGCACGACGGCGGCCCGTGTGCTGGCGTGGCGTCCCCTGGCCGCGCTCGGCGTCATCTCCTACGGCGTGTACCTCTGGCATTGGCCGGTGTTCCTGACGATCACCGGCCAACGAACAGGATGGTCCGGCTGGGCTCTGTTCGCCGTGCGGTGCCTGGTCACCCTGGCGCTGGCCACGGTGTCGTGGTGGCTGATCGAGCGGCCGATTCGCCGCCTCGCACCGACCGGCGCCCGGCTGTTGCCGCTGGCCGGGGCCACCGTGGCGACGGCTGCTGCGGTGACGGCACTTGTGATTCCGGTCGGGACGCGACCGGGTGACCCGGTGACCCGGGACCGACCGCTCAGCGCCCCCCCAGCCACGTCCTCCTCGTCGGCGGCGCCGATCCCCGCACCGCCGGTCTCCGCGGTGGTGGCGCAGCGAGATCCCTTGCGGCCGCGCACAATCTCGGTCTTCGGCGATTCGATCGCGTGGACCCTGATGCGTTACCTACCACAGACCCCGGGGTTCACCTTCATCGACCACACCACCCTCGGGTGCGGTGTCGTGCGCGGCGGCCCCTACCGGTACTTCGGGCAAATCCACGATCAACAACCCGAGTGCGACACCTGGCCAACCAGATGGCCCCAACAGGTCGCCCAGGACCGACCCGACGTGGTGTTGCTGCTCGTGGGGCGCTGGGAGACCATGGACCGGGTTCACGACGGCCGGTGGACGCATATCGGAGATCCGGCTTTCGACGCGTATCTGTTCGGGGAGTTGCAGCGCGCATTCACCGTTCTCGATGCCCCCGGAGCCCGACTGATGGTTGCGACGGAGCCCTACAACCGGCGCGGCGAACAGCCCGACGGAAGCCTTTACCCCGAGGACCTGCCGGATCGGGTCACTCGCTGGAATGCCTTGCTGCGCCAGACGCTTGCGCAACATCCGAACATCGGCGTGCTGGACCTGAACAAGAAGCTGTGTCCGGACAGCGTGTATACCGACAACGTTGACGGCATCCGGGTGCGCAGCGACGGTGTGCATCTCACCCCGGAGGCCGTGACCTGGCTGACGCCGTGGCTGGAGCGGTCGATTCGGTGAGGGGGCCTGAGGCCAAATAGGCGTTTCGACACACAGATTCTCAGGCATGAACTCTGAAGTTTTGTGGGCGTTACGGTTGTTTACACGTTAAATCTGAACTCCACCACGTCGCCGTCGGCCATCACGTAGTCCTTGCCCTCTATCCGGACCTTGCCGGCGGCCCGCGCCGCGGCCATGGAACCCGCGGCGATCAGGTCGTCGTAGGAGACCACCTCGGCCTTGATGAAGCCCTTCTCGAAGTCGCTGTGGATCACCCCGGCAGCCTTAGGTGCGGTATCACCCTGGTGGATCGTCCACGCCCGCGCCTCCTTTGGCCCCGCGGTCAAGAAGGTCTGCAACTTGAGGGTGTGAAAACCGGCCCGGGCCAACGCGTCGAGCCCTCGCTCGCTCTGCCCGATCGACGCCAACAATTCGGCGGCCGACTCATCGTCGAGTTCTTGGAGTTCGGCCTCGATCTTGGCGTCGAGGAAAACCGCGTCGGCGGGAGCGACCAGATCGCGCAGCTGGGCAACGCGGTCCGCGTCGGTCAGCACCGCCTCATCGGCATTGAAGACGTAGAGAAACGGCTTGATGGTCAACAGGCTCAACTCCCGCAGCGGGGAGCAGTCTATCCCGGCCGCGAACAACGTCGTCCCGCCCTCGAGCACCCGTTGGGCAGCCACCGCGGCCTCATAAACCGGTTTACGGTCCTTGCGGTTACGGGCTTCTTTCTCCAGCCTGGGCACCGCACGTTCCAAGGTCTGCAGATCCGCCAGGATCAACTCCGTCTCGACGACTTCGATATCCGATTTGGGGTCGACCCTCCCGGCGACGTGCGCCACGTCGTCATCGGAAAACACCCGCACCACCTGGCAGATGGCGTCGCACGCGCGGATGTGAGCCAGGAACTTGTTGCCCAGTCCAGCCCCTTCGGACGCGCCCTGGACGAGACCGGCGATGTCGACGAAGGTGACCACGGCCGGGACAATCCGCTCCGAGTGAAAAATCTCCGCCAGCTTCGCTAGCCGCGGATCCGGAAGCGGAACGACGCCCTCGTTCGGTTCGATCGTCGCAAACGGATAGTTGGCGGCCACGACGTTGTTCCGCGTCAGCGCGTTGAACAGCGTCGACTTGCCGACATTGGGCAAACCCACTATCCCCAGGCTCAGGCTCACAGCGCTCCCAAGTGTAGAGAGACCCGCTCCTCCGCGGGGCGTTCCGCCCCGCGTCGTCGCCGGCCCACCCAATCACCGCCGCTCCTCCGCGGGGCGTTCCGCCCGCGTCGTCGCCGGCCCACCCAATCACCGCCGCTCCTCCGCGGGGCGTTCCTCCGCCGTCGCCGGCTCACCCAATCACCGCCGCTCCTCCGCGGGGCGTTCCGCCCGCGTCGTCGCCGGCGGGCACGCCGGAGGCGTGCGGGCCACCACCCATAAGCCGCCAACCGGTACGGTCAACGTGTGTCAGCGCAGCGGGCGAGATCAGCGGTGGCGGCGGGTCACCGCTCAATTCACCCTGGAATCCCCGGAGCGCCCTGGTGGGCGGCCGTGGTCATCGCCGCAACCGGGACCGCGCTCGGCTTCGCCTTCGACGCGGGGTCGGGTGGCAAAGAGCTGACGAACGTCTTCGCCGCTCTCTACGCGTCGGGTTGTGTGGCGGCGGTACTCGCCGTCCGGCAATCGGGAGTCTTCACCGCGGTCATCCAGCCGCCGCTGATCCTGTTCTTCAGCGTGCCCGCTGCCTATTGGCTGCTCCACGGCGCCAAGATCACCAGCCTAAAGGACATCCTGATCAACTGCGGCTATCCGCTGATCGAACGCTTCCCGCTGATGCTGTCCACCTCGGCCGGTGTGCTGTTGATCGGCATCGTCCGCTGGTACCTCGGAAGGGCGGCACGCGTGCGGACAAAGACCATCGGCGGCGCAGAGTCCGCCACACGCCCCGCTGCGCGTCGCTCCCGGCGGGTGGTACCCTCGCGGCGCGGCGCGCCTGAGCCACCGGATGAGCGGACCCGGGGCCGGCGCCGTCCCCGCCCCGCCGAGGTGCAGGCCGCCGAGCCGCCTGCCCCCCGGCGCCGTCCCAGGGTGCCCCGCGAGCCGGACATGCGCGGCCGAACGCCGCGGGAGATCGGCCGGGAGCCGCGGGTACGCACCGGCCGACCCGCCGCGCGCGGCAGCCGCTACGACCCGTATGAACCCAGGGAAGCCGGCGAGCCGCTCGCACCCCACCAGCCGCGCCGCCGGCCCGCACCGAGCACGGCGGACGGCGCCGCGGCAACCCACCACCCCATTTCACGAGTCCGCTATCGCAGGTCGGCCGGTGACGAGGAGAACCCCGCCGGCCCGAAAACCTGGAGTCCGCGCGATTCGGCGGCCGAGTCCTGGGAGTACGACATCTGACGGCCCGGGCAAGCACCCGCCGACGGCCCGGGCAAGCGGCCCGTCAATTGCCCGGCGGTAACGGCGACGGGCACAGGTCAGCATCGGGCCGGGCGAATCTCCCGCGGCAGCGCGAACACCAGCGTCTCGTTGGCCGTCGTCACCGGCTGCACCACGTCGTAGCCGTGCTCGGCCAGCCGCGCTAGCACACCGCGCACCAGTATCTCGGGGACCGATGCGCCGGAAGTGACGCCCACCGTGACCACACCGTCCAACCAGCCGGGGTCGATGTCGTCGGCGCTGTCGACCAGATGAGCCGCCCCAGCGCCGGCACCCGCGGCCACCTCGACCAATCGCATCGAGTTGGACGAATTGGCTGAACCCACGACGATCACCAGGTCACACTCGGGTGCCATCGCCTTGACCGCGACCTGGCGGTTCTGGGTGGCATAGCAAATGTCGTCGCTGGGTGGATCCTGCAGTTTGGGAAAACGCCGCCGCAGCCGCTGCACGATCTCCAGCGTCTCGTCGACCGACAGCGTGGTTTGCGACAACCAGATCACTTTATTCTCGTCGCGGACCGTCACCGAGTCGACGGCCGCGGGCCCGTCGACGACCTGCACGTGTTCGGGGGCTTCCCCGGCGGTCCCGATGACTTCCTCATGGCCCTGATGGCCGATGAGCAAGATGTCGTAGTCATCCCTGGCGAAGCGCTTGGCCTCGTTGTGCACCTTGGTGACCAGCGGGCACGTGGCGTCGATCACCTGCAGCCCCCGCCTGGCGGCCGATTGATGAACGGTCGGCGCCACCCCGTGCGCGGAAAACACCACGATCGCGCCCTCGGGCACCTCGTCGATCTCCTCGACGAAAACCGCTCCGGCCTTGGCCAGGGTGTCCACCACGTGGCGGTTGTGCACGATCTCGTGGCGGACATAGACCGGTGGACCGTGTTTCTGCAGCGCCCGCTCGACCGTCTCGACGGCGCGATCCACGCCGGCGCAGTACCCCCGGGGTTGGGCCAAAAGCACCCTTTTGCCGCCGGCGGTGGCGGTTGCGGAGCCGGAAACGCCGGGACTGCCCACGTCGACGGTCGGCGACATGGCCATCAGCGTACTTGCCCCGGATGGCGACCCGCCAGCTCAGGGCGACGGCTTGGACTTGACCGCCGGTTAGGGCAGTCTGGGACACATGTCTACTGCACCGTATGGAATCCGGCTGTTGGTGGGCGTGGCGACGGTCGCCGTCGAGGAAACGCTGAAGCTGCCGCGGACCATCCTGATGTACCCGATGACGCTGGTCAGCCAGGCGGCACACCTGGTGATGCGAGTCCAGCAAAACCTGGCAGAACTGGTCATCAAGGGTGACGCCACGCTAGAAACGCTGTTTCCCCCGAGGGAGGAGCAGCCGGAGTGGGCAACCTTTGACGAGGACTCCGGGCAACCTCGCGATGAGGACTCCGGCCCAGGGCCGCTGACCGCGGACGACGATCACCGAACCGAGGGACGGTTTGCCCTGTATTCGGTGGGCAAAGCGGCACAAGCCTCCCGCGAGTCCGGCACGCCGACCCGGCCCGCGCCGGTCGATCGGGCCACCGGGTCAAGGCCGGCAACGACACCGTCGGCAAAAACGGTAACGGCGCCGCCGGTGGCAACGGAACTCGACTACGACGCGCTGACGCTGGCCCAGCTGCGAGCCAGGCTGCACACGCTCGATGTCGACGAGCTCGAGGCCCTGCTCGCCTACGAGCAGGCCACCAGGGCCCGCGCTCCGTTCCAGACGTTGCTCGTCAACAGGATCACCCGCGCGACTGCAAAGTGACCCGATCGGTGCCGAATCACCCGGTGAATTCGGCGGAAAACCCGTTCCCGGTTCGCGCTGTGGCCGTCCGGATCGCGGGCTGGATCGACAAACTGGGTGCGGTTTGGGTCGAGGGGCAGTTGACACAGATCACCATCCGGCCCGACTCCAAGACCGTGTTCATGGTGCTGCGTGACCCGGCAGCCGACATGTCGTTGACCGTGACATGTACCCGCGACTTGCTGCTCGACGCGCCGGTCGAATTGGCCGAAGGTGTGCAGGTAGTGGTCTGCGGCAAGCCGACATTTTATACGGGACGTGGCACATTTTCCTTGAGGCTCAGCGACATTCGTGCTGTAGGGCTAGGCGAGCTGCTGGCTCGCATCGAGCGGCTGCGCAGGGTGCTGGACGCCGAGGGGCTTTTCGACCCCCGGCGTAAGCGACCGATTCCGTTCCTGCCCAACACCGTTGGGCTGATCACCGGCCGGGCCAGCGCGGCCGAGCATGACGTGACGACGGTGGCGGCGGCGCGCTGGCCCGCGGTGCGCTTCGCCGTGCGCAACACCGCCGTGCAGGGACCTAACGCCGTCCCGCAGATCGTCGAGGCGCTGCGCGAACTAGACCGCGACCCGGATGTCGACGTGATCGTGCTGGCTCGTGGCGGCGGCAGCGTCGAGGATCTGCTGCCGTTCTCCGACGAGACGCTGTGCCGCGCGATCGCCGCCTGCCGCACGCCGGTGGTCAGCGCGATCGGTCACGAGCCCGACAACCCGCTGTGCGATCTGGTCGCCGATCTGCGAGCCGCCACCCCCACCGACGCGGCGAAGATGATCGTCCCGGACACCGCCGCCGAGCAGGCGTTGATCGACGACCTGCGTCGGCGCAGCGCCCAGGCATTGCGCAACTGGGTGGCCCGCGAACAACGGGCGCTGGCCCAGTTACGCAGCCGCCCGGCGCTGGCCGATCCGCTGGCAGCGCTGACGACGCGCGCCGAGGAAGTGCGCCGCGCCCGCTCGGCGCTTCGCCGCGACATCACCCGCCTCGTGGCCACCGAGACCGAACGCATCGGCCATCTGGCCGCCCGGTTGGCCACCCTGGGCCCTGCGGCTACCCTTGCCCGGGGGTACGCCGTGGTGCAGACGGTTTCCGCGCAGGGGGCCACATCGGTGCTGCGGTCGGTCCGCGACGCGCCCGCCGGCACCAGGCTGCGGGTGCGGGTTTCCGACGGCGCCCTCGCGGCGGTAAGTGAAGGACTCACCGATGGAGCCTGACAAGGGAGCTGGCACACCCGTTAGCCAGCTGGGTTACGAGCAATGCCGTGATGAATTGATCGAGGTCGTCCGCCTCCTCGAGCAGGGCGGTCTGGATCTGGAGACATCGCTGAAATTGTGGGAGCGAGGCCAGCAGCTTGCCAGGCGATGTGAAGAACACTTGGCAGGCGCCCGCAAGCGAGTCGAGGAGGTGCTGGCCGCCGACGATGCCGACGAAAGTTGACGCGAGGCCACCGCTTCGCCCGGTCCGACCGGCGAGGCGTACGCAATTGCGGGCTAACCGCCGAGCCGCTGGGTGGCCATCAGCAAGGTGCCAGCAACGCTTTCCGCTTTCAGGTCGGCGGGCACGGGTCGGCCCAGGCGGGCGAGTTCCCGCTCGCTGGGGACGGCTTCGACGTCCCAACCATGCTCACCGAGCCAGCGCGAAACCTGCACCGGCTGGTCGTCATAGACCAGCGCCGTGGCATCCACCCCGATACCCAGGCGACTGCGCAACCGCGCCGCACGCTCACGCCAGGCGGCAAGGCCGTTGGCGCTCAACGAAGATTCAAGGTCAACCTCGTCGACCGCGAGCATGCTGCCGTCGCAGCTCAGCGCGGTGATGCGTTGCAGCAGGCTTTCCCGGTCGGCGGCCCGCAGATAAGGCAGAATCCCCTCGGCCAGCCATACGGTGGGCTGCCAGCGGTCGAACCCGGCACCGATGAGCGCCACTTCCCAGTCTTGGCGCAAATCCACCGATACCGCGCAGCGATGCGCCCTCGGCACCACGTCGTGGCCATCCAGCGTCGCATCTTTGTAGGCGAGCACGCCCGGCTGGTCGAGTTCGTAGACCTCGGTGTGGGGCGGCCAATCTAACCGGTAGGCCCGCGAATCGAGCCCGGCACCCACGATCACCACCTGCCGGATGCCGGCCTTCGTCGCGGCCCGACAGCATTCGTCGAAAAAGCGCGTGCGCATCGCGTGGTAGTCGCGGGCTAAGAATTCCATCCGGCGCGCGTGCTCGTCGTTTCCCAACCAGTCAAGGTTGCCGTCGGCAAGGCGAGCCCAGGCCGGGCCCGCACCCGCGACCAGCAGTTTGGCGAACGGGTCGCAGATCAGCGGGTGCGCTTGGGCGGTTTCGGCGGCCCGCGCCGCCGCCCCCTGCAGGGCCATTGCCCCCACACTCTCGGTGATATCCCAGCTGTCACCGTCTTTCCTGGCGAATCCGCTCGCCGCGCAAGTCATGTCATGGATGTGCTCGCCTGTGTCGGCGGTCATGCGCCGGTAGAAACTCATCGCTTCGACGCCCAACCGATGCAAGGGCCAGCCGTCACCGGGCCTAAGAATTGCCGTCCTCACCGATCAAACCCCCTCACCGATCACATCCCTCACCGATCAAAATCCTCGGCATCGTTTGTCGACCTTCGCCGCGGTCATCCGCCTGCGGTGCACCCGAACGTGGGCGATCGAGCCATTCAGGCTGCCCCCACACGGGAAAGGACTGGCGCCGCCCGCCGCGCGGCAGAAACACCCGCCGGTGACGCCGGCGCGGATCCGGGCCCGCACCCGCGGTGGGTGACGTCGATCACCCGAACCGAGCTGTCCCGAAGCTGGTAACGCAGCAGCCGGCCGTAGGCGCGCAGCGCCGCCCTGGTCACCCGGTACCTCGGCGTGGCGGCCTTCGGCACGCCCGCTACGTCGCACGTGACATTGACGATCGCGGCACAGGGCCGGGTCGCCAGGGTGGGCAATACCGCCGCGATCAGCCGCATCGGTCCCAGCGGACCGATGGTTTCGATATCCGGTGCCGTCTCGGGCCCGCCGGGAACGCGACGTTCGGCGCACGCGGCGCACAACACGTTGTTGATCACCAAATCAAGACCCGGATAGCGGGCGGGCAGCTCGATGGCGAATCGCCGGATGTCGGCGGGATCGCCCGGATCCAGCCGCAAGCACTGCATACCCGGGTTCGCATCCGCGACGCTCTGCAACAGCGAGTGGCATCGCCCCACGATGATCACCTGGTTGCCCAGCCAGTGAAATGATTCGGCCAGGTCGCGGCCGATCCCGGTGGCACCGCCGGTCACCAGGACGGTATTTCCCGTCAACTGCATGGCATCGCCTTCCCGTCATCTCCGTGCCGGTCCCACACAGAACAGACTCACACCCGCCGCGGCGCAATGCCTTGCCCACCCGGCTAACCGTTAAGAAATCCACACGATGTCGGCTAAAACCGGATACTTTCCTCATGATGGAAGCGCTCGACGCGCAGATCCTGCACGCGCTGAAGTTAGCGCCGCGGGTGCCGTTCCGCCGTCTCGCCGCCGCCATCGGGGTGCCCGAGCAAACGGTTGCGCGCCGCTATTACCGGCTGCGCCGGGCGGGAGTGATGCGCGTTGTCGGTCTGGTTAACCCCGTTGTGTATGGAAACGCCCGATGGGTGGCCCGCATCCACACGAAACCCGATCGGATACGCACGCTGGCCGAAGCGCTGGTCCGGCGTTCCGAGGTCACCTACGTCAACGTCGCTTCGGATTGGACCGAGCTGGTCTGCATTATCCACGCACCCGTCGGTGAGGCCCCCGACGACGTGCTGCTTCAACAACTTCCACGGTCAGCGTCGGTCCTTGACATCAATGTGGATCTGTTGTTGCACACGTTCGGCACAACGATGACGTCGGCGAGCGGCTACGGCCACACGTGGACCGGCTACGGCCCCAAGCTCACCGGCGAGCAGACCGGTCGGATCCTTGCTGCGCTGCCCGGGCGCCCGTCGACCGGGCATCCGATCACCCCCACCGCACAAGACCGCCCGCTTTTAGACGCGCTCGCCGAGGACGGGCGCGCGCCGCTGGCGGTTTTGGCCGAGCGTAGCGGCTGGTCGCCCGCACGGGTAGCGCGGCGGATCGCGGCTCTGGAAGCCTCGGGCACCCTGCTCTACGACGTCGAGCTGCTGCCGGAGCGTCTCGGCTACCGTGTCAACGCCATGCTGTGGCTCACCGTGGCGCCGCGGCATCTGCACAGTGTCGGTGAGCAGATCGCCGTCCATGATGAAATCGCCTTCGCCGCCGCGGTCAGCGGACGCAACAACCTCATTGCCGTCGCTATCTGCCAGGATGCCGATGACCTCTACCGGTATCTCACCGAGCACCTGGCCGCGATCGATCACATCCGAACCTATGAGGTCAGCATCCGCACTCAGCGTCTGAAGCAAGCCGCGTCGCTGGTCTCTCACGGACGCCTGTTTAACCCGACCGCCGCAGCCCGGTCCACCCGCCCGCAACACCCCGCGGCGCCCGCCGCCGAGCATTCACCGACCGCTTGAAGCGTCCCCGAAGACCCGCCGGTCGGGGAACGTCGGGCCCTTCTCGGGCCGATATCGTGGGTCGTCCCCGTTAAGCGGCCGGCGATGTGGGGCCGCCGCGATATCGAGTACCCAGTTGCGCTATCGCGTCGACGGCAGCGGCGGCTGTGACTGCGTCGCCACCGCCAACGTCCGGAATTGATCGGTGCTTCCGGCGCCGGTTATCGCGATCTGCGCGGAACCCGACGGACCGTCCAGCCGGGTGGTCCACACCGGCTCGAAGCTCTTGCCTTCGTAAACGATCCACCTGATGCCATCGATGCCGATCACACCCGTCGGATACATGGCCGGATGGATCGAGCCGACCAACTTGTCCTCGTCGGCATTGCTCTGGGTCAGGCCCAGATACATGCCGGTCGGGCTGAGGTATCCAACGGTGGAGGTGACGGCGTTCACCGCCCGGCCGGTCGACGGGTCGGTTCGGCCGTTTTCGATGCCACCACGACTTCCGGAATTGGCTTGCCAGCCCGCAGGCAGCCGCGGCATCCGGATCGGGAACCCCAGTGTCTGCGCGTCGGCACGCAGGGCGCTCGCGGCGTCGTAAGACGAGACCGGTCCGCCGCGCGGCCCGCCCGGCTGAAACGAGCACGTCCCGACCATGCCCGCCAGGAGGATACAGGCCGCCGCCAACAGCGCAACCGACCAAAACATGTCGCGCCCATCCGAGAGCAGCCGCGGCTTGGCGGGCTTGGCCGTCGGCCGCGGCTGCGTGGTCATGAAACCCAGTATCCCAGCGCGCCACCGCCGGCCTGCGTCTGGGACAATGCACACATGGCTAATGTCGCTGGCACCCCCTCCTCCTCGCCGCCGGGCGGCTCCTCGTCGCGGATGGAAGTCGCTGGCACCCCCTCCTCCTCGCCGCCGGGCGGCTCCTCGTCGCGGCGGGCCCGGGGTGAAGCCCCCGATCGCAACCTGGCGCTCGAGCTGGTGCGGGTCACCGAAGCCGGTGCTATGGCTGCCGGCCGGTGGGTCGGCCGCGGCAACAAGGAAGCCGGCGACGGTGCCGCGGTCGACGCGATGCGCGAACTGGTGAACACCGTGTCTATGCGGGGTGTGGTCGTTATCGGGGAAGGCGAGAAAGACCATGCGCCGATGCTCTACAACGGCGAGGAGGTCGGAAACGGCGACGGCCCGCAGTGCGATGTCGCTGTCGATCCCATCGACGGCACCCGGCTGATGAGTAACGGCATGCCCAACGCCATCTCGGTGCTGGCGGTCGCCGAGCGCGGCGCGATGTTCGATCCGTCGGCGGTGTATTACATGAACAAGATCGCCGTCGGGCCCGAGGCCGCGCACGTGCTGGACATCACCAGGCCGATCGCCGACAACATTCGCGCGGTCGCCAAGGCCAAGGATCTGTCGGTGCCCGATATGACGGTGTGCATCCTGGACCGGCCGCGGCACGCCCAGCTGATCCACGACGTCCGCGCCGTCGGGGCGCGGATCCGATTAATCACCGACGGCGACGTGGCAGGTGCCATCTCCGCGTGCCGACCCAACTCCGGCACCGACATGCTGGCCGGCATCGGCGGCACCCCGGAGGGCATCATCGCCGCCGCAGCCATCCGCTGCATGGGCGGCGCGATCCAGGCGCAGCTCGCGCCGCGCGATGACGCCGAACGCCAGAAAGCCATCCGCGCTGGCTATGATCTCGATCAGGTATTGACCACCGAGGATTTGGTGTCCGGCGACAACGTGTTTTTCTGCGCGACGGGAATTACCGATGGTGACTTGCTCAAGGGTGTCCGTTACTATCCCGGCGGGTGCACCACGCACTCCATCGTGATGCGCTCCAAGTCCGGGACCGTCCGGATGATCGAAGCGTACCACCGGCTTTCGAAACTCGCTGAATACTCGTCTATTGATTTCACCGGCGACAGCAACGCCAGCTACCCATTGCCATAACCCGGATTCGACCCACGAGCAAGGACGCTGATCTATGGCCGATAGCGCCACCGACACCGAATACCGCATCGAGCACGACACCATGGGCGAGGTTCGGGTACCGGCAAAGGCGTTGTGGCGTGCGCAAACTCAACGCGCTGTCGAGAATTTCCCGATCTCCGGAAGGGGTTTGGAGCGTGTCCAGATTCGGGCACTGGGCCTGCTGAAAGGCGCATGCGCACAGGTGAACCGGGATCTCGGGTTACTGGCGCCACAGAAGGCCGACGCCATCATCGCCGCCGCCGCCGAGATCGCAGAGGGACGCCATGACGACCAGTTTCCCATCGACGTATTCCAAACCGGGTCGGGAACCAGTTCGAACATGAACACCAACGAGGTGATTGCCAGCATCGCAGCCCGGGCAACACCTCCGGTTGTCGTGCATCCCAACGACGACGTCAACATGTCGCAATCCTCCAACGACACCTTCCCCACGGCAACGCACATAGCGGCTACCGAAGCCGCAGTGCGCCAACTGATCCCGGCGCTGGAGCTGCTGCGCGACGCACTGGCGGGTAAGGCTCGGGAGTGGCGTACTGTGGTGAAATCGGGACGCACCCACCTAATGGATGCGGTTCCAGTGACACTGGGCCAAGAGTTTTCCGGATATGCCCGCCAAATCGCGGCCGGTATCGAGCGGGTAAGGGCCACGCTGCCGCGGCTGGGCGAGCTGCCCATCGGCGGGACCGCGGTGGGCACCGGTCTCAACGCACCCGACGGCTTCGGGGCCAAGGTAGTCGAGGTACTGATCGCTCAGACCGGACTGACCGAATTACGTACGGCGAAAAACTCCTTCGAAGCCCAGGCCGCCCGCGATGGGCTGGTCGAAGCGTCCGGGGCGTTGCGCACCATCGCGGTATCACTGACCAAGATCGCCAACGACATCCGCTGGATGGGATCCGGGCCGCTGACGGGGTTAGCCGAGATCCGCCTGCCAGACTTGCAGCCGGGTAGTTCGATTATGCCGGGCAAGGTGAATCCGGTTATACCGGAAGCGGTTACCCAGGTTGCCGCACAGGTGATCGGCAACGATGCGGCAATCGCGTGGGGTGGCGCGAACGGTGCCTTCGAGCTCAACGTCTACATTCCGATGATGGCTCGTAACATTCTGGAGTCCTTCAGGCTGCTGAGCAACGTATCCAAGCTCTTCGCCGAGAGGTGCGTCAACGGGCTATCCGCCAATGTCGAGCACCTGCGTCAGCTGGCCGAGTCCTCGCCGTCAATCGTGACACCGTTGAACTCGGTGATCGGCTATGAGGAGGCGGCTGCGGTGGCCAAGGAAGCGCTCAAGGAGCACAAAACCATCCGCCAGGCCGTCATCGACCGCGGCCTGGTCGGCGATATGCTACCCCTCGAGGAACTGGACCGGCGCCTCGACGTGCTGGCGATGGCCAAGGTCAAGGACAAGGATTTCGAGGATTTCTGAGCCACCCGGCATACTGCAAGGGGATGCGGCGAATGTCGCGTGCGAACGCGAGAAGCTACCGGCGTTACGCCGATCGCCGCGGTGATGGGGCTATGCTCGACCCCACCGCGAGGTGGCCGATGACAGTGAAGGGGTTCAGCAATGACGAGTCCGCCCGGCGGCCCACACGGACAGGATCACCCCGAGGCGAATCCGTATGGGCAGGGCCAGTATTGGGGTGGACCTCCCCAAGTTGGCAGCTATCCGCCGGGCGGCGCATATCCGTACCCGCAAGACGGCCCATACCTTCCGCAAGGCGGCCCGTACCCTAGTGCCCCCGGCGGCGCGGATCCCTACACCGGCGGTGCCTACCCGCCTCAGCAATTCACCCCGGGCGGCCAGCAGGGCCCGCAGACCGGCTGGCCGGCGGGATTCTATCCCCCCGGACCCCCGCCGAGAGGGCCGGGCTCGAAGACACCCTGGTTGGTCGGCGCCGGCATTGCGATAGTCATCGTCGCGCTGGTCGTGATTCTGGCGCTCACCGTCGGTCATCAGGGCAAGCCGACCACGACCGCGCCATCGGCGACGACCCGTGTTCCGACGACGCCACCGGCCACGTCCCAGCAGAATGCCACCGACTGCACCCCCAATGTGTCCGGTGGCCCGGTGCCCACCGGCGATACGGTGCGCGCGGGCAAACTGTCGTTCCCGGCCAGCGCGGCACCCGGATGGACGCCGTTCTCCGACGACTCGATGCCCAACGCCATCGACGCGGTGGGCGTCGCCCAAGAGGTCCCCGGAGCCAACCAGTGGATGATGCAGGCCGAGGTCGGCATCACCAACTTCGTCACCAGCATGGATATCGCCGCGCAGGCATCGAAGTTGATGACGTGCGTGGCCAACGGCCCCGGCTATGCCGGGGCGTCGCCCACCCTGGGGCCGACCAAGACGTCGTCGATCAGCGTCGACGGCACCCCGGCCGCGCGGGTGGACGCCGACATCACCATCGCCGACCCCTCCCGTAATGTGAAAGGCGATTCGGTCACCATCATCGTGGTGAAGACGAAGCCGGCGACGTTCTTCCTCGGCGCGACACCCATCGGTGATGCGGATGCCCGCGCCACCATCGACGCGGTCATCGCGGCGTTGCGGGTCGCGAAGAATTGACCTGGCCGGGGGCGGCGCCAGGTTGTCACCTTGCCGTGAGCCAGCGCCGCCGCGGAGGTAAGCGGTGAGCGAGCCACGGGGCGGAGCTTCAGGAGCCGTTGTTCGGCCCGCCCGAGTTCTGCCCCGGGATGTCGGTGATCGGGAAGTTGGGCATCGGCTTGGGTGACGGTGTGTTCGGTAGCGACGGGATTTCCGAGGGCGGAATATCGCGCAAGTCGTTGACCGGCGGTCCGTTCTCGCGGCCCCCGTAGCTGCTCCCGGGAGGGCGGGGCCCCAGCAGTTGACCGACCGTCACCAGCCGGTAGCCGTTGGCCTTGAGCACCGGGATGAACTGGTACACCAAGTCGACGGTGCTGGAGTAGGTGTCATGAAGCAGCACCACAGAGCCGGGTTTGATCTGGCTCATCAACACCTGGCGCGTTGCCGCCGTGTTGGAGTCGTTGATCCAGTCGTAAGGGATCACATCCCAGAGGATTTCGGCAAGCCCCAGCTGACCGGCCGCCTGGCGGACGGCAGCGTTGGATAATCCGCCGGCGGGTCGGTACAGCGTCGGTGTTTGACCGGTCGCCGCACTGATCACGTCGTTGGCCTTGGAAAGCTGGCTGGGGATGTCCTGCGGGGGGATCGTCGTCATGTTGGGGTGCTCCCAGGTGTGATTGCCGATCTGCATGCCCGCATCGGCGATGCGCCTGGCCCCCGAGGGATTGGCCGCCACTTTGTTGCCGATCAGGAAAAACGTGGCCTTGGCGTTGTTGTGATTGAGAATGTGCAACAGCCGGTCGGTGAACGGCGTGGGGCCGTCGTCGAACGTCAGCGCGACGCACTTGGCGCGGGCGCAATCCGCGGCGTCGGCGCCGGCCCGCTTCACATGGCCGGTCAGCCCGCCCACCACCAGCACCGCGGCAGCGGCCAGCCCACCCATAACCGTTCGCCGGTAGCGCCAGGCCTGGCTGTCGGGTCTTCTCGACACGCTGGCAGCCTACCGTGCCGGCGACGCTGCGATGTGTGCGCCGCCGCGGAGGCGGACGGCAAGCACCCCGGGAAACCTCCACCGCAAAGGGCGGGGCTCAGCGCGGTCCGGCGATCTCGTCCAGCATCTCGGTCACCAGCGCGGCAATCGGCGACCGCTCACTGCGCAGCAACGTGATGTGCGCGAACAGCGGATGGCCTTTGAGCTTTTCCACCACCGCCGCAACCCCGTCGTGGCGACCGACCCGCAGGTTGTCACGCTGGCCGATGTCGTGGGTCAACACCACCCGGGATCCCGTGCCCACACGCGAGAGCGCGGTCAGCAACACGTTACGCTCCAGCGACTGGGCTTCATCGACAATGATGAACGAGTCGTGCAGTGAACGGCCCCGGATATGAGTCAGCGGCAGCACCTCGAGCATGCCACGAGAAAGCACCTCCTCGAGCACCGCCGGGCTGGCCAGTCCCTCCAGGGTGTCGAAGACCGCTTGCGCCCAGGGTCCCATCTTGTCGCTCTCGGTGCCGGGCAGGTAGCCCAGGTCTTGTCCGCCCACGGCGTACAGCGGGCGAAACACCACCACCCGGCGATGGGTCTGCCGCTCAAGTACCGACTCCAGGCCGGCGCACAACGCCAGCGCCGACTTACCGGTGCCGGCCTTGCCACCCAGCGACACGATGCCCACCGACTCGTCGAGCAACAGGTCCAAGGCCACCCGCTGCTCGGCCGAACGCCCCCGCAATCCGAACACCTCCCGGTCGCCGCGGACCAGTTGGACCCGTTTATGGGCGTTGACCCGCCCGAGCGCGTACGAGCTGCCCCCAAGTAGCCGGATCCCCGTGTGACACGGCAGGTCCCGAGCAGCTATCAAGTCGATTTCACCGTTGTGGAATAGCGCGTCGATGTCCTCTGCAGTGGTTTCGATCTCGGTCATCCCGGTCCAGCCCGAGATGACGACGTCCTGCGCGTGATACTCGTCGGCGGCCAGGCCTACTGCGGCTGCCTTCACTCGCAGTGGAATATCCTTGCTCACCAATGTGACTCGCTTGCCCGCAGCGGCAAGGTGGGCTGCACAACTCAGGATCCGGCAGTCGTTGCTGTCGGTGCGAAAACCCAGAGGC
Organism: Mycobacterium sp.; assembly: GCF_029961025.1. Taxonomy (GTDB): domain Bacteria; phylum Actinomycetota; class Actinomycetes; order Mycobacteriales; family Mycobacteriaceae; genus Mycobacterium. The sequence goes on from NZ_JASBVP010000011.1 coordinate 271,601, forward strand.
AGCACTGCGGGATCACTGTGGTTGATTTCGACGCGTAACGTACCGCCCTGTGTTCCAACGGGAATGGGCTGATCGAGCCGCCCGTGCTCTAACCGAAGATCGTCGAACAGCCGCAACGCCTGCCGAGCGAACCAGCCCAGCTCATGGTGGTAGCGTTTGGCCTCCAGCTCACTGATCACCACCAGCGGAACGACCACCTCGTGTTCGGCAAACCGGGTACACGCCCAGGGATCGGACAACAGCACCGAAGTGTCGAGCACATACGTCCGCTTGGTGTCCTGTGAAGCCGATGGCGAATCAGTCACGCAGCGCTCCTCAAGTCATCAGCCCGGCTCCCCAGCCGCCCGTTCCCCGGGCCGCATCGTCGCCGGGCTGGGCCAGCGCGGCCCCGCGCAGGCATCTCGGCGGGGGCGGCGGCACCGAGACCGGGGCCGGTCCTGGTGGAGGTGTGACGAGGGTGCCGTCCGGATAGCAGAACATATCGCTAGCCATCGACTGCGACGCTACTCCGCTCGCCGCAGCGCCGTCAGACAGGCGCGCCGGTCCACCGCGATGGGCGCCGTGGCGTACCCGCGGAGCAGGGCGGACAACCGCTCTAAGCGGTGATGAACCGCTGCAATCGGGGCTCGTCGGCTAACCCCCAGGCGGTGATCCGCCCCGAAATCACCTGCTGCAGCTGGGGGGGACCGAAAATGCCGGCATCGGCCACGTTCTGCACCTTGTCCCGGTAGGCGTCGATATCGCCGCCGACGACATCGAGGTCGGCCGCCCGGGCGGCAATCGCCGCGATGGTCTCGTCGTGGGTGTAGTTCAAGCAGTGCGCAACCAGGTTGGCGAAGAACTCCTCGTGACGCTCCTCGTCTTTAGCGATCCGGCCGATGAGCCCCGCCAGCACCGGCTCCTCGATCTGCGCGGCCAGGTTGCGGCAGAACACGGCATGGGCACGTTCGTAGAACGCCATGTAGACCAGGGTTTCCACCTGGCTGTAGTGATCGGCACGATAACCCTTCATCACATGCTCAACGCGGACCTTCTCGTTAGCCGCCGGGTCGACCTCGCGGGTCACCACCAAATATTCCCGCAGCGCAATGGCGTGCAGGTGCTCCTCGGCGGTCCACCGGCCCAGCCAGCGACCCCACATGTCCTCGAGGATGAAGTGCTCGACGAGCTCGCGGTGATGCCCGGCCAGGTTGTCCTTGGTGATCAACAGGATCTCACAGGCGTCGGTGATCACTCGGGGCAGCGTCACCTGCGTGGGGTCCCAATCCCGTCCGCCGAGGAAAGCGAAGTTCTCCCCCTGCTCGAACGGCACGTAGTCGTGTGCAAACCAGAGTTCCTCGGTTTCCAGGTGGCGCTCCAAGTTCTCACCCACCACCGGCTCGAGTTCCAGCGTCAGCGCGTTAGCTACAGGTTTCAGTGCCATGAAAGTAACTGTAACTCGTGTTCACACATTTCGGGAAATCGCCGGCCGGTGTCGCGGGGATTTTCTCCGGCTCTTCCACCGGCTTGGGCATTCCCCCACCGTGCGTGCCCCGGCCCGACGGCCCCGGCCCGGTTGTGGTACCACGCCACGAAGCGGGCCACGGCAGCGGCATCCACCGGGTCCTACAAGGTGAGGCCGGGATAGAGCGGATTGGCGGCCAGCAACTCGGCGGCGCCGGCATGCACCCGCTCGGCGGTCCCGTCGGCCAGGGTATAAGCGGCCTTCGACGCACCCTGCGGACGGGTGTGGGCAAGCACGTCGACCACCAGTTCGGCCACCCGGTCGAATTCGGCGACGCCGAAGCCGCGGGTGGTCAGCGCCGGAGTGCCCAACCGGATACCGCTGGTGTACCACGCGCCGTTGGGGTCGGCGGGGATCATGTTGCGGTTGGTGATCACACCGGCCTCCAGCAGCGCGGACTCGGCCTGCCGGCCGGTCAGGCCGAACGATCTGGTGACGTCGAGCATCACGATGTGGTTGTCGGTGCCGCCGGTGACCAGTCGCGCTCCGCGGCGCAAAAACCCTTCGGCCAGGGTCTTGGCGTTATCGGCAACCCGCTGGGCGTACCCTCGAAACTCCGGCCGGCGGGCTTCGGCCAGCGCGACCGCCTTGGCGGCCATGACGTGCGGCAGCGGCCCTCCCAGCACCATCGGGCAGCCCTTATCGACGGCGTCGGCGTATTCCGGTTGGGCCAACACCAGCCCGCCGCGCGGCCCACGCAACGACTTGTGCGTGGTGGTGGTGACGACGTGCGCGTGGGGGATCGGGTCCTCATCCCCGGTGAATACCTTGCCGGCCACCAGCCCGGCGAAATGCGCCATGTCCACCATCAATGTGGCGCCCACCTCATCGGCGATCTCGCGCATTGTGGCGAAGTTGATCCGCCGCGGATAAGCCGAGTAGCCCGCGACCAAAATCAGCGGCTTGAACTCCCGCGCGATAGCGGCCACGGCACCGTAGTCCAGCAGGCCGCTGACCGGATCGGTGCCATAGCTGCGCTGACAAAACATCTTGCCGGAGATGTTGGGCCGAAAACCGTGGGTCAGATGACCACCGGTGTCCAGCGACATGCCCAGCAGCCGTTGGTTGCCCAGCTTGACGCGCAGCGCCTCCCACTCCGACTCGGAGAGCTCGTTGACGTGTTTGACGCCGGCCGCTGCCAGGCTGGGCGCCTCGACCCGGGTGGCCAGAATCGCCCAGTAGGCCACCAGGTTGGCGTCGATGCCCGAGTGCGGCTGGGCGTAGGCATACGGCGCGCCGAACAGCTCGCGGGCGTGCTCGGCGGCCACCCCCTCCACGGTGTCGACGTTCTGGCAGCCGGCGTAAAAGCGATGCCCCACGGTGCCCTCGGCGTACTTATCCGACAGCCAGCTGCCCATGGTGAGCAGCACCGCCGGCGAGGCATAGTTCTCGCTGGCGATGAGCTTGAGCGAATCCCGCTGGTCGGCAAGCTCCTTGCGGGTCGCCGCCGCGATGCGGGGCTCGACGGTCTCGATAACCTGCAACGCCGCCCGATAGGCCGCACCAGCAATGTCGGCGTGCCTGGCCTCCGGCGGCGCGGGCGGGGTGCCCACCGTCGCGTCTGCTGACATGGGCTCCAGCGTAGTCGGCGATGAACCCGGCTAATTGTGGACCTGATTGTGCGGCTTGGGCGGCCGGCGGTGCCGGCGAGTGGCGGTGCGCAATCGCCGTCAACGCCTCGATCGACGATCGGGCGCCGGTCGCCGCCTACCGTCCGGCGTAGCATTGACTCGCTAACGCATTCACCGATGAAGGAGCCAGCGCAGCCGGCTCGAGCCGACCGATGAGCAAACCAGGGTTAGAGCACTTTCCCGCTGCGGCCTACGGCGTCGCCCCCGCCTCTACCCGCCCGGGCACTGCTGCAAGACTGGCACCCATGCGGCGGCTTAGCGAGCCGAGCCCCTATGTGGAGTTCAACCGGAGTGAGTGGCGCGCGCTGCGGATGTCGACACCCCTGGCCCTGACCGAAGAAGAACTGATCGGCCTGCGTGGTCTTGGGGAACAGATCGACCTTCTGGAAGTCGAAGAGGTCTACCTGCCGCTGGCCCGGCTGATTCACCTCCAGGTCGCCGCCCGTCAGCGGTTATTCGCCGCCACCGCGGAGTTCCTCGGCGAACCCCTGCAGAACCCGCACCGCCCGGTGCCGTTCATTATCGGTGTGGCCGGCAGCGTAGCCGTCGGCAAATCGACCACCGCCCGCGTGTTGCAGGCGTTGCTGGCCCGCTGGGACCACCACCCCCGGGTGGACCTGGTAACCACCGACGGGTTCCTTTATCCTAATGCCGAACTTATGCGACGAAACCTAATGCACCGCAAGGGATTTCCGGAGAGTTACGACCGAAGGGCCCTGCTGCGGTTCGTGACCTCGGTGAAATCCGGTGCCGACTACGCGTGCGCGCCGGTGTATTCGCATCTGCGCTACGACATCGTCCCCCATGCCAAGCAGGTCGTCCGGCATCCCGACATCCTGATCCTGGAGGGTCTGAACGTCTTGCAGACCGGGCCGACGCTCATGGTCTCTGACTTGTTTGACTTCTCGCTGTATGTGGACGCGCGGATCGAAGACATCGAGCAGTGGTATGTTTCGCGGTTTTTGACCATGCGTACCACCGCGTTCGCCAACCCGGAGTCGCATTTCCACCATTACGCACGCCTGAACGACCGGCAAGCGGCGGCCGCCGCACGGGAGATCTGGCGCTCGATCAACCTGCCGAACCTGATCGAGAACATCTTGCCGACCCGGCCGCGTGCCACCCTGGTGTTGCGCAAGGACGCCGACCATTCCATCAACCGGGTTCGCCTGCGCAAACTGTAGCTCGGCAGCCGACACGCATCGATGTGCAGGATGCGACCCCGAACGATTGCATTCTCTGGCCCTGGTTCCGCTGCATCGCGGCACGTATCGCCACCGGCTTCGGCTACATGCCGAAACGCCGGTGCCGCAAGCTGTAATCGCGGAGTGCGCGCAGAAAATCGACCCGGCGGAATGCCGGCCAGTACGCTTCGGTGAACCACATCTCCGAATACGCGCTCTGCCAGAGGAGAAAGCCAGACAATCGCTGCTCACCCGAGGTTCGAATGACCAGGTCCGGGTCGGGTTGGCCTGAGGTGTAAAGGTTTTCCGATATCGCGTCAACGGTCACGGCGTCGATGAGTTCCTCTGCGCTGGCCCCGTTGGCAAGTTCCTTGCTCAGCAAGGCCCGCACCGCGTCGACGATCTCCTGACGCCCGCCGTAAGCGACCGCGACGTTGACGTGAAAGCCGCAATTTGCCGTCGAGACCGTCCCTTCGACAGCATCACGCAGCCGGCGAGCCGGCTCCTCGCCCAAAAGCTGCAGATCCCCGACGGTACGCACGCTCCAGCGGTTAGCCGGAGCGCAGATCTCCTCGACCACATCGGTGATGATCTCGATGAGCGCGGCCAGCTCGTCTGGATCACGCTGTAGGTTTTCGGTGGACAGCAGGTAGACGGTGGCCATTTCAATGCCCGCCTCTTGACACCACCGCAGCATCTCGGCGATCTTGGCGGCACCCATCCGATAGCCATAGCTGACGTCGTCGTATCCTGCGCTGCGCGCCCATCGACGGTTCCCGTCACAGAGGACGGCGATATGCCGCGGCAGCGCGGATTTGGAGGCCGCCAGGCCTTGACGCAGTCTCATCTCATAGAGCCGGTACAGCGGTTCTTTGAGACGTGCAGGGACTATCTCCACAGCCATTTAGCCTACTGTGAACGGCAAAAATTTCGGCAATCTCAGTAGTTTCTCAGCGGTCACAACGGGCATTCGCGGCTAACGTGCGGCTAGCGTAGTTGATGCCGGCCATCAACCGGGCGCCAGTCGAGAAGGGAGACGAGCAGCGGGATGAACATCACTCAGCCACAGCCGCAGCTGGATATCGCCCTGCCGACGGGCTCCGTCGGGGGCCTCACCACCGGACTGGTCAAACCACGATTCCGGGGATGGATCCACGTGCACGCCGCCGTGGCTGCCGCCGTCGCCGGCGTGCCGCTGGTGGCGGTGGCCTGGGCAGTGGTCTCCCCGCGCGCCGGGCTGGCGACGCTGATCTATTCGGCCTCCATCGTGGCGATGTTCGCCGTCAGCGCCACCTACCACCGCATTCAGTGGAAGTCGCAGACCGCCCGCAAGTGGATGAAACGGCTCGACCACTCGATGATCTTCGTGTTCATCGCCGGCAGCTATACCCCGTTTGCGATGGTGGCGATGCCACGCCCGACCGGCCACCTGGTGCTGTCGATCGTGTGGGGCGGTGCCCTGGGCGGCAGCGTGTTGAAGATGTGCTGGCCGTTGGCCCCGCGATGGGTGGGCGTGCCGCTGTACCTGGTGCTGAGTTGGGTGGCGATCTGGTTTATCGGACCGATCCTGCACGGCGCCGGGGTAGCAGCGATGGTGCTGCTGATCGTCGGGGGCGTGATCTATAGCATCGGCGGTCTGTTCTACGGGCTGCGCTGGCCCGATCCGTGGCCGCGAACGTTCGGCTACCACGAGTTTTTCCACGCCAACACGCTGGTCGCGGCGATCTGCCACTACATCGCCGTGTGGATCGCACTCTTCTGACGCCGCACCACCGCGAAAGTGCCGCTACCGACGCCCGTACCCGCGAAACACGTCGGCAGATGCACTTTCGCGGATTCGCGACAAGAACCGCCACAGCGGGAGCGGCTACTCGCCGGGCACGCCCAGGGCGGTCGCCAACTCCGCCGCGGTGGTGACCGGCAGATCGCAGACCGCGCCGCGGCACAGGTAGGCGGCGTCCGCGCCGGCCACCCGATCCCGGCCGACCAATAGCGGTGACGACCCCGCTTCCCCGCCGACGACGATCGCCCCGCCGGGTGCCAGTCGGCGAGCGTCGGCCAACAGCGAAGACCGCGAGGCGTCGCACGCGACCACGATCTGCAGCGGCCCGCGGACTGCGGATTCGGCCACCGCCAGCCAATGGCCGGCCGATCGCGGCGCACGCGCCAGCAGCGACGAATGCGCCCGCAGCGCGTCGGCGGCCGCCTTCCGGTATCGCCTGGCGCGGTCACCCCCGGCCAGGTGCGCGGCGAGCAGCAGCGCCTCGGTGATCGACGACGCCCCCGACGGTGTCGCCCCGTCCAGGGGGTCGGCGGGCCGCAACACCAGCTGCTCGGCGTCATCGGCGCTGTCGAACCAGCGGCCGGGCCGGTCGGGATCGGCGAAATGCGCCAGCGCGGTGTCGAGCAACTCGGTCGCCGTCGCCAGCCAGGCGTCGGCCGGGCTCAGCTGGTAGAGCGTCAGCAACCCGGTGGCCAGCGCCGCATAATCTTCGAGAATCGCCGCACTCTCGCCGACCACGCCCCCGAGGCTGGCGCGCCGCAGCCGCCCGTCGACGAGGTGCAGGCGTATCAGCGCGCCCGCGCATCGCCGCGCGGCGTCGGCCAACTCCGGGGCCTGCAAGGCCACGCTGGCCTCGGCCAGCGCCGTGATCGCCAGCCCGTTCCAGGCGGTGACGACTTTGTCGTCACGGCCGGGCTGAGGGCGCCGCGACCGCGCCGCCAGCATCGCGGTGCGGACCCGCTCGAAGCGAGCCGGGTCATCGGGATCGGCCGGCAGTTGCAGCACCGATGCCCCAGCTTCGAATGTCCCCGGTGAACCGACCAGGAAAACATCGGCGGCCCAACGTGCGTCGTCCTCACCGAGCACCTGGGTCAATTGCGCGGGGGTCCAGACATAGGTCGAGCCCTCACGGCCGTCGGCGTCGGCGTCCAGCGAGGAGACGAACATGTCGGCCTCGGCCAGTTCGTCGAGCAGAAACCGCGCGGTCTGCCGGGCAACCCGGTGAGCCAACCGATCCCCGGTGCGCCGGGCCCAGTGCGCGTAGGCGCGCAGCAACAACGCGTTGTCGTACAGCATTTTCTCGAAGTGTGGTACTACCCAAGCGTTGTCGACGCTGTAGCGGGCGAATCCGCCGGCAAGTTGGTCGTAGATCCCCCCGCGCGCCATCGCGGTGCAGGTGCGGGCGACCGCCCCCAGTGCCTCCTGCGACCCGGTGCGTTCGTAGTGCCGCAGCAGCGCCTCCAGCAACGTTGACGGCGGGAACTTCGGCGGCCCCCCGAAGCCGCCCCGAACCGTGTCCTCGTCGCGTAACACGGCGGCAACCGCGTCGTCGCACAGCGCCGGCTCCACCTCCGGACCGCCGGTGGGCAGTTCCGACACCATCGCCCGCAGCTCTGCCGCGATTCGGCCCGACGCCTGCTCAACCTCGGCGCGGCGATTCCTCCAGGCCTCGGTGATAGCCGAAAGCAGCTGCAGAAAAACGTCTTTCGGATAGTAGGTGCCACAGAAGAACGGCCGGCCATCCGGTGTGAGGAAACAGGTCATCGGCCAGCCACCCTGTCCGGTGAGCGCGACAGTGGCATTCATGTACACCGCGTCGATGTCCGGGCGTTCCTCGCGGTCGACTTTGACGCAGACGAACCCGGAGTTCATTGCGGCGGCTACCTCGTCGTCCTCGAACGACTCGTGAGCCATCACGTGACACCAGTGGCATGCCGCGTAACCGATGGACAGCAGGATCGGCACGTCGCGTTCGGCGGCTTCGGCCAGAGCCAGCGGGGTCCACTGCTGCCAGTGCACCGGGTTGTCGGCGTGCTGGCGCAGATACGGGCTGGCGGCCCGCGCGAGGGTGTTGGCTGCCGGGCTCATCGCCGGTTATCCGTCGGGTTCACGGGATGATCCGTCTTGCTCGTCGCGAACGTGGTTCCCGCCGGAGGCGCCGGGGGTTTCCGGGGCCCGGCCGCCGGCCGCGGCGCGCTGGCCGGCGGGGTGATCCGGCTCGGGATTTTCCCGCTCGAACGACTTCGGGATCTTTCTCAGGTGGCGGTTCATCGAGCGGATCAAAAACACCGTTCCGAGCAAGAGCAGCACGATGATCAGCAGCCCCACCGGGCTGGCCTTGCCGAAGTCCGGCCCGGTGCGGCCGGGAGGGCCGTCGGCTTGCCAGTCCGCAAGAACCGCTGCGGTGCCGCCAAGGATCACTGGTCGGCCTCGATTCCGGCGAACAGATCGGTTTCGGGAAGTGTCACCACCACCCGTGAGCGCGCCAACTCGAACTCCTCGGTGGGCCACAACCGCTGCTGCCAGGCAATCGGTGCGGCGAAGAAATCGCCTTCCGGGTCGATCTGGGTGGCGTGCGCCCGCAGTGCGGCATCACGCCGGCCGAAATACGCCGAGCATTCCACCCGCGTCGTCACCCGGTCGGCCGAGACGTCGTGCTCGGGATCCCACTGTGCCAGCCATTGCCCGAAGGGGCCCTCCCGGCCATGTTTGGCGAACTCGTCGTGCAGCAGCTGGATACGTTGCCGCAGAAAGCCGTGATTGTAGTACAGCTTGGACACCGCCCATGGCGCACCGACGTCCGGGAAGCGATGCGGGTCCGCGGCCGCCTCGTAGGCGGCGATCGATACCTGGTGGCAGCGGATGTGGTCGGGATGCGGATAACCACCGTTTTCGTCGTAGGTGATCATCACGTGCGGGCGGAACTCGCGCACCACCCGCACCAGCGCTTCGGTCGCCACCTCGAGCGGCACCAGCGCGAACGAATCCTCCGGCAACGGGGGCGGCGGGTCGCCCTTGGGCAGCCCGGAGTCGATGAAACCCAACCACCTGTGCTCCACCCCGAGGATCTCGGCCGCCTTGGCCATCTCGTCGCGGCGGATCTCGGCGATGCGCCCGTGCACCTCGGGCAGGTCCATCGCCGGGTTGAGGATCTCGCCGCGTTCACCCCCGGTCAGCGTCACCACCAGCACGCGGTGGCCCTCGTCGGCATACCGGGCAAGGGTAGCGGCGCCCTTGCTGGACTCGTCGTCCGGGTGGGCGTGCACCGCCATCAACCGCAGTCCGTTCACGTCCGCCTGTCCGTCTGCTGTGCGACCGCCGGTCCCATAGCTTCAATTTTCATCGTTACATCTCGTCGACCAGGGTTAGCAACTCGGCGTGAACCCGCCGGACCGCTAAACCACCGGGGCAGTGACGATGATTTTAAAATCCGGCGCGCCGCCGGCGGCCCACCCTCGCCCTCCCCGTTCGGTTCCTGACGCCGGGGCGTTTCGGTAGCGGCCGCCGCGCATGAAGACCCCGGACCATGAAGGCACCACGCCTGGGCCCGGCGCGGTGGTAGCATCTTAATCGCACGGTTCCTCGCACTGGAGCCGTGCTCTGCGTTAGCGGCACTATGCGGCTATATGGGGAAACATCCGGCAGTACCCCACCGGCACCCTGCCTGGCAGCGAGACCACAGGTCAGCCCAGCGCGAATATCGTGGAACCAACGGCACAAGGAGCGCGACGAGATGACTGACACCAAGGTGACCTGGTTGACCCGGGAGGCACATGACCGACTCAAGGCCGAACTCGAGCAGTTGATCGCGAACCGTCCCGTCATTGCCGCGGAAATCAACGCCCGTCGCGAGGAGGGTGATCTGCGCGAAAACGGCGGATACCACGCGGCACGCGAGGAGCAGGGCCAACAAGAGGCCCGCATTCGTCAGCTGCAGGATCTGCTCAACAACGCCAAAGTCGGTGAGGCTCCCACGCAGTCTGGGGTGGCGCTGCCCGGCACCGTGGTCACCGTCTTTTACAACGACGACGAGTCGGACACCGAAACGTTCCTCATCGCCACGCGCCAAGAAGGCGTCAACGACGGCAAGCTCGAGGTGTACTCGCCGAACTCGCCGCTGGGTCGCGCGTTGCTCAACGCCAAGGTGGGCGAGAGCCGCACTTACCAGGTACCCAATGGCAACACCGTCAAGGTGACCTTGGTCAGCGCAGAGCCGTACCGCGGCTAGTCGGGGGTATGCTGCTTCACCCGCTGACCCGGAAGGGACGCGGGGTGGCTGGGGAGTCCGGGCTGCGAACCATCTCGCGCGTGCGCGGCCGCTAACCGAGGGCCTGTTCGAGATCGGCCAGCAGATCGGCGACATCCTCGATGCCCACGGATAATCGCACCAGGTCGTCGGGTACTTGCAACCGGGAGCCGGCCGTGGAGGCGTGGGTCATTGCGGCCGGGTACTCGATCAGCGATTCGACGCCACCCAACGACTCGGCCAAGATGAACACCGAAGTGTTCGCGCACAACGCCTCGGCGGCTTTCCGGCCACCCCGCATCCGGGCTGACACCATGCCGCCAAAACCGCGCATCTGTCGCGCTGCGACCCGGTGGCCCGGGTGGTTGGGCAGACCCGGATACAGCACGGTGTCGACCGAACGGTGTCCGGCAAGGAATTCCGCGACGGCGGCGGCGTTTTCGCTATGCCGTTGCATCCGCAGCACCAGCGTCTTGAGGCCACGCATAACCAGGTAGGCGTCAAAGGGGCCGGGAACCGCTCCGGCCGAGTTTTGTAGAAAGCCAAACGCGGTGTCTAGCTCTTCGTCGTTGGTGATGAGCGCACCCCCCACTACGTCGGAGTGCCCACCGATGTACTTCGTGGTGGAGTGCAACACGACGTCGGCGCCGAGCGTCAACGGCTGTTGCAGCGCGGGTGACGCAAACGTGTTGTCCACCAACACCTTCGCTGAGTTTTTCCGGCCGATCTCGGCGATCGCCGCGATATCGGCGATTGACAGCAAGGGGTTGGTGGGTGTTTCCACCCAAATCAGCCGGGTTCGCGGCCTGAGCGCCGCGCGCACCGCATCGAGATCGTAGAGCGGAACCGGCGTGTACTCGATATGCCACTGGGTAAACACCTTGTCGATCAACCGGAACGTGCCGCCGTAGGCGTCGTCGGGGATGATCACGTGGTCTTCGGGCCGTAGCAACGCGCGCAGAGCGCAGTCCTCGGCCGCCATCCCGGAACTGAACGCGCGGCCGAACGCGCCCTCCTCGACGGCCGCCAACGCCGCTTCCAGTGCAGACCGGGTGGGGTTGGCGCTGCGCGAGTATTCAAATCCGCCCCGCAGTCTCCCGACGCCGTCTTGGGCGAAGGTGCTGCTGGTGTAAATCGGGGAGTTCACCGCTCCGGTCGACGGGTCCGGCCGGTAGCCGGCGTGGATGGCGCGGGTGGCCAAACCGGTCAACCTTCGGTCAGCCGCACTGGGGTGTTCGCTCATTGGCGGTCAGCCTAATCGGTCGGGTCACCACACCGTCGGGCAGGCGTGCGCGGTACCGCCACGGCCGGACGGCTAACGGAGCTTGCGTCCGTGCGCGTCGGTGACCGTCCCGGTGAACATCATCACCGCGTCGATCAACGCCCACACCCCGACGCCGAACAAAAGGTTGCCGGATCACGCCCATAGGGGGCCTCCGGATCAACGCCGTAGCCCGGCCCGGGATAGCCGGGGTACCCGTATGGCTGGCCCGGATACGCCGGGTATCCCCACGGCGGCGGCCCGAGGGGACTCGGATACCCATAGGGTTGCGGTTGCCGCCGTTCCGGCGGCCAAGCCGGCGGCTCTCCGGGTGGTGTCGGCATGCTTTCAACCTCCATTTCGTTGTTTTGTCGCATTGTTTTGCTGCATCCACAGCGGCAATTCGACCCCGTGCCGCTCGGTAGAACGCCAATGGTCAGCGCCGGATAGGAAGGCAAACGGTCGACATGATCTTGTCGGCCAGGGTTTGCCGCTTCGGATCCCAGAGCGGAAACAATAAACCGATGCCGAGGCTGATGACGTCGACGCAATGCGCGACCGCCCGCAGGATGGATAATGCGAAGCCGATCGGCTCGCCGGTGTTCTCGCTGACCACCCTGAATCTCAGCACCGACTTCCCGATACTTGAGCCGGTGGTTCCCTGGCGGTAGCCGTAGTTCCAGAGCAGGTAGCCTGACGCCGCCAGCGCCGCCAACCACATCGCGGTCATACCCACCGGGGAAAATCCGGTGGCGCAGTACTGCGCGACATTGAACGGCGAGACATCGGTGATACATGCCGTCTGCTGCGTGGCGAACAGCACCAGAAAGCCGCCCCCAATGATGACGCCGTAGGGGATGGAGTCGATGAGAAACGCCAGCACCCGAGTGAACCACGACACGTAGGCCTCCGGCGGCAGGGCGCGCACCAGCGGGCCGGGCGCGGGCGGCACCGGCCCGCCCGCGGCGGGGGGCGGCGGAGGGTAGCCGCCCGGGGGCGGTGGCGGCAGCGGCGGGTTAGCACCTCCCGGGGGTGGAGGAGCCGAATGATCACCGGGCGGCCGAGGCGGTTGCTCAGGCATGGACACCTCCCAAAACGAAGGGATTCGGCCGCATCACACTACCGTCAGCAACCACTCCCGTTCCCGCGGCCACCGCCGGAAACGGGCGGCTCGGCGCATCCGGTGACCACCGCAGCGCGGTCGCCGGGAGCAGCGCCGCAGGGAGCGGTTTTGTAGCCGAATTAATTTGCCAAACAATCGCCTGGCTATCCCCGTCGGGGGGGCTCAGAGAGAAAGCCCAAGAGGTCGTGGCGGGTGATGACGCCTATCGGCTTGCCGTCCTCCACCACCATCAACGCATCACAGTCCCGCAGCGCCTTAGCGGCCGCACCGACCAACTCACCCGCTCCGATCATCGGCAACGGCGGGCTCATGTGCAGCCGGACGGCGTCCGCGAGCTTGGCCCGCCCCTCGAAGACGGCCGACAGCAGTTCGCGTTCGGACACGCTGCCGGCGACCTCACCGGCCATCACCGGCGGCTCCGCGCCAACCACGGGCATCTGGGATACCCCGTACTCGCGCAGGATGCCGATCGCGTCGCGTACCGTCTCCGAGGGATGGGTGTGCACCAGGTCGGGCAGCTCACCGGATTTTCCGCGTAACACGTCACCGACCGTGGGCTGTTCACGGGATCCGTCGAGCCTGCTGCGTAAAAAGCCGTAGGAGGACATCCACGCGTCGTTGAAGATCTTCGACATGTATCCGCGCCCGCCGTCGGGAAGCAGCACGACGATCAACGCGTCGGCACCGGCCCGCTCGGCCACTTTGAGCGCCGCCACCACCGCCATGCCGCACGACCCGCCGACCAGCAAGGCCTCTTCACGCGCCAACCTCCTGGTCATGTCGAACGAATCGGCGTCGGACACCGCGATAATCTCGTCGGGCACGCTGGGGTCGTAGGCCGCGGGCCAGAAATCCTCACCGACGCCCTCCACCAGGTAAGGCCGTCCGCTGCCGCCCGAATACACCGAACCCTCGGGGTCGACGCCGATGACCCGCACGGCACCGCCCGAGATCTCCTTGAGGTAGCGGCCGGCACCGGTGATCGTGCCGCCGGTGCCGATGCCGGCGACGAAATGTGTGACCTTGCCGTCGGTGTCGGCCCAGATCTCGGGGCCGGTGGTCTCGTAATGGCTCGCGGGCCCCGCCGGGTTGGAGTACTGATCCGGCTTCCAGGCGCCGGGTATCTCGGTGGCCAGCCGGTTGGACACGCTGTAATAGCTGTCGGGGTGTTCGGGCGGCACCGAGGTCGGGCACACCACCACCTCGGCGCCGTAGGCGCGCAACACATTTTGCTTGTCCTCGCTGACCTTGTCGGGGCAGACGAACACGCACTTGTAGCCCCGGTGCTGCGCGACCAGGGCCAGTCCGACACCGGTGTTGCCCGAAGTGGGCTCGACGATGGTGCCGCCAGGCTGGAGCTGCCCGCTGGCCTCGGCGGCGTCGATCATCTTCACCGCGATCCGGTCCTTGCAGCTCAAGCCGGGGTTGAGGTACTCCACCTTGGCCACCACGGTGCCCACCCCGGGGGGGACGACAGAATTCAACCGGACCAGTGGGGTGTTGCCGATGAGTTCACTGATGTGCCGCGCGATCCGCATGCCAGTATCGTCCCAGGCGACACCGCCGAATTATTATCCGGTGGCCTCGCGGACTGTACTCGCGGTGGCCTCGCGGATGTACTCGCCGATTTGCCGCAGCGAGCGGGTGGCCTCCGGCACGACCGGCGCGGCCAGCTGGAAGTCGTGAATTTGACCGGGCCAGATTCGCACCTCGGTGGGGATGCCGGCGGCCGCGAGTCTGCATGCCGCCAGCTGCGCGTCGTGCAGCAGCACCTCGGACCCGGAAACATGGATCAATGTCCGCGGCAAGCCGGGTTCGCTGTGCTCCAGTGGTTCATAGAGCTCCTCTGGCTCGCCGTTGACGGGGTGCTTGCCGGCGGCCCGGGCCACCAGTGCGACCAGCGCGTCGAAGGCCTTCGCCGGGAACATCGCGTCGGTCTTGATGTTGGGGTGCGCCTGCTTGGCCTCCTTGGCCAGCTGCATCAGCGGGGAGATCGCCACCAGGGCGGCCGGTCGCTCGTCGTCTTGCTGCAGCCGTTGGGCGAGTGCGAGCGCAAGATAGCCGCCCGCGGAATCGCCGGCCAGCACGATCTGCTCCGGCTCGTAGCCGCGTACCCGCAGCCACCGGTAGGCGTCGTGGCAGTCGTCGAGAGCTGCACCGACCGAGTGCCTGGGGATCAACCGGTAGTCGACCACCAGCACCGGCGAGTCGGCGAACTTCGAGAGCGCGGTGACCACCCTGCTGTGCGAGTTGGCACCGCAGGTGAGGAAGGCGCCGCCGTGCAGGTAGAGCACCACCCTGCGGTTGCCGTCCGCGGGCAGCACTCCCGGCGCGCGGACCAGCAGCGCGGAGGCGTGAGGCAACGCTACCGTCGCCCGGAGTGCGCTCGGAGCGGGCAGCAAGGCCCGACACGCGAGGTCGACGAGGCCGAACGGCCACGGCAGCTGGGGAATGCGGCTGCAAACGGCCACGGCCGGGCGGATCGTCAGCCGCGAGGCGAGCCACACCAGGCGGCCGGCGAGGCTGGGTCCCGTCTCGATGACCTCGGCAGGAACCCCATCGCCGAGCGCACGCATGCGTCTTTGCAGGAAGTCACCCGAGCGAGCGGCGTTGCGGGATAAGACGGATGCCGTGGCCGGTGCGGTCATGCTCAACACTTTCTACGCCGTTGTAGTCACGGGGTAGCAGAGCGCCCCGTTCGGGGAAGCCCTGCGGCACACCCCACACGAGGCGCTCAGCCAACCCCGCAGAGTTAGCTTGACATGGACAAAAATTTCAACGATCAAAGAGTCTGATTCGATACCACTTTCGAACCGCTTCGTAATCGCCCCGCCACGGCTGCCGGGTTGTCGGCCGTGGCCGACCTAAACTGGTCGGGTGGACATTCGTGTGCCACGGCGTTCGCTTCTGGCGCTGGTCGCAGCGGGTGCACTCGCGTCCACGGGCACCGCATACGTGGGCGCCCGCAACCTGCTGGTCGGCCAGGCGATACACACGCGCAGCGTCATCCCCAAGGCGTGGGACGTCCCGCCGCGCGCGGACGGGGTCTATGCCCCGGGCGGCGGACCGGTGCAGCGCTGGCAGCGCGGGACGCCTGTCGACCTGCACCTGATGGTCTTCGGCGACTCGACAGCGACCGGGTACGGCTGCCGCAACGCCGACGAGGTTCCCGGGGTCCTGATCGCACGCGGACTTGCCGAGCAGACCGGCAAACGCGTCCGATTGAGCACCAAGGCTATCGTCGGCGCTACCTCGAAAGGGTTGTCCGGCCAGGTCGACGCGATGTTCGTGGCCGGGCCGCCGCCGGATGCGGCGGTGATCATGATCGGCGCCAACGACGTCACGGCGCTCAACGGCGTCGGCGCGTCGGCGCGCCGGCTCGGTGCCGCGGTACGGCGGCTGCGCTCCAGCGGGGCGGTGGTGGTCGTGGGAACCTGCCCGGATTTCGGGGTTATCACGGTGATCCCGCAGCCGCTGCGCTGGCTGGCCCGCACCCGCGGCCTACGTCTCGCCCGCGCGCAGGCCGCCGCCGTCCAGGCCGCCGGTGGGGTGCCGGTGCCGCTCGCGGATCTGCTGGCGCCGCACTTCCGGCGCGCCCCGGAGCGGCTGTTGTCCGAGGACCGCTATCACCCGTCGGCGGCCGGGTATGCGCTCGCGGCTGATCAGCTGCTGCCCGCGCTGTGTCAGGCGCTGGGCCAGCCGATGGGCGGGCTGACCTCCGCCCTGCGCGGTCGCCGACGAGTCGGCATCGTGTCGCGGCTGTGGCGCCGCTCCACGACCGGGGTGCCCGCCCCGGTGGTCGCACCCGCCGCCGGCTAGCGGCTAGATTCGGTCCGCGCACACCCGCGCTGGACTCGAACCGTAAGGAGGAGCCGTCGTGCCGGAAGCCGTCATTGTGTCGACCGCCCGTTCCCCGATCGGCCGCGCCGTCAAGGGGTCGCTGGTGAGCATCCGGCCGGATGATCTTGCCGCCCAGATGGTGCGGGCCGCCCTCGACAAGGTACCCGCGCTGAACCCCCGCGAGATCGACGACCTGATGATGGGTTGCGGCCTGCCGGGAGGCGAGTCGGGTTTCAACATCGGTCGGGTGGTGGCCGTCATGCTCGGCTATGACTTCTTGCCGGGCACCACCGTCACGCGCTACTGCTCGTCGTCGCTGCAAACCACCCGCATGGCTTTTCACGCGATCAAGGCCGGTGAGGGCGACGTGTTTATCTCCGCCGGGGTGGAGACGGTGTCCCGATACGGCAAAGGTAACTCAGACTCGTGGCCGGACACCAAAAACCCGCTGTTCAACGAGGCCCAGGAGCGCTCGGCGGCGGCCGCCGAGGGTGCCGACGAATGGCATGATCCGCGCGTCGACGGAAAGTTGCCCGATATCTACATCGCGATGGGTCAGACCGCTGAGAATGTCGCGCTGCTCACCGGGATCAGCCGGGAGGAGCAGGACCGCTGGGGGGTGCGCAGCCAGAATCGCGCCGAGGAGGCGATCAAGAGCGGGTTTTTTGAGCGCGAGATCGTGCCGGTCACGCTGCCGGACGGCCGCGTGGTGCACACGGACGACGGGCCGCGGCCCGGAACCACCTACGAAGTGGTCAGCCAGCTCAAACCGGCGTTCCGGCCGAACGGCACCGTGACCGCCGGCAACGCCTGCCCACTCAACGACGGTGCTGCGGCGCTGGTGATCACCAGCGACAGGAAGGCCGAAGAACTCGGCCTGACCCCGCTGGCCCGTATCGTGTCGACCGGCGTGAGCGCCCTGTCACCGGAGATCATGGGCCTGGGACCGGTTGAAGCCACCAAGAGGGCGCTCGCGCACGCCGGCATGTCGATCGGCGATATCGATCTGGTCGAGATCAACGAGGCGTTCGCGGTACAGGTGCTCGCTTCGGCCCGCGAGCTGGGGATTGACGAGGACAAGCTGAACATCTCCGGAGGGGCGATCGCGTTAGGTCATCCGTTCGGGATGACCGGCGCCCGCATCACCGCCACCCTGCTGAACAACCTGCAGACCTACGACAAAACGCTCGGCCTGGAAACGATGTGCGTCGGCGGCGGGCAGGGCATGGCGATGGTGCTCGAGCGGCTCGCGTAACGACCTCGCCGCCAGGGTGCGCCTGGCGGCGAGGTTTGCAGCGTGTCGCGGGGCTGGTTGTACTCTCGCGAGCCGGTTAATCGCGCTGAAAGTAACTGAGCAGCCGCAAGATCTCGATGTAAAGCCAGACCAGCGTCACCGTTAGGCCAAGGGCAATCCCCCAGGCTGCCTTCTCCGGCGCCCCGGCGCGAATCATCTGGTCGGCCGCATCGAAGTCGATCAGAAAGCTGAAAGCCGCCACACCGATGCACACCAGCGAGAACACAATCGCCAGGCCGCTGCCGTTGCGCAGCCCCAAACCCGCGCCGTGGCCGACCCCGACCATGCCGAGCACCAGATTGCCGATCATCAAGGCCAACACACCGAACAAGGCGGCCACGACCATCCGGGTGAACTTGGGGGTCACCCGGATGGCGCCGGTTTTGTAGACGACGAGCATGCCGGCGAACACGCCGAGCGTCCCCAAAATCGCCTGCCCGATGAGCACCCCGGCGTTGGTGGACGACACCTCGATGTTGGCCACCACAAACGAGATAGCACCGAGGAAAAGGCCCTCGAGTGCGCCGTAGCTGAGCACCAATGCGGGGCTGTCCTGCTTACGCCCCATGGTGGCGACCAACACCAGCCCCAAGCCGCCGAAGGCGCCGATCAGGGTGAGCGGCATCGCCAGGGCCACATTCGCCGCGACCATGAAATACGACACCACGGCCGCGGCCGACAACACCGCCAGCGTCACCCCGGTCTTGGTGACGACGTCATCGATGGTCAGCGGACGAGCGACCGTGGCCTCGCGGTACGGGGCGTACGGGTCGGTCTGGTACCCCGGGTACCCTGGCTGGCGCGCGGTCACACCGCTGCCGAACTGCGCGTATCCGCCCCGCTGCCGCGGCAGTGAGCGAAATACCGGGTTGCTTGTCTCCCGCACCGTCGGTTCCTCTCTTGTGATGTAGCTCGAGCCGTGCGAACACCTCATCAACGACCGGAGGACCGCGCGGGTTCCCGTTTACCGTCCGCTTGTCGGCGCCACCCAGATCGCTGTCAAGACACACCTTACCCGGGGGCACCGCTACCCGGCCAACGATCTAGATTGCTGGTCATGTCCTGGCCCGCACTCGAGCACGGATACAGCGAGGGGAGACTACCGGTATGACGGGCGGCATGACGGGTGAATCCGAGGAAATCCTGACCCGCGTCGAGGAGGGGGTCGGCTTTGTGACACTCAACCGGCCCAAGGCGATCAACTCGTTAACCCAGAACATGGTGAACACGCTCAGCAGTGTGCTGGCCCGGTGGGAAAACGACGAGGCGATTCACGCGGTGGTGCTCAGCGGCGCCGGAGACCGCGGGCTGTGCGCCGGCGGAGACGTGGTGATGATCTATCACAGCGCCCGCGCCGACGGTGTCGACGCACGACGGTTCTGGCGGGACGAGTACCTGCTCAACGCCCAGATCGGTCGCTTTGCCAAACCGTACGTCTCGTTGATGGACGGCATCGTCATGGGTGGCGGTGTCGGTGTGGGCGCGCACGCCAACACCCGGGTGGTGACCGACACCACCAAGATGGCGATGCCCGAGGTCGGTATCGGGTTCATCCCCGACGTCGGTGGCACCTACCTGCTGTCGCGGGCGCCGGGCGCGTTGGGCTTGCATGCGGCCCTGACCGGAGCACCGTTCTCCGGCGCCGACGCCATCGCGCTCGGATTCGCCGACCACTACGTGCCGCACGACAATCTCGGTAAGTTCACCCGGGCGATCGTCATCGACGGCGTCGCCGGTGCCCTGTCCAGTTACGCCGTCGAGCCTCCACCGAGCACCCTTGCTGCACAACAAGACTGGATCGACGAATGCTACGCGGGCGACACCGTTGCCGACATCGTCGACGCCCTGCGGCGACATCCCGCGAAAGCGGCCCATGAAGCGGCTGACCTGATAGCGAGCCGCTCCCCGATTGCACTGTCGGTGACGTTGGAAGCGGTGCGCCGGGCCGCCAAGCTCGAGACACTGGAAGAGGTTCTAACGCAAGAATATCGGGTATCGTGCGCATCGCTGCGCTCCCATGATCTGGTGGAGGGCATCCGCGCGCAGATCATCGACAAGGATCGCAATCCGAGCTGGTCGCCGGCGACGCTGGCGGCGGTCCATGCGGCCGATATCGAGGCATATTTCACACCGGTCGACGACGACCTTACCTTCTAGGGAGTTCTGGAAAGGCAGCCATGGCCTACGAAACCATTTTGGTCGAACGTGACGGGCGGGTCGGCACCATCACGCTGAACCGGCCACAGGCCCTGAACGCGCTCAACAGTCAGGTGATGAACGAAGTTACTAGCGCTGCAACAGAATTCGATAACGATGTGGGTATCGGTGCGATCATCATCACCGGTTCGGCGAAGGCGTTCGCCGCCGGTGCCGACATCAAGGAGATGGCCGGTCTGAGTTTCGCCGAGGTGTTCGCCGCGGACTATTTCGCCACCTGGGGCAAGCTGGCCGCGGTTCGCACCCCCACGATCGCCGCGGTCGCCGGGTACGCGCTGGGGGGCGGCTGCGAACTGGCGATGATGTGCGACCTGCTGATCGCCGCGGACACCGCGAAATTCGGTCAGCCCGAGATCAAACTGGGGGTGCTTCCCGGCATGGGCGGCTCACAGCGGCTGACCCGAGCCATCGGCAAGGCCAAGGCGATGGACCTCATCCTGACCGGACGCACCATCGACGCCGCCGAGGCCGAGCGCAGCGGGCTGGTGTCGCGGGTGGTGCCGGCCGAGAACCTGCTGACCGAGGCGAAGGCCGTCGCCAAAAGCATCTCCGAAATGTCACTGTCGGCGACCCGGATGGCCAAGGAGGCCGTTAACCGGGCCTTCGAATCTACCCTGAGCGAAGGGCTTCTTTATGAACGCCGGCTATTTCATTCGGCGTTCGCCACCGAGGACCAGTCCGAGGGAATGACGGCGTTCATCGAGAAACGCCCGCCGCGCTTCACGCACCGCTGAGTGATCCGGTGACCGGCAAGGCCGGACGCGGCGGCTTGTCCGCCACGGCCGGCTAGCGCGAGTGGGCCCGCTCGCTGACGCCGCGCCCAACGTGGCCGAAAGCTAGCTCGGGGCGTCTCACGTCCGGGTATGCTGCGCCGCCTCAACCGCCGGGCTCAGATCGGCGCGGTGGATCCGGTGCGCGGGCGGGTCGGGTAGCACCAGGTCGCTGGTGATCTGCAGGGTGGGCCCGACGTGGACCAATTCTCCGGGGGCGAGGGGGCGCCAGCGCGGGTCCTGGTCCATCGGTTCGCTGGCGAAGACCACCGACGGGGCGGCCCGCAGCTGATCTGAGCGAGCCCGAATCCGGTTGGTGCGCAACTCAAAACCGAAGCCGGATACCGGCGCTCGGCGGTCCAGCAGGTACAGGCCGTGTGGCTCCGGGTAGCGCAGGGCCCAGATGTCACCGGCGGTGCTCAACAGCAGATTGACAGCGTAGATCGGCACGTTGGCGGCGAGCCATTTCATGGCGGCGACCACACCGGCCGACACGTCGCCGTCATGAGCGCGGATCGAGGCGGTGATCAACGCGAACACCCGCTCGGAATCGGTCTGACCCAACACCAGATCCGCGGTGCCGAGCTCGCGCAGCCGGTCATCGAGCACATCGAGCCCCGCCAGCACGCCGTTGTGCGCGAAGATGCGGCCATCCTGCAGGAACGGGTGGGTGTTCACGACGCTGCGCGGCCCGGCGGTCGCGTAGCGCACATGGGCGATGAAGGTGGTGCCCGTCAACTCGTGCGCCTCGGTGGCAAACTCGGTGTCTCGCCACGCCGCCATCGGTTGCTTTCGCAGCAGCGGGCGGCCATTCGCCTCGAAGACCCCCAGCCCGGTGCCATCGGGGTTGCGTCGGCTTTGCGCAGCCAGGTTGTCGGGGGCGTCCAGCAACCAGAACGTGGCGGTGACCACGTTGCCCCCGGCGTGCAACCCGAAGAGCCGACACATGCCGCCGACGGTACTATCGCGGCCTTAGCCCCCGGGCGCCCGGACGGCGGCCCGAAACACCCGCTCAGTCACGCACCTCGATCACCTGGTAGTGGTTCTCCGCGTAACGCGATCGGATCGTCTTCTTGTCGTACTTTCCGACGCTGGTGCGGGGAATCTCGGTGACGAACGTCCACCTCTCCGGGAGCCACCACCGGGCCACCTTGTCGGCCAGAAAGCGCCGCAGCTCCCCGGCGCTGACCGATGCGCCTTCTTTGCGGACGACGGCGGCCAGCGGTCGTTCCTGCCAGCGCTCGTCGGGAACCCCGACGACGGCGGCCTCAACCACGTCCGGGTGTGCGATCAGCCAATTCTCCAGCTCCACCGACGAAATCCACTCACCGCCGGACTTGATCACGTCTTTGGCGCGGTCGGTCAAAGTGATGAAGCCGTGCTCGTCGATGCGGCCCACGTCGCCGGTGCGCAACCAGCCCGATCGGAACTTGGACTCGTCGTGGCCCTTGTAGTAGGAGCCGGTGACCCACGGACCGCGAACCTCCAACTCGCCGACCGCAACCCCGTCATTCGGCAGCACGTTGTCGTCGTCGTCGACAATCCGGGCCTCCACCCCGCACAGCGGTCTGCCCTGGGTAGCGCGAAATGCCCAGTGCTGGTCTTCCGGGGTACCCGGCGGCGGCCACGCCATGGCGGCCAGCGGCGACGTCTCGGTCATGCCCCACGCTTGCCGGATCTGGACGCCGTGCTTCTCCTCAAAGGCGCGCATCAGCGAGACCGGAACCGCCGAGCCCCCGCAGGCAACCGACCGCAGCGACGAGAGGTCGTGATCGGGTTCCTTGTCCAGATAGTGCAGGACATCGTTCCAGATGGTGGGCACCGCGCCGGCCACGGTGGGCCGCAGCTTCTCGATCAGCTCAACCAGCGATCTGGCGTCCAGGTGGCGGTCGGGGAGCACCAGATCCGCGCCCGCCATCAGCGCCGCATACGGCAGCCCCCAGGCGTTGGCGTGAAACATCGGCACCACCGGCAGCACCCGGTCGCTGCAGCCGATCCCGATGCCGTTGGCGGTACAGGCCGCCATGGCGTGCAGGTAGCTCGAGCGGTGGCTGTAGACCACCCCTTTGGGGTGGCCGGTGGTTCCGCTGGTGTAGCACATCGCCGCCGCGGCGTCCTCGTCGAGCTGCGGCCAGGCGAACTCCGTGGACTCGCCGTCGATGGCGTCGGCGTAGCGCAGCACGGTCTTACCCGATTCTTGCAGCGGCGCCGGGTCTCCCTCCCCGACCGCGATCACGGTGTGCACGGTGTTCATCCGGGGCAAGATCGGTGCCAGCAGCGCGGCCAGCGACGTGTCGACCAAAACCACCTGGTCTTCGGCTTCGTTGGCAACATAGGCGATCTGGTCGGGAAAAAGCCGGATGTTGAGGGTGTGCAGCACCGCACCCATCGCCGGCACCGCCAGATATGCCGCCAGGTGTCCGGTGTTATTCCACATGAACGTGGCGACGCGCTCATCCCCGGTGATACCGATGCGGCGCAGCGCGTTCGCCAACTGGCCCACCTGCCGGCCCAGCTCGCGGTAGCTGCAGGAGCGGTAGCCGTCACCGGTCGCGGTGGTGACGGTGCGCGCGCCGTGCACGCCGGTGGCGTAGTTAAGGATGGCGGTGATCGTCAACGGGTGGTGCTGCATGGTGCTATCCATCGGTGGTCCGCCCTTCGGTTCGCGGCGCGGTGCCGCCCCATCGTCGCTGGGTCTGCGCTGGGGCGAATGCTAGTGCCACCGGCGACAGCTGTGGTAGCCCCCGGGGTATTGCGGTTTGGCCTTGACGTCGCTGACGGGGTGCGAGGAGATCGATGCGATGGGGTGCTCGATCGCCCCGATCCACCGGCTGACACCGGCACCACACCGCCCCCGGCCGGGGCTTGCTGCACGATTCCCAAGGATGCGCCGAATGTGGAATGTGGTTCGTGAAGCGCGGCGCCGTTCCCACAGCGACCTGCGATGTCAAGGTGGCGCTGGCGCCGACGGTGTGTAGTACGTCGTCGGGAACTCGAGTTACCCAAAAGACGACGGATAACAAGCTATGCCGCTCCCGCCGGCTGAACAGCGATCCCCGGTGCGTCATGATGTGTCCGAGGAATAAATTTACCCATAAATTTACCAATGAAATCGTCACCTGGACAACATGATTCAACACACAGCCACCGTGGATTTCCCGGGCCACCGCCGGTTTCGCGTCTAGCATGTAACGTAAGACAAGTTAAATCGGGCTCGACCACGAAGTAGATGAGATCCCAGGCGCACATGGGTAGGAACTGCACATGGTTAGGAACTGAAAGAACGCGGCGCCCAAGGGGCTGCCCGCCAAGCGCTGGCGAACATTCACAAACCCGGTTCAACAGGTCCCTCGGGTGCGGGCGCACACCAAGGCTGTCGGTATGACGGTTGGCCGCCGCCTCTGGGGCTTCCCGGTCCGACACGTCGGGGCTGTACCAGCGGTTTGCACCGGGGTGTCGGCGCGGGCATGCCCTGCGCCCCACTTCCCGGTCCACCGGGGTCCGGTTGGCAGTCCAGGCACGGCGGCGGATCCGACGGGGCTGCGTTGACCAGCCCTGCCCCAAACATCGGTACCGGTATGCCGACCGCAATAGCGATCGCCGTCGCTGCGGCACGGCGCTTCGCATACATTTTCCGTCCGTTCCTTTCCAGACTGCGGTGGTCATTACGCTGGGACCGCACTCGTCCAAACCGCGTGGCGCCGAAAACCACCGCAACAGCACCGCACTGCGACGCCGCCGCAGGCATTTGCCGACTGCTACCACACCCGACTGTATTGGGTAAGACCATTATTGTCGCGTAGTTGGGCGGATGCAGGGCCCGCCGCGGTCGCCCTCGGACAACAAGCGGCCACGGAAGCCGGATCCGACAGGACAACCGCGCTGATTTAGACGATGATGTAGGGATGCGACTGCAGGTGATGCTTGCCTGCCTCGCCGGCGTCGTCAGCCTTGCCGCGCCGGCGCAGGCCGACCCGAGCAGTACCGACCCAGGTGCTGATACGGGTTTTCTGGACTCTCTCAAGAGAGCGAACATCACCTATCGCGACGGACCGGCTGCGATCGGGGCCGCCAAATTTGCGTGCGATCTGATGGACCAGGGCCAGCCGGAATTCGAGGTGATCAAACGTGTAGCGGAGCTCAATCCGGGCTTCGGCCTCTCCGGTGCCACCAGGTTCACGGCGCTGGCATCGAGTGCATATTGCCCCCAGTACCTTTCGGAGTCCAGCGTTAAGACCACCACTCCTTTCCCCGGCTTCCCAAGCCGAGGGTGACGCACAACGTTCCGTCAACGCCGGACAGCTACGCGGTCTGTCGGGAACACCCGCCCGACGTGCCGCCACCGCCCGACGTGCCGCCACACTGGTGTGCGGGACAACGACGCCGGTGGAAAGCCGGCCTTAGTCTTAGCGATGCTCCGTCCATTCGCGGATGCGCCGCTGTGGCGGCGCGCTTGCCCAACCGGCATTGTCCGGCGCACCCGCTGCTGGCGCAGCTACTTCAGCACCGCGTTACCAGCTCGTTTAAACCGTTAACTGGCTCTTCTCCACGAACCTGGGAGTGAGTGGGGAGGCTCGGGCGAAACGCCGCG
>NZ_JASBVP010000012.1 GCF_029961025.1 Mycobacterium sp.
ACGCCACCGACACCGGCCCCGCCGGTGCCTGGGCCGGTTACCCGGCCCCGGGGGCACCCGAGACGCGTGGCGCCCGTCCCACATGAATGTGGATGCTTATCGGTGCCACCGTCCCGGTGATCCTCGCCGTCATCGGGGCAACCGGCTACCTGGTTACCCACCGCCCGGGCGTAACGACGCCGGCGTCCGGGCAAACCGTGGTGTCGTTCAGCGGATCGACTTCCGCCTGTCCCCGGGCGGGGTGGCGCTAGACGGCGCCGGCAACGTCTATGTCGCCAGCGAGACCATGTACGACCGAGTGGTCAAACTGGCGACGGGCTAACCATGGTCGCCGCTGCGACGGCGGTGCTGCAGACAAGCGGATTAAGGCGTGCGACGGTGGAATGGTTCCCGAACGGGCGAGGCCGGCTTATGACGGCGACACGGAAGCGTTTCCCGGCCATTCGGTGTCCTGCCGGCGAGCGGCTGCCCTGGCCGATGGGCGCTAACTGAGATCGGAGCGGACAGATGCGTGAAACGGTCATCGTGGAGGCGCTGCGCACCCCGATCGGCAGGCGTAACGGGGCGCTCGCGGCCGTTCACCCCGCCGACCTGTCGGCGGTCGTCCTGAACGAGTTGGTGGAACGCACCGGTATCGACCCGAAAATCATCGACGACGTGATTTGGGGCTGTGTGTCCCAGGTCGGTGACCAATCGGGCAACATCGGCCGCTTCTCGGTGCTCGCCGCCGGATGGCCCGAGACCGTTCCCGGCACCACGGTCAACCGGGCGGGCGGCTCGGGTCAACAGGCCGTCGATTTCGCGGTGCACGCGGTGATGTCGGGTCAGCAGGATGTCGTCGTCGCCGGGGGAGTCGAGGTGATGAGCCGGGTCCCGCTCGGCGCAGCCCGAACCACCGGAATGCCCTATGGCCCGAAAGTCCTTGCCCGCTATGGCGATTTCTCCTTCAATCAAGGAGTCTCCGCTGAACTGGTCGCCAAGAAGTGGGGATTCTCACGCACCCGGCTCGACGAATACGCGGTGCTATCGCACGAACGCGCCGCCGCCGCGCAGGACAGCGGGGCCTTCGAGGCCCAGATCGTGCCGGTGTGGGTTGCCGATCGGTGTGTCACCGCCGACGAGGGCGTGCGACGCGGAATCACCGTCGAGAAGCTCTCCGCACTCCAGCCCGCGTTCGTCGACAACGGCGTAATCCACGCCGGTAATTCCGCCCAGATCTCCGACGGCGCCGCGGCCGTGCTGGTGACGACCACCGCCATGGCGATCGAGCTGGGGTTGACACCGATTGTGCGCTACCGCGCCGGTGTGGTCACCGGTGCAGACCCGGTGCTCATGCTCACCGGGCCGATCCCGGCCACCGCGAAGGTGCTCGCTAAGACCGGGGTCTCGTTGTCGGAGGTCGGTGTCATCGAGGTGAACGAGGCCTTCGCGCCGGTACCGCTGGCGTGGTTGGCTGAAACCGGCGCTGACCCCCAGCTACTCAACCCGCTGGGCGGGGCGATCGCACTCGGCCATCCCCTGGGCGCGTCGGGGGCGGTGATGATGACCCGTATGGTGCATCACATGCGCGACAACGGAATTCGTTATGGCCTGCAGGTCATGTGCGAGGACGGCGGCACTGCCAATGCCACCCTGGTCGAGCTGGTCGGCTAGCAAAACTGCGATCACATTCCGCATTGTTGATTCCGTTGCGCCGTGTCGTCAGCCACCGATCTTGCGGCGGGACCAGCACCGCGATCATCCGCGGCAGCCCCGGTGTGGCCCGCGGCACTGCAGCGGCTTCGGCTGAACATGGACGGAACGCCCGGACCGGCTCGTGGTCGGCGGATCGACGATACAACGGTAGAGTGCAGAACTGCCGCATGACCGGCGACGACGTGCCGCCTAATTCGAGACTTGGTGTCTCATAAGGGGCATTGGATTCCGTTGTCGTAGTCGATGCGGTTAAGCTGCGCGAAGCGAGATTGAAAAATCTGCTGCGGGGTTGGGAGGCGACGGCCGTCGTCAGGAATCTGGGGAGGCGTGATAGCGATGGCGAGCAGAGGGGCCGACCGCTGGTCTGCGGGCATCACGCTCGGGCGAGATTTCGTCGGCTCGATGCAGGCTGTCGGGGGGCTATTCGCTATGTCATTTGACGCGATACGCTTCGTATTTCGCCGGCCGTTTTATTGGCGAGAGTTGCTCGAGCAAGCCTGGTTTGTCGCTCGTGTCTCGCTGGTGCCGACCTTGCTCGTGGCGATTCCGTTTACCGTGTTGGTCAGCTTTACGCTCAACATTTTGTTGCGTGAGCTGGGCGCCGCTGACTTGTCGGGTGCCGGAGCCGCATTCGGTGCGGTCACCCAGGTCGGCCCGTTGGTGACCGTGTTGATTGTGGCGGGTGCCGGGGCGACCGCGATGTGCGCGGATTTGGGTGCGCGCGCGATCCGTGAAGAAATCGACGCCATGGAGGTGTTGGGCATCAACCCGGTGCAACGGCTGGTGACACCGCGAATGCTGGCCTCCGCCCTGGTGGCCCTGCTGCTGAACAGCTTGGTGGTCATCGTCGGGATCGTGGGTGGTTATGCCTTTTCGGTGTTCATCCAGGATGTCAACCCGGGTGCGTTCGCAGCGAGCACCACCCTGCTGACCGGCGTGCCCGAGGTGATTATTTCATGCGTTAAGGCGGCACTTTTCGGGATGATCGCCGGATTGGTGGCCTGTTATCGCGGCCTGATAATTAGCGGCGGGGGCGCTAAAGCCGTCGGCAATGCGGTGAACGAAACGGTGGTATATGCATTCATGTCGCTGTTCGTGGTCAACGTGGTGGTAACCGCTATCGGGATTCAGTTGACGGCGAAATAGTGCTATGACGTTGCGAGCTACTTCTCTACGACTATCGTCCGAACTTGAGAAACCGGTCAGCGCCATAGTGATCGCGCTGAGCCGACTAGGCGATCGTACGCTGTTTTATGGCAAGGCGCTTGCTTTGACGCCCTTCGCGACCACTCACTACCGGCATGAGGTCGTGCGCCTGATTGCTGAAATTAGCATGGGTGCAGGCACTTTGGCAATGATCGGTGGTACGGTGGTGATCATCGGATTTCTCACGTTCGCTGCCGGCGGCACGCTTGCGGTGCAGGGATACAGTTCATTGGGCAACATCGGAATTGAGGCGTTGACCGGTTTTTTGGCAGCTTTCATCAACGTGCGTATCTCGGCTCCGGTGGTAGCCGGGATCGGGCTGGCCGCTACCTTCGGCGCAGGCGTCACCGCACAGCTGGGTGCGATGCGGATCAATGAGGAGATCGACGCGCTGGAATCCATGGCGATCCGGCCAATTTCGTATCTGGTGTCAACCCGGTTGGTTGCCGGGATGGTCGCGATCACCCCGCTGTACTCGATCGCGGTGATTTTGTCGTTCATCGCCAGCCGAGGCGTCACGGTGTTCCTGTTCGGGCAGTCAAGCGGGCTTTACGATCACTACTTCACCACGTTTTTAAACCCAATCGACCTGCTGTGGTCATTCCTGCAAGCCGTTCTGATGGCGCTGACGATTCTGTTGATCCACACCTATTACGGCTATTTCGCCTCCGGCGGGCCGTCCGGTGTGGGCGTGGCCGTCGGTAACGCGGTACGCACGTCGCTGGTGGTGGTGGTGTCGGTGACGCTGCTCGTGTCGCTGTCCATCTACGGTTCCAACGGCAACTTCAACCTGTCCGGATGAGGGAGGGCTGGGTGACCGGGAATATCGGGCCGTACCCGGGCCCAGCCGGTGGACCGCTGCGGGGCGGATTCCCCGGTGTGGGAGGCCAACACCACCGCCGTCGGGCGGTGGGCCGGCGCCGGGAGCACCAATATGCGCGTCCTTTGGCGGGCCTGGTGACGGTTGCGGTGATCGCCGGGGCATTCGTGTTGGCGGCCCTGCTGTATCAGGGCGATTTCACCCAGACCGTTCCGGTGACCGTGGTATCGCCGCGCGCGGGCCTGGTGATGAACCCGGAGGCCAAGGTGAAGATGCGTGGCGTGCAGGTGGGTAAAGTCGCCTCGATCGAATCCCTCCCCAACGGCCAGGCGGCTCTCCGGCTGGCGATGTATCCGTCACAGCTGCACTTCATTCCGGCCAACGTGCTCGTTGAGATCACTTCATCGACGGTGTTCGGCGCCAAGTTCGTCGAGTTGGTGCCACCAGCGGAGCCCTCCCCGCGACACCTGCGTGCCGGAGAGGTGCTTGATGCCGAACATGTCGTGGTCGAAATAAACACGGTATTCCAACAACTGACCGCGGTGCTGTCGAAGATCAATCCAGCCAAGCTGAATGAGACGTTGGGCGCCTTGGCACGGGCGCTCAGCGGCCGCGGGGCCAAGCTCGGCCAGGCGCTTGCCGATTTGGATGCTTTTTTGGCGAAAGTGGATCCGAGCCTTGCCGCATTCAGCCACGACGTCCAGGCCGGGCCCGAAGTGTTTAATGCCTACGCCGACGCGGCGCCGGGCTTGGTCAGAACCGCAGATAATGCGGCCAAGATCAGCCAGACAATCATCGACGAGCAACGGAACTTGGATGCCCTGTTGGTCAGCGCGATCGGCCTGGCCGACATCGGTAGCGACGTCCTGAGCACTAACCGTAAAACTCTCGCCGATGTCGTGCACCTACTGCTGCCCACAACCGATCTGACCAATCAATACCATAAGGCTCTCAACTGCGGTTTGGGTGGACTCGTCCCGATCGCCCATTTTCCGCCGTTGCCGGAACCGGGAGTCTTCTTATCTGCCAGCCTGACGTGGGGTGTCGAGCGTTATCGGTATCCGACACATCTGCCCAAGGTTGCCGCGACGGGTGGACCGCAGTGCCTGGATCTTCCGAACGTTCCCTTCAACACCAATGAGCCGTTCCTTGTCACCGATATCGGTGCCAACCCCTGGGAGTACGGAAACCAACAACTGCTGATCAACTCCGATCTGCTCAAGCAACTGTTATACGGGCCGATCGCCGGTCCACCCCGTAACTCCGCTCAGATCGGACAACCCGGGTGAGGGATGAAATGCGTTCGACGCTCATCAAATTCGGTATCTTCGCCATGGTGATGACGGTGTTGACCGCATTTTTGTTCGTTATCTTCGGGCAGTATCGCACCGGCGCGACGACCAGGTATTCCGCGGTATTTGCCGACGCATCACGGCTTAAAGCGGGACAATCGGTGCGGGTCGCCGGCATTCGCGTGGGAACGGTCAGCAGTGTGTCCTTGCGTGCCGACAAAAAGGTTGTGGTGAAATTCGACGCCGATCGCGACATCGTGCTCACCGAGGGCACCAGAGCGGCCGTTCGCTACCTCAACCTGGTCGGTGATCGCTACCTTGAGCTCTCGGCAGGACCGGGTTCGACCAAACGGCTGCCGCCCGGTGCGCAGATTCCGGTCGACCACACCTCGCCGGCACTTGATCTCGATCTGCTCCTTGGTGGGCTGAAACCCGTTATCCGGGGCCTGAACGCTCATGATGTCAACGCGCTGTCGTCGGCGTTGCTGCAGGTTTTCCAAGGCCAGGGCGGCACCCTCGGGTCGCTTCTCTCCAAGGCGACGTCGTTCGCCAATGCCTTGGCCGACAACGATCAAACGATTCAGCAACTGATCGACAATCTGAATGTCGTGGTGGCCTCCCTGGCCAAAGACGGTGATAAATTCTCCGCCGCCATCGACCGCCTCGAGCAACTCGTCAGTGGGCTTTCGGACGATCGCAACACTATCGGCGCCGCCATCGACTCGCTGACCACGGGAACCGCGTCACTGGCGGACCTGCTGACCCGGGCGAGGCCACCGTTGGCAGGGACGGTCGAACAACTGAATCGGTTGGCACCATTGCTCGATCAGGATAAAGACCGTCTGGACGTAGCGATCCAGAAGGCGCCGAAGAACTACCGCAAACTCGCCCGCCTCGGAACCATGGGCAGCACCATTCCGTTCTATGTCTGCGGCTTGTGGATCCGTGGCACCGACCTTCAGGGCCATACGGTGGTTGCGCCGTGGTTCAGATCGGACGCCGGGAGGTGCACAGAACCCTGATGCTCAAGTATCGTGGAGCGGGCCTCGTCCGGTTCGGATTCATCGGCTCCGCCTTGGTGGTGCTGGTTATCCTGGTTGGATTATCGCCGCAGCAACTGATTTCGCTAGCGACCGAAGTTCGTTACCGGGCGCTGTTCTCGGAGGCCGGCGGAATCGCGGCCGGCAATGACGTGACGGTCTCCGGAATCAAAGTCGGCACCGTGTCGGAGGTATCGCTGCACGACGGTGATGCCCTGGTGACATTCACCATGAAAGGCGGGGTTCGGCTGGGGTTGGAGACCACGGCGCACATTCGGACCGGAACGCTACTGGGCGAGCGGGTGCTGACCGTGGAGTCGGCCGGCGGCGGGGTGATGCATCCGATGGACGTCATACCGGTGTCGCGCACCTCCTCTCCCTACTCGTTGACTGATGCAGTCAGCGACTTCACGTCCAACGCCGCCGCAACCAACACCGAGACGCTGAACCAATCACTGGATGCGCTGTCGGCGACGTTGAACCAGATTGCGCCGCAATTGGGCCCGTCTTTCGATGCGCTGACCCGGTTGTCGCGAACCCTTAACGGCCGCAACAAAGCCCTGAGCGATCTGTTCAAGAGCGCCGCCGAGCTCACCACGGTGCTCTCAGAGCGCAGTCAACAGGTCGATAAACTCATCCTCAATGCCGATGATCTGCTCCAAGTCGTGGTTGCTCGAAGACAGGAGATCGTCGATCTGCTTGCGAGCACGTCAGCGGTGGCCAAGCAGCTGTCGGGATTGGTGCACGACAACGAAAAAACGTTGGCTCCGGCATTAGACAAACTGAACTCGGTGGTCGCGATGCTGGAGAAAAACCGCGATAACATCAGCGAAGCGCTGCCTCGGCTCGCGAAATATGAAATTACCCTGGGTGAGGCTGTTTCCAGCATGTTTGCTTACTCGGCATTCGTGCCGAACATCTTTCTGGGACAGTTCTTCCAGCCGTTCCTCGACTATCTGTGGGGGTTTCGCACCTTTGACACGGCTCACGGTCCGGGATTGCCTTCAACGGTACCGCGGTCGCTGGTTCCCTGGCCCTACAACGGCATTCCACCGTGCCCCGGCTGTACTTTGGGAGCACGGATCGGAGGATCCCAATGATCCCGCGCTCGAGGCTGGTGGCCGTGACGGCAGTCGTTTTGACCGGGCTCGTCGTTGCGGGTGCAACATTGATCGTGCGGGACACGTTTTTCCGGCCAAAGACCATAACCGCCTACTTCACCGCCGCCACCGCGATCTACCCGGGCGACGAGGTACGGGTGTCCGGAGTCAAGGTCGGCAAGATCACCTCGATTCAACCTGAAGGCACTCGGGCCAAGATCACCATGAATGTCGATCGCCGCGTGCGCATTCCCGCTGAGGCAAAGGCTGTTATCGTGGCCCGGAATCTGGTTGCCGCCCGCTACGTTCAGCTCACCCCCGCCTACCGGGCCAGCGGTCCGGTGATGCCCGACGGTGCGGTGATACCGGAAGAACGCACCGCCGTACCCGTGGAGTGGGATGAGGTCAAGGCGCAATTGATGCGACTGGCAACGGATTTGGGCCCCAATGGGCGGGTAGCCATGCCGTCGGCAGCGCGGTTCATCGACAGCGCCGCCGACGCGCTGGAGGGCAACGGTGAGAAGCTGCGCCAGGCGCTGACCGAGCTGTCCGGGGCGGGACGCATCCTTGCCAACGGCAGCGGGAATATCGTCGACATCATCAAAAATCTGCAAACCTTCGTTACCGCGCTGCGGGACAGCAACGTTCAGATCGTGCAGTTCAACAATCGCCTGGCGACACTGACCGGCGTGGTCAACGACAGCAGGTCCGAACTGGACGCGGCGCTGACCGACCTGTCGTCGGCGGTCGGGGAGGTGCAGCGATTCATCGCAGGCACGCGTGATCGGGCGAGCGAGCAGATTCACCGGCTGGCCGATCTCACCCAGATTCTCGTCGACAAGCGGATGGCGCTGGAAAACGTGCTCCATGTCGCGCCGAACGCGCTCGGTAACTTCTTCAACAACTACAACCCCGATACCGGAACCATTGTCGGCGGGTTCGGGCTGATAAACGAAGCGAACCCGGTGTTTTCGGGCAGTATCTTTCCTCCCGTGCCGGGCTGCACGATAACCGGCAGCATCGAGAACGTCACCGCCGTCGAATCGGCCAAGTTGTGCTCGTTATTCATCGGCCCCGGGTTGCGGCTGCTCAACTACAACAACCTTCCGGTTCCCATCAACCCGTTTTTGCAGCCGTCCGCGCGCCCGGAAAACATCATCTACAGCGAGCAGCGACTGGCTCCCGGCGGCGAGGGCCCCAAGCCCGGTCCGCCCGAAATCCCGCCCGCGGTGTCCGCCTACACCGGCTTGCCGGGTGATCCCGTGGGTCCGCCGGGGGCGGTGCCGCCGGCACGGATACCGGGGGCGGCAATGCCGCTGCCACCGGCGCCGACCACCCCCGCGGCCCCACCGCCACCGGGGTTGCCCGGCATGCTGCTGCCCGAGCCAGGACCGCAACCGTGATGGCTTCGCTGCGCAGGGTGCTCGTGATCGGCTTCTGCATCATGTTGACGGTGACCGGGTGCAGCTTCCATGGCTTGAACTCGTTACCGTTGCCCGGGGCGGTCGGGCGTGGACCGGGAGGCGACATCTACCATGTCGAGATCCCGAATGTCGGTACGATGGAGGCGAATTCGCCGGTAATGATCGACGACGTCGTGGTCGGCAGCATCCGCGCTATGCGGGTGAAAGGCTGGCACGCCGACGTCGAGATCTCGGTAAAGCGCGATGTCGTCATCCCGGCCAACGTGGTCGCCAGCGTCGGTCAGACCAGCCTGTTGGGATCCATGCACCTGGAGCTCAATCCGCCGCCCGGCCGGCCGGGTACCGGGCGGCTGCAACCTGGGGCCACTATCCCGCTGAACCGATCCTCGACCTACCCGTCGACAGAGGAGACGCTGTCGTCGCTGGCGGCGATCGTCAACGGCGGGGGGCTGGGGCAGATCGCTGAGATCGTCCACAATTTGACCGCAGCCCTCTCCGGGCGCGAGGACGCTGTGCGCGATCTGCTGACCCGTCTGGATACGTTCGTGGGCACGCTGGACCGGCAGCGGGGCAATATCATCGCGTCCATCCAGGCGCTGAACCGGCTGTCGGCGACATTCGCCGGACAGCGCGACGTCATCTCCCGGGCGTTGCGCACGCTACCACCGGCGTTGCAAGTGCTGATCCAAGAACGTCCGCGTCTGATGACGGCCCTGGACAAACTGCGCACCTTCAGCGACGTCGCCACCACGCTGGTCAACGACACCCAGGCGGATCTGGTCACGAACCTGCGGAACCTGGAGCCGACGATCCGGGCGCTCGCCGACGTGGGACCCGATATCGACACCGCGCTCGCAATGGCCCTGACTTTCCCGTTCCCGCAGAATCTGATCGACCGGGGTGTTCGTGGGGACTACTTCAATCTGTGGGCCCATTTGGATCTGACGGTTCCGCGGCTCAAGCGGGGACTGCTGCTGGGGACTCACTGGGGACAAATCCACGCCGAGGAACCACCCGCACCCGGGGACCCGTATTACCTGAATTACACGCTCGACCCGCTTGGCGCCGGGGTGGCGCCGGGGCCACCCGGTCCGCCGCCGACCGGGGCAGTGCCGCCGCCCGGCGGGGACCCCGCCGGGGTGGCCGTGCCGGCGACGGATCCCGGCTCGTCACCCACTGCGCCGGCGACCCCGCCGAAGGAAGGCGAATAGATGTTGTCGCGGTTCGTCCGCATCCAGCTGGCGATTTTCGCGGTTGCCGGGATCGTCGGTGTGATCGCGATGATCCTGTTTTACCTCCAAGTGCCGACCCTGTTGGGAATCGGGCGGATCACGGTCACGCTGGAGCTGCCGGCCACCGGTGGTCTGTACCGGTTTTCCAACGTGACCTACCGCGGTGTGCAAGTCGGCAAGGTCACCTCGGTAGGGTTGACGCCCACCGGCGTGACAGCGACGCTGTCGCTAAATACCTCGCCGAAAATCCCGGCGGACCTGAAAGCGGAGGTGCGCAGCATCTCCGCGGTCGGGGAACAATATGTGGACCTGCGGCCCCGAACCGACTCACCGCCCTACTTACACAACGGCTCGGTGATCGCCATGCGAGACACCACCATCCCGCAGGCGGTCGGCCCGATGCTCGATCAGGTCAGCGCGTTGATCAACAGCATTCCCAAAAACAAACTCGGCCAATTGCTCGACGAGTCTTTTCAGGGATTCAACGGATCCGGCTACGATCTGGGATCGTTGCTCGACTCGTCAGCGCAGCTGTCCCACGACGCGAACGGTGTTGCTGAGCGGACCCGCGCCCTCACCGAAGATGTTGGGCCGCTCTTGGATTCACAAGCGCACACGGCCGATGCGATCAGAACGTGGGCGCGCAGCCTCGCCGGGATCTCCGATACGTTGGTAGCCGACGATGCCCGGGTGCGGACCCTGCTGCACCATGGGCCTGAAGCCGCCAACGAGGCGTCTCGCCTGCTCACCCAGATCAAACCGACGCTGCCGGTATTGCTGGCCAACCTCAGTACCGTCGGCCAGGTCGCGATCACCTACCACCCCTCGCTGGAGCAACTGCTGGTGCTGTTGCCGCCGGCGGTTGCGATCATTCAAACATCTGGAAACACAAATCATCCCGATGGTTTGCCCGTCGGCGACTTTTCAATCACCATCGATGATCCGCCTATTTGCACGGTCGGTTTCATCCCCCCCAGCCAATGGCGTTCCCCGGACGACACCACTGACATCGACGCCCCGGACGGGGTGTACTGCAAACTGCCACAGGATTCACCGCTTGCGGTTCGCGGCGCCCGTAACTATCCCTGCATGGGACACCCCGGAAAGCGCGCGCCGACGGTCGAAATCTGCAACAGCGACAAACCTTACGAGCCGCTGGCAATGCGTCAACATGTTCTCGGCCCCTACCCGCTGGATCCGAACCTGCTGTCCCAGGGCATCCCGCCCGATGATCGGGTCACCTTTAACGACAGGATCTATGCCCCGATCCAGGGCACGCCGCTGCCGCCCGGTGCGGTTCCGCGGGGAACACCCCCCGGCCCGCGGGGCGAGCCCGCACCACCGGGCACGCTTGGAGCGGCCGTGCCGCCGGTACCGTCCACGGCGATCACCCACTCGCCCACCGCCGATCTTGCCCCGATAGCGCCGCTTGACGTTCCCGCGCCGGGCGAGATCCCTGCACCGCCGCCGGTGTCCCCGCCACCCGCCGCACCTTCATCAGGCGCAGCTCGCGACGCACGACCACGGGGCGCTGCAAGCTCGTTTGGGGCCAAGACATCTCGATCACCGGTTGCGATCGCCCGATACGATCCACGTACCGGGCGGTATGTCGGCCCGGACGGTCGGCTCTATCAACAGTCCGACCTGGTCAATCCGACCACGCCCAAGAAATGGCAGGACTTGCTTCCCACCTGAAGCCGGGCGGCGCCGCCCCAGCCGAGCCGGTCGTCACGCGCGATCGGCTCATCAGCCTATCTTGTCCAGCCGGAACGGCATCTCGACGGCAAGGGCGGTGTTTTGCCCGCAGGCGCCGCTCGGACCGACGGTACGGTCCTTGCCGGCCAGTGTCGGTGATCCGATCTGCTCTAGACCATCGGAGTTCACCGGATAGAAATAAAATGTCTGCCGGCCCGGGTAACTGGTGCCGTCGGGGCATGTTTCCCAATTGGGCACATCGCGTTTGACGTACCATATCGCCCCGTCGTGCATGAAGAGCGGCGCACTCCACCCCTGATCGCTGATGACCGTGCCAGTGCAGTCCTGGGAGGTGGCACAGCTGGAGTTGATCGTCCATATGCTGGTGACCGTCGCCTCGTCGTGATATTGCTCATTTGTCTTGGCCCAGTCGCCGATCGAGGTGGCCCGGTATGTGCCGTTGATGGCGACGTCCTCCTTGGATGCGCGGGCCGGCGCCACACCCCCCAACAGGGCGGATAGGGCGGCAGCCACCAACATTGCGATGTTCGTCGCTCCGCGGGAGCGAATCGGGTTCTCCGTGGGGCGCATCCGGTTCAGGATACCGATAACGCCGGTCGGCGTCGGTGGCGATATTCTCCGGTGCGCAGAACAGCGCCGGCTACGGGGGTCGGGCGCCGGTTGGCACCCGAGATTCGGGGTGCTCATCCGACCGGGTCGAACCGCGAGATCAGCCATAAACCCCTGACCTTCGTCAGCGCTACCCGCACGCTGCTCGCCGTGACAACCGGTGTGGGGTTTTCCTTGCTGGTGGTGGTCTGGTCGACAAACACCAGCACGACAGCTGAATCCGGGTGCAACTCCGACACGGCGGCCCGCACCACCCTGGCGGTGGTAGCGATGCGTTTTTCCCGTGCCGCCGGCGCGACGACTTGTTCGCTGAATTTGTTGTAGTAGGCCAGAAATCCGCCGGTGAGGTGCGATTTCGCCGCGGCGAAATCACGCTCCAGATTCTCGGGGGAGTAGGACAGCAGCGCCACAGCGCCGTCCGACGCCGCTTTGATCGCCCGGCGGCCGGCCGCGTCGCCGAGCTGCTGATCCGGACGAAACTGAAAGAAAAACAAGCCGACGGTAACTGCCATGGCGCCAACCGTCAGCGCCGCCACCAGGATTACCCGCCACCCCGCCAGGCACCGACGGCACCAGCGTCGCGGTCCGGTGCCGCGCACTGATCTCGCGCCGCCGGACGGCGGTTGTGCGCCGTTGCGTGGCGACTGCTGTCCGATTGTCACGGCACGAACTCGACTTTCGACATCTTGAGCCGACCGCCGTCGCGAGTGACACTGATGCTGAGCCGCCACAAAGCCGGTGGCCGTTTGGTGTTATCGGGATTGGTGGTGTCGGATTTCGCGGCGATCAGCACAACCGCCGAGTCATCGGTCATCGATTCGACGGCCACCGCCTCCACGGTGGCCTTGGTGCTGACCTTCGAATCCGCAACACCTTTGGCCAGGTAGAGCGCGGTGACTTCCAGCTGGTTTTTCAGCTCGCCGGTGGAGTTGTCGATGATCCGTTGGAAGTCCTCCTTGGCATGCGCGGCGTCAATTGACATCAGTGTCAGCGCGCCGGCGCGGGCCGCGGCGGCGAATTGCGCGGCCCGCTCCCGGTTGTGGACCAGGGTGCGGTGGTGCCACACCATGGCGGCGCTGGCCCCCAGCGAGGCGCACATCAGCACCAGCGCGACGCCGACGGGCACTGCTGTGCGCCCCGGCAGACGAAGCCGCGGTCGTTGTGGCCCAAATCGAGGCGAGCGAGACTCGTCGACGGCGGTGTCGGCGGCCCCATCCCTGCCAGCGGCACCCCGCCGGTGTCGCAGGCTCGCCTCGGCGTGCTCGCGCAGCCGGAGCGCACGCGCCCGGGCTGCCGCGGCACGGGCTTCGGCGCGGGCGGCCTCTTGCTCCGCTGCGGCTATCGCAACGGCCGCCTCGCCGTCGGGATGCGGCGCGTGGGCATCGGCCGCCGCTTCCGCCGTGTCACCCGTGTCGACGCCACGCGCCTCCAATGGACGCTGCCGCGGCGGCATGGTGGCCTCCTGGTCGCTGCGGGTCGTGCGCGGAGCACCACATTATCATCCGGGCGCGGGCGGCCGGGCCGTCGTCCCGGCGCTCCCCGGTGGGCCGTAGGCTGGGGGAACACTCTGTTGGCCGGCGACACGGTGGGGTTGTCTTTCGTGAGGGCTTCGGGCGCGGTGGCTGTTGGCGTACGCGGTGTGCCGCAAAAAGGTGTGTCGCAGAATCGCGGAGTGAACTCGAGGCGCCGGCACCGGGGTCGAGCGGGCCGCGTGGCGGCACTGATCGCCGCGCTGATCGGTGTCGGCATCGCACCGGTGCCACCCGCCGGTGCCGGTCCGACGGTCTGTGACTACCCGGCCTGTACCCCGGGCATCGCTGCGGGTGTAGTGCTCGGCGCGCCGTGTGAGAACACCACCTATTACGTCTTCGGGGTCACCGACTGGGGGCGGCTGGTGTTTTGCGGCTCACCGCGCCGGTATCAGCCCAGATGGTTCCGGTCGCCGCCGATGGCGGGAGTCAAGGAGGAAAACGCCGACTGCACCCGGTGGTCGAACTACGTCGCCCAGGCACCCGATGGGCTGTTCCTCACCTGCATAGCCCAAAATGGCCGTACCTTTTGGACTCGCGCGGACACCTAACGGGTTTCCCTGGGACATCTTCTTGCTGATCGCCCTTGCTGATCGCCCTTGCTGATCGTCCTCGCCGAACGAGCCCGCCGAACGAGTGACTGTGAGAAGGCTTCCGGACGGCTCACCAGTGGCGTATCGAGCAGAGCACACCTTTGGGGCCGTCCTTTGCGACCACGACTTTCCCGTCCACCATGAGCTCACAGTGAAACATCGGCGTGCCCGGTTCGGTCCCGGTGCTGGCGGTGACCAGGGCCCACTGATCGGGGTTTGCCAGGTCCAGTTCGTAGCTCCACGGTTTGTTCGGGGTGATGTCGGTTTTCACGTTCGGCACGAACTGGTACGGGTTGTGGCTGTACTCGGCGAAGATCGCCGGCTCCTGAGCCAGGTAATAGATGTCGGCGTAGATCGGGCTCTGTGCGCTGACACGGTATATGACGTGATGCTTGACCGGGTCGTCGGCGTGCGCGCTCGCCATCGCGCGGATTGTCGCCGCCAGCCCGACCGCCGCACCCAGCACGAGCCGCCGGGCGCTCATCACGGCACCGCTCCGCTGGCTTCCGGGGTTGGAAGCACGGTGTGATCTCCGCCGGAGGACATGGTTTCCCGGGTAGTCTCGGATATTCTCGGTGAATCGCGATTATGAAGACTAACAGCGGCAACGCGCGCTTTGCCGAAGCACCCCGAGGCGGGGAATCTCTCGAGGGGCCACCGTGGTATGGCGGTGGCGCGATGAGGAACGGTCGACCACGGTGATCACCGGCGGGCTGCATTCGATGGTGATCGCCTCGGACTGCCGCGTCCCCGATCCGGACCGGGTATGCCCGCTGCTTCGACGGCGCATGCCCGGTCTCGCCGGCATCGGCGCCCACCACGTCCTGGTTTACCGGTCAACCCACGACGACGGGCGCGTCCTGGTGCTGATAGGAGTGCGCAGCCGGCAACCGGTCGTGGAGTTGCTGCGATCGCGTGTCTTCTTCGACTGGTTCGACGCGATCGGCGTCGACGACATCCCCGCGGTCTTCGCCGGCGAGATCGTCGAAAGGTTCGATTCGACGCCCGCTCGCGTACCGACAGCGCATGGCGTGATAGTGGCTGCGGTCGCGTCGGTCGACGACGTGGCCGCTTTGGCCGCCGAGATCCGCGGTGCGATCGGCAGATTCCAGGCGGCCGGCATTAGAAAAACATGGATATTCCAGGCTTTCGACGACACGCACGAAGTCTTGATCCTGCAGGACATTGGCGACGAGAAGGGTGCGATGCGCTGGATCGAACATCCCGATGTGGTGGCGCAGTGGATGACCCGGGTTGGCGGCATCGGCGCATACCCACCGCTGTTCGCCGGCACATTCATGGACATGGTGTCTATCGAGCAGTGACGGGATCGCCGGAAAGCGCCGCTTGGGCCGATCCGACAGGGACCGAACCGCATACACCGCAGCTCAGCCCCGAGCACGGCTCTTTCACCGCCGCACGGTGCCGTCCTGCGACGTTGGTTGCGTCAATTCGGTTAACAGGTCTGGAATATCGAGTCGCGGTACGACTGCCTCGACCAGAATCAATCGGTCCTGATGCCGGCCGGCCGCGGTGAGGGCGTCGTCGAGTTCCCCGTAGGTCTGCGCCCGAAAGGTCATATGATTGCTAACCCCGAGCACGTCGGGGATGTCGACCCATTTCCAGCTCACAATGTCGTTGTATGGGGCCGTCTTCCCGCGGATCATCCGTTCGATGGTATAGCCCGCGTTGTTGACGACCACGATGACCGGTGAGAGCCCTTCGCGAGAAAACGCGCCGAGTTCTTGCACCGTCAGCTGCGCGGCGCCGTCCCCGATCAGCAACACGGTTCTGCGGTCCGGGTGGGCTAACGCTGCCCCGAGCGCCGCGGGCAACGTGTAACCGATTGAGCCCCAGAGCGGTTGTCCGATAAAGGTCACGCCGCGCGGAAGCCGGTGCGCTGCCATGCCGTAGAAGGAGGTTCCTTGATCGGCGAGCACCACGTTGCCGGGGGTCAGTGCCTCGGCCAGCCTGTCCCAGAGGATCTGCTGGGTGAGCGGTTGGTCGCGCGCGGGCCGGGCCGGGCGCGGATCATCCGATGTCACCGAGACCGGCGGCGACGTCCGCCCGCGCTGTTTGAGGATGCCGGCCAGGGCATTTAGCGCGGCGGCCATCTCCAGCGGAGCGAACACCCGGCCGGCCACGGTGCTTTGGTACTGGCCGACGTCGATGGTGCGCGCCGGGTCGATGCGCTGGGTGAAGAAACCGCTGACCATGTCGGTGAAC
Organism: Mycobacterium sp.; assembly: GCF_029961025.1. GTDB lineage: Bacteria > Actinomycetota > Actinomycetes > Mycobacteriales > Mycobacteriaceae > Mycobacterium. The sequence goes on from NZ_JASBVP010000012.1 coordinate 16,483, forward strand.
ATCACTCCCGCCGTCACCAGAACCGGAGCCTGTTCGATCGCGCGGCGCACCGGTTCGGCGCTGGACGCTCCCGCATAAATGCCCAAAAAGTTGGGCGCACTCTCATCGACCAGGCTTTTGCCCCACATCAACGTGGCATACGGAACCACGTCGGCCGCCAGCAACGTCTCGAGCTCTTTGACCGCGTGCAGTCGATGGACCAGGAAATCGGCCAGCACCGTCACCTGGTGGTCGGCGATGAGCTCGGCTGCGGCGTCGATGAACGACGACAGCGCCCGCGGGCTGGTGCCGCCGGTATAACGGGGAAGCGGGGTGCTCGGCGGCTCGACCGGAAAACGTGCGACATCGGTGGCGATCAGCAGGTAACCGGGGCGCTTTTGTTCACGCACTTCACTGAGCACCCGGTCGATCTCTCTGGTAGCGGTGGCCGGCATGAGATTCGCTTGGGCACAGGTTATTTCACGACTTATCCGCAGGAAATGATCGAAATCTCCATCGCCGAGTGAATGGTGCAGGGCACGGCGCGTGGCCTGAGCGTCCTTGGAGGGGCCGCCGACGATGTGGACCACCGGCACGTGCTCGGCGTAGCTGCCCGCGATCGCGTTGGCCACCGACAGCTCACCCACCCCGAATGTTGTGACCACGGCTGAGATTCCGCGCAGCCGTCCATAACCGTCGGCGGCGTAGCCGGCATTCAGCTCGTTGACGTTGCCCACCCACCGGATGCGGGGGTGAGCGACGATGTGGTCAAGAAATTCCAGGTTGTAGTCGCCGGGAACGCCGAAGACCTCCGAAACGCCGAGTTCGGCGAGGCGGTCGAGCAGGTAGTCCCCGACGGTGTAGACGCATTCGTTGGCACCAATCACAAGGATGACGGTACCGTCGCGGCCGAAACCGCTCCGGGTGCTCCGCCGCCTCGCTATGGTGCGGGCCATGCCAATCAGCGAATCGCGCGAAGTCGTCATCGAAGCCAGCCCGGAGGAGGTCCTGGACGTCATCGCCGATCTCGAGTCGCTGCCCGAGTGGTCCCCGGCGCACCGGAGCTCTGAGGTGGTAGAGACCGGAGCCGACGGGCGGCCGACCGTGGCGAGGATGAAGGTCAAGATCGCCGGCATCACCGACGAGCAGGTAGTGGCCTACACCTGGGGCGACAACACCGTGAGCTGGACGCTGGTCAGCGCCACCCGGCAGCGTTCCCAGGACGCCGCCTACACCTTGACGCCCGAGGGCCAGACCACTCGGGTGAAGTTCGACATCACCGTCGACCCGTTGGTGCCGCTGCCCGGCTTCCTGCTCAAACGCGCCGTCAACGCGGTGCTGGACACCGCGACCGCGGGACTGCGCAACCGGGTGCTGAGCATGAAGTACGACCGCTAACGTAGTCGGTGACGCAGCGTTGGCGCCCGGCCCCGGCCGGCCCGGGGGACGAAGGCACCCGAGCGACGCTCACGAAGGCGGAGCCGGGCGGCAATCCGCGACGGGGGCCCGCCGAAACGGTTGACCCAGATCCGTGGCCGGAATCAACGGCAGGGTTAGCCGGAATTGCGCCCCGGCGCCCCGCGGAAGGCACTCCAGTGCGCCGTGGTGCGCTTGAGCCAATGCCCGGGCGATCGGCAGGCCGAGACCGGCGCCGCCGGAGTCGCGGCCCCGGGAGCCGTCGAGGCGGACCAGCCGGTCGAACACCCGCTCGCGGTCGCCGGGCGGAATACCGGGGCCGGTGTCGGTGATCACCACTTCGGCGTTGTGCCCGCGAACCGCGGTGCACACCGTGATCTCGCCGCCGGGCGGGGTGTATCGGCGGGCGTTGTCCAGCAGGTTGGACAGGATCTGGGAGATTCGGCTGGGGTCGGCGCGGATGGGCAACGGGTTGCCGTCCCCGATCAGCCGCACGGTCAGGGCGGGGGCGAGCACGGCGGCCCGGTCCACTTCGACCGCGACGATGTCCAACAGGTCGATATCCTCGTTGGGCTGCACCACGCCCGCATCGATACTGGCGATGTCGAGCATGTCGGACACCAGCCTGGTAGCCCGGCGCGCCTCACGGTCCAGCAGCGCCGCGTATCGGCGTCGCCGGACGGTCGTCGCGTCGTCGGCGTCACCGGTTGCTTCGGTGGTGGCGGTCAGTTGCTGCACCACCGCCTGGATGCCGGCCACCGGGCTGCGCAGCTCATGCGCCGCGTCGGAGAGGAACTGGCGGGTTTTCGCCTCGGCTCGCTGCGCGCTCTCGGCGGCCTGCCGGGCGTGGATCTCGGCGTCCTCCAGGGCGTCGAGCATGTTGTCGAAAGCGGCGGCGGCCTGACCGAGTTCCGTCGTCGGACGGTCCGGGCGGAGGCGGCGCCCCCGGTCACCGTAGGTGATCCGCTCCGCTATCGAGGTAATCCGTTGCAGCGGTGCCAGCGCACGCCCGACGGCGAGCCTGACCAACAGCGTGACCACCATCAGCGCGGCGGCGCCGCCGATGAGCAGATCCCGGCGCAGTTCGGCTCGGCGGGCATGGATCCCGCTGGTGGTTGCCACCATGGTGAGTGTCGAACCGTCCCGCAGCACGCGGGTCACCGTTTTGCTGTTCCGCTCGCCGCGGGACGGTGGCGGCGGGGGTCCCACCCGCGGCACCGGCGGTGATGAAGCGGGCACCAGCGTTCGGTCTCCGTAGCGGGTGCCGTCGCGGCCGATGACCTGGACACGGATTTGGTGGCCTTGCAACTGGGTGACGAGTTCGGACGGTCCGACCCCGGCCTTCACCAGGTTGGCCGCGCGGACGATGTTATCGCCCAGCCGGGCTTCCAGGTCACGGTTGAGCTGAACGCCAACCACCTGATCGATCGCCATACCGAGCGCGACCAGCAAGATCGCGATCACACCGACCGTCGCGACCGTCACCCGCCGCCGCAGCGACGGGGTGGGTGTGGTCGCAGCGGTCATCGCTGACCCGCCGATAGCTGATAGCCCAGTCCCCGCACCGTGTGCAGCATCCGTGACCCGTGGGCCTCCAGCTTGCGCCGCAGCGCGCTGATATAGACCTCGACGAGGTTGGCGTCGTAGGCGTCGTATCCCCAGACCGCGGCCAGGATCTGCTCCTTGCTCACCGTCCGCCCGCGCTGTTCGACCAGGTAACTGAGCAGCTTGAACTCGGTTCCGGTGAGATCCAAGACCGCGCCGGCGCGGCTCACCACGCCGGCCTCCACGTCCACGACCAGGTCACCGACCTGCATGGCCGACGGCACCCGTCCCCGCCGCCGCAGCACGGCGCCCACTCGGGAGATCAACTCGGCCACGTCGAACGGTTTGATCACATAGTCGTCCGCGCCGGCGTCTAACCCACGCACCCGATCGGGCAGCGCGTCTTTGGCGGTGAGCAAGACGATGCCCGCGTCACCGTAGCCGCGCACCACGTCGATGAGCGCGAAACCGTCACGGCCGGGCAGCATCACGTCCAGTACCACCAGATCCGGGCGAAACGCGGCCAGCACGTCCTCTAGCCCGCGCCCGTCCGCCCGTCCGCCGCTGACATACCCGGCATCGGCAAGCGCCTCGACCACCATCTCGCGGATGGCACCGTAGTCCTCAACCACCAGCACCCTCGGCGGGCGGGTTTCCGGGTTCGGCCGATGCCGGGCGCCATGCACACCGCTTATTGTGACGCCCCCTTCCTGAAGGGAGGCTGAGCAAAACCTGGCGTCTCGCACCTTTTTCAGCTCCCCTTCAGCTTCGCCGGGAAACGTCGGCGTCGAATCCATTACGGCGACCCCGACGCGGGCCGTCACCACGTTCGACAAGGGAGGAAAGCCCGTGACATTCCTGACCGTACAGCCCGAAATGCTGGCCTCCGCAGCTGGCGACCTGGAGACCATCGGCTCGGCGGTGAGCACCGCCAACGCGGCTGCGGCCTTCCCTACCACTGAGCTGGCGCCCGCCGCCGCCGACGAGGTCTCGGCGTTGACTGCGGCACAATTCGCCATGCACGCCGGCATCTACCAGGCGGTCAGCGCCCAGGCCGCGGCGATTCATCAGCAGTTCGTTACCGTCTTGGCGGCCAGTTCCCGGTCGTATGCCGCCACCGAGGCCGCCAACGCGATCGTGGCCGCCTGAGACCAAGAGGTGACGTGGCGATGGATTTCGGTATGCTCCCGCCGGAGATCAATTCCGCCCGAATGTATGCCGGCGCCGGTTCCGGGCCGCTTTTGACCGCCGCGGCCGCCTGGGAGGGGCTGGCCGCCGAATTGCACTCCGCTGCCGCGTCCTATAGCGCGGTGATCGCGGGGCTGACCGCGGAGTCGTGGCTGGGCCCGGCCTCGGTGTCGATGGCTGCCGCGGCAGCGCCGTACGTGGGGTGGATGAGCACCACCGCCGCCCAGGCCGAGCAGACCGCCGCACAAGCACGCGCGGCGGCGGCCGCCTATGAGGCGGCGTTTGCGATGACGGTACCGCCGGCGGTGGTCGCGGCCAATCGCAGTGTGTTGGCATCGTTGATCGCAACGAATTTCCTCGGGCAAAACACCGCGGCGATCGCGGCCACCGAAGCCCAGTACGCCCAGATGTGGGCGCAGGACGCGGCGGCCATGTATGGCTACGCTGCCGCGTCGGCAACCGCCTCGACGTTGGCTCCCTTTACGCCCCCGCACCAGGCCGCCAATCCGGCCGCGCTGAGCACCCAGGATGCGGCGGTCGCCCAGGCTACCGGCGCCTCGGCCGCGAACACGCCGCTGACGGTGTCCCAGGCGATGACGGCCTCCCAGGCGATGACGGCCTCCCAGGCGATGACCGCGGTACCGCAGACATTGCAGGGACTCTCCTCACCCCTCTCGGCAACGTCATCCATGTCGGCGACGTCGATGCCGCCCGGGTCGTCCTCGTCTTCCGCGCCGTCGTTGACGTCGTCGATGACCGATCTGAAGTCCGCTATGTTCCCGGTGTCGGAGCTGTCGATGATGCCGATGCGGGGCATGTCGATGGCCAACATGTTCAAGTCGATGCTGTCGACCGCCGGGGCCGCCAAGGGGATTCCGGCGATGGGATCGGCCATGGCGGGCGGGATAGGGCCGGGGGTCGGCGCGTTCGGGTCGGTCAGCGCGGCCGGCCCGGGTATCGGCGGCAGCGGTGCGGTGGTGGCCGCGGGACTGGGCCGGGCGACGTCGGTCGGTGCCCTCTCGGTACCGCAGGCATGGGGGGCGGCGGGCCGCGCGGTCAACCCCCTGACCGCCGAATTACCGTCCACCGGTCTCGGTCTCGCCCCATGGCTGGAGGCTGCCGCAGCGCCCGCAAGCCCGATCCGGAACCTGGGCGGGCAGGGAATGCTGGGCAGCCTGAACCAGCTGCCCGAGCAACTCCACCGGGTGTTGGCGAGTCTGGCCGGGCCGGGTATCGGCGGTATGGCTCCCCGATACGGGTTTCGTCCCGAAGTGATCGCCCGCCCGCCGGCCGCCGGATAACGAAAGGGAGGGATAACGAAAAGGAACTCCGTTCAGATCGTTGCACTTTGACCGGTTGGGCGCGGGGCGCCCGCCGATCACCGGGCGCCGACCGCGCCAGTTACCATCCAGAACTTCGGAAGGAGACACGCTATGACGACGCGTTTTATGACCGACCCGAATCAGATGCGGGCGATGGCGGGCCGTTTTGATGTGCACGCCCAAACGGTGGAGGATGAGGCCCGCAAGATGTGGGCGTCGAGTCAAAACATCGCCGGGGCGGGCTGGAGCGGGCCCGCGCAGGCCACCTCCTATGACACCATGGCCCAGATGCATCAGGCGTTTCGCAACATCGTGACCATGCTGCACGGGGTGCGTGACGGGCTGATCCGCGACGCCAACAACTACGAGGCCCAAGAGCAGGCCTCCCAGCACCTGCTGAGCAGCTAGCGCCGAAAGCACTGGCTGCGTAGGCTTTCTCACGTTAGGAGACCTTCAAGATGACGATCAATTACCAGTTCGCCGATGTGGACGCCCACGGGGCCACGATTCGCGCCCAGGCGATGGCGCTGGAGGCCGAGCATCAGGCCATCGTGCGCGATGTGCTTGCCGCCGGGGACTTTTGGGGTGGGGCGGGTTCGACGGCCTGCCAGCAGTTCATCACCGAGTTGGGCCGCAACTTCCAGGTGATCTACGAGCAGGCCAACGCCCACGGCGCCAAGGTGCAAACCGCCGGCTCCAACATGTTCGACACCGACTCCGCCGTGGGCTCCAGCTGGGCCTGACCGCAGGCCCGACAGGCGTCAGGTAGCGGCAGTCGTCAGGCCGTCGCGCAGCAGGCCAAGTCGTCTGATGGCCTCATCGAGGGTATCGTCACGCTTACAGAAGGTGAAGCGCACCAGGTGATTCCACACATCGGCATGTCGGTTCGCGGGATCGCAAAACGCCGCCATCGGGATCGCCGCCACGCCAACCTTTTCCGGCAGCATCGCGCAGAACGCCGTGCTGTCGTGGTAGCCCAGCGGCCTGGGGTCGGCGCATAGGAAATAGGTGCCGAAGCTGTCATGCACACCGAAGCCGATGTCGGCGAGCGCGGCCGCCAACCGATCGCGCCGGGCCTGCAGCAAGGTCCGCAGCGCAGCCACCCAGGCATCTTCGGTGTTTAGCGCCAACGCCACCGCGGGCTGGAACGGAGCGCCGCCGACGTAGCTCAGATACTGTTTGGCCGCGCGCACTGCGGCGATGAGTTGCGGTGGTCCGCAGGCCCATCCGATCTTCCAGCCGGTGCAGTTGAACATCTTGGACGCACTGGAGATGGTGATGGTGCGTTCGGCCATGCCCGGATAGGTGGCCAGCGGAATGTGGCGGTGCCCCGCCGGGGACGGGTACACCAGCTGCTCGTACACCTCATCGGTGATGACCACCAGATCCCCCGCCGTTGCGACCTCGGCGATAACCGCCAGCTCCGCCGGGCCGAGCACCGTGCCGGTCGGGTTGTGCGGCGAGTTGACGATCAACGCCCTGGTTCGGGGTGTCACCGAACGCCGCAGTGCATCGGTGTCCAGGGCGAAACCCCGCCCGTCGGGCACCAGCGGCACCGCTATCCGCTGAGCCCCCGCCAGCACCACCACCGGTGAGTAGGAGTCGTAGAACGGCTCGATCAGCAGCACCTCCGAACCCGGCTCGACCACGCCGAGCACCGCCGCCGCGATGGCTTCGGTGGCCCCGACGGTCACCAGCACCTCGGTGTCCGGGTCGTACTCGACGCCGAAATGCCGTTTGCGGTGGGCGGCGATGGCCTGTCGGAGCGCCGGGATGCCGATGCCGGGCGGATACTGGTTGACGCCCGCGGCGATGGCGTCTTGGGCGGCTTTCAGCATCGCCGCCGGTCCATCCTCGTCGGGAAAGCCCTGTCCGAGGTTCACCGCGCCGAGACGCTCCGCCAGCGCCGACATTTCGGCGAACACCGTGGTCGCGTACGGCTGCAATCGCGACACCGTCATAGTCGTCGAGCGTAGGGCGTTTCGGTTCGTGACCATGCTCGCAGGACGCACAGCACCCGGGGTGACCAGGGTAGCCCAGCTCGGGCGGCCACCGAGCTCCCAACCAACAGGTTGATCGGGCGTGCTGTTAGGGTGGCGGGTACGAAATGCCACACGCCGAAGAGGGGTCAGCCATGTCACCTGAAGCCTTCATCTACGAAGCCATCCGCACCCCGCGCGGCAAGCAGAAAAACGGGTCGTTGCATGAGGTCAAGCCGCTGAGCCTGGTGGTCGGCCTGATCAACGAGCTGCGCAGACGCTTTCCCGATCTCGACGAGAACCTGATCAGCGACGTCATCCTCGGCGTGGTGTCGCCGGTCGGTGACCAGGGTGGTGACATCGCCCGGGCCGCCGTGCTGGCCGCCGGATTGCCCGACACCACCGGTGGTGTGCAGCTCAACCGGTTCTGCGCATCGGGTTTGGAGGCCGTGAATATCGCCGCGCAGAAGGTGCGTTCCGGGTGGGACGACCTGGTGCTGGCCGGCGGCGTCGAGTCGATGAGCCGGGTGCCGATGGGCTCCGACGGGGGCGCGATGGCGCTGGACCCGGCCACCAACTACGACATCGGGTTCGTGCCGCAGGGCATCAGCGCCGACCTGATCGCCACCCTCGAGGGTTTCTCCCGCGAGGACGTGGACGCCTATGCGCTGCGCTCTCAGCAACGGGCGGCTGCGGCGTGGTCGGGCGGCTACTTCGCCAAATCCGTGGTGCCGGTGCGCGACCAAAATGGCCTGGTCATCCTCGACCACGACGAGCATATGCGGCCCGACACCACGATGGAGGGCCTGGCCAAGCTGAAGCCCGCCTTCGACACTATCGGCGCGATGGGCGGTTTCGACGATGTCGCGCTGCAAAAGTACCACTGGGTGGAAAAGATCAACCACGTGCACACCGGCGGTAACAGCTCCGGGATCGTCGACGGCGCGGCGCTGGTGCTGGTCGGTTCCGAGGCCGCCGGCACGTCACAGGGCTTGACACCGCGTGCGCGTATCGTCGCCACCGCAACCAGCGGCGCCGAGCCGACGATCATGCTGACCGGTCCGCAACCGGCCACCCGCAAGGTGCTCGACCGGGCCGGCCTGACGCTGGATGACATCGATCTGATCGAGCTCAACGAGGCGTTCGCCTCGGTGGTGTTGAAGTACCAAAAAGACCTGGGCATCCCCGACGAGAAGCTCAACGTCAACGGCGGGGCGATCGCGATGGGCCACCCGCTGGGGGCCACCGGCGCGATGATCCTGGGCACCATGGTCGACGAACTCGAGCGCCGCAACGCCAGGCGTGCGCTGGTCACGTTGTGCATCGGCGGCGGCATGGGGGTGGCCACCATCATCGAACGGGTCTAGACGGGTCTAGGAAGCACCGGCGAGGTGGCTGCAGAACTCGACATTGCCGCCAAAAGTATCGGCCAAAAGTATCCGCCAAAAGTATCGAATAGCCGCGAAAGGGAAACTAAAAGCCCATGCCCGACAACACTATTCGGTGGGACAAGGACACCGACGGGATCGTCACGCTGACCATGGACGATCCGTCCGGGTCGGCCAACGTGATGAACGAGGCCTACATCGAGTCGATGGGCAAAGCCGTCGATCGCCTTGTTGCCGAAAAGGATTCGATCACCGGAGTGGTGGTCACCAGCGCGAAGAAGACGTTCTTCGCCGGGGGCGACCTCACCGCCATGGTGCGGGCCCGGCCCGAGGACGCCGGACAGTTCTTCGACACCGTGGAGACGGTCAAGAAGCAGTTACGCACGCTGGAGACCTTCGGCAGACCGGTCGTGGCAGCCATCAACGGCGCCGCGCTGGGCGGCGGACTGGAGATCGCGCTGGCGTGCCATCACCGTATTGCGGCCGACGTCAAGGGCAGCCGGATCGGCCTGCCGGAGGTGACGTTGGGCCTGCTTCCCGGCGGTGGGGGTGTCACCCGCACGGTGCGGATGTTTGGCATCCAGAACGCCGTTGTCAACGTGCTCGCCAGCGGCACCCGGTTCACGCCGCTCGAGGCCAAGGACATCGGGTTGGTCGACGAGGTGCTGCCCACCGTCGAGGAACTGGTGCCCGCCGCCAAGGCGTGGATCAAAACCCATCCCGAGGACCACGTGCAGCCTTGGGACAAGCCGGGCTACAAGATACCCGGCGGCACACCCAGTTCACCGTCGCTGGCGGCCATCCTGCCGTCGTTCCCGGCAAATCTGCGCAAGCAACTCAAGGGGGCGCCGATGCCGGCGCCGCGCGCCATCCTGGCCGCCGCGGTCGAGGGCTCGCAGGTCGACTTCGACACCGCCACCCGCATCGAAAGCCGCTATTTCGCCCAACTGGTCACCGGCCAGGTCGCCAAGAACATGATCCAGGCATTCTTCTTCGACCTGCAGCACATCAACTCCGGGGGTTCGCGGCCATCCGGCTACGGGAAGACCACGTTTAAGAAGGTCGCGGTGCTGGGCGCCGGGATGATGGGTGCCGCCATCGCCTACGTCTGCGCCAAGGCCGGCCTGGAGGTGATCCTCAAAGACGTCAGCCTGGAGGCCGCGCAGAAAGGCAAGGGGTACTCGGAGAAGCTGGAAGCTAAGGCGCTTTCGAAGGGCAAGACCACCCCGGAGAAGTCCGACGCGCTTCTCGGTCGCATCCACCCCACCGCCGACGTGAACGACGCCGCGGGCGCCGACCTGGTCATCGAAGCGGTATTCGAGTCGGTTGAGCTCAAGCACAAGGTGTTCGCCGAAATCGAGCCGCTGGTGGCGCCCGACGCGGTGCTGGGCTCCAACACCTCCACACTTCCGATCACCGAGTTGGCCACCGGGGTCAAGCGGGCCGGGGACTTCATCGGCCTGCACTTCTTCTCCCCCGCGGACAAGATGCCGTTGCTGGAGATCATCAAGGGGCACAAGACGTCCGACGCGACGCTGGCGAAGGCGATCGACTTGGCGTTACAGATCGGCAAGACCCCGATTGTGGTCAATGACAGCCGCGGTTTTTACACCTCCCGGGTGATCGGCACGTTTCTCAACGAGGCGATCGCGATGCTCGGCGAAGGGGTGGAGCCGGCCAGCATCGAACACGCCGGCGGGCAAGCCGGCTACCCGGCGGCGCCGCTGCAACTCTCCGACGAGCTCAACCTGGAGCTGATGGCCAAGATCGCCAAGGCCACCCGGGACGGTGTCGAGGCCGCGGGGGGAACCTACACCCCGCATCCGGCGGAAGCCGTCATCAACAAGATGCTCGAGCTCGGGCGGCCCGGCAAGCTCAAAGGCGCCGGCTTCTACGACTACGTCGACGGCAAGCGGAGTCGGCTGTGGCCCGGCCTGCGGGAGACGTTCCACTCGGGTGTGTCGAAGCCGCCGCTGCAAGACATGATCGATCGGATGCTCTTTATCGAGGCACTGGAAACCCAGAAGTGCCTCGACGAGGGGGTGCTGACCTCCACCGCCGACGCCAACATCGGATCGATCATGGGGATCGGGTTCCCGCCCTGGACCGGCGGCACCGCCCAGTTCATCGTCGGCTACCCCGGCGGTAGGGACGGGTTCGTCGCGCGGGCCCGCGAGCTGGCGACCAAATACGGCGACCGCTTTTTGCCCCCGGAGTCGCTGACTTCTTAGCGTGAGCAGGCGCAAAAGCCCGCGGAACAGTGAGGTTTAGGGGGCTTTTACGTCTGGTGGCCTGCTACCCGTTGCGCTGCAGCAGATACGAGCGTGCCTGAAATCGCGCCGTAAATCGCGCCGTAAACCCGTTTCCATTTGTCCCCCGCGGTTCATCGGTCGTCGACAGTAGCGCCCATTTGGGCGTGAACCGGCGCTCAATCTCGGATTGCTCGACTCCCGCCGGTCCGAAGCCACCACTGGGTTTGAAGGCGACTATGAAAAGCCGTGCCTCTGGGGCGGCCGCCGCGGTGACCTCCCGGACGTAAAGATCACGATCGTCGGCACTCATGCCGTGGAAGCAACCGTTGTCCACGATCAACTGGAAAAACCCGCCGACACCGGCCTGACTCAAATGTGTGACGTCGGCGCGAACAAAGTTGACCGTGACGCCAGCGGCGCGGGCCTTGGCGCGCGCCTTGTCGAGCGCCTTGGGCGTGAAGTCAACCCCGGTGACTTGCCAGCCGTGTTGGGCGAGATAGACCGACGCGTCTCCGGTGCCGCATCCGACATCAAGCGCCGATCCCGACGGCAGCGCATTGGTTCCCTCGATGAGTTCCCGCAGCGTCGCTGATTGCGGATGACCGTCCCAGGGAGTAAACCCGAGCCCGTAGAAGATCCGAAACAATGTCTGTCGAGAAGCCATAACTTCACGGTATTCCGTGACCGCAAATGTGGGCGGGGCAATAAGTGGGCATCTTGCCCTCGACGCCGACCCGCGACGCGCCTGCCGGCGCGCACCGCGGAAACGCGCCGCCACCGGCAGCCGGGAGCTGCGCTCCACGGCTTTTGGAGCACCCGCCAGTTCCCGGGGGATTGCCCGGGACGGATGCTTCCCGCAACGCCGTTGTCGACCCGGGGTCGTCCGGCGCTGATCGGAAAGGTGCGGAAGCGGCGTGGCCGGTTCGGCAAGCCGGCCGACGCCCTGAGAGCCCCCGAAATCTGACACCGCCGGGCGGCACGTTCTAGAGTCGCAAGCTATGCGCTTCGGACTGTATATCCCGCAAGGCTGGCGATTGGATCTGGTCGGGATTGAACCCGCGAAGCACTGGGACGTCATGCGTGGTCTGGCCGGCTACGCCGACGCCGGGGTGTGGGATTCGTTGTGGGTGTATGACCACTTTCACACGGTGCCGATGCCGACCGGTCAGGCAACGCATGAAGCGTGGTCACTGATGGCGGCGTATGCGGCGATAACGTCACGGATCAAGTTGGGCCAGATGTGTACCGCGATGAGTTATCGCAATCCGGTCTATCTGGCCAAGGTGGCAGCCACCGTCGACATTATCTCGGGCGGCCGCATCCAAATGGGCATCGGCGGTGGCTGGTACGAACATGAGTGGCGGGCATACGGTTACGGTTTCCCTTCGGCGCGGGTGCGTCTCGAGCGGTTGGATGAGGGTGTGCAGATCATGCGCGACGCCTGGCGCGACGGCAAAGTCAGCTTCGCCGGTGAGCATTATCGAGTCGATGGCGCTCTCGTGGAACCGAAGCCACTGCAGGACAAAGGTATTCCTTTGTGGATCGCCGGCGGTGGGGAAAAGCTGACGTTGCGTATTGCGGCGAGATATGCGCAGTATACGAACTTTTCCTGCGAGCCGGACGCTTTCGCGCACAAATCCGAGATCCTCGCTGTACACTGCCGCGACGTCGGCACCGACTTCGATGCGATTGTCCGCTCGGCCAACTTCAACGTCGTCATCGGTTCATCGAACACCGACGTCCAATCCCGCCTGCGGCGGGTGCGCGACCGGATTGCTCGCCATGTTCCTGCTGCGGCAGATTCGGTGGTGGCCGGCGTCAGCGGGCGGCAGTCGGCTACGGGCACACCGGCGCAGGTGATCGAGCGGCTGACGCGCATGCGTGAACTCGGGTGCGGCTACGCGATCTGCTATTTCCCAGAGGCCGCCTATGACCGGTCCGGTATTGAGTTGTTCGAACGGGAGGTGATTCCCGAGTTGAGTTAGCAGGTTGCTGACGATATTTTCCGACGAACGGGCTAGCGCCCCAGCAGACGCAAAAGCCCCCGAAACGCGGAGTTTCGGGGGCTTTTGCGTCTGCTCGCCACAATCTAAACCGCGGGCCCCAGCAGGTCCTCAGCGTCACGAATGATATAGCCGTAGCCCTGCTCGGCCAGGAACCGCTGGCGGTGTGCGGCGTATTCGGCATCCTGGCTGTCGCGGGCGACCACGGAATAGAAGATGGCACCGCCACCGTTGGCCTTAGGCCGCAGCAGCCGGCCCAGCCGTTGGGCTTCCTCTTGGCGTGAGCCGAACGTTCCCGAAACCTGCACCGCTACGGAGGCTTCGGGCAAGTCGATAGCGAAGTTCGCTACCTTGGACACCACCAGTGTAGACAGCTCACCACGGCGAAAGGCGTCGAACAGCGCTTCGCGTTCAGCGGTTTTGGTAGCACCCTGGATCACGGGGGCGCCCAGCACGGCGCCTAATTCGTCGAGCTGGTCGAGGTAGGCCCCGATCACCAGCCGCTGATCATCGGGATGCTTCTCCAGAATCGCTTTCACCACCGCGATTTTGGTGTGTGCCGTCGAGCACACCCGGTAGCGTTCCTCTGGTTCGGCGGTGGCGTACTTCATCCGCTCACCGTCGGTCATCGTCACGCGCACTTCGACGCATTCCGCTGGCGCGATCCAGCCCTGGGCCTCGATGTCTTTCCAGGGCGCGTCATAGCGTTTGGGGCCGATAAGTGAGAACACGTCACCCTCGCGGCCGTCCTCGCGGATTAGCGTCGCCGTCAGCCCGAGCCGGCGCCGCGACTGCAGCTCGGCGGTCAGCCGGAACACCGGCGCCGGAAGCAGATGCACCTCGTCGTAGATGATCAATCCCCAATCGCGGCTGTCGAACAGCTCCAGGTGGTGATAATCGCCCTTTCTGGAGCGCCGGGTCATCATCTGATACGTGGAGATGGTGACCGGCCGGATCTCCTTGCGTTCGCCGGAGTATTCGCCGATTTCGTCCTCTGTCAGTGATGTCCGCCTGACGAGCTCGCGTTTCCACTGCCGCGCCGCAACGGTGTTGGTGACCAAGATCAGCGTCGTCGCACTGGCCTTTGCCATCGCCGCCGCTCCGACCAACGTCTTACCGGCGCCGCACGGCAGCACCACCACCCCGGATCCGCCCGACCAGAACGACTCGACCGCCATCTGCTGGTAGTCGCGGAGGTGCCAGCCGTTTTGCCGAAGGCTTATCGGGTGCGCCTCACCGTCGACATAGCCAGCGAGATCTTCTGCAGGCCAACCGATTTTGAGCAGCATCTGCTTGACTCGACCACGTTCGCTGGGGTGCACGACAACGGTGTTGTCATCGATGCGCGCGCCGAGCATCGGCGTGATCTTCTTGTTGCGCAGCACTTCTTCAAGCACCGGACGATCGAGGCTGACCAGCGTTAGGCCGTGTGCCGGATGCTTGACCAGCTGTAGCCGGCCGTAGCGGGCCATGGTGTCGACGATGTCGACCAGCAGTGGCTGCGGTACCGCGTAACGCGAGTAACTGACCAGCGCGTCGACGACCTGCTCGGCGTCATGCCCGGCGGCACGGGCGTTCCACAGGGCAAGCGGGGTGATGCGATAGGTGTGCACGTGCTCGGGAGCGCGTTCCAACTCGGCGAACGGCGCGATGGCGGCGCGCGCCTCACCGGCCAACTCGTGGTCCACCTCGAGCAGCACGGTCTTATCGGACTGCACGATCAGCGGGCGGTCATTCATTGGCGCTGCTCCTCCTCCTCGGCGCGCTGTGCATCGTCGTCGGCGCGTACCACCGAAGTGATGCGGTGAATGGCGAAATCCCGCGGCCGTCCGGAGGTCAAATCGAAGGCCACCAACTGGCCACCGCGCAGGGCGATCGGTGCGACCACCCGCCGGGTGGGCACACCCGCGCTATCCACGTAGCCGATCACCACCGCGGCCTTCTGACGCACGGCCTGCGCCAACTGCGACATCGCATCCGGTGACTCCCCGTTGCTGGCGGTGAATGGCGCGGTGGACACCCTGCGCAGTACCGTGACGATGGCGTTCAGGGTTTCCCGACCGGGGCGTGGCGTCGTGCGGGGGGTGCGACGGCGCCGCGGTGTGGCGATCCGGGCCCCCCGGCTCCGGACATTGACGACGGCTCCGGAGGAGTCCTCGGCGACGGGGGCAAAACCCGCTCCGCGCAAGGCGGCGAGCACCTCGGCGATCGGGGCGGAAGACACCGCCACCGTCGGGGCCAGGGCACGTAACTGCAGGTGTTCGGCCAGCGAGGTGACCGCGGCGGCCAACAGCGCCGGGTCGTCACATCGCACAAATGATGCGGCCGCACCGACCCGAAGCCGCCCATGGCGACGCGCAACGTCATCGATAAGGTACGTGAGTCCCTGCGGCACCGGTGTTGTGGAATGCCTCTCGAATAGCGCGTGCAGGGAGTCGGCGGTCTTGCCGATATCCAAAGCGTGCCGGATCGACCGTTCGCTGATGCGGTAGACCATTGCGGTGCCGGCTGATTCGACGGTGGCGACGGCGGCCAACTCCTCGGCGACCCGGCGCTCCAACGGACCGGGCACCACGACCGTCAGGTCGGCCTGCACCACAAAGTGGGTGATCGGCTGGGGCAGTGCGTGGGCCATCGCCGCGACGGCAGCATCACCGGTGGCGTCGGTCAGCAGCGCGCGCCCGGCCGTGCTGATAGCCCCGCGCCCCACCAATCCCAGCTGATGCGCCTCGTCCAGCAGTTCGGCCACCGGGCCCGGCTGCAGCCGCCCGGCCCAGCGCGGTCGCCGCCAGACCAGCGCCTTCGATGCCGAGATGTTGTCGACACCGACCCCCGCCGGCAGGTCGGCCAGCATGCCTAAAAGCAGCCGGCGGTCTAATGGGGCCGCCGTCGAATATATCGAATCTGACAGCGCACCATAGGGTTTGGCGTCAGGACCGCGGGTGCCGATCAACCCCGGACGGGCCGGTAGGTCCAGCCAGGCGCGGGCCAGCAGATGCCAGCGCTCGGCGGTGGGTGCCTCGGCGAACCGGTCGGCGACCACCGTCGGCGCCCAATGGGGCTCCTCAACGTGTCGGCCGTCAAGTGGTCGCGGATCGGGTATGCCGCTGGCGATCAGGCCGGCGGCGGCCGCCACCTCCAGGATGAGGCCCAGCCGCGCGTCGTCGATCCCGGTCGCCTTCGCCAGCCGCCTGACCTCTCGTACCCCCAGCCCGCCGTTTCGCAGCGTGACGACCGGCGCGGCGCCCAGGGTGTCAAGCACCACATCGAGCTCCCGCAGCAGATCGATGACCGCCCCGGCCGCTGCGGCATCGACGTCGGCTTGCGTGGTGCTGGCGACCGCCGGATCGGGTGCGCTGAGCTGCGTCGGACCGGGTTCCTGGCCGTACAGCACGTGCCCAACCAGGCGGGGCAAAATCACGGTCTCGGCATCGATTCGCCGTAGCAGCCCTTTGGCCAGCAACCGCGGCACCGGGCGCTCCGAAGGCGCCCCCGGCGCGGCGTCGCGGGTGCGTCCCAGTGGGGACCCTTCCCGCAGTTTGTCAAGCACGGCGAGTTCTTGATCGTCAAGCTCCGCGATCAGCTTGCCGATCTGTTCGCCGGTCTGAGAGTCGTCCTCCAGGGTGACCTGCCCCGGATGCCACGGTAGCGCCACGGCTGCGTCGGCGGCCACCCGAAGCTGGGGGTCTCCCCACACCAGGGCGCGGTCCCTGAGGTCATTCAGTGCGCCAAGGATCTCGCTTTCCGGGGCGCGTCGGCCGATCAGCGCGAGCAGCTTAGCGACCGGCACCGGGGTGGTGTCGGCGTGCAGCACCAGCAGCGCGTCGAGCAGCGCCAGCCGCAGGAAGTCGAGGTCATCGGTGGCCGCCCTGATCGACTGACGGGCCTGCGCCCGGGCGGCGAGCGCGGCGATACTGACCGGCGGCGGCTGGGCGAGGTCGGGGCGCAACTCCAGCAGACGCACCAGCTGCGCGTCGGGCAACCCCGCCAGCCAGGATCCCAGCGGGATGTCCGGGGTGTGTTCGGTCATCGCCGACCAGCGTACGAGCACGAAGCCGGGCAACGAACCCGAAGCCGACGGCCAGCAAGCGGAGCGTACCAGCCCGCAGCCGAGCCACACGCCCGCCCGTGACCTGTCAGAATGGAGCCGTGGCTGACAACGCTGAGAACACATCACGCAACACCAGGTACGTCGACAATGGCTGGCCGACGACCGATCCCAGCGATCATGCGGTGAGCGAACTGAAAACCGACCGGACCGGTGCGCTGTCGCCATACGGTGACCTGGTGTTCCCGCTGCCGGCAGACGAATTGCCCTACGTACACCCGGTCACCGTCGTGAATCGATAGGTTTAACGGAATGCCCAAGGCTCCGGTGACATCGCAACCCGATGCGGGCGCGCTATCGCACCTCGATGAGCGGGGTGCAGCGCACATGGTCGATGTCACCGGGAAAGAAGCCACCAAGCGCACCGCCGTCGCCGCCGGGGTCTTCCGGACGTCGGCGCGCGTCGTGTCGCTGATCTCGGCCGCCGGTCTGCCCAAGGGCGATGCGCTGGCCACCGCCCGGGTGGCGGGGATCGTGGCCGCTAAACGCACCAGCGAGCTGATCCCGTTGTGCCACCAGCTCGCACTTACCGGTGTCGACGTCGATTTCACCGTCGGTGAGACGGATATCGAGATCACGGCGACGGTGCGCGGCACCGACCGCACCGGTGTGGAGATGGAGGCCCTGACCGCGGTCAGCGTCGCCGGGCTCACGCTCTACGACATGGTCAAAGCGGTTGACCCGGCGGCTCGTATCGACGACGTCCGGGTGCTGCGCAAGGAAGGCGGGCGCAGCGGTACCTGGGTGCGGCCATGAGCGCCCGCTCGGCTCGGGTGGTGATCGCCTCCACTCGCGCGTCGACCGGAGTGTACGCCGACCGATGCGGGCCGATTATCGTGGAATGGCTTGGGCAGCGCGGGTTTTCACCTGTGCAACCGGAGGTGGTTGCCGACGGGGAGCCGGTGGGCCGGGCGTTGCGCGATGCCGTCGCCGACGGAGTCGACCTGGTGATCACTTCCGGCGGCACCGGCATCTCACCCAGCGACCACACTCCCGCCCAGACCATGGCGGTGCTCGATTACGAGATCCCCGGTCTGGCCGACGCCATCCGGCGTGCGGGCTTGCCGAAGGTCCCCACCGCGGTGCTCTCGCGCGGGGTGTGCGGCGTCGCCGGCCGGACCCTGATCGTCAACCTGCCCGGTTCGCCCGGCGGGGTGCGCGACGGCCTCGCGGTCCTCGCCGACGTGCTGGACCACGCGCTGGACCAACTCGCCGGCGAAGATCACCACCGATGACCCGGGTCCTGCGTGCGACGCTAACCGACCAGCCGATCGTGCTCGCCGAGCACGAGGAACTGGTGAGCCAGCGGGCCGCCGGGGCTGTCGTCGGCTTCGCCGGCGTGGTTCGCGACCACGACGGCGGGCGGCGGGTGGTGCGGCTGGAGTATTGCGCGCATCCGTCGGCCGAGCAGGTCATGGCCGATGTGCTGGCGGAGATAGCCGAGCGGTGTTGCGGTGTGCGGGCGATCGCGGCAAGTCACCGGATCGGCACCCTGGAGGTCGGCGACGCGGCCCTGGTGGCCGCGGTCGCCGCCGACCATCGCCGGGCGGCGTTTGACACCTGCGCGCGTTTGGTGGACGCCATCAAGGCCCGGCTTCCGGTGTGGAAGCAGCAGTTTTTCGCCGACGGAACCAACGAATGGGTGAACTCGGCCTGACACGCCGGTGCGCGAACACCCCGGCGCGGCGAGATCGGCGTGGCTAACGCACCGCTGCGGCAGTCACCGCGGGCGCACCCGACGGTTGTGGGGCCAGTGCGGCGAGCGTGTCGTTGCCGCTGACACCCTGGGCCCGAATCGCCTGCCACAGCTGCTCCAGATAGCCGGGGGCATCCGACGGGCCGGGGTCACCGGCGGTGGCCCAGCTCACTTCTTCGGCGACGGCCCCGCGATCACTCGCCGGCTCCGGGTCGGAAGCGGCCTCCCCGAGGACGGGTCCCTCGGCGGCCGGTTCGAAGGGTGCCGCTTCCTCGGCCGCGACGGGTTCGGCGGGCGCCGATTCGTCGTCGACGGCCAGTTCCACCGGCAGCGCCTCCGCGGTGGGGGGCGCGGGCTGCGCGGCGGCAACCACCGGCTTGTCATCGGATGCGGCGGCGTCCCACGTCCCCGGCTCGCCGGTGGCGGGGGGATCATCCACCGGGACGTCCGCGGGCGGTGGGTCGGCGAGGAGCCTGCGCGGCGTCGGGCCCGACAGCACGCCCCCGCAGGCCGGCCACGCGCCGCGCCCCTGGGTCGCCAAAACCCGCTCGGCAACGATAATCTGCTGTTCGCGGCTGGCCATATTCGCCGCCGGCGCAAACTCCCCGCCGCCGTGGGCCGCCCAGGTGCCTCGGGTGAACTGCAGTCCACCCTGATAGCCGTTGCCGGTGTTGATCGACCAGTTCCCCCCGGATTCGCAGCGGGCCACTTGATCCCATTCGCCGTCGGTCGCGGCCGATGCCTGGCCCGCCAGGGCGATACTGCCGCCTCCGATCATCGCACCGGTGACGGCGGCCTTGGCGACACGGACAGAGGATTTGGTGGGCTTGCGATGCCGTCCGGTCATACGTCGGAAAGTCCTCTCGGTCGGCGCCTGCGAGGAGAGCCATCGGCTCCGGCTAGGTAGGCGCGGGCGGCCGGCCACTCGATAGGTGTGGCGGGCCGGGCATGAGGCTAGCGGGTCGACACGCTTTCCGTCATGTCGTGGCGGGTTCGGCGTGGCGGTCGCCCTCGTCCGCCAAAAAGGCCAGGAAAGGCTGTCATCGCCGCAGGTCACAATCCTTCGCAGAGATCGTGGCCGATCCGTGATCATTCCGTTATGTGATGAAGATCACGTCATCAGCCCCCGGCGAAGGGCGGCAGAACATCGATGGTGTCGTCGGAGCGCAACGCGGCGGCGTCGTCACGCACGGCGACGCCGTCGCGGAGATAGGAAGATCGGGTGAGCACCGTCGCCAGCCGGGCGTTGCGGCGGCCGAGGGCGTCGATCAGCTCGGCCACCGTGGCCCCGGGCCGCAGCGTCACCGTTTCGGACTCGGTGCCGGCGGCCGCCCGCGCGGCCGCGAAGTAGCGGACGGTGACCCGGATGTCGTCGGCCACCTCAACCGCCGATCGCGCTCATCGGGCGGTCGGGCTGGACAAAGTGGGGGTCGTTGATGCCGTGCCCGGCGGGTTTGCCCCACATCGCGGCACGCCATGCCGCTTCGATCGCGTTGTCGTCGGCGCCGGCGCGCAACAGCCCGCGAAGGTCGGTTTCTTCGGTGGCGAACAGGCAGCTGCGGATCTGGCCATCGGCCGTCAACCGGGTGCGGTCACAGGCCGAGCAGAACGCCTGCGACACCGACGCGACGACACCGACTTTCCCGGCCGGCCCATCCGGGCCCGGATCGACCAGCCAGAGCTGGGCGGGAGCCGAGCCGCGCGGCGCGGGGTCCGGCTCGAGGCGGAAATGGCCGCGCAGCGCCGCCAGCACCTCATCGGCGGTCAGCACCGCGGCCCGGCGCCACTGGTGACCGGCGTCCAGCGGCATCTGCTCGATGATCCGCAACTGGTAGCCGTGCTCAAGGCAGAACCGCAACAGCGGCACGACGTCCTCCCGACCGGTGACGGGGTCGAGCACCGCGTTCACCTTGACCGGTTCCAGGCCGGCGGCCTTGGCGGCCGCCAAACCCGCCAGCACATCGGAAAGCCGGTCTCGGCGGGTGATGGCCGCGAAGTGCTCGCGGCTCACGGTGTCCAGCGACACGTTGACCCGGTCCAGGCCCGCCTCGGCCAGGGCGGCTGCCCGGCGCTCCAGCCCCAGGCCGTTGGTGGTCAGCGAGATTTCCGGACGCGGCCGCAGGCTCGCGGCTACCGCGACCAGTTCTTCGAGGTGGCGGGCCAGCAACGGCTCACCGCCGGTGAACCGCACGCTGGTGATGCCGAGCCGGCTGACGGCGATGTGTAACAGCCGGGCCAGCTCGTCAGGCCGCAGCAGCTGGTCGCCGGGCAGCCACGCCAGGCCTTCCGCGGGCATGCAGTAGCGGCATCGCAGGTTGCACCGGTCGGTCAGCGACACCCGCAGGTCGGTGGCGATCCGTCCGAAGGTGTCTACCAGCGGCCCGGCGCCGGGCGCGGCGGCGTCGTCGTGGCGGCGGCGTATCGTCGGCAGGCCCAGGGCAATCGGTGTCATGGGCGCATCCATTCGCAGGGGGAAGGGGGGGTACCGCGGGCGATGCGCGTTGCCCGGGGCGTCGGCCGGGCTGCCCATCGCGCGGATCGCGCCGGGCGCAAGGCACCGGCCCCGGCCGGGACGGTGATGGCGAGCCGGGAGCAGACCCGCGCCCTGCGCTGGCAGCCGATGACCACCCCGGGACCGCCGCAAACCCGCCGACCGGCGTTTAGGATCAGGCGCATATCTCCTCCAGCAGTATTGTCAGCCTAGCGACTCCACAGAACGGTGCTCGGCGGGCCGCCATCCGGGTAGGATCAGCGGTATCGCGTCCTGACAGGTGGGGCGCGTCCTTCTTGTGTTGTCCGCCCCAGTGGTCCGTCAGACAAGCAGGTGAGAGACCAGTGCCGACCGGCAAGGTGAAGTGGTACGACCCGGAGAAGGGGTTTGGCTTCCTATCCCAAGAGGACGGCGAAGACGTCTACATCCGGTCTTCGGCGTTACCGCCAGGCGTGGAGGGGCTGAAAGCGGGGCAGCGCGTCGAATTCGGCGTGGCTACCGGTCGCCGCGGCCCGCAGGCGTTGAGTGTCAAGCTGATCGAGCCGCCGCCCAGCCTTGCCCGGGCGCGTCGTGAGGGCCACGCCGAACACCGGCACACCCCCGATGAGCTGCACGGCATGGTCGAGGACATGATCAAGCTCTTAGAGAGCGCGGTGCAGCCCGAACTGCGCAAGGGCCGCTACCCCGATCGAAAAACGGCCAGGCGGGTTTCCGAGGTGGTCAGGGCGGTCGCCCGTGAGCTTGATGGCTGACGGCCCGCGTGCCGCCCAACGGCCGGTCCGCCACTCGATCATCCCGCTGCGCCGGGGCGTCCACAGCGAGCAGACTGGGAGCTGAAGCCTCGGCTAAGAGGCACCGGGTCGGCTAACACCAGGGAGTGTCCCGATGGCACAACACGCACACGTCACCGCGGAGCAGGCGAGGGCGCTAGCCGAGGAATCACGCGAAGCCGGTTGGGACAAGCCTTCCTTCGCCAAGGAGCTGTTTCTGGGTCGTTTTCGGCTGGAGTTAATTCACCCGTTTCCCCGGCCGTCTGATCACGAGGCCGCCCGTACCAGGGAGTTTCTGGGCAAGCTGCGGGAATTCCTCGAGACGCTCGACGGCGGTGTCATCGAGCGTGATGCCCGGATTCCCGACGAATACGTCAAAGGCTTTGCCGAACTGGGGTGCTTCGGGCTGAAAATTCCCGCCGAGTACGGCGGCCTGAACATGTCGCAAGTCGCCTACAACCGCGCGCTGATGATGGTTTCGACCGTGCATCCCAGCCTCGGTGCCCTGCTGTCGGCGCACCAGTCGATCGGGGTGCCGGAGCCGCTCAAACTTGCGGGAACCGAAGAGCAGAAGCGGAAATTCTTGCCGCGATGCGCTGCCGGGGCGATCTCGGCGTTTTTGCTCACCGAACCGGACGTGGGTTCGGATCCGGCGCGCCTGGCGTCGACGGCGACACCGGTGGACGACGGGGCTGCCTATGAACTCGACGGCGTGAAGTTGTGGACCACCAACGGTGTGGTCGCCGACCTGCTGGTGGTCATGGCCCGGGTGCCCAGCGGGGCTGGGCACCGGGGCGGCATCAGCGCTTTTGTCGTCGAAGCGGATTCACCCGGGATCACCGTGGAGCGGCGCAACCAGTTCATGGGACTGCGCGGGATCGAAAACGGCGTGACGCGGCTGCATAAGGTTCGCGTTCCCCGGGAAAACCTGATCGGCCGGGAAGGCGACGGTCTCAAGATCGCGCTGACCACACTCAACGCCGGCCGGCTGGCCATTCCCGCGATGGCCGCCGGAGCGGGCAAGTGGTCGCTGAAAATAGCTCGGGAATGGTCTCGAGAACGGGTCCAGTGGGGAAAGCCGATCGGCGAACACGCCGCGATCGCCGGCAAGATTGCGTTTATCGCCGCCACCTGTTACGCGCTGGAAGCGGTGCTGGAGCTCTCCGGCCAGATGGCCGACGAGGGCCGCAACGACATTCGCATCGAAGCGGCCCTGGCGAAATTGTGGTCCAGCGAGATGGCCTGCGTCATCGCGGACGAGCTGGTGCAGATCCGCGGCGGCCGCGGGTATGAGACCGCCGCGTCGCTGGCCGCACGCGGGGAGCGGGCCGTGCCGGCCGAGCAGGCGGTGCGCGACTTGCGCATCAACCGCATCTTCGAAGGCTCCAGCGAGATCATGCGGTTGCTGATCGCGCGTGAGGCGGTCGATGCCCACCTGAGTGCCGCGGGGGAACTCGCCAACCCCAAAGCCGACTTGCGGCGCAAGGCCAAAGCGGCGGTGGGCGCCAGCGGGTTCTATGCAAAATGGTTGCCGCAGCTGGCCTTTGGCGAAGGACAACGGCCCACCTCCTACCGTGAGTTCGGCAGATTGGCGAGCCATCTGCGGTTTGTCGAACGCTCCGCACGCAAGCTGGCGCGTAACACCTTCTACGGGATGGCCCGCTGGCAGGCCGGGCTGGAGCAAAAGCAGGGGTTCCTCGGGCGCATCGTGGACATCGGTGCGGAGCTGTTTGCCATGTCAGCGGTGTGCGTGCGGGCCGAGGCCCAACGGGCAGCGGATCCGGTTGAGGGTGAACAGGCCTACGACCTGGCCGACGCGTTCTGTCGGCAGGCCAGCTTGCGGGTCGAGGCACTGTTTCATGCGTTGTGGGCCAACACCGACAGCACCGACGCGCGGCTGGCACACGGTGTGCTGGCGGGTCGCTACACCTGGCTGGAAGAGGGGATACTCGATCAGTCCGAGGGCACCGGGCCCTGGATCGCGTCGTGGGAACCGGGGCCTTCCACCCAAGCCAATGTGGCGCGGCGGTTCCTGGGGGTGCCGCAAGCACAGCCCTGATCCGTCGGCGCGGCTCAATCAATCCCACCGGTTGCGCCGAAAGGCGCTCGGGTGTGCGGCGCGCCCGTGCGATCGCCGCATCCTCAACCGGGCACTATCAGGGCACCATAACGGCATGGGAACCTATGTCTCCGAGGCGGGCGAGTTCACCCGCGACACCGACTACATCACCACCCGCATCACCGCAGACGGGCGGGACGGCTATCCCGTCGAGCCCGGTCGCTACCGGCTCGTCGTCGCCCGGGCCTGCCCGTGGGCCAATCGCGCGATCATCGTGCGGCGCTTGCTGGGGCTGGAGGACGTGCTGTCCATCGGGTTTTGCGGCCCGACCCACGACGAGCGCAGCTGGACCTTCGATCTCGATCCGGGTGGTGTCGACCCGGTCCTGAAGATCCCGCGGCTGCAAGACGCCTATTTCAAACGTTTTCCGGGCTATCCGAAAGGAATCACCGTCCCGGCGATCGTGGACATTCCCACCGGCGAGGTGGTCACGAACGACTTTGCCCAGATGACGCTGGACTTCTCCACGCAATGGACCGCCTATCATCGCGACGGCGCTCCGCAGTTGTATCCCGAGCCGCTGCGCGCGGAGATCGACGCGGTGAACAACCGGGTCTACACCGATATCAACAACGGCGTATACCGCTGCGGCTTCGCCGGTTCGCAGCAGGCCTATGACGCCGCCTACGACCGGTTGTTCGCCGCGCTGGACTGGGTGAGCGATCGCCTGTCGGACCGGCGATATCTGGTGGGCGACACCATCACTGAAGCCGATGTCCGGCTGTTCACCACACTGGTCCGTTTCGACGCGGTGTATCACGGCCATTTCAAGTGCAATCGATTCAAGCTCACCGAGATGCCGGTGCTGTGGGCCTACGCCCGCGACCTGTTCCAGACGCCCGGATTCGGCGACACCGTCGATTTTGTCCAGATCAAGCAGCATTACTACATCGTGCACGCCGACATCAATCCCACCCGGATCGTGCCGAAGGGCCCGGAGCTTGGTGGCTGGTTCACCCCACACGGCCGGGAGGTGTTGGGCGGCAGGCCTTTCGGCGACGGATCGCCTCCCGGACCACCACTTGAGGCCGAACGGGTGCCCGCCGGTCACCGCGGGTGGCCGCCAGCGTGCAACTAGCGACCCGCTTTATTGGCCGGTTTCCCCGGATGGGTTTGTCTGCCAGCGGTGCTGGGAATCGGTAAGTCGCCAGTAGGCGATGGCGCACGCCCAGGTTGCGACGAACAGACCGACGACGATAAACCCGACGTTATTGAGGCTGAGCGCGCTGATCCAGTCGGTTGCCGGATTGACCCAGCCCAAGTTGTCGTGCAGCACGCTGACCAGTTCGATAGTGCCGATGAGCAGTGCGATTGCGACCGATAAGCCGGTGATGGCCAGGTTGTAGAAGATCTTGCGGGCCGGGTGGGCGAACGCCCAGTCGTAAGCCAGAGTCATCAACAGCCCGTCGGCGGTGTCCATCAGGCTCATCCCCGCGGCGAACACAATCGGCAGGGTGAGCACGGCGTACCAGGGCAGGCCGGCGGCGGCTCCGGTGCCGGCCAAGGCGAACAGCGCCACCTCGGTGGCAGTATCAAAGCCCAGGCCGAACAGCGCGCCGACCGGAAACATCTGCACCGGGCGGGTGATGCGTTTCATGATGGGCCGCAAGATACGGCCCAGAAACCCACGGTTGTTCAGGTGGTCTTCCAACTCTCGCTCGTCGAATTGGCCGCGGCGCATCGCGTGCAAGACGCGCCAGATCCCGATCAGCGAAACGGCATTGATGATGCCGATCAGATACAGAAAGCCGCCCGACGCCAGCGTGCCGGCCACTCCCAGAGTGCGGCGGGCAGACGAGTCGTCAGTGAGCAGCACGCCGGCGGCTTTCGTTCCGGCGGACACCAGCACCGCCAGCGCCAGCACCATCATCGAGTGGCCCATGGCAAACCAAAAGCCCACGGCCTTCGGCTTTTTGGCATCGGCAGTCAGCTTTCGGGTGGTATTGTCGATGGCGGCGATGTGATCGACGTCGATAGCGTGCCGCAATCCGAACGTGTAGGCGGTAACACCCAGCCCGATTCCGAACACCTGCGTACCCACCTGATAGCGATGCGGCGCGACGATCAACACCAACGCCCCGAACCCCACCAGGTGCAGCAGCCCGATCGCTGCTGCCAGCACCGCGACGTCCAGGAGGTCACGCCGGTTCCAGGATCTGATATGACGGCAGAACACTCCCGCCGGGGACAGGTCAACCGAATGCGATTCGGGCGTCACCCGCACCGTCCCTTCGGGGATGACGCGTCCCCATCGTGGGTGGTGTGAGCTCGGGTCTGGCTCCCGACGACCGTCGAGATCGTATCGGCGGTGCCGGACACAGTGGCGCGACCGCACCGGAATCTCACCGGTTTCCGCATCGCTCACAATGGACGGAGCGGGATGCTACACCGCGAACCTTACCGAGCGCCACCCGGCGCGTTGACTCATCAAAGATGCGCGCGTAGAGGGGATCGTTGCCTCATCTGAGAATGCGCGCGTGCGGCGCGCCTACCCGGCAGCTGATGCCTCGCTGGTTAGGCCCGGGTGATGGGGCTGACAATGAGTCAACGCAAGGCAGTGACGAGGACGATCGCGGCCCGCTACGCGCGGGCGGACAAGGCCGGCAAGGGCCGGATTCTTGACGAGCTGTGCGCCACCACTGGGTGGCATCGCAACCACGCCCGCAAAGCACTCAAGGACGCGCTGCGCCCAAAAGTGGTCAAGACCCGGGCGCCTCGCCCGCCGAAGTACGGTCCGAAAGTCATTGCGGCACTGATCTTCTGCTGGGCAACACTGGGCATGCCGGCTGGCAAGCGGTTGGCGCCGATCCTGGCCGAGTTGGTGGATCGGCTGCGCCGGTTCGGTGAGTTGGTCATAGATGACGACACCGCGACACTGCTGGTGGCGATGTCGGCGGCCACCATCGACCGCCGGCTGGCCCCCGAACGCAAAAAACATCAACTCAAGGGCCGCAGCCGCACCAAGCCCGGGTCGTTGCTCAAGTCCCAGATCCCGATCCGGACCTGGGCAGACTGGGACGATGCGGTGCCCGGGTTCGTTGAGATCGACCTGGTCGCCCACGATGGCGGCAATGCCGCTGGTGAGCACGCCTGGACACTGACGGTCACCGACATCGCCACCGGCTGGACCGAGCAGCGCAGCGTGCGCAACAAGGCCCGCAAATGGGTGCTGGAAGCCTTGGACGACGTCGCGAAGGCGATGCCGTTCCCGATCCTGGGCGTAGACAGTGACAACGGGTCTGAGTTCATCAATTACCACCTGCTGGACTGGTGCGAGCAGCGCAAGATCACGTTCACCCGGTCGCGGCCGGGCAACTCCAACGACGGCTGCCACGTCGAGCAGAAGAACTGGGCGATTGTGCGCATTGTGGTCGGCTACCATCGCTACGACACACCGGCAGAACTGTTGCTGCTCAACAAGATCTGGGTATTGCAGTCACAGTTGACCAACTACTTCTACCCGCAGCAAAAGCTCGTGTCCAAGGTCCGTCACGGCGCCAAGGTCACGAAGAAATACGACACCGCGACCACCCCGCACCGCCGCGCCGAACACCACGCAGCCGTCTCAGTCGAGGACAAGGCGATCCTGGCCGACACCTACGCCGGGATCAACCCCGCCGCTGTGCAGCGCCACATCCAGGCCCTGACAACCGAGCTGTTGGCGATCACCACCAGCAAGGCCGGACCCAAGGCGAAGGCGCCTGTGAACACCCTCCCTACGCGCGCATCCGCAGATGAGGCAACGAATCAGACCTCGCGCGCATCTTGACGTGATTCAACAGTCCCGGGTGGTTGCCCGATCGGTGTTACCGCAGGCCGAGCGCGTCCCGCAGCCGGTCGGCGTCCATGCCGCCGCGGGCGGCCTCACCGGCGGGAAAGGTGTCCAGGAGCCTGATCAGGTCGGCGCGGCGGGTGGGGTCGTCGGCGGCCTGTCGCGGGGTGTGCCCGGCCAGCGCGGGGATGGGCTCGTCGAGCCATTTGGCCTCGTAGTCGCGGATGAATTCGTCGAGGGCCGCGGCTATCTCGGGGTCCTCCGGGTCGAGGGCCTGCCCGCCGGTGATCGGCAGCTGCCGTGCCAGCTCAGCGGCCTCGCGGGTGTTGCGCAGCGGGTGGCGGGTATCGGCGAGCACCGTCATCGCGGGGTCTAGCCGTGCCAGTGTGCTCAGCACCCGGTCCATGCGCTTCTCACTGTTGGTCTCCACCCGCAGCGTGTCGCCGTCGAGCACCAGGGTCGCCCGGATACGCTGCATGCCCTGGGTGGTGACGTGCTCGAACCAGCACGGCGGCTCCTCGCCCTCGACACGGTCGTAGGTGTCGTCCAGGACGGCCGTAATCCCCTCCGGGTCGCCGGGACGCACTCTGGCCTCGCAGATCGTCAGCGGGTCGCCCTCGGTGTTGGCAAGCCCCGGTGGTGCGAACCGCCGGCTCAGCTGCGCTACCAGCGTCACCGCGTCAGCTCCGGTGTCGAGCAGCTCGATCAGCGGATCGCGCTCGTGCAGCGCGACCGGTTCCAGCCCGCCGAAGAACTGCTTGCCGTCCCCGACGGGCAGCACGCGGGTGCAGATCAGCTGCCGCGGGCGAAGATGACGGCTGCCCACCCGTTCCCGCACCTCGTGCCGGTCGCCGGTGCGCACGTCACGCACCGTGACCCCCTGACCGGGCTGCACCCGCTCGACCTCGAACACCGAGCGCTCCACCAGTAGCCACTGCTCGGCCAGCAGCCGCTCGTCGTCGGGCAACAGCGACCCGCGGGCCGCCACGAACTCCGCGAACGCCCCGCCCTCGAACAACACCGTGTCGATCACCAGCGGGTCACCCAGCGCCGTCGCCAACGCGTCGGGGCTATCGTCGGTGTACCGGCAGCGCTCGTAGCCCGCCTCGAGCAGCAGGCCGTTGCGATCGCCGAGCAGCGCGTGCTGGATGGCCTTGCCGTACAACCAGCCCGCGCGCTCGGCCAGCGGCAACCGCTCGCGCCCGAGATGGCACTTTTTGTATTTGCGACCAGAGCCGCACCAGCAGGGCTGGTTTCGGCCGAGGTCGTGGCGCGGCTCGCTGCGGTGCCGCGCCAGCAACTCCGCGAGCGGATGGTCCGGCTCGGCGCCGGCGCGGCGCAGCAAGGCCAGCCCCCGCTCGGCGTCGCCGCGGTCGGAGGCGATGCGGGCCAGGTCGAGCAACGGCAGCGGCCAGCCCGGATCCATCGACTCGGCCGCCAGCAGGTCGCGTTCGGCCGCCTCGAGATCGCCGACCCGCTCCAGGGCCACCGCCCGCAGCCAGCGACACGCCACCCGCGCCGGGCGCGGCACCCGGGGTTCCAGCGCCTCGGCCAAGAGGCCCAGCGCGCCCGCCCCCGCGCGGCCGGCGCCGACGGTCTCGGCGACCAGCAGCTCAGCCAGTCGCGGATCGGCGAGCACGGCCCCCAACGTGCCCACCAGATCGAGGAGGCTGTCGGTCGCTCGTGGTTCCGCGGGCTCGGCAGTCGTGGTCGGGTCCTCCGGCGGCTCCTGCGCGTCGGCCGCCGCCATCAGCAGCAGCGACATCTGGTCATACACTTTGAGCAGCGTGTACAGCGCGAACGCGTCGTCGGGCCGCAGAGCGTGGCGCTCGGCGAGTGTGGCGCACCCGCGCTCGAAACGCCAACGGGCGAAATCGAAACCACCGGGCGCGAGCCACTCGCCGTAATGCGCCAGACCGTGCTCGTCGACGAGCTCGCTCAGCGGCGCCAGCGGCTCGGTGAACACCGCCGGGTCCTCGGCGCACGCCGTCCACACCGCCGCGTCGAAGTGCACCGGCTCCTCGGCGGCGCATATCGCGCCCAGCCGCGCGCCCAGCGTGGGAGTTTGCGCGGTCGCGGTGACCCGATCGATCGACAGTCCCAGATCGGTCGGCCGCACCCCGACCAGATCCCCCTCGACCGCCCCCAACGCGGCCAGCGTTCCCGGCGCCAAAAGCAGCGCCCCGTTCAGTCCGACCACCTCCGCCGGGACACCCCGCCGCTCGAGGAGCTCGGCGTCGAAGCCGCCCAGCACGACCAGCGCGGGCGACCCGTCGGCGAGCCGCCGGTACCGCTCGTGCCCGCAGAGCGCGATGATGGGCTCCAGGTCCGGGGTCACGGTGAGCAGGTCGTGCGTGACCTCGTCGGCGCTAAGCCGGTGGGTGAACACCCGCCCGGCCAGCACCGCCGGCAGCCATACCCACCGGTCATCAACCAACTGGCTTGCCGGACAACCGATTTCGTCGAGAAGCTGGTCCAGTATGGCATCCGGGTTGTGGACACCGCGCTCCTGTAGCCGATGCACGAGATCGTCCTCGTGCAACGGGCCGTGCTCGGTCAGAACGTCTGCGAGGATCGCCCCGGCATCCAGAGTCTCAGCCACGGCGATCACCTTACGCGGCATACGGGTCTAACGGGGCGCGCCACGCGAACACCCGGCTCACTGCCATGTCGGCGCCGAGCCGGTGCCCCGGGGTCCCCCTTGCCGTTCGACGAGAACCGGTCGGTTGCCGCCCAAGCCCGGAATCAACGAGTCGCCGTGGAAGCTGACGATCGTCTGCGCCAGGCCCAGGATCAACAGCGCGGTGACCACGGTGAAGCCGATCCACAGCTCGGTGTACACCAGCACGCCCAGCGCGCCGCCAAGCACCCAGGCCAGCTGCAAGGTCGACTCCGACCGCCCGAACGCCGACGCACGTGACCGCTCGGGCAGATCATCCTGCAGCGTGGCGTCCAACGAGGCCTTCGCGATGGCGCTCGACCCGGAGGTGACCAGCGTGGCGGCAGCGGCCACCAACCAGCTCCCGGTCACCGCGACCGCCAGCGCGGCCGCGGTGACCGCGACGGTGCAGCGCACCACCAGCACCGTGGGTCTGCCCAGCCGCAGCCGTGCGCTGGTGAAATTGCCGGCGAAATTACCGATCGCCGCGGCGGCGCCAATGAGGCTCAGCATGCCGAGCTGCACCCATCCGCTGCTGTCGTGTGCCTTGGCGACGAACGCCGGGTACAAAAACAGGAAACCGACCATTACTTTGATGGTCGCGTTTCCCCACAATGCGGTAATGATGTTGCGGCCCAGCGGTTGTCGAACTCCCGTTACCCGCTTGACGTCTTCCGGCCAACTGCGGCGCGGCCGGTCGGTGCGCCGCCGATAGCTCAAAGTGGTCGGCACCTCGCCCGCGGTCACCTCAACCCAGCGGGGAATCCGCATCGACAGCCAGGCCCCGGCGATGCTGACCACCACGATGACCAACAGGGCCCCGGGCAGCGCGAACAAATGGGTGCCCACGAACTCCACCCCGGAGGCCAGCGCACCGCCGACGACGGTGCCGCCGAGCAGTCCGAACACCGTCAGTCGAGAGTTGACGCGTACCAAGTCGATCGTTGGCGGCATCACCCGCGGTGTCACCGCGCTGCGCAGCACCGAAAACGACTTCGAGAGCACCATCATGGCCAGCGCGCACGGGTAGAGCACCCACGGCGGAAAGCTGCCGCTGGCCCCGTCGTAGTTCACAATCAGCGTCAGCGCCAGCACGGTTCGCAGCCCGAACGACATCGCCAGCGCCACCCGGCGACCGTGCTGCAGCCGGTCCAGAGCCGGCCCGATCAACGGGGCGATCACCGCGAACGGCGCGATCGTGATCGCGAGGTACAACGCGACCCGGTCTTTGCTCTCTGCGGTGGCTGCAGCAAAGAATAGCGTGTTGGCCAGCGCCACCGCCATCGCCGAGTCCACCGCAAAATTTGCCACCACCGGCCAGGTCAGCGCCGTCAGCCCGGATTTGTCGGCACCGTCGGCGGTGGCGGCCTTCTGGACCAGCCAGTACATCCGCGACCCCATTTCGCGGCCGCGCTGCGCGGCGGCCCGGGCGACGGTGCTGCGCTCGGCGGGGCCGGAAGGCGGCGGCTGCCGGCGGTCGGCCGGTTCGGCCCGGCGGTGCAACGGGGGAAGGTAGCGATTGGCGCTGGGCATCGGCGGCGGGCGGCGCAATCGCGGATAGCCCGCGGGATCCTCGGCGACGGTGGGCGGGTCGTTGACCATACCCGGGTGCTCGCCGAGCGGTTGGCCGCCGCCGCGGCGCCCCGATGGGGACGCCAGCCGGCCCCGGGAATCACGGCGCCGCCCAGTCACGCGTTCATTCTCCCCCATGTCGACCGCCCGGGTCCGCAGGCGCCAGGGTGTGGCTCGCCGGCTTGGTCATCCGGCAGTATTGACGTTGACGCGGAAAGAAGGAACGTCGTGACCAGTCCCACCGAACAATCCCCTGCGCCGACTGCCGCGGAGTGGCCGGAGGGGCTTGCGGCAGTGCTCACCGGCGCGGTCGCCCAGGCCAGGGCGGCCGTCGAGGAGTTCAGCGGCCCCGAGACGGTCGGTGACTATCTGGGGGTCAGCTACGAAGATCCGGTCGCCGCCACCCACCGGTTCCTGGCCCATCTGCCGGGCTATCGGGGATGGCAGTGGGCGGTGGTGGTGGCGGCCTATCCGGGTGCCGACCACGCCACGATCAGCGAAGTGGTCTTGCTGCCCGGTCCCACCGCACTGTTGGCCCCGGATTGGGTGCCGTGGGAGCGGCGGGTCCGGCCGGGGGATTTGGGCCCCGGAGACCTGCTCGCGCCGCCACCCGAGGATCCCCGGCTGGTTCCGGGTTACACCGCCAGCGGGGATCCCCAGGTTGATGACACCGCCGCCGAGATCGGGCTGGGGCGGCGCCGGGTGATGAGCGCCTGGGGCCGCGCGCAGGCGGCCCAACGCTGGCACAACGGTGAGTACGGTCCACGGTCGCCGATGGCGCAGGCCTCCATGCGGGTCTGCCGCACCTGCGGGTTTTTCTTGCCGCTGGCCGGATCGCTGGGGGCGATGTTCGGGGTCTGCGGCAACGAGATGGCGGCCGACGGGCACGTCGTCGATATCGAGTACGGCTGCGGGGCGCACTCCGATACCCCGGCCCCCGCGGGCGGTGGCTCGCCGATGTACGAGCCGTACGACGACGGTGTCCTCGACATCGTGGACCGCTAAGACCTGCCGACAGCTGCCTTCGACCGCCCGGCTTTCCTGGCCGGTCGGCCCCAGCTCATAGCTTCAGGTCGGGCCGTCGGCGGCACCGTGCAGGCCAGCTTTTTGCGGCACCGGCTGGCAACGGGCCAACCTCCCGGGCGGTGTTTAGGGCCGGCAATCGGTCGCTATTCCCTTTCGGTTGCGACGGGATTCCAGTCCGGTTTGCGCTCCCCGCACGCCCCGGCGGGCCGCGTCGCGCTGCCACAGGAAGATACCCGTGCCCAGCAACCCGACACCGAGCCCGGCCAGCGTCACCGGACGCCAACTCCCAAAGGCGGGGATGGTGAACGCGACCACGGCGGCCGCCAACCAGGCCAGCGCGCCGACCGCAATGACCGGCCACACCTCCAGCAGCGCCGCGGGCAGTGGCGGCGGTTGGGGACTGCTATTGCGGTTCACCGGCATCGCGATCACCCTACCGTTGTACGTTGTACCCTTCGCGCTGTGACGGATGCGGACACGCGGCTGGCCAGTGACTTATCGCTGGCGGTCATGCGGCTGGCCCGCCAGCTGCGGTTTCGCCGCTCCCAGTCGCCGGTGTCGTTGTCGCAGCTGTCGGCGTTGGCGACCCTGGGCACCGAGGGTCCGATGACACCCGGCGCGCTGGCGGTTCGGGAACGGGTGCGTCCGCCGTCCATGACCCGGGTGGTCGCCTCGTTGGTCGAACTGGGTTTGGTCCATCGCACCGCCCACCCGATCGACGGGCGTCAAGTCCTGGTCTCGGTGTCGGCCGCCGGAGCTCAGCTGCTGGAGGCGGAACGCCGTGCCGGCCGCGAGTGGCTGGCCCAGCGCCTTGCCTCCCTGGACAGCGCCCAACGCGACACGCTGCGCGATGCGGCCCGGCTGATCTTGGCTTTGGTTGACGAAAGCCCGTGAGCGCAGGCGGTTTCGCACAGCATACCGGCCGGGTGGCGAGCGGGGATAGCGTGCAGGTGGTCGACGTGGACGACCCGGCCGATCCGCGGCTCGATGATTTCCGCGATTTGAACAGCGTTGACCGCCGACCCGATCTGCCGACCGGCAGGGGTCTGGTGATCGCCGAGGGTGTGCTGGTGGTACGGCGGATGCTCTCGTCTCGGTTCAGGCCGCTGGCGCTGCTCGGTACCGACCGCAGGCTCACCGAGCTCACGGATGATCTGAAGGGCAGCGGTGCACCGTATTACCGGGTGTCCGCCGAGGTCATGGCAAAGGTGGTCGGCTTTCACCTCAACCGCGGGGTGCTGGCGGCGGCACGGCGGGTGCCCGAGCCCGGTGTCGCGCAGGTGGTCTATCAAGCGCGCACCGTCGCGGTGCTCGAGGGTGTCAACGACCACGAGAATCTGGGCTCGATTTTCCGTAACGCGGCCGGGCTGGGCGTCGACGCGGTGGTGCTGGGCAGGGGCTGCGCTGATCCGCTGTACCGCCGGGCTGTCCGGGTTTCAATGGGCCACGCCCTGCTCGTGCCGTACGCTCGCGCACGTGACTGGCCTTCGGGCCTAATTGCGCTGCGCCAGAGCGGTTTTGATTTACTGGCGATGACGCCACACGCTGCCGCCCGCCCGTTGCCGGAGGTCATGGCGACGCGGCGGGACCAACGGATCGCGGTGCTGCTGGGCGCCGAAGGCGCGGGCCTGACGCCGGCCACCATGCGGATCTGCGACGAGCGGGTGCGCATCCCGATGTCGCGGGGTACCGACTCCCTCAACGTCGCCACCGCGGCCGCGGTGGCGTTCTACGAGCGCGCTCTGGCAGCCCCGGGACGAGCCGGCCGTCCGGGATAAGCTCGCGGGGTGACCGACGAGCCCACGCCGTGGGGGACCGGGCTGACGGTGGCCGGGTTCGTCGCCGCAGTGACCGGGGCGGCGGTCGTGGTGTTGAGTCTGGGGGTGATTCGGGTGCACCCGCTGTTGGCCGTCGGCCTGAACATCATCGCGGCCGCGGGGCTGGCGCCGACCCTGTGGGGTTGGCGGCGCATCCCGGTACTGCGCTGGTTTGTGCTGGGAGCGGCCGCCGGTGTGGCCGGCGCCTGGCTCACGCTGGTGACCCTCGCGGTGTCCAGAGCGGGTTGGCCGGCGCCGGGGTGAGGGCCGACGGGTTTACCGTGGCCCCCCCGAGCGCACCCCCAACAGCACGTCCTCCCATGCCGGAACCGCCGGCTTGCGGCGCCGCGCGGGTGTCGAGCCGGCCTTGCCGCCGGGTGCGGCCTCGGGGGCCGGTGGCGGGTCGGGCTGGTCGAAGTCGAGTTGGGCAACGGTGGCCAGCGGACGCAGCGGACGGTCGAAATCCGGGTCGATGAGCTCGCTGGCCGCGTCGTCGAGGGCGATGATCGTTCCCCCGTGGGCACCGGGGGTGAAACGGAAATGCGCGAGGTTGTCCGAGCGGCCGGCTTTCCAGGCCACCTGCACCGTCCAGCACCCGTCTTCGTTGCGCCACGCGTCCCAACCGGTGGTGTCGGCGTTCAGGCCACGTGCCACCAGTGCGGCGGTGACGGTCTCCAGCAGCGTCATCACCGCGGGGCCGTCGGCGAGCACCGGGTGTGCGGCCATTGCCAGTTCGGCAGCGCGGGACCGTTCAAGCAGTACCGGGTGGGCAAACCGCGCGACCCGGTCGACATCCGCCCCGGTTGCCTCGGCCACCTGCTCGACGGAGGCACCTGCCCGGATACGCGCTTGAATCTCCTTGGGACTCAGCGTATTGGGCGTATTGGGCGTATTGGGCGTATTGGGCGTATTGGGCATATTGGAGGCCTCGATGCCGATCTGGGTTTGTCGTGGCCCCAGTCCATCACCGCACACGGCCGCGCGCAGCCGATCGTCTGCGCGCAGCCGGAACTTCTCGGCCGGGTCATCACCCTCGCAGATGATGTGTTTGCCGTCGACATCCAGGCCGACGACTTTGAGTTCCCGCATCGCTTCTCCTCGGGAGGCTCGTGGCAGACCAGCGCCGGGCCTGTCAGCGCACTGTAACGCAACCGCCGGCGTTAGCCGCGCTGACACGCGGACCGGCAGAGTGCCGTTAAAGCCGCTCGACGACCCAGTCGACACACTCGGTCAGCGCGCTGACGTCATCGGGGTCGACCGCGGGGAACATGCCAACCCGCAACTGATTGCGGCCAAGCTTGCGGTATGGCTCGGTGTCGACGATGCCGTTGGCGCGCAGCACCTTGGCGACCGCGGCGGCGTCGACGTCGTCGACGAAGTCGATGGTGCCCACCACCTGGGAGCGCAGCTGGGGGTCGGCAACGAACGGCGTGGTGTAAGGGCGCGCCTGAGCCCAGGAGTAGAGCCGTTGCGAAGAGTCCGCGGTGCGCTTGACCGCCCACTCGAGTCCACCGTTTTCGATCAACCAGTCGATCTGTTCGGCGAGAAGCACCAGCGTCCCGATCGCCGGGGTGTTGTATGTCTGATTTTTCCGGCTGTTCTCCACCGCGATCGGCAGCGATAGGAAGTCGGGCACCCAGCGCCCGCCGGCGGCGATGGTCTCGATCCGGCCCAGCGCCGCCGGGCTCAGGATGGCGATCCACAATCCGCCGTCGCTGGCGAAGTTCTTCTGCGGCGAAAAGTAGTAGGCGTCGGCTTCGGAGATGTCGACCGGCAGGCCACCGGCGCCCGAGGTGGCGTCGATGACCACCAGCGCATCGCCGGAGTCGGCGGGCCGACGTATCGGGACCGCCACTCCGGTGGATGTCTCGTTGTGCGCCCACGCGATGACGTCCACCGACGGATCACTTCGCGGTTCGGGGGCGCTGCCGGGTTCGGACTCGATGATGATCGGGTCGCCGACGAACGGATTCTTGGCGACCGCCTTGGCGAACTTCGAGCTGAATTCGCCGTAAGCCAGGTGCAGGGAGCGCTGGTCGATCAACCCGAACGCCGCCGCGTCCCAAAACGCGGTCGCCCCGCCGTTGCCCAGGACGACCTCGTAGCCGTCGGGCAGGGAGAAGAATGCGGCGAGCCCCGACCGCACCCGGCCGACCAGATCCTTGACCGGCGGTTGGCGGTGCGACGTGCCAAACAGCCCGGCCGCGGCCCCAGCCAGGGCCTGCAATTGTTCGGGCCGGACCTTTGACGGGCCGCAACCGAAGCGGCCGTCGCGGGGTTTGATGGTCTCCGGAATTTGGAGGGGAATCGTCAGCGGGTCAGCCATGACCCCAGGGTAGTGTGGGGCCCCCAGCCGGCGACGACGCGGGCCGGGACAGCCGGGGATCGGCTGGTGGGCGGCCCCGCCGCAGGGTGAGCCGACTCACACCGATGGCCCGTTGAGCCGATTGCGTCACAGTCGACGGCGGGATCTGGCTAATTCCCGGTACCGGCGGTACCGTGTCGCTACAACACGCCCTATTGTCAACGTCTCCTGGGGATTGCTCATATGGCTCGGACGAAAACGGTGCAGCGTTGGCGCCGCAACATGGAGGTGCGGGACGACGCCGAGTACGTGGACCTGTTGACCACCCTGTCCGAGGGGTCGGTGCGGCGCAGCTTCAACCCGTACACCGACATTGACTGGACATCGCCCGATTTCGTGGTCACCGAAAACGATCCGCGCTGGATTCTGCCGCACACCGACCCGCTGGGCCGTCATCCCTGGTATCTGGCGCAGTCGCAGCAACGCCAGATCATGATCGGCAGATATCGGCAGGCCAACGTCGCCAAGGTCGGCCTGCAGTTCGAGAACATCCTGATCCGGGGGCTGATGCAGTACTCGTTTTGGGTGCCCAACGGCTCACCGGAGTACCGGTATTGCCTGCACGAGGCGGTCGAAGAATGCAACCACACCCTGATGTTTCAAGAGTTGGTGAACCACATCGGCGCCGACGTGCCGGGCATGCCCCGGCTGCTGCGCTGGGCCGCGCAGGTGATCCCGCTGGTCGCCGGTCCGCTGCCGGTCCCGTTTTTCTTCGGCGTGCTGGCCGGCGAGGAGCCCATCGACCACACCCAGAAAAGCGTGCTGCGCGAGGGTAAGACGCTGCCACCGGTCATCGAGCGGGTGATGGCCATCCACGTGGCCGAGGAGGCGCGGCATATCTCTTTTGCCCACGCCTATCTGCGCAAGCGGGTTCCGCGCCTGTCGCGGCGCAAGCGGTTTTGGCTGTCGCTTTACGTGCCGGTAGTGATGCGGATCTTGTGTTCGGCCATCCTGGTGCCGCCGAAGGCTTTCTGGCGGGAGTTTGATATCCCGCGCGAGGTGAAAAAGGAGCTGTTCTTCCGCGCACCCCAGTCGCGGCAGATGCTGCGCGACATGTTCGCCGATGTGCGCATGCTCTGCCACGACACCGGGCTGATGAACCCGATAGCCAAGATCGTGTGGCGGGTCTGCAAGATCAACGGCAAGCCGGCGCGTTATCGCAGCGAACCGCAGCGGCAACACCCGGTCGGGGCCGCCGGGGCATTCTCGGGAAGCTGACGGGACGCGCCGCTCCGTGCCGCACGTAATTACCCAGTCATGCTGTAACGACGGGTCCTGTGTCTTCGCCTGCCCGGTGAACTGCATTCACCCCACCCCCGACGAGCCGGGGTTTGCCACCGCCGAGATGCTCCACATCGACCCGGCTGCCTGCGTGGACTGCGGTGCCTGTGTCGGCGCCTGCCCGGTGGGAGCAATCGCCCCCGACACTCGCCTGTCGCCCGAACAACGGCGGTTCGTCGAACTCAACGCGTCGTTTTATCCGCCGCGCCCGGCCGGCGTGAAGCCACCGCCGACATCGACGCTGGCCCCGGTGATTCCGGCCGCCGAGGTGCGCCCCCGCCGCCGGCCGCTGACCGTGGCGATTGTGGGGTCCGGGCCCGCGGGGATGTATGCCGCCGACGAGTTGCTCACCCAGCGCGGCGTGCGGGTGAACGTCTTCGAAAAGCTGCCCGCGCCCTACGGGTTGCTGCGGTTCGGGGTGGCGCCCGATCACCAGGACACCAAGCGGATCACCCGGCTCTTCGACCGGATCGCCGGCCAGCGCGGCTTTCGTTTTTACCTCAACGTCGAGATCGGCAAGCACCTGAGTCACGCCGACCTGTTGGCCCACCATCACGCCGTGCTGTATGCGATCGGCGCGTCCGATGACCGGCGGCTAAACGTCGACGGGTTGGGCCTGCCGGGTACCGGCAGCGCCACCGAACTGGTCTCCTGGATCAATGGTCATCCCGAGTTCACTGACCTGCCAATCGGTTTCCACCATGAGCGTGTCGTCATCATCGGCAACGGCAACGTCGCTTTGGATGTGGCCCGGGTACTGACCGCCGACCCCGACCGGCTGGCCCGCACCGACATCGCCGATCACGCGCTGCAGGCATTGCGTACCTCGACGATCCGCGAGGTGGTGATCGCGGCGCGGCGCGGCCCTGCGCACTCGGCGTTCACCCTGCCCGAGCTGATCGGGCTGACGAGCGCCTCCGACGTCGTGCTCGACGCTGCCGACCACGAGCTGGTGCTAAACGATCTGGCCACCGTCTCCGACCCGTCGACCAGGGCCAAGCTGCAAATCCTCAGCACAGTTCCCGACGGCGCTACTCCCGTGCTCCGGCCACGAATCCGGCTGGCCTACCGGCTCACCCCCAGGCGGATCCTCGGCGAGCAGCGTGTCAGCGGCATAGAGTTCACCGTCACCGGCACCGACCGGGTGTGCCGCCTGGATGCGGGCCTGGTGCTGACGTCGATCGGCTACCGCGGCAGGCCCATTCCCGATCTGCCGTTCGACGGGGCCGCCGGCGTGGTTCCCAACGACGGCGGCCGGGTCATCGACCCGGGCGCCGGCCGGCCGGTGCCCGGCGCGTATGTGGCGGGCTGGATCAAACGCGGGCCCACCGGATTCATCGGCACCAACAAGTGCTGCTCGATGCAAACCGTGCGGACCCTGGTGGGCGACTTTAACGATGGCCTGTTGTCCGATCCCGTGGCCGGTCCGGGCGCACTGAGCACATTGGTGCGAAAACGGCAGCCCGACGTCGTGGACGCCGCGGGATGGCAGGCGATCGATGCCGCCGAGATCGCGCGCGGCAACCTGGCGGGCCGCCCCCGCAACAAGTTCACCGATATCGCCGGGATGCTGACGGCCGCAGCGGCCGCGCCGCGGCCGCTGCGGCACCGGTTGGCCGATAGGCTACGACAATTGGCTTAGCCACATCTGGCACCCGAGCCGCGCTCAGACGGGATCTGCGCTGTGCCCGCCTTCGAGCGAGTTCGCCGTGAAATCGCTCGAAGACGGGCAGATAGTGCATCTGCTGTCCGGCGACGCAGGTGGCCGATGTGGCCATCGCCATCGCGGGGGTTAAGACCCGCCGATCGCCGCGGTGATCTCCTCCATGCTGACCTCATCGCGGCGCGGCCCAGCCAACCACGGAGCACCGACAACCGCGCCTTAGGACGTGCGAATGTCGTTCCAGCCCTCGACGGATTCCAGGCTGCGCGGACCCGGCCCCACGTAGATCGCCGACGGGCGCACCAGCTTGCCCAGCCGCTTCTGCTCGAGAATGTGAGCGCACCAGCCGGCGGTGCGTCCGCAGGTGAACATCGCCGGCATCATCTTGGCCGGCACCCGGGCGAAGTCCAGCACCACGGCCGCCCAGAACTCGACGTTGGTTTCGATCGCCCGGTCGGGACGCCGCTCCCGCAGCTCGGTGAGTGCCGCCTGCTCCACGGCCAGCGCCACCTCGTAGCGCGGCGCACCCAACCGTTTAGCGGTGGCCCGCAATACCCGTGCCCTCGGATCCTCGGCGCGATAGACCCGGTGCCCGAACCCCATCAACTTTTCCCCGCGGTCCAGGATTTTCTTGACCAGACCGCGGGCGTCACCGGTCCGTTCGACTTCTTCGAGCATGGGCAGCACCCGGGCCGGCGCACCACCGTGCAGCGGGCCGCTCATCGCGCCGATCGCCCCGGACAGCGCCGCTGCCACGTCCGCTCCGGTCGAGGCGATCACCCGCGCGGTGAACGTCGAGGCGTTCATCCCGTGCTCGGCGGCCGACACCCAGTACGCGTCGACGGCCTCGATATGGCGCGGGTCGGGCTCACCCTGCCAACGCGTCATGAAACGTGCTGTGACGGTTGGGCATTCGTCGATGACTCGTTGCGGAACCGCCGGTTGGTAGATGCCGCGAGCCGACTGTGCCACATACGACAGCGCCATCACCGACGCCCGGGCCAGTTGCTCGCGGGCGGTAGCGTCATCGACGTCCAGCAGCGGTTGATAGCCCCAGATGGGCGCCAGCATCGCCAGCCCGGCCTGGACGTCGACGCGCACGTCACCGCTGTGGATCGGCAGCGGGAACGGCTCGGCGGGGGGCAGCCCGTGACCGAATTTGCCATCCACCAGCAAAGCCCACACATCGCCGAAGGTGACCTGCCGGCTCACCAAATCCTCGATGTCGACGCCGCGGTAGCGCAGCGCGCCGCCGTCCTTATCCGGCTCGGCGATCTCGGTGGTAAAAGCCACCACCCCGTCCAGGCCGGCGACAAAGTTCTCAGGGACAACCGTCATACCCGGATTCTCGCACCCCGCTTTTCGGTCGCCGCCACCGGTTGGCGGTAGCGCCGGCCTAGTAGCGTGGGGGTGGTGGCGGGTCCGGAGAGGGAACATCTGGCGGCTATGCGGGTGGAATACGGGGCGGAAAAGGACGGCTGCGGCGATCTGGACGTCGACTGGCTCGATGACGGCTGGCTTGCGTTGTTCCGCCGATGGCTCGACGACGCCGAACGCGCCGGAGTCGCAGAACCCAACGCGATGGTGCTGGCCACCGTGGCATCGGGCCGGCCGGTCACCCGATCGGTGCTCTGCAAAGACGCGGACGAGAGCGGGATCACCTTCTTCACCAGCTATGAGTCGGCGAAGGCGGCCGAGCTGGCGGCGACGCCGTATGCGTCGGCGACGTTCCCGTGGTACCGGCTGGGCCGGCAGTTCCACATCCGCGGGCGGGTCAGCAAGGTCAGTCGGCAGGCCACCGAGGAGTACTGGTCTCGGCGGCCCCGCGGCTCCCAGCTGGGTGCCTGGGCGTCCCATCAGTCCCAGCCCATCGCGTCCCGCCACGCGCTGCTCGAACGTTTGGCTGAGGTCAGCGCGCGTTTTGCGGGCCAAGAACACATCCCGGCGCCGCCGGATTGGGGTGGTTACCGCATCGCGCCCGACGTGGTCGAATTTTGGCAAGGTCGAGAAAATCGGCTGCACAACCGGATTCGTGTCATCGGGGATCGGGT
The DNA here is from genome assembly GCF_029961025.1 of Mycobacterium sp. GTDB lineage: Bacteria > Actinomycetota > Actinomycetes > Mycobacteriales > Mycobacteriaceae > Mycobacterium. Next base: position 58,945 of record NZ_JASBVP010000012.1, read on the forward strand.
CGAGCGTCTCCAGCCTTGAGCGCGGCGACGATGCGCGCGGCGAAGCGGCGCGGGCAGGAGCCGGGTGCTCGTCGGCGCGGTGGCCGCCCCGGGCGGGCGCTCCGACGCGACAGCGACTACCTTCGACTATGCGCACCTAGTAAGGCCAGCGTTGTCAGCAGTGAAAAGCGCAAAGGGGTTCTTGTGGCCGCAACCGACGACACCGCCACCCTCCGTTATCCCGGAGGCGAGGTGGACCTGCAGATTGTCCACGCCACCGAGGGGGCCGACGGCATTGCGCTGGGCTCACTGCTGGCCACAACCGGGTACACCACGTTCGACGTCGGCTACGTCAATACCGCCTCCACCAAAAGTGCGATCACCTTCATCGACGGCGACGCGGGTATCCTCCGCTACCGCGGCTATCCGATCGAGCAGCTCGCCGAGAAGTCGACCTTCATCGAAGTCAGCTACCTGCTGATCTACGGCGAGTTGCCGACCAGGGAGCAGCTGGCGGCGTTCACCGGCCAAATCCAGCGGCACACCATGCTGCACGAGGACCTCAAGCGCTTCTTCGACGGTTTTCCCCGCAACGCGCATCCGATGCCGGTGTTGTCCAGCGTGGTCAACGCGCTGTCGGCGTATTACCCCGATTCCCTGGACCCGATGGATAACGGTCAGGTCGAGCTGTCCACGATCCGGTTGCTGGCCAAGCTGCCCACGATCGCCGCCTACGCCTACAAGAAGTCGGTCGGACAGCCCTTCCTCTACCCGGACAACACCCTCACACTGGTGGAAAACTTCCTGCGGATGACGTTCGGGCTGCCCGCGGAGCCCTACCAGGTGGACCCCGAGGTCGCCCGGGCGCTGGACATGTTGTTCATCCTGCACGCCGACCATGAGCAGAACTGCTCGACGTCCACGGTGCGCCTCGTCGGGTCGTCGCGGGCCAACCTGTTCACATCGATCTCGGGCGGAATCAACGCGCTGTGGGGCCCGCTGCACGGCGGCGCCAACCAGGCGGTGCTCGAGATGCTCGAGCAGATCCGCGAAAATGGCGGTGACGTCCGCGAATTCGTCCGCAAGGTGAAAAACCGCGAAGCCGGTGTCAAGTTGATGGGCTTCGGCCACCGCGTCTATAAGAACTATGATCCGCGCGCGCGGATCGTCAAGGAGCAGGCGGACAAGATCCTCGCCAAGGTGGGCGGCGATGACGCCTTGCTGCAGATCGCCAAGGATCTGGAGGAAGTGGCGCTGTCCGATGACTATTTCATCGAGCGCAAGCTCTACCCCAACGTGGACTTTTACACCGGGCTGATCTACCGGGCTCTGGGCTTTCCGACCCGGATGTTCACCGTGTTGTTCGCACTGGGGCGACTGCCGGGCTGGATCGCGCACTGGCGGGAGATGCACGACGAGGGTGACAGCAAGATCGGTCGTCCGCGCCAGATCTACGTCGGGCACCGCAAGCGGGATTACGTCACCATCGATGCGCGCTAGCCGGAGGCGGACGGCGGCGCGTCCGCGGGCACCGCGTTAACCCGAAGCGAGCACCGCCATCGCGGCGTTGTGACCACCGACACCGGAGACCACTCCGCCGCGGCGGGCGGCGGAGCCGCACAGCAGGATGCGCTCATGGGCGGTGGCCACCCCCCATTGCCGCGCCGGGGTATCCAGGGGATCGTCGTCATCAGCGAACGGCCAGCGCAACGCGCCGTGAAAGATGTTGCCGCCGCTCATCATCAGCGTGCGGTCCAGATCTGCGGTGGTCATCGTCTCGACGCAGAGCCGGCTCTGCGCATCGGTCATCAACAGATTCTGAATGGGCTCGGCCAGAACGGAGTTCAGCGAGGCAAATACCGACTCGGTGAGCCGGTGGCGCAACAGGCCGGGGTCGCTGTGGCACAACAACGAATGCGGCGTGTGCAGGCCGAACACGCTCAGCGCCTGAGCACCCAGGTCACGCAGTCCGGGTGACAGGATGCTCGGGTCGGTCAGGGAATGGCAGTAGGCCTCGCACGGCAACGGATCCGGTAGCCGCCCGGCCGTCGCCTGCGAATATGCCCTTTGCAGCTGGGTCCAGGTCTCGTTGACGTGGAAGGTCCCCCCGAATGCCTGCTCCGGGGTCACCCCGTTGTCGCGCAACCGGGGCAGCCGCCGCAGCAGCATGTTCACCTTGACCTGTGACCCCTGGGCCAGCGCCGGCCGGGGTTCGCCCAGCAAGCGTGCCAGCACCACCGGGGTGACACCGGCCAGGACGAAGCGACCCCGGATCAGGTGTTCGTGGCCGCCCTGGCGGTAGCGGACCTCGCCATCCGGGTTCACGTCGTAAACGCTTGCCCCGGTTACGATCTCAGCTCCGTGGCCAACGGCCGCGGTCGCCAGGGCCGTCGTCAGCGAACCCATCCCGCCGACCGGGATATCCCATCTCCCGGTGCCGCCGCCGAGCAGGTGATACAGAAAGCAGATGTTCTGCTGCAGGGACCGGTCGTCGAGGCGAGTGAAGGTGCCGATCAGCGCGTCGGTGGCGATCACGCCGCGGACCAGGTCATTGCCCACCGCGGCGGCGATGGCGTGCCCGATCGGCTGCTCGGTCATGGCGTGCCATGCGTCGGCGGCTTCGGGGCCGGCGCCGTCGAGGACGTGCCGGCGGGCCTCGTCCCGGGTGCGCAGCGGCTCGGTCAGCGTCGGCCACAGCCGCTCGGTCACCAGCCGACAACGCCGGTAAAACCCGGCAAACGCGGCCTGATCGGCGCCGGCGCCGATCGCCGGGAACGTTCCGTGGGCATCCGCTGCGATCAGCAGGCCGGTGTTTCCCCGGGTGGCCGGGTCGGGGGTGTAGGACGAATAGCGCCGCCGGGCCAACCGCACGGGAACGCCCAGATCGTCGACGATGCGTGGCGGCAGCAGGCTAACCAGGTACGCATAGCGCGACAACCGGGCGTCGACACCCGGAAACGCCCGCACCGACACGGCGGCCCCACCGACGTGGTCCAGCCGTTCCAGCAGTCGCACCCGCAGACCCGCGCGGGCCAGATAGCCGGCTGCCACCAGGCCGTTGTGCCCACCGCCCACGACGATGGCGTCGTAATCCCGTGCCGGGCGGCCGGCCATTCGACAGCCGGTCGTCAGCCGGTGTAGCCCTCGACCTGGCCCGGCGGACGCACCGTCGCCGCACCGGGGTCGCGACCGGTTTCGCGCAGCGCCCGACGTTGCCGCAGCAAATCCCAGCACTGGTCGAGTTCGATTTCCACCCGGCGCAGCCGCTCCTGCTCCTCGGACCGGGTGATCTGGTGGTGCTGGAGCTGCTCTCGCAGCGCTTTCTCCTCGGCGACCAGGTCACGGATGCGCGTCAGCGTGTCACCGTCGGTCGGATTCGGTTCGTCACCCACCGCTTCAGTGTGCCCGATGAACTCCGCCGGTGCGGCCCCACCGGCAGCCGTGCGATCGTCGGCGTGAACGATTGACCGAGCGGTGGGCCGCCGAGCCGCTCCGGCGGGTGGGCAAAGCTAACACCAGCCCGCGCGTCGACACCGCGGTAGACCGAAGGGATTGCCGTGCTGGAAGGAATCGCTCGACTGGCTATCCGGGCGCCGCTCCTGGTCGTGGTCGCCGGGCTGCTGGTGATGGTCGGTGCCGCGATGTTCGGTTTCCCGGTCATCGGCAGCCTCTCCGCAGGAGGCTTCCAGGATCCGACGTCTGAGTCTGCGCGCGCCGCCGACCTGTTGTCCGCCAAGTTCGGCCGCGGCGACGTGCAGTTGGTTCTGGTGGTGTCCTCTCCGGACGGTGTGCAAGGTCCCGCCGCCCGCGCGGTCGGCACCGGTATCGTCGGGCAACTGAAGCGCTCCCCTTTCGTCGGTGAGGTGATCTCGGCCTGGACCGTCCCCCCGTCGGCTGCCGCCGGACTGGTGAGCAAAAACGGCACGTCGGGTCTCATCATCGCGGGCATCAGGGGCGGGGGAAGCGGGGGCCAGAAGCATGCGCAGGCTTTGGCCGAACGCCTGGTCGGTGACTATGGCGGGGTAAGCGTCAAGGCGGGCGGCGCGATGGCCTACGTGGAAGTCAACCGTCAATCCGAGCATGACCTGCTGCTGTTCGAGGCCTTCGCCATTCCAGTGAGTTTTCTGGCGTTGGTCTGGGTGTTCGGCGGCCTGCTGGCCGCCGCGCTGCCGATCGTGGTGGGCATCATAGCGGTCGTCGGCGCGGTGGCCTTGCTGCGGGTGATCACCTTCGCGGCACAGGTGTCAACGTTCGCGCTGAATCTGACCGTTGCCATGGGGCTGGCGCTGGCCGTCGACTACACCCTGTTGATCGTCAGCAGATTTCGCGATGAGCGGGCCGAGGGCGCCGCATCACCCGACGCGCTGATCACCGCGATGGCTACCGCCGGGCGCACCGTGCTGTTCTCGGGGATGACGGTGGGCTTCTCCATCATGGCGCTGCTGCTCTTTCCGATGTACTTCCTCAAATCGTTTGCCTTCGCCGGGGTCGCCGCGGTGACCGTCACCGTCGCCGCCGCGCTACTGGTGACGCCGGCGTTGATCGTGCTGCTGGGTGACCGGATCGACGCTTTGGACATGCGCCGGGCGGCCCGGCGGTTGCTGGGCCGGGCTGAACCGGCCCCGCGGCCGGTGAACCGGAGTTTCTGGTATCGCTGGACGAAGTTCGCCATGCGGCACGCGGTGCTTCTCGGACTGCCGGTGCTTGCTCTGCTGACGGTGCTTGGCGCCCCGTTCCTTGGCGTGAAGCTGGGCTATCCCGACGACCGGGTGCTTCCGGCCTCCGCGTCGGCCCGCCGGGTGGGCGATGAGCTGCGCCGTGATTTTGCCGCCGACCTGGACGCTGCGGTTATCGCGGTCATCCCCGACGCTGCCGGTATCACCCCCGGCCAACTGGACGGCTACGCGGCGGCGCTGTCACGGGTGCCCGACGTGGCATCGGTGTCCGCGCCCGGCGGAACATACGTCGGCGGCGCCCGCATGGGACCGCCATCCGCGCCCACCGGAATGTCGGGGGGAAGCGCGTTTGTCACGATCAACAGCACGGCGCCGTTGTTCTCGGCGGCGTCCGATACCCAACTCGAGCGACTGCACGCCATCCCCGGGCCCGCCGGGCGGCGGGTGAACTTGACGGGGACAGCGCAGATCAACCGCGACAGCGCCGCGGCGATCAGCAGCCGCTTGCCCACCGTGCTGACCGTGACCGCGGCCATCACGTTTGTGCTGCTGTTCCTGCTGACCGGCAGCGTGGTCATTCCGATCAAGGCGCTCGTTCTCAATGTGCTGTCGCTGACCGCGACGTTCGGCGCGCTGGTATGGGTGTTCCAAGACGGGCACCTGGGTGGGCTGGGCACGACCAAAACCGGGACGTTGGTGGCCAATGTCCCGGTGTTGTTGTTCTGCATTGCCTTCGGGCTGTCGATGGACTACGAGGTTTTCCTGGTGTCCCGCATCCGGGAACACTGGCTGGCGATACCCGCAACCAGGAGGACATCCGCCGACAATGACGAATGCATCGCCTTGGGTTTGGCGCGTGTCGGCAGGGTGGTCACGGCGGCCGCGCTGCTGATGTCGATTTCATTCGCGGCGCTGAGCCTTTCGAGTGTGTCGATCATGCGGATGTTCGGTGTCGGTCTCACCCTTGCGGTGCTGATGGACGCCACGCTGGTGCGTATGCTGCTGGTGCCCGCGTTCATGCATGTGTTGGGCCGGGCCAACTGGTGGGCGCCCAAACCGCCGGCGGCGCTGCGGCGCACCGCAGGCACTCAGGTGTGAAAACCAGGTGTGAAAACACTGACAAGCCTGTCCGCAGCCCGCTCAACGAGATTGGCTGTTCCGCCCGGCAGGTATCGTGAGTTGTCGCGCCGTCACATGTGGTTGGGGTTGCGCCCCGGGCCGGCGAGACTCGAAGACAGGGTGGACAGTATGCGGGTCGTGGTCACCGGCACGCCGGGCGACGTAGCGTCCTGCGTCGTCAGTGAGTTGGCGCGGCGAGGCAACGAGGTGCGCCATGACCGGCACGGCACCGGAGCGCCCCCCGGCCGGCTTGGATGCGATGCGCTGGTCGTCGTGGCCGCGGCCGCCGGGGGGAACCGTGACCGCGTCGCCTCCGCCCGCGCGGAAGCTGCGCCGGCCCGGGCAGTGCTCGACGCGGCGGAACGCGTCGCGGCACCCCGGATCGTGGTGATCTTGCCGTCCCCGGGGCACCCGCCGATCACCGAAGGTCGCCTGTGCGCGTGGGATCTCTTGCGGCGCATCGAGAAATCGGGCGTCAGTTTGCTGGTGGCTCGGACCGCACCCGCTTTGGGTCGCGATACCACCGGCGCGGTTCAGCGACGCTTCGGCGCCCCCATCGTTGTCGGGATGGCGGGGAGCCGAAACACCGTGCAGTTCATCCATCACGACGATCTCGCCCGCTTCGTTGCCGAGGCGGTGGAACACCCCCGGTGGACCGGCCACCTGGATGTCGCTAACGCGGACGCTCTCGAACTGCGTGAGGTGGCCGACATCCTGGGAAAGCCCTATGTCGAACTGGATGCGGCGCGCTGGACCCGTGGTGCGCGCCGGTGGAAAACGTCGCTGTGGGCGCCCGCCGACCCACCGCTGGACACCACCAGGCTTGCTGAACTTGGCTTCGTTCCGGCCTGGACCAGTCGGGACTGTGTGGCCGACTTTCGGCTTGCCAACCGCGCGCATGTGTTCCTCGGCGCCAGAAAGGTGGCTCTGCCGTGGCGGTTTCCATGGACGAGAACACCGCCGCCGCGCCGTGACGGGTGCTCTCGGCACCCGGCCAACGATAGCGGCGGCGGCGGCGAGTTCGACACCACCGTGGATCCACGGTGGCCGGAGTTCACCTGTGCCAATATCGCCGAAGCGTTCCCCGGGCCAATGACCCCGCTGTCGCTGGAACTGGCGATGGAGGCGATGCGTGCCACCGGGGTCCTGGCCGCCCGAATCATGCAGCTGACAGGAGACATCCGTCGGGCAATGACCGAGGAGCATGTGGGGTGTTTCGGGCACAGCATCTACGTCAACCTCACGGTGTCACGCGTTGTCAGCGCGCTGCTTCCGGGTGCCGAGCCAACGGCCTGGCGGGACCTCCTTTTCGGGGCCGCATCCGGTGTCGACGCTGCTGCGCCCCGCAAGGCCAGGGCATGGGATCTCGCCCGCCGGCTACCGAAAATCGGTGTTCTACTTGGCGTCACCGGCCGGGAAACCCGCCGGATGGAGAGTGAGGCACGCGAGCGGCAACGCGACGGCGGGTACTACTCGTGCCGCACCGATGACGAGCTGTATAGCCAATTACGGTGCATGCGTGACGCGGTCGCCAACTCATGGGCGGTGGCCGCGCTCGGGTCGGCGGGAGTTGTACCGATCATGGCGCTCATCGGAAGGCAGGGCGGAACGCGTGTGGCTTCCCGGCTAAAAGCCGGTGCTGACAATTTGGCCAGCGCCGGGCTGATGCGCGGCGCATACCAGTTGGCCGGACATGCTCGCGCCGATCCGGCTATCGCCGCGATCCTGCGGGAAACCGATTCCGGCAAGGCGTTACATTGCTTGCGCCTTAACCACCCGGAGTATGCGGCTCGGGTGGACGCCGTTATCGCCGAGTATGGCCACCGCGGCCCCAACGAAACCGAGCTGTCAAGCCCGGTGTTCGCTGATACACCAGCCCGGCTGCTCGATGTTGTTGCAAAACTGATCGACTTGCCCGAACGACCCGCGACACCGGCACCGTCGATGGCTCCGAAGATGCGGCTTTTGACCCGATTGGGTGCCGAGTTCCAGCGGTCCCGCGAGCGGGCGCGCGATGCCGCCATGCGATACACGCACAACTACCGGCTGATCGTGCGTGAGCTCGGTGCACGGTTAGCGGCCCGGGGCATCATCGAACAGCCCGATGATGTCTTTTATCTGATTCGTGACGAACTCACACATCCGCCGGCCGATATCCGCTCCCGCATTGCCCGGCGTAAAGCCGAACGGACTCGGCTGGAGCGGCTGCGGCCTCCGGTGTATTTTGTGCAACGCTGGCAACCCCGCTGCGACACCACCGCGGAACTAAAACCCGGGCAGTCATTGACGGGAATCCCGGTGTCGGCCGGCTTAGCCCGGGGACGCGTCAGGGTATTGACGGCGGATTCGATCGAGGACCTACAGCCGGGCGAGGTGCTGGTGGCCGAGGCTACCGACACCGGTTGGACACCGTATTTCAGCTATGCCGCGGCGGTGGTGGTCGACATCGGGGCGGAAATGTCGCACGCGGCGGTGGTGGCGCGCGAATTCAGCATCCCCTGTGTTGTGGGATCGATAACGGCCAGCCGGATGCTGCGCACCGGGCAGCTGATCGAGGTCGACGGCTCAACCGGACGGGTTACCCGGATGAGGTAAGACACCAATGGCCCGCAGGATCGCGGTTACTGGCCCAGTTCCTCGTCGAGGATAGCGAAAAGTTCAGTGTCGCTGGCTGATTCGATATCCCGATCATCGGTTTGCGGAGAGCCGTGACCGTCGGGAGCGGTCAACGACGACGCCAGGTTTTCGAGCTGGGCGGCGAGCTGCGAGCGCTGTGCGGGGCTCCAGTCCGATGTAGCGGCAAGTGTCCGCAGATCGTTGATGATGGTGCCGATCTGCGTCAGGCGGGTTTCGCCGCCGCCGGCGGCGCTCCCGATTCTGCTCCGCAGATGCTCGGCGAGGGTGGCGGGTGTGGGGTAGTCGAAGATGAGGGTGGGGGAGAGGGGCAGCCCGGTGGCGGTTTTGAGCCGGTTGCGAAGTTCGATGGCACTAAGCGAGTCGAATCCGAGGTCTTGGAAGGCCCGGGTGGTGTCGATCTCGCCGGGGTCGGGGCGGCCGAGCACCGCGGCGATGTGTGAGCGCACCAGATCCAGCAGCAGCTGGTGTTGCTGGTCGGCGGGCAGGCCGTGCAGGCGCTGGGCCAGTGTGGATTGCGCCGCCGCGGCATCCTGGGCGAGGACCGCCCGGCGGGGCCGGCGGATTAAGTCGTGAAACAGCGGCGGCAGCAGGGCGCTTAGGGAGGGGTCGGCCAAGACGGTGGTGTCCAGGCGGGCGGCCACCACGGCGGGGTGATCTAAAGCCAGCGCGGTGTCGAACAAGTCCACGGCCTGCCCGCTGCTCATCGGGATCAGCCCGCTGCGGCGCATGCGGGCCAGATCGCGCTCGGCGAGGTGCTCGGTTAGCCCGCTGGGCTGCTCCCACAGCCCCCACGCCAGCGCGAGCCCGGCCAGCCCGCCCGCCCGCCGGTGGGTGGCCAGGGCGTCTAAAAACGTGTTGGCCGCCGCGTAGTTGGCCTGACCGGGGGAGCCGATGGTGCCGGCCATCGACGAGCACAACACAAACATCGCCAGATCCCGGTCTCGGGTCAGCTCATGCAGGTGCCAGGCCCCGTCCACCTTGGCGCGTAGCACCCTCTCCAGCCGCTCGGGGGTCAACGAGGTGACCGGTGCGTCATCGAGCACCCCGGCGGCATGGATCACCCCGGTCAGCTTCGGCAGCCCGGCCAGCACCCGCGCCAGCGCATCCCGATCGGCCACATCGCAGGCCACCACCTGCACCCGGGCACCCGCCTCGGTCAGCCGGGCCACCACCTCGGCCGCGCCCGCGGCGCGCTCCCCCCCACGACTGGCCAACACCACATGACGCACCCCGTAGCGGCTGACCACATGCCGCGCCAACACCGCACCCACCAACCCCGTCCCCCCCGTCACCAACACCGTGCCCGAGGCGAGCGGGGCGGGCATCGTCAACACGACCTTGCCGATGTGGCGCGCTTGGCTGACAAACCGGAACGCCTCCGGGGCGCGCCGCACATCCCAGGTGCTCACCGGCGGCAGATGCAGGGTATGGGTGTCGAACAGTCGCATCAGTTCGGCCAGCATCTGTTCGATGCGTGGCGCGCCGGCCTGCGCCAGATCGAACGCCTGGTAACGCACGCCGGGGTGCCGCCCGGCGATCAGCTCTGCGTCACGGATATCGGTCTTGCCCATGTCGACAAAACGGCCGCCGCGCGGCAGCAGCCGCAGCGAGGCATCCACGAAATCACCGGCCAGCGAGTTCAATACCACGTCCACGCCGTGTCCCCGGCTGGTGGCCAGGAATTTCTTCTCGAACTCCAGCGTGCGTGAATCGGCGATGTGGGCGTCGTCGAAACCCATGTTGCGTAACGTGTCCCACTTACCGACGCTGGCGGTGGCGAAAACCTCTGCGCCCCATAAGCGCGCCAGCTGGACCGCCGCCATACCCACCCCACCGGTGGCGGCGTGCACCAGTATCGACTCACCGGGACGGATCGCCGCCAAATCCCGCAACGCGTAATAGGCGGTCAAGAACGCCACGGGCACGCTGGCCGCTTCGGCAAACGACCACCCCGGTGGAATCGGGACGATCGCACGCTGATCGACCACCGCCATCGAGGCGGCCGGGCTGAGCAACCCCATCACCCGATCACCGACCGCCATCCCACTCACCCCCGGGCCCACCTCGACGACCACCCCAGCGCCCTCTGCGCCCAGTACCGCGGGGCCCGGATATATCCCCAACGCCACCAAGACATCGCGGAAGTTGAGCCCGACCGCCTGGACCGCCACCCGCAGCTGCCCTGCCTGCAGCGGGGCGTCGCCTTGTGGGTGGGCCGTTAGCGTCAACTCCTCGAACGTTCCCGCACCGCTGCTGGCTAGCCGCCATGGCGATTCCCCGGCGGGAAGGCGCAACACGGGTTCGGTCGTGGCCGCTGTGAGCCGAGCGGCGTAGGTGGTGCCGGCGCGGATCAGCAGCTGGGGTTCGCCGGTTGCGACCAGGACGTCCGCATCGATGGGGGTGTCGCTGTCGACGAGCACGATCCGGCCCGGATGCTCGGTTTGCGCCGAGCGCACCAGCCCCCAGACCGCGGCCCCGGCCAGGTCGGTGACGTCGTCACCGGCCAGTGCCACCGCCCCGTGGGTGAGCACCACCAGGGTGCCCGGTCGCTCACCGCTCAGCCAGGAGTGCAGCACCTCGAGGGCGCGGTGGGTGGCCGCATACACCGAAGGCAGCAGGCCTTGCCGGCCGGCGGGTTCGGGTTCCCAGAGCACCACCACGTTCTCCGCGCCGGTGTGTTCGCCGACCCCGGGACGGGCGCGCAGGGCCTCCCAGGAGGTGACCGGGGGACGGTCGATGTCCGGGTCGGGCAGCGTGATCGGTGACCAGGTGACTTCCAGAAGCCCCGGGCCGAGGTTGCCGGCGGCCGAGATCGCCGCCTGCAGGTGTTCGGCCGAGACCGGGCGGACCAGCAATGAGCGCACCGAAAGCACGGGTCGGCCGGTGGTGTCGGCCAGTTCGATCGAGACCGCATCTTCGTCGGTGGCGGCGGCGATGCGCACGCGCACCCGCGACGCGCCGGCGGCGTGCAGTGACACCCCCTGCCAGCAGAACGACAATGCGGTTTGCCGAGCGTCACCGATGCTCAATATGCCCGGGTGCAGCGCCGCGTCCAATAGCACAGGGTGAATTCCCATGCCGCCGGCCTGGACACCTTCGGGAATCGCGGCTTCGGCGAAGATTTCCAGACCGCGCCGCCACATCTGCTGCAGCCCCTGAAACGCCGGGCCGTAGTGGTAGCCCTGCTCGGCCAGGCGCTGGTAGGCATCGGACACGTCCACGGGTACCGCATCGGGCGGGGGCCACACCATCATCTGGGCCGCCGGTTGGGTCACGCCGGTACCGAGCATTCCGTCGGCGTGCAGCATCCAGTGCGCGCCGGGTTGGCAGTCGCGCGAATATATCGCCACTGTCCGCTGGCCGGCTTGGCCGGCGGGGCCCACGATCACCTGAACCTGCACCCCGCCGTCCGCCGAGATGAGCAGCGGGGTCCGCAGCGTCAACTCCTGAACCACCGTGCAGCCCACTTCGTCGCCGGCACGAATCGCCATCTCCACGAAGGCGGCCCCTGGCAACAACGCCACCCCGGCCACCACGTGATCGGTCAGCCATGGCTGCGAGGACACCGAGAGTCGGCCGGTGAGCACCACCGCACCGGAGTCGGGCCGCGGAACCACCGCACCCAGCAGGGCATGGGCGGTTGATTCCAGCCCCAAACCCGTCGCGTCGGTATCCGCATCCTCACCGGACAACCAAAATCGTTTCCGCTCAAAAGGATACGTCGGCAGTTCGACAAACCGTGCCTGCGGAAACAGGCTCCGCCAATCCACTGCCACGCCCGCGACAAAGGCCTGCGCCGCCGAGGTGACAAACCGTTGCATCCCCCCGTCGTTGCGTCCCAGCGACGGCACCGTCACCGGATCGCCCGAGGAATTTCCGGAGTGTGCGGCAAAGGTCATTTCAATATCGGCGAGCAACACCGGATGGGGACTGGATTCGACAAACACCCCGTAGCCCTGCCGGGCGGCGCCACGCACCGCTGCCTCGAACTGCACTGGCTTGCGGAGACTCTGATACCAATAGCCGGCGTCTAAGCCGGCGGTGTCGATCGGACCGCCGGTCAAGGTGGAGAAAAACTCGATCGCCGAGGATCGCGGCTCAATTCCGGCCAGGGCCCTCATCAGGTCGTCACGAATAGCTTCCACCTGCGCCGAGTGCGACGCATAGTCCACGTCGACGCGGCGTGCCCGCAGACCCCGATCGGAGCAGCGCCGGACGAGTTCATCGAGCGCGCTCACCGCACCAGAGACCACCAGCGTCGACGGTCCGTTGATCGCAGCGACGCCGATCTGACCGTCGAACGGCGACAACACCTCTCGGGCGCGCTCGGCGTCACACGCCAGAGAGACCATGCCGCCGTCACCGGCCAGGCCCGACAATAGCTTGCTGCGCATCGTGACAATCCGTGCGGCATCGCGCAACGACACCGCGCCCGCGACATAGGCGGCGGCAATTTCGCCCTGTGAGTGACCGATCACCGCATCCGGGTGCACACCGACGGATTTCCACAGTTCGGCCAGCGACACCATTACCGCGAACAGTGCCGGCTGCACCACGTCGACGCGATCCAAGCCGGGGGCACCCGGCCGGCCGCGGAGCACCTCGATCAGCGACCAGTCAACGAATTCCGAGAAAACCTCGGCGCACGCATCGATTTGCTTGGCGAAAACCGGTAAAGTTTCCAGCAAGTCACATCCCATTCCAGCCCACTGGGAACCTTGTCCGGGAAACACCAGGACGGTCTTGCCTACCGGTTGGGCCCGACCCACTATCGCACCGGGATCCTGCCGGCCGGCCGATAGCTCCGCCAACCCTGCCAGCAGCTGCCGGCGATCAGCGTCAACCACGACCGCCCGGTGCTCCAATGCCGACCGCGTCGCCAGCGACAGCCCCACATCGGCGATATCCAACCGCTCGTGAGCTTGCAGAAAAGCCAACAACTGGTCGGCCTGACGGGCCAGCGCCGTAGCCGTCCTGCCCGATAACACCCACGGGACCACCGCTGGCTTCACAGCGAAATCACTGCCATCACTGGAACTTTCAGGAACGGTCGGGGCCTGCTCTAAAATCACGTGAGCGTTGGTGCCGGAAATGCCGAACGAGGAGACCCCCGCCCGACGCACCCGCCCTTCACCTGACCACGGCTGCGCCCGGGTCAACAGCCGCACCGCGCCTGCCGACCAGTCCACGTGCGGGCTGGGTGTATCGACGTGCAACGTCTTAGGCATCAACCCGTGACGCATCGCCTGCACCATCTTGATCACGCCGGCCACCCCCGCGGCCGCCGAGGTGTGGCCTATGTTCGACTTGATCGAGCCCAACCACAGCGGCTCGGTGCGGTTGCGCCCGTAGGTCGCCAACAGCGCTTGGGCCTCAATCGGGTCGCCCAACGTAGTGCCGGTGCCGTGCCCCTCCACCACGTCCACGTCTGCGGCGCTGAGCCCGGCGTTTGTCAACGCCGCGCGAATCACTCGCTGCTGGGAGGGTCCGTTTGGGGCTGTCAGTCCATTGGAAGCCCCGTCCTGGTTGACCGCTGACCCGCGCACCAGCGCCAACACCGGATGACCTAACCGTTGTGCGTCCGAAAGCCGTTCCACCACAACGATTCCGGCTCCCTCAGAGAATCCGGTGCCGTCGGCGGCCGCTGAAAACGCCTTGCAGCGCCCATCGGCCGCCAGCCCCCGGTGCCGGCTCAACTCGATGAACACCGCCGGGGTCGCCATCACCGTGACTCCGCCGGCGAGCGCCAGGTCGCATTCACCCGAGCGCAGTGATTGCACCGCCAGATGCAGCGCCACCAGCGACGACGAACACGCGGTATCCACCGAGACCGCCGGGCCCTCCAGCCCCAGCAGGTACGCGATCCGGCCAGAAGCCACGCTAGAGGTTGCGCCCGTCAGCCGCAAACCCTCCAGTTCTGTTGCGTTGCGGCCCAAAAACGCGTAATCGGAATCCATGATTCCGACGAACACCCCCGTCGCCGACCCCCGCAACGACATCGGGTCGATCCCGGCCCGCTCCAGCGCCTCCCAGGACACCTCTAATATCAACCGCTGTTGCGGGTCCATCGCCAACGCCTCACGCGGGGTTATGCCGAAAAAACCGGCGTCGAAACCGGTTACATCGTCCAAAAAACCTCCGTGGCGGGTGTAGGACTTACCCGCCGCGTCGGGGTCCGGATCATACAGTGCCTCCACGTCCCAGCCCCGATCACGCGGAAATTCCGACACCCCGTCGAGGCCTTTCGCCACCATGTCCCACAGATCCTCTGGCGAACTCACTCCACCGGGAAATCGGCACCCCATTCCCACGATCGCGATCGGCGCGGACGACCGCGAGATGAGGGCACGATTCTGTTCCTTGAGCCGCTCAAGTTGTGTCAGCGCCTTTTGCAAGGCCTTGGTCGCCATGGCAAGTTGGCTGTTCATTGCGGCGGTGTTTCCCCTCAATCCTCGTTGCCCAGCGCAATGTTCACCAGTTCGTCGAGGCTCATGTCCGAGATAGCGGCGCTGTCTTTTTTCTGCGACGGCCCCGACCCGTCACCGGCCATGCCGAGCAGGATGTCAAGGACACCTTCATCCCGAAGCCGCTGCACCGGAATCGAGGCCACCAGACGCCGGATTTCGGCGTCCCGCGCCTCGTCGGTGTCCCCGACGTGGTCGCCGCCGAGTTGCTGTTCGATGTGCTCGGCGAGGGTGGCGGGTGTGGGGTAGTCGAAGATGAGGGTGGGGGAGAGGGGCAGCCCGGTGGCGGTTTTGAGCCGGTTGCGAAGTTCGATGGCACTAAGCGAGTCGAATCCGAGGTCTTGGAAGGCCCGGGTGGTGTCGATCTCGCCGGGGTCGGGGCGGCCGAGCACCGCGGCGATGTGTGAGCGCACCAGATCCAGCAGCAGCTGGTGTTGCTGGTCGGCGGGCAGGCCGTGCAGGCGCTGGGCCAGTGTGGATTGCGCCGCCGCGGCATCCTGGGCGAGGACCGCCCGGCGGGGCCGGCGGATTAAGTCGTGAAACAGCGGCGGCAGCAGGGCGCTTAGGGAGGGGTCGGCCAAGACGGTGGTGTCCAGGCGGGCGGCCACCACGGCGGGGTGATCTAAAGCCAGCGCGGTGTCGAACAAGTCCACGGCCTGCCCGCTGCTCATCGGGATCAGCCCGCTGCGGCGCATGCGGGCCAGATCGCGCTCGGCGAGGTGCTCGGTTAGCCCGCTGGGCTGCTCCCACAGCCCCCACGCCAGCGCGAGCCCGGCCAGCCCGCCCGCCCGCCGGTGGGTGGCCAGGGCGTCTAAAAACGTGTTGGCCGCCGCGTAGTTGGCCTGACCGGGGGAGCCGATGGTGCCGGCCATCGACGAGCACAACACAAACATCGCCAGATCCCGGTCTCGGGTCAGCTCATGCAGGTGCCAGGCCCCGTCCACCTTGGCGCGTAGCACCCTCTCCAGCCGCTCGGGGGTCAACGAGGTGACCGGTGCGTCATCGAGCACCCCGGCGGCATGGATCACCCCGGTCAGCTTCGGCAGCCCGGCCAGCACCCGCGCCAGCGCATCCCGATCGGCCACATCGCAGGCCACCACCTGCACCCGGGCACCCGCCTCGGTCAGCCGGGCCACCACCTCGGCCGCGCCCGCGGCGCGCTCCCCCCCACGACTGGCCAACACCACATGACGCACCCCGTAGCGGCTGACCACATGCCGCGCCAACACCGCACCCACCAACCCCGTCCCCCCCGTCACCAACACCGTGCCCGAGGCATCTCCTACCGTCACCCCACCGGTCGTGGGATCGTTCGCGACGGACTCCGGGAACCCCGGCGCGGGCCGGGTAATGGCGGGGACCAGCCGAGCGGCGTAGGTGGTGCCGGCGCGGATCAGCAGCTGGGGTTCGCCGGTTGCGACCAGGACGTCCGCATCGATGGGGGTGTCGCTGTCGACGAGCACGATCCGGCCCGGATGCTCGGTTTGCGCCGAGCGCACCAGCCCCCAGACCGCGGCCCCGGCCAGGTCGGTGACGTCGTCACCGGCCAGTGCCACCGCCCCGTGGGTGAGCACCACCAGGGTGCCCGGTCGCTCACCGCTCAGCCAGGAGTGCAGCACCTCGAGTGCGCGGTGGGTGGCCGCATACACCGAAGACAGCGCCGGAGCGTCCTCGGGTGGTAGCTCCCAGATCACGACCGCGCCGGCCTCGCCGGTGTCACGGTTTTCCGGGTGGGCGGAAAACTCATCCCAACAGATCACCGGACGGCGCTCAGTGATGGTGCCGCGAACCGTCATGGGCGACCAGCCCAGTTCAAGGACACCTCGCCCGGGCTCACCCGCGAGGCAGACCGCTGCGCGCAGCTGCTGCTCGGTGACGGGGCGGGCCAGCAGCGCGCCCACCGACAACACCGGCAACCCCAAGGCGTCGGCCAGCTCCAGGGAGACCGCCTGCGGGCCCGCCGGGGCCAGGCGGGCCCGCACCGCGGTGGCGCCCGCAGCGTGCAGGCACACCCCCTGCCAGCAAAACGGCAGCATCACCGGCGCGGCCTCATCGGCCATCAGCAACCCGTGCAGGGCGGCATCCAGCAGCGCCGGATGGATCCCAAACCCCTCGGCCCCCCCGGCCGCCTGCGGCAGGCGCACCTCGGCGAACAGCTCCTGCCCGCGGCGCCACAACGCGCTTAGCCCCTGAAACGCCGGGCCGTACCCATAGCCGCGGCCCGCCAGCCGCCCATAACCCCCGTCGATCCGCACCGGCTCCGCCCCCGGCGGCGGCCACACCGACAACGACACCTCCGGGCGGCGGGCCCGGGGGCTGACCACCCCCTCGGCGTGGCAGACCCACCCCGCCTCGGGGTGCTCCCGGCAAAACACCGCCACCCGCCGCTGACCGGTGCCCTCGGGGGCCCCCACCAGCACCTGCAGCGCCACCGCCCCCGAGTCGGGCACCCGCAGCGGGCGGCGCACCGTCAACTCCTCAAGCACCGGGCAACCCACCTCATCCCCGGCGCGCACCGCCAACTCCACCAACCCCGCCCCGGGAAACACCCCCACACCGAACACCCGGTGATCCCCCAGCCAGGGCTGCGCCCCCAGCGCCAACCGCCCACTCAGCAGCAGCGCCCCACCCTCGGGCACCTCGATCACCGCCCCCAGCAGCGCATGCCCCCCGGCCTTCAACCCCAACCCCGCCGCATCGGTGCCCGAACCGTCGGGGCTCAACCAAAACCGGCGCCGCTCAAAAGCGTAGGTGGGCAACTCCACCCACCCCCCACCGGGCAGCACCGCCCGCCACTTAACCCCCACACCGGCCACAAACCCCTGCGCGGCCGAGGCCACAAACCGCCCCAACCCCCCGTCGTGGCGGCCCAAGGTGGGCAGCACCACCACCGCGTCGGCCCCGCCCAGGCACTCGGCGGCGGTCTCTTCGATCCCGCTGATCAACCCCGGATGCGGGCTGGATTCGATAAACGTGCGATACCCGTGCGTGCACGCGCTGCGCACCGCCGCCTCAAACTGCACGCCCTGACGCAGGTTGGCATACCAGTAGCCGGGGTCTAACCCGGCGGTGTCGACAAGAGCACCGGTGACGGTGGAAAAAAACCCGATCCGCGACGAGCGCGGCCGAATCCCCGCCAGCAGCCGCTCAAGCCGCCCGGCGATGGCCTCCACCGCGGCCGAATGCGCCGCGTAGTCCACCTCGATGCGCCGGGCCCGCAGCTGGCGGGCGGCGCAGTGGTGCAGCAGCTCCTGCAGGGCCTCGGCCTCCCCGGACACCACCACCGCCGAGGGCCCGTTGACCGCGGCGATACCCACCCGCCCCCCCAGCGGGGCCAGCAGCTCGCGGGCCTGCTCGGCGCCGCACCCCAGCGCGGCCATGCCCCCCGGCCCGGAGACTTCCCGCAACAATTGGCTGCGCGCGGTGACCACCCGCGCCGCATCCCGCAGCGACAACGCCCCGGCCACACAGGCGGCGGCGATCTCCCCCTGGGAATGCCCGATCACCGCATCCGGGTGCACCCCGATCGACTCCCACAACCCCGCCAGCGACACCATCACCGCAAACAGCGCCGGCTGCACCACATCGACCCGATCCAGCCCCGGGGCCCCCGGCGCCCCGCGCAGCACCTCCAGCAGCGACCAGTCCACGAACTCTTCCAGCGCCTGCGCGCACTCGTCTAACCGCTCGGCGAACACCGGGGAGCACTCGCGCAACTGCATCCCCATGCCCGGCCACTGGCAGCCCTGGCCGGGAAACACCAGCACCGTCTTGCCCGCGGGCGCGGCGGCGGCGCTGATCACCCCCGGGCCCAGATCCCCCCCAGCCAGCCCCGCCAACCCCGCCAGCAGCTCCTCACGCCGCGCGCCGAGCACCACCGCGCGCCGCTCAAACACCGAGCGCCCCGCCAGCGACCAGCCCACATCCAGCGGATCCAGCTGCGGGTGGGCGGCCACAAACGCCCCCAACCGCCCCGCCTGGGCGCGCAACGCCCCCTCGGTCTTGGCCGAAAGCACCCACGCCAACACCGGGGGACGCCACGGCGCCGGCGGGCGCGGCGGCGCCGGCGGGGCCTCCTGCACGATCACATGCGCATTAGTGCCCGAAATCCCAAACGAGGACACCCCCGCCCGGCGCACCCGCCCCCCCGCCGGCCACGCCCGCCCCCGGGTCAACAACTCCACCCGCCCCGCCGACCACTCCACATGCGGGCTGGGCGCATCCACATGCAACGTCGCCGGCAGCCACTCGTGGCGCAACGCCAACACCATCTTCATCACCCCCGCCACCCCCGCGGCCGCCTGGGTGTGGCCCATATTCGACTTGATCGAGCCCAGCCACAGCGGCTGGGCCCGATCCCGCCCATAGGTCGCCAGCAACGCCTGCGCCTCGATCGGATCCCCCAACGTGGTGCCGGTGCCATGGCCCTCCACCACATCCACATCGGCCGCCGAGAGCCCCGCACTGGCCAACGCCGCGCGCACCACCCGCTGCTGGGAGGGCCCATTGGGGGCGGTCAACCCGTTGGAGGCCCCATCCTGATTGACCGCCGAGCCGGCCACCACCGCCAACACCGGATGCCCCAGCCGCTGCGCATCCGAGAGCCGCTCCACCACCAGCATCCCCCCACCCTCGGAAAACCCGGTGCCGTCGGCGGCCGCGGCGAACGCCTTGCACCGCCCGTCCGGCGCCAACCCGCGCCAGCGGCTGAACTCCACGAAAATATCGGGGGTGGCGTTGACGGTCACCCCGCCCGCCAGGGCGAGATCGCATTCGCCGGAGCGCAGTGAGGCCACCGCCATGTGCAACGCCACCAGCGAGGACGAACACGCGGTATCCACCGACACCGCCGGGCCCTCCAACCCCAGCACATAGGCCACCCGGCCCGAGGCCACGCTGGAGGTCGTGCCGGTCAGGCGATAGCCCTCCAGCCGCGCTGAATCCCGCCCCAGCAGCCCGTAATAGGCGTCCATAATCCCCAGGAACACCCCGGTCGCCGAACCCCGCAACGACGTCGGGTCGATCCCGGCCCGCTCCAAGGCCTCCCACGACAACTCCAACAGCATCCGATGTTGCGGGTCGGTCGCCAGCGCCTCGGCCGGTGACACCCCGAAAAAGCCGGCGTCAAAACCCGCGACGTCATCGACAAAGCCCCCGTGCCGGGTGTAGGTCTTCCCCGGCGCGTCGGGATCCGGATCGAACAATCCCTCCACGTCCCAGCCCCGATCCCGGGGGAAGTCAGAGACCACATCACGACCTTCGGCCAGCATCTCCCAGAGGTCCTCGGGGGAATTCACCCCACCCGGAAACCGGCACGCCATCCCGATGATGGCGATCGGCTGCGAAGCTTTAGCTTCTAACTCGGCCAGGCGTCGTCGTGTCCGGCGCAGATCAAGGGTGAGACGTTTGAGGTAATCGAGGTGCTTGGTGGTCTCTGGCATCGGTAATCCCTGCGGAGGGGCAGCCCCTTCAAGCGGTGTGTCAGTGGCCCAACCTCGTTCCGCTCGCTTGCTTTGGTGATTCTAAACGGCCCACCGGCCGGCACCCGATTCGGCCACGGCACCCGAGACGGCTGCGACCGGCCGGCGGGCAGCCGAAAATTCGGCCCGGTCGGGCGCCAAAGCCTCAGCTCGGGGCGGGAAGCCGCAGCACCAGCCGCACCCCACCGAGCGGGCTGTCCTCCAATGAGGCTGTGCCGCCATGCAATTGAGCCTGTTGAGCCACTAACGCCAGCCCCAGGCCCGAGCCGGAGTGCGAGGCCGTGGATCCCCGGGAGAACCGCTTGAACACCATCTCGCGTTCCTCCTCGGGCACCCCGACACCGTTGTCGTCGACGGCGATCTCCACCCCGGCGCGGGAACTGACCGCCGACAGCTGCACGTGCGTGGCGCCGCCGTGTTTCACGGCGTTGGCGATGGCGTTGTCGACGGCGAGGCGCAATCCCGCAGGCAAGCCCACAATGATGCAGGTCGGCGACGGCACCAGCGAAACGTTGAGTTCGGGATAAACCCGCATCGCGTCGTGAGCGGCGCGGTCCAAAAGCTCGGTGATGTCGACGGGCACATGATCCTCGGATGTCGACAGCTCACCCTGCGCCAGCCGCTCGAGCGCGCTGAGCGTGGCCTCGATCCGCGACTGGGTGCGGATCACGTCGTGCAGCACTTCTTTGCGCTGTTCCTCGGGCAGCTCCAGGGTGGCCAACACCTCCAGATTGGTGCGCATAGCGGTGAGCGGGGTGCGCAGCTCATGCGCGGACACCGAGGCGAAGTCCCGCGCCGAGGCCAGCGCTTCCTTAGTGCGGTTTTGCTCTTTCCAGATGCGCTGCAGCATGCCCCGCATCGCCTCACCGATCTCGACGGCCTCGGTCGCGCCGCGCACCTCGATCTCGGGGGCTTCACCGCCGACTTCGATCGATCGGGTTTGCTGCGCCAGCCGTTTGAGCGGGCGTACCGCGAAGGCGGCCAGCAACCAGCCGAACACCGCGGCCGCGCCGATCGCCAGGCCACAGATCAGGATCACCCGGCGGTGCTGGTCGTTGGTCTCCTTGATGGTCTCGTCATAGGTGGCACCGACTTCCACCGACATCGGTCCCGGCCCGGGAATGTCGACGGTGCGCACCCGGTAACGCTTCCCGTCGACATAGGTATCGGCATAGCCGGGAGGCAGCGGCGGCAGCGTGACCTTCGAATTGGACGTGACCTGGTTGCCCTTGCGCACGGTGATGACCGCGCCCCGGTCGCTGGCGGACTTGGGCACTTCGCCGATGGTGATGAACGGGATTGCGAAACCCGCCGCCTCGTCCAGGCGCCGGTCCAGCCAATACAGCCGGTCCTTGGTGATGCCGAACCAGACGTTGACGCCGACGATGAGCACCGCGATCGCCGTCCCGACGGCCACCGCCAATCCCACCCGGGTGCGCAGCGACGGTGTGCGGGCGAAAATCCGCGACAGCAGGCTCATGGCTCGGCGCTCATCCGTTCCCCGTCACTGCATGCGCAGGACGAACCCCACTCCACGCACGGTGTGCAGCAGCCGTGGCGCGCCTCCGGCCTCCAGCTTGCGGCGCAGGTACCCGATGAATACGTCCACGACATTGGTGTCGGCGGCGAAATCGTAGCCCCACACCAGCTCCAGCAGCTGGGCCCGCGAGAGCACCGCCGCCTTGTGCTCGGCCAGCACCGCCAGCAGGTCGAACTCGCGTTTGGTCAGCTCGACGTCGACCCCGTTGACCCGGGCCCGCCGACCGGGAATGTCCACCTCCAGCGGGCCCACCGTGATGGTCTCCGAGGAGGAGGTTGCCGTCGAGCCGCGGCGGCGCAGCAGGGCGCGCACCCGCGCAACCAGCTCGGCCAGCACGAACGGTTTGACCAGGTAGTCATCGGCGCCGGCTTCCAGGCCCATCACCCGATCGTCGACCGAGCTGCGCGCACTGAGCACGCAGACCGGGACGTCATTGTCCATCGCACGCAGCGCGGTCACCACGCTGACGCCGTCCAGCACCGGCATATTGATGTCGAGCACGATCGCGTCCGGGCGGGTCTCGGTCGCACTGCGCAGGGCCTCGGCGCCGTCGGCCGCGGTCGACACCTCGAATCCGGACAGCCGCAATCCGCGCTCCAGCGACGCCAGCACGTCGGAGTCGTCATCGACAACCAGTACCCGAGGCGAGGTCACACCACTGTCCATGCAGCCTATCTTGCCTGATTGACACGCACGGCTGTGGGAAGACCACCGGCCGGGTCGCCCGGTGGCCGCCGGCCCCAACTGGCGGAAACCCGCTCGAATGACCCATAATTAGCACTCGTTAGTGGAGAGTGCTAACTCGTGTGCGTAAGAGCTCAAGAGAAAGGATGAAATGGCGATGCGCGCCGGCGATTTCATCTCCGTGGTGTGCGACCCGATGCGGATCGTGCTCGTCGTGCCCCCCTATTTCGATGTTCCGCCGAACGGGTACGGCGGCGTCGAAGCGGTGGTGGCCGATCTTGCCGACGCGCTCGTCGCACGCGGCCATCACGTCACCGTGCTCGGCGCGGGCACATCGGGCACCACGGCGCGCTTCATCGCATTGTGGGACCGGACCGTTCCGGAGCGGTTGGGCGAGCCCTACCCCGAGGTCATGCACGCGCTGAAGGTCCGCCGCGCCATCGCCCGAATCACCGAGACCGAGGGGATCGACGTCATCCACGACCACACCTTCGCCGGCGCGCTAAACGCGCCGTTTTATCACAGCCTCGGGTTGCCGACGGTGGTGACCGTGCACGGCCCGATCGACGACGACCTCTACCCGTACTATCGGGAACTCGGCGACGACGTCGGACTGGTCGCCATCAGCGATCGCCAGCAGGAATTGGCCCCGGACCTGAATTGGATTGGCCGCGTGCACAATGCGTTGCGGGTCGAGGAGTGGCCGTTTCAGGCCGAAAAGCGTGATTACGCCTTATTTTTGGGCCGTTTCGCACCCTACAAAGGGGCGCATCTGGCGGTGCAGGCGGCGCACGAGGCCGGTATCCGGCTGGTGTTGGCGGGCAAATGTACCGAGCCGGCGGAGAAAGCGTACTTCGAGGAATGCGTGCGCCCGCTGCTCACCGAAAACGATCACGTGTTCGGGGTTGCGGATGCCGCCAGCAAGCGCAGACTATTGGCGGACGCGCAGTGTCTGCTATTCCCGGTCCAATGGGAGGAGCCGTTCGGGATAGTGATGATTGAGGCGATGGCGTGCGGCACACCCGTAGTGGCACTGCCCGGCGGTGCGGTGCCCGAAGTGGTCGTCGACGGGGTTACCGGGCTGATCTGCGAGGATCCGGCCGAGTTGCCCGCGGCGATCGCGCGGGCCCGCGAGCTTGACCCGGCCGCCTGTCGACGGCATGTTGCGGCGAACTTCGGTGTGGCGCAGCTGGGTTCCGGATACGAGAGGATTTACCAGCAGGTGGTCGGCTGCCGCACCGTGCCCGGTGTGCGCCAGGCGATGGTGCGCGCGGGCTTGTCTGACGACGAGAGCCGGCGAGCCACCGCGTGACCTCTCCGGCGGCGTTCAACATCGGTGTGCCGGCCCGGATCGGGTCGGGCACCGAGACGGTGACGCTGGTGGAGGGTGCGACGTTCTGTCTGTCGGATCTGTACGGCGACATCCACGTCGGCAGATCGCATGGGTTGTTCTTCCGGGACGCCCGGGTGTTGTCACGCTGGGAGCTGCGCGTCGACGGCCAGGTAGCCGAATCGTTGTCGGTGGAGTCCACGGAGGCGTTCGCCGCACAGTTCATCCTGCGCCGGGCACCGCGTCCCGGGCGCATCGACAGCACGCTGCTGGTCGTCCGGGAGCGGCTGATCGCCGACGGGCTGCGCGAAACCATCTCGCTGCACAACCTCGACAAAGAAAGCACCGTGGTCTCCCTCGAACTGCACGTCGACGCCGACTTCGCCGACCTGTTCGCGGTCAAGGAGGGGCGAGCGCCACTGGGCGGAGCGGACATGTCGGTGGCCGACGGGGAACTGGTGCTGGATGAGCGGGGAGAGCGGCTGCGCGGCCTGACGGTGACCGCAACCGGCGATCCGCTGGTGCTGCCGGGGTGGCTGAGGTGGCGGGTGGTGGTTCCTCCCGGAGAGCGCTGGCAGACCGAGATCGTCGCCCAGCCGACGTGGGCGAAAAAGAAGATCAGCACCCGGTTTCGCCGGGGCGAGGAGGTTGGGGCCAGCGCGCCGGCCCGCAAGATCGAGGCGTGGCGCGACACCGCGACCAATGTCGAAACCGACCACCCCCTGCTGGCGCAGGTGCTGCGCCAGACCGAAAGCGACCTGGGGGCGCTGCTCATGCACGACGAGAGCGGTCACGGGAGGCGCTTCGTGGCCGCCGGCGCTCCGTGGTTCATGACGCTTTTCGGCCGCGACAGCCTGCTCACCGCCTGGATGGCGTTGCCGCTGAATGTGGGACTTGCCGTGGGCACCCTGCAGCGGCTGGCGTCCGAGCAGGGACGGCGCGTGGATCCCATCACCGAGGAACAGCCCGGCCGGATCATGCACGAGATTCGCCGCGGCCCGGCCAGCGACGACGTGCTCGGCGGTGGCGGGCGCTACTACGGCTCGGTCGACGCTACGCCGCTGTTCGTGATGCTGCTCGCCGAATGCTGGCGATGGGGGGCCGAGGAAACGGCGGTGCGAGCGCTGTTGCCGGCGGCCGACGCCGCGGTGGCGTGGATGGAACGCTACGGCGACCGCGACGGCGACGGCTTCGTCGAATACCAGCGCGCGACCGACCGGGGTCTGATCAACCAGGGCTGGAAGGACAGCTTCAACGGCATCAACGACGCCTCCGGGCGTTCCGCCGAGCCGCCGATCGCGCTGTGCGAGGTCCAGGGCTACGTGTACGCTGCGCTGCTGTCTCGGGCCGAACTCGCCGACGCCTTCGGCGACGCACCCACGGCGGCACGGCTGCGTGAGCGCGCCGAGGCGCTGCGGGCGCGGTTTCTGGAGGCGTTCTGGCTGCCGAAACAGGGCTGGTACGCGATAGCGCTGGACGGGCACAAGCGTCCGGTGGACGCGCTGACCAGCAATATCGCCCATTGTTTGTGGACCGGCATCGCCGCCGAGGAGCACGCCGCCACCATCGTCGAGCGGTTGTCGGGGCCCGAGATGGACTCCGGATTCGGGCTGCGGACGCTGGCCACCACGATGGGGGCCTACAACCCGATGAGCTACCACAACGGCTCGGTGTGGCCCCACGACACCGCGATTGCCGTGGCGGGGTTGCTGCGCTACCGACAGGTGGCCGGCGCGGTGGCGTTGGCCGAACATCTGGCGACCGGCCTGCTCGACGCGGCCGAGGCATTCGGTGCCCGGCTGCCCGAGCTGTTCTGCGGATTCCCGCGTTCTCAGTTCCGCTTCCCGGTGCCCTTCCCCACCTCGTGCTCACCGCAAGCCTGGGCCAGCGCCGCGCCGCTGCTGTTGGTGCGCTCGTTTTTGGGCCTCGATCCGCATGTGCCCCAACGCACCCTGGCGGTGTCCGCGCGTCTGCCGGCCGGCTGGGGCCGGATCGCCCTGACCGATCTGCGGTTGGGCGGCCTGACCGTGCACCTAGAAGCCGAGGGCACGCAGGTCAAGACCCACGGGTTGCCGGTCGACTGGCAGCTGGTGACGCCGTCGGGCTGAGGCCTGGCCTCGATATGGTGGTGCCATGATTGGTGTCACCCGCGTCGATTCCGTCACCACCATCGAGCTGCAGCGCCCCGAGCGGCGCAACGCGCTGAATTCTGAGCTTGTCGAGGAGCTGCGGGAAGCCGTGGAGAAGGCCACCGCCGAGGCCGTGCGCGCCGTCGTGCTGACCGGGCAGGGCACCGCGTTTTGCGCGGGTGCCGACCTGAGCGGCGACGCCTTCGGCGCCGACTATCCCGAGCGGCTGATGGCGTTGCACCGGGCCATGGACGCCGCACCCATGCCGATAATCGGCGCTATCAACGGACCGGCCGTCGGCGCCGGTCTGCAGCTGGCCATGCAGTGTGACCTGCGGGTGGTATCCCCGGATGCGTTCTTCCAGTTTCCGACATCCAAATATGGTTTAGCCCTTGATAATTGGAGTATCCGGAGGCTGTGCTCGCTGGTCGGTCATGGCCGCGCCCGAGCGATGCTGCTGGCCGCGGAGAAGCTCACCGCCGAGGCGGCGCTGCAGACCGGGATGGCCAACAGGATCGGCACCGTGGCCGACGCGCAGGCTTGGGCCGCCGAAATCGCCGAACTGGCGCCGCTGGCGTTGCGGCACGCCAAACGCGTGCTCAACGACGACGGCGCCATCGAGGAAGCGCTGCCGATCCACAAGGAACTCTTCGACAAGGCCTGGGCCAGCCAGGACGCGATCGAAGCGCAGGTGGCCCGCGTGCAAAACCGGCCACCGAAGTTCCGAGGGGCCTGACCACATGCTCCGCACCGCGGTGCGGCTGGGATTGGGTACCGCCGCCCTGGCAACCGGTGGCTGGGTGTTACGCACGCTGCACGGCACCGCCGCCGCCCTCGGCGCCGGCCCTGCGGAGATTCGCGCGGTCTGCCGACGCTCGCCGAACTATCACGACGGCGTGTTTGTCAACATCGATCCGACGTCGGTGTTCGAGCTGGACCGCGAACAGGGATGGCTGCTGTTTCGCGAGGTGATCGGTGGCCGGGTGGCGAGCCGACCGTCGGCGCCCATCCCGCTGGCGACACCAACCGCGGCCGCCGGGACAGCCGCCGATCTGGCGGTCAGCTGGTTCGGTCACGCGACAACGGTGGTGGAGATCGACGGTTATCGGGTGCTCAGCGACCCGGTGTGGAGCGTTCGCTGCTCGCCGCTGGGGGTCATCGGCCCCCGGCGCACGCACCCGGTCCCGGCACCGCTGGCGGCGTTGCCCGCGATCGACGCGGTGGTGATCAGCCACGACCACTACGATCATCTCGACATCGACACCGTTGTCGCGCTGGCGCGCATCCAGCGGGCGCCGTTCGTCGTGCCGCTGGGGGTGGGGGCGCACCTGCGCACCTGGGGTATCGACGAGGCCCGCATCGTCGAACTGGACTGGGGCGAAAGCTACCGATTGGGGAAGCTGACTTTGACCTGCAGCCCGGCGCGGCATTTCTCCGGACGCTTCCTCAACCGGAACAACACGCTGTGGGCGTCACGGGTGCTACGGGGCCCGGTCCACCGCGTCTACTTCGGCGGTGACACCGGTTACACCAAGGGTTTTGCCCGGATCGGCTCCGAGCACGGACCGTTTGACCTGACGTTGATGCCGATCGGCGCCTACAACTCGGCATGGCCGGACATCCACATGACCCCGGAGGAAGCGGTCCGGGCGCATCTCGATGTCACCGATGGCCGGTCGGGCCTTTTGGTCCCGATCCACTGGTGCACTTTCCGGTTGGCCCCGCATCCCTGGGCCGAGCCGGTCGAGCGTCTGCTGGCCGCCGCCGCCACCGCGCACGTCCCGGTCGCGGTGCCCAAACCGGGTGGGCGGGTGGATCCGGTCCGGCCCGGGGGCTTCGACCCGTGGTGGCGGGTCGCGGCGGGGTCCACGCCGCCCGGTGCGGCCGGCCGGGCCGATGGCGCAGACACCGACCGGTCGCCGTGCGGCGTCGCCCCCGGTGCGCCGCCGCCGCGCACCGCCGTGGAAGAATTTCGCGGTGGTGCTTCGCTCCCGGAGGCGCCCCGCGGGAAGCCGGGGGCCGTGACGGAAGGGGACGAACAGAACTGAGATATGGCGAAACTTTCCGGATCCATCGACGTACCGCTGCCGCCCGAGGTGGCCTGGGCATGTGCCGCCGATCTGTCCCGCTACAACGAGTGGCTGACCATCCATCGGGTGTGGCGCAGCACGCTGCCCGAGGAGTTGCAGAAGGGCACCGTTGTCGAGTCGATCGTCGAGGTCAAGGGCCTGCTCAACCGCATCCGTTGGACGATCGTGCACTACAAACCGCCGGAAGTCATGACCCTCAACGGTGATGGCAAGGGCGGTGTCAAGGTCAAGCTGCTCGCCAGAGTCAAGCCGAAAGGAGCCGGGTCGGTGGTCAGCTTCGACGTGCATCTGGGTGGGCCGGCGTTGTTCGGTCCGATCGGGATGGTGGTTGCGGGCGCTTTGCGAAGCGATATCCGCGAATCGCTGCAGAACTTTGTCACGGCTTTCTCGCCGCTTTGAGACCGGTGCGGGTAGCCCGGCGCGCTACTCTCACAGCCATGACCGGCTCGCGCCCCGGCTGGCTGGTCGCGCTGTTCGCCGTGATCCTCGCGGTCAGTGCCTGGCTACCGTGGCTGAGGACCTCCGTCAACGGCGGGGGCTGGGCGAATGCCGTCGGCGCTAGCATCGGAAGCCTGCAGATTCCGCCGGGATTCGGCGCTGGTCAGCTGATCGTGTTGCTGTCCGCAACGCTGCTGGTCGCCGGTGCGATGGTCGGTCGCGGGTTGTCGGCGAAACTGGCCTCTGTTGCCGCGCTTACCATCTCGCTGATCATCGGTGGACTCACGGTGTGGTACTACAGCCTCAACGTCAGTCCACCGATCTCGGCCGGCTACGGGCTTTATCTCGGGGCCGCGAGCGTGCTGGGCGCGGTGATCTGCTCGCTATGGGCGTTGATCTGCTCATGGCTTGCCGGTCGCCACTGAGGCGAGTCACCGGCTGAGGCGATCGTGCGGGTTCGGCGGCTTCCCGGCGACCGCACCCCCACGCCGTGGCGGGGAACAACACTGTGCTTTGCTCGGGCTATGGCCGATGGCACCGACGCCCCGCGGGTGGTAAGGGCGAGCCGCGAGATCGCCGCTCCGGCGGATCGCATCTTCGAGCTGATCGCCGATCCGTCGCAACAGCCGCGGTGGGACGGCAACGACAACTTGGCCGCGGCTGAACCCGGACAGCGTGTCCGCAGGGTCGGCGACGTGTTCGCCATGAGGATCACTCTCGGCAGCATCCGCGAGAACCACGTGGTGGAGTTCGAGGAGGGGCGTCGCATCGCCTGGCTCCCCGCGGAGCCGGGTCGACGGCCACCGGGACACCTGTGGCGCTGGGAACTCGAACCCGTCGACGACACCCATACCCGGGTGACGCACATCTACGACTGGTCGCAGTTGACCGACGAGAACCGCCTCCCGCGCGCTCGCGCCACGACCCCCGACAAGCTGCGGGCGTCTCTGGACCGGCTGGCCGAGATCGCCGAGCGCAGTTGACCGCACTGGGCCCGGACTCGGCACCCATTTGCTGGCGGCACCGTCGGCGGGCATGCCAGGATGAGACAGGCCGCCGCCGCAACAGCGGCGGGTAACCCGTCGAGTGGTGCGCCGATGCCCGGTATGGACAAGCCCACGTGGCGCGTGATCGCGCTGATCGTGCTGTTGCTCCTCAGCGCTGCCGCGCTGCGCGGATATCTCCCGGCCCCCCAGCACACTTCGCACCTCGCGCCGCCCTGGCATCCGCTGGCACTGGTGATTGTTGCCGTGCTGCTTGGTGTGTCGCTGGTGCTCATGGCGTTGTCGGTGGTGGCGGGGTTGCGCACGCGGCGGGCGGCCGCGAGCATCGGGGCGCTTTCGGAGACCTTTGGTGGTTTTCGCGAGCGACCGAGTTGGCGGGTGCTGCTGATCGGACTCGGGGTGATCCTTGCCTGGCTGGTGATCGTGATGCTATTGACACGTTGGGCAGCCCACTACGGTGTCGTTGAGCCCGGGCCCCCGCCACCACCGAGGACACCGACGCCCGAAACCCCCGGCGTCCCGCCGACACCACCGGGGTATCAGGGCACCGGCGGGAACCCGATCGGCCACCTTGCCGCGAGCACGGCCGTGCTGCTGCTCGTCGCGTCCGCGGTTGTCGGGGCGCGCCGGCACCAGCGCATCCGCCCGCCCGCGATCACCGCCGATTTCGTTGACGCCGTGGCCGGCTCGGAAACGCTTGCGCGAGCGGCAGCACAGGGGCTGGTCGAGATCGGCGACCTGAGCCGCGAACCCCGCGAAGCGATTATCGCGTGCTACACCGCGATGGAACGCGCGCTCGCGCGGGTTCCCGACGCCGGCCCCCGGGACTTCGACACCCCGACCGAGGTGCTGGCCCGGGCCGTCGAACACCATGCGCTGCAAGCACAAAACGCTGCCGCGTTGGTCAGCGTGTTCGAAGAGGCGCGGTTCAGCGCGCACGTGATGGACGAGGGACATCGTGAAACTGCGGTCCGTGCGCTCCGGCAAGTGCTGGCCGAACTGCGGAGCGCCGCATGAATAGACTGCTGGCCTCCGGAGTTTTCCTCGTCACCGGCGGGGAGCTGGTTGCGCTGCTCGTGCCCGATCGCCGGCTGGTGCCATGGGCGTCGGGCGTCGCGGTGGCGGTCGTGCTGTTCGCACTCCGTCGGCACCTGGGGCGCGACCGCGAACCCGTCGCCCAACCGGACTCCGATGCTCTCGGGGAGTCGCTGCGCCGCTGGGTCGCCGCCACCGAGACACTGATCCGGTGGTCGGAATCCACCCGAGCCACCTGGGACCGGCATCTGCGCCCAATGCTGGCACGTCGCTTCGAAATCGTGACCGGCCAGCGGAGGGCGAAAGACCCGGACGCCTATCAAGCCGTGGGCCGAATGCTGTTCGGTCCGCAACTGTGGGGATGGGTAAATCCGGACGACGTTGCCGACAACGGCGGCCACCAGCCGGGTCCGGGCCGGGCGGTGCTCCAGGAAATTCTGGAACGCTTGGAGCAGATATGACGATGCCGGCCGCGGCGACCACCGCCCACTGCGAAGCGGTGCTCGACGAGATCGAACGGGTGGTAGTCGGAAAGCGTTTCGCGCTCACCCTTATTCTCACCGCGGTGCTGGCGCGCGGCCATGTGCTCATCGAGGATCTTCCCGGGCTGGGCAAGACGCTGATCGCGCGGTCTTTCGCCGCGGCGCTGGGGCTGAGATTCACTCGCGTGCAGTTCACCCCCGACCTGCTGCCGGCGGACCTGCTCGGCTCCACCATCTACGACATGCAGTCGGGGCGTTTCGAGTTTCGTCCCGGGCCCATCTTCACCAATCTGCTGCTCGCCGACGAGATCAACCGCACACCGCCTAAAACCCAGGCGGCGCTGCTGGAAGCCATGGCCGAGAACCAGGTGAGTATCGACGGTGAGACCCACAGGCTGCCAACACCATTCATCGTTCTGGCCACAGACAATCCGATCGAGTACGAGGGCACCTACCCGCTGCCCGAGGCCCAGCTGGACCGGTTCGCGATCCGGCTGGAGCTGCGCTACCTCTCGGAGCGCGACGAGGCCTTGATGCTGCGCCGGCGGCTGCAGCGAGGTTCGGCCGTGCCGACGGTGAGCCAGGTGGTGGACGCCGATGATGTGCTGGCGATGCGCGAATCGGTGGAGCAGGTGAGCGTGCATGAGGACATGCTGCGCTATGTGGTGTCGCTGGCCAACGCCACCCGCCACCATCCGCAGGTCGCCGTCGGTGCCAGCCCGCGAGCAGAACTCGACCTGGTCCAGCTCGCCCGGGCGCGTGCCCTGCTGTGCGGGCGGGATTACGTGATCCCCGAGGACATCAAGGCGCTCGCCCCGGCGGCCTTGGCGCACCGGATAACCCTGCGGCCGGAGATGTGGGTCCGAAAGGTTCAAAGCTCCGACGTGGTGGCGGAATTGTTGCGACGAGTGCCGGTGCCCCGGGCACCCCGGGACGCCGGGTAACGGTGCTGTGACCGAATCTCACGACGTCGAATTGCGGTGGCGCGCTTCCCCGCTAACGCTGGCGATCGCCACCTGTGTTGGGGCGGCGCTGGTGGTGGCCGTGATCGCGTCTCGCTGGCAGTTGATCGCATTTGCCGCACCGTTGCTGGGGGTGCTGTGCTCGATCAGCTGGCAGCCGCCGGTGCCCACGGTCAGGGTGCACAGCGAGCCGGGCCTGCAGCGCTGCTTTGAAACCGAGCAGGTGCGGTTGAGCATCTGGGCGACGACGGAATCCGAATCCGCAGTGGTAGCACTCACGGTATCCGCCGTCTCGGGGATGCGGCTCGAGGTTGTGGATTCGGCAGCCGTCCGCCGTCAGACCGTGACCGTGGCGGCCGACCGCTGGGGACGCTACCCCATCCGGGCGCGGATCGACGCCGTCGGGCGGGGCGGATTGCTGGCGGGCACCGCAACGGTGGACGCCGCCGAGGTGATCGTGTTCCCATTGGCGGCGCCGCAGCCGACGCCGACACCGCGGACCGAGTTGCCCGCACGTTTGGGCACCCATCTGACCCGCCACATCGGGCCGGGCGTCGAATACGCCGACATCCGCCCCTACGTGTCCGGTGACCAGCTGCGCGCCATCAATTGGCCGGTGAGCGCGCGTCGCGCCAAATTGCATGTGACGCAACGTCAGAGCGAACGCGCTGCCGACGTGGTAGTGCTGATCGACACCTATCCGCAGGCTCCGGGCCCGGCAACGGCGGCCACCGAACGGGTCGCGCGCGGCGCCGCTCAGGTGGCGCAAACCGCGTTGCGAAACGGTGATCGGGCCGGGATCGTCGTACTGGGAGGCCGCCGTCCCCGATGGCTCGGCCCGGACATCGGGCAACGCCAGTTCTACCGCGTGCTCGACACCGTGCTCGGCGCCGGCGGTGTTTCCGAAACCACCGCCGGGACGCTGGCGCCGCGCGCGGCAGTCCCCTCCGGCGCCATCGTGATCGCATTTTCCACACTGCTGGAAACCGAGTTTGCGCTGGCGCTGATCGACTTGCGCAAACGTGGTCATGTCGTGGTCGCCGTGGACGTTCTCGGGCGGTCCCCATTCGACCAGCAGCAGGATCCGTTGATCGATCGGATGTGGCAGTTGCAGCGGTCGGCCATGTATCGGGACATGACGACGGTCGGCGTGGACGTGGTGGCCTGGGGGGACGATCGCACGCTGGAGCAGGCGATGCGCCTGGTACCCGAGCGCCGCCGGCTGCGGGGGCGGCGATGACGGGGATCGTGCGCGCCTTCTCGACTGCGTCCGGGCTGCTGATGGTGGCGTCGGCGGCAGCCGGATCGCACGGGCAGGCGATCGTGGCGGGAGCGCTCGGGGTGATTGCCGTGCTGGTGGGGGCGGTGTTTCTCCCGGTCGCGACGCTTGGGGTGCTGTTCAGCGTGGCCGCGATGGCGGCGTCCCCCCAACTGTCCCCGGTGCTCTCCGCGGCCTGCGGGTTTTTCGCCGCCAGCTATCTGGCCACGCGGTACGCGGGCCGCGCCCCCGCCGGTGTCGTCACCGCTCCGACGATCGTCGCCGCCGTGGGGTTCGCGTTCGTGGGGGTGGTGGCGGCATCGTTTCCGTTGCGGGTGGCGTGGCTACCGCTGCTGGCGCCGCCGGCGGTGTTAGGGATCTACACCCTGGCCACCCGTGCCTTCCTGAAGTGACGCCGCGGTGCCGGCCGGCCCTCTAACGCCTCGGCGTCGCCGGCGGCTTCAGTACATCAGTGCACCAATTGTGCGGCGTGGTCGGCGAGGTCGAGCACCGGTTGCGGCAGGATGCCCAGGATTATGGTGACGAGGGCGCATATCGCTATGGCCGCCGTGCTCAGCGCGCCGGGTGCGGTGACGCGGGGCACGTCGGCGGATGGCTCGGTGAAGTACATCTGCACGATCACCCGCACGTAGAAGTAGGCCGCCACGCCGCTGGCCACCACCCCGATGATCACCAGCGGCACCGCCCCGCCAGCGGCTGCGGCCTGAAACACCACGAACTTGCTGACGAATCCGCTGGTCAGCGGGATCCCGGCGAACGCTAGCAGGAATAGTGAAAACAGCGCCCCCAGGACCGGTGAGCGTCGCCCCAGCCCGCTCCAGTGGGTCATGTCGGCGTCCTCGCGGCCGTCGGCGTCGCGCACTAGGCCCAAAACGGCGAACGCGCCCACCGTGCTGAAGCTGTAGGCGAGCAGGTAGAACATCGTCGATGACACCCCGGCGGGGTTGTCGGCGATCACCCCGGTGAGGATGAAACCGACGTGCGAGACCGACGAATAGGCCAGCAGCCGTTTGACGTCGGTCTGGTTGAGCGCGGCGACGGTGGCGATCGTCATGGTCAAGATGGCGATCGTCCACAGCACCGGTCGCCACTGATGGTGCAGCGGGGGCAGCGCGACGTAGACCACCCGCACCAGCGCACCGAAGGCGGCAACCTTGGTGGCTGCCGCCATGAACCCGGTGATCGGTGTCGGCGCGCCCTGGTAGACGTCGGGAATCCAGGAATGGAACGGGACCGCACCGACTTTGAACAACAAGCCGACCGACAGCAATGCCACGCCGAGCAACGCCAGCGAGTTGTTCGGGTGCGTTGCCAGCCCGTCGCGGATCCCCGCCAGCGCGAGCGTGCCGGTCGCACCGTAGAGCAAAGCCACCCCGAAGAGGAAGAAAGCGGATGAGAATGAGCCCAGCAGAAAATATTTCAGTGCCGCTTCCTGCGAGAGCAGCCGACGATGGCGGGCCAGGCCGCACAGCAGGTACAGCGGCAGGGACAAGACTTCCAGGGCGACGAACATCGTCAGCAGGTCGTTGCTGGCCGGAAACACCAGCATTCCACCGACCGCCAGCAGTGTCAGGGGGAACACTTCGGTCTGGATCATCCCGGCCTGGATGGCCTGGCGCTCGGCGGCACCGCCGGGGATCGCCGAGGCCTGCGGGGTGAACGCATCCAACCCCGCCGGGGAGGGGAGCACCGGGGCGGCCGCGGCGCCCGGCCCGGCGCCGCCGTCGGCCCGGGCGCGGCGCTGGGCGATGAACACCACCGCCATCATCGCGACCAACAGCACGCTGGCTTGTAGAAACAGGGTGACCGGGTCGACGGCTATGGCCCCCAGCACCGCGGTCCGACCGGGCGGTGCCATCCTGGTGGCCAGTCTGACGACCGCAACGAACGCGGTGAGCAGCCCGCCGAGGGCCAGGGTGAGCTGCGCGGGGTGGCGGAACCGGCGGGGCAGGAACGCCTCCAGCAGCACACCGCTCACCGCGGTGGCGAAGACGATCAGCTGCGGGCTGAGCAGCGAGTACTCGATGCTGGGCGCGGGCATGCTCATCGGTGTGGTCCTTGGGCGCTCCGCGGCGCCGGGTCGTGTTCCCCGAGGGTGCTGAGCGTGTGGCTGACCGCGGGGTTGATGATGTCTAGCGCGGGTTTGGGGTAACACCCGAGGATCAGCAGCAGCGCGATCAGCGGGGTGATCACGATGGCCTCGCGGGGCAGCAGGTCACGGATGCGCTCGTTGCCCGCGGTGACCGGCCCGGTCATCACCCGTTGATACAGCCAGAGCATGTAGATCGACGAGAGCACCAAGGCGCTGGCGGCCACCGCCGCCGCCAGCCAGTAGCGGTTGAATGTGCCCAGCAGCACCAGGAATTCACTGATGAACGGCGCCAGGCCCGGCAGGGAGAGGGTGGCCATCGCCGCCACCAAAAAGGTGCCGGCTAGCACGGGTGCCACCTTTTGCACCCCGCCGTAGTCGGCGATCGCGCGGGTGCGCCGCCGTGCGATCAGGAAGCCCGCGATCAAAAACACCGCCGCGGTGGACAGGCCGTGGTTGACCATATACAGCGTCGAGCCGCTTTGCCCCTGGCTGGTCATCACGAAGATCCCCAGGATGATGAACCCGAAATGCGAGATTGAGGTGTAGGCGATCAGGCGCATCATGTCGGTTTGGCCGATCGCCACGATCGCGCCGTACACCACCCCGATCACCGCCAAAACCACGATCAGCGCACGGAAATACCGTGACGCGTCGGGGAACAACTGCAGGCAGTAGCGCAGCATGCCGAAGGTGCCGACCTTGTCCATCGCCGCCATCATCAACACCGCGGTCGCCGGGGCGGCTTCCACCGCGGCGTCGGGCAGCCAGCGGTGAAACGGCCACAG
The DNA here is from genome assembly GCF_029961025.1 of Mycobacterium sp. Classification (GTDB taxonomy): domain Bacteria; phylum Actinomycetota; class Actinomycetes; order Mycobacteriales; family Mycobacteriaceae; genus Mycobacterium. The sequence goes on from NZ_JASBVP010000012.1 coordinate 95,150, forward strand.
CGGGGCTTTGATCGCGAACGCGAACATAAACCCGCCGAAGAGCGCCTTGAGCACCAGCGGGTCGACGCCGGTGGGGGACAGGGCGGTGACCAGCCGGCGGACATCGAACGTCCCGCCGCCGTGGCGCGCGCTCACCACATACACCCCGATCACCGCGGCCAGCATGATCAGCCCGCCGAACAGGTTGTACAGCAAGAATTTCAGCGCCGCGCGTGAGCGCCCGTCACCGTGGCCGAAGCCGCCGATCAAAAAGTACATCGGGATCAGCATGGCCTCGAAGAACACGTAAAACAGCAGCACATCCAGGGAGATCAGCGAGATCAGCACCATCGACTCAACGGTCAACGTCAACGCGACGTAGGCGTGCGGGCCGCGCGGGTGATCCCCCCCGTCGTTCCAACCGGCCAGCATCAGCAGCGGCACCAAGACCGCGGTGAGCAGCACCAGCACCACCGCGATCCCGTCCACGCCCAGGGTGTAGCCGGCACCGAACGCCGGGATCCACGGCCGTGATTCGACGAACTGGTAGGGCGCGCCGGCGGTATCGAACCCGGCGGTGATGACGACCGCCACCACCAGGGTGAGCACGCCGGCGATCAGCCCGGTCCCCTTGGCCAGCGGCTGGGCCCGCCCCGGCAGCAGCATGACCACCCCCGCGCCGGCCAGCGGAACCAGCCACAGCGCGCTCAGCCACGGAAAGGTGCTCACCACAGTCGCACCGCCAGGATCACGGCGACCAGCAGGACCGCCCCGGCCAGCATCGTCAGCGCATAGGAGCGCGCGAAACCGGTTTGCACCGCGCGCAGCACGTCTGAGGTGCGCCCGAGCAGTCCGGCTGCCGCGTTGACCGAGCCGTCCACACCGGCGTTGTCGATGGCGACCAGCGCGCGGGTCAGGTGCCAACCGGGGCGCATGAACACCTCCTCGTTGAAGGCATCGCCGTAAAGGTCGTGACGCGCGGCCACCGTCAGCGCCGACACCCGCTGCGGGGCGGTGCGGGGCACCGGGGCGCTGCCATACATCCGGTAAGCCACCGTGATCCCGGCGGCGACAAGGACCAGCGTCGTCGCGCTGCTCACCCACGTCGGGGTGGGGTGGGCGGCTTCGTGCAGTCCCACCAGGGGCTGCAGCCAGTGCACCAGGGTGCCGCCGAGGGCCAGCAGGGCGCCGGAGAACACCGAACCCACCGCCAGCAGGATCATCGGCCAGGTCATCACACCCGGCGCCTCGTGCGGATGCGCGTCAGGCGCCCACCGTTTGTCACCGTAGAACGTCAAAAGCATCACCCGGGTCATGTAAAACGCGGTGATGCCCGCGCCCAGCATCGCCGTACCCCCCAGCAGGACCCCGCGGGCACCGCCCACACCCAGTGCGGCCTCGATGATGGCGTCCTTGGAGAAAAACCCCGCGAACGGCGGTACCCCGATGATCGCCAGGTAGGCCAACCCGAAGGTGGCGAAGGTGATCGGCAGCACGCCACGCAGGCCACCGTAGCGGCGCATGTCCTGCTCGTCGTTCATCGCGTGGATCACCGCACCGGACCCCAAAAACAGCCCGGCCTTGAAAAAGCCGTGGGTGAGCAGGTGCAGGATCGCGAACGCGTAGCCGGCCGGGCCCAGGCCGGCGGCCAGCACCATGTAGCCGATCTGGCTGATCGTCGAGGCGGCCAACGCCCGCTTGATGTCGTCTTTCGCGCAACCGATGATCGCGCCGAACAGCAACGTCACCGCGCCGACACCAGCCACCGCCAGGCGGGCGTCCGGGGACAGGTCAAATATCGGATGAGACCGCACGATCAGATACACCCCGGCGGTCACCATGGTGGCGGCGTGGATCAGCGCCGAGACCGGGGTGGGGCCCTCCATCGCGTCACCCAGCCAGGCCTGCAGCGGCACCTGCGCGGATTTGGCGCAGGCGCCCAAAAGCATCAGCAGCCCGATCGCGGTCAGCATCCCCCGCCCGGCGGTGGGCGCCGCGGCGAACACCCCGGAAAACGACAAGGTCCCGAAGCTGGCGAACATCGCGAACATCGCCAGTGACAGCCCGACGTCGCCGACGCGGTTCATCACGAACGCCTTCTTGGCCGCCGTGGCCGCCGACGGGCGCTGATACCAAAAACCGATCAGCAGATACGACGCCAGGCCCACACCCTCCCAGCCGACGTAGAGCCCCAGGTAGTTGTCGGCGACCACCAGCAGCAGCATCGCGGCCAAAAACAGGTTGAGGTAGGCGAAAAACCGCCGCCGGTCGGGGTCGTCGGCCATATAGCCGATCGAATAAATGTGGATCAGCGAGCCCACACCGGTGATCAACAGCACAAAGCAGATCGACAACTGGTCGATCTGCAGCCCGAAATCGACCCGCAACCCCCCGACCGGCACCCAGCGGAACAGGTTGGGATGGATCCCCCGATCCGGGCCCTGCCGGCCCAGCATCCCGGCGAGCAACATCAGGCCCACGGCGAATGATGCCAGCGCCGCCGCGCAGCCCAGCAGGTGCCCCCACCGGTCGGCGCGCCGACCGGAAAGCAGCAGGATCAGCGCACCCGCCGACGGCACCGCCACCAGCAGCCAACTCAAGGAGCTCATCGCGGCCTCAGCCCTTGAGCAGGTTCACATCATCGGCCGAGGCCGAGCGGCGGGCACGAAAGATCATCACGATGATCGCCAGGCCCACAACGACTTCGCAGGCGGCGACCACCATCGTGAAAAACGCCACCACCTGACCGTCAAGGTGCCCGTATTTGCGCGCGAACGTGACGAACGCCAGGTTGACGGCGTTGAGCATCAGCTCGATGCACATGAACATCACGATCGCGTTGCGCCGCAACAGCACCCCGGCGGCCCCGATGCTAAACAGCAGCGCGGCAAGGTAGAGGTAGTTGGCCGGGTTCATGACGCGCCGTCCGGGTCCGGGCCGTCGGCCGCGGCGGCGCGATGCGCCACCACCTGCGGCACCGACAGTTGCGAATAGGAGCCGTCAGGCAAGCGCGCGGCGACATCGACGGCGTTGTGGCGGGCGTAGACACCGGGGCTGGGCAGCGGCGTGGGGTATCGGCCGAGGCGGAAGCGTTCGATGGCCAACTCCCGCTGGGTTTTGCGGCGCGCGAAGCGTTCCCGGTGCGCCAGCACCATCGCCCCGAGCGCCGCGGTGATCAGCAGCGCGCTGGTCAATTCGAACGCCCACAGGTAGCGGGAGAAGATCAATGCCGCCACGCCCTGCACGTTGCCGCCCGCGTTCGCGACGGCCAGCCCGGCGAAGGTCCCACTGGCCGTGCCCGCGATCCCGGCGATCACCAGCACCCCGAACCCGATGCCGGCCACCACGGCGGCAACCCGCTGGCCGCGGATCGTCTCCACCAGCGACTCCGCCGAGTCCACGCCGATCAGCATCATCACGAACAAAAACAGCATCATCACCGCGCCGGTGTAGACCACGATCTGCACCACACCCAAAAACATCGCGTCCTGAACAAAGTAGAACACCGCCAAAATGATCATCGTGGCCGCCAGGAACATCGCCGAGTACACCGCCTTGGCGGCCATCACCATTCCCAGCGCGGCGATCACCGCCAGCGCACCCAGGGTCCAAAACGCGATCGCCTCACCGGTGGAGGTGCGGGTGAAGGAGTCCGCGGCCAGCAGTGTCGTCACCGGGGCTCACCCGCACTTTGTGTGGTGCGCAATCCCTGCGCGGTGATGTTGCCCAGGTAGTAGTCGAAATGGGTGGCCCCCGGCGCCATCGGGTGCGGTGGTGCCACCATGCCGGGTTCTAGGGGCGCCAGCAGCCGTTGCCGGTCATAGATGAACTCTGCGCGGTTATCCCCGGCCATCTCATACTCGTTGGTCATGGTCAGCGCCCGCGTCGGGCAGGCCTCCACGCAAAAACCACAGCCGATGCAGCGCAGGTAGTTGATCTGATAGACCCGCCCGTAGCGCTCCCCCGGGGAGTAGCGTTCCTCCTCGGTGTTGTCGGCGGCCTCCACATAGATCGCGTCGGCGGGGCAGGCCCAGGCGCACAACTCGCAACCGATGCACTTTTCCAGGCCGTCGGGATAGCGGTTGAGCCGATGACGGCCGTGAAAGCGCGGCGCCACCGGACCGGGCTTTTCCGGGTACTCCTCGGTGACCGGCCGTTTGAACATTGTGGCCAGGGTCACCCCGAATCCGGCCACCGCCTGCACAGACCTTTTCCACAAGCTGGCCACTACGTATCCTTTCTGTCCTTTCTGCCCACGGCGGCCGGGGCGCGCTGCGGGCGCACCGCGGACTGCCCCGGCAGCGGCGGGGTCGGAAACCCCGACTCGGGCACAGCCTCCCGCAAGACCGCCCCCTGCTGCTGGGACGTCAAGGCGCTGAACAGTTTCCGCAGATACCCCAGCAATATCACGGTGACACACACACTGGTGGCCATCGAGACGGCTTCCCAGTGGGGGTAGCCCCCATCGCGCAGGGTGCGGATCCCCGCGACCACCATCACCCACATCAGCGCCACCGGGATGAGAAGTTTCCAGCCCAGCGCCATGAACTGGTCGTAACGCAGCCGCGGCAGGGTGGCGCGCAACCAGATGTAGAAAAACAAAAACCCCCACACCTTGACCGTGAACCAGGCCACCGGCCACCAGCCGTGGTTGGCCCCCGCCCACACGTTGACCGGAAACGGGGCATGCCAGCCGCCGAAGAACAGCGTGGTGGCCAACGCCGAGACGGTGGTCATGTTGACGTATTCGGCCAGATAAAACATCGCGAACTTCAGCGAGGAATACTCGGTGTGAAAACCGGCGACCAGCTCGCCCTCGGCCTCGGGCAGATCAAAGGGCGCCCGGTTGGTTTCCCCCACCATAGACACCAGGTAGATCACAAACGACGGCAGCAGCACAAACACGTACCACACCTTGTCCTGCGCGCAGACGATCCCCGAGGTCGACATGGTGCCCGCGTAGAGGAACACCGCCGCGAACGACAACCCCATCGCGATCTCATAGGAGATCACCTGGGCGGTGGAGCGCACCCCGCCCAAAAGCGGGTAGGTGGAGCCCGAAGACCAGCCGGCCAGCACGATGCCGTACACGCCGATCGATGACATCGCCAGGATGAACAACACCGCGATCGGCAGATCGCTCACCTGCAGCGCGGTGCGATGGCCGAACACGCTCACCTGGGGGCCCAGTGGGATCACCGCGAACGCCGTGATCGCGGGAATCACCGAAATGATCGGCGCCAGTTGGTAAATCGGGCGATCCACACCCGCGGGGGTGATACCCTCCTTGAGCGCCAGCTTGACCCCGTCGGCCAGGCTCTGCAACACCCCGTGCGGACCCACCCGGTTAGGGCCCCACCGCATCTGCATGCGGCCCAACAGTTTACGCTCGACCAGAATCGCCGCCAACACCGTCACCAGCAAAAACACGAAGACGGCGATCGTCTTGGCCGCCACCAACCACCACGTGTCCTGCCCGACGCTCGTCATGGGCGCCGCTCCTCCTCATCGCTGCGCTCTGCATCGTCGCCGACGCTCGTCATGGGCGCCGCTCTCCCCCGCAAGCGGGAGGTGCCCCCACCTCATCGCTGCGCTCTGCATCGTCGCCGGGCACCCCGATGCGCACGAGTGAGCCCACGGTGACGCCCAGCTGCCGGTGCACGTGCGAACCCGGCGAGTTCAGCGGCAACCAGACCACGCGGTCGGGCATGTCGGTGAGGGCCAGCGGCAGGCAGATCGAGCCGCGCGTTGTGCTGACCGTGACCGGTTCACCGTCAGCGGCACCGATCTCGGCCGCGGTGTCGGCCGAAAGCCGCGCCACCGGCGCTCGCGCGGTGCCGGCCAGATAGGGTTCACCGTCTTGCAGACGGCCGTCATCGAGCAGCATCCGCCAGCCCGCCAGCACCGCCTCACCCGGGCCGGGTCGGGGTGGGCCCGCGGCCGGCACGTCGGGGTCCGCGGCGCGCGCGCCGTCCCAGCTGCCCAAGCCCGCCAGTTCCTCGCGGGCGGCGGCGACGGTGGGCAATCCCAACACCACGCCCATTTCCTCGGCCAGCGCGTCGAGCACCCGCAGATCGGGCTGGGGGGCCGACAGCGCGCCGTCGTGCAGGGCGACGCCGAAACCGCGGTGCCGTCCCTCCCAGTTGAGGAAGGTTCCCGATTTTTCGGCCACCGCGGCCACGGGCAGCACCACGTCGGCGCGTTCGGTGACGGCGCTGTGGCGCACCTCCAGGCTGACCACGAAGCCGGCGGCGTCCACGGCGGCCAGCGCCGCGTCGGGGTCGGGCAGGTCCGCCGGCTCCACACCGCCGACCAGCAGGGCGCCCAGCGTCCCCTCGGCGGCGGCCGCCAAAATCGCGGCGGTGTCTCGCCCCACGGCGGACGGCAACGCCTCGACATTCCAGGCCTCGCACAGCTGGGAGCGGGCGGTGTCGTCGACCACCGGGCGCCCACCGGGAAGCAGCGTCGGCAGCGCGCCGGCGTCCACCGCCCCGCGTTCCCCCGCGCGCCGGGGCACCCAGGCCAGCGAGGCTCCGGTGGCCCCGGCCAGCCGGGTGGCCGCCGAGAAGCCGCCGGGCACCGTCGCCAGGCGCTCCCCGAGCATGATCACCGCACCGGGCCGGCGCAGCAGGGCGACGATTTCGCCGGGCAACCCGCCCAGGGCCGCCGCCTCATCGCCGGGTGCGGTGGCGATCAGCCGGCCCCACATTTTCTGCAGCCCGCGGCTGGCCAACGGCGCCAGCGCGTAGATCCGGGTGCCGTGCTTGCGTGCGGCTTTGCGTAACCGCAGGAAGACGATCGGCGACTCGTCTTCGGGTTCGAACGCCACCAGCAACACCACCGGCGCGGATTCCAGGCCGCGGTAGGTCACCCCCAGCGGTGTGGCGGCGACGCGGGCGGCCAGAAACTCCGCCTCCTCGGCCGAGTGCGGGCGGGCCCGAAAGTCGATGTCATTGCTGTTCAGGGCGATCCGCGCGAATTTGCTGTAGGCGTAGGCATCCTCCCAGGTCACTCGCCCGCCCACCAGCACACCCGCGCGCCCCCGCGCCGCCGCCAGCCCCTGGGCAGCGGCCGCCAGCGCGTTCGGCCACGCGGTGGGGACCAGCGTTCCGGTCGCGTCACGGATCAGCGGAGTGGGGATCCGGTCGGGCTGGGTGGCGTAGGTGAACGCCCACCGGCCCTTGTCACAGTTCCACTCCTCGTTGACCTCGGGATCATCGGCGGCCAGGCGCCGCAGCACCGTTCCGCGCCGGTGGTCGGTGCGCTGGGCGCATCCCGACGCGCAGTGCTCGCACACCCCGGGGCTAGAGACCAGGTCAAAGGGGCGGGCGCGGAAGCGGTAGGCGGCGCCGGTGAGCGCACCGACCGGGCAGATCTGCACGGTATTGCCCGAAAAATAGGACTGAAACGGCTCGTCGGCACCGATACCGATCTGTTGGCGCCAACCCCGCTCGAGCACGTCGATGAATTTATCGCCGGCGATCTGGTCGGAAAACCGGGTGCAGCGCACACAAGAGATGCAGCGCTCGCGGTCCAACAGCACCTGCGAGGAGATGTGGATCGGCTTGGGGAACCGTCGCTTGTGGTCCCGGAAACGGCTCTCCGGGCGGCCGTTGGTCATGGCCTGGTTTTGCAGCGGGCATTCCCCGCCCTTGTCGCATACCGGGCAATCCAGCGGATGGTTGATCAGCAGCAGCTCCATCACCAGGTGCTGAGCGGTGTCAGCGGTTGGTGAGGTCACCTGGGTGCGCACCACCATCCCCTCGGTTGCCACCACGGTGCACGAGGTCATCGGCTTGCGTTGGCCCTCGATCTCGACCAGGCATTGCCGGCAGGCACCCGCCGGGTCCAGCAGCGGATGATCGCAAAACCGGGGTATCTCCACACCGATCAGCTCCGCGGCGCGAATCACCAACGTGCCCTTGGGAACCGTGAGCTTGTGGTCGTCGATGGTGAACGTCACCAGCTGCGGCTCAGCGACACCGCCGTCGATGCGAGAATTCGCCGCCGCCGTCACGGCTGGCCTCCCTTCGGGTTGAAGATGCTCGCGTGCGGGTCAAACGGGCAGCGGCCCTGCTCGATGTGCGCGACGTACTCGTCGCGAAAGTATTTCAGCGAAGACACCACCGGCATGGCCGCACCATCGCCTAACGCGCAAAACGATTTTCCGAACAAGACATCGGCGATGTCGAGCAGGGTGTCCAGATCCTCATAGGTGCCCCTGCCGGTTTCCAGGCGCTCATAGATCGGGGACAGCCAGTAGGTGCCCTCGCGGCAGGGGGTGCATTTGCCGCAGGACTCGTGTTTGTAGAACTCCGACCAGCGGCGGGCCGCGCGCACCACGCAGGTCGTCTCGTCGAAAACCTGCAGGGCTTTGGTTCCCAGCATCGAGCCGGCAGCCGCGACGTTCTCGTAATCCAGCGGCACATCGAGGTGCTCTTCGGTGAGGATCGGCGTCGACGAGCCACCCGGTGTCCAAAACTTCAATCGGTGCCCGCTGCGCACCCCACCGGCGTAGTCCAAAAGCTCCCGCAAGGTGATGCCCAACGGGGCCTCGTACTGGCCGGGACGGGTGACATGCCCGGACAGCGAATACAACGTGAAACCCGGGGACTTCTCACTGCCCATCGACCGGAACCAGTCCACCCCCCCCAAGATGATCGGCGGCACACTGGCGATGGACTCGACGTTGTTGACCACCGTGGGGCAACCATAGAGCCCGGACACCGCCGGGAACGGGGGGCGCAGCCGCGGCTGACCGCGAAAGCCTTCCAGCGAGTCAAGCAGCGCGGTCTCCTCACCGCAGATGTACGCACCGGCGCCGGCGTGCACCACAACATCCAGATCGAAGCCGGAGCCGCAAATGTTGCGCCCCAAAAACCCCGCCGCGTAGGCCTCGGCCACGGCGGTGTGCAGCCGGCGCAACACCGGCAGCACCTCACCACGGATATAGATGAAGGCGTGGTTGGCCCGGATCGCATAGCAGCAGATGATGATGCCTTCGATCAGCACGTGCGGGGTCGCCAGCAGCAACGGCATGTCCTTGCACGTTCCGGGCTCGGATTCGTCGGCGTTGACGACGAGGTAGTGGGGTTTAGCGCCCGCCCCGGCGGAATCTTGGGGGATAAACGACCACTTGGTGCCGGTGGAAAACCCGGCGCCGCCCCGGCCGCGCAGCCCGGCATCCTTGACCAGCGCGATGACCGCGTCGGGATCCATGTCGAGGGCCCTCTGCAGCGCCACATACCCGTCGTGGCGCCGGTAGGTCTGCATCGTCCACGACTGCGGATCGTCCCAGTAGCGGCTCAACACCGGGGTCAGCGGTGTCGCCCGGGCGGTCGGGGCGGCCATCACCGGCCGTCCTCCCCCGCCGGGGCGGGCGGGGTCGGCGCCTGCATACCGTAACGGCGGGCCACCCGCAGGCCGGCCAGCGTGGCGTCCCCCGGGCCGCCCTGGCCGTCGTCGGGCCGATCGTCGGGAAAACCGGCCAGGATGCGCTGGGCCTGGCGGAAGGGGCACAGCGGCGCTCCGCGGGTGGGCCGGGGCGGCGTGCCCGCGCGCAGCAAATCAACGAGTTCACGCGCGGATTCCGGTGTCTGGTTGTCGAAGAATTCCCAGTTGACCATCACCACCGGCGCGTAGTCGCAGGCGGCGTTGCACTCCAGGTGCTGCAAGGTGATCTTGCCGTCGGGGGTGGTTTCCTCGTTGCGCACCCCCAGGTGGTTGACCAGCGCCTCGAAGATGGCGTCACCGCCCATGATCGCGCACAGCGTGTTGGTGCACACCCCCACCAGGTAGTCCCCGGTGGGTTCGCGACGGTACATGGTGTAAAAGCTGGCCACCGCGGCCACCTCGGCCGCGGTCAACCCCAGCTGCTCGGCGCAAAACGCTAAACCCGCCGGCGTCAGGTAGGAGTCCTCGGCTTGCACCAGGTGCAGCAGCGGCAAGATCGCCGAGCGGGCCCGCGGGTAGCGCCCGATGATCTCTTTGGCGTCGGTCTGCAGCCGGGCGTGAACCTCCGGCGGATACGCCCGGGGGGCGCCGGCAGCAGTGAATTGGCCGGGCTCCTCGGGCGGGCGGCCGAGCCGAATGAGGACCCGTTGCTCACCGGCGCCGGTGTTGGGGGCGCTCACCGGTCCACCCCACCCATCACCGGGTCGATGCTGGCCACCGCGGTGATGACGTCGGCGACCATGCCGCCCTCGCACATCGCGGCGACCGCCTGCAGATTGGTGAACGACGGATCCCGGAAGTGCACCCGGTAAGGTCGGGTGCCGCCATCGGAGACCATGTGCACGCCGAGTTCACCCCGGGGCGACTCCACAGTGACATAGACCTCCCCGGCGGGCACCCGCATCCCCTCGGTGACCAGCTTGAAGTGGTGAATCAAGCCCTCCATCGAGTGGCCCATGATGTGGGCGATGTGTTGCGGCGAATTGCCCAGGCCGTCCGGCCCCAGCGCCAGATCCGCGGGCCAACCGACTTTGCGGTCTTCGATCATCACGGGGCCGGGCCGCAGCTTGTCCAGGCACTGCTCGATGATCTTCAACGACTCCTTCATCTCTTTGATACGAATCATGTAGCGGCCGTAGGCATCACAACCGTCATCGGTGATCACGTCGAATTCGTAGTTCTGGTACCCGCAGTAAGGATCGGCGCGGCGCACATCGTAGGGCAGCCCGGTGGAGCGCAAAATGGGGCCGGTGATACCCAACGCCATGCACCCGGTTAAATCCAGATAGCCAACGCCGCGGGTGCGGGCCTTCCAGATGTCATTTTCGTTGAGCAGCTCGTCGATGTCGCGCAGCCGGTGCGGCAGGAGCTTGAGCAGGTCACGGATTTGGGGGATCGCGTCGGGCGGCAAATCCTGCGCCACACCGCCGGGCCGGATGAAGTTGTGGTTCATCCGCAGGCCGGTGATCGACTCGAAGATGTTCAGGATCAGCTCACGTTCCCGAAATCCATAGAACATCGCCGACATGGCGCCCAGCTCCATGCCGCCGGTGGCGATCGCGACCAGGTGCGAGGAGATCCGGTTGAGCTCCATGAGCAGCACCCGGATGACGTTGGCCCGCTCAGGAATCTGATCGGTAATGCCCAGTAGTTTCTCCACACCCAGGCAGTAGGCGGTTTCGTTGAAAAACGGCGACAAGTAATCCATCCGCGTCACGAAGGTCACGCCATGGGCCCAGTAGCGGTATTCGAGGTTTTTCTCGATCCCGGTGTGCAGGTATCCGATACCGCATCGGGCCTGGGTGACCGTCTCGCCTTCGAGCTCGAGGATCAGCCGCAGCACCCCGTGGGTGGACGGGTGCTGCGGCCCCATGTTGACCACGATGCGCTCACCCGGATCCACTCCGCGGGCCGCTTCGATGACCTGGTCCCAGTCTTGGCCGCCGACGTTTAGCACGGTGTCGGCGGTGTCCTGCCCGCTGTGCTGGCCGCTGGTGGGTTGGTCCATCAGCTGTAGGCCCTTCGCTGGTCGGGCGGGGGAACCTGGGCACCCTTGTACTGCACCGGAATACCACCGAGCGGGTAATCCTTGCGCTGTGGGTGCCCCTCCCAGTCATCGGGCATCTCGATGCGGGTCAAAGACGGGTGGCCGTCAAAGATGATGCCGAAAAAGTCGTAGGTCTCCCGCTCGTGCCAGTCATTGGTGGGATAAATCGAAAACAGTGACGGGATATGCGGATCGCTGTCGGGCACAGACACTTCCAGCCGGATGCGGCGGTTGTGTGTGATCGATTTGAAAGGATACACGGCGTGCAATTCGCGGCCGGTCTCGTGCGGATAATGCACCCCGCTCACACCCAGGCACAGTTCAAAGCGCAGCCCCGGCTCGTCGCGCAGCAGCCGGGCGACCTGCGGCAGAAACTCGCGGCGGACATGTACCGTTAGTTCCTCCCGGTACACCACGACTTTCTCGATGGCGTCGGCGAATTCCACACCACATTGCTTGAGTGCCTGGGCCAGCAGGTCGACCACCTCGTCGAAGTAACCGCCGTAGGGTCGCGGGCTGCTGCCGGGAAGCGCGACCTGACGGATCAGCCGCCCGTAGCCCGACGTGTCACCGCTGTCGGTGACCCCGAACATGCCACGCCGGACGTCGATCACTTCCTGCCCTTCGTGGTCCAACGGGCTGGTTGCCGGCCGTGGGGTGTGCTCCGCCGCGCTCATCGCAACAATCCGTGCATCTCGATGGTCGGCCTGGCCGCCAGCGCCGCCTGCTCGGCCTCGGCAATAGCCCGCTCCCGGTCGACACCGAGGGGCATTTCGGCAATCTTCTCGTGCAGCTTGAGGATCGCATACAGCAGCATTTCCGGCCGCGGTGGGCATCCGGGCAGGTAAATGTCCACCGGAACCACATGGTCGACCCCCTGCACGATCGCGTAGTTGTTGAACATTCCGCCCGAGGACGCGCACACCCCCATCGCCAGCACCCATTTAGGCTCGGCCATCTGGTCGTAGATTTGCCGCAGCACCGGTGCCATCTTCTGGCTGACCCGCCCGGCCACGATCATCAGGTCCGCCTGCCGGGGGGAGGCCGAGAAACGTTCCATGCCAAACCGTGCGATATCAAAGCGGGGCGCGGCGGTGGACATCATCTCGATCGCGCAACAAGCCAGCCCGAACGTCGCCGGCCACAACGAGTTCTTACGGAAATACCCGGCCAGCGTTTCAACGGTGGAAAGCAGGAAACCGCTTGGCAGTTTCTCTTCCAAACCCACGTCCTACCTCAATCCCACGTCAGGCCGCCGCGGCGCCACACGTATGCGTAGGCCACGAACACAGTGAGCAGGAACACCGCCATCTCCCCGAGCGCGAACACGCCTAACGCGTCGTAGCTGACCGCCCATGGATACAGGAACACGATTTCAATGTCGAAGATAATGAACAACATCGCGGTCAGGTAATACTTCACCGGAAAACGCTGACCCGCCGCGTGCGCGCCGCTGACCGACCGGTCGACGGGCTCGATCCCGCACTCGTAGGCTTCCAGCTTCGACCGGTTATACCGGGACGGGCCCACCACGGTGGCCACGATCACCGAGAACACCGCGAACACCGCAGCGATCCCCCCCAGCACCAGGATGGGTGTGTAGGCGTTCATCCTGTGCAGCCGCTCCCTCGACGTCGTTCTTTGCCGCTTTAAGGTCAAGCACAGCCTAGCGATGGTGGATATCGCTCTGCTCACGGGCCCGGCTATGAGCTCGGCCACACATCGGCGAAGGCGGAGCGCCGGGTGCTCGGGTTGCTCGCCGGGACTAAAACCGGGGCAGCAGCCGACCACCGACCACGGCTCGAAGGACCGCGAACGATCGGGGGGCAGGGAAATTCGCTGCCTACCGCACCGGGGTGCGCAGCAATCCGAGCACCGTGCGGCTCAGCACGAGGGGGTCGACGGGGTGCGGGACGGCGGCCTCCGCCCGCGACCAGCTGGCCAGCCACGCATCGTCTTTGCGCCCGATGAGCAGCACGATCGGCGGACACTCCGCGATCTCGTCTTTGAGCTGCTTGGCAAGTCCTATCCCCCCGGTCGGTGTCGCCTCCCCGTCGAGGATGGCCAGGTCGATCCCGCCGCTGTCCATGTGCCGTAACACCATCGGCGCTGTTGCTACTTCGACGTAGCTCAACTCTGGCAGGTCCGGGTGCAGGTGTTTGCCCAGCGCGAGGATCACCTGTTCGCGTGTTCTGGCGTTGTCGCTGTAGACGAGGATCCTCAAGCTACCGGTGGAAGCGGGCACCCTGCAGATGCTACTGCCCGACGATCGCCCGACGATGGTTCGGGCCGCGTCGAGGATCGCGGCAGGGTGGCGGTCCTCGTCACAAGCCGCCGGCAACCCGCACCACCGCACGACCCGAGAAGGCCCCGGCACGCACCTGATCGACCACGCTCACCACGTCTTTGAGGTCGACATCGGTGGTGATCGCCGCGAGATGACGCGGTCGCAGGGAATCGCCGAGGCGTTGCCATAGGTCCCGGCGCGGGCCGATGGGCATATTGACCGAGTCCATACCCAGCAGCGCGATGCCGCGCAGGATGAACGGCATCACGGTGGTGTGCAGTGCTGCACCGCCGGTGAGGCCGCTGCAGGCCACTGCGCCACGGTAGTTGACGGAGCTGAGCACATCGGCCAGCGTCGCACCGCCGACACAGTCCACCGCTCCCGCCCAGCGGGCCTTGGCCAGCGGGCGCGGTTTGGCGGTAGGGTCGGCCGGCAACCGACCGATAACCTCTGTGGCGCCAAGCTGTTTCAGTCGTTCCGCGAACCCGGGCTTGCCGGTGGACGCCACTACCTGATAGCCGGCGGCGGCGAGCAGATCGACGCTGATAGAGCCTACGCCGCCGCTGGCACCCGTCACCACGACCGGGCCGGCACCCGGCGTGACCCCCCAGTCGATGAGCGCCTGTACGCTCATCGCGGCGGTAAAACCCGCGGTGCCGATGGCCGCACCGTCGTGAGCACTGAGAGCGCCCAGCGGGACCACCTGGTCGGCCGGCAGCCGGGCGTACTCGGCGTAGCCGCCGTGGCGAGCGGTGCCGATGTCGTATCCATGGGCGAGAACGGTGTCGCCGACGGCAAAGTCGGGTGACTGCGACTCCACGACCTCACCGGTGAGGTCGATTCCCGGCACAACCGGGTAGTTGCGTACCACCCCGCCCCCCGGCGTCAGGGCCAGCGCGTCTTTGAAGTTGACGCTGGAATAAAGCACCCGGACCGTCACCTCGCCCGGCGGCAGGTCGGCGGGTGTCAGCGTCTCGACCGCGGTGGTAATCCGGTCGTCTTCTTGGCGTGCCATCAGTGCCTGAAAGTTCTCCATGAGTGGACCCTAGCCGCCCGGGATGCACCCGCAGGGGTGGCGGGTGCGCCGCAAGCTACTTCAACTCGGAGGACGACAGGCCTAGCAGTCGGCGGGCGACCACCAGCTGCTGGATCTGCTGGGTCCCCTCGAAGATGTCCATGATCTTGGAGTCGCGCGCCCATTTCTCCAACAGCGTCTGCTCCGAATAACCTGTGCTGCCGGCCAGTTCGACAGCTTTCAGGGTGATATCGCTGGCCACCCGGCCGGCCTTGGCCTTGCTCATCGAGGCTTCTTTAGAGTTGGGAATGTTGTTGTCGGCCTGCCACGCTGCGCGCAACGTCAGCAGGTAACTGGCCTCCCAGTCGGCTTCCATGCGCAAGAACTCGGCCGCTGCGGCGCTTTGGGCGTACCAGGGCTTGTCGTAGGAAATCTCCACCCCGGCACCGGTCAGAATCTTCCGCAGTTCCTCCAGCGCGGCGCGTGCGACGCCGATCGCCATAGCCGCGACGATTGGGCGGGTGTTGTCGAAGGTTTCCATCACCCCGGCAAACCCTTTACCCGGCTCGATTTCGGGGTTGCCGAGCAGGTTGTCTTTGGGGATGCGGACGTTGTCGAAGCGGATGGCCGCGGTGTCGGAGCCCCTGATGCCGAGCTTCTTCTCGAGGCGCTCGACGGTGACACCGGGATGCTGGCGGGGCACGATGAACGGCTTGATCGCCGGGCGGCCCTTGGATTTGTCCAGTGTCGCCCATACCACGATGTGGCTAGCCCGCGAACCCGCAGTAACGAAGATCTTTTCACCGTTGATCACGTATTCGTCACCGTCGAGCGTGGCGGTGGTGGACACAGCGGCAGAATCGGACCCGAAGCCTGGCTCGGTGATGGCCATGGCCGCCCAAACTCTGCCCAGCCGTTTCTGCTGCTCCTCGGTGGCCACCGCGGAGATCGCCGCGTTGCCCAGACCCTGATAGGGCATCGACAGCATCATCGCGGCGTCACCCCAGCTGGCCTCGATGGTCTGCAACACCGCTGCCATATTGGCACCGTTGCGGTTTCCGTCCTTGCCCTCACCGTTGCGAAACGCCTCGGCGCCGGTGAGCCCCAACGCATTGGACTCGGCGGCGCCCATGAACAGGTTGGCCAGGGTGTCTAGCTCAACCGGGTAGGCGTGCTCGTTTAGGTCATATTTGCGGGCGATCGGCCGCATCATCTCCGCCGCACCTTGATGGGCTTTATCGATCACCGCCAAAAGCTTGCGGGGTAGTTCCAGATTGATTGCCATAGTTAGTCTTTCGGTTGCGAAGCACGGTAATTAGATCACCAGTACGCCCTCGGCGACCCCAATGGCCCGCAGATCGCGATACCAGCGTTCGACCGGGTGCTCTTTGGTGTAGCCGTGCCCGCCCAGCAGTTGCACACCATCCAGGCCGATTTGCATGCCCTTGTCGGCGCCGAGCCGTTTGGCCAGTGCCGCCTCCCGGCCGAACGGCAGCCCCTGCTCGGCCCGGGCCGCGCCGCGCCACGTGACCAGCCGCAGCCCGTCGAGCTCGATGGCGATGTTGGCGCACATGAATGCCACGGACTGCCGGTGGGCGATTGGTTCCCCGAAGGCCTCGCGTTCCTTCACATAGGGCACGACATAATCGAGCACCGCATGCGAGGTGCCGACCGCGAGAGCGGCCCAGCCCAATCGGCATAACGCGATCGCCTCGGAATAACTGCGGGCGGAATCCGCGGGCGCAATATCGTCTCCGCCCAGGCGGGCGCTCAGCGGGACCGACACCTTGTCCAACTCGATCCGACCCAGCGCCGCGGCGCGGAGGCCCATGCTCGGATCGGGCTTGACGGTCAGGCCCGCGGCCGAGGATTCGACGATAAACAGTGTCGGTTTCCCGTGGAATTGCGCGCCGACGATGAACAGCTCGGCGTCGGCGGCCGCCGGCACCAAGGACTTGACCCCTTCCAGCCGATAGCCGCTGGGCGTGCGCACCGCGATGGTCCGCAGAGTGGTCGGGTCGAACAGCGGGTGCGGTTCCGCGATGGCCACGCAGGCCGGCGGCACGTTCTTCCCGGTGAACTCTTTCAGATAGGTGGCCTGCTGGTCGGCGCTGCCCCAATAGGTGAGTGCCGCCGCGACACCCCCGGGGGCCAGGATCGGCAACGCCAGGCCCATGTCGCCGTACGCCAGCGCCTCGGCCACCAGCACGTTGGTCACGTTGCAACGCTGCGCCGCGATGCCGTCGAGGTCTTCGGGGACGTTGAGCGCGGTGATGCCGAGCTCGGCTGCCTTGGCGGTCAGATCGCGAGGATAGGCCGCGGCCTCGTCGGCGTCGTGGGCCGCCGGGCGCACGACCTCCCGAGCGAATTGCTCGACGGTTTCCAGGATGAGTTTCTGGTCGTCGTCGGGGGTCAGGTCGAAGTAATCGGTGCCCCTAGCACCGCGGGCGCCCAGCCGGGAGGGGCCGCGCAGGCCCTGGACCCGCTTGAACTGACGGGTGGTGGCACCGGCGACGGAAAAGCCGGTTTTGACCCCGTAGCGCAGGGTCCGGTTCAGCGGATCGCGCAGGTGGTATTTGTCGAGGAACTCCTGGCCGACGATCGGGGTCAGCAGTCCGAGCGCGACGTCGATCCCGGTCCGTTTGTGTTTCTGCTCCCCGATGGCGGTTTCGCGGCCGGTGGGCTTGCGCCGGGCGCGGGAGCCGTTGGTAGCGGGGACGGTGTTGGTCATGGTGTGCCGCCTCTTGTTGCAGCGCGGTTGTGGTGGCTATCCGGACAACGCTATCTTACTCTGGAGTAAGATAGTGCGGTCGAGTTATTTACTTCACATGGCCGACAGGCTGGTCAGCAGCGGCACTCGTCGCCGGCCCCACTGCCCGGCCGGCCCGTCGTAGATGCCCGCTAGCCGCCAGCCGCAAGCCTGGCAGTGGCCGTCATCGGTCAAGGCGTAGCGGCGCATCGCGTACCAGTCGCGAACCACAACCGCCGCTCCGCATCCCGGGCATGTCGTCGTGCCGCCCTCGGTGTCGTGGACGTTACCGGTGTAGACGAAGCGCAGGCCTTCGCCGATGCCGATGCTGCGGGCGCGAGTCAGCGTCCCCGGGGGAGTGGGTGGGGTGTCCCTCATCTTGTAATCGGGATGGAAGGCGGTGAAGTGCAGCGGCACGTCGACGCCCAGGTGTTCCCGGATCCAGCGGCATTCGGCGGCAATCTCGGCGTCGCTGTCGTTGTGGCCCGGGATCAGCAGCGTGGTGATTTCGAACCACACCTCGGTTTCGTGGCGGAGATACACCAGGGTGTCCAGGACGTCGTTCAGGTGTCCGGCACAGAACCGCCGGTAGAAGTCTTCGGTGAACGCCTTGAGATCGATGTTGGCGGCGTCGATATGCCGGTAGAATTCCGCGCGCGGTTGCGGACACATATAGCCCGCGGTCACCGCCACCGCCCTGATGCCCCGCTGATGGCAGGCATCCGCGACGTCGGCTGCGTATTCCCAAAAGATCGTCGGATCGTTATAGGTGAAAGCAACACTGCGACAACCCAATTCGTCCGCCGCTGCGGCGATGTCCGCGGGTGTGGCCCGGCTGGCAAGGGTATCGACTTCGCGGGATTTGGAGATGTCCCAGTTCTGACAGAACCGGCATGCCAAATTGCAGCCCGCGGTACCAAACGACAGCACCGCCGAGCCCGGCAGGAAGTGATTGAGCGGTTTTTTCTCGATCGGGTCGACGCATAACCCGCTGGAGCGCCCGTAGCTGGTGAGCACAATCTGATCGTCGATGCGGGCGCGCACGAAACACAGGCCGCGCTGGCCCTCGTGCAGCTTACACGCCCGCGGGCACACGTCGCACTGAATGCGGCCGTCGTCGAGGCGGTGCCAGTGCTTGGTGACGATGGTAAACGGATCGTCGCGGCTCATGACGTGCTTCCCGGGCCCAGGCTACCCGGCGGCCAGCCTGGCCAGCACCCGGTCGTGCAAGAGACCGTTGGTGGCCACAGCGCTGCCGCCGTGCGGCCCGGGGGCGCCGTCCAAGCTGGTGAACCTCCCGCCCGCCTCGCGCACCAGGATGTCCAGCGCCGCCAGGTCCCACACCGACACCTCGGGCTCGGCGGCGATGTCGACAGCTCCCTCGGCCACTAGGCAGTAAGACCAGAAGTCACCGTAGCCGCGCACCCGCCAGACCGCCTCGGTGAGATCGATAAACGCGTCGCCCAGACCGCGCCGCATCCATCCGGACAGGCTGGAGAATGACAGGCTCGCCGAATCCAGCTCGGCTACCGCGGACACCGACAGTCGACGGGGCGGCGAGCCGCCGACCGTCGCGAACGCACCCAGGCCGCGCGCCGCCCACCAGCGTCGTTGCAACGCGGGTGCGCTGACGACACCAACGCACGGCACACCGTCGTCGAGCAACGCGATCAAACTGGCCCACACCGGCACTCCCCGCACGAAATTCTTCGTGCCGTCAATCGGGTCGATGATCCACTGCCGTCCGGTCAACTTCGTCACCCCGCCGAACTCTTCGCCGACCACGTGATCGCCGGCACGATGCTGGCCAAGGCGCGCGCGCAGCTCGGATTCGACCGCCTGATCGGCGTCGGTGACCGGCGTCAGGTCCGGTTTGGTGTCGACATGCAGGTCAACCGCGCCGAACCGGCTAAGGGTCACCGCGTCCGCATGGTTGGCCAGGGTCAACGCGAGCGCCAGATCGGCTGCTGGGGTCATGTGCGCCACTCCTCAATGCCGGCTGCGCGGCATTATCGTCGGCGGTCGTCGGCGGCGGGAGTCAAGCGCGCCGTCCTACCATGGCAGCATGTGGGAAGTCGGCGTGCTGCTGCTGCTCATCGCGACAATGGCGGTGTTACTGGCGCCGCGGTTCATCCGCCGCGGCCC
Source organism: Mycobacterium sp. (assembly GCF_029961025.1). GTDB lineage: Bacteria > Actinomycetota > Actinomycetes > Mycobacteriales > Mycobacteriaceae > Mycobacterium. The sequence continues at coordinate 114,825 of NZ_JASBVP010000012.1, forward strand.
GCGCGCCGATGCCGTGCCTGGCACGCTGCTGGTCACCGGTGTCAGCCCGCGACCGGACGCTACGGGTGAGCAATACGTCACAATAAGCGGCGTCATCAACGGACCTACCGTCAACGAGCATGCCGTATATGAGCGCATGGCGGTCAACGTCGATCAGTGGCCGCGGGTCGGCCAGCTACTGCCGGTGGTGTACTCCCAGCGAAATCCGGATAACTGGGTTTTTGCGCCGCCCACCGAGGCGCCCCCCGGGGTCAACCAGCCGGGTTGAGGGCGCGGACCTGCGGCCTGAGCCCCACCTGAGCGCGTCGACCGGGCACCATAGACGCGTGCACTCCACCTTGTGCGGGCGCCCGGTCGCCGCGGACCGCCCCCTGATCATGGCCATCGTCAACCGCACCCCGGACTCCTTTTACGACCGGGGTGCCACCTTCAACGACGATGCTGCCAAGACCGCCGCCCACCGGGCGATCGCCGAGGGTGCCGACGTCATAGACGTCGGTGGGGTCAAGGCCGGGCCGGGTCAGGGCGTCGACGCCGAGACCGAGATCGCCCGGGTGGTGCCGTTCATCGAATGGTTGCGCGACGCCTACCCGGACCAACTGATCAGTGTCGACACCTGGCGCTCGGCAGTGGCCCAGAAGGCGTGCCAGGCGGGTGCCGACCTGATCAACGACACCTGGGGCGGGGTTGACCCGGATCTGGTCGCGGTGGCCGCCGAGTTCGGGGCCGGTGTGGTGTGCTCCCACACCGGTGGTGCGACGCCGCGCACCCGCCCCTTTCGGGTGAGTTACGGCATTACGACTCGCGCCGTGGTGGACGACGTTGTTCGTGACCTGACCGCGGCCGCCGACCGGGCGGTGGCCGCAGGGGTAGCGCGGGATCGCGTGCTGATCGACCCGACTCACGATTTCGGCAAGAACACCTTCCACGGGCTGGCGCTCTTGCGTCACGTGGACGATCTGGTGAAGACCGGGTGGCCGGTGCTGATGGCTTTGAGCAATAAGGACTTCGTCGGGGAGACTCTGGGCGTGGACCTCACTGAACGGCTGGAGGGAACACTGGCGGCTACCGCGCTTGCGGCCGCCGCCGGAGCCCGGATGTTTCGGGTTCATCAGGTAACCCCGACTCGGCGGGTGCTCGAGATGGTGGCCTCCATCCGCGGGAACCGCCCGCCGGCGCGCACGGTCAGGGGCCTGGCGTGACGGCCTCGGAGCTGACCGGGATGGACACCCTCGCAGGGCTGCCCGGGGACACCTGGCTATCCGATCGCAGTTGGAGCCGTCCGGCCTGGACGACTGGGGAGCTGGAGGCCGCCAAAGCCGGGCGAACGATCTCGGTTGTGCTGCCCGCTCTCAACGAGCAGGAAACCATCGGTGCGGTCATTGACAGTATTTCGCCATTGGTCGGTGGGCTTGTCGATGAGCTGATCGTGCTGGACTCGGGCTCCACCGACGCCACCGAGATCCGGGCCGTCGCCGCCGGTGCCCGCTTCGTCAGCCGGGAACAGGCCCTGCCCGAGATCAGCCCGCGTCCGGGCAAGGGTGAGGCGTTGTGGCGGTCGTTGGCGGTTACCAGCGGCGACATCGTGGTGTTCATCGACTCCGACCTGATCAATCCGCACCCGATGTTTGTGCCGTGGCTGGTGGGCCCGCTGCTGACCGGCGACGGCATCCACCTGGTCAAGAGCTTCTACCGGCGGCCGTTGATTGTCGGCGACAGCAGCGGCAGCAAGAGCGCAACCGGCGGCGGACGCGTCACCGAGCTGGTGGCGCGCCCGCTGCTGGCTGCTTTGCGGCCCGAGCTGGGGTGCGTGCTGCAGCCCTTAGGCGGTGAGTACGCGGCCACCCGCGAGCTGCTCACCTCGGTGCCCTTCGCCCCCGGCTACGGGGTGGAGATCGGCCTTTTGATCGACACCTACGACCGGTTGGGGCTGGACGCGATCGCGCAGGTCAACCTCGGCGTCCGGGCGCACCGCAACCGGCCGCTGACTGAACTTGGCGCGATGAGCCGGCAGGTTATCGCGACCCTGCTCTCCCGATGCGGAATCCCAGACTCCGGGGTGGGTCTGACCCAGTTCTTCGTCGACGACGACGGCTTCACGTCTCGCACCTGGCCGGTCTCGCTGGCGGACCGCCCGCCGATGAATGCCCTGCGGTCGCGCTGACACCAGCCGGCGCGCCGTGAGGCAATATCGATGGCGTGGCGTTGGTGTTGCTATACCTGGGGATGCTGGTGCTGGTGGCAATCGTGCTGTTCGGCGCCGCCAGTCTGCTGTTCGGCCGTGGCGAAGAGCTGCCGCCTCTTCCGCGTGCGACGACCGCGACGATGCTGCCGGCGTCGGGTGTTACCCGCGCCGATGTCGACGCAGTCAAGTTCACCCAGGTGCTACGCGGGTACAAGACCAGTGAGGTCGATTGGGTGCTGGACCGGCTGGGTCGCGAGCTGGATCTGCTGCGCAGCCAGCTGGCAGCGGCTCAGGTGGCCGCACTTCCCCCCAACGCCTCGCTTCCCCCCAACGACGTGAACGCCGTGGGCGACCAGGCCGGAAACGACCAGGTAGCGCGGTGACTGTGCCGGGCGAGGACGGGCTGGTTCGCTGCGGCTGGGCCGATGCCGGATGGGGAGCGGACCGCGAGCTGTATCGCAGCTACCACGACCACGAGTGGGGCCGCCCGGTGCGCGCCCGGACGGCATTGTTCGAACGGATGAGCCTGGAGGCCTTCCAGAGCGGGCTGTCGTGGCTGCTCATTTTGCGCAAACGAGAAAACTTCCGGCGTGCCTTCTCCGGGTTTGACATCGAGGCGGTCGCCCGCTATAGCGACACCGATGTGGACCGCCTGATGGCCGACGACGGGATCATCCGCAACCGGGCCAAGATCGAAGCGACCATCGCCAACGCGCGCGCCGCCGCCGACATCGACCTTTCCCAGCTGCTCTGGTCATTCCGTCCGCCCCCGCGTCCCCGACCCGCTAACCCGTCGGAAATCCCCTCAGCCACTGCAGAATCCACGGCCATGGCACGTGAGCTCAAACGGCGCGGGTTCCGGTTTGTAGGGCCCACCACGGCTTACGCTTTGATGCAGGCGACCGGGATGGTCGACGACCACGTTCGCACCTGCTGGGTACCGCCGGCGCGGTGAGACTCACCAAAGCAGGGCCGGATGCACCAGCCGACCCCAATAGTGAACAATAGAGGTGTGAATTGGCAGTTCAGCGTCGGGTATGGGTACGGCGGGGCATGCCCGGCACCGGCAGGACTCGTGACGACGGGCCAACGTGGAGGGAGCACTCGATGGCGGCGATGAAGCCCCGGACCGGTGACGGTCCTCTGGAAGCGACCAAGGAGGGGCGCGGCATCGTGATGCGAGTACCACTCGAGGGCGGCGGTCGACTCGTCGTCGAGCTGACACCCGACGAGGCCGCCGCATTGGGTGAGGAACTCAAAAGCGTCACCAGCTAACGGCACGGTCTCGCGGGGTCCGCGGGACGGTGGTGCTACCCGCACACCTTCTGGTAGACGGCCAACGTCTGCTCGGCGACGCGCGTCCAGGAGAACTCCTCAATGCAGCGGCGGCGCCCGGCTCGTCCGTAGCGTTCGGCTGCGCCGGTGTCGGCTAGTAGGGCGTTGACCGCATCGGCCAACCCGGTCTGGTAGCCGACCGGGTCCTCGGCGTCATAATGCACCAGCGAACCGGTGACGCCGTCGGCGACCACCTCCGGTATCCCGCCGACGTCGGAGGCCACTACCGCCGTGGCGCAGGCCATCGCCTCCAGGTTGACGATCCCGAATGGCTCATACACCGAGGGGCATACCGAAACTGTTGCCGCCGAGAGGATCTCGCGGATTTTCGGGAGCGGCAGCATCTCGCGGACCCAGAACACGCCGGTGCGAGAGCGGGCCAGTTCGGCTACTGCGGCAGTGACTTCGGCAGCGATCTGCGGTGTGTCAGGCGCTCCGGCACACAGCACCAGCTGTGCGTCGGGGCGGAACCGGTGGGCGGCTGCGATCAGATGCGTGACGCCTTTCTGCCGAGTTATCCGCCCGACGAACGCGACGATGGGCCGGTTCGGATCGACCCCGAGGTCGGCCAGAATCGACTGGCTCGGGCCGGGCGGGGCGGGGTACCACAGGTCGGTGTCAATCCCGTTTTTGATGACATACACTCGGCTCGGCTCCAGGGTGGGGTAGACACTAAGCAAGTCTTCGCGCATCCGGGAGCTCACCGCGATCACGGCGTCGGCGGTCGTTACTGAGCTGCGCTCCACCCACAAAGACACCTGGTAGCCGGCGCCGAGTTGCTCGGCTTTCCATGGTCTTAGGGGCTCGAGCGAATGCGTGGTCACCACGTGCGGAATCTGGTGAAGCAACGCAGCCAGGTACCCGGCCAGTCCGGTGTACCAGGTGTGCGAATGCACCACGCTGGCCGCGGCGGCGGCCTCAGCCATCAGCAGGTCGGCCGATAACGCCGACAGGGCGGGATTCGCGTCTTTCAGCCGCGGGTCGGGCTGATGTGCGACGGCACCCGGACGGGGCACACCGATACAGTGCACGTCTACCACGCACAGGTCGCGCAGGTGCGCGACCAACTCGGTGACGTGCACCCCGGCGCCGCCGTAGACATCCGGGGGGTACTCCCGGGTCATCATCGCCACCCGCATACCGGAACGCTAAAGGGCGCTGAACAGGTCGCTGAAGGGTGGGGCGCCGCACACCCCACCGCGCCGCGGCGTCGGGTGCCTATAGTCCACCGAAAAATCAAACACTGCCGCCCCGCCGGTTTGCCGGAGCGGGGGTCGCCGACTGGCCCGCCGGCGGGCCGTCAGCACGGCGATCAATCGCCCGATTGCCCTGGCAGCGGTTCCCGGCTGCCGATAGGTTTGTGTTTATGCGGGAATCGCCACATGTGCTGGGCATTGTCCTGGCCGGTGGGGAGGGCAAAAGACTCTATCCGCTGACCGCAGACCGGGCCAAGCCCGCGGTTCCCTTCGGCGGCGCCTACCGGCTGATCGACTTCGTGCTGTCGAATCTGGTCAACGCCCGATACCTGAGAATCTGTGTGCTGACCCAATACAAGTCGCACTCGCTGGACCGCCACATCTCGCAGAACTGGCGGCTGTCCGGTCTGGCCGGCGAGTACATCACACCGGTGCCGGCCCAGCAGCGCCTCGGCCCACGCTGGTACACCGGCTCGGCTGACGCGATCTACCAATCGCTCAATCTGATCTACGACGAAGACCCGGACTACGTGGTGGTGTTCGGGGCCGATCACGTGTACCGCATGGACCCCGAGCAAATGGTGCGGTTCCACATCGAAAGCGGGGCGGGGGCGACGGTGGCCGGAATTCGGGTGCCGCGCGCGCAGGCGAGCGCGTTCGGTTGTCTCGACGCCGACGAGTCCGGGCGCATCCGCAGCTTTGTCGAGAAGCCGACAGATCCCCCTGGCACCCCGGACAATCCAGAGTTCACGTTTGTCTCGATGGGCAACTACATCTTCACCACCAAGGTGCTGATCGATGCCATCCGCGCCGACGCCGAGGATGACCGCTCCGACCACGATATGGGCGGTGACATCATTCCCCGACTGGTTGCCGACGGGTTGGCCGCGGTCTACGACTTCGCCGATAACGAGGTGCCCGGCGCCACCGACCGCGACCGCGGTTACTGGCGTGACGTCGGTACCCTGGACGCGTTCTACGACGCCCACATGGATCTGGTGTCGGTGCACCCGGTATTCAACCTCTACAACAAGCGCTGGCCGATCCGCGGTGCGATGGAGAATCTGGCACCGGCCAAGTTCGTCAACGGTGGGTCGGCTCAGGAGTCGGTCGTCGGCGCCGGCAGCATCATCTCGGCGGCCTCGGTGCGCAACTCGGTGCTGTCGTCGAACGTGGTCGTCGACGATGGTGCGATCGTGGAGGGCAGCGTGATCATGCCGGGAACCCGGGTGGGCCGCGGCGCGGTGGTGCGCCACGCGATCTTAGATAAGAACGTGGTGGTCGGACCGGGGGAGATGGTCGGGGTAGACCTGGAGAAGGATCGTGAACGGTTCGCCGTCAGCGCCGGTGGCGTGGTCGCGGTGGGCAAAGGTGTCTGGATTTAGCACCGCCGGCCAGCTAGGCCGGGATTTCGGGCACCAGCAGATGGGCGTTGCAGCCAGGGCCCCAGTGCAGGGTGACGCGACCGCGCGGTGATCGAGGGTAGTCGGCCGGGAACTGGCCGGTGAATGGGTTGCGCGGCGACAACCAGCGGCCGGCGATGAGCAGTCGTAGCTGCTCTCCGGCGCGGAACAGCGTCGCCGACGGACCGAGCGCCACATCGACCGCGACCACTTCGCCGGCGCGCAGCGGCTGCGGCTCGGTGCCCGCCGGGACCGGCTCCCATGGCTGCGACAGCCCGGGATCCGGTGCGCGCAGCCACACGCGCTGCCACCCGCTGGTCACCCGGTCGCGGCCGTAGCCGTATGACCCTTCGAATCCGACGAACCGTCCATTGCGCCACTTCTCCAGTCCGACGAACAGGTTCACGTCGTTGCAACCGTGCAATTCGAGCCACAGCCGTGCGGCCGTGGGGCCGGTCAGCTCGATATCGTCGGGAACTGTCCAGCTGAACGCCGCGGCGCGGGAACGGGTTTTGAAGGTGATGCGTCCCGGCGTCAACGCCTGCTGGGTCGCTAACATGCCAGGCCCGGCGAGATACAGTGGCCGCCAGCGGGTGCGCGCCAGCGGCCACTCGCTCTCTTCGCAGACCGCTGTGACGGTGTCACGGTCTTCGCGCACCTCGAGCCGAACGCTACGGGCGTCGCGTGCGCCGTCCAGGGCGGCGCGGATGAACGCTAGTTGTTCGGCGCGCGCGGGTCCGGAGTAGAAGGTCGACCACTTGCCGCCGCGATGGGTGTACAGCCGAGCGTGTGAGGAGCCACCGTGGGTGAACGCGCGGATGGAACCGCGGCTGTGCAAGTTGTTGTCGGAGAAGCTGCCGCAGACCAGCATCGGCACCCGGATCGCCGACAGATCGGGCACCAGCGAGCTCCAGAACTCATCACGCAGCGGGTGGGCATCCTGCATCCGCAGGATGTCGTACGCCTGCCGGGTGGTGCGACGTATTCCCAGCGCCCAGATCCGGGTAAAGCCCTTTTCTCGAATACCGCCGCGAAACGCCAGATCCGGGTAAATGTCGGTGAAACCTCCCACGGGCAGATGGCCCGCAGTCCCGGCGACTGCAGCGCGGTATTGGGTGATCGCCAAATATGACACCCCGAGCATGACCACCCGTCCGTCGCTCCACGGCTGGCCGGCCGCCCACTGCACGACGTCGTAGGTGTCTTGGCATTCCTGCTGCGACAGCAACTGGGCGGTGCCCCCGGAGTGACCGCAACCGGGCAGGTCGGCGTTGACCACCGCGAAGCCCTGCGCCACCCACCAGGCCGGGTCCGGAGCCTCCCAGCCGGTCAGCGCCGAGAAGGTGGCCGGATCCTGCTGGCGCAGAATGCGATATTGCCGCGAGTAGGTCCACCGCTTACCCCGCCGAGTCGGCAACTTGTCCTTGCCGTACGGGTGGATACTCAACACGACCGGATGGCCAACGTCATCGGCACTGCGAAAGAGATTGGCCCGCAATAGGGTTCCATCGCGCATTCGGATTTCGACGTCGCGGTCGACGACGATGTCGGCAGGGGGATCGGTGACGGTGATCGGTGGCTTGGCGATGCCGCGCAGCCGGGACAGTGCATAACGGACCGCGCCGGAGCGGCGCCATGGCCGGTCCAGTGCAGGCACCGGTTGTCGGGGCATGCCCAATACCTTAGCGCGCGCCGGGGTAGATCGGACTACCAGACAAAGGGCACCAAGCGGTAGTGCACCTTTTGGCGGTATTCGTCATATCCGGCTAATTCGTGTTCAAGGACCTGTTCTTCGTCGCGGATGCGCAAGACAAGAGCAGCCAGTCCCGGGATGAGGAAGAGAAGTCCCCAATACGACCCCAAGGCGAGCGGTATGCCCAGCATCAAGATCACGTTGCCGACATACATCGGGTGCCGGACCAGGCCGTACAGCCCGGTGGTGACCAGCTTCTGCTCCGGCTCGACGGTGATGTTGGCGGCCGCGTAACTGTTCTGGATGATGACCAGCATCGCCAGCCCAAGTCCGAGCGCCACCAGAACATCACCGAGCAGGCAGACCGTCGTCGGCACCGACGACCAGCCGAAGCGATGATCGAGGGCGCTGACCACCATCATTGCCGCGAACGAGAATAAGAGGACGGAGATGATGATCTTCTGCAGCATCCTGGTCTCGGCAAAGGGTCCCGCGCGCAGGCGGCGCTCAAGTGCGGCCGGGTTCGTCCGAAGCAAGTAGGTGCTCGGGATCCACGTCGAGAGGGCGAATACGGCCAGGAAGGCCCATGCCTGCCAGTAGTGGAACGTCCACGCCGGCAGAAACAGCATCAATCCGAAGGCCGCGAGGCCCAAAGCTGCTGAAACTACTCCCTTGCCAAGCGTTTTCATGACAGCCACCTTAGGTGTGCACGTCGCGGTGCCGAAAGAACGCAGCTCCCAGCACAATCAGCGCGGTGTCGATCGCCAGTAGCCAGAGCAGGGGGACGGCATTGAAGTTGCCGCCACCGACCCGCGGGATGTGCGCGAAGGGTTCGAGGTCGAGCACCCACTGCGGAGCACCCGATAGCGAGCCGAGCAGGTACACCGCGATAAACCCGAGCAGCACACCCCAAGCCACCGGCGTGAACCGCGGTACCACACCGAACAAGGCGACCGTCACCGCGGCGAGTAGCCACACGGCGGGCAGCTGTACCGCCGCGGTGCCGAGGACCGTGGCCAGGTTGCCGGCCACGTCACCGGCCGCTACGCCGTAACCGAGGCCGGCCGTTACCCCGGCAAGCAGCATGGCAGTCGCCGGCCCCCCGATGGCAATCGTCAAATGAGTTGCTGCCCAACTTATTCGGCCGACAGCACCAGCCAATACCGTTTCGGCCCGGCCGGCGACCTCCTCCTGTTGTAGGCGCAGGCTGAGCGAGACGGCGAACGCGGACGCCGCCATCCCGAGCATGCTGAACGCCATCGCGAGGAAGGCCTGCTCCAGCGCGCTGGTGCCGCCCATCCGCACGACGATGTCGCGGGCAGCGGAGCTGCCGATCTCCTCGCCGATGCCGTGCACGATGGTGCCGATCAGCAGGCCGTACAGACACAGCCCGACGGTCCAAATCAGCACGCCACCGCGATCCAGCCGCCACGCCAGGCCGCCCGTACCGCGCAGCGACCATCCGGCCCTGCCGGGGCCAGGACGTTCGGCGATCATTCCCGCGCCGACGTCCCGTCGCGCCAGCGGCAGGTAGGCCATGACGGTGAGCGCGACGGTTGTCACCAGATGCAACGCCAGCACCCACCAGCGGTCTCCGGCATACGGCCGCACCTGCAACGACCAGCCCAGCGGTGACAACCACGACAGGCTGCCCGAGCCCGCGTCACCGACGGCGCGGAGCGTGAAGGCGACCGCCAGCACCGCAAAGGCCGCGCCGCGGGTGAACCGCGCACTCGGCGAGAGCTGCGCCGCCACCGCAGCCACAGCGGTGAACACCAGACCGGATGCGGCCAGCGCCGCGCCGAAAGCCAGCGACCCGCTGTGCGGAACGTCGGTGGTAAGCAGCCCCGCGGCGCCGATCACGCCGGTGATGACCGCCGCCCCGAACGACAACAGCAGTGCGGCGGTCAAACTGGCACACCGGCCGACCGCCGCCGAATCGACCAATTCGGTCCGACCGGTCTCCTCGTCGGCGCGGGTATGGCGGATCACGGTGAGGATCACCGCGATCGCGATGAGCAGGTGGAACATTCCGGCTTTCCAGATTCCGATGGCTCCCGGGTTGTCCGCGTAGACCTGCCCGTAGAGTGCTCGCTGAGCCGGGCTGGCCATGATCGAGGCCGCCAACGCGTCCCGCGCGGCCTGGTCCGGATAGACCTTTTCGATGCTCCCGACGTACACGGTGGCCAGCGGCACCGACAGCAGCATGACCCAGAGCGGCAGCACGATGCGGTCGCGGCGCAGGTACAGGCGCAACAGGCCGAGTGTTCCCGAAAAGTGCGATCCTTGGCGCTCGTGGTGGGCAGGCCGTTGTGGCCGGTCGAGGGTGATCGCGCTCATGCCGAAACCTCGTGCTCGCGGCGCCCCCGCTGGCCGTCGATGCCGTAGTGGCGTAAGAAGAGCTCTTCCAGGGTCGGTGGCTGGCTGACCAGGCTGCGCACCCCGGCGTCGCCGAGGACCCGTATCAGCTTGCCCAGGCTTTCGCTATCGACGTGGGCGCGCACGGTTTTGCCCTCGATGCTGACGTTTTCGACGCCTTTGATTCGCGTGAGATCACCCGGATCACCTAACATCTCGGCTTTGATGGAGGTGCGGCTCAAGTGCCGCATGGATTCCAGCGAGCCGCTTTCGACCGTCTTGCCGGCCCGGATGATGGTTAATCGGTCACACAGCGCCTCGGTTTCGGCCAGGATGTGGCTCGACAGCAGGATCGTCACGCCGCGATCACGCGCCTCGCGCACGCACTCTTGAAAGACGTGTTCCATCAACGGGTCTAGGCCACTGCTGGGCTCATCGAGCAGCAGTAGTCGTGCCTGTGAGGAAAAGGCTGAAATCAAAGAGACCTTCTGCCTATTGCCCTTCGAGTAGGTGCGAGCCTTCTTGTGCGGGTCCAAGTCGAAGCGTTCGATCAATTCCGCACGCCGCTTCTCGTCGATGCCGCCACGCATACGCGCCAGCAAGTCGATGGTCTCGCCGCCGGTGAGATTCGGCCACAGGGTCACATCGCCCGGCACGTACGCAATCTGGCGATGCAATTCAACGGCGTCGGTCCACGGGTCGCCACCCAGCAGCCGGGCGATCCCGCCGTCGGCCCTGACCACCCCGAGCAGGATGCGGATGGTCGTCGACTTGCCGGCGCCGTTCGGGCCCAGAAAGCCGTGTACCTCGCCCTCGCGTACCGTCAACTCCAACCCGTCCAGCGCCCGCACTGACCCGAAAGACTTTCTCAGGCCATGGATTTCGATTGCCATGCCGGCGTGATCAGATCGCGATACCGCTGTCATGGGATTCTCCTTCTTTCGTGGCTTCCGCGAGGAGTGCGTCATACATCGTGCTGTCGGCCATTAGGCCGTTGGTGTAGACCTCAAGTGACGGCATCAGCATGTCGCGGGCGTAGTCGCGCAGCACAGCGCGCAGGTCCGTCGGGTTTTCGTGCATCTGCAGATACAGCAGGAACCCACCGCCACCGGTGATCGCCAGATACCTGGCCCGTGCCCGGGGGTTGCGGCTGGGCTTGAGTGTTCCGGCACGGACCCCTTCATCGAGATATGCCTCGGCGTCATCGACCATCCTTCGCCACAACGTTTTCGCCAGCTCGCCGCCCGACTGCATACTGCGCACCAGATAGCCCATCAGCGACGCATAGGAATCGATTTCGGCCAGCGCCGCAAGCCAGGTGCCCGGATCTGTGGACCGCATCGCTTCCGACTTGCTGCTGCGGATTTCCTCGGCGACATAGTCGTCGCAGGCTTTGCGCAGGCCCTCCTTGGAGCCGTAATGGTGGATGACCAATGCCGCGCTCACCCCCGCCGCCTTGGCGATGGCCCGCAGACCGACGTCGAAGCCATGCCGGCCGAACTGCTCGATAGCCGCGTCGCGGATTCGGGCGGCCGCGGTCAGGTCCACTGAACGCATGTTCAGGACACTAAACATTCGTTCACTCCGCGGTCAAGGAGACGCACCGTCAGGAATTCGCAAAGGTTTGTCAGTCGCGCACCGCTGCCAGCAGGCCGTCGCCGAGCGGCACCAAGGCCGGCGTGAGCCGCTCGTCCTCGGCGATGAGCCGCGCCGCCTCGCGGACCGCCGTCACGTCGGCGTCGCGGGCCGCAGGGTCCCCGGCACGCCCGCCCAGCGCGGCACCATGGACGACAACGACCCCGCCCGGCCGGAGCAGCCGTACGGCTTCGACGACGTACTGCGGCTGGTCGATGGGGTCGGCATCGATAAAAACCAGGTCATAGGATCCATCGGCCAGCCGGGTCAACACCTGCTGCGCGCGGCCGCTGATCAGCCGTGTGCGCGACGGTCCGATACCGGCTTCAGCGAACGCCTGTTTGGCGACTCGTTGATACTCGGGCTCGATGTCGATCGTGGTCAAAACACCGTCATCGCTCATGCCCGACAGCAACCACAGCCCACTGACGCCCGCACCGGTGCCCACTTCGACGACGGCTTTGCCACCACTGAGTTTGACCAGCACGCTCAGCAGCGCACCGACTGCCGGTGTGACCGCCCGGGCTCCGATGTCCATGGCCCGTTCACGGGCCGCCGCCAGGATCGCATCCTCGGCTATCGACCCCTCAGCGTGTGCGGCGAGGGATTCGGCACGAGTGAGGGCCGTCTCCCCACGTGGGTGGTCGGTGCTGGCCATGCCCGCAGCGTAAGTCCCGCCGGCGCCGGCGCCGGGCAGGCGCGCCCGATTCCCCAGGCAATCAGTTCACTGGCAATTCACCGGCGCGACCTGGGTAAGCACGCCGTTTCCTGTCATACTGAGTCAACACGGTCGGCATAACGCCGTCGGGGCCGGTTTCTCAGCGAAAGTTCAGTGTGATCACATACGGCCCACACGCCGATACGCAACGGTATCTGCATGGAAGGCGCGGGATGCTGGCCGGGGAATACGTCATGGCGGCCGCGCGTTGCGCGCGATGAGCAGTGGCCAAACCCAGAGAGCTTGGCAGGCCGCCCCAGTCCGGAGGATTTGATCATCACCATGCTGATGAGCCCGACGAGTATGTCGCATGCCGAGCAGTGCCGCGGCACCGACTGGGTGGAAGCACCCGACGAGTTGTACGGTACCGCCGTTTTCGACGCGACCGGAGACAAGGCCACTATGCCCTCCTGGGATGAGTTGGTGCGCCAACATGCCGATCGCGTGTACCGGCTGGCCTATCGGCTATCCGGCAACCAGCATGATGCCGAGGACCTGACTCAGGAGACCTTTATCCGGGTTTTTCGATCGGTGCAGAACTACCAGCCCGGAACGTTTGAGGGCTGGCTGCACCGAATCACCACCAACTTGTTCCTCGACATGGTGCGTCGGCGCGCTCGTATCCGAATGGAAGCGTTGCCGGAAGACTACGACCGAGTTCCCGCCGCCGATCCCAACCCCGAGCAGATCTACCACGATTCGCGACTCGGACCGGACTTGCAGGCGGCTCTGGATTCGTTGCCGCCGGAGTTCCGTGCGGCGGTGGTGCTGTGCGATGTCGAAGGCCTGTCTTACGAGGAAATTGGCGCCACGCTGGGGGTGAAGCTGGGTACAGTGCGCAGCCGTATTCACCGCGGACGCCAGGCGCTGCGCGACTACCTGGCATCGCATCCCGAGCAGGGAGCGTGTTCCGACACCCCCGACACCCTCGTTGGCCAGGCCGATCGAGCGGGTGCCTAGGCTACTGGCCGGTGTCGGTCACCGGTCAGCGCGCTACATTCGTGGTATCGCCGCGCACACCGATGCGATACCGAAAGGAGCTGCGATGGCCGACCCGGGGCAGGTGTTTCGCCGTGCGTTCTCCTGGCTGCCATCACCGTTTGCCTCCCAGAGCACTGCGCCGGTAGGTGCACCCAGGCAGTTCGGCTCGACTGAGCATCTATCGACCGAGGCCATCGCGGCGTTCGTGGATGGCGAGCTGCGGATGAGTGCGCACCTTCGGGCGGCGCATCACCTTTCGCTGTGCGTCCAATGCGCCGCCGAGGTGGAAGATCAAAGGCGAGCCCGAACGGCGCTGCGCGAGTCCAGCCCGGTCAGCATCCCGAGCACGTTGCTGGGATTGTTGTCCCAGATTCCGCAGTCGCCGCTGCACGACGAGGCCAGGCGGTTCGACGACGGTAGCGCGCCAGACGGGCTGAAACGCCGGTAGGGTGGACCAGTTGGGCGACATCGTACGACGCGTTTTTCGAATGCCCAGAAGAGGATGAGGTGAGTTCCGAGCAGGACAGCTACGGCGGCCATCGCCTGGCTCCACGTCCCATTTCCCGGCCCCCCGTCGACCCCGTGTCCAGCCAGGCATTCGGGCGCCCCTACGGGGTCCGGGGATCCTTTGTCGCCGAGCGCGTCCGCCCGCCGAAGTACCGGAACGAAAGCGAATTCACCCCACACGATCCGCCGGCCGACCCGGTGCTGCAGGAGGCGTTCGGCCGCCCATTCCCGGGTGCCGAGTCGCTGCAGCGACATCCCGTTGACGCCGGTGCTCTGGAAAGGGAGAAAGACAACGACCGGCCGGAAGAACCCGATGACCCCTGGCGCGACCCCGCGGCGGCGGCGGCTCTCGGGCACCCGGCACTGGCCCCGGCTGCGCCGCGTCCCGCTGCCGGATTCGGTGGCAAGCTCGGGGTGCGCGAAGTGCTCTTCGGCGGAAGGGTGTCTTACCGGGCGCTGGCGGTTCTGGCCGTCGCCGCGCTGCTGATCGGCTTCGCTGGCGGTTGGGTCGGCCGAACGACGGCTCAAGTTGTCGAAGCGTTCACCACCTCGAAGGTGACGTTGGCGACAAACGGCAACGCCGCAGAGCCGGCGGGTCGGTTTGCCAAGGTAGCGGCCGCGACGGCCGACTCCGTGGTGACGGTGGAATCTGTCAGCGACCAGGAGGGCACCCAGGGGTCCGGTGTCGTCGTCGACGGCCGCGGCTACATCGTCACCAACAACCACGTCATCTCCGAGGCTGCTAACAATCCCAGCCAGTGGAAGACGACCGTGGTGTTCAACGATGGCAAGGAGGTGCCGGCCAACCTCGTGGGCCGCGACCCCAAAACCGACCTGGCTGTCCTCAAGGTGGATAACGTCAACAACCTCACCGTGGCGCGTCTCGGCGACTCCGACAAGCTCCGCGTCGGGGATGAGGTCCTCGCGGCCGGTTCGCCCCTCGGGCTGCGCAGCACCGTCACCCACGGCATTATCAGCGCGTTGCACCGGCCGGTGCCGCTGTCAGGTGAGGGTTCGGACACCGACACCGTCATCGACGCCGTCCAGACCGATGCCTCAATCAACCACGGCAACTCCGGGGGTCCGCTGATCAACATGGATGCTCAGGTGATCGGCATCAACACCGCGGGCAAATCGTTGTCGGACAGCGCCAGCGGTCTGGGCTTTGCGATCCCGGTGAACGAGGCGAAAACGGTTGCGCAGACCCTCATCAGAGACGGCAAGATCGTGCACGCGACACTGGGTGTGAACACCCGTTCGGTAAGCAACGCGGTCGCGCAAGGCGCTCAGGTGGCCAACGTGAAGGCCGGAAGCCCCGCGCAAAAGGCCGGGATCCTGGAGAACGACGTGGTGGTCAAGGTCGGCAACCGCAGGGTGGCTGACGCCGACGAGTTCGTGGTCGCCGTGCGGGAGTTGACCATCGGGAAGCCGGTCCCGGTCGAGGTGATTCGCGATGGCCGGCATCTCACGCTGACGGTTACCCCCGGCCCGGACAGCGGCTGAGATGTTTGCCAACGTGGGGTGGGGGGAAATGCTGGTATTGCTGGTGGTCGGTCTGGTGGTTCTCGGGCCGGAGCGGCTGCCGGGAGCCATCCGGTGGACGGCCAGCGCGCTGCGACACACCCGTGACTACGTTACGGGTGTGACCAGCCAGCTTCGCGAGGACATCGGACCCGAATTCGATGAGCTGCGGGAGCCGCTGCGTGAACTGCAAAAGCTGCGCGGGATGACGCCGCGCGCGGCGTTGACCAAGCATCTGCTTGACGGTGATGACTCGCTGTTCGCGTTCGACCGGCCGGCGTTCGATGGCCCGGGCGGAGGTTTCCCACCGGCGGTGTCTCAGCCGACGGAATCGGCTTCGACGGCATCGGACTACGGTGCCGACCAACCCGCCCCGTTTGACGTCGACGCCACCTGAAGTCCGGCGACGATGCGGGCCGGAACGGCCCGGGGAGGAGCCGGACCATTGACTTGGGTCGGCGACGATGCGGGCCGGAACGGCCCGGGGAGGAGCCGGACC
>NZ_JASBVP010000013.1 GCF_029961025.1 Mycobacterium sp.
GGTTCAGCCGCAGCGGCATTCCAGCCAGCCCGCGGCGCTGTTCGGACAGAACGTCGGCGATGCTGAGGAGGGCCTTTCCGGCAGCAGAGTCGGGTGCACTCAGCACCATAGGCACGCCGGCATCGCCAGCAGCCACCAGGGCGGGATCCAGCGGAATCTGGCCCAGCAGCGGGACATCGGCACCGACTGCCCGGGAGAGCCGCTCGGCGACCTGTTTACCGCCTCCCTCGCCGAACACCTGCATTTTTGAGCCGTCCGGCAGCACCAGCCATGACATGTTCTCCACGACGCCGACGATGCGTTGACGAGTCTGCAATGCGATACTGCCCGCTCGTTCGGCCACCTCGGCCGCGGCGATCTGCGGTGTGGTTACCACCAGGATTACCGCGTTCGGAATCAGCTGTGCCACCGAGATTGCTACGTCGCCGGTACCTGGCGGTAGATCGAGCAGCAGCACGTCCAGGTCCCCCCAGTAAACGTCGGCGAGGAACTGCTGTAGCGCGCGATGCAGCATTGGTCCTCGCCAGATCACCGGGGTATTGCCCCGGGTGAACTGGGCTATCGAGATGACCTTCACCTCGTGGGCGATAGGCGGCAGGATCATCGATTCGACCTGGGTGGGCCGGTCGGCGGTACCCATCATTCGGGGAATGGAGTGTCCGTGGATATCGGCATCGAGCACCCCGACCGACAGACCGCGCGCCGCCATCGCCGCGGCCAGGTTGACGGTCACAGTGGATTTACCCACGCCGCCCTTTCCGGAGGCGACCGCGTACACCCGAGTCAGCGAGCCGGGCTGCGCAAAGGGGATGACCGGCTCGCGGGTATCGCCGCGTAGTCTTTTGCGCAGCTCGGTGCGTTGCTCTTCGCTCATCACGTCCAGACTGACTTTCACCGCGCGGGCGCCGGGAATATCGGCAACCACGTTGGTGACGCGTTCGCTGATCTCCGTCTTCTTCGGGCAGCCGGCAATGGTGAGGTAAACCTCGACGTGTACATCGCCGCCGGGGCTAACCGTCACACTTTTGACCATGCCGAGTTCGGTGATCGGTCGGCGCAGCTCGGGGTCGATCACCTTGGCCAGGGCGGCATGCACAGCAGCACCCAGGTCCTCAGCGACGGAGGGGATCTCGGGCATCACCACCGAGTGTAGGCGCCCGTGCCGGCGAGCTACTCAGTTGGCCGCCCGGCGTCCCCGTTTCAGGTTGGCTTGCGGGCGACGCGATGGTCACCATGGTCGACGGCGGCCCGTCGCCTCGGCCGTGCCTTAGCCGGGAGTCTGCGAGCCGGGTGATTGCCCGGCGGGCGGGGCGGATGTTGGGGCACGCGGCGCTGTTCCACCGGGCGACATCGACGCCGGCCCGGCGGGAGCCGGCGGCGGTGCGTCTGGCGGAGGGCCGACCGCCGGCGGTGGCCCCTCAGGCGCCGGCGTGGTCGGCGGTTCTTGGGACTCGATGCAGATCAGCGTGCACGACGGTGCCGGAGTGGGCCGCGGTAGCCACGGCCACATCGGTGACTGACTAACGGTCGGGGACGAGCCCAGGTCGATCAGCGGCATCTGTGCTATCGGGTCGGTGGCCGGCAGGCCGTGAACGTTGAGCGGCAAAGCCGGGCCGAGGCCTTCAGGATTTTCCAGGTGCAGGTCGCCGAGCGGCGGTACCGGCCCGACCAGCGGGGGTAGGTTGACGGGAACCACGCCGGTCGCGTACGCAGCGGCCCAGCCCAAAACGTTTTGGGCGTAGGGCATCGAGTTGTTGTAGCGCAAGATCGCGGCCATCACCTGCGACGGGTCCCGCAGGTTCAGCCCGCCGCTGCATAGGTAGCGCGCGGCGGACAGCGTGGAGTCGAACAGGTTTTGCGGGTCGGCGATTCCGTCGCCGTCTCCGTCGGAGGCGTACCGCGCCCAAGTGCCGGGCAGGAACTGCATGGGGCCCATCGCGCGCGCGTAGACCAGTCGACCGCCGATGTTGCCCTGCACGACGATCGCGTTTCCAGGCAGCGTGCCATCCAAGGCGGGTCCGTAGATGGGCCGGATCGCGGTACCGCGGGCGTCGGTGGCGCCGCCGTTAGCGTGCATCGACTCGATTCGCCCTATGCCGGCGAGCAGACTCCAGCCGATTCCGCAAGCGGGATCGGAGGCGGCCATTATCCGCTCAGCATTGCGGTACGCGGCCAGCGCCATCGCCGGAATGCCGAGCGCCCCTGGCGAGTTCACCGCCACCGGCGGGGGAGGAGTGGCGAAGGTGGGCACCGCGGTGTGAAAGCGGCTCAGCGGACGGCTCATGGTAATTACGGCTGGGCCCGATGGGTCACCGGGGGTGAGGGCGATCGCGGCTACCGGAGTGATCGTCGCGCCGCGAACGCCGGGGCCTCTCGGATGGAATCGAGGGGCCGCGGCGCTGACAGCTCCGGCGAACACCAGGGGGATGATCACTGCCACACCGAACATGGGCGTCTGCGTCGCACGCGCCACCCGTCGCCATAACGGGGAAATCACCCGCATAGCGCCAACCGGCATCTGCCGTGCGTGGCATACTCGCTGCCAGATATTGGTCAGGGCCGGGTGTGCACCCCAGCATCCCCCTATGCGCACTCGCCCATCCTTAAGCATCCGACCTGTCGGGAAACCCCCATTTGGGTTTCGTGAACTAGGTCACCATACATAACTCCGGCGGCTGCAGTGGCAACAACGGCGCATCTGCCCGGCGACGATGCCCGCTGCGAAGTGGCGGGTGGCAGCGCCGGGCCATTAAGGCCAGGTTGTTAGGCCGGGTGTTATGCGCCCGCGGCAACCTCTACAGACACCGCCAACAGGTCGGCGACGCGATAAGCGGCGGGCCAGTCAGAAGTTATCACGGCGCCCGCGAGATCCTCCACCAGCGGGCTGTGCACCCCAAGCTCGGCCAGCCATGAAGACACCGTGGCGGCGATTTGATCTCCCGGAACGCAGGCCGTTCGGCCCTCATGCAGGCGATCGGTGATCCGGTAAAGGGTCTGCCCCCGTCGGCGCGCGGCTTTGTCACGGCGTGTGGCGGCCACAACACCTAAATGCTTGCGCCACCGCCCGCGGGCCGAGGTGGCGCCCGCAACGGTGCCCTGCATCGAGGGCCTGACCGCCCTGCGCGCAGGCCGGATCAAGAACACGGCGCCGCCGTCAGCACCGGCGACCGGGTGGGCCTCGACGCTGACCGGTTCACCGCCGGAGAGTTCGAGGTCGAGTCGCCGAACCTGCCCGGGCCGCAGGCCGGACGCGATAGCTCGCAGCTTGGCGTGATCGCTGGAGTCGAGCAGATCGAGTGCGAGTTGGTTACTGAGCTGCATGTCCGGGCCTACGGCCGCAACGGCGACGTCGGGCTCAGGCGGGATGCTCTGAAACGCCTCCATCAGCCGCCGCTGGGAATCCCGGGCACCGGCGATCAGCCGATGCTCGATATCATGGACGGCCCGATTGATGAACGGGACGACCAGCGGGTTCATCTCGGGGGCCTCGACGGTGAGGTCGAGTATTCCTTCGAATCGCCGCGTCACCGGGTGGATGACCGGATGACCGTAACAGCTCAAGCTCTTCAGCTGCTCGGCGTAGTGCTCGGCTCCGTTGACGGTGACGGCATGCCGCACCTCGGCGGGTGTGCCTAATGCGCTGGTGCCTACGGTGCCTTCGCTGAAAAGTGACCCTTGGAGGATGCCGAACCGCTCCATTCGCCGCTGAACTTGCGAGCTGTCAAAGACCCGATGCACCAACCGGCAGTCACGATCGGTGAGGAGCAGGCACACGCCGGTACCGGCGATCTGGTCTCCCATTTCCTCGAGGACCGGGCGGGCGGATCGCAGTAGCCGGGAGTCGCTTTCGACGTCGGCCAGCTGCGGATTCAGCGGCGCGTCCGGTTTAACGCCGCTAAGCATGGAGCGCCGCCACGACATCGCAATCTCGGGACGCAGCTCATCGGCGTTTGAAAGCTCGACCATCGCGAATCGCCACCTTCCCGGCCGCAGGTCGAAGCATTTGCAATTAAATTTTACGCCGAAATCCGCTCCTCGGATTTAGCCGAAAGGGGTGTGGCGCCCGTTAGTTCAACCCTTGACCGTCCGTCGCACCGGTGATCCCGGGCCAGCGACCGGGTGACCCGTGGCCGAGCGGCGGTCGCGGACTGGTCGCTGGTCGGCAAACCCGCTCGTTCCAGCGAGCGGAGCTCCCACGGTAGCGGCGCCGGCGGGCTGTCGTTAAGCGGTCCCAAGGTGATGACGCGCGTAGATTATGTAGACCACAAAGATCACCAGGCTGGCGATGCCCAACACGATGGCGGCCACCGCCAACCCGGAGCCCTCCTGACGGGTCTGCTTGATGTGGTTGAGCGCGACCGCGCCCAGCACGATGCCGGCAACCGAGCCGAGCCCGCAGAACAGGCCGAGGCACGAGGCTACCAACGCGGCGATGGCCAGCTTGTTCGTACCGGTCGCCGACGGCTGCCCGTAGCCGTCTGGATGATCCGGCGCCGGGTAGGGCCGCTCGTAACCGGAGGGATAGGGCGCGCCGTAGCCCGGTGACCCGGGTGGATATGGTGATCCCCGGTAGCCTGGGTAACCTGGCGGCTCCTGATATCCCGGCGGCGGGTAGCCGGTGGGCGGCGGATAGGCCGGGGGGTAAGGCGGCGGATACGATGGCGAATAGCCGCTGGGCGGAGGTTGCATCCCTGAGGGTGCGGAAGAAGCTGAAGCGGTGTCGGGGCCGTCCTGCGTTTGGGTTGGTTCGGCTAGAGGGGCGTTCGCTTCGTTGTGGGTTTCCTCGCCGGAGTCACCGCCGGGAATAGTCATGGGTTCAACCTAGACCGTAGTGTGGTGGGCGCCGTGCGGGGCACCTCGGTGACGACCTGAAGATGAATCGTTGATCGGTGCAGAGCAGAATGGGGAGCTATGACCAGCCCATTTCAGCCCGGACAGGTTCCCGGCGTACGACCCGGCCCCGCAGCCGGGGGTCGGCGCGCCACCCCTGCGTTACCGACCCCACCGCGGGGCTGGCCCGTTGGGTCCTATCCCACTTATGCGGAGGCGCAACGCGCCGTAGATTACCTGTCCGAGCAGCAGTTCCCGGTACAGCAGGTGACCATCGTCGGCGTCGATCTGATGCAGGTTGAACGAGTTACTGGCCGGCTGACCTGGCCCAAAGTGCTTGGCGGCGGTGTGCTCAGCGGAGCCTGGCTGGGTCTTTTCATCGGATTGGTGCTTGGTTTCTTTAGCCCCAACCCGTGGGCCGCGTTGGCGACGGGTCTTATCGCGGGCGTGTTCTTCGGGTTGATTACCTCCGCTGTCCCCTATGCAATGGCCCGTGGCACAAGGGATTTCAGTTCGACAATGCAGTTGGTCGCTGGCCGCTATGACGTGCTTTGCGATCCGCAGACCGCCGAACGGGCCCGGGATTTGCTGGCGCGCCTGGCGATCTAGCCGAGCCGACTTACTGCGCATTTTTCGACTGCGCGGCGCTATCCGGGAGCCGGCAGGAGCGCTCTCATATCGGTGACCGGCGAAGCGAAGGTGTTGCGAATCGCATGGACCTGGCTCTACGGTTCTGGCGCGGGGCAATCGCCGACGGACGAGAGGCGGGTGTTGTGGCGAGTTGTCGCGGGCGCGCACGGCGGCTGGGCGTGGTCGCCCTGGCGGTAATGGCCGCCGCGTCGGCGTCCGCCTGCGAGTCCGCCCGCGGCAGCCGGATCATCAGCTTCTACACCCCGGCGGACGACAGTGGAACCTACGCCGCGATCGCCAAGAGCTGCACCGACCAGTTCGGCGGTCGTTTTGGTATTCAGCAGGTCAGCCTGCCCCGATCGGCCGATGATCAGCGGGTGCAGTTGGCCCGTCGGCTCACCGGTAACGACCGCACCCTCGACGTGATGGGTCTGGACGTGGTGTGGACTGCGGAGTTCGCCGATGCCGGTTGGGCACTGCCACTGTCTGAGGATCCGGCCAAGCTGGCCGAAGCCGACGCTGTTGCCGACACGTTGCCCGGCCCCCTTGCTACCGCTACCTGGCGACACAAGCTTTTCGCCGCACCGATCACCACAAACACCCAATTGCTATGGTACCGACCAGATTTGATCGGAAAGCCGCCGTCAACCTGGGACGCGATGGTGGCCGACGCGACCCGGCTGCATGCCAGCGGCGAACCCAGCTGGATCGCCGTCGAAGCCAAGCGGTACGAAGGTCTGGTGGTGTGGTTCAACACTTTGCTGGTCAGCGCCGGCGGTCAGGTGCTTTCCGAGGACGGCAAGACGGTCACGCTGACGGATACCCCGCAGCATCGAGCGGCGACGGTCAAGGCGCTGCAAATCATGAAGTCGGTGGCGACCGCACCCGGCCACGACCCGTCGATCACCCAGACCGACGAGAGCACGGCACGGTTGGCTTTGGAGGAGGGTAAGGCCGCGCTGGAGGTCAATTGGCCGTTTGTGTTGACGTCCCTGCTGGAGAACGCGGTGAAAGGCGGAGTGCCTTTCCTGCCGCTTGACAAGCGGCCTGACTTGTCCGGCAGCATCGACAGCTTCGGGGGGTTCGCGCCGACCGTGCAGCAATTCCGCGCCGCCTACGAGGCCGGCAAGAAGGTATTCGGTTTTGCCCCGTATCCCGGCGTGCAACCGGGTCGGCCGGCCAAGGTAACGATCGGCGGGCTAAACCTGGCGGTGGCCAAAACTACTCGGCACAAGGCGGAGGCGTTCGAAGCGGTGCGTTGTCTGCGTAATCTGCAAAACCAGAAGTACCTCTCCATCGAGGGTGGTCTGCCCGCGGTCCGCGCTTCACTGTATTCCGACCCGGAATTTCAGGCCAGATATCCGCAATATGAAATCATTCGCCAACAACTCACCGACGCTGCGGTACGCCCGGTAACGCCGGCCTATCAGGCGGTGTCCACCCGGATCTCGGCGACGCTGGCCCCGATCAACCGGATCGACCCCGAGACGACGGCCAGCGAACTCGCCGTGCAAGTGCGGAAGGCTATCGACGGCCGGGGGCTGATTCCGTGACCGGGCCAGCAGCATCGGCGGCGGTGACCGCGCCGGCGACGGCCGGCAGGTCCGATCGGCGATTGGCGCTGCTGCTGATCGCTCCCGCGGTGGCTTTAATGCTGCTGGTGACGGCATACCCGATCGGTTACGCGCTATGGCTGAGCCTGCAGCGCTACAACTTCGCCACCCCTGGTGACACTGCGTTCGTCGGTTTGGGCAATTACCAAACCGTGTTGACCGACCGGTACTGGTGGATGGCGTTCACGGTGACGCTGGTGATCACGGTGATTTCGGTGGCGATCGAGTTCGTACTGGGCTTGGCGTTGGCGTTAGTGATGCACCGCACCCTGTTCGGTAAAGGTCTGGTGCGTACGGCGGTGCTGATCCCCTACGGCGTCGTCACGGTGGCCGCCTCCTACAGCTGGTATTACGCCTGGACACCGGGAACCGGCTATCTTGCCAACCTGCTGCCACCCGGCAGCGCGCCGTTGACCGAGCAGATCCCGTCGCTGGGTGTCATCATCATGGCCGAGGTGTGGAAAACCACGCCCTTCATGGCGCTGCTGCTATTGGCCGGGCTGGTGTTGGTGCCCGAGGACCTGCTAAGGGCAGCGCAAGTCGATGGAGCTGGGCCCTGGCGGCGTCTGACCAAAGTCATCCTGCCGCTCATCAAACCGGCGATCGTGGTCGCGCTGCTCTTTCGAACGCTGGATGCATTTCGGATCTTTGACAACATTTACGTGCTCACCGGAGGCTCCAACAACACCGAATCGGTGTCAATTCTCGGCTATGACAACCTGTTCAAGGGCTTTAACGTGGGCCTCGGCTCGGCCATTTCCGTACTGATCTTCGGCTGTGTCGCCATCATCGCGGTCGTTTTCATCACAGTGTTCGGCGCCTCGGCACCGGGCGGCGAAGGCATCGGGCGTTGAGCTTTTGACAATGAGAGGCCAGGCCATGAGTGAGCGGGTCGGTACCCGGCGTGCGCTCGGTTGGATGGTCATCGACGCCCTGGTGTTGCTCTATGCCGCGGTCCCGGTGTTGTGGATTCTGTCGCTTTCGCTGAAGCCGACTTCAACCGTTAAGGACGGCAAGCTGATTCCCTCGTCGATAACCTTCGATAACTACCGTGCGATATTCCGGGGAAACGTTTTCACCTCAGCGCTGATCAACTCGATCGGAATCGGCGTGATCACCACGGCGATCGCGGTGATTATCGGAGCAATGGCCGGATACGCAGTAGCTCGGCTGAGCTTTCCCGGCAAGAGGTTGCTGATCGGCACCACCCTTTTAATCGCCATGTTTCCCCAAATCTCCCTTGTCACACCGTTGTTCAACATTGAACGGGAGGTCGGCCTGTTCAATACCTGGGCCGGGCTGATCATCCCATACATCACTTTTGCGTTGCCGCTCGCGATCTACACGTTGTCGACATTCTTTCGGGAGATCCCGTGGGATCTGGAGAAGGCGGCGAAGATGGACGGAGCCACGGCGGGCCAGGCCTTCCGCAAGGTGATCGTTCCGCTGGCCGCACCCGGGATTGTGACCGCCGCCGTTTTGGTGTTCATCTCTGCCTGGAACGACTTGCTGCTCGCACTGTCGTTAACCGCCACTAAAGCCTCGATCACCGCTCCGGTGGCGATTGTCAACTTCCCGGGGAGTTCACAATTTGAGGAGCCAACCGGATCGATTGCCGCCGGTGCGATGGTGATCACCGTTCCTATCATTATTTTTGTTTTGATTTTCCATCGGCGGATTGTTGCCGGGTTGACCTCCGGCGCTGTGAAGGGATAGCGCGATGGCTGAAATCGTGTTGGATAGGGTAACGAAGAGATACCCCGACGGCGCGACGGCGGTGAAGGACCTAAGCATCACCATCGCAGACGGCGAGTTCGTCATCCTGGTTGGGCCTTCCGGCTGCGGAAAGACCACGACACTGAATATGATTGCCGGACTTGAGGATATCTCCTCGGGGGAATTGCGCATCGGCGGCGAGCGGATGAACGAAAAGGCACCCAAGGATCGTGATATCGCGATGGTGTTCCAATCATATGCCCTATACCCGCATATGACGGTGCGGCAGAACATCGCGTTTCCGCTGACCCTGGCGAAAATGAAGAAGGCCCAGATTGCGGAGAAGGTCGAAGAGACCGCCCGAATTCTTGACCTGACGGACCTGTTAGATCGCAAGCCGTCACAGTTGTCGGGTGGGCAGCGTCAGCGAGTGGCGATGGGCCGGGCAATCGTGCGCCATCCCAAGGCATTCCTGATGGATGAACCACTGTCAAACCTGGACGCCCAACTGCGCGTGCAGATGCGCAGCGAGATCGCGCGGCTGCAGCGAAGACTGGGCACCACCACCGTCTATGTGACCCATGACCAGACCGAGGCCATGACACTCGGTGACCGGGTGGTTGTGATGCATGCCGGCGTCGCGCAGCAAATCGGCACTCCCGAGGAGCTTTATGAGCGGCCCGCGAACCTTTTTGTCGCCGGCTTCATCGGCTCGCCGGCGATGAATTTCTTTCCGGCCGCGTTGACGCCGACCGGGCTGATCCTGCCATTCGGCGAGGTAACGCTCACCCAACCGGTCCACGACGTGATCGCACAGCATCCGGCGCCGGAGCATGTCATCGTCGGGGTGCGCCCCGAGCACCTTTGTGACGCCGCGCTGATCGACGCCTACCAACGGCTGAAGGCGCTGACGTTCAAGGTGAAAGTCGACATGGTCGAATCGGTTGGCTCCGACAAATACCTGTATTTCACCGTGGCCGGCTGTAATGTGCATGCGGCACAGTTGGACGAGTTGGCCGCTGAATCCGGCTGGGAAGAATGCCAGTTCGTCGCGCGGGTGCCTCCCGAGTCGAAAGCCGCCAGCCACCAGTCGATTGAATTAGCCTGTGACACGCTAAAGCTGGCCGTCTTTGACGCTGATTCGGGTATCAACCTCACCATTCCGCCATCGGCCACGTGAGTGCGGCCCGACCGATCCACGAAGCTCGAATTAGAGCCAATTTCTGTGGCGGAAGTTCCGGTACAAGACCAGACACATGCCGGCCATCACTGCGATGACTGCGGGATACCCCCACCTCCAGCTCAGCTCGGGCATGTAGTCAAAGTTCATGCCGTAGATGGCGGCGATCATGGTGGGCACCGCCAGGATCCCCGCCCAGGCCGCCATCTTGCGCATATCGTTGTTCTGCTGCATGCCGACCCGTGCGAGCGCTGCCTGCACCAGCGAACTGAGCATTTCGTCGTAGCTGGCGATCTGTTCGGCGACCTCCGAGTGGTGGTCGGCGACGTCACGCAGATAACGCCGCACCTCCTTGGAGATCAGGTCCTTGTGCTCGGACTGCATCCGCTGAAACGGCACCGACAGCGGGTTGACGCATCGGCGTAACTCCACTACTTCACGCTTAAGCAGGTAAATCGGTTCGACATCGGTCCGGTGACCGGGAGCAAAGGCCACTTCCTCGATGGCGTCGATGTCGGTCGCCATCAGGTTGGCCACCTCGAGGTAGTGATCCACCACGTGATCGGCGATGGCGTGCATCACGACGTAGGGGCCAAGACGCATATGCTCGGGGTCGGCGTCCATCCGCTTGCGCACCTCGGAGAGCCCCCCATGTTCACCGTGTCGGACGGTGATCACGAATTCTTTGCCGACGAAGATCATGATCTCGCCGGTCTCGACGATCTCCCGGGCCAGTACCACCGAGTCGTGCGGCACATAGTTGACGGTTTTAAGGACCAGGAACAGGGTTTCGTCGTAGCGTTCCAGCTTGGGTCGCTGGTGGGCGTGCACCGCGTCCTCGACGCTCAGCGGATGCAGTCCGAACACCGCGGCCACTTCTTGCATCTGATGCTCGTCGGGCTCGTGCAGGCCGATCCAGACGAACGCGTCCTGGCCGGCCTGGGTAATCTCACGTACTTTGGCCAACGCGTCGGCATGGGTGAACGCGCCGGGAAGCCGGGTGCCGTCGACGTAGACACCGCAATCGACCAGGGCGTGCGTGACGGGGACCCGAACGGCGGGTTTGGGGCTCGGCTGCACCAACTTTGTTCGCACCACCGGCCGAAGCGAAGGGGACAACGCGCGAAACGATGGCATCAGACGATCTCCCGTCGCGTCATAGGTCTGAAACGGGCCGCGCTCAATGCTACGCGTCACACCCTCGCACCGGCGCCGCCCGCCGGGTAGGCCGATTGGCTGCTCAGCGTCCGGACCGGGCGGAGTCGGCCCGGCGCCGGTGCGCTACTTTCGACCCAAACCAACTCTGTGTAAGGAGTAGCTGACGTGAGCACACCTGCCCTCAAGGTCGCTGTCACCGGCGCGGCCGGCCAGATCGGCTACAGCTTGCTGTTCCGTCTCGCCAGCGGTTCGCTGCTCGGCGCCGACCGCCCGATCCAGCTGCGGCTGCTGGAAATAGAACCCGCCCTGAAGGCGCTCGAGGGAACCGTGATGGAACTCGAAGACTGCGCGTTCCCGCTGCTGGCCGGGGTGGAGATCGGAGCGGATCCGGCCAAGATCTTCGACGGGGCGAACCTGGCCCTGCTCGTCGGTGCTCGGCCGCGGGGCCCGGGCATGGAGCGCAGCGATCTGCTCGAGGCCAACGGCGCCATCTTCACCGCCCAGGGCAAGGCACTGAACGAGGTCGCCGCCGCCGACGTGCGCGTCCTGATCACCGGCAACCCTGCCAACACCAACGCGCTGATCGCAATGGCCAACGCCCCCGATATCCCGCGTGAGAGGTTCTCCGCGCTGAGCCGTCTCGACCACAACCGGGCGATCGCTCAGCTGGCCAAAAAGGCCGGCGTCGCGGTGACCGACATCAAAAAAATGACGATCTGGGGCAACCACTCGTCCACCCAATATCCCGATGTGTTTCACGCCGAGATCGGCGGCAAGAATGCCGCCGAAGTGGTCAACGACCAGGCCTGGATCGAGAATTACTTCATCCCGACGGTGGCCAAGCGCGGCGCGGCGATCATCGACGCGCGTGGCGCGTCTTCGGCGGCTTCGGCCGCATCGGCGACCCTTGATGCCGCCCGGGACTGGCTGTTGGGAACCCCTGACGGCGACTGGGTCTCGATGTCGGTCGTCTCTGACGGCTGCTACGGCGTTCCCGAGGGCCTGATCTGTTCGTTTCCAGTGACCACCAAGAACGGCAATTGGTCAATTGTTCAGGGTCTGCAGATCGACGGGTTCTCCCGCGGCCGCATCGACAAGTCGACCGCGGAACTCGCCGACGAGCGCGACGCTGTCAAGAAACTCGGGCTGATCTGAGCCGTGCAGCCGTCCCGGGGCGCCTGACGTACAGCCATTGGGAACGGAAAGCCATTAGGACGGACGCGAGCCGACTTGCCACGACGCCGCCGCTAGCTGCCAGCGACCGTTAGGCACGCGGGGCGCATCGGCAGGTAGGAGCGCGCACCCGCCGAAGCCGTTCAGTACCCTGGGGCGGTGTCCAAGATCGTGCCGCAGCCGAGGGAAGGCTCCGGGCTTGTCATCGAAAATGAGGAGATCTTCGAGGCCCACGTAGGGGGGAAGCTCTCCGTGGAGCTGAAGGCTCCGCTTGATTCCCAGCGCGCCCTCTCGATCGTGTATACCCCTGGCGTGGCGCAAGTCAGCCGGGCAATCGCCGTCGACCAAACCCTGGCCACGCGTTACACGTGGGCGGGCCGGTTGGTGGCTGTCGTCAGCGACGGCAGCGCGGTCCTCGGCCTCGGTGACATCGGCGCGGCGGCAGCGTTGCCGGTGATGGAAGGCAAAAGCGCGTTGTTCAAGGCCTTCGGCGGTTTGGACTCGATCCCCATCGTGCTGGACACCAAGGACCCCGACGAGATCGTAGACACCCTGGTGAGGCTGCGCCCGACGTTCGGTGCGGTCAGCCTGGAGGACATCTCCGCGCCGCGCTGCTTCGAGATTGAACGCCGCGTCGCCGAAGCGCTGGACTGCCCGGTGATGCACGACGACCAGCACGGCACCGCGATAGTGGTGCTCGCGGCGCTGCTGGGTGCCAGCACGCTGCTCGACCGCGACATGGCCTCACTGCGGGTGGTGATCTCCGGCGCCGGGGCCGCGGGTGTCGCATGCGCGAACATTCTTCTCGCAAAAGGTGTTTCAGACATCACTGTGCTTGACTCACGCGGGATACTGCATCCGGGTCGAGGCGACATGAACGCGGTCAAGGCGGAACTCGCCGAACGCACCAACCCGAACGGCCGCACCGGGGGCATGGTGGAGGCGCTCGACGGGGCGGATGTCTTCATCGGGGTGTCGGCGGGGGTAGTGCCCGAGGATCTGATCGCCACGATGGCGCCCGGGGGAATCGTTTTCGCGTTGTCCAACCCCGACCCCGAGATCCACCCCGAGGTAGCGGCCAAATACGCGGCGGTGGTGGCCACCGGGCGCAGCGATTTTCCGAACCAGATCAACAACGTGCTCGCCTTTCCCGGGGTTTTCCGCGGCGCTTTGGACGCGGGTGCACGCAGCATCACCCAGCAGATGAAGCTGGCGGCGGCCCAGGCGATCTTCTCGGTTGTCCGCGACGACCTGACCCCTGACCGGATCGTTCCGAGTCCGCTGGATCCCCGGGTGGGGACGGCGGTCGCCGCCGCGGTGGCGGCCGCATCAGACAACGCGGGGTGACCAGGAGCCGGTTGAGTGCGCTGGTGCTGGCGGCGGCACTGGCGGTGGCCGGCTGTGGCACGGATCATCGCGCCCCTCGCCAGCTGGTCGTTGCATCCCGTTCCGATTACGAGTCGGTGCTGTTGGCTGATATCTATGCGGGAGCGTTGCGCTCCTACGGGTTCCCGGCTCGCGTCGTATCGGCACCGGATCCGTTGTCCGAGCTGGATTCCGGGGCGGCGGACGTGGTGCCCGGTTTGACCGGCCGACTGTTGCAAAGGTTTCAACCTGGTGCCTCGGTGTTATCGGATGCGCAGGTGTACCGCGCGATGGTCGCTGCGCTGCCCGAAGGGATCGCCGCCGGTGACTACGCGACCGCAGCAGAAGACAAACCCGCACTGGCAGTGAGCCAATCCACCGCCAGGGCCTGGGGTGGCAGCGAACTGAGCGAGTTACCACGGCACTGTGACGGGCTGGTCATCGGGTCGATCGCCGGCGTCGAGACACCGGCGGCGGTGAGCGGGTGCCGGCTACCTGTGGCGCACGAATTCCCGAACAGCACAATCATGTTCGCTGCGGTAAAGGCTGGTCAGATTACCGGTGGATGGACCACTACGACCGCTCCCGACGTGCCGGCCGACCTGGTGGTGCTGACGGACGGCAAACCGGCGCTGGTGCAGGCTGAAAACGTGGTGCCGCTGTACCGGCGCAACGAGCTGACCGCGCGACAGGTGCAGGCGGTCAACGAGGTGGCCGGCGTTCTTGACACCGCGGCACTCGTCGAGATGCGTCGCCTAGTGCTCGGCGGTGCGGAACCGCAGGCGGTGGCCGACGGATGGCTGGCCGAACACCCCCTCGGGCGCTAGCCGGTGGCGAGCATCCGATCTCCGGTTGCCTCCTCGGGATGCATCGTGTTCACCGCACTGCTTCGGGCGGCGGACCGGCCGCGGGCAAGTCGGCATCCCCCGACACCTCGGTGGACTGTGTGGCGACATGGCGTGCTTTACCCGGCAGCAGGAACACAGTCAGCACCACCATCAAATAGGCCAGCCACACCGCGAATCGCAGCACGGTCGGCGTCGGCGTGATGCTGAACACACCCCGTACGATCGAGCCGTACCACGACGACCAGTCCAAGGCCGAACTGATGTCGAACGCCGTGTTCGCCGAGCCGGGCAGCCAGCCGATCGACTGCAGGGCACTCACACCGTGGCCCAGGATCCCGGCGGCCACCGCGATCAGGAAAATGCCGGTATAGGTGAAGAACCGGTGCAAATCGATGCGCATGGCGCCGGCGTACATGCCGTAGGCGATACCAGCCGCCGCCAGCACACCGATCGCCAGCCCGGCAAGCGGCCAGGCGGTCTCCGCTTGGGCATAGCCGGCCATGAACAACGCCGTTTCCAGGCCTTCACGACCGACGGCCAGAAAAGCCAACGACAGCACGGCCGGCGCGCCGGTCTGCAGTGCATGGGCCATTTTGGTACGCAGTTCACCGGACAACCCGCCGGCGGCCTTCTTCATCCACAGCACCATCGTTGTGACAATCGCCACCGCGACCAGCGAGGCCACGCCACCGATGGCCTCGGCGTCGCGCTTGGTGACCGTATACGCGCTCAGCTGAATTGCCAGAAAGACCAACAGCGTCACGCCGACAGCTCCGGCCACACCCAGCCACACCCATTTAAGCGCGTCGCGCCGGTCGGACTTCACCAGGAAAGCGACCAAGATCATGACCACGATGCCGGCTTCCAAACCTTCTCGCAGGCCGATCAGCGCGCTCCCGAGCAGTTGGGACGAGGGACTCGAGCCGGCTGCTGAGAAGACCCCCGAGGCGATGGCCGCCGCCGTCAACGAACTGCCCTCGTCACCGGCTGGGGTGGATGGCGCCGCCTTCTCAGCGGCCCGCGGTGGGCGGTCCGCATCGTCACCGGCTGGGGTGGCTGGCGCCGCCTCCTCAGCGGCCCGCGGTGGGCGGTCCGCATCGTCACCGGCGCGGGATCATCCGGCTTAGCACCGGGGTGAACAGCCGTTGATATCCGGAACCCGTCAGCCGAACGACCAGGTCCAGCACTTTGGCATCCGGGCCAACCAGCACTCGTGCCTTGTTCTTGCGCACCGCGCTCAAGATGATCCGGGCGGCTCGCTGGGGGCTGGTGGTGGCCAGCCGCTTGTCGAACAGTTCGGCCAACTTGTCCGCGTCGAGTCCTTCGGCGGCGGTGGCGTTACGCGCGATCGCTGTTTTGACGCCGCCGGGGTGCACGCTGGTCACCTTCACCGGGTGCCCGGCCAGCACCATTTCCTGCCGCAGCGCCTCGGTGAAACCACGAACCGCGAACTTGGCCGAGTTGTAGGCTGCCTGCCCGGGCACTGAAAACAGCCCGAACACGCTGGAGATATTGATGACATGGCCGTCGCCGGAAGCGATCAGATGCGGCAGAAAGGCTTTGGTGCCGTTGACAACGCCCCAGAAATCGACGTCCATTACCCGCTCGAAGTCCTTGAAGTCACTGACCTCGATGTCTCCCGTGAAAGCGATACCGGCGTTGTTGTAGATCTGGTTCACCGTGCCGAAATGCTCGTTGACCGCGTCAGCGTAGGCCAGGAAGGCTTCACGTTCGGTGACGTCGAGCCGGTCCGCTTTGACCGTCGCCCCCATGACCGCCAGCCGTTCCTCGGTCTGCGCCAATCCTTTGGTGTCGACGTCGCTGATCGCCAACCGAGCCCCTGAGCGGGCCAGTTCGACAGCCAGCGCCTGGCCGATGCCTGAGCCGGCACCGGTGATCACGGCGACTTTCCCGGCAAATCCCTCCATCGGAACTCCTTGCTCGTGGGTTCTTCTGAGGCTAGTCGGTACCGATACCGTCCGTTCACACCGGGCGCCGGCACCGGCGTCAACTTGATCCAGCCCTCAGCGGAATGCCCCGTCGATGACTTCCTGCTGCTCGACGGCGTGCACTCTGGTGGAACCCGATGACGGTGCTGACATCGCGCGCCGTGACACGCGTTTGATCCCGGTCAACTTATCAGGCAACAGCTCTGGCAGCTCCAGTCCGAACCGGGGCCACGCGCCCTGATTGGCTGGCTCCTCTTGCACCCAGAAGTACTCGCTAACGTTCGGGTAGCGGTCCAGGGTTTCACCGAGTCGGCGCCGCGGCAGCGGGGCGAGCTGTTCGATGCGCACGATGGCAACGTCGTCGCGCCTGTCTTTGGCCTTGCGGGCGGCCAGCTCGTAATACAGCTTGCCGCTGGTCAGCAGGATCCGGGTGACTTTGGTGCGGTCACCGATACCGTCTTCGTAGATGGGTTCCTCCAAGACCGAACGGAACTTGATTTCGGTGAAATCCCTGATCTCGCTGACCGCGGCCCTGTTGCGGAGCATCGATTTCGGTGTGAACACAATCAATGGCCGCTGGATGCCGTCGAGAGCGTGGCGGCGCAACAAGTGGAAGTAGTTCGACGGTGTCGATGGCATCGCGATCGTCATCGAACCTTCGGCCCACAGCTGCAGGAAACGTTCAATGCGCGCGGACGTGTGATCGGGGCCCTGCCCCTCGTGGCCGTGCGGCAGCAGCAGCACCACATTAGACAGCTGTCCCCACTTGGCCTCACCGGAGCTGATGAACTCGTCGATGATTGGCTGGGCACCGTTGGCGAAATCGCCGAACTGCGCTTCCCACACCACAAATGCGTCTGGGTTACCTACGGTATAGCCGTATTCGAAGCCGAGGGCGGCGAATTCGGACAGCGGCGAGTCATAGACGAGGAACTTGCCCCCGGTGGGGCTGCCGTCGGGATTGGTGGCCAGCAGTTGCAGCGGGGTGAACTCCTCGCCGGTGTTACGGTCGATGATCACCGCATGTCGCTGGGAGAAGGTGCCGCGGCGGGTGTCCTGTCCCGACAGCCGTACCAGTTTGCCCTCGGCCACCAGGGAACCCAGTGCCAGCAGTTCCGCGAACGCCCAGTCAATCTTGCCTTCGTAAGCCATCTCCCGGCGTTTCTCCAGCACCGGCTTGACTCGCGGGTGCACGCTGAACCCCTCCGGCAGGGCCAAATGTGCGTCTCCGATGCGGGCTATCAGCGCCTTATCGATACCGGTGAACAGCCCTCGCGGAACCTGCTGGTAGGACTCGACGGATTCACTCGGCTGCGCGGCGTGCTTCTCCAGCTCGCGAACCTCATTGAACACCCGCTCCAGCTGGCCCTGGTAGTCGCGCAGCGCGTCCTCGGCTTCCTTCATCGAGATGTCGCCCCGGCCGATTAGAGCTTCGGTGTAGCTTTTGCGGACCCCACGCTTAGTTTCGATAGCGTCGTACATCGCCGGATTCGTCATCGACGGGTCGTCGCCCTCGTTGTGCCCGCGGCGGCGATAGCACAACATGTCGATGACGACGTCTTTTTGGAACTGCTGCCGGAAGTCGACGGCCAGCCGAGCCACCCATACGCACGCTTCCGGGTCGTCGCCGTTGACGTGGAAGATCGGCGCCCCGATCATCTTGGCGACATCGGTGCAGTACTCGCTGGACTTCGAATGCTCAGGCGAGGTGGTAAAGCCGATCTGATTGTTGACGACGATGTGGATGGTGCCGCCAACGCGGTAACCGGGCAACAGAGCCAGGTTCAGCGTCTCAGCGACAACCCCCTGGCCGGCGAAAGCGGCATCGCCGTGCACCATCAGCGGCACTACCGAGTAGGCGCGCTCTGTCTTGTCGGCGCTGCGGCCCAGTTCGAGCAAGTCCTGTTTGGCCCGAACTTGCCCTACCAGTACCGGGTCGACGGCTTCCAGATGCGACGGGTTTGCGGTCAGCGACACCTGAATATCGTTGTCGCCGAACATTTGGATGTAGACCCCGGTAGCGCCCAGATGGTACTTGACGTCCCCGGATCCGTGCGCCTGCGCCGGGTTGAGGTTGCCCTCGAACTCGGTGAATATCTGCGAGTAGGGCTTGCCGATGATGTTGGCCAGCACGTTGAGTCGCCCGCGGTGCGGCATGCCGATAACCACTTCGTCAAGGCCGTGTTCCGCACACTGGTCGATCACGGCGTCCATCATCGGGATTACGCTCTCGGCGCCCTCCAGTGAGAATCGCTTCTGGCCGACGTATTTGGTCTGCAGGAAGGTCTCAAACGCTTCCGCGGCGTTGAGCTTGGACAGAATGTATTTCTGTTGGGCCACAGTTGGTTTGACGTGTGTCGTCTCCAGTCGCTGTTGTAGCCACTGCTGCTGCTCGGGCTCAAGGATGTGGGTGTATTCCACGCCGATGTGGCGGCAGTAGGCGTCGCGCAGCAGGCCCAGCACGTCGCGCAGCTTTTTATACTTTGCTCCCGCGAAACCGTCAACCTTAAACTCTCGCTCCAGATCCCACAGGGTCAGCCCGTGGGTGAGCACGTCCAAGTCGGGGTGGCTGCGGAACCGGGTGTTATCCAGTCGCAGCGGGTCGATGTCGGCCATCAAATGACCGCGGCTGCGGTAGGCGGCGATCAGCTCGATGACGCGAGGGTTTTTGTCGGCGATCGAGTCTGGATTGTCGGGGCGCCAGCGCACCGGCTCGTAGGGGATGCCGAGGTCCAGGAAGATCTCGTCCCAGAAACTGTCCGAGAGCACCATTTCGTGGATGGCGCGCAGAAAGTCACCCGACTCGGCGCCCTGGATGATGCGGTGATCATAGGTCGAGGTCAGCGTGATCAGCTTGCCGATGCCGAGTTCGGCGATACGTTCGGGGCTCGCACCCTGAAATTCGGCAGGGTATTCCATCGCGCCCACACCGATGATGGCCCCCTGGCCGGCCATCAGTCGCGGCACCGAGTGTGCGGTACCGATGGTTCCCGGGTTGGTCAGGGAAATCGTCACACCCGCGAAGTCTTCGGCCGTCAGCTTGCCGTCCCGGGCACGACGGACGATATCCTCGTAGGCGGTAACGAACTGCGCGAAACGCATGGTCTCGCAACGCTTGATCCCCGCCACCACCAATGAGCGCTTGCCGTCTTTACCCGGTACGTCGACCGCCAGTCCGAGATTGGTGTGCGCCGGTGTGACCGCACCGGGCTTGCCGTCGACCTCAGCGTAATGGCGGTTCATGTTGGGGTATGCCTTGATCGCCTGAACGACGGCGTAACCGAGGAGGTGGGTGAACGAGATCTTGCCGCCCCGGGTTCGATTGAGGTGGTTGTTGATGACGATCCGGTTGTCAATGAGCAGCTTGGCCGGAATGGCCCGGACACTGGTTGCCGTCGGCACTTCCAGTGAGGCGGACATGTTCTTGACGACAGCCGCGGCGGCTCCGCGCAGCACCTGTACCTGATCACCTTCGGCCGGCGGGGGACCGGACGGCTTCGCCGGTGCACTCGGGGCGCTCGTTGCGCCGTTGCTCACCGCTACGGTCCCGGTGAGCGGTGGCGGTTGTCGTACGACTGGACCCGGCGGTGCCTGCGGGGGCCCGGTCCGTGTGGAAGGTGCCGACTCCCCGTCGGTCGTGGGTCGAGTCTCGACCGTTGACTCGGGGTTGTAGTCGACCAAGAATTCATGCCAACTGGGGTCGACCGAGGAGGGATCGTCGCGGAACTTTCGATACATCTCCTCGACCAGCCATTCGTTCTGCCCAAAT
The DNA here is from genome assembly GCF_029961025.1 of Mycobacterium sp. Taxonomy (GTDB): domain Bacteria; phylum Actinomycetota; class Actinomycetes; order Mycobacteriales; family Mycobacteriaceae; genus Mycobacterium. The sequence continues at coordinate 20,232 of NZ_JASBVP010000013.1, forward strand.
GGTGAACTTGCACTGCTCACAGCGGACTAACGCCTCGATTCCTCTGTCCAGCAAACGCGCTCTCGGCGTTTGCGACTTACCGCACCCGGGTGTCCTGCGGCGGTTCTGGTCCCGCCCCCTATTCCAGGCTAACGCTTCGCTAGAGATCCGAGCGACGACCGCCCCAGCCGCACCGCGCGCGGGCCGACCGGCCGGAAGGGGCGACGGGTGATCGATAACCTACCAATGGGCCCGCGGGGCGCTCCGGGTGTCAGCGTTGCTCACGGGGCGACGACCGGGAGTTGTTTGCTGAATTCGACGAATCACCTAGTAGTTTTAGGATAGGAGTTTGCAGTTCTGCTGCGACGAGGTGATCGGCAGTGGCGCCTCGCGCGACTCGACGCCATGCGCCGGTAGCCGATGCCAGGGTAGCCGAAACGAGGTGGGGACATGACGACGGCGATCTTCAGAGCGCGTGAGGGGACGCGACGGAACGATGCCGCGCCAGCGGGAACCCCCACCAGCGCCGGCAACTGCCCAAAACCGTGGAATGCGCTGTGGGCGATGCTGTTCGGCTTCTTCATGATCTTGCTGGACTCCACCATCGTCGCGGTCGCCAATCCCAGCATCATGGTCGCGCTGCGCACCGGCTACGACACGGTGATCTGGGTGACGAGCGGATATCTGCTGGCGTATGCGGTACCACTGTTGGTTTCCGGCCGGCTTGGGGACCGCTTTGGTACCAAGAGCCTCTATCTGATCGGCTTGGCGGTATTTACCGCGGCCTCGCTGGCGTGCGGGCTGTCGGGAACTATCGGGATGCTGATCGTCGCCCGGGTGGTCCAGGGTCTCGGCGCCGGCCTGCTCACCCCGCAAACGCTGTCGACGATCACCCAGACGTTTCCGCCGGAGCGGCGAGGGGCGGCACTGAGCGTCTGGGGGACCACCGCCGGCGTGGCCACGCTGGTCGGGCCCCTGGCGGGGGGCGTCCTGGTGGACAGGCTGGGCTGGGAGTGGATCTTTTTCGTCAATGTGCCCATCGGTGTCGCCGGTTTTGCGCTGGCGGTCTGGTTGATCCCGGTGCTGCCCACCCGCCCGCACCGGTTCGACCTGCTTGGTGTGGCTTTCTCTGGGGCGGGGATATTCCTCATCGTTTTTGCGTTACAAGAGAGCCAGTCCGCCGGTTGGGCGCCGTGGATCTGGGCGCTGATGGTCGCGGGTGCCGGGTTCCTGACGGTGTTCGTCTACTGGCAGTCGATTAATACCCGCGAGCCGCTGATCCCGCTGGTCGTTTTCCGCGACCGCAATTTCAGCCTGTCCAATCTCGCGGTAGCGGTTATCGGGTTCGCGGTGACGGCGATGGTGTTGCCCGTGATGTTCTACGTCCAAGGCGTGTGTGGGCTGTCACCGACCCGCTCGGCGCTGCTGACCGCGCCGATGGCGATCTCGAGCGGACTGCTGGCCCCGGTGGTCGGAAAAATTGTTGACAGGTCGCATCCGCGTCCGGTGATCGGTTTTGGCTTCTCGGTGCTGGCGATCGCGCTGACGTGGCTTTCGATCGAGATGACGCCGACCACAGCCGTTCGGTGGTTGGTGTTGCCGTTTATCGCGATGGGTATCGGAACGGCGTTTATCTGGTCGCCGCTGGTCGCCACCGCCACCCGGAACCTGCCGCGGCACCTCGCCGGAGCCGGCTCTGGTGTGTATAACACGACCACCCAGCTCGGTGCCGTCCTGGGCAGCGCGAGCATGGCCGCTTTCATGACATCGCGGATCAGCGCTGAAATGTCCTCTGTGCCCGGGCGGGTACAGCACCTGCAAGCAGCGGAGCTGCAACTGCCGGAGTTTTTGAGGGAGCCATTCGCGGCGGCCATGTCGCAGTCCATGCTGCTGCCCGCCTTCGTCACCTTGTTTGGCGTAGCCGCAGCGCTGTTCATGGTCGACCGCACCGGGCCGGTGGCGGCCCCCCACTACGGCAGAGTCGACGATCGGACCGAGCGAATCCCGATCACCGGTGATCGCAGCGACTGCGACCACGTCTATGACGATGACGACCACGTCTATGACGATGACGACTACGTTTATGACGATGACGACTACGTCGAGATCACCCTTGCTCGTGATCCCGAGATTGCGGCATTCCCGGACCAGCATGGGGGGGCGGCGCCTGACCACAGCGACACCGAGCCGATTGCCGCCCGTGCGCAGCTGCGAGATGACCATCACCGTGCCGATGCGGACGACTCGGCCGGCTATGGCCGACATTCGTTCCCCAAGCCTTATTGAGCTCGCCTTTTCGACGGCCGGCCCAAGCGTTTGACGTTCGTTTAACTTCGGCGCACACAATGAACTCCGCAAAACAAACAATCAAAACAAACAATAAGGAACAAGGCATCCGGAATTAAGGTGCGTCCCCAGTGCGCTGCAGACAGCCGGATCGGACACCTTGCGATGGTGGTGACGTCACGACCAACACGGTGGCAGCCGGGGATGAGGTGCGAGAGCTATCGGATCGATGGAAGTCGCCGTCAGCTCAGTTACCGGCGTTGCCGATGAGTTCGACCCCGGCGCCGTTCCACCGGAATTTCACCACGCTGACCAGCCCTTTGATACTCCCGGAGTAGGTCAGCGCCACCGTGTCTCCGGTGCACTGGGACGTGTCAATTCCGTTGAAGCCATACGTGTCGGGTACTCCTTGGGGTATGTACTTGCCGAGGTGGAACATCACCGCGCGGGTGTTGGGATTCTCGGCGTTGGTATTGGCCTTGACGATCACCGCCGACAACTGGGCGCACTCGTTATAGTTGCCAGCCAACGGTTCCGGATTCCACGGCTGTTGGCTGCGCGGATCCCGGGGCAGCTCGGAAACCGCCCTGGCGATTGCAGGCGCGGCCAAGTCGATCGCACACGGGTCCGCCGGCGGTGCGCTGCTGGCCGGGGCAGGAGGCGGACTGGGTGCTCGGCGGGTCAGGGGTGAACGCGTTGCCGGCGACGGCGTTTTGGCGACCGTGGAGTCGCCCGGCCCGCAGCCGGTCGGTATGGCAAACAGTGCGGCAACGGCCAGGCCGGTCAACAGGCGATAGCGGAGTTGGCAGACCACAACGCGCACCGTACCGGTATCGGGCTCGCGGCCGTGGTAGGCGCCGCCGCCCAGCCCGCTGCGTCGTCTCGGGGTGTCTTCGGTGGTGACCCGCTGCGCTCGGCTTCGCCGAGCTGGCGATCACCACGGGGTGTCTTCGGTGGTGACCCGCTGCGCTCGGCTTCGCCGAGCTGGCGATCACCACGGGGTGTCTTCGGTGGTGACCCGCTGCGCTCGGCTTCGCCGAGCTGGCGATCACCACTAAACTTCGTTTTCAATGGCTTCTTCCGCTAAACCCGCTCAGTTGCGTGCGACGTCCCGGGTGACGCGTGCCGATCGGCCGGATCACCTCACGGCCTTGCGGCCGGCCGACGACAGCCGATGACGCTGTCCAGGGTCGCCACCGCCCAAGGTGGCCGGGAACCAGTTAGCCGGGAAGACCGAGTCGCGTCACTGACCGGTATCCGCGCGGTCGCCGCCCTGCTCGTGGTAGGTACCCACGCCGCCTACACCACCGGCAAATACACCCATGGCTATTTCGGTTTGGTGTGCTCGCGGATGGAGATCGGCGTGCCGATCTTCTTTGTGCTGTCCGGTTTTCTGCTCTTTCGCCCGTGGGTGAACGCGGCCGTCTGCGGCGGTCCGCCCCCATCGGTCAGCCGTTATGCCCGGCACCGGGTGCGACGTATCGTTCCCGCCTACGCCGTCACCGTGCTGCTGGCCTACCTCATCTACCAGTTCCGCGTCGCCGGGCCGAACCCCGGGCATACCTGGATCGGGCTGCTCCGCAACTTGACGCTGACGCAGATCTACACCGACAACTACTTGGGGTCGTATCTGCATCAGGGCCTCACCCAGATGTGGAGCCTGGCCGTGGAGGTCGCTTTTTACCTGGCACTCCCGCTGCTGGCGTACTTGCTGCTGGATCTGCTGTGCCGGCGGCAATGGCGCCCCGTGCGACTGCTCGGCGCCCTGGCGGGGCTGGCGTCGATCACCCCGGCGTGGTTGCTTGTGGTGCACACCACCAACTGGCTACCCAACGGCGCTCGACTGTGGTTGCCCACCTATCTCGCCTGGTTTCTCGGCGGCATGGCGCTGGCAGTGCTGCAGGCGATGGGAACCCGCTGCTATGCGCTGGCGGCTGTACCCCTGGCCACCGTGTGTTACTTCATCGCCTCCACCCCGATCGCCGGAGCGCCAACGACATCGCCGACCGCGCTGGGGGAGGCGCTGGTCAAGACGGGATTCTATGCCGTCATCGGCACCTTGGCCGTGGCCCCACTGGCCCTGGGTGATCGCGGTTGGTACGCGTGGCTGCTCGCCACCAAGCCGATGGTGTGGCTAGGGGAGATCTCCTACGAAATCTTTCTCATCCATCTAGTGACGATGGAGATCGCGATGGTCGAGGTGGTTCGGTACCCGATCTACACCGGCTCGATGCTCTACCTCTTCGTCGTGACGCTGGCGATTACCCTCCCTCTTGCCTGGCTGCTGCACCGGTTCACCCGGGTGCCCGGCTGACCCGATGAACCCAGGGGGCTGAGCCGTGCCGCCCGCAGTGCTCGCCACCGGCCTGCCTCGCGCCGGGGATCCGATCTCCGGGTCCCGAAAGCCGCGTCATCACTCAAATCGCCGCTCCGGGGTTGAGGATGCCCAGGGGATCCAGCGCCTGCTTGATCCGCCGGTTCAGCGTCATGGCCTCGGGCCCGATCTGCTCGGCCAACCACGGCCGCTTCAGCCGACCGACACCGTGCTCACCGGTGATGGTGCCGCCCAGGCCGATCGCGAGTTCCATGATTTCGCCGAATGCAAGGTGGGCGCGTTGCATCATCGCGGCGTCGCCGGGGTCGTAGACGATCAGCGGATGGGTGTTGCCGTCACCGGCGTGGGCGATCACCGAGATCGTCAGCTGACGCTCCTCCGCCAGGCGTGCAATCCCAGTGACCAGCTTGCCGAGCGCCGGCAGTGGCACCCCGACGTCTTCCAGCAGCAGCGACCCCTTGCCCTCGATCGCCGGGATGCAAAACCGGCGGGCGGCGACGAACGCCTCACCTTCGTCAGGGTCGTTGGTGGTGAACACTTCCTTGGCGCCGTGTTGGTCGAACACCGCAGCCATCAGCTCGCCGTCCTCGGAGGCGGCGGGGCCGCGTTCATCCGAGCCGGCGAGCACCATGGCGGCGGCGTCGCGGTCCAGGCCCATGCGGAAGCTGTCCTCGACGGCGTTGATGGCCACCGAGTCCATGAACTCCAGCATCGCGGGTCTGATGCGCGCGGTGACCCCGAGCACCGCGTCGGCCGCGGCCTGCACCGAGTCGAAGGTGGCCACCACAACACTCGACGCCGGCTGTGCGGGGAGCAGTCGCAGCGTCACCTCGGTGATGACACCCAGCGTGCCCTCGCTGCCAACAAACAGCTTGGTCAGGCTCAGCCCGGCCACGTCTTTGAGCCTCGGTCCGCCCAGCCGTACCGCCGTCCCGTCGGCCAGCACCACCTGTAGGCCCAGCACGTAGTCGGTGGTGACCCCGTATTTCACGCAGCACAGCCCCCCGGCGTTGGTTGCGACATTGCCGCCGATGCTGCAGATCTCATACGACGACGGATCGGGTGGATACCACAGCCCGTGCTCGGCGGCGGCCTTTTTGACCTCGGCGTTGAGCAGTCCGGGTTGCACCACCGCGGTACGGGTCAACGGGTCGACGGTGATGTCGCGCATCTTTTCCGTCGAGAGCACGATACTGCCGTCGAGCCCGGTGGCTCCGCCGGACAATCCGGTCCCGGCGCCCCGGGTGACCACCGCTATCCGGTTGGCACTGGCCCAGCGCAGTACGGTCTGGACGTCTTGAGTGCAGCGGGGCCGCACCACGGCGAGTGGTTTGCCGGCCGAGGGATCAAAGGCACGGTCATGCCGGTAGCCCTCGGTGATGGCGGGATCGGAGACCACCATCCCGTCCGGCAGTTCCGCAATCAGTTCGGCCAGCACATCAGCGCCCACGGCCCGATCCTACGTTTCGCCCGCGCCCGTTTCGGCTTCTTCAGTTAACGGCAAGCGGTTGGGCAGAGCTGCCCGCTTGCCGGGCACCGCCCCGCGAGCACGATCAGGCACGATGGTGAGGTGCTCCCGCATCCGCGCACCGGCCAGGCTTTCGACTCCCCCGTGGCGCCCGGAACCGGCTGGCCGGGGGATCCGGCCACACCGGCGACCCCGGTGGCCGCCGATTCGGCGCAGGTATCGAAGCTGGCAAACGCCGTAGGCTCAATACCGGAACTCGACGCGCTGATCAGCGTGTGCCGGGCCTGCCCACGGCTGGTTGCCTGGCGTGAGGAGGCCGCCGTAGTCAAACGCCGAGCCTTCGCCGACCAGCCGTATTGGGGGCGGCCGCTCCCGGGCTGGGGATCGCATCGCCCGCGGCTATTAATTCTCGGCCTGGCGCCCGCCGCGCACGGCGGCAACCGGACCGGGCGGATCTTCACCGGTGATCGCTCCGGAGATCAGCTGTTCGCCGCCCTGTACCGGGCCGGGCTGGTGAGCGCGCCCGTCAGCGTGGATGCTGGGGACGGGCTGCAGGCCAACCAGATTCGGATCACCGCACCGGTGCGGTGTGCGCCGCCGGCGAACTCCCCGACGCCGACCGAGCGGGCGACGTGCTCGCCGTGGCTGGTCGCCGAATGGCGCCTGGTGTCCGAGCACGTCCGGGTGATTGTCGCGCTGGGCGGTTTCGCCTGGCAGGTCGCGTTGCGGTTGGTCGACACCGGCGGGAAGCGCAAGCCACCGTTCGGTCACGGAGCGGTCGCCCAGCTGCCCTCGGGTCTGCGTTTGCTCGGCTGCTATCACCCCAGTCAGCAGAACATGTTCACCGGCAAGTTGACCCCGGCCATGCTCGACGCCGTCTTCGCCGACGCCAAAAAGGTGGCGGGGATTCGGTGACGGCGATCGGTGGGCCGGTGCCGAACCGCGAGGGCGGGCACCCGCGTCGGCGCCGGGCTAGTGCCGTGGATGCCGGCCTAGCGACGGGTCAGCACGATCACCGGGATCGGTCGTGATGTCCTGCTCTGATACCGGGCGTAGCGGTTGGCGTTGTTCTTGTTGACCAGCTGCCACAGCCGTGCATAGTCAGGGTCACCGGGTAGCACCGGGCGTGCTGTGACACCGAATCGCTTTGGGCCAACATTGATTTCGACGTCAGGGTTGGCTTTGAGATTGTGATACCAGCCTGGCGAGCGGGGATCGCCGCCTTTGGAGGCCACGATGAGGTACGCGTCGCCGTCGCGCGCATAGCTCAAGGATGTGGTGCGGGGCTTGCCGGTCTTGGCGCCGACGGTGTGCAGCAGCAAGCTTGGTGGCAGGCCGGGGATTCGGTGGCCGATCCGGCCGCGGGTGGTTTTGTAGATGGCGTCATGCACCCGCAGCAGCCGCCCACCCACCTCGCGCTCAACCCACCGCGATATCTCCATGGCGTCAGTCTTGCGCGGCAGCGTCCAGCCGTGCCAGGGCCTCCCGCAGAATCCGTCCGGTGGCCTCCCGGTCCGGATCGCGGCGAAGCAGCATCCCTTTGGCGACCGAGAGCTTGTCGCCCCTCCGTCGCGGCAGCACATGCAGATGGACATGAAACACCGTCTGAAAGGCGGCGGGGCCGTCATTGATCGCGATATTGGTGGCGTCGGCCAGATCCGTCGTGCGGGCGGCGCGCGCGATTTGTTGACCGATTTTCACCATGCCGGCCAGCGTCTCGGGCGGGGTGTCGGTGAGGTCGACGGTGTGCAGCTTGGGTAGAACCAGTGTGTGACCGCGGGTGAACGGCCGGATGTCGAGGATCGCAAGGAACTCGGGATCCTCGTAGATCCGGATTGCCGGCGCCTCCCCGGCGACGATCGCGCAGAAGACACAGGGCACAACGCCACCGTAGCGGAGTCGGTCACGGGGACAGGGCCGCCGCCATCGCCTCGATCGCCCGGTCGAGGATCGCGCGTGTGGTGCCGAAATTCAGCCGCGCGAATCCCGAGCCCACCGTGGCGCCGAACGGGACGCCGGGGCTGAGCGCCACCTTGGCCTTCGACAGCAGGTATTCGGCCGGCTCGGCGGGCAGGTTCAGCTCACGGAAATCGACCCACGCCAGGTAGGTGCCCTCCGGAGTGTTGACCTTCACTCCGGGGGCCGATTCCGGCAGCGTTCGGGCCAGGTGGTCGCGGTTCGCCCGCAGATACACCAGCAGCTCGTCCAGCCACGGCGCACCCTGCCGGTAAGCGGCGATGTTGGCCCGGATACCGACGGTGGCGGAGCCCATCCGGTGCAGCCAGTTGATCCGATCCCACTCCTCGGCGTCGCGGGCGTTGGACAGGATCACTTGTGCGCACATGAGACCGGGCAAATTCCAGCCTTTGGACGCCGACATCAGCGTGACCACGGTTTGGGCAGCCACATCCGAGACCGAAGCTGCGGGGACGTGTCGGCGTTCGTAGACCAGCGGACCCCAGATCTCGTCGGCGATGACGCGGGCACCGTGGCGGGCCGCGATGTCCGCGAGCGTGCGCAGCTCCTCCCGGGTGAACGCGGTGCCCAGCGGATTGTTCGGATTGCACAGGATCAGCGATCCCGCACCCCGCGCGAACGCGGCGTCAACAGCGTCCGGGTCGAGGACGTACCTACCCGAATCGTGTTGCGCCATTGGAATTTCCACCCGCTGGCGGCCGGTGACCTGCAGGACGTCGAAAAACGGCATGTATGCCGGCACCGGCAAGACGACCGGGCTCTCCGGTCGGGTGAGGAAGTCGATGACGACTTCCATTCCCTTCAGTACATCCGGAACGGTGCGGACCCATTCGGGCCGGACAGGCCAGTCGTAGCGGCGCCGGCACCAGTCAGCGGCCGCGGTCGGCAGTGTCTCCTCGCCGAACTGCGGATAACCGAACTCCTCGTTGGCGACGCACTCTCGCACCGCGTCGAGCACCGCCGGTGCCGTGGGAAAGTCCATTTCGGCGATCCACAACGGCAGCACGTCCGGCTCGAAATGGTTCCACTTGATCGTCCTGCGCCGGCGGAGCTGATCTTCGGTCAACCGGTTGAAGACGGCATCGCTCATGCCAGTAGTCTGCGCCACCTTCTCGCCACCACGCTCACGGCGGGGGCCATCAGGCGCCGCCGCGACTGGTTGTTGAGTCCCGTACAACTCAAGTTCAAGATCCTGCCACCGTCCAGGAACTATGCCTGTGGGTGATGCGACCACTGTGGTATGACGTGTGCGGACATCACTGCGACGACCATTCACCCAGCGACGACCGGCTATGACGCGGCGCGGCGGCGCTGGCGCATACCTGGCCTGCTGCGCGGTATTGGTCCGGAGTTAGTCTCTGGGGCTTCCGACAACGATCCGACCAATGTGGGGACGGCTATCGCCGTCGGTGCTACCACCGGGTACCAGCTGTCCTGGGTGGCCCTGCTCGTGGCACCCATGCTCGCTGTTGTGCAGAGCATTGCCGCTCAGGTGGGTTCGGTGGCACGTAGCGACTTGCAGACGTTGACTCTCAAGCGCTACGGCCGGGGCGTCGCCGCGCTTCTTTTGGTCTCGGTGGTCGTCGTCAACGTGGTCACCATCGCCGCGGATCTTCATGCCGGCGCGGCCGGGATCGGGCTTTTGGTCGGTGTGCACGCCCGCTGGTTGGTGTTGCCGCTGGGACTGGGCCTCATCGGGCTGCTGGTTGCCGGTGGATACGACGACGTGGTCGGCGTGCTGCGCTATCTGCTGCTGGGCTTCCCGGCTTTCGTGGCGGCGGCAGTTGTCGCCCATCCCGACTGGTGGCACCTGGCCTACGACAGCCTGGTCCCCACGCTGTCGCTGCGCCATGACGTCATCGCCGGGGCGCTGGCCCTGGTCGGCACGACGCTGACCAGTTACGTCTATGTGTGGGAGACCATCCAGCGGGGGGTGGAAGAACCGGCCGATGTCGGCCAGGATCGGGGGCTGGCCCACACCAGGTTGGGCGCGGTGATCAGCGCCGTCTACACCGCCGTGGTGTTTTGGGCGATGCTGGTGGCGTCGGCGGCCACCCTGGGCCGGCAGCACCAGAGCGTCACCTCCACCCGGCAAGCCGCCGAGGCGCTCCGCCCGCTGGCCGGCCCGCTGGCGGCAAACCTGTTCGCCATCGGACTACTGGTCTCGGCGGTGGTGGCCCTGCCGGTGCTGATTGCCAGCACCGCCTATGTGGTCGGCGCGCACTTCGACTGGCGCTACGGCCTGTCCGAGCCGGTGAGGAACGCGTGGGGCTTCTACGGCGTGCTGCTGGCATCGGTCGGCCTTGCTTTCGCGGCGACCCTGGCCAACATCTCCCTGATCGACGTGCTGGTGGCCGCCAGCGTGGTCGCCGGATTGGGCACCCCCCTGGGCCTGGTGCTGCTGGTGCGCTTGGGGCGTGATCGTACGGTGATGGGCACTCAGCCCATCTCGGGTCGAATGGCATTCGCCGGCTGGGCAGTCGCGATCGTGGTCGGCGGGCTCGGGTTGGTGTATGCCATCGGAGCGGCATTGGGCGCATTCTGACCCCGCGATTGCCCACGCCGCCATCGCACGCCGCCATCGCACGCCGCCATCGGGGGCGGTGTGGGCATTAGCTCGCCTCATGCAGCCCCGGAGGGTATACGTTGACGGCGTGGACGACGCGCCCGATCCCGTCGTCGAAGATTTGCTCGACGGTCTGGAGGGCTCCGCGCGCACCGAGCGGGCGGAGCTTATCGATTGGCTGCTCCAGCAGGGTTTTACCGCCGACCAGATCCGCGGTGAGGTGGTTCCCATGCTGCTGGCCACCCGACGGCTGATGGGCGACGACGGCAGCTACGTCTCCGCCCGCGAGATCAGTGAATCAGCCGGCATCGACTTGGACTTGCTGCAGCGCGTACAACGGGCCATCGGGCTGGCCCGGGTCGATGATCCCGACATGGCCGTGCACATGCGGGCCGACGGTGTGGCCGCCGCTCACGCACAGCGGTTCGTCGAGGTTGGGCTGGACCCCGAGCAGGTGCTGCTCGTGGTGCGGGTGCTGGCCGAAGGCCTGTCGCGCGCCGCCGAGGTGATGCGCCACTCCGCGATGGCGGCGATCCTCAAGCCGGGGGCGAGTGAACTGGATATCGCGAAGGGGTCACAGGCGCTGGTGAGCCGAATCGCGCCGCTGCTGGGCCCGATGATTCAGGACATGCTGTTTATGCAGTTGCGGCACATGATGGAAACTGAGGCCGTCAACGCCGGTGAGCGGGCCACGGGCGCCCCGCTGCCCGGCGCCCGCCGCATAACCGTGGCGTTCGCCGACCTTGTCGGCTTCACCCGGCTGGGTGAGGCCCTGCCGCCCGAGGAACTGGGGCAACTCGCGAACAGACTGGCCGAGCGGGCCCGCGACGTGGCCGTGCCACCGGTTCGGTTCATCAAGACCATCGGCGACGCGGTGATGTTTGTGTGCACCGACCCGGCAGCGTTGCTCGACGCCGTCCTGAAGCTCGTCGAGACGACGGACACCGACGACGACTTTCCCCGGTTACGCGCGGGCGTTGCCTGCGGAATGGCGGTAAGTCGTGCCGGCGACTGGTTCGGCAGTCCGGTGAACGTTGCCAGCCGGGTCACCGCGGTAGCGCGGCCCGGCGCGGTGCTGGTCGCCGATTCGGCGCGAGAGTCGGTCGGCGAGCCCGCGGGGTTCAGCTGGTCTTTCGCCGGTGCGCACCGCCTGAAGGGCATCAAAGATGAGGTGAAACTTTTTCGTGTCCGGCGAGGCGCCGGGAGATAGGAACGGGAGATAGGAAATATCACGCAGGCCCGGGGGACACTCGGGGGCGTCTCACTATGTCCAACGCGGCCGGCTCGTCACCCATCTACCGGCTCTTCGGATCAGTCCTCTCCGGGCCTGCTTCGCCCCTAAAGCTACAACGTCGAACGCACCATATCAACGGTTTTTCCGCAGCGCTTGTGCCATCTCGATTGCGACCCATCCCACCGCGGTGACCGGATGAGGTGAATACCGTGGTAGCTCCTGGCTTGTAAATGTGTAATAATGTAATGATGAAATGCCATAGCATGCATGGGCGGGGCTACGGCCGTCCCGGTGGTTGGCAGCAAGCACACCAGCCCGACGCCAGCGACGCGGCGGAGTGGTTCGCCGGACGCCTGCCCGAGGATTGGTTCGACGGCGACCCGACGGTGATTGTGGACCGCGAGGAGATCACGGTCATCGGCAGGCTGCCTGACCCCGAAAGCTCCCAACAGGGTGAAAGCACGGCCCGCGCGTCGGGCCGGGTTTCCCGATTCCGCGAGGAAACCCGGTCCGAGCGGATGGCCATCGCCGCTGAGGCGCAAGAGCGCTACGGCCGCAAGGTTTCCTGGGGTGTTGAGGTCGGTGGCGAGCGAGTGCTGTTCACGCACATTGCGGTACCGGTGATGACCCGGTTGAAGCAGCCCGAGCGTCAAGTGCTCGACACCCTGGTCGACGCGGGCGTGGCTCGATCACGCTCCGACGCACTGGCTTGGGCGGTCAAGCTGGTTGGTGAACACACCCAGGATTGGCTGGCGAAACTCCGCGCGGCGATGGAGAAGGTCGACGACCTGCGCGCGCAGGGCCCGGAGCTGTAGCAGCTGCCGCGGCGCGTCGCTGCTGGGCGGGAGTACGCGTTAAACGCGCGCCATGGCGTAGTACGCGCCTTGCCGAGCCAGCAGCTCGGCATGAGTGCCCTGCTCGACGATCCGACCGGACTGCATCACCAGGATGAGGTCAGCGTCGCGTATAGTCGAAAGACGATGGGCGATAATAAAACTGGTGCGATCGCGGCGCAGTTCATGGGTGGCTTGCGCAATTAACGATTCGGTGCGGGTATCCACTGAACTGGTGGCCTCGTCAAGGATCAGCAGCTGGGGGCGGGCGAGAAACGCCCGCGCGATCGTGATCAGTTGTTTCTCACCGGCGCTGATGTTGCCGCCGTCGTCGCTGACCCGGGTCTGGTAACCCTGCGGAAGGGTGCGCACGAATCGGTCGGCGTGGGCGGCCTTGGCGGCCTGCACCACCTCGTTTTCGCTGGCATCCGGCCGCCCGTAGGCGATGTTCTCCGCGATCGTCCCGTCGAACAACCAGGTGTCCTGCAACACCATCCCGATGCGAGAACGCAGCGAATGCCGGCTCATTGATGCGATATCGACACCGTCGATCAGAATCTGGCCGGAGTCGAGTTCGTAGAATCGCATCAGCAGGTTCACCAGCGTGGTCTTGCCGGCACCTGTCGGTCCGACGATCGCGACCGTGCTGCCTGGCTCGGCGATCAGGGACAGGTCCCGGATCACCGGCGTTCCAGGACGATAGGCGAAGCTCACGTGGCGGAACTCCACCCGGCCGTGCGGCTTTGACTGCCCGGGTCCCGCTCGGGCCACGAGCCGCCCCGAGTCGTCCCCGTGTGGGCGTTCACCGTTGAGCGACGGCAGCGCCAAAGCCCGGTCAGGCGCCTCCTCGGGCTCGTCCAGGAGTTCGAAGACCCGCGCGGCGCTGGCCATCCCGGACTGCAGGGTGTTATACATGGTCGCCAGCTGGGTCAGCGGCTGGTTGAACTGGCGCACATATTGGACGAACGCCTGGATGCTGCCCAGGGTGACCTGGCCGGTTGCCACCTGCAGACCGCCCACTACCGCGACCGCGACATAGCTGAGGTTGGCGATGAACATCGCCGCCGGTGACAACAGACCGGAGACGAACTGAGCGCCGAAACCCGCGTGGTAGACGTCGTCGTTGACGGTGCGGAACTGCTCTTGCGCCTTGGCCCGGTGGCCGAACGTCTTCACCACCGTGAAACCGCTGTAGGTTTCCTCGATGTGGGCGTTCAGCCGGCCGATGCTGGTCCACTGCGCGACGAAAAGCCGTTGCGAACGCCGGGCGATCACCCGGGTCACCACCACCGACAGCGGCACGCTCAGCAGCGTGATCCCGGCCAGCAGCGGCGAGATCGACGTCATCATCGCCAGCACTGCCAGCACCGTCACCACCGCGGTCAGCAGCTGGCTGACCGTGATCGAGATCGACGTCTGGATGTTGTCGATGTCGTTGGCAACCCGGCTCAACAGCTCACCGCGCTGCCGACCGTCGAAGTAGGACAGCGGCAAACGGTGCACCTTATCCTCGACGTCGCTGCGCAGCGCCCTCATCGTCCGTTGCACGGTCACGTTGAGTGTCCGGGCCTGCAGCCAAAGCAACAGTGCTGCAACAAGATATAATGTCAAGGCCAGTGCCAGTGTGCGACCCAGCGCGGCGAAGTCCACGCCGTAGCCGGGTCGCACGTTCATTCGCGCCAGCAAGTCGGCGAAGGTGTCCTCGCCGCGGGCGCGGGCGGCCGCCACGGCTTGCTCTTTGGTCGAGCCGGGCGCCAGCCGCCGGCCGATCACCCCGTTGAACAACAGGTCGGTGGCATGACCCAGCACTCGCGGGACAACCACCCCGATGGCGATTCCGGCCATCGACAGCGCGATCACCGCGGCAGCGGGACCTCGTTGCGGGACAAGTCGTTTCAACAGACGTCGCGCCGATCTGGTGAAGTCGTGAGTATGCTCTGCAGAGGTTGGGCCGAGCCCGCGCACTGGTGCGGTCATGGCCGACCCCCCACCCCGGCGCCCAGCGACTGAGACTCGACGAACTGGGTGTATGTCGGACAATCAGCCAGCAAGGACTCATGGCTACCCGTCCCCACCACCCGTCCGTCGTCGACGACGACCACTTGGTCGGCCTGCATGACAGTCGAGATACGTTGTGCCACGATAATAATTGTCGAATCCGCAGAGATCTCCCGCAGCGAAGCGCGAACCTGTGCGTCGGTGTGCACATCAAGCGCGGAGAACGCATCGTCAAACAGATAGATTGCCGGACGGCGAATCACGGCGCGCGCGATAGCTAGTCGTTGGCGTTGTCCGCCGGATAAGTTGATCCCACCCTGGGCCACCCGCATCTGCAGGCCGTCGTCGTGTGCTCGGACGAACCCGTCGGCGCTCGCCACTCGTAGGGCTTCCCACATCTCCGCCTCGGTGACTGCCTGCCCGGGGGCCGCGCCAAGCCGCAAATTGTCGGCAACCGTCCCGGAGAACAGATAACCGCGCTGGGGCACCAGCCCGATCGCCGCCCACAGTCGCTCGATGTCGTAGTCGCGCACATCGACGCCGTCGATACGAACGGCGCCCGCGGTCACGTCGCGCAGCCGACAGATCAGCGATACTAGCGTCGACTTGCCCGAACCGGTGCCGCCGACGATCGCGGTGGTGGTTCCGGGCCGCGCGGTCAGCGAAACGTTCTGCAGCACAGGCCGATCAGCACCGGAATGGCGGAAGGTGGCCCGGTCCAGCCGCACCTCGCCGGTCACCCCGCGCGGCGGGAACGAGGGCTGCCGCGGGGTCGACACCGAGGGACGGGTGCGAAGCACCTCGCCGATCCGTTCGGCGCACACCGATGCTCGCGGTAGCACCGCCAGCAGCATCGTCGCCATCAGCACCGCCATCAGGATCTGCATGAAGTAGGCCAGAAAGGCGATCAGCGAGCCGATCTGCACCCGGCCGGCGTCGATGCGCAGCCCGCCGAACCAGAGCAGCGCCACACTGGAGCAGTTGATGGTCAGGGTGGTCACCGGCGGCATCAGCGCTTGCCAGTTGCCCGCGCTCAGCGCGGTGTTCGACAGCGCGGCGTTGACGGCGGCGAACCGCTGGCGTTCGAAAGGCTCCCGCGCGAACGCCCTGACCACCCGCACACCGGCCAGTTGGTTGCGGAGCACCCGGTTGACGGCGTCGATCAGCTTCTGCATGCGCCGGAAGAGCGGCAGGGTGCGGGAGATGATGCAGTAGTTGGCCACAATCAGCACCGGAACGCTCACCAGCAGCAACCACGACAACCCGGCGTCCTGGCGGAGGGCCATCAAAATTCCGCCGATACACATGATCGGCGCGGCGACGAACACGGTGCACGACATCTGCACCAGAAATTGGATCTGACGGACATCGTTGGTGGTGCGGGTCAACAGCGACGGCGTGCCGAACCGCGCGGTCTCGTGCTCGGAGAAGGTGAGGACGTGGTGAAACATCGCCGAGCGCAGGTCCCGGCCGAATCCCATTCCGGTTCGGGAGCCGAAATAGACGGCCCCCACCGCGCACAGCACCTGCAGGCCGGTGACGGCGAGCATCACCCCACCGAGTTTCACGATGATGGCGGTGTTGCCCTTGGCGACGCCGTCATCGATGATCGCCGCGTTGACCGTCGGGAGATACAGTGACGCCAACGTGCTGATCAGCTGCAGCACCATCACCACCGCCAGCAACCGCCGGTACGGCCGCACGTACTGGCGCAGCAGTGCCAGGACCATCTGGTAACTGTCGCACACCCGGTTGCGGCCAGTCACTGCCCGCTGGCGCGCCGCAGGCCGGCTGCAGCGGGAAAGCCCAGCCCGGGCGCGCTCGGTGGTTGACCCGCCGGGCTGCCGCTACAGTGCATCCTGTGACGAGCAGAGGGCGAGCGTAGCGGTGCGGCGCGACGTGACGGCGCTGGCGCTGGTGGCGCTGATCGTGATGGTGGCCGCATGCTCCCATTCCGGCTCCCACCAATCCCCGCAACCGCCGTCGTCCACATCGGCGTCGGCGGAAGGCCGCCACGGCCCGATGTTTCCGCCGTGCGGCGGCATCAGTGACCAGACGGTGACGGAACTGACCAAGGTGACCGGGCTGGTTAATACCGCACAGAACACCGTGGGCTGCCAGTGGCTCGCGGGTGGGGGCATCCTCGGCCCGCACTTCTCCTTCTCGTGGTACCGCGGCAGCCCGATCGGGCGGGAGCGCAAAACCGAGGAACTCTCGCGAACCAGTGTGGAGGACATCACCATCGACGGCCACGGGGGTTTCATCGCTATCGGCAGCGAGCCCACCCTGGGCGATTCGCTGTGCGAAATCGGAATCCAGTTCAACGACGACTTCATCGAATGGTCGGTCAGCTTCAATCAGAAACCGTTCCCGGATCCGTGCGACGTCGCCAAGCAACTGACGCGGCAGTCGATTGCGAACGCGAAATGAGGCATTCGGCACGTCGGCGCATGCTTGCCCTCGCGGTGATTGTGATCTGCGCGGTGGCGGCGGGCGGGTGCTCGCGGTCCGTCGCCGGCAATCCGGTCAAGGCGGGCGGGGCGGGTGTTCCGCGCAACCAGAATTCCGAGCAGCAGTATCCCAACTTGCTCAAGGAATGCGAGGTGCTGACCACCGACATCCTGGCTAAGACCGTGGGTGCCGACCCACTTGACATCCAGAGCACCTTCGTCGGCGCGATCTGTCGGTGGCAGGCGGCCAACCCGGCGGGTCTGATCGATATCACCCGGTTCTGGTTCGAGCAGGGCAGCCTGAGTAACGAGCGCAAGGTCGCCGCGTTTTACAAGTACCAGATCGAGAGCCGTTCCATCGCCGGTGTGGACTCGATCGTCATGCGCCCCAATGACCCCAACGGCTCATGCGGTGTCGCCAGCGACGCCGCAGGTGTGGTCGGTTGGTGGATCAATCCGCAGGTGCCCGGCATCGACGCCTGCGGGCAGGCCATCAAGCTCATGGAGCTGACCCTGGCCACGAACTCTTAGCGGGTGCCGCCATCGGCCCTCGGTCGTCGTGGCGGCGACGTGGGTCCGGGCTGCTTAGCGCGGCACGTGGAAGTCGACCAGCGCGGCACCGCCACGATCGAGGTCTTGCCAACGGCCCGGCACCCGTAACACCGCGATCGCTGAGGTCGGAAACTTTGCCGAAACACGTTCGACCACGGCGGTGTCGGTGCCCTCGGCGCCGGCCAGGCGCAGCGCCACTTCGGAGATCGTCGGCTCGTGTCCGATGACCAGCAGGCTGTTCACCGCCTCCTCGACGTGGTGGATCTCGTCGATCACCTCCTCGGCGGTGACGCCGTACAGCCGGTCGACATAGCGCACCGGCGCGTCGACGCCGGCGCGGACCCAGGTCTCCCGGGCGCGGGTCGCCGTCGAGCACAACACCCGGTCGATGCCGGGGAAGTTGGCCCGCAGCCAGTCACCGGCCAGCCCCGCTTCCCGCACACCGCGGGGCGCCAGTGGCCGATCATGGTCGGCGACCCCTTCCGGCCAGGCCGACTTGGCGTGGCGCAGTAACAGCAGGGTGTGACGTCGATCGCCCACCCCGCCCACCTTAGGGGGTGGTGATGTGCGTGTCGCCGGGCAGCCGGTCCGCTGGGGCGCCCCGGTTGTGACGGCACTCAGACCTGCCGGCCGAGATCCCGGGGGTTGTCGGCACCCCGACCTAGACTCGCCTTGCCGTGAAAGCCGGGCGGTGTCGGGAGGTGGGGTATGCGATTCGTGCACACCGCCGACTGGCAGCTGGGCATGACCCGGCACTTCCTCGCCGGCGAGGCCCAGCCGCGGTATTCGGCCGCCCGCCGGGAGGCGGTGGCCGGGCTGGGCCCGCTGGCCGCCGAAGCGGGGGCGGAGTTCATCGTGGTCGCCGGCGACGTCTTCGAACACAACCAGCTCCCCCCGCAGGTGATCAGTCAGTCCCTGGAAGCCATGCGCGCCATCGGTATTCCGGTCTACTTGTTGCCCGGCAACCACGATCCCCTGGACGCGTCGTCGGTGTACACCGGTGCCCTGTTCACCACCGAATGCCCGGACAACGTCGTGGTGCTCGATCGGTCCGGGGTGCATGAGGTACGGCCGGGGCTGCAGCTCGTCGCGGCGCCGTGGCGATCCAAAGCGCCGACCACCGACCTCGTCGCCGAGGTGCTCGACGGCCTGCCGGCCGACGGCGTCACCCGGGTGCTGGTCGCTCACGGCGGCGTTGACATCCTAGACCCCGATCCGGGCAAGGCCGCGCTGATCCGGATGGCAGTCATCGAGGAGGCGCTGGCCCGAGGCGTCGTCCACTATGTCGCGCTGGGTGACAAACACTCGGTCACCAGGGTCGACGGCAGTGGCCGCGTGTGGTACGCCGGTTCTCCGGAAGTAACCAACTTCGACGACGTGGAACCGCGCCCCGGGCATGTCCTGGTCGTCGACATCGACGAAACCGATCCGGGCCGTGCCATCGGTGTCGACGTTCGCCACATCGGTCGCTGGCGGTTTCTGACCCTGCATCGCCAGGTGGACAGCAGCGGCGACATCGCCGAGTTGGAGCGGGCTCTCGACGCGCTGACCGACAAGGAGCGCACCGTGGTCCGCTTGGCCCTGACCGGGTCGCTGACGGTCACCGACCGCGCCGCGCTGGATGCCTGCCTGGACAGGTACGCGCGGGTGTTCGCCTGGCTGGGCATCTGGGAGCGCCGCACCGACCTGGCGGTGATCCCGGCCGACAACGAGTTCAGCGACCTGGGCATCGGTGGGTTCGCCGCCGCGGCCGTTGACGAGTTGGTGGCGATGGCACGTGGCGGGGACGACCAGGCCGCCGACGACGCCCGGGCGGCGCTGGCGTTGTTGTTGCGGCTCGCCGATGGGGGCGCGGCATGAAGTTGCACCGGCTGGTCCTGACGAATTACCGGGGCATCACCCACCGGGAGATCGACTTCCCCGACCATGGGGTGGTGGTGGTATCCGGCGCCAACGAGATCGGCAAATCGTCGATGATCGAGGCGCTGGATCTGCTCCTCGAGTCCAAGGATCGCTCCACGAGAAAGGAAGTCAAGCAGGTCAAGCCCACCCACGCCGATGTTGGGTCCGAAGTTGTGGCGGAAATCAGCAGTGGCCCTTACCGTTTCATTTACCGCAAGCGTTTTCACAAAAAGTGCGAGACGCAGCTGACCGTGCTGGCGCCGCGCCGCGAGCAGCTGACCGGTGACGAAGCGCATGAGCGGGTGCGGGCGATGCTCGCCGAAACGGTCGATATCGAACTCTGGCGCGCCCAGCGGGTACTGCAGGCCGCGTCGACCGCGGCGGTGGACCTGTCGGGCTGCGACGCGCTCTCGCGTGCGCTCGATGTCGCCGCTGGCGACGCCGGCAGGGTCTCGGGAGCGGAGCCGTTGCTGATCGAGCGGATCGACGCCGAGTACGCGCGCTATTTCACGCCGACCGGGCGTCCCAGCGGCGAGTGGGCCGCCGCGATCTCGCGTCTGCAGGTCGCCGAAGAGGACGTGAAGCGGTGGGCCGCTGCGGTTGCCGAGGTCGACGAGCGGGTCCAGCGGCACGCAGTGCTGACCGACGAGCTCGCCGGGCTGTCGCAACAGCAGCGCGCTGCCGACGCCCGGCACGCGGCGGCCCGGGCCGCTGCCAACGAGGTCGCTGCGCTCACCGCAGAACTGCACCAAGCACGGCTGATCGCCACCGCCACGGCGGCGACCAGCGCCGCGGCGACGGCCGCGTACGCCGAGCGGCTGCGCCTGCACACGGAAGTGGACACCCGCACCGCATCGGTCGCCGCGCTGCAGGCCGAAGCGCAACAGGCCGCCCAGTCACAGTCCGTCGCGCGAGAGGCGGCCGCCGCCGCAGACGCCGCGCTCGGGCAGGCTGCCGCGGCGTTGGCGGCCGCCCAACAGCGCCTCGACTCCGCCCGTGGCGTCGTCGACCAGCTCAGGGCTCGCGACGAGGCCCACCGCTTGAGTGGGCGGCTCGACAAGATTGACGCCGTGCAGCGTGACTACGATGACGTTTGCGCCGAGCTGTCCTCGATCACGATCACCGAAGACCTCGCGCACCGAATCGAAGACGCCGCGGTTGCAGTCGATCGCGCTCAAGCACAGCTCGCGGCGGTCTCGGCGACAGTGGAGATCACCGCCGCCGCCGACATCGAACTCACCGCCGAGCACCAACGGGTGTCGTTGCCGGCCGGCAGGGGCTGGTCGACGACGATCACCGCCGCGACCCAGATCGAGATACCCGGCGTGTTGACCGCGCGGGTGATCCCGGGCGCGACAGCGTTGGACATCCAAGCCGAATACGCTGCGGCACAACAGGATCTCACCGATGCCTTGGCGGCCGGTGAGGTCGCCACCCTGGCGGAGGCCAGACATGCCGAGCAGCGCCGCCGCGACCTGCAGAGCCGCCGCGAGCAGGCGGCCGCGACCCTGGCCGGGCTGTGCGGCGACGATCAGGTGGACCAATTGCGCTCGCGGCTGGCACAGTTGCGTGCCGATCTGGCACAACAGCCCGAGATCGGCACAATCGACGCCGCCGCCGCCCGCGCTGAACTCGATGCGGCCGAGGCGGCTCGCGCCGCCGCGGCGGCGGAATGCGAGAGACGCCGTCAGGCCGCAACCGCAGCCGCCCGTAAGCTAGCCGAAGCATCCACGCGTGCAACGCTTTTACAGGACAAGCTGACAAGCCAGCGTGCGGAGTTGGATGCGGCGGCCGACCGGCTGGCCCAGCAGCGCGCGGTCGCCGATGACGCGGAGCTGGCGAGTGCGGCCGACGCCGAGACGCGGGCGGCGCAAACCGCGAAGCAGCGTGTCGCCGAGCTGACCGAGCTGCTGGGAGCCGCAATGCCCGATGCGGTAGCCGCCGAACTGGCTGCGGCCGCCGAGGCGGCCGAGGCGCTGCGCGCCCGCCACGACGAGGTTTCCCGGGCACTGCGGGAACTCGGCGTCGAGCTCGCGGTGCTGGGCAGCGAGGGACGCAAGGGCAAGCTCGACGCCGCGGAAACCGCACGGGAACACGCTGCCGGCGAGTACGCCCGGGTGGGTCGGCGGGCGCGGGCCGCCGAGCTGTTGCGCTCGGTGATGGCGCGCCACCGCGACATCACCCGGCTGCGCTACGTCGAGCCGTTTCGCGCCGAACTGCACCGGCTCGGCCGGCTGGTATTCGGGCCGACCTTCGAGGTCGATATCGACGGTAATCTGCGTATCCTCACCCGAACCCTTGCCGGCCGAACGGTTCCCTACGAATCGTTGTCGGACGGCGCAAAGGAGCAACTGGGCATCCTAGTGCGCCTGGCCGGGGCGGCGTTAATCGCCAAGGAGGATACCGTTCCGGTGCTGATCGACGATGCCCTGGGTTTCGCCGACCCGGATCGGCTGGCCAAGATGGGCGATGTGTTCGACATGATGGGTGCCTACGGACAAGTGATCGTGCTGACGTGCACACCCGCCCGCTACCAGGGCGTGCGGGGCGCGCACCGGATCGCCTTGAGCGCATAGCACCCCGCCGTCAGGACGCGTCAGCCGCCAACTACCCCGAGCACGGTGCGGGGTTGACTTTCCCGGGTCGATCAGCTGCGCATGAACCCGATGGCGGTGTAGTCCACATCGGCCAGCCCGAACGCGCCGTAGTTGGCCAGGTTGCTGCGTACTGCGATATCCCCGGGTGACTGGAACAGCGGCAGGGAAAAGCCTTCCTTCCAGATCATCGTGTCCACCTCGTTGGCGAGCACCCGCGCCGTGTCCGGGTTTAGCTCGGATAGCGTCTGATCGATTTTGGCGTCGATTTTCGGGTTGCCGATTTTGCCGAAGTTGCTCTCACCATCGGAAGTGTAGATCTGGGGTAGCGCAGACAACGGGAAAGCGCCACCTACCCAACCGAATTGGGTGATGTCAAAATCTCCGACGCTCACGTACTGACTGAAGAATCCGGTGCCCGGCTTGACGTCGAGCACCAGTTTGACACCGATCTGCGCCAAGTTGTTCTGGGCGACCAGGGCGATCTGCCGGTTTGACGGCGCATCGTAGAACACATCGCGGATCACCAGTTTTTTGCCGTTTTTCTCCCGGACCGTCCCGTTGAGTTTCCAGCCCAGTGTGTCCAAATCCCGGCGGGCCCGGTCCGGATCGTAGGCGGCGGGCGCGCTGTTGTTCTGGTAGCCCAACTGGCCGACAACGTAGACGTGGTTGTTCAGCGGAGTCGGATGGTCGGTCAGCCCATGCTGGACAACGTCGACGACGGCCTGGCGGTTAATACCCCGGCAGATCGCCAGCCGCAGCTTCTCGTCGGCCAAAACAGATCCAGCCGCGCCGTTGAAGGTGATCTGGTACCAGGTAGGGGTCGGTGCGCGGCGGATCGTGATTCCGGGAGTGCGCTGGGCGGTGACCAAGTCGTCGAGGGTGCCCAGGCTGGCGGCATCGATAGCGTGGTTTTGCAGGGCGGGGATGACCGCGGTGGCATCGAGCACCAAAAACGTGATGGAATCCAGCCGTGGCGTCGCGCCCCACCAGCGGGGATTGCGGGTCAGCACAATGCGCTGCGCGGTCCGGTCGATCGTGGTGACGATAAACGGTCCGGCTGACGGCCCGGGGGCGTTGAGCTGACCCGTGTTGAAGACTTCGGGGTTGGCCGTCATGCTGCGGGGTTGGATACCACCGGCAAACATCCCGCGCCACTCCGAGTACGGCTGCGCGAACGTGACCACCGCCTGGCGATCGTCGACGCCCCTGGTCACCGACCGCACTCGCTCGAAGCCGGCCCTGCTGGCAATCAGGTAGCGCTTGTCGCGGCCGCTGCACGCCTCGACCTCCGATTTGAGGTCCTCCCAGGTGATCGGGGTGCCGTCACTCCAAACCGCTTTGGGGTTGATGGTGTAGGTGACGACCTGGGGATCGGTGCTGGTCAACTCGGCGCCGGTGAAGTAGTCGGTGTTGAGTTTCAGCGACCCGTCGGCCTGGGTGAGAAACGCCCCCGGCAGCGTCGGGGTGACAACCGCAGCGACATCGGCGGTGTTGCCGTCGATGTTCAACTCATTGAAGTTCGACGGGAAGGACGTCAGGGGGAGCCGTAGGTTGCCGCCGTCGCGCAGGGTCGCCGGGTTTTGGGGGTTGATGTCGCTGGTGGTTCCCACGCGCGCGGCATGCGCCTGCGGGAGGTCCCGGTATCCGTCCCCGCAGCCGGTGAGGATCAGCCCTAGCGCCAGTGCCAGCGGCGCAAACCTACGAATCGTCGGCCGGGGCGTCACGGTGAGATGCTAACCCGCCGTCGGGGCGTGCCCGCGGGACCGCGGCCAGCAATCGCCGGGTGTACTCGTGCCGCGGGTCGGTGAACACCTGCTCACTATCACCCTGCTCGACGATCGTCCCCCGGTACATCACCGCTACCCGATGAGCCAGGTGTTTTACCACCGAAAGATCATGCGATACGAAAAGATAGGACAATCCGAAACGCTGTTGCAGGTCCAACAGCAAATTGATGATGCCCGCCTGGATGGACACGTCGAGCGCCGACACCGGCTCGTCGAGCGCAAGGATCTTCGGTTGCAGCGCCAACGCCCGTGCGATCCCGATCCGCTGCTTCTGCCCGCCGGAGAACTCCGCCGGGTAGCGGCTGGCGTCGGCGTGGTCCAGCCCGACGATCTCCAGTAGTTCGGCGACCCGTTGTTCGCAGCGGCGCTTGTCGAATCCGTTGGCCACCAACGGTTCGGCGAGAACGTCGAACACCGGGAGCCGCGGGTCCAGCGACGCCACCGGATCCTGAAACACCACCTGCAATTCGGTGCGCAACCTGCGCCGGCCTGCGGGGTCGAGGGTGGCGACGTCGGCACCGAGAATCTCGATGCGACCCCTCTGGGGCCTGGCGAGCTCGAGAATCTGGCGCAGCGTCGTCGATTTGCCCGATCCGGACTCGCCGACAATGCCCAGGGTACGTCCCCGTTCCAAGGTGAAGCTGACACCGTCGACGGCCCGCACCTCGCCGACTTGCCTGCGCAACACGACACCCTTGGTGAGCGGGAAGGTCTTGGCGAGGTCGGAAACCCGCAGCACCACGGGGAGTTCGCCGCCCGTGGCGTCGGCGGTGGGCGGTTCGGTGGACACACCGTAGATCTCGGCGGCGGTGCGCCCGCCGACGTCGTCGGTGCGGATGCACGCCGCCAGATGTCCCGGTCGCACCGTAACGAGATCCGGCTCCGCCAAGCGGCATTCGTCAATAGCGAGCGGACACCGGGGGGCGAAGGAGCAGGCACCGATCGACAGCGACGACATCGTTGGCGGCGCACCCGGGATTGGAACCAGCCGGGTTCCCTGGCGAGCATCCAGCCGCGGAACCGAACCCAACAACCCCACGGTGTAGGGCATCCGGCGGTCACGGTAGAGCTCATCGACGGCGGCGATCTCGACCGGGCGGCCGGCGTACATGACCACCGCCCGGTCGGCGAACTCGGAGACCACACCCAGGTCGTGGGTAATGATCAGCACTGCGGCGCCGGTGACATCACGTGCGGTTTTAAGCACGTCGAGAATCTGCGCCTGCACGGTGACGTCCAGCGCCGTGGTCGGCTCGTCGCAGATCAGCAGGCCCGGGTCGTTGGCGATCGCGATCGCGATCACCACCCGCTGGCGCTCACCGCCGGAAAGCTCGTGCGGGAAGGCCCGGGCGCGCCGCTGCGGTTGGGCGATGCCGACCAGGTCGAGCAGCTCCACGGCGCGCTTGCGGGCGGCGCGCCGGCTGATGTCACGGTTGTGGACCTCGATGGCCTCGGCTATTTGGTCACCGACGGTGTAGACGGGTGTCAGTGCGGACATCGGGTCTTGGAACACCGTGCCGATCGCCTTGCCGCGGATCCGTGACATGGCGGTATCCGGTAAACCGAGTAGCTCCTCGCCGTGCAACCGCACCGATCCCGTCACGTGCGCGTGCTCGGGCAGCAATCCGACCACGGCCATCGCGGCGGTGGTCTTGCCCGACCCGGATTCTCCGACGATGGCCACTACTTCACCCGCGTCGATGTGGTAACTCATACCACGCACCGCGGTCACGCGGACGTCCCCGTTTTCGAAGGTGACGCTCAGGTTCGTCACCTCCAGCGCGGCTGTCACTTTGGGCGGCGCCTCGTGCGGTGTGACGCTCCGCTGCCCGGGTCCAGCGCGTCCCGCAGGCCGTCGCCGGTGAGGTTGGCGCACAACACGATAAGCACGAGAGCTCCGGCCGGGAACAAAAACACCCAGGGGAAGGTGGTGGCCGACGGCGTGCCGTCCGCGATCAGCGTGCCCAGCGATACGTCGGGCGGCTGGACACCAAACCCCAGGAAGCTCAAACCGGTCTCTGCCAAAATCGCGAACCCCACGTTGAGCGTCGCGTCGATGATAAGGATCGAGGCGACGTTCGGCACGATGTGATGCACGATAATGCGGCGGCTAGACACCCCCATATAGCGTGCCGCGCTGACGAATTCACGCTCTCGCAGGCTCATCGTCAGGCCGCGTATCATCCGCGAGCTGACCATCCAGCCGAACACTGCGAGCAACACGATGAGCCACAGAATGCTGCTCGACTGCTTAGTGCGCGGAGTGACGATGGCGATCAGGATAAAGCTCGGCACCACCAGTAGCAGGTCCACCAGCCACATCAGCGCCCGGTCGCGCCAGCCACCGAAGTATCCCGCCACCGTCCCCACGGTGGCGGCGATGCTAGTGGACACCAGCGCCACGCAAAACCCGATCAACATCGACTTCTGCATGCCGCGCAGCGTCCGGGCCATCAGATCCTGACCAAGCGCGTTAGTGCCGAACCAGTGCTTGAGCGAGGGTGGCTGCAGCAGCGCATCGTAGTCCAAAGTGGTGTAGCGGTAGGGCAGTAGCGGCGGTAGTGCATAGCAGCCGATGAACAACACCACTAAAAGACTCAATGCGATCACCGCGGGAGTGTTGCGGACGAACCGGCGTGCCAGGAGGTTGCGCCGCGACGCGAAGGCGGTGGGATGGATGCCGGGACCGACCGGTGTGGTTTCGGTGATTCCCGGGGTCGCTGACGCGGTCATAAAACTCGCACCCTCGGGTCCAATACCGCGTAGATGACGTCGGATAACAGGCCGGCGAGCAGCACCGCCGCTCCGCTGAAAACCGTGATCGCCGCGACGACGTTGGTGTCCTGGGTTGCGATGCCCTGCACCACCCATTCACCCATGCCATGCCAGCCGAAGATCTTCTCGACGAACACCGCGCCGACAACCAGGCCGCTCACCCCGTAGGCGAACAGCGTGGCCATCGGTATCAGCGCGGTCCGCAGCCCGTGTTTGAACAGGGCGCGCCGGCGGGTCAGCCCTTTGGCGCGAGCCGTTCGGATGAAATCCTCATGCAGCACGTCCAGCATCGCGTTGCGCTGGTAGCGGCTGAAGCTCGCGATCGCCATCAGGGCCAGCGTGAGACTGGGCAATATAATGTGCTGCACGCGGTCGATGAGCTGATGCCACACCCCAGCAGGCGGAATCGGTGAGGTCTCTCCCGTGTAGAGGAAGAGGCGCACCCCGAGCAACGTGTTCACCCGCAGGGCGCCCAGGATGAGCAGACCCGCCAGCACGAACGACGGGATGCTCAGGATGGCCAACGAGACCAGGGTGATTAGGCGGTCGCTCAGCCGGTATTGGCGCACCGCTCCCCACGCCCCCACCACAACGCCGATCATTGTGCCTAACACCGAGCCGATGGCCACCAGCCGCAGGCTGACCCCGATGCGGCGCCATAACTCCTGGGCGACGGGATGGCCGGTGACCGTTGCACCGAAGTCACCGCGAACCGCTCCGGAGAACCACGTCGCGTATCGAATCGGTATGGGTTTGTCCAGGCCGAGCTCAACGGCCTTGGCGTGGATGGCTTCAGGCGGCGGTGGCGGGTGGCGTTGGATGAAACTGTCCAGCGGATGAAATGTCACGGACGTCAGGCAGTACGTCAAAAACGACGCCAGCACCAACAACACGAGGTAGTTCAGCAACCTGCGCGCCAGAAAGCGGATCATGTCGGCCGGCCCCACGGGTGTCGCATGGGCACAGGGTAAGAGATGAATCCCCCGGCCGCCCGCTCGGCAACGGTGTGGGTTGAGCCGTTCACCCCGACTGCGTGTGCCCGATGATTGGCAAGCAAGTCGATCGAATTGATTTTGACGGGTGAAAACGAGGCCGCTAATTGTTAAAAGCCCCCGCTCCGGTGGTCCCTGCAACATCTATGCGGCAAAACGACAATATGCGAAGCACAAGGAGATTGGCGCGCGACGGCTACCGATGAATACCAGCCAATAACGCCGAATATGCGAGCACCTTCAAAGGACCGCCACCCATGCCGCCGAGCAAGCAGGTCGCAATCGCGGCGTGTATGGATGCTCGGCAATCGGCGCGCCGCATCCGAAATAGCCCGTTCGCCACCATGCATGAGTCCCTGCGCGGGTTCATCTTCATTGTGGCGGCCGGCAAACTCAACGAAGTCACCGCATTGATATGTAATTCGTTTTGTCAACCAGGCAGGGGGAAGCAGGCGCCGCGGCCGTGCGCCTGGCAACGGCGGCGCAGATAGTCGACGCGCTCGGCGCCGTGCACGAAGACGACGTGGGGGATCGGGTGCAGGAAGCTCCGAACGTCGGTCACGATGCCGGATTCCACCGCGTATGCCCAAAACTGGCGGGTGACCTGGAATTGCTCATTGACGTGCACGGCTTTGGTGATGTCGATGGAGCCGTCCCGGTCCGGGGTGTAAAACAACTCGCACAGTGCGGAATGCCCGGTCCCGGCGTTGTTCCATGGGTCGGTGCTTTCGGCGGCCGCGGCGTCCAGCCGTTCCACCAGCGTGATCGACCAGTCCGGCTGCAGTCGGCGCAGCAGTGCGCCCAGGGTGGCGCTCATAATGCCCGCACCCACCAGCGCAACATCCGTCTTAGCGGTTCGAGCTGGCTGTGACACCGGATCGCTGGTCCCTTGGGTTGGCGCGGACTCGCTGGGTCGCCGGGGGGCGCTACCCAGGTTATCCCGCGGGGCATGGCGTCGGGCCCGCCAATCCGGCCCGCATCACCCGGCGCGGGAGCCTCGGCGGTCAGGGAACGAGGAGCGGGCCGCGGCCGCTCCCGTCCAGAAGACACCCGCACTCCGGAACCAAAGTTGCCGCAGCGTCACTGTCGTTAAACTACGACTTCGGCAGCTCAACTCCCACCGGCGAGGCGGACACAACATGAGCCCCAACGACATGAGCCCCAACGACATGAGCCCCGACGAGAAGCACGACAGCGGCGACCCCGAGGCCACCACACGCGGCGCGGGCACCGAACACCGGGCGGTTGCCGGCAATCTGGCGGCGACTCAACGGCGTCCCTCGGTTTCCCTTGGCGAACGAACGCGCCGGCACCACGCCCACACGACGGTGGTCGCCGCCGGTCTCATCGGATCGATCGTCGGCGCCGTGGTCACCGCCGCGATGGTGGCACCTGCTTCTGCCGCAGCCGTTTTCACGTCACAGCCGCCGGCCGAAACGCTGCTTATCCTGCCCGATCAGCCATGGCCGGGGCCACCCGGTCCGCCCGGGCCTCCGCCGCCGCCCGACCCCTGGGGACCGCCACCGCCCGGCCCCTGGGGACCGCCACCGCCATAGCGATCGGCGCTCAGGCGGGCTGGCCGGCGGTCGCGCACCGATCACGCTTTGATATGTAATTCGTTTTGTCAACCAGGCAGGGGGAAGCAGGCGCCGCGGCCGTCGCCGGGCGCCTGCTTCCGGTTGACCGAATCGTCCCGGTTGGCGAGCGTGTCGAGGTTGTCGACGCGGGTGTCAAGTCTGATATTCGCGGGTTGGTTACCGCAGGACGGACTGTTCTGCTGGAGTGGATCGCGGATCTAGAGGTCGAGCGTCATCATGTTGTCAGGCAACAGGATTGCTCATAAAGCGTTCGCGGGTCACTCCCAGGCGCTGCCGCCACCAGGCTCGATTCGGGCAGTTGTGGAGGGCGCGGGTTTAGCTGTCGAGGACCGCCAGTGACCAGCACCAGCCCGCCAGTTCGCGGGCGATCGCGGTGTTGGCGACCACCGGGCGCTTGTTACGGGCATCGAAGCGACACCAGCGCTCGTGCAGGCGCCGGTTGGCCTGTTGGCCGCGCGCCCGTGCTGCCGGGCTGGCCGCGTCCCAGCGGCGCCGCATCACCATTCCGGGTCGGTAGGGCTGGCGGTGATGCCAGGCCGCCTCGATGAGCAGTCGGCGGGCGTGGCCGTTGCCGGTCTTGGTGATCGCCCCCTGCGAGCGGGAAGCCCCCGAGCTGTACTCGCATGGCACCAGACCCAGGTAGGCGCCGATCGAGCGGCCGGTCAACCGGTGCCAGTCGCCGATCTCGACGGCCAGCCCAAACGCCGTCAGCGTCGAGACCCCGCGCAGACAACCCAGCCGGGTCACCACCGGGGTGTAGGCGCTGTCGGCGGCCAACTTGGCGATCGCCTCGTCGAGGCGGTTACGGCGATCCACGGTGGCCAGCATCGTGTCCAGTGCCGTGTCGTAGGTGAGCTGCAACGCCGGTGCGTCAAACCGCTGCCGCTGCAGCCACAGTTCGTGCTTGCCGGTCCAAGTTCCTCCACCGGAATAGATAACCCCCTGCCGCAACAGCAGTTTCGACAATCGATGCCGGGCACTCATCAGATCCCCGCGGCAGTCCTCTCGTGCCCGCACCAGATCTCGGGCCGCCTCCTGCTCGGCGCTGGGAACCGTGACCTCCACAATCTGACCCAAATGCAGCAACCGGGCCAGATGCGCCGCATCACGGGCATCGGTCTTGACCCGATCCCCGGTCGGGCGTTGCAGCTTCGACGGAGCGGCCACCAGACACATCACCCCAGCCGCCACCAGAAAGCGCGCCAGACCGAACCCCGTCGGGCCAGCCTCATAGGCCACCGCGACCCGGCCCGGCAACGATCGCAACCACTCCAAAATCTCCTGATAATCCGGGGTCAACCGACGTTCGAATACCTCACCGGTATCTCCGTCCAACGCGCACCCAACCACCGACCGCGCATGCACATCCAAACCAACACTCGTACGCTGAACCTTCACTGGGGCCTCCCACATCTTGTGGCTCTACCGGCCAGGACCCGTTTCCTGTCGGCAACCCACGTTCACATGTGAGCGAGGCCCCAGCCCCCCATACCGTCTAGAGCATAGGAAGGCTCGCGATGGCACCGCTGTGGACTATGTCGCCCGGGGTGACGCCGCTGGATTCCAGGACAGCCGCAGTCGCAGCTGATCGTCACTGAGTACATCGGCGACCAGCAGGGGTACGACACGCTCGCCTCCGGGCTGGCCGGCCCCAGGGTCGCGGCGAAGGAGCATCGACGCGACCGGGATCAGGCGCTTGACAGTAGTGGCAAGGACTGGTTGCGTAGATCCCAATCGGATAAAGGCGGTAATACTAGCCATCGTTACCAGTATTTATTGAGTGGGGGCGATTAGGAGGCCGATGACCAGCCAACAACTGACCGCCGAGCCGGCGGCCGGGAAGTTTGAGTTGAGCCAACTGCGCACGCTGGAGGCCGAGGCCATCCACATCATCCGGGAGGTGGCCGCGGAGTTCGAACGGCCGGTGCTGCTGTTCTCGGGCGGCAAAGACTCCATCGTGATGCTCCACCTGGCGCTTAAAGCGTTCCGGCCGGGGCGGTTACCGTTCCCGGTGATGCACGTCGATACCGGCCACAACTTCGAGGAGGTCATCGCGGCGCGCGATGACCTGATCTCCGCCACCGGGGTGCGGTTGATCGTGGCGTCGGTGCAGGAGGATATCGACGCCGGGCGTGTCGTCGACAACCTCCCCTCGCGAAACTGGCTGCAGACGGCGACGCTGCTGCGCGCGATCCGGGAGAACCGGTTCGACGCCGCTTTTGGCGGCGGGCGGCGCGACGAGGAACGCGCCCGCGCCAAGGAACGGGTGTTCAGCTTCCGTGACGAGTTCGGCCAGTGGGACCCGAAAGCCCAGCGACCGGAGTTGTGGAATCTCTACAACGGGCGCCATCACCCGGGCGAGCACATTCGGGTGTTCCCGCTGTCCAACTGGACCGAGTTCGACGTCTGGTCCTATATCGGCGCCGAGGGGATCACCCTGCCGTCGATTTATTTCGCTCACCGCCGCGCGGTGTTCCGCCGGGACGGGATGTTGCTGGCGGTCCACCGGTACCTGCCACCGCGCCCGGGCGAGGAGGTGTTCGAGGCCTCGGTGCGGTTCCGTACCGTCGGCGACGTCACCTGCACCGGCTGTGTCGAGTCCAGTGCCGCCACGGTCGAGGAGATCCTCGCCGAGACAGCGGTGTCACGTTTGACCGAGCGCGGAGCCACCCGGGCCGACGACCGGATTTCGGAGGCCGGCATGGAAGACCGCAAACGACAGGGGTACTTCTGATGACGGTATCGACATCAACAACCACGATGCTTCGCATCGCAACCGCCGGCTCCGTCGACGACGGTAAGTCGACCCTGATCGGGCGGCTGCTCTACGACTCCAAGGCCCTGATGGAAGATCAATGGGCGTCCATGGAGCGCACCTCCGCCGAACGCGGGCATGACTACATCGACCTGGCACTGGTCACCGACGGCCTGCGCGCAGAACGCGAGCAGGGCATCACCATTGACGTCGCCTACCGCTACTTCGACACCCCTAGGCGAAAGTTCATCATCGCCGACACCCCGGGTCACATCCAGTACACCCGCAACATGGTGACCGGTGCGTCCACCGCACAGCTGGTGATCGTGCTAGTCGATGCCCGCCATGGCCTGCAGGAGCAGTCTCGCCGGCACGCCTTCCTGGCGTCGTTGCTGGGTATTGGCCACATCGTGCTGGCGGTGAACAAGATGGATCTGGTCGACTGGGACCGAAAAACCTTCGAGGCGATTCGTGACGAATTCCGCGCCTTCGTTGCCCGCCTCGACGTGCACGACGTGACGGCCATCCCGATGTCGGCCCTGAACGGCGACAATGTGGTCACCAAGTCGGGCCGTGCGCCGTGGTATGCCGGGCCGGCCCTGCTGCCGCACCTCGAGGAGGTCGACATCGCGGCGGACCGCAACCTCATCGACATGCGGTTTCCGGTTCAGTACGTCATCCGGCCGCACACCCGCGAGCACCAGGACTACCGCAGCTACGCCGGTACGCTGGCCAGCGGAGTGCTGCACCCCGGCGAGGAAGTGATCGTGCTGCCAGCCGGCAGGATCAGTCGCGTCACCACCATCGAGGGGCCAAACGGACCGCTGGGAGAAGCGTTTCCGCCGATGGCAATCGCGGTCAGCCTGGCCGACGATATCGACATCTCGCGTGGTGACATGATCGTTCGCCCCGATAATCGACCGAGGGTCTCGCAGGAGTTTGACGCCACCGTTTGCTGGATGGCGGATGACTCGGCACTGGAGCCCGGCCGTAGCTACATCATCAAGCACACCACTCGCACTACGCGTGCCCAAGTGACTGCGCTGGACTACCGGCTCGACGTCAACACCCTGCATCGGGAGCGAAGCGCAACGGCGTTGAAGCTCAACGAGCTCGGCTGTGTCTCACTGCGCACCCAGATACCGCTCATGCTCGACGAATACACCCACAATCCCAGCACCGGATCGTTTATTCTCATCGACCCCGACACCAACGGAACGGTGGCGGCGGGTATGGTGTTGCGGGACGTTTCGATTCATGCTTCCAGTCCCAACACCGTGCGACACCGCTCGCTGGTTGCCGCCGAGGACCGATTGTCACGCGGGCGCACGGTCTGGTTCACCGGGCTATCGGGTTCGGGTAAGTCCTCGGTGGCCATGCTGGTTGAACAGAAGCTACTTGAAAAAGGCGTTCCCGCTTACGTTCTCGATGGCGACAACCTGCGCCATGGCCTCAACGCCGACCTGGGGTTTTCGATGGCCGACCGTGCGGAGAACCTCCGCCGGTTAGCGCATGTGGCGGTGCTGCTTGCCGATTGCGGCCAAACGGTGTTGGTACCCGCAATCAGTCCGCTGGCTGAGCACCGGGAATTGGCCCGCCGGGTGCACACCGATGCCGGCATCGATTTTTTCGAGGTGTTTTGTGATACTCCACTTCAAGACTGCGAGCGGCGTGATCCGAAGGGGTTGTACGCCAAGGCTCGTGCGGGCCTGATCACTCATTTCACCGGCATCGACAGCCCTTACCAGAGACCGAAGAATCCCGATCTTCGACTCACTCCGGATTATACCAGCGAGGAGCTGGCCCAACAGGTGATCGACCTGCTCGAGTCTCGACCGTAAATGACCACAGCCCCTGGACGGCACCCGTGGATTCGTTGAGCTCGCCCACCAGGGTTGGCGCCACCCGTGGCGTTGCGGGCCTACCGCCCGCATAGCCGCCCGAGCGGGTGGCACAATTCACAGAATGCGCATGTCGGCCAAAGCGGAGTACGCGGTGCGGGCGATGATTCAATTGGCGGCGGCCGAACCGGGTGAGGTGGTCAAGACCGACGACTTAGCCAGGGCGCAGGGTATACCACCGCAGTTCCTCGTCGACATCCTGTCCGATTTGCGCACCGACCGTCTGGTGCGCAGCCACCGTGGCCGCGAGGGGGGATACGAACTCGCCCGGCCGGCAAGCGAGATCAGCATCGCCGACGTGTTGCGCTGCATCGACGGTCCGCTCGCCAGTGTCCGCGACATGGGGCTCGGCGATCTGCCCTATTCGGGGCCGACCGCGGCGCTGCCCGACGTCTGGCGTGCACTGCGCGCGAGCATGCGCTCGGTGCTGGAGAAAACCACCCTGGCCGATGTCGTTGCCGGCACCCTGCCGGAACACGTCACGAAACTCGCCGACGACTACCGCGATCAGGAGCGCGGGCGGCACGGTGCGGGCCGGAGCGACGATTAGCCGCCCGACCCGTAGGGCCGGGTGAGGATCTCCATGTGGTGACCGGCCGGGTCGCGAAAGTAGACCCCGCGGCCCCCGTCCCGGTGGTTGATCTCCCCCGGTCGTTCGCCCGCCGGGTCCGCCCAGTGCCGCAGCCCGCGAGACCGGATCTTGGCGTAGATTGCCTCGAAGTCGTCCTCGGAAACCAGGAAGGCGTAATGCTGCGGGCGAATCTCCTCACCCGCGGGCGTGTCCGCGTAGTCGAGGGTGACCCCGTGCTCAAGCGCCACAGCCAGAAACCGTCCCACCGGCACCGGGTCCGGAAGCCCGAACAGTTCGGTGAGAAATTCCGCCGACTGCCGCTTGTCCCGCGCGGCGACAATAGTGTGGTTAAAACTGATACTCATTGCCCTTGCCAGTCAAGCACCGTTGCGCACCAGGGCGCAATGCCGAGACGGTTTCTCGGACACCCCGGGGCTCGGGGCGGTGTTGCGCTCCCGGGTATCGCCGGTGGCGGCGCCGGGTGCTGCACCGGCCGGTCAAGAGGACACCGAGCTGGGGTTGACGAACGTTCCACCGGTCACCGGGGACCTCGGTTGTGCCACGCCGGGCGAACGGACCGAAAAACCGCTACTGACCAGCCAAAACATGTGTGCCCCCGACAGGATTCGAACCTGCGACCTTCTGCTCCGGAGGCAGACGCTCTATCCCCTGAGCTACGGGGGCGCATGCACGGGGTGCCGCGCCGTCGGCTCCGTCAGCCTAACGCATACCCCCCGGGCGGGCACGCGTATCGCCCCCGGGCGGGCATCTGACGGATTCGGGATGTGACCACGACAGCCCATAGGATGGACATTCGTGACCCCCGCCGATCTGGCTGAGCTGCTAAAGACCACCGCGGCCGCGGTGTTGGCCGAACGTGGCCTCGACTCGGCGGCGTTGCCGGCCACTGTCACCGTCGAACGGCCGCGCAACCCCGAGCACGGCGATTACGCCAGCAACCTGGCCCTGCAGCTCGCCGGAAAGGTCGGCAAAAATCCGCGTGAACTCGCCGGATGGCTTGCCGAGGCGCTGGCAGGTGTTACCGGGATCGCGGCGGCGGAGGTGGCCGGACCGGGCTTTATCAACATGCGCTTGCAAGCGTCGGCGCAGGGCGTCGTCATCGCCAGGGTCATCGAGGCAGGAAAGACCTACGGCAACTCCGACGAGTTGGCCGGGCGACGGATTAACCTGGAATTCGTCTCGGCCAATCCCACCGGACCCATCCACATCGGCGGTACCCGCTGGGCGGCCGTCGGTGACGCGTTAGGTCGGTTGCTGTCGACGCAGGGTGCCGAAGTGGTGCGCGAGTACTACTTCAACGATCACGGCGCGCAGATCGACCGCTTCACCGACTCACTGATCGCCGCCGCCAAGGGTGAGCCCACGCCACCCGACGGCTACGCGGGCAGCTACATCACCGACATCGCCGCGCAGGTGCTGCAGCAGGCGCCCAACGCGCTGCGGCTGCCCGAGGACGAGATGCGGGAGACGTTCCGGGCCATCGGTGTCGAGCTGATGTTCGCCCACATCAAGCGGTCGCTGCACGACTTCGGCACCGATTTCGACGTCTACACTCACGAGCAGTCGATGCACAGCAGTGGCCGTGTCGAGCAGGCCATCCAACGGCTTCGCCAAACCGGAAATATTTACCAGAAGGATAATGCGCTCTGGTTGCGCACCAGTGCTTTTGGCGACGACAAAGATCGCGTCGTCATCAAAAGCGATGGTACCCCCACCTATCTGGCCGCTGACCTGGCCTATTACCTGGACAAGCGACAACGCGGCTTCGACCTGTGTATCTACATGCTCGGCGCCGACCATCACGGGTACACCGCCCGGCTCAAGGCAGCCGCCGCCGCCCTCGGTGACGATCCGGCCACCGTCGAGGTGCTCATCGGCCAGATGGTCAACCTGGTCCGTGACGGCCAACCGGTGCGGATGAGCAAGCGCGCTGGCACCGTGATAACCCTCGACGACCTGGTCGAGGCGATCGGAGTCGACGCCGCCCGCTACAGTTTGATCCGTTCGTCGGTGGACACGCCGATCGACATCGACCTGGAACTATGGTCCTCGGCATCAAACGAAAACCCGGTATATTACGTGCAATACGCACATGCTCGACTCTCGGCACTGGCTCGTAACGCAGACGAACTCGGCCTGGCCCCCGACACCGGGCATCTTGAAATGCTCACCCATGATAAAGAGGGCGCGTTGGTGCGCACCATCGGTGATTTCCCGAGGGTACTGAAAACCGCTGCTTCGCTGCGAGAGCCACATCGTGTGTGCCGCTATCTGGAAGACCTCGCTGGCGATTACCATCGCTTCTACGACTCGTGCCGGGTCTTGCCCCAAGGCGACGAGGAACCAAACCAGCTGCATGCTGCCCGCCTCGCCCTGTGCCAGGCCACGCGTCAGGTCATCGCCAACGGCTTGGCCATTCTCGGAGTTAGCGCACCGGAGCGAATGTGAACGGGCATGTTGCGAGCCATCTCGACCATCTGCGGGATGAGGCGAGTCATTACGGCATCGGTCTACCACGGCCGCGATCAACGCACGAGCTATTGCATCTAGCACCGAATGTCTGGCCACATAATGCTTTTCGCCATGATGATGGCGTAATCGCTATTGCCGGAGTTCCGCTGACCCAGTTGGCACGGGAATTCGGCACACCGCTGTTCGTTGTCGACGAAGATGACTTTCGCTCTCGGTGCAGAGATATCGCGGCGGCGTTCGGCGGACCGCAGAATGTTCACTATGCAGCAAAAGCTTTTCTCTGCACGGAAATCGCACGCTGGATCGACGACGAAGGCCTCTCGCTCGACGTGTGCACGGGTGGGGAACTGGCCGTCGCATTGCGCGCCCATTTCCCCGTGGAGCGGATCGTGCTGCACGGCAACAATAAGTCGGCTGCAGAGTTGTCTGCGGCCGTCGCAGCGCGAATCGGGCTTGTTGTCGTGGACTCGATGACCGAGATCGAGCGACTCGATACCATCGCGGCCGGCGCCGGTGTGGTACAGGATGTGCTGGTGCGTGTCACCGTAGGTGTCGAAGCGCACACCCATGAGTTCATCTCGACCGCACACGAGGATCAAAAATTCGGGCTCTCGCTGGCCAGCGGCGCGGCGATGCACGCGGTGGAGCGGATCTTTGCCACCAGACACCTACGACTGGTGGGCCTGCATAGCCATATCGGCTCGCAGATTCTCGATATCGCCGGCTTCGAGATCGCCGCGCATCGGATCGTCAACCTGCTGGCTGATATCGCCGGAAAGTTCGGCACCGACAAGGCGGCACAGATTTCAATCGTGGACCTCGGCGGAGGCATGGGTATTTCGTATCTGCCAGGCGATGATCCGCCGCCTATGGGTGAGCTGGCAGCGAAGCTTAGCGCCATTGTGTGCAACGAGTCGGCGGCGATCGGCCTGCCAACACCCAGATTGGTGGTCGAGCCCGGACGCGCCATCGCAGGGCCTGGCACGATAACGGTATATGAGGTCGGCACCGTCAAGGACGTGAACGTGAGTGCCTCCGCGAACCGTCGCTATGTCAGCGTCGACGGCGGCATGAGCGACAACATCCGCACCGCACTCTACAATGCGCGGTACGACGTCCGTTTGGCATCCAGAGCCAGCGACGCGCCGCCGGTATTGGCCCGCATCGTCGGAAAGCACTGTGAGAGCGGAGATATCGTCGTGCGTGATGCGTGGGTTCCCGGTGACGTTTCGCCGGGGGATTTGCTTGCGGTGGCCGCGACCGGCGCGTACTGCTACTCACTATCCAGCCGCTATAACATGATCGGCCGGCCGGCTGTGGTAGCGGTGCGTGACGGACATGCCCGCCTCATCCTGCGCCGCGAGACGATCGACGATCTGCTGAGCCTGGAGGCATGGTGAGGGTATTCGGACCCGAAAAACCGGTCGGTGTGGCAGTACTTGGCCTGGGCAATGTAGGCAGCGAAGTTGTTCGCATCATCGAGAACAGCGCTGCGGATCTCGCAGCGCGCATCGGCGCCCCACTGGTGCTGCGCGGCATTGGTGTTCGCCGGGTGGCGGCTGATCGGGGAGTTCCGGTGGAGCTACTTACCGACAACATCGACGAACTGGTATCGCGGGAGGACGTCGACATCGTCGTAGAACTGATGGGTCCCGTGGACCCGGCACGCAAGGCGATCCTGTCCGCGCTCGAGGGCGGCAAATCTGTCGTCACCGCCAACAAAGCCTTGCTGTCGACATCCACCGGCGAGTTGGCTCAGGCCGCCGAAAATGCCAATGTCGACTTATATTTCGAAGCGGCTGTCGCAGGCGCTATTCCAGTCATCCGGCCACTGACCCAGTCACTGGCCGGCGACACGGTCCTGCGGGTGGTGGGCATTGTCAACGGCACTACCAACTACATCCTCTCCGAGATGGCGAGCACCGGACGCGATTACGCGCAGGCGCTGGCCGACGCGAGCGCACTCGGCTACGCGGAGGCCGATCCTACCGCCGACGTAGAAGGCTATGATGCAGCGGCCAAAGCCGCGATTCTGGCGTCCATCGCCTTCCATACCCGGGTAACCGCGGATGACGTCTATCGCGAGGGCATCACCGGAATCACCCCGGCCGATTTCGTCTCTGCGCGTGCCCTTGGGTGCACCATCAAATTATTGTCGATTTGTGAACGAATCATTACCGATGCAGGCCAACGTGTTTCGGCTCGTGTCTATCCGGCATTGGTTCCCTTGACGCATCCGTTGGCCGGCGTCAACGGCGCGTTCAACGCCGTGGTGGTCGAAGCCGAGGCGGCGGGGCGACTGATGTTCTACGGACAGGGTGCCGGTGGGGCGCCGACCGCCTCGGCGGTGGCCGGCGATCTGGTGATGGCGGCCCGCAACCGGGTACTCGGCAGCCGCGGACCGCGTGAGTCCAAATACGCCCAATTGCCGGTCATGCCGATCGGCTTCATCTCTGCCCGTTACTACATCAGCATGTATGTCACCGACAGGCCAGGCGTATTGTCCTCGGTTGCAGCAGAATTCGCGAAGCGCGAAGTGAGTATCGCCGAGGTGCGTCAGGAAGGTGTGGTCGATGACGGCGGCCAGCGGGTGGGAGCTCGCATCGTCGTGGTCACTCACCACGCCACCGATGCGGCGGTGTCGGAAACCGTGGCCGCGTTGGCTGACCTCGATGTGGTCCAGCGTGTCGCGAACGTACTGCGGCTGGAAGGAGCAGGTCCGTGAGCGCCCCGGAGACGGCCACTCGCCGGCCTTGGCCGGGGGTGATCGCGGCCTACCGCGACCGGCTGCCGGTGAACGAGGACTGGCGACCGGTCACGCTGTTTGAAGGCGGCACACCGCTCATTCCAGCGGTCAGGCTTTCCCAGCAGACAGGTTGCACGATTTATTTGAAGGTCGAGGGGCTTAATCCGACCGGTTCCTTTAAGGACCGGGGCATGACGATGGCCGTGAGCGATGCACTGGCTCGCGGGCAGCAGGCGGTGTTATGCGCGTCGACGGGAAACACCTCCGCATCGGCGGCGGCGTATGCGGCCCGTGCCGGTATCACCTGCGCGGTGCTGATACCGCAGGGCAAAATCGCGATGGGCAAGCTGGCGCAGGCCGTCATGCACGGTGCCAAGATCATCCAGATCGACGGCAATTTCGATGACTGCCTGGAGCTGGCTCGCAAATTATCCACCGAATTCCCGGCCATCTCGTTGGTCAACTCGATCAACCCGCTGCGCATCGAGGGACAGAAAACGGCCGCATTCGAGATCGTTGACGTCCTGGGCGCCGCGCCGGATGTGCACGCCCTCCCGGTCGGCAATGCCGGTAACATCACCGCGTACTGGAAGGGGTACGTTGAGTATCACGCTGCGGGCATAGCCGACAAGCTGCCTCGCATGCTGGGCACGCAGGCGGCGGGCGCAGCGCCGCTGGTGCTGGGTAAGCCGGTGCACCGGCCGGAAACCATCGCGACCGCGATTCGCATCGGCGCGCCGGCGTCGTGGGCGTCGGCCGTGGCGGCCCGGCAGCAGTCGAAGGGGCGCTTCTTGGCCGCCACCGACGAGGAGATCCTCGCCGCCTACCACCTGGTGGCCGGCGCCGAAGGCGTCTTCGTGGAACCCGCCTCAGCGGCGAGTATCGCCGGTTTGCTCAAAGCCGTCGAGGACGGTTGGGTGCCGCGCGGCTCGACGGTGGTGTGCACGGTGACCGGCAATGGTCTTAAGGACCCCGACACGGCGCTGCGGGACTTGCCGACCGTGTCACCCGTGCCCGTGGATCCGGTCGCCGTCGTCGAGAAACTGGGGCTTTCGTGAAAGGCCGCCGGTGACTCAGCTGTTGCCTGCAGGGCTGTTGGCCGGCGCCGTGGTGGCGGCGTCCAGCGCCAACCTGGGCCCGGGTTTCGACAGCATTGGCCTGGCGCTGAGTCTTTACGACGAGATCGTGGTCCAGACAACGGATTCCGGTCTTGTTGTGGAGGTCGAGGGCGAAGGTGCGGGCCAGGTACCGCTGGGACCGGCGCATCTGGTGGTCCGGGCAATTCACCGTGGGATGCAGGCTGCGGGAATCAGCGCCGCGGGCTTGGTGGTGCGATGCCGCAACGCTATCCCGCATTCCCGGGGTGTCGGCTCGTCCGCCGCCGCCGTTGTCGGTGGGCTGGCAGTAGTTAATGGTCTTGCCGCACAGGTAGAGTCGATACCGTTCAGTGAGCCGGAGCTGATCCAGCTCTCATCGGAGTTTGAGGGTCACCCCGACAACGCCGCCGCGGCCGTCTTGGGCGGCGCGGTGGTCTCGTGGACCGACCGCCGCTACGACCCTCCCGGCTACGCAGCCGTCCGGTTACGGCTGCACCCTGACATTCGTTTGTTCCTCGCGGTTCCCGAAGAACGCTCGTTGACTGCGGAAACCCGGGTGCTGCTGCCCGCACAGGTCAGCCACGACGACGCCCGGTTCAACCTCAGCCGCGCGGCGTTGTTGGTGGTGGCGCTCACCGAACGGCCGGATCTGCTGATGGCGGCCACCGAGGATGTCCTGCATCAGCCCCAGCGTGCTCCGGCGATGCCGGCATCGGCGGAATACCTGCGGCTATTGCGGCGTTATGACATCGCGGCAGTGCTTTCCGGTGCCGGGCCTGCGGTGATCGCATTGAGCACGGAGCCGGAGTTGCCTTTGGAGACGGTCGAGTACGGGGTTGCAAACGGGTTTACCGTCAGCAAGATGGCTCCCGGCGACGGGGTTCGCTGGAGTTCCGGAGTCACCGTCGCCCGTTAACCGCCATCGATGCGGGCTGCGGATCCTTGCGCCGGGCACCGAAGCGCGTTATCCTCGGACTCGTCCAGCACTCGCAGGGCCGGCATCTGCATCGATACTGTCTTGCCACTAGGACCACCAATTCCTCTCGTGACGATGGTTCGCCGTTTGAGCCGACAATCCGGACCCGTCGCAGAGTCGATGATTGGGAGTACTCAGCGATTTGGCTGAATGTAACGAACCCCTTGCATGACGCAATCAGCGAGGGAAGAAAGGAAATCCGTGACCGAAACGGACCTCATTACGGCTGGCGATAGCACCGAGAACAGTCAGCCGTCTCAATCCGTGATTACCCCCACCCCCGAGCCCGCCGCGCCCGGCGCGGAAACACCCACGCCCCCGGTGTCCGGTCCTGCCTTTCCCGGTGCCGACGCGCCCACACCGGTGGAGGCCGGCATCTCGCCGGACGGCTCGCTGGCCGGCATGGTGCTGCCTGAACTGCGTGCGCTTGCCAATCGGGCCGGGGTCAAGGGCACGTCCGGGATGCGTAAGAGCGAATTGATCGCAGCGATCCGGGAAATCCAACAACGGGCCAATGGCGCGCTGCCGCCCGGCGAGGATCGCTCGCAAGACGGCGGCTCCCAGGCCGGTGCCGAGACGCCGGCCGCTCAGGCGCGGGCCGAAGCGGTGACCGCGGTCCCCGAGCCGGCGCACCGCGCCGGCCGCGTGGAGGTGGGCACCCCCCCTGACACTGGGGATAAAGAGGGCGGTGACCAGCAGGGTGAGCCCCAAGCCCGTGGTGACGAGGACAGTGAGGGGCGTGCCGGGCGGCGCGGACGGCGGTTCCGTGATCGTCGGCGCCGCAGCGAACGGTCGGCCGACAGCACCGACGCGGAACTGCGTGAGGACGATATCGTCCAGCCGGTGGCGGGCGTC
The DNA here is from genome assembly GCF_029961025.1 of Mycobacterium sp. Lineage (GTDB taxonomy): Bacteria > Actinomycetota > Actinomycetes > Mycobacteriales > Mycobacteriaceae > Mycobacterium. Next base: position 62,955 of record NZ_JASBVP010000013.1, read on the forward strand.
CTCGACGTCCTCGACAACTACGCCTTCGTGCGTACCTCGGGTTACCTCGCCGGCCCGCACGACGTGTACGTCTCGATGAACATGGTGCGCAAGTATGGCCTGCGCCGTGGTGATGCGGTAACCGGCGCGGTGCGGGTACCCAGGGAGGGCGAGCAGCCCAACCAGCGGCAAAAGTTCAATCCGCTGGTGCGCCTGGACAGCGTGAACGGCGGTCCGGTCGAAGACGCCAAGAAGCGCCCCGAATTCGGGAAATTGACGCCGCTGTACCCTAACCAGCGGCTGCGGCTGGAAACCACGAGCGACAAGCTGACCACCCGGGTCATCGACTTGATCATGCCGATCGGCAAGGGTCAGCGAGCTCTTATCGTGTCCCCACCCAAGGCGGGTAAGACGACGATCCTCAAGGACATCGCCAACGCGATCGCCACGAATAACCCGGAATGCCATCTGATGGTCGTGCTCGTCGACGAGCGGCCGGAAGAGGTCACCGATATGCAGCGCTCGGTCAAGGGCGAGGTCATCGCCTCGACATTCGACCGGCCGCCGTCGGATCACACCTCGGTGGCCGAGCTGGCAACCGAACGTGCCAAGCGGCTAGTCGAGCAGGGCAAGGACGTGGTGGTGCTGCTCGACTCGATTACCCGGTTGGGCCGAGCCTATAACAACGCGTCGCCGGCCTCGGGCCGCATCCTTTCCGGCGGGGTCGACTCCACGGCGCTGTACCCGCCGAAACGGTTTCTGGGCGCGGCACGCAACATCGAGGAAGGTGGCTCGCTCACCGTTATCGCCACGGCGATGGTCGAGACCGGCTCACAGGGTGACACGGTTATCTTCGAAGAGTTCAAGGGTACCGGCAACGCCGAGCTCAAGCTCGACCGCAAGATCGCCGAGCGGCGGGTTTTCCCCGCGGTCGACGTGAACCCCTCCGGTACCCGCAAGGACGAGTTGCTGTTGTCCCCCGACGAGTTCGCCGTCGTGCATAAACTGCGCCGGCTGCTCTCGGGCCTGGATTCCCACCAAGCCATCGACCTGCTGATCTCGCAGTTGCGCAAGACCAAGAACAACTATGAATTTCTGATGCAGGTGTCCAAGACGGCACCGGGCGGTTTGGATAACGACTAGGCTCCGTGGGAGCCCGGGCTGCCGCCGACACGACAGCGCCGACCCATTTGTGGGCCGTCACAACCACATCGGATGCCGCTGGTGAGTGGCTATGCCGCGGCGGGAACAAGGCAGGTGGGCTCGCCCGCCAGGGCGAGGGGCTATCGGGAAAACGGCCGGAACCGGCAGGCCCGGTGCCCGCAACCGGGCAGTGGGAATGCGCGAACTCATCCCGGTGTTTGGGATAATAATGGTTGACCTGGCATAATTGAGAGTTGACCACCTCCCCCATCCCAGTCTCTGGCTTAAACTCGGTTGCCGAGGCTCGGGGCTAATGATCGAAGAGGGTTTTATGAAATCTGGTATCCATCCCGCCTACGGCGAGACCACGGTGGTGTGTGGATGCGGAAACACCTTCCAGACGCGCAGCACCAAGCCGGGTGGCCGCATCAATGTTGAGGTGTGCTCGCAGTGTCACCCGTTCTACACGGGCAAGCAGAAGATCCTCGACAGCGGCGGTCGGGTGGCTCGCTTCGAGAAGCGCTACGGCAAGCGCCAGGTGGGCGAGCGGGCTAGCTCAGGGAAGGCAAGGGGGTCTGAGAAGACCCACAAGTAGCTGGTTTGCCGACGCCCGAACTGTGCGCCGATCCCGCACAGACCGGGCGTCGGTTCGTGTGTGGGGTTAGGAGGGTCGACATGGCGCAGAGCGTGCCGGCGATTGACGCGTTGCTCGCCGAACACGCCGACCTCGAGCGTCAGCTGGCAGACCCCGACCTGCACGGTAAGCCCGCCGCTGCCCGCAAGGCGGGTCGCCGGTTCGCGCAGCTGGCGCCGATCGTCGCCACCTACCGCAAGCTCGAGTCCGCGCGCGGCGACTTGGAGACCGCGCGCGAGCTGGCGTCGGCCGACGCATCGTTTGCCGCAGAGGTAGCCGAATTGGAAACCCGGGTGGCCCAACTGGACACCCAGCTGGCCGATATGCTGGCGCCCCGCGACCCGCACGATGCCGATGACATCATCTTGGAAGTCAAATCCGGCGAGGGCGGGGAGGAGTCGGCGCTATTCGCTGCCGATCTTGCTCGCATGTACATTCGTTATGCGGAGCGGCGGGGTTGGACGGTGACGGTGCTCGATGAGACTTTCTCGGATTTGGGCGGGTACAAGGATGCGACGTTGTCCATTGCAAGCAAAGGAAACTCCGCCGACGGAGTGTGGTCGCGCCTGAAGTTCGAGGGCGGGGTGCACCGGGTGCAACGGGTACCGGTGACCGAATCCCAGGGCCGGGTGCACACCTCGGCGGCCGGCGTGCTCGTCTATCCGGAGCCCGAGGAGCTCGGTGCGGTGCACATCGACGAATCAGATCTGCGCATCGACGTTTACCGCTCTTCCGGCAAGGGAGGGCAAGGCGTCAACACCACCGACTCGGCGGTGCGGATCACCCATCTCCCCACGGGTACCGTCGTCACCTGCCAGAACGAGCGCTCGCAATTGCAGAACAAGACCCGGGCATTGCAAGTGCTGGCCGCGCGTTTGCAGGCAATGGCCGAGGCGCAGGCGCTGGCCGACGCAGCCGCGGATCGGGCCAGTCAGATCCGTACCGTGGACCGCAGCGAACGCATTCGCACCTACAACTTCCCGGAAAACCGGGTCACCGACCACCGCGTCGGCTACAAAGCGCACAATCTCGATCAGGTCCTCGACGGCGACCTGGATGCATTGTTAGATGCACTGGCCGCCGCCGACCGGCAGTCCCGGCTGCAGCAGGAATGAGGACCCGACTACGGCGTGCTATCGAGTCCGCGGCTGCGGTGCTAGCCGACGCGGGAATCGATTCGGCCCGTTGCGATGCAGAGATGCTGGCAGCTCATCTGGCGGGAACCGACCGCGGCAGGCTGGCGTTGCTCGACCCACCCGATGAGTTCTTTACGCGCTACCATGACCTGGTCGACGCGCGTTCGCGCCGGATACCGTTGCAGCATCTCACCGAGACGGTGGCCTTCGGGCCGGTGGTGCTGCGCGTTGGGCCTGGTGTGTTCATACCTCGCCCGGAGACCGAAGCCCTGCTGGCATGGGCGATCACGCAACGTCTTCCGGCCCGGCCGGTGATCGTCGACGTTTGCACCGGATCGGGAGCTCTGGCGCTCGCACTGGCCCATCATTGGCCTGCGGCCTGGGTGCTCGGTATCGACGACTCCGAAAATGCTCTGGATTATGCGCGGCGCAATGCCGCGGGCACCGGGGTGCGGCTGGTGCACGCCGACGCGACTACTCCGGGGCTGCTCGCCGAACTCGACGGCTTGGTTGATCTGGTGGTGGCCAACCCACCTTATGTTCCAGACGGCACCGCTCTAGAACCCGAAGTGGCCCAATATGATCCACCTCACGCAGTGTTCGGCGGCCCGGATGGGATGACGGTGATTGCGGCGGTAGTCGGCCTGGCCGGGCGCTGGCTGCGCCCGGGCGGTATGTTCGCCGTCGAACACGACGAGACAAAGTCCGGCTGCACCGTCGAATTGATTTACCGTACAGGACTTTTCGATGACATCATTGCTCACAAAGACTTGCCGGGTCGGCAGAGGTTCGTGACAGCCCGCAGGAAAGAGCAACGCCGTTGACTCACCTGTTCGACTGCACCCAGCCCCATCAACGATCCCAAGGACTTGCGGCGGCGGTCAATGCGGTCAAAAGCGGGCGATTGGTAGTGCTGCCGACGGACACCGTCTACGGGGTCGGCGCCGACGCTTTCGACAGTGCCGCGGTGGCCGCGTTGCTCGCAGCCAAAGGTCGCGGGCGCGATATGCCGGTGGGCGTGCTGGTCGGTTCCTGGCACACCATCGAGGGCCTGGCGCTCACCCTGCCCGACGCGGCCCGTGATCTGGTGCGGGCATTCTGGCCGGGTGCGTTGAGCTTGGTGATCCGCCAGGCCCCGTCGCTGCAGTGGGATCTCGGTGATGCCCGGGGCACGGTGATGCTGCGGATGCCGTTGCACCCGGTGGCGATCGAATTGCTGCGTGAGGTGGGGCCGATGGCGGTATCCAGTGCGAACGTCTCCGGTCACGCACCCGCAGCCGATGCGGCTGAGGCCCGCCGCCAGTTCGGCGATCTCGTCGAAGTCTATCTTGACGCGGGCCCGGCCGGCCGGCAGGCCGCCTCGACCATCCTGGACCTGACCGGGTCCGCCCCCCGCATCCTGCGAGCGGGTCCGGTGAGCGCCGAGGATATCGCCGCGGTGCTCGGGATGGACCCCGCGCGATTGACGGCGTGATCCTCCCGCGGGGCACTAGCCGGCCAACCGTCTCGAGCCTGAGGGTGCTGCAGTACGGTGTTGTCGGTGCATAGCGGTATGGACACTCATAGCGGCGGTCTGCTCGCCCTGTCCGATCTGCCCGCGGGTGTTCCGTTGCGTGAACTGGCCCTGGTCGGGGGAACGGCCGCGATCATCACCTATTTCGCAACCGGACCGGTGCGGCTGCTGGCCACCCGGGTGGGCGCGGTGGCCTATCCGCGAGAACGCGATGTCCACGTGACACCCACACCGCGGATGGGCGGGTTGGCAATGTATCTCGGTGTTATTGCGGCTGTCTTCCTGGCATCCCAGCTTCCGGCTCTCACCCGGGGTTTCATGTATTCCTCCGGCATGCCGGCGGTGGCGGTAGCCGGTGCGGTGATTATGGGCATCGGTCTGATTGATGATCGGTGGGGTCTGGATGCGCTAACGAAGTTCGCGGGTCAGATCACCGCGGCCAGCGTGCTGGTCACCATGGGCGTCGCCTGGAGCGTGCTGTACATCCCGTTCGGCGGTATCGGCACCATTGTCTTGGACCAGGTGTCCTCGATCCTGCTCACGTTGGCGCTAACGGTGGCGATCGTCAACGCGATGAACTTTGTCGACGGTCTCGACGGGCTGGCAGCCGGGCTGGGGCTGATCACGGCGTTGGCGATCTGCATATTCTCCGTCGGTCTGCTTCGCGACCACGGTGGTGACGTGCTGTTCTACCCGCCGGCGGTGATTTCGGTAGTGCTTGCCGGCGTCTGTTTAGGGTTTTTGCCACATAACTTTCACCCCGCCAAGATATTCATGGGCGACTCCGGGTCCATGTTGATCGGCTTGATGCTTGCGGCCGCTTCGACCACCGCAGCCGGCCCCATTTCGCAGAACGCGTACGGCGCCCGCGACGTGTTTGCCCTGCTATCCCCGTTTCTCTTGGTGGTGGCCGTGATGTTTGTGCCGATGCTCGACCTTTTGCTGGCGATCGTGCGCCGGACCCGGGCCGGCCGCAGTGCATTCAGTCCCGACAAGATGCACCTGCATCACCGGCTCCTGCAGATCGGGCATTCGCATCGCCGCGTGGTCCTATTGATTTATCTGTGGGTGGGAATCGTGGCGTTCGGTACCGCAAGCACGATCTTCTTCAACCCGCGTGGCACCGCCGCGGTGATGCTGGGCGCACTCGTAGTCGCGCTGATCACGACCCTAATACCGCTTCTGCGCCGTCGCCAAGACCTCTACGACGGGGAGTAGTAACAGTCTGTCATTATATGATACGGTGCAGGTAGAATCCGAAAAACCCGCTCGGGTTGCCGGCCCCCGGCCGCCGGACGCAAGTCCGATTACGCCGATTGACGACCGACACAGGATGCTGGCCTTGGGTGATTCCGGAGCTACCAGAGCCTTCCGATACGCTCAGCGGGTCACCGATTTATCGGTCAGGCTCCATCTACCCGGGATTGAGGTACTGCAGTGACGACACCCGCGCAGGACGCGCCGTTGGTGTTGCCCTCGGTTGTCTTCCGGCCGATTCGCCTTCTTGTCATCTGCGTCGTGCTGGCCACGGCGGTCAGCATCACCGCCGGCGTGTTCGGCCGCGCGATCGTCGGGGGGTTCCTCGGCGTGGGGCTGTTGATGGGTTTGCTGAACGCCGCCCTGGTGCGGCGATCAGTCACGGCCATCACCGCCGAGGCGCATCCATTGAAAAAAAAGATGGCGCTGAATTCCGCGGGGCGGTTGTTGATCCTCACCGTGATTGGTTTGACGATTGCGTTTGTCTTCCGCCCCGACGGGCTCGCGGTGGTCTTTGGGCTGGCGCTTTTCCAAGTGTTGTTGGTGGCATCGACAGTATTGCCGGTCTGGAAAACGCTGCGCACTCCGGGCGCCGAGTCGCCGGCGACACCGGGTCACCCGACCCCGGGTGGCGAGGGCGCTGAGAGCAAAGGAACCCGTGATGAGTGAGACGATCTTGGCAGAGGCCCAAATCGAGGTCGGTGAGCATGTCACCGCCACCTGGCTCGGGATGACCGTCAACGTCGATACCATCCTGTCGACCGCGATCGCCGCGGTGATCGTCATCGCCCTTGCCCTCTTCTTGCGAGCCAAGGTCACCTCATCAGACGTGCCTAGCGGCGTGCAGTTGTTCTTCGAGGCGATCACCATCCAGATGCGGGATCAGATCGAGAGCACCATCGGCATGCGGGTGGCGCCGTTTGTGCTGCCGCTGGCGGTGACCATTTTTGTGTTCATCCTGGTTTCGAACTGGCTAGCGGTTCTCCCGCTGCAATACACCGATGCGGCCGGGCGAACCACCGAGTTGCTCAAGCCGGCGGCGGCGGACATCAACTACGTAATGGCGCTCACCGTATTTGTGTTCGTCTGTTATCACCTCGCAGGGATCTGGCGCAGCGGCCTCGCCGGGTATCCCGCCAAGGTGCTCAAGGGGCACGTATGGGAGACCCTGCCCAAGGCCGTCGGGGTGATCTTCTCGCCGATCAACGTCGTCGAAGAAGTCGCCAAGCCGATCTCGCTGTCACTCCGACTTTTCGGCAATATCTTCGCCGGTGGCATCATGGTGGCTCTGATCGCTCTTTTCCCGCCGTATATCCTGTGGGCACCCAACGCGGTATGGAAGGCCTTCGACTTGTTTGTCGGATTCATCCAGGCATTCATCTTCGCGTTATTGACGATCTTGTACTTCGGCCAGTCAATGGAGCTGGATGAAGAACACGGATAGAGAACACGGATAGAACGGCCAGTGGCCGGGCACACAACAGAAAACTGGTAGACCCCTACCAGACACCAAGGAGGATAAGGAATGGATCCCACAATCGCTGCCGGCGCCCTCATCGGCGGTGGACTGATCTTGGGCGGCGGCGCCGTCGGCGCCGCTATCGGCGACGGTGTAGCGGGCAATGCGCTGATTTCGGGTATCGCAAGGCAGCCAGAGGCCCAAGGGCGACTGTTCACTCCATTCTTCATCACCGTCGGCCTGGTGGAGGCGATGTACTTCATCAACTTGGCGTTCATGGCGCTGTTCGTGTTCGCAACACCGGTCAAGTAGTCAGCCGTGATGGATTTCACTACTCATGTACCAGGGTCACGTGAGCGCTGATGGTCTGGCCGCCGGCCGGGCAGTGGCGGAAGGCGGCAACAACTTCCTCATCCCCAACGGCACCTTTTTCTTTGTGCTGGTCATTTTCCTGATCGTGCTCGGCGTGATCGGCACCTTCGTGGTGCCGCCGATCATGAAGGTGCTGCGGGAACGCGAGAACATCGTCACCAGGACCCTGGCCGACAACAAGACGGCCGCCGAGCAGTTCGCCGCAGCGCAAGCCGACTACGAGCACGCGATGGGCGAGGCCCGCGCCCGGGCGTCGGCCCTGCGCGACGACGCCCGGGCGCAGGGCCGCAGAATCCTTGAGGACATGCGGGCGCGCGCCGAGGAGCAGGTGGTGGCGACCCTGCACAGCGCCGGTGAGCAACTAAAACGGGAGGGCGATGCGGTGGCCGCGGATCTGCGCTCGCGGGTGGAAGCCATGTCGGCGACCCTGGCCAGCCGCATCCTGGGCGTCGACATCACCACAGTGACCACCGCGACGGCAATCACCAGGACGGCGGGGCGGTAGCGGCCATGTCGACGTTTATCGGGCAACTGTTCGGGTTCGCGGTCATCGTGTTCCTGGTGTGGCGGTACGCCGCGCCGCCGGTGCGCAACCTGATGACGGCTCGGCAGAACGCAGTACGCACGGAGTTGGAAGAGGCCGCAAGCGCCGCGAAGCTACTGGCCCAGGCGAGCCAGGCTCACGCCAAAGCCCTCGAAGACGCCAAAGCTGACGCGCAGCGGGTCACCGAGGAGGCGCGCCTGGACGCCGAACGCATCATCGAACAACTCCGAGCTCAGGCCGACGCCGAGGTGGAGCGCATTAAGGTACAGGGGACGCGGCAGGTCGAGTTGCTGAGGGCGCAGCTGATCCGGCAGCTTCGCCAGGATCTCGGTTACGAATCCGTGCAGCGCGCAGGGGAATTAGTGCGTGAACACGTCGCTGATCCGGCGCGGCGGTCGGCCACCGTCGATCGTTTTCTCGACGAGTTGGATGCGATGGCTCCTTCGGCGGCGGATGTCAAGTATCCCGTGTTGGGCAGGATGCGTACCTCCAGCCGGCAGGCGCTGACCGGCCTGCTGGAGCGATTCGATGAGATAACGCCCGCCCTCGACGACAGGGGATTGGCGGTTCTGGCCGAGGAGCTGGCAGCGGTAGCCAAGCTGCTGGGTGGTGAACTCGTTATCACCCGGTATCTCACCCAGTCGAGCGAGGACGCGGCCCCCCGCATCCGGTTGATCGAGCGGCTGATTTCCGGCAAAGTCGGAGACCCTGCACTCGAGCTGTTGCGCAGCGCTGTGGCGGCACACTGGTCGGCCGATTCGGACCTGGTCGACGCGGTAGAATATATTGCGCGGCAGGCACTTTTGGTGCGGGCTGAACGCGCCGGTCAGGTCGACGAGGTAGAAGATCAGCTGTTCCGGTTTAGTCGCATTCTGGACGCCCAGCCGCGCCTTGCGCTCCTACTCGGCGACTACGGCGTACCCGCCGGGGAGCGGATCCAGCTGCTGCGCAACGTGTTGGAGAGCGCCAGTTCCGGCGTCAACCCGATCACCGTCGCGCTGCTGTCCCAGACCATCGAGCTGATCCGTGGCCGGCCTGCCGAGGAGGCGGTGCTGGAGCTGGCGGAAGTGGCGGTGGCTCGCCGCGGCGAAGTCGTGGCACGCGTCGGCGCGGCAGCCGAACTCAGCGAAGCTCAGCGCACTCGTCTCACCGGGGTGTTGAGCCGTATCTACGGTCATCCGGTGACCGTGCAGCTGCAGATCGACCCGGCGCTGCTGGGGGGGTTGTCGATCTGCGTCGGCGACGAGGTGATCGACGGTACGCTCTCGTCTCGTCTGACTGCCGCCGAAACCCGGTTACCCGACTGAACAATCACACCAATCAGGAAGACGAAAGATCATGGCAGAGTTGACAATCTCCGCGGATGAGATTCAGGGTGCGATCGAGGAATACGTTAGTTCCTTTACCTCAGACGCTACCCGCGAGGAGGTCGGCACGGTCATCGATGCCGGGGACGGCATCGCCCATATCGAGGGGTTACCGTCGGTGATGACCCAAGAGCTGCTTGAGTTCCCGGGCGGAATCCTTGGGGTGGCGCTCAACCTCGACGAGCACAGCGTCGGGGCGGTGATCCTCGGGGATTTCGAGCAGATCGAAGAAGGCCAGCAGGTCAAACGCACCGGAGAAGTGTTATCGGTCCCGGTCGGCGATGCGTTCCTCGGCCGGGTGATCAATCCGCTCGGGCAGCCGATCGACGGTGGCGGGGACATCGACGCCCAGGCTCGGCGCGCACTGGAAGTCCAGGCGCCGTCGGTGGTGCAGCGTCAAAGTGTCAAAGAACCACTGCAGACCGGTATCAAGGCCATCGACTCGATGACGCCGATCGGTCGCGGGCAGCGTCAGCTGATCATCGGCGACCGCAAGACGGGCAAGACCGCGGTCTGCGTTGACACCATCCTTAATCAGCGGAAGAACTGGGAAAGTGGAGATCCCAAACTGCAGGTGCGATGTGTGTACGTCGCGATCGGGCAGAAGGGCACCACGATCGCCGCGGTGCGCCGGGCTTTGCAAGAGGGCGGCGCTATGGACTACACCACAATTGTCGCCGCGCCCGCATCGGAATCCGCTGGCTTCAAATGGCTCGCTCCTTACACCGGTTCAGCGATCGGCCAGCACTGGATGTACGAGGGCAAGCATGTGCTGATCGTCTTCGACGACCTGACCAAACAGGCGGAAGCCTACCGTGCGATTTCGCTGTTGCTGCGGCGCCCGCCCGGCCGGGAAGCCTATCCCGGCGACGTGTTCTATTTGCACTCGCGTTTGCTGGAGCGCTGCGCGAAGCTCTCCGACGAGCTCGGTGGGGGTTCGCTGACCGGGCTGCCGATCATTGAGACCAAGGCCAACGACATTTCCGCCTACATCCCCACCAACGTGATCTCCATCACCGATGGCCAGTGCTTTTTGGAGACCGATTTGTTCAACCAGGGCGTGCGCCCAGCGATCAACGTCGGGGTGTCGGTGTCCCGGGTGGGCGGTAATGCGCAGATCAAAGCGATGAAAGACGTCGCAGGGTCGCTGCGCCTGGATCTCTCGCAGTATCGCGAACTCGAAGCCTTCGCCGCCTTCGCTTCCGATCTAGATGCCACGTCCAAGGCGCAGTTGGAGCGCGGCGCCAGGCTGGTCGAGCTGCTCAAACAACCCCAGTACCAGCCGATGCCCGTCGAGGAGCAGGTGGTGTCGATCTTTTTGGGCACGGCCGGCCATCTGGACTCGGTGCCCGTCGAAGATGTCAGTCGCTTCGAAACCGAGTTCCTGGATCATATGCGTGCCTCTGAACAGGAAATCCTCAGGGAGCTCAGGGAATCGCAGAAGCTCACCGATGAGCTCCGTGACAGGCTGACCGAGGTGGTCAATCACTTCAAGAAAGGGTTTGCTCCCACGGGCGGTGGCTCGGTGGTCCCGGAGGAGCACGTCGAAGCCCTTGACGAAGAAAAGCTGGGTAAAGAAGCGGTACAGGTCCGCAAGCCGCCGCCGCCGAAGAAGAAGAAGTAGTCGACTATGGCTGCCACACTCCGCGAATTGCGCGGACGCATCCGCTCCGCCGGTTCGATCAAGAAGATCACCAAGGCCCAAGAGCTGATCGCAACGTCACGCATAGCCAGGGCGCAGTCCCGGCTCGCGGCCGCCAGGCCGTACGCGTTTGAAATCACTCGCATGCTTACCACGCTGGCTGCCGAATCCGCGCTGGACCATCCGCTCTTGGTCGAGCGCCCTGAGCCAAAACGGGCGGGCGTCCTAGTGGTGTCGTCCGACCGTGGCCTGTGCGGTGCCTATAACGCCAACATTTTTCGCCGCGCCGAGGAGCTGTTCTCCTTGCTCCGACAGGAAGGCAAGACTCCGGTACTGTACGTGGTTGGTCGCAAAGCGTTGGGTTACTACACTTTCCGGAATTGGGACATTACCGAGTCGTGGGCAGGATTCTCCGAGCAGCCCCATTACGAGAATGCCACTGCGATCGCATCCACGCTGGTGGAAACGTTCATGGCCGGAGCCGACGACACCGGGGAGGACCCAGGCGCCGATGGCGTCATCGGTGTTGATGAGTTGCACATCGTTTACACCGAATTCAAATCGATGTTGTCACAGTCGGCGGAAGCTCGCCGGATCGCCCCAATGGTGGTGGAATACGTGGAGGAGGAGATCGGTCCACGCACGCTGTACTCCTTCGAACCGGATGCCACCACGCTCTTTGAGTCACTGTTGCCACGCTATCTGACCACCCGGGTCTATGCCGCGCTTTTGGAATCTGCGGCGTCGGAATTGGCATCGCGTCAACGAGCCATGAAGTCTGCTACCGATAATGCCGACGACCTCATTAAAGCCTTGACGCTGGAAGCCAACCGTGAACGGCAAGCCCAGATCACCCAGGAAATCAGCGAAATCGTCGGCGGTGCCAATGCACTCGCCGAGGCCGCAAAGTGAACTCCCATCGATAGGTCCCACGAGGAAGTGCAGAAGAAGATATGACTACTGCCGCTGAAAAGATTGTAAAGACCCACGGCGGGAACGCCAATGGCCGTGTGGTCCGGGTCACCGGACCTGTGGTCGACGTCGAGTTTCCCCGGGGTTCGATACCCGAGTTGTTCAACGCGCTGCACGTCGATGTCACCTTCAAATCGCTGGCGAAAACTTTGACGCTGGAGGTAGCACAGCACCTCGGTGACAACCTGGTGCGCTGTATTTCTATGCAGCCCACCGACGGCCTGGTGCGCGGCGTCGAGGTGATCGATACGGGCGGCCCGATTTCGGTGCCGGTCGGCGAAGGCGTCAAGGGTCACGTCTTTAACGTGCTAGGCGATTGCCTGGACGAGCCGGGGTACGGAAAAGATTTCGAGCACTGGTCTATTCACCGCAAGCCACCCTCTTTCGAGGATCTTGAGCCGAGAACGGAAATGCTCGAGACCGGTCTGAAGGTCATCGACCTGCTGACCCCGTATGTGCGTGGTGGCAAGATCGCACTGTTCGGTGGTGCCGGCGTGGGGAAGACGGTGTTGATCCAGGAGATGATCAACCGCATCGCCCGTAACTTCGGTGGAACCTCGGTATTCGCCGGTGTCGGTGAGCGTACCCGCGAGGGCAATGACCTGTGGGTGGAGCTGCGAGAAGCCAACGTCCTCAAGGACACCGCCCTGGTTTTCGGCCAGATGGATGAGCCGCCGGGTACCCGCATGCGAGTGGGGCTGTCGGCGCTGACCATGGCCGAATGGTTTCGTGACGAGCAAGGCCAGGACGTCTTGTTGTTCATCGACAACATCTTCCGGTTCACCCAAGCCGGTTCAGAAGTGTCGACGCTGCTGGGCCGGATGCCCTCGGCGGTGGGGTATCAACCCACGCTGGCCGATGAGATGGGCGAGCTGCAGGAACGTATTACCTCGACCCGGGGCCGTTCGATCACGTCGATGCAGGCGGTTTACGTGCCAGCCGACGACTACACCGACCCGGCACCCGCGACCACGTTCGCTCATCTGGACGCGACTACCGAGCTGTCCCGCGCGGTATTCTCCAAGGGCATTTTCCCGGCTGTAGATCCATTGGCATCGAGTTCGACCATTCTTGATCCGAGCATTGTTGGCGAGGAGCACTACCGCGTTGCACAGGAGGTAATTCGGATTTTGCAGCGCTACAAGGATCTACAGGACATCATCGCCATCCTGGGCATTGACGAGCTCTCTGAAGAGGACAAGCAGTTAGTCAACCGGGCCCGGCGCATTGAGCGGTTCCTCTCGCAGAACATGATGGCGGCTGAGCAGTTCACCGGCCAGCCGGGTTCGACGGTCCCCGTGAAAGAAACAATCGAGGCGTTCGATCGGTTGTGCAAGGGTGACTTCGACCATGTTCCCGAACAGGCGTTCTTCTTGATCGGTGGCCTTGACGACTTGGCCAAGAAAGCTAAGAGCTTTGGCGTCAAACTGTGATCTCACCATGACGAAAGGTGATGCGGCATGGCTGAAATGGATGTCGACATCGTCGACGTCGACCGGAAGATGTGGTCCGGTCGGGCTACATTCATCTTCACTCGCACCACCGTCGGCGAGATCGGCATCATGCCCCGTCATATCCCGTTAGTGGCACAGCTCGTCGAAGATGCCATGGTGCGGGTCGAGCGTGAGGGCCAGGAGGACTTGCGTATCGCGACACATGGCGGATATTTGACGGTAACCGAAGACGGGGGTGTCATCATCCTCGCCGAATCAGCGGAGTTCGCTTCGGAGATCGATGAGGCTACCGCCAGACATGACGCCCAGTCCGGGGATCCCAGGATTGCAGCTCGGGGACGGGCGAGGTTGCGCGCCTTGGGCGTACTCGAATAAGCCAGCCGCAGCCGATGAGCGCGCCCATGATCGCAGTGGCCGTGCTGGCCGCCGTGTTGTTGCTAATCGTCGTTGCGCTGAGCTATCGGTTGTGGAAGTTGCGCCAGGGCGGGATTGCGGCGATCATGCGGGATATCCCCGCGGTCGAGGGCCACGGGTGGCGGCACGGTGTCGTTCGTTATCACGGCGGGGAGGCAGTGTTTTACCGGCTTTCCAGTGTCCGTTTGTGGCCCGATCGCCGGCTTAGCAGGCGGGGAATCGAGGTTGTTTCGCGGCGGTCGCCGCGAGGCGACGAGTTCGACATCATGACCGACGAAATCGTAGTTTTAGAGCTGCGCGACACCACGCAGGTTCGCCGGAGTGGTTATGAGATCGCATTGGACCGTGGAGCATTGACCGCGTTTTTGTCGTGGCTGGAATCCCGCCCTTCGCCGCGCGCACGCAGAAGCAGTGCGTGATCGGCGGGGTGTTCAGGTCTCGGGCCGCGTTGTCGGCGTGGCAGCGCCGGGTTGCCACAGTACATCGCCGCCCGAGTTCGCCCGCCGTGCCAGAATAAACAGCAGATCCGAGAGACGGTTCAGATACCTGGCCGGCATTGCACTTACGGTTTCCGGGTAGGCTTCGATCGCGGCCCACGCTGAGCGCTCAGCACGGCGAACGATGGTGCGGGCGAAGTGCAGTAAGGCTGAGAGCGCTGATCCACCGGGTAGCACAAAAGAATTCAGTGCGGGCAAGTCTGCGTTGTGTTCGTCACACCATTTCTCGAGCCGCTCGATGTAGGGCTGAGTGATTCGCAAGGGCGGCGACTTTGGATCCTTAACGACCGGGGTGGAAAGGTCCGCTCCGGCGTCGAACAAGTCATTCTGTACCTGCTGAAGCACATGCATGACTTGCTGGTCGGGGTTTCCGAGCGCGAGCGCGAGGCCGATCGCTGCGTTCGCCTCGTCGCAGTCTGCGTACGCCGCCAACCGAACGTCCGTCTTGGCGATCCGGGAGAAATCACTTAAGCCGGTGGTACCGTCATCGCCGGTACGCGTATAAATGCGCGTCAAGTGTACAGCCATACGTCAAACGGTACCGGCCGGTGACCGGGCTGACTGACAGGGCGATACCCTCTCGCTAAACTAACCCGAGTGGCTGAGCGTTTCGTGGTTACCGGCGGCAATCGGTTGTCGGGCGAAGTTGCGGTCGGTGGCGCCAAGAACAGTGTGCTGAAGCTGATGGCCGCGGCGTTGTTGGCCGAGGGCACCACCACGATCACCAACTGCCCCGACATCCTCGACGTCCCGTTGATGGCGGAAGTACTGCGCGGGCTCGGCGCCCAGGTGGAACTGGCTGGCGACACCGTCCGAATCACTTCTCCGGATGAACCCAAATATGATGCCGACTTCGCTGCGGTGCGGCAGTTCCGCGCCTCGGTCTGCGTGCTGGGACCGCTGGTCGCCCGGTGCAGACGGGCCAAGGTTGCTCTGCCCGGGGGCGATGCGATCGGCTCGCGTCCGCTCGACATGCACCAGGCCGGCCTCCGCCAACTGGGTGCCAACTGCAATATCGAGCACGGTTGCGTCGTGGCTCAGGCGGACACCCTGCGCGGCACAGAGATTCAACTCGAGTTCCCCTCGGTGGGGGCTACCGAGAACATCCTGATGGCAGCCGTCCTGGCCGAGGGTGTCACCACCATTCACAACGCGGCCCGGGAGCCCGATGTGGTCGATCTCTGCACGATGCTCAACCAGATGGGCGCGAAGGTCCAAGGCGCGGGCTCACCGACGATGACGATTACCGGCGTACCGCGGCTATATCCGACCGAGCACCGCGTAATCGGAGACCGCATCGTGGCGGCCACCTGGGGCATCGCCGCGGTGATGACCCGCGGCGACATCACGGTGACCGGGGTTGATCCAGCCCACTTGCAGGTGGTGCTGCACAAGCTGCACGACGCCGGTGCCACCGTCACCCAGACCGACGACAGTTTCCGGGTCACGCAGTACGAGCGGCCGAAGGCGGTCAATGTCGCGACACTGCCGTTCCCCGGGTTCCCCACCGATCTGCAGCCGATGGCGATCGCGTTGGCCTCGATCGCTGACGGAACATCCATGATAACCGAGAACGTGTTCGAATCCCGGTTCCGATTCGTCGAGGAGATGATCCGCCTGGGCGCCGATGCGCGCACCGACGGACACCACGCCGTCGTGCGTGGTCTCCCGCAGCTCTCGAGCGCTCCGGTGTGGAGTTCGGACATCCGTGCAGGTGCCGGCCTGGTGCTTGCGGGGCTGGTCGCCGATGGCGACACCGAGGTACACGATGTCTTCCACATCGATCGTGGCTATCCCCGCTTCGTGGAAAACCTCGTCAGCCTTGGTCCAGGCGCCGCGCCTCAAGGACGCCGAACGCGCCGTCAGCGACCTGCCCATCCCCAGTGAGCGGCTGCTCGCGCAGGTCGACGACGTCGTAGAAAGCGCAGGCGTGACGCAGCCGCGCGAAGAATTCCCGGCCCGACGCGGGAAAGTGCGCCGATATCGGGTGTTGCACCCGGTCCAGGGACAGGCGCTGCACGATGCCGGGCACACCAAGACAGTGGTCACCGTGGAAATGGCTGAGGCACAGCCGGGTCACGCTGGTCGCCGGGATACCGGCCAGCGTCAGTTGCCGCTGGCTTCCCTCGCCTGGATCGAACAACAGCCCCTCACCGTCCCAGCGCAGCAGGTATCCGTTCTGGTTGCGACGACGGGTGGGCACCTGACTGGCGGTACCGAGCACGATCAGCTCCCGGATCGACACCTATCGAGACTACGGTCCACCGCGGCGTCGGGGGCGTCGGGATGACGGGTTCTGGCAACCGCTTTCCCGCCGTCGGCACCGACAGCGGCCCGAGCCCCCAATGTGACTTTGGGCCACGGCGGCGGTGACCTGCGGCCCTGCCGGTGAACCGACCGTCAGCGCATGATCACAACCGGCGTGCAGGAAGGAGGCAGGCAATGCGAGCCCGGCCAGGGGATGTGGTTATCCGGAATAGGTATGCCTGGTGATGCCGACGTGACCGGCGGGTGAGCAGATGCGGCCCGCCTATCGTGAGCAGCTGGCCGAGCTGAGCGGACAGTTGGCGCAGATGTGCGAACTGGCCGGTGTGGCCATGGAACGCGCGACTCACGCGTTGTTGCAGGCCGATCTGGTGCTGGCCGAGCAGGTGATCAGCGACCACGAGAAGATTGCTGCAATCAGCGCGCGCGCCGAGAAGAAAGCGTTCCTGTTGCTGGCCCTGCAGGCCCCGGTCGCCGGTGACCTGCGGGCGATCGTCAGTTCGATTCAAAACGTCGCCGAACTCGAACGGATGGGGGGGTTGGCGTTGCACGTCGCCAAGATCGTCCGGCGCCGTCACCCACAACACGCTCTTCCGGAAGAGGTCAACGGATACTTCGCAGAGATGGGCCGATTAGCGGTCGAGTTGGCGGCCGAGGCCCAGGAAGTGTTGCTGTCCGGGGATCCGGACAAAGCCGCCCGAATCCGCCGAGAAGATGACGCGATGGATGATTTGCATCGGCAGCTATTCGCGGTCTTGATGGACCGCCGCTGGAAACATGGTGTGGAGGCGGCCGTGGACATGACGCTGCTGGGCAGGTTCTACGAACGCTTCGCTGACCACGCTGTGAACGTGGCCCGCCGCGTGATCTTCCAGGCGACCGGAACACATCCCAACGACGAAACCCGGTTCAGCGCCGGCTGAACCGCTCCGCCACTGCGGGTGGCGCTACCCGCCGACAACCAAGCGACAAGCCGGCCACGGCAAGTCAGTCAACAGTTGGGATGGCAAGCAAGCCCGATCGTTTAGGCCGGCCTCAGCTGCCGGCATCTGCCGGGCTCATCTGGGGCCGGGTGGTGCTGCTCAGGGGCATGACTTCCAGCAGGTCGTCGGGTCGCGCCACGACGCGGATCCCGAACCGGCGACTGGTGCGCTCCACGGTGGCGCGAAGCCACTCGGTGTCGGTCTGCGAGGCGCGCTCAAGCCGGATCCGCCGTACCCGCAACGGGATCAACCGCAGCGAGACCAATTCACCGCTGGCCGGATCGGTACTGGTCAAATACAGCAGGCCGAGATCACCGCGGAATGACTCGTGTCCGCCGATGCCCTCGTAATCATTGATGACGTCGCCGCAGCCGTACAGGATCGGTTTGCCGCGGTATATCTCGATGGGCCTGGGGTGGTGTGAGGAATGCCCGTGAACTATGTCCACGCCGGCATCGATGAGCCGGTGCGCGAACCCGATTTCGTCCGGTGTGACGGCGTAGCCCCAGTTGGGCCCCCAATGCACGGAAACGATCGCCACGTCGCCGTCACGCTTGTGCGCGAGCACCCCTGCCGCCACGTCGTCGGCGACCCGGCTTGACAGGTCCCGGACCAACCACACCCCGGCCCGGTCGCGCTGTGCGGCCCACGACTCGGGAACGCCGGACGATTTCGTCGCCACCGAGCCGACGAGCACCCGGTGTCCACCGGGAACCGTCACCGCCGCCGGGCGGCGCGCGATGAGCTGATCGGCTCCCGCCCCGGCAGCCTGGATTCCTGGCGGGGTGAGGGCCAAGATCGTATCGGCTAACCCTTGATAGCCGAAATCGAGAATGTGGTTGTTGGCCAGGGCGCACACGTCGGGCCGAAACACCGTGAGCACCGGCAGGTTGTCGGGGTGCATTCGATAGCACACCGTTTTGTGCTCGGCGAACTCGCCATCGGCGGTGATCGTTGTTTCCAGGTTGATCACGCGAACATCGGGTGCAACATCGTCAAGGAGCGCCAGTACGTCACCCCAGGGCCAGCTCCAATCCACCGGACGGGGAATCGGCCCGTTCGCTCGCTCGGCGAGGTGAACATACTCTCGCGCATCCCGCACGTACGGCTCGCGCAAGTACGGGTCACCGGGGTGCGCCAAAATCTGATCGACGCCGCGCCCGAGCATGACGTCGCCACCCAGCAGCACTGTGATCATCGCGGGTTCACCTGCCACCCCCGATCACCGCCTCCCATAGGTTAATCGATCGGCCACCTCACTGCCGCCACCTTCGCATCACCCCCGGACGACGGCAACGGCCAAACGTTGGCGGCTAAAAGGCCTAATGGCCCTACCACGGCTGAAAACCGGCACCTAGATTATGGGTTGCCGATTCTCAATCACCCAGGCACAGCATGAATTTCAGGAGAACACCATGACGACGGCCAAAGACATCATGCAGCGTGGGGTGACCTATATCGGTGAACATGAGACGATGACCGCCGCGGCCCGGCACATGCGCGACTCGGGTGTGGGGGCATTGCCGATCTGGGGGGACGACAACCGTCTGCTCGGCATGCTCACCGACCGCGACATTGTCGTCAAATGCATCGCCGTCGGTCGTGATCCCAACACCACCACGGCCGGTGAGCTGGCGCAGGGCCGGGTCTATCACATCGGCGGTGAGGCCAGTATCGAACAGATGCTCAGCATGATGGAGGAGCATCAGATCCGGCGGCTGCCGGTCATCGAAAACCACCGGCTTGTCGGAATCGTCAGTGAAGCCGATATCGCCCGTCATCTCCCCGAGCACGCCATCGCCGAGTTCGTCAAGGCCATCTACGCACCGTAGTAGATAACGTAATAGACGAGTTGTTATCGGGTTGCGCCGCTCAGTCGCCCCGTTGCCGACGGTTCGAGGGCCGCGGCGTCGGGTCACGGCTATCACGGTGTCCCCGGCGTGGCGCCCACCGGGGCGGGAAAGCGGTCGCTGACCCCGGTGCTGCCGGCTTGCCGGGCGCAGTGCGCAGAGCAGTAAATCGTCCCCTCGGCCTCTACCCCATGGCCTAGGACCCGACAGCCGCAGTGCGCGCACGTGGGAGCCAATTTCATTGCCGCGCACTCAATGCTGTCGAAGGTTGCGCTATGGCCATCCACCCAGGTGACGGTGAATGCTTTATCGTAGTCATTGCCGCAGGTAGCGCAGATAGCCATCGGAATCGACTCCTTTCCTCACCGGTAGGGGATCACAAATCCGGGGTTGGTCACGTTCACGGCCCGACCGGCGTTCCGCCGCGCCGTGTCGCCGCGCCGGGTTGCCAGCGCCCGGGTATCGATGCGGTTTTGCTCCATGACGCAGAGCAACCGCAACGGGATGTCGGAACCGGCCACCTTCTCGGCGGCCCACCGCGCAGCGCCAACCGCTGTCTGCGACCCATCGGTGCCAACGACCACCGACGTCGGCGGACCATACTCCATCATGTGCGCCCTTGGGCAGTGGTCAACGGGAGAACGCAAAAACGCTATCGAACACGTCGCAATAGGTCAGGAGGCTTTAGTCCTCACTTGGTGATTCGTTGTTCCTTATTCCGGTGGTCCCTGTCCCGGCGGCCCGCGCTGACGATGGGAGCGCTCGCAGGGCGTTAGCCGCGCGGCTCGGCAAGCTTCAGCTTGACGAAGTTGGCGATTCCCAAACGCCGATACAGTCGCCGACGTCCCGCCGATAGCTGTGGCGCCGCCGATTCCGCACCGATAATTTCGGGCTCGACGACAGCGTAGGTCTGGTCCCTGACCCGAATCGTTGCCTGCCCAGCGCTTAGCACGTTACGCAGCCAATCGACGTGTGTGCCGTAGGGCAACGGGACGATAAACCCATCCGACACCGTCTCTGCGACCACCGGTGTCGCGTACCGCCGGCCCGAGTGACGTCCGGTGTGCCCGATCACCGACGCATACCAGTGTTTGCGCCCGGCCAGTCGCATCATCGCCGGGTTGAGCATGAACTTGTTGAACACGCGCAGCGTGTCCCGGATCGACCATCTGCTGGGGTGGTCCATGCCCCGATGGTGTGCCCCCGCCGTCTCCTCGGGGCAGGGTCATCCGGCCGCACCCTTTGGTGACCTTGGTCCCTATCCCGGCTCGCCCGGCACGGAAACGATGAAGACAACACCCGGCTAGGACCCAGCATGCAGATCATTCACAAGAGCGCCGACGATCTTGTCGTCACGCCGAATTTCACCGACTATCAGCAGATCTGCTCAACCTTCGACTGGGCCGATGTGCCGCCGTTGTGCGAAGGCATGGGCGGCGGCTGCAACATCGCCTACGCCGCCGTCGACCGCCACGCCGAGGGTCCGGCGCGAACCCGCACGGCACTGCGGTTCATCACCGATCCCGGCCCCGACGGCCGGATCGCGACCAGGCAATTCAGCTACGGCGAACTGGCCGGGCTGTCGAGGCGGTTCACCGGCGTCCTGCGCTCGCTCGGCATCGGCAAGGGAGACCGGGTCTTCACGGTCATGGGTCGAATCCCCGAACTGTACATCGCGATCATGGGCGCCCTGCGCAACGGCAGCGTCGTGTGCCCGATGTTCTCGGCCTTCGGGCCCGAACCCATCGCCACCCGGGTCGGCATCGGTCAGGCCGATGTTTTGGTGACCACCACCTCGCTTTACCGGCGAAAGATCGCCCAGGTCCGCGACCGCCTGACATCGGTTCGACACATCGTGCTGGTCGACGGTCGGAACACCCCCGAGGGGGTGTCGAGCTTCTGGCATCTGATGAGCGCATCCGACGAGAACTCCCCGATCGAGCCCACAACTGCCGACGACCCGGCACTGCTGCACTTCACCAGCGGCACCACCGGGACGCCGAAAGGCGCCATCCACGTGCACGGCGCCGTCGCGATGCACTACGTCACCGGCCGGTATGCGCTCGACCTGCATCCCGACGATATTTTCTGGTGCACCGCCGATCCGGGCTGGGTGACCGGAACCTCCTATGGTGTGATCGCCCCGTTGTTGCTCGGCGTGACGTCGATCGTCGACGAGGCGGAATTCGACGCCGAGCGCTGGTACACCATCCTGCAAGATCAGGGCGTGACGGTGTGGTACACCGCACCCACCGCGATCCGGATGCTGATCAAAGCGGGTCCCGAACTCCCCGCGCAGTACCGGTTTCCGCGTCTGCGTTTCATCGCCAGTGTCGGTGAACCACTAAACCCGGAGGCGGTCTGGTGGGGGAAACGCGTTCTGGGCCTGCCGATTCACGACAACTGGTGGCAGACCGAAACCGGCGGAATCATGATCGCGAACACACCCGCGTTCGATATCAAACCCGGATCGATGGGCCGGCCGCTGCCCGGCGTGCACGCATACATAGTGCGACACAATGACGACGGCAGCGTTTCGGTGATCGACGAGCCGGATGTCGAAGGTGAGCTTGCGCTCAAGACCGGCTGGCCGTCGATGTTCCGGGGTTATCTGCACGACGAAGAGCGCTACCGCAAGTCGTTCACCGACGGGCTGTACCTCACCGGGGATCTGGCGAAAAAGGATGCCGACGGCTATTTCTGGTTCGTCGGCAGGGCAGACGACGTCATCAAGTCGGCCGGGCATCTGATCGGCCCGTTCGAAGTCGAAAACACCCTGACCGAGCATCCCGCGGTCGCCGAGGCGGCGGTCATCGGCAAACCGGATCCGGTGGTGGGCGAGATCGTCAAGGCGTTCGTCACGCTGAAGGACGGCTTTACCGGCGACGAGGAGCTGCGGCTGGCGTTGCTGGCTCATGCCCGCAAGAAGCTGGGCGCCGCGGTCGCCCCCAAGGAGATCGAGTTCGCCGACTCGCTGCCGCATACCCGCAGCGGAAAGATGCCCGACGTGGCGACCGAACAAGTCGCGCACGCGTTCCCGCTCGCGGAGTCCGTCGACCATCGCATTGAACCCGCGCTGCAGCTCACCAAGTTCGGTGCCATCGAACACGACCAAATCGCCACGTAAATCACCCTGCTCGACCCGCTTGAGCGCGGACCGCACCACCCGTACCGGCGTCGCGATCAGCCACGACAGGACCCACATCAGGACGGATCCGAAGATCAGCGTCATCATCGAGATGAGCAGCACTGCGACCCCGAACTGGGTCTCGGTCAAATTGTGCAGCAACAGCACGAAAATCACGGTGACGGCGATGCCGATGACAGGCACACCGGACCCGAGTAGCCACACTGTCATGATCCGGCCCACGATGCCCGTGGCCAGGCGCCGCGGCGGAGGTCCGGCCTCGAGAGCTTGGGCGGCTACCGGGCGCAGGGCGAACTCGGTCAACAGGTAGCAGCCGGTGGCGACTAGGACGCCACAAAAGCTCACCGCGAACAGGAACCGCGGGATGAACTCGCTGTTGACCAGGCCGTAGAGGGTCGTCAACAATGCCGCGCCGACACCCCACAGGACGAGGTGCACCATCGCCACCCGCCACGGAGCCAGGAAGGTGTCGCGCTCATTGGCTCGGGTCGGTTTGCGTTCCTCGATCGCCCACCGCATCGCCGCCACGGTTCTTCGGGTGATCCAGTAGGTGCCCACCGCCAGCACAATTACCAGCCAAAGCGGGACAATCGCGAAAGTAAGCCATACCGGCGCGTCGCTGAACACACTGGGCACTGGAAAAGCCACCGTCACCAGCAACAGGGCGACACCGATCCCGATCAGGTTCGCGGCCAGCATGAAGACGGTGAGGATGACCTGAATGCGCACCCGGCGGTGGCGCTGGCTGTCCGACACCCGGCCCAGCAGCCAGGATCCGTAGGCGGGGGTTTCCGGGAGGCGGCCGCTCTGGTGGGTCAGCGCCTCAAGCACCCGGCCCAGGTGTTGGGTCACCGTCTTCCTGGCCGTCATGGTGGCGCCAGCTTAATTTGTCTCCGCCTATTCCGAAGCCGGTGGCTTATGGTGGGTCGGGTGCGACTCGTGATCGCCCAGTGTACGGTCGACTACCTCGGTCGGCTTACCGCGCACCTGCCGCCCGCGCGCCGGCTGCTGTTGTTCAAGGCTGACGGGTCGGTTAGTGTGCACGCCGATGGCCGCGCCTACAAGCCGCTGAACTGGATGAGTCCGCCGTGCTGGCTCACCGAGGAACTCGGCGGGCCGCAGCCGGTCTGGGTGGTGCAGAACAAAGCCGGAGAGCAACTGCGGATCACCGTTGAGCAGATCGAGCATGATTCCAGCCACGAGCTGGGTATCGACCCGGGACTGGTTAAGGACGGCGTCGAGGCCCACCTGCAGGCGCTGCTCGCCGAGCATGTCGAGCTACTGGGGACGGGATATACGCTGATCCGCCGGGAGTACATGACCGCGATCGGGCCGGTTGACTTGCTGTGCCGCGACGAGCACGGCCACTCGGTGGCAGTTGAGATCAAGCGTCGTGGCGAGATCGATGGTGTTGAGCAGCTGACCCGCTATCTCGAATTGCTCAACCGTGATAGCGTGCTCGCGCCGGTGAAGGGAGTTCTTGCCGCCCAGCAAATCAAACCGCAGGCCCGCACGTTGGCTGCTGACCGCGGTATCCGTTGCGTCACAATCGATTACGATAAGATGCGCGGTCTGGACAGCGGTGAGTACCGGCTGTTTTGAGTTTCGCGGAGAAATTATGGGTTAGGCTGATGATATGCCCCGCCGCCGCACCTCAGCTCGTCGGCAGCAGCCGCTCTGGTTGTTGCCGGTTGCCCGTAAAGCGGAGACCGGACCCGACGGCCACGACTACGAAGTGCGGCCGGTCGCCGGGGCCCGCGCCTCTAAGAGCTATAGGTGTCCGGGTTGCGATCACCAAATCCGCTCCGGTGCAGCACATGTAGTGGTGTGGCCCGTTGATTCACCATTCGCCGGGGTAGCTGATCGGCGTCACTGGCATACGACCTGCTGGGCCGAACGCACCCGGCGGCGTCCAACCCGAACGCGGTTCTAGATCCGCGAGTCTGACACGGAAGCTGGTTCAACCAACTCGATCAACACGCCGCCCGCGTCCTTGGGGTGAATGAAGTTGATTCGCGAGTTCGCCGTTCCGCGCCTGGGTGTCTCGTAGATCAGCCGAACACCTTGAGCGCGCAATCGCTCGGTCAGCGCTTCGAGATCACTGACCCGGTACGCCAGTTGCTGCATGCCGGGCCCGCGTTTGTCTAAGAACTTCGCGATCGCCGACGACTCGTCGAGCGGGGCCATCAACTGGAGTTGCGCGCTGCCGGCGGGAGCACCTCGTACCGCCAGCATCGCTTCGTGAATTCCCTGCTCCTCGTTGACCTCCTCGTGCACCAGGATCATGCCGAGGTGGTCGTGGTACCACATGATCGCCGCGTCCAGGTCGGGAACCGCCAGTCCGACGTGATCGATAGCCGTAACCAACGCGGTGGCCAGGGCGGGAGGTGCGTCGATTTGATCGGTGGTCATAACCTAACGGTAACCTGACGGCGAAGATTGTGCTTCACCGGCCGGTGGACCGGCCGCTCGCACCCGCCCAGGAGGTAGTTATGACGACATCGGTGATCGTTGCTGGAGCGCGCACCCCGATCGGCAAGCTGATGGGTTCCCTGAAGGACTTCTCGGCCACTGACCTGGGCGCCATCGCGATTGCGGCGGCGCTGGAGAAGGCACAGGTTCCACCTTCGCTGGTCGAGTACGTGATCATGGGCCAGGTGCTGACCGCGGGTGCCGGCCAGATGCCCGCGCGTCAGGCCGCGGTGGCGGCCGGCATCGGCTGGGATGTGCCCGCGTTGACCATCAACAAGATGTGCCTCTCCGGCCTGGATGCCATCGCCCTTGCCGATCAGCTCATCCGGGCCGGGGAGTTCGACGTGGTGGTGGCCGGGGGACAGGAATCGATGACCAGGGCGCCGCACCTGCTGATGAACAGCAGGGCCGGCTACAAGTACGGGAATGTCACGGTTTTAGACCATCTGGCCTACGACGGTTTGCACGACGTCTTTACCGACCAGCCGATGGGCGCGCTTGCCGAGCAGCGCAACGAAGTCGATAAATTCACCCGTGAGGAACAGGACGAATACGCCGCGCGCTCACATCAGAGAGCGGCCGCGGCGTGGAAGGACGGTCTCTTCGACGACGAGGTGGTGCCGGTCAGCGTCCCGCAACGTAAGGGTGATCCCTTGCAGTTCAGCGCGGACGAGGGCATTCGCCCCGATATCACCGTCGAATCGCTGGCCGGGCTGCCGCCGGCATTCCGGCCGGACGGCACGATCACCGCGGGGTCGGCGTCACAGCTTTCCGACGGTGCTGCCGCGGTTGTGGTGATGAACCAGGACACGGCCCGAAAGCTGGGGCTTACCTGGCTAGCCGAGATCGGCGCACACGGTGTGGTGGCCGGCCCGGATTCGACGCTGCAATCACAACCGGCCAACGCGATCAAGAAAGCTCTCGCCCGGGAAGGCATTACGCTGGATCAGCTCGCAGTTGTGGAGATCAACGAGGCGTTCGCGGCGGTGGCCCTGGCCTCGATACGGGAACTCGGTGTGGACCCGGAAATCGTTAACGTCAACGGCGGCGCGATCGCGGTAGGGCATCCGCTTGGCATGTCGGGGGCCCGCATCACGTTGCACGCCGCCCTGGAGTTGGCGCGCCGCGGTTCCGGCTACGCGGTTGCCGGCCTATGTGGCGCCGGCGGCCAGGGTGATGCCCTGATCCTGCGGGCCGGCTAACGCCGAGCCGCCGCGGGTGTTTGCCGGCCGATGTGGTGCGGGCCACATGTGAGTTTCGCCATAACGGCGGATGGTAGTGCCGCTTGAGGGTGTTCACCTCGTGCCGACACCGGGATCCCGGTCTGCGCAACCGGCTGGAGGGGCATCCGAGGCGCATGACAGACTTGACACTGTGACACGTCCTGGACCCCGGATTGGGCCCGCCATGGCCGGAGCCGTCGATCTGTCGGCGCTGAAAGAGCGAGCCCAGCGGAAGGCGTCACCCGGCGGCAACGCGGCCGCTGGGGCGTCGGCGGAAGCGGTCGGCACCGAGGTCACCGAGGCCAATTTCGAAGAAGAGGTGCTGGTCCGCTCCGGGCAGGTGCCGGTCGTGGTGCTGCTGTGGTCTCCGCGCAGCGACGTCTGCCGCCAGTTGGCCGACGCCCTGGCGGGCCTGGCCGCCGCCGACAGCGGTAAGTGGTCACTGGTTACGGTCAACGTCGAAGCCATGCCCAGGGTGGCCCAGATTTTCGGCGTCCAAGTGGTCCCCACTGTGGTGGCGCTGGCCGCGGGACAGCCGATCTCCAGCTTCCAGGGCATGCAGCCAGCGGCGCAATTGCGCCGCTGGCTGGATTCCCTGCTGTCTGCGACGGCTGGCAAGCTCACCGGTGCACCGGGTTCCGAACAACGGATCGACCCGGCGCTGGCGCAGGCACGAGAACAACTGCAGGCTGGTGATTTGGTGGCCGCGCGTCACTCCTATCAGGCGATCCTGGACGCCGATCCGAACAGTGGTGAAGCCAAGGCGGCGATCCGCCAGATCGATTTTCTGACCCGGGCCACCGCACAGCGGCCCGACGCTGTAGCGGTTGCCGATGCGACCCCGGACGACATCGATGCCGCATTTGCCGCGGCCGACGTGCAGATCCTCAACCAGGACGTCAGCGCCGCGTTCGAGCGCCTGATCGCACTGGTGCGACGCACGTCCGGCGACGAGCGCACCAAAGTGCGCACTCGGCTGATCGAACTGTTCGACCTTTTCGACCCGTCGGATCCCGAGGTCATCGCCGCGCGGCGTAGCCTTGCCAATGCGCTTTACTGAGGTGCGGTCATCGGAAACCGGGTCACGGATATGCGTTGGCTCCCGCCGGGCGCCACTCAGCGGGTTCTAGCCACACAGCCGACAGGGGTGGTAACACCAGCACCGCCGACGCCGGGCGGCCGTGCCACGGCTCGTCGGTAGCGTCGACGCCGCCCAAGTTGCCGACGCCGGAACCCTGATAGGCCGTGGCATCGGTGTTGAGCACTTCGCGCCACCGGCCGGCGCTGGGTAAGCCGAGCCGGTAGCCGGTGTGCTCCGTGCCGGCGAAATTGAACACGCAGGCGAGTACCGAGCCGTCGCTGCCGTAGCGTAAGAAGCTCAGCACGTTGTTGGCCGAGTCGTTGGCGTCGATCCAGGAATACCCGTCGGGGGTGGAGTCCCGGCTCCACAGCGCGGGGTGGCTACGGTAGATGGCGTTGAGGTCGCGCACCAGTCGCTGGATCCCAAGCGAAAAACCCTCCTCCTCGAGTTGAAACCAGTCCACGCCGCGCTGTTCGGACCATTCGGCTCGCTGGCCAAACTCCTGACCCATGAATAGCAGTTGCTTGCCCGGGTGCGCCCACTGGTAAGCCAACAGGCTGCGTAGCCCGGCGGCTTTCAGGTGATCGTTGCCCGGCATCCGTGCCCATAGGCTGCCCTTGCCGTGCACCACCTCGTCGTGGCTGAGCGGCAGCACGAAATTCTCGCTGAACGCATAGAGCATGGAAAACGTCATCTCGTGGTGGTGGTAGCTGCGATAGATCGGATCGTGGCTAAGGTAGCCAAGAGTATCGTGCATCCATCCCATGTTCCATTTCATCGAAAAACCCAGGCCACCAAGGCTTGTCGGTCGTGACACACCTGGCCACGACGTCGATTCCTCGGCGATGGTGACAATGCCAGGAGCTACCCTGTGCGCAGTGGCGTTCATTTCCTGCAGGAATCGCACCGCTTCGAGGTTCTCCCTGCCGCCGTAGATATTCGGCGTCCAGGCACCCGGAGGTCGTGAGTAATCCAGATAAAGCATCGACGCCACCGCATCCACCCGTAGGCCGTCGACGTGAAACTCTTGTATCCAGTATAGCGCATTGGCCACCAGGAAATTGCGCACCTCGTGTCGGCCGAAATTGAACACATAAGTACCCCAGTCGAGTTGCTCGCCACGCGCGGGATCGGCATGCTCATAAAGCGGTGTGCCGTCGAAACGGCCCAGCGCCCAGGAGTCCTTGGGGAAGTGGGCTGGTACCCAGTCGACAATGACACCGATGCCGGCTTGATGCAGCGCGTCGACGAGAGCGCGGAAATCGTCGGGGGTGCCAAACCGAGAGGTCGGTGCGTAGTAAGAGGTTACCTGGTATCCCCACGATCCGGCGTACGGATGCTCAGCCACAGGCAGCATCTCGACATGGGTAAACCCCTGCGCCACTACATAATCGGTTAGCTCTCGGGCAAGCTCACGATAGCTCAGTCCGGGACGCCACGATCCCAGATGGACTTCGTAGGTACTCATCGGCTCGACCACCGGATTTTTCTGGGCGCGCTGCCTCATCCAGTCATCATCTTTCCACGTGTAGTTGCTCGACGTGACTCGCGAGGCGGTATGCGGCGGCACCTCGGTAGCGAACGCGAACGGGTCAGCCCGGTCAGTAACCACGCCATCGGCGCCATGAACCCGAAACTTGTAGAGGCCATCACGGGGGAAGTCGGGCCAGAACAATTCCCATACTCCCGAAGAGCCCAGCACCCGCATCGGGGCATCGTTACCGTTCCAGCCGTTGAAGTCGCCGATGAGGCTGACACCCTTGGCATTGGGTGCCCACACAGCGAACGACACGCCCTCGACTACACCGTCGGCGGTGGTGAACGAGCGGGGATGCGCACCCAATACCTCCCATAACCGCTCATGGCGGCCCTCGGCGAACAGATGCAGGTCGATCTCACCTAACGTCGGCAGGAAGCGGTAGGCATCGGCAACGGTATAGACGCCGGAATCGGCGTAGCTTATCTGCAGCCGATAGTCCATGAGACCGACGAACGGTAGCGCAACTGCGAACAGCCCGGACTCGATGTGCTGCAACGTGAACCGCTCACCCCCGATAAGCGCGACGACTTCGGTCGCGTGCGGTCGGAACGCTCGGATTATGGTGTGGTCGCCGTACTCGTGGGCGCCTAAGACGCCGTGGGGATTGTGATGTACACCAGCCACCAGCCGTGCCAGGTCGCCGGGATCCGGAGCCAGGTCGGCCACCGTGAAGCGTTCAGTCGGTGTCATTTCGGGAATCACCTCCTGCGCAGCAAGGTGAATCGGGATTCTTCCGGGACCGGGGGCATGTTGATGATGTGGGCAACCGCGCGAGCCGGATCGATGCGAACGTAGTTGGCTTGCCCCCATTGGTATTGCTCGCCAGTTATTTCATCGCGAACCCAAAATCGTTCGTAGGGCTCCCTGCCCAGTGCTGCCATGTCCAACCACAAGGTTGCCTCTTCGGGAGCAAATGCGTTGAGCGTAACTACTACCAGCACGCAGTCTCCGGTAATGGGGTCGAACTTGCTATAGGCGAGTAGCGCGTCGTTGTCGATATGGTGGAAATGGATGGTGCGCAACTGCTGCAACGCTGGATGCAGTCGGCGGATTGCGTTGAGCCGTGCAATAAATGGTTCCAAAGATCGTCCTTGCGCGAGAGCGCTGGCGAAGTCGCGGGGTCGCAACTCGTATTTCTCGGAATTCAGGTATTCCTCACTACCCTCATGCAGTGCGTGATGCTCGAAAAGTTCGTAGCCGGAATACATTCCCCATGACGGACCCATGGTCGCCGCCAGCACCGCCCGGATGGCGAACATCCCGGGTCCGTTGTGCTGCAGTACCGCGTGCAGGATGTCCGGGGTGTTGACGAACAGGTTGGGCCGACGATAGTCGGCGAGTTCGGCAATCTCGCGGCCGAACTCGGTGAGCTCCCCCTTCGACGTGCGCCAGGTGAAGTAGGTGTAGGACTGGGTGAAACCGAGTTTGGCGAGTCCGTACTGGCGTACCGGCGGGGTGAAGGCCTCGGATAAGAACAGCACGTCGGGGTCGGCCGCTTTGACCTGGGCGATCAACCAGGCCCAGAAATCGGGCGGCTTGGTGTGCGGATTGTCGACCCGGAAGAACTTCACGCCGTGATCCACCCAGTAGCGCACCACGCGCAGCACTTCGCCATACAAGCCGGCCGGGTCATTGCTGAAGTTCAGCGGATAGATGTCCTGGTATTTCTTGGGTGGATTCTCCGCATAGGCGATGGTGCCGTCGGGCAGTTCGGTGAACCACTGCCGGTGGTCCCGGGCCCAGGGATGATCGGGTGCGCATTGCAGCGCAAGGTCGAGCGCTACCTCCATTCCCAGTTCGCGTGCTGCCGCGACGAACCGGTCGAAATCCTCGATCGTGCCCAGTTGGGGGTGGATAGCATCGTGACCGCCCTCATCGCTGCCGATCGCCCACGGAGAGCCGACATCGCCAGGCGCGGCAGTTACGGCGTTGTTGCGGCCCTTACGGTGGATCTTGCCGATGGGATGAATCGGCGGCAGATAAACCACGTCGAAACCCATATTGGCGATGCGCGGCAGCGCCGCCGCCGCGGTGGCAAAGGTGCCATGCACCGGATTGCCGTCGGCGTCCCAGCCGCCGGTAGAGCGCGGAAACATCTCGTACCACGCGCCGAAACGCGCCAGGGGCCGATCCACCCAGACGCCGTATTGCTCACCGCGGGTCACCAGTTCGCGCAACGGATAGCGGGCCAGCAGCTCGCCGATCTCAGGTGTCAGCGCCGGCGCGGCCCGGGTCACCGGATCACCCGGCGCGCGCAACGCAGCCGCGGCCGCCAGCAGCGGCTCGCGTTGCGCACGCGGCACCCCGGCGGCGGCGCGCTCGAAGAGCCGGGCACCCACCAGCAGATCGTTGGACAGTTCCGTCTCTCCCTGGCCGGCATCCAGTTTGGCCACCGTCGCGCGGCGCCAGGTGTGGATCGGGTCACCCCACCCGTCGACCCGGAAGGTCCACAATCCAACGCGGTCCGGGATGAACTGGCCATGAAAGACGAAAGGTTCCGCACCCATCGTCATCGGCAGCAGCAGCGGTTTGACACGGAGGTGAGCACCGGGGGCTTCCGGGTCAAGGACCGGCACAGCCGGGGTGCCGCGCAGTTCGGGAACTTGCGGGTAGCGTGGCCCCAGATAGCGCACGACCAGGGTCGCCGCAACGGCCTCATGACCTTCCCGCCATACCGCGGCGCGGACCGGCACGACCTCGCCGACCACCGCTTTGGCGGGGTACTTGCCGCAGGAAACCACGGGCTGGACGTCATCAATCACGATCCGACCGGGCACCCGTTACTCCGTTCCGTTCCGATTGCCGGGCTCCTCCCGGACCGGGTGACGGCCCACATCGTCGCCGGGGTTTTGCCGTTTTCGTCGCCGCGACCAACCCGTGCAGTGCTCCTTTGCGACAATCTGTTCCTCGCTGTTTCTCGGCAACACCCGTCCCGCGGTACCCACCGGCGATACCCACCGTAGTGCCCGGGCACTCCGTGAGTGCCAAGCAGCCGCTTCGACGCGCTGCGGTGAGCCGAGCCGTCAGTAAGGTAGTGATCCGTGAAAGCTCTCCGCCGGTTTACCGTCCGCGCTCACCTGCCGCAGCGGCTGGCCGCGCTGGATCAGCTGTCGACCAACTTGCGATGGTCCTGGGAGAAGCCGACGCAGGATCTCTTCGCGGCCATCGACCCGACGCTATGGGAACAATGCGGCCATGACCCGGTGGCACTGCTGGGCGCGGTGAGCCCCGCCCGGCTCGACGAGTTGGCCGTCGACGCCGATTTCGTGGCCAGGCTCGACGAATTGGCGGCCGACCTGAACGACTATTTGACCCGTCCGCTCTGGTATCAGCAGCAGGAGCGCGACGGCCTTGCCATGCCCACCGGGATCGCCTATTTTTCGATGGAATTCGGGGTGGCCGAGGTGCTGCCCAACTATTCGGGGGGCCTTGGCATCCTCGCCGGAGACCACCTGAAGTCGGCATCCGACCTGGGAGTGCCGCTGATCGGGGTGGGACTGTACTACCGCTCCGGGTATTTCCGCCAGTCGCTGAGCGCCGACGGTTGGCAGCGCGAGACATACCCTTCACTGGATCCGCAGGGGTTGCCGTTGCGGTTGCTGAGCGACGGCGGCGAGCCGGTGCTGATCGAGCTGGCTTTGCCGGACTCCGCGCAGCTTCGGGCGCGAATCTGGGTAGCGCAGGTGGGGAGGGTTCCGTTGCTTTTGTTGGACTCCGACATCCCGGAGAACGAGCACGGCCTGCGCAGTGTCACCGACCGCCTCTACGGCGGCGACCAGGAGCACCGCATCAAGCAGGAGATCCTGGCCGGTATCGGCGGGGTGCGGGCGATCCGGGCGTTCACCGCCATCGAAGGCCTGCCCGTGCCTGAGGTGTTCCACATGAACGAGGGGCACGCCGGATTCCTCGGGATCGAACGCATCCGGGAACTGATCACCGAGTCGGGGTTGGATTTCGACACCGCGCTGGCAGTGGTGCGGTCCAGCACGGTGTTCACCACGCACACCCCGGTGCCGGCCGGCATCGACCGCTTTCCGGTAGAGATGGTTCGACGCTACTTCGACGACACCGGGTCAGCTGCGCTGCTGCCCGGTGTGCCGACCGACCGGGTTCTCGCGCTGGGAGCCGAGGATGACCCGGGAACGTTCAATATGGCGCATATGGGTCTGCGGCTGGCGCAACGGGCCAACGGGGTCTCACGGTTGCACGGCCGGGTGAGCCGGTTCATGTTCAACCAGCTGTGGCGTGGGTTCGACCCCGAGGAGGTGCCGATCGGGTCGATCACCAACGGCGTGCACGGGCCCACCTGGGCCGCACCGCAGTGGTTGCAGCTGGGGCGTGAACTGGCCGGCTCGGATTCGGCGTTGCGGGAGCCCGCGGTGTGGCAGCGACTGCAGCAGATCGACCCGGCGCAGCTGTGGAAAATCCGCTCGCAACTGCGAGCGCTGCTGATCGACGATGTTCGGGTACGGCTGCGCCGATCCTGGCTGGAGCGGGGCGCGGCCGAGGCTGAATTAGGTTGGATCGCAACGGCATTCGATCCAGAGGTGCTAACAGTCGGGTTCGCGCGGCGGGTCCCGACGTACAAGCGGCTGACGTTGATGCTGCGGGACCCGTACCGGTTGGAACGGCTGCTGCTCGATGAGGAACGGCCGATTCAGATGATCGTTGCCGGCAAGTCGCATCCGGCCGACGAGGGCGGTAAGGCGCTGATCCAGCAGGTGGTTCGGTTCGCCGACCGCCCGGAGGTGCGTCATCGCATCGCTTTTTTGCCCGACTATGACATGTCGATGGCCCGGCTGTTGTACTGGGGCTGCGATGTCTGGCTGAACAACCCGCTGCGCCCTTTGGAGGCGTGCGGCACATCGGGGATGAAAAGTGCCCTTAACGGCGGGTTGAATCTGTCCATCCGCGATGGCTGGTGGGACGAATGGTACGACGGTGAAAACGGCTGGGAGATACCGTCTGCCGACGGTGTGATGGCAGAAGACCGTCGGGACGACCTGGAAGCCAGCGCCCTCTATCAGCTGCTGGAGCAGGCGGTGGCACCGAAGTTTTACGAGCGTGACGAGCGCGGGGTGCCACCGCGATGGATCGAAATGGTGCGCCACACGCTGCAGGCGCTGGGCCCCAAGGTGTTGGCGTCTCGCATGGTGCGCGAGTATGTCGAGCAGTACTATCGTCCGGCGGCTCAGTCGCTGCGCAGGACCGTTGGTGCCGGCGCCGACGGTG
This sequence comes from Mycobacterium sp., assembly GCF_029961025.1. GTDB lineage: Bacteria > Actinomycetota > Actinomycetes > Mycobacteriales > Mycobacteriaceae > Mycobacterium. Next base: position 97,132 of record NZ_JASBVP010000013.1, read on the forward strand.
CCGAGTTCGGACCGGCTCGAGAGCTGGCCGCTTACCGCCGACGCGTCGAAGAGGCATGGCCGAAAATCCAGATCACCGACGTCGACAGCACCGGACTGCCCGACACGCCGCTGCTGGGGTCGAAGTTGACCCTGACCGCGACCGTGCAGCTGGCCGGGCTGCGACCGGATGAGGTGGCGGTGCAGGCGGTGCTGGGCAGGGTGGACGCCAATGATGCGCTTGTGGATCCGGTCACCGTCGAGATGGCGCACCTGCGCAGCGCCGGTGCCGGCAAAGAGGTCTTCTCGATGACCACAGCGCTGCCGGTAGCCGGGGCGGTCGGTTACACGGTTCGGGTGCTGCCACAGCACCCACTGCTGGCCGCGCCCAGCGAACTTGGCCTGGTCACCCTGGCATGACGTCGAGTGACGCGCGCAGCCGTTGGAGCGCCCTGCGAACCTGCGTCGGATCGGTGGTCGGCCAGAACGGCGGCAGTGAGGCGCGCAGGTAACCGCCGTAGCGGGCGGTCACCATTCGGCAGTCAAGCACCGCGATCACCCCGCGGTCGCCGACGGTGCGCAGCAGCCGGCCCGCTCCCTGCGCCAGCAGCAGCGCGGCGTGGCTGGCGGCGATCGCCATGAACCCGTTGCCGCCGTGCGCGGACACCGCACGCTGCCGGGCGCTCAGCAGTGGGTCGTCGGGCCGCGGAAAGGGGATCCGGTCGATGATGACCAGCGACAGCGACGGTCCGGGGACGTCGATGCCCTGCCACAGCGACAGCGTGCCAAACAGCGAGGTCGCAGGGTCGGCGGCGAACTGATCGATCAGCGCGGCGGTGCTGTCGTCGCCCTGGCACAGCACCGGGGTGGACAGCCGCTCCCGCATGGCCTCGGCGGTGACGCGGGCCGCCCGCATCGACGAGAACAGTCCCAGCGTGCGCCCCCCGGCCGCGCTGACGAGTTCGGCGATTTCGGTGAGCTGCTCAGCGGAGCCGGTGCCGTCAAGGCCCGGAGGCGGCAGGTGGGCGGCGACGTAGAGGATTCCCGCCTTGGCGTGCTGAAACGGTGAGCCCACGTCGAGTCCCCGCCAGCGCGGGCGGTCCGGCTCCGCGGCGGTCGGTGGGCCGCTGAGACCCCAGGCCGTGGCCATCGCGTCGAAGGATCCCCCGAGAGCCAGCGTGGCCGAGGTCAACACCGTCGTCGAGCGGGTGAACACCTGGCTGCGCAGCACCCCGGCCACCGACAGCGGCGCCACCCGCAGCGCGGCCCGTGGCAGATCGTGGCTATCCTCGCGGTCCAGCCAGACCACGTCGCCGCGATCGGGGACCGCGGGGCCAAATGACGCCAAAATGCGTGACGCCGTTTCGGAGATTTCGGTAAGGCCGGTGACCGCCTGGGCGCGCGCCGCTGCCGCCGCGGTGTCCGCAGGTGATGTGTCGATCGCCGACCGCGCCGCGCCCGCAGCGTCGCGCAGCGCGGTGAGGTGCGTCGCCAACGGGTCGCCGAGGCGATCGATGCGGCCGGGAGGCATCTCGTCGATCGCCACGGTGAAGGCCGCCGACGCCGCTTGCAGCCGTTGGATCAGTTCCGGTTCAACCAGCCGGACGACCCGCCGGGTGGTGACGGCGAGCGCCGTTGGCGTCAACTCCCCGGTGGCCACCGCTGTGACGCGGTCCACCAGCTCGTGGGCCTCGTCGACCACCAGCAGCCGGTGCTCGGGCAGCACCGCCGACTCGCTCAGGGCATCGATGGCCAGCAACGCGTGGTTGGTGACCACGACGTCGACGGTGAAGGCCCGGTCCCGCGCCCGCTCGGCGAAGCACTGAGCGCCGAACGGGCAGCGAGGGGCGCCCAGACATTCCCGCGCCGAGACGCTGACCTGAGCCCAGGCCCGATCCGACACACCGGGCCGCAGATCGTCCCAGTCCCCGGACGCGGTGCTCGACGCCCACGCGGTGAGCCGCTGCATGTCGCGGACCGACGCGGGGGCCCCGGGCGGCTCAAAGAGCTCATCTTGCGGGTCGTTCCCGGCGTCGGCGTGGTCCGCGGCACCATTGTGTATCTTGTTCAGGCACAGATAGTTTCGCCGGCCCTTGAGAAGTGCGAACCGGGGCCGGCGGGGCAGCTCATCGGACAGCGCGTCGGCCAGCCGCGGCAGATCGCGATCGATGAGTTGGCGCTGTAATGCGATGGTCGCGGTGGACACCACCACCGGCGTGTCGGCCGAGACCGCATGCATGATCGCCGGGACGAGATACGCCAGCGACTTGCCGGTGCCGGTCCCGGCCTGGACCACAAGGTGCTCACCGGTGTCGAAGGCGTGCGCGACCGCTTCGGCCATCAACAGTTGGCCGCGGCGCTCGCTGCCGCCGATCGCGGCCACCGCGGTGGCCAGCAGCCGGGGCACGGACAAATCTGGCGTGGCTTCTCCCAAGTGGCGGCGGTGTTATCCGGCGGGGATGTGCAGTGTCGGGATCGCCGGCTCACCGTGCGACAAGTTCAGACCCTCCCACGGTAGGCTGCGCAAACCGGATTCCACCAGCTTGCGCGCGGCAGTCAGGTCCACGTCGACCACCGCTCGCCCGGCGCGGACCAGCGGGGTGGTCAACACTCGGTGCGGCTCCGCGACGTCGGGCGGGCGGCCCGCCGGGTGCACGATCTCCTCGGTGATGGTGCCGGTGGGACGCGCCAGCCGCAACGCCTCCTTGCGGCCGCCCAGGGACTCTTTGCGGCTGCTGCGCTTCTGCACCGGCCGGCCGTCCACTTCCACCAGCTTGTACACCATGTTCGCGGTCGGTGCACCCGATCCCGTCACCAGCGCCGTGCCGACCCCATAGCTATCCACCGGCTCGGCGCGCAGTCCGGCGATGGCGAATTCGTCGAGATCACCGGACACCACAATTTTGGTCTGCGTGGCGCCCAACCGGTCGAGCTGCTCGCGCACCTGACGGGCCAGCACCCCCAACTCGCCGGAATCAATGCGCACCGCGCCGAGTGCGGTTCCGGCGGCCGCTACGGCGTTGGCCACCCCGGTTGTCACGTCGTAGGTGTCCACCAGCAGCGTGGTGTTGGGGCCCAGCGCGTCGACCTGCGCACGAAACGCGGCCAGCTCGTCAGGTCCGTCGGCGCGGGTGTGCAGCAAGGTGAACGCATGGGCGGCGGTGCCCTCCGCCGGAACGCCATATCGGCGCTGGGCCTCCAGGTTGGACGACCCGGCGAAGCCGGCGATATAGGCCGCACGGGCCGCCGCAACGGCGGCCCGCTCGTGCGTGCGCCTAGAGCCCATCTCGATGAGCGGGCGGCCGTGGGCGGCACTGACCATACGGGCCGCCGCTGAGGCGATGGCGCTATCGTGGTTAAAGATCGACAGCGCCAGGGTTTCCAGCACCACACATTCGGCGAAACTGCCGTGCACCGAAAGCACGGGCGATCCGGGGAAATACAGTTCCCCCTCCAGGTAACCGTCGACGTCGCCGCGAAACTGAAAATCCCGCAGATACGCCAGCGTTTCCCGGTCGAGGAATTCGGCCAGCATGTCCAGAGCGACGTCGTCGAACCGGAATTCCGGCAGCACTTCCAAAAACCGGCCGGTGCCGGCGACCACGCCATAACGGCGCCCTTCGGGCAGGCGGCGGGCGAACAGCTCGAAGGTGGTCCGGCGATTTGCGGTGCCGTCGCGCAGCGCCGCCGCGAGCATGGTCAGCTCGTACTTGTCGGTCAGCAGCCCGACAGGAGACGAGTCGTGCACAGCGCAACGGTATCGGGCGCGGCAACCCGCCCGGTATCCTGGAGTCATGGTTGCCTCAGCGCCTACCAAGCCCGACACCACCGGGCAACGGCATGTCGATGCGGGCGATGCCACGGCAGGTCCGTGGGTCACCATCGTGTGGGACGATCCCATCAACCTGATGAGCTATGTGACATATGTCTTCCAGAAGCTGTTCGGCTACAGCGAGCCGCACGCCACCAAGCTGATGCTGCAGGTGCACAACGAAGGCAAGGCCGTGGTGTCGTCGGGCAGTCGGGAGGCCATGGAAGTCGACGTGTCCAGGCTGCATGCCGCCGGGTTGTGGGCAACGATGCAGCAGGACCGATAGCTCTCAAAGGACTTTCGGGATCGCCGTGCGCAAGTGGAAGCGGGTCGAGACGGCCGAGGGCCCCCGCTTTCGATCCGCATTGGACCCGCACGAGGCGGCGTTGCTCAAGACCATGGTCGGCTCGTTGATCGCCATGCTCGACGAGCGGGAGTCGTCCGCGCCCCCGGACGAACTCGAGCAGATCACCGGCCTACACACCGGAAACGCCGAACCGCCCAGCGACGCGACACTACGCCGGTTGCTACCTGATTTCCACAAGGCCGACGGTTCGGAGAACACCGATAGCCTGAACGCCGCGCTGCGCAGCCTGCATGAGCCGGAGATCATTGACGCCAAACGTGTTGCCGCACAACAGTTATTGGACTCCGTCCCGGACGCTGGCGGCCGGTTCGAGCTGACCGAGGAAGGCGCGAACGCCTGGATCGCCGCGGTCAACGACGTCCGGCTGGCGCTGGGCACCATGCTGGGCGTCGGCCCCGACGGGCCGGAGCGGCTGCCCGACGGCCATCCGCTGGCTGCGCATCTCGAGGTGTATCAGTGGCTGACCGTCTTGCAGGAATACCTAGTATTGGCGTTGATGGGTAAGCCTGCCCGATGAATTGCCTATGAATTCCATCACCGACGTAGGGGGCATCCTCGTCGGCCACTTTCAGCAACTGGACCCCGATGTCACCATGGGCAGCGGTTGGGCGACGGGCGTCACCGTGGTGTTGGCTCCGCCTGGCACGGTGGGTGCCGTCGATTCCCGAGGCGGCGCTCCCGGCAGCCGGGAGACCGATCTGCTCGACCCCGCCAACACCGTGCGATACGTCGATGCGGTGCTGATCGCCGGCGGCAGTGCCTACGGGCTGGCGGCCGCGGACGGCGTCATGCGCTGGTTGGAGGAACGCGCTCGCGGTGTCGCGCTGGCCGGCGGGGTAGTCCCCATCGTGCCGGCCGCGGTGATCTTCGATCTGGATGTCGGTGCCTGGAAGCGGCGGCCGACCGCCGAGTTCGGGTACGCGGCCTGCGAGGCGGCGGGGGTGGACATTGCCGTCGGGACGGTCGGTGCGGGGGTGGGCGCCCGCGCCGGCGCGCTTAAGGGCGGTGTCGGGACCGCGTCGGCGACGCTGGAGTGTGGGGTCACCGTCGGCGCACTCGCCGCGGTGAACTGTGCGGGCGACGTCATCGACCGGGCTACCGGCCTGCCGTGGCTGGCGTACCTGGTCGACGAGTTCGGGCTGATACCGCCGCCGGCCGAGCAAATCGCCGCGCTGGCGCGGCTGAAAACCCCATCAAGCTTGCTGAACACGACGGTGGCGGTGGTGGCCACCGACGCCGTGCTCAGTCCGTCCGGGTGCCGGCAGGTCGCCAGTGCCGCCCACGACGGACTGGCCCGGGCGATCCGGCCGGCACACACCCCCGTCGACGGCGATATGGTGTTCGCGCTGGCCACCGGCGCCGTCGCCGGGGCGCCGTCGGCTATCGAGACGCCGGCGGCATTTTCTCCCGAGACGGCGCTGCTGAGCGCGGTCGCCGCGGCGGCGGCCGACTGCCTGGCCCGTGCCGTGCTGGCCGGTGTGCTCACCGCCGAGTCAGTGGCCGGAATACCGACGTATCGCGGCATGTTGCCGGGAGCGTTCGAGCAACCGAAGGGAAACCGGTGACGTGCTGCTGATTCGAGCTGATTTGGTGGACGCGATGATCGCACATGCCCGCTCCGACCACCCGGACGAAGCCTGCGGAGTGCTCGCCGGCCCGGAAGGATCCGACCGGCCGGAGCGCCACATCGCCATGGCGAACGCCGAGCGGTCGCCGACGTTCTACCGGTTCGATTCGGCCGAACAACTCAAGGTGTGGCGTGCCATGGAAGACGCAGGTGAGGCCCCGATCGTCATCTATCATTCGCACACCGCGACCGAGGCCTACCCGAGCCGGACCGACGTGAGCCTGGCCGCCGAACCGGATGCGCACTATGTGGTGGTGTCCACCCGAGACCCGGACCGGCCCGAGGTGCGCAGCTTTCGCATCGTCAACGGCACTGTCACCGAAGAGCCGGTCAAGATCGTCAAGCAGTATCAGAGGCACTATCAGATCAGGGAAGAATCCGAGCCATGAGTGTCATCGTGTCCATTCCGACTATCCTGCGCGCCCACACCGGCGGCAAGAAGCGCGTCGAAGCCAAGGGCGACACGCTGGCCGCCGTCATCGACGACCTGGAGGCGCGTTACTCGGGCATCTCCGAGCGCCTCATCGCTGACGGGAAGCTGCACCGCTTCATCAACATTTACGTCAACGACGAAGACGTGCGATTCTCCGGCGGCCTGGACACCGCTATCGCCGACGGCGATTCGGTCACCATCTTGCCCGCGGTCGCCGGTGGGAGCAGATGACCCGATACACCTCACTGCTGCAGGCCCTGGGTAACACGCCCCTGGTCGGGCTGCCGCATCTATCACCGCGCTGGGACGATTTGGTTGATCGGGATCCCCCGGCACCGCACGTGCGGCTGTGGGCCAAACTCGAGGATCGCAACCCCACCGGGTCGATCAAGGACCGGCCGGCGCTGCGGATGATCGAGCAGGCCGAGGCTGACGGGCTGCTGCGGCCCGGGGCCACCATCCTGGAGCCCACTAGCGGCAACACCGGCATCTCGCTGGCGATGGCGGCCAAGCTGAAGGGCTACCGGCTGATCTGCGTGATGCCGGAGAACACCTCGGTGGAGCGGCGCCAGATGCTCGAACTCTACGGTGCCCGGGTTATCTATTCACCTGCCGAAGGCGGCTCCAATACCGCGGTGGCTACCGCGAAAGAACTGGCCGCGGCCAACCCGTCGTGGGTGATGCTCTACCAGTACGGCAATACGGCCAACACCGACGCGCACTACTACGGCACCGGCCCCGAGCTGCTGGCTGACCTGCCCGAGATCACCCATTTCGTCGCGGGGCTGGGTACTACCGGCACGCTGATGGGCACCGGCCGATTCCTGCGAGAGCGTGTTCCCGGCGTCCAGATCGTGGCCGCCGAACCCCGCTACGGTGAAGACGTCTATGCGCTGCGCAATATCGACGAGGGCTTCGTTCCCGAGCTCTATGACTCCGACGTGCTCACCGCCCGGTACTCCGTCGGCGCCGCCGACGCAGTGCGCCGGACCCGCGAGTTGATCGACGCCGAAGGCATTTTCGCGGGTATTTCTACGGGCGCGGCGCTGCACGCCGCGCTCGCGGCAGCCGCGAAGGCCGTCAACGCCGGTGAGCGCGCAGACATCGCGTTCGTCGTCGCCGATGCGGGCTGGAAGTATCTGTCCACCGGTGCCTACGCCGGGACCGTGGATGAGGCCGAGCATGCCCTGGAAGGGCAGCTGTGGGCGTGATCCGCGCCACGACGCGATGCCGGCGTAGCCGGGATCAAGGAGTGGCGCTCATGATCCGCGCCACGACGCGATGCCGGCGTAGCCGGGATCAAGGAGTGGCGCTCATGATCGACGCCGACGACGATGATGCCGGCGTGGCCGGGATCACGGAGTGGCGCTAAATGGCCGCCCGGCGGGCCGGACAGTCGTCGGCGCAGCAACCACAGGCCAAGAAACCGCCCCGCTGGGTGCTTGGTGCCGCGACGATTGTCACCTTTGTGGCGCTGCTCTACGTGGTCGAATTGTTCGATCAGCTGACGGGTCATTCGCTGGACTACGACGGCATCCGGCCGCTGGAAACCGACGGCCTCTGGGGGATCATCCTCGCGCCGCTCCTGCATGCGAGCTGGGCTCACCTGATTGCCAATACCCCTCCAGCGCTGGTTCTCGGTTTCCTGGCGACCTTGACGGGTTTGGCCCGGTTCGTCGGGGCGACCGCGATCATATGGATCCTCGGCGGCGTCGGCACCTGGCTGATCGGCAATGTGGGATCGACCTGCGGTGAGACCGACCACATCGGGGCCTCCGGCCTGATCTTCGGCTGGCTGGCCTTCCTGGTGGTCTTCGGTTTCTTCACCCGCACCGTCTGGCAGATCGTTCTCGGTATGGTAGCGGTGGTCTTGTACGGCGGCATCATTTGGGGCGCACTACCGGTGCTTCACATGTGTGGAGGCGTGTCCTGGCAGGCGCATCTGTGCGGCGCGCTCGCCGGTGTGCTGGCGGCTTACCTGCTGTCCGGGCCGGAACGCCATGCCCGGCTCCGCCGCAGAGCCGAAGTGGTGCGCCGGTGATATCGCCCCTAGCTCCCATCGGCATCTTCGACTCGGGCGTCGGAGGGCTGACGGTGGCACGCGCAATCATCGACCAATTGCCCGACGAAGACATCATCTATGTGGGCGACACCGCCAACGGCCCCTACGGACCGCTGCGCATCCCCGAGATCCGCGCGCACGCGTTGGCGCTCGGCGACGATCTCGTCGCTCGTGGCGTTAAAGCACTGGTGATCGCCTGCAACTCGGCATCGGCGGCGTGCCTGCGAGACGCCCGCGAACGCTACGACGTGCCCGTCATCGAGGTGATCCTGCCCGCGGTACGGCGCGCGGTGGCCGCCACCCGCAACGGCCGCATCGGAGTGATCGGCACCCGGGCGACCATCGCCTCACGGGCCTATCAGGACGCGTTCGCCGCCGCCCGCGACACCGAGATCACCGCTGCGGCCTGCCCGCGGTTTGTCGATTTCGTCGAACGCGGGATCACCAGCGGGCGTCAGGTGCTCGGTCTGGCAGAAGGCTACCTGGAACCGCTGCAGCGCGCCGGAGTGGACACCGTGGTGCTCGGCTGCACACACTATCCCTTGCTGTCCGGCATCATCCAGTTGGCAATGGGAGACAGCGTCACGCTGGTTTCCAGCGCCGAGGAGACCGCGAAGGAGCTGGTGCGGGTGCTTACCGAGCTGGATCTGCTGCGTCCGCACCATGCGCCGCCGGCAACCCGGCTATTCGAGGCCACCGGCGACCCGGAGGATTTCATCAGACTGGCGAGCAGGTTCTTAGGACCGGCCATTACCGGTGTTCAACCTGTTCGCCGTCACCTGGATGTGCGGTAGGCGCGAAGAATGATCGCCGGTGCAGCAGCGGTGTTCGCCATCGCGGCGGTGGGCGTGGCACAGTAGTGACCGTGCAGATCACCGTGCTCGGTTGTTCGGGCAGTGTCGTCGGCCCGGACTCACCGGCATCGGGTTATCTGTTGCGGGCGCCGGACACCCCGCCACTGGTGATCGACTTCGGCGGAGGAGTTCTCGGGGCGTTGCAGCGCCACATTGATCCCGGTTCGGTCAATGTGCTGCTGTCTCATCTGCACGCGGATCATTGTCTGGATCTCCCGGGACTTTTCGTGTGGCGTCGCTACCATCCGACCCCGCCTACGGGTAAGGCGCTGATGTACGGGCCGAGTGACACCTGGGCGCGGCTGGGTGCGGCGTCATCGCCATACGGTGGGGAGATCGACGATTGCTCGGATATCTTCGATATTCGCCAGTGGGTCGACGGTCAGCCGGTGACGCTGGGGGCGTTGACGGTGACGCCACGGGTAGTGGCGCACCCCACCGAGTCCTATGGTCTGCGGATCACCGATCCCGCCGGGGCATGTTTCGTCTACAGCGGCGACACCGGCAGCTGCGAGTCACTCGTCGAGTTGGCCCGTGACGCCGACGTTTTCCTCTGCGAAGCATCCTGGACGCATGCACCGGACCGCCCCTTCAATTTGCACATGTCGGGAACCGAGGCCGGTCGGGTGGCGGCGGCGGCCGGTGTGCGCGAGCTGTTGCTCACCCACATTCCGCCGTGGACGTCGCGCGAGGACGTGATCAGCGAAGCCAAGGCCGAGTTCGACGGTCCGGTGCACGCGGTGGTGTGCGGTGAAACGTTCAACGTTCCGCGCTGATGCCGGGCTGCCGAATCCGAACACAGCGCCACGCCCACGGCCGGGCCGGGCCGTTCGAACCCGCATCGGCCCCCGGCTAATGTTGGCGGGGTGTCTAAACGAGAAGACGGCCGCCTCGACGACGAGCTTCGCCCGGTCGTCATCACCCGCGGGTTCACCTCGTACCCGGCGGGCTCGGTGCTCGTCGAATTCGGCCAGACACGGGTGATGTGCACGGCCAGCGTTATCGAGGGGGTGCCGCGCTGGCGTAAGGGGTCGGGTTTGGGCTGGCTCACCGCCGAATACGCGATGCTGCCCGCGGCGACACACACTCGCGCCGACCGGGAATCGGTGAAGGGCCGCGTCAGCGGGCGCACCCAGGAGATCAGCCGGCTCATCGGCCGGGCGTTGCGGGCCGCGATCGACCTGGGGGCGTTCGGGGAGAACACCATCGTGATCGACTGCGACGTGTTGCAGGCCGACGGGGGAACTCGCACCGCGGCGATCACGGGCGGCTACGTGGCGTTGGCCGATGCGGTGACCTACCTGTCCGCGGCGGGTCAGCTTTCCGATCCGCGGCCGTTGTCGTGCGCGATCGCGGCGGTCAGCGTCGGTGTAGTCGAGGGCCGGATCCGGGTGGACTTGAACTACGAGGAAGACGCGCGCGCCGAAGTCGACATGAATGTCGTTGCCACCGACACCGGAACCCTGGTGGAAATCCAAGGGACTGGTGAGGGTGCGACGTTTCCGCGCTCGACGCTGGACAAAATGCTCGACGCCGCGTTCCGGGCTTGTGACAAGCTGTTCGCCGCCCAACACGAGGCGCTGGCCTCGCCGTATCCCGGGGTGTTGCCCGAAGGACCCGCCGGCCAGAAGGCGTCGGGAAACTGACTCGGCTGCTGGTCGTCAGCCGCAACCGGAAGAAACTGGCCGAGCTGCGCCGGGTGCTGGAGCGGGCGGGTATCTCCGGGTTGACGCTGCTGTCGCTCGATGACGTCGCGCCATTTCCTGACACGCCGGAAACCGGTGCGACGTTCGAGGACAACGCGCTGACCAAGGCGCGTGACGCGTTCGTTGCGACGGGCCTGGCGAGCCTTGCCGACGACTCGGGGCTGGAGGTGGCGGCGCTCAACGGCATGCCCGGCGTGCTGTCGGCGCGATGGTCGGGCGGACACGGCGACGACGCGAGCAACATTGCTCTGCTGCTGGCGCAGTTGCGCGATGTGCCCGACGGGCGCCGGGGCGCGATGTTCGTCTCGGCCTGCGCGCTGGTGTCCGAATTCGGCGAGGTGGTGGTGCGCGGTGAATGGCCCGGCACCATTGCGCACGCGGCGCGCGGCGAGGGCGGCTTCGGCTATGACCCGGTGTTTATTCCCCAGGGCTGCGACCGCACCGCCGCGCAGTTGAGCCCGGCGGAAAAGGATGCGATATCTCATCGCGGCCGGGCCCTGGCGGCCTTACTGCCGGCTTTACGCCGGCTGGCTGAGGGTTGAGCCGGGCTCCTCCTCGGGCCGTTCCGGCCCGCCTCGTCGCCCGGCCGAGGGTGGCTACAGGTTGAAGCGCGCCTTGACGGCCCGGGTCTGGAAGTGTTCAACGATGATGCCCAGCAGCGGTATGGTCCCGGACAGCAGCACACCGATCGTCTTTGCGATCGGCCAGCGAACCTTGACGGCAAGGTTGAAAGCTGCCAGCACGTAGGTGAAATACACCCAGCCGTGCACGATTTCGATCCAGCGGATTTCGTGATGAAAGACCAGGTGCGAGACAATCTCGTAGCACAGCGCAATCAGCCAGATACCCGTCGCCCAGGCCATGACCCGGTAGCCGAGCAGTGCCACACGGATCTTCTCGACGGGTGTGACCGACGTGGTCTGCGGTGTCTCGGGTGTGGTCATGCGGTGGTCCTGCCCTGTTGTTCGGTGTCACGCTCGGCGAGCTCGGCCAGGTAGGCGTTGTACTGTCTGAGCACCGGGTCGTCGGGTTGCTCCCGGGCCGGGTGGGGCCGCTCGGGCAACAGCCCGGGTGGAATCTCGGTCATCACGCGGTTTTTGCGCGGCTCGGGCGGCGTTTCCTCGTAGCGGACGAACTTGCCGTAGGCGTACACGAAAAACCAGGCGAACAGCGGCCACTGGAGTGCGTACCCGAGGTTCTGGAAGGTTCCCGATCCCGACTCAAACCGCGTCCACTGCCACCAACCTAGTGCCAGGCAGCCGCCGGCGGCGACGATCACCAGCGCCATCAGCGCTGGCCTGTGGCGACGCGTAGTGGACATGCTTAGACGGTACCGCGCGATCGCTCGGGGGCGGTCAAGCGTGTCATGACCAGGGCCCGATGTGAGATACCCATCGCCCAAGCACAAGCCGGCAGATAGCACGTTCGCCAGGAGGGCGGGGACCTCATGATCGACCCCCACCGGCCGATCCGGCCACCAGCCTTCACCGAATTGGTGGCCGACGGCCAGTGCACACCACTGAGGATTTTCCCGGCGATCGAAGCGATAAAATCACTAGGCCCCGCGGGCGTGGCGAAACAGGTATACGCGCCGGCTTTAGGTGCCGGTGCTCGAGAGAGCGTGAGGGTTCGAGTCCCTCCGCCCGCACCCTATCTGCATGAGCATCACGGCAGCTCAGCGTGTCATTCCGATGTCGATCGGGATCCACGGGTGTCCGGTCAGCGCGCAGAACCGCGCCGGGTGGTCCTCGGCTCTGCTGCGGGTTGGTGGTCACCAGTGTGAGGATTCCTTTGCACCGCAGTCGCTTTGCATGATTATCCCGCTATTCGACCGTGCACCACGGTAGGAGCCGGCACGCTTGGGTCAGCGTCGCCGCCGGGCCGCCCTGACGAGATTCGATCCGATGATCAAACGCTGAATCTCGCTGGTTCCCTCGTAGAGTCGCAACAGTCGAACATCGCGATAGATCCGCTCCACCGGAACGCCGCGGATGTACCCGCTGCCGCCATGGATCTGCACGGCAAGATCGGCGACCCGGCCGGCCATTTCGGTGCAGAAGAGTTTCGCCGCCGATGGAGCGATCCGGCGATCCTCGCCGCTGACCCACAGTCGCGCCGCGTCACGGACCAGGGCCCGCCCGGCCAGCACCCCGGTTTGCTGGTCGGCGATCATCGCCTGCACCAACTGGAACTCCCCGATCGGTGTGCCGCCCTGTGTCGCCGTGGCGGCATAGGCGACGGATTCATCCAGTGCCCGCTGCGCGGTCCCCACGGCCAGGGCAGCGATGTGAATCCGCCCGCGCGCCAACGAGATCATCGCTGCCCGGTAACCGATGTCTTCGTCGCCGCCGACCAGGGCAGCAGCCGGAACGCGGACATCGGTGAAGCTGACGTCGGCGGTCCACGCGCCTTCCTGTCCCATCTTGGCGTCTTTTGTCCCCACCTGCACCCCCGGTGTGTCCGCGGGCACCAGGAAAACCGCGATGCCCGCCCCGTTGTCGTCGGCGGGGCGGGTTCGGGCAAAAACCACGAACAGGTCGGCAACCGGCGCATTGGTGATGAACCGCTTCTGCCCGGAAATCACCCATGCACCGTTTTTTGCCGAGTCGTCACGAACAGCTTTGGTGCGCAGGCCCGCCGGATTGGATCCGGCGCCCGGTTCTGTCAGCGCGAAGGAAGCGATCACCTCTCCGGCGGCCATCGGCTCCAGCCAGCGGGCTTTCTGCTCGTCGGTGCCGAAGCCGACCAAAACTTGACCGGCGATGCCGTTGTTGGTGCCGAACATCGAGCGTACCGCCAGCGACGTATAACCCAGCTCCATGGCCAACTCGACGTCCTGGACCAGGTCCAGGCCGAGTCCACCCCACTGCTGGGGAATGGCATACCCGAAAAGGCCCATCTTTTTGGCCTGGTCCCGCAGGTCGTCGGGTACCCGGTCGCGGGCCAGGATTTCCTGTTCGCGGGGAACGACGGCGTTACGGACGAACCGTCGGGTTTGCGCCAGAATTTCCCGGAAGTCCTCGTCGTCGACGGCAGCGGCCATGGACTGTCAAAGGTTCCTTTTGAAGCTGGGCAACGCGTACCTCAAGCCGTCGGAACCGCGAAACAGGTCCCGAGCGGTTGCGGAAATCATATAAGAAATATGATGCCCGACCAAAGGTCGAGCAGGCGGGAGGATGATAGCCGGTGTCATTGCTGCGCGGTCAGACCGCGATAGTCACAGGCGGTGCGCAAGGACTGGGTTTTGCCATCGCGGAGCGCTTTGTCGCCGAGGGTGCGCGCGTGGTGCTCGGCGACCTGAATCGTGCGGGTGCCGAAACCGCGGCCAAGCAACTCGGCGACGACGTCGCGGTGGCGGTGAGCTGTGATGTGACCGTCGCGGCCGACGTCGACGCGCTGGTTGCAACCGCGGTCCGGCATTTCGGCGGCCTGGACATCATGGTCAACAACGCCGGGATCACCCGCGACGCCACGATGCGCACGATGACCGAGGAGCAGTTCGACGAGGTCATCGCGGTGCATTTGAAGGGAACCTGGAACGGTATCCGCAAGTCCGCGGCGATCATGCGGGAGAACAAACGCGGCGCGATCGTGAACATGTCGTCGCTGTCGGGCAAGGTCGGCCTGGTGGGCCAAACCAATTACTCGGCCGCCAAGGCCGGCATTGTCGGCATGACCAAGGCCGCCGCCAAGGAGCTTGCCCACCTGGGTGTGCGAGTCAACGCGATCGCGCCAGGATTGATCCGATCAGCGATGACTGAAGCCTTGCCGCAACGTATTTGGGATCAGAAGATCGCCGAGGTCCCGATGGGCCGGGCCGGGGAGCCCAGCGAGGTGGCGAACGTCGCGCTGTTTTTGGCCTCCGATCTGTCGTCATATATGACCGGCACCGTCATTGAGGTAACCGGCGGGAGGTTTATGTGAGTGCACGTCAAGCCGTAATCTGTGAGCCGGTGCGCACTCCGATCGGCCGCTACGGGGGAATGTTCAAGTCGCAGACGGCGGTTGATCTCGGTGTTGCCGCATTAAAGGGGGTGCTGGCCAGGACTGCAATCCCGCCCGAATCGGTGCAGGACGTCATCCTCGGACACTGCTACCCCAACAGCGAAGCCCCGGCGATCGGCAGGGTGGTCGCGTTGGATGCCGGCCTGCCGGTGACGGTTCCCGGCATGCAGGTCGACCGCCGTTGCGGGTCGGGCCTCCAGGCCGTCATCCAGGCATGTTTGCAGGTGAGCGCGGGTGATCACGACCTGGTGATCGCCGGCGGCACGGAAAGCATGAGCAATGTCGCCTTCTACTCCACGGCTATGCGCTGGGGCGGGCATCGTGACGGCATCATGGTGCACGACGGGCTGACCCGCGGACGTATCACCGCGGGTGGGCGGCGCCATCCGGTTCCGGGCGGCATGCTGGAGACCGCCGAGAATCTGCGCCGGCGATACGACATTTCGCGCACCGAGCAGGATGAGCTCGCGGTGACGTCCCACCAGCGCGCGGTTGCGGCGCAAAAAAACGGCATTTTCGCCGAGGAGATAATACCGGTCGCGGTGCGCACACGTCAGGGTGAGGAACTGATCGACACCGATGAACACCCTCGAGCGGACGCGTCCATGGAATCATTGAGTAAGCTCAAACCGGTTCTGCTCGCACAGGATCCGGAAGCAACGGTTACCGCTGGCAACGCCAGCGGGCAAAACGATGCGGCGGCCATGTGTGTGGTGACAACGCCGGCAAAGGCGGACGAGCTGGGCTTGACGCCCCTGGTACGGCTGGTGTCGTGGGCGGTGGCGGGCGTGCCGCCCAGCGTCATGGGACTCGGGCCGGTGCCCGCGACCGAGGTAGCGCTGGCCAAGGCGGGGCTGCGGCTGAGCGAGATCGACCTTATCGAATTAAATGAAGCTTTTGCCGCGCAAGTGCTCGCGGTGATGCGGGAATGGAATTTCACTGCCGCGGATCGCGAGCGAACCAATGTGCACGGCTCCGGGATCTCGCTGGGGCACCCGGTTGGGGCGACCGGCGCGAGGATGCTGGCCACGCTCGCCCGCGAGCTCAACCGCCGCCAGGGCCGCTACGGCCTGGAGACGATGTGCATCGGCGGAGGGCAGGGGCTCGCCGCAGTTTTCGAACGGGTTTCAACCAGGTGAGTCATTCCGCGGTGCGACCACTGGCTGATGTGAAAATTGTCGAGGTGTCCAGCTTCGTCGCCGCACCGTTGTGCGGTATGACGTTGGGTCAGCTTGGCGCCGAGGTCATCCGGGTGGACCCGATCGGTGGGGCATCTGATATCCGACGGTGGCCGCTGGCAAAAAGCGGTACGTCGATTTACTGGACCGGTTTGAACAAGGGAAAACGTTCGGTAACAATCGATTTTCGCTCCCTGGAGGGACAGCGGCTGATTCAGCGGCTTATCGTTGAAGGCGGCGGCATCGTGGTGACCAACGCCGCCGGCCTGCCCTGGCTGGCTTACGAGCAACTCGCGCCAATGCGATCCGATGTTATCCACCTGCAGCTGCTGGGCCGTCGTGACGGCTCGACGGCCGTGGACTACACCGTCAATGCCGGGATCGGCTATCCGCTCGTCACCGGCCCGGTGAACTACGCGGGTCCGGTCAACCACGTGCTGCCGGCGTGGGACGTGTGCTGTGGGTTATACGCGGCGCTGGTGGTCGTCGCCGCGGTGCGCCGCCGTGAGATGTCCGGGGCCGGTGCGCGCATCAGCCTGGCGCTGGAGGACGTGGCACTGGCCACCGCTGGAAATCTCGGGTTGTTGACCGAGCCTCAGGTGAACGGCACCCAACGGCAGCGTCTGGGCAACGCCATCTACGGCCAATACGGGCAGGACTTCACCAGTCGCGACGGCGTTGCGTTCATGGTTGTGACATTGACCGGCCGCCACTTTCGCGACCTGGTGCGGGTAACCGGTACCGAGGCGGCGGTGACGGCGCTCGCCGGCGCAGTCGGTGCGAACTTCGAGGAGGAAGGGGACCGCTACCGGCATCGCGACGCGCTTACCGCCCTGTTCACCGGCTGGTTCGCCGAGCATACCGCCGAGGAGATCACCGAGGCGCTGTCGGGCACCACCGTGTTGTTCGAGCGTTACCGGACTTTCTCCGAGGTCGCCGCGGACGAGAGGGTGACGTCCAATCCGCTGTTCACCCGGCTGCACCAGGAGGGCGTCGGTGACTACCTGGCCGCCGGCATGCCAGCGGCATTCGACGGCGTCCACCCGCTCAGTGCTGCCGCTCCCAGGTTGGGGCAAGACACCGTCGACGTCCTTGGCGGGGACTTGGGATTGAGCCCGGCGGACATCGCGCGTCTGGCCGACGCGAAAACAATCGCCTGCTAAGCAGGGCATCCTACTGAGTGGGGCAGACAGAAAGGCACCGCATGACCAAACTCGCTCAGACGCTCGGCCTCACTGAGTTTCAAGCCGACATCGTATCCGCGGTGAGACACTTCGTGGACAAGGAGATCATTCCCAACGCGCCCGAACTCGAACGTTCCGACACCTATCCGCAAGGCATTGTCGATCAGATGCGGAAGATGGGCCTTTTCGGTCTGACGATTCCGCCAGAGTTCGGTGGGCTGGGGGAGTCGCTGCTGACCTACGCGCTCTGCGTCGAGGAACTGGCGCGCGGCTGGATGAGCATCTCCGGGGTGATCAACACCCATTTTATTGTCGCGTATCTGCTGCGCCAGCACGGCACGCGGGCGCAAAAACAGCAGTACTTGCCGCGAATGGCAACCGGCGAGGTTCGTGGTGCGTTTTCGATGTCCGAACCGGAGCTGGGCTCGGATGTCGCCGCAATCCGGACGCACGCCCGACGCACCCCGGGCGGCAGCTACATCATTGACGGCCAGAAGATGTGGTTGACCAACGGCGCCAGCTCAACGCTGATCGCGGTGTTGGTGCGAACAGCCGAGGGAGCGGAAAAGCCGCACCGCAATCTGACGGCGTTCCTCATCGAAAAACCCACCGGCTTCGGCGAAGTAGCACCGGGCCTGGTGATCCCCGGCAAGATCGACAAGCTGGGATACAAGGGCATTGATACCACCGAGCTCATTTTCGACGGCTATCGAGCGAACGCTGGCGACATCCTCGGTGGCACCCCGGGGCAGGGATTTTTTCAGATGATGGACGGCATTGAAGTCGGCCGCGTCAACGTCGCCGCCCGCGCCTGCGGGGTTGCGCTGCGCGCTTTTGAACTCGCGATGCGGTACGCCCAGCAACGACACACGTTTGGCAAGCCGATAGTCGAGCACCAGGCGATTGCGTTTCAGCTGGCCGAGATGGCCACCAAAATCGAGGCCGCCCATTTGATGATGGTCAATGCCGCCCGCCTGAAAGATTCGGGGGAGCGCAATGACTTGGTCGCAGGCATGGCCAAATACCTGGCCAGCGAATTCTGTTCGGAGGTCACCCAGCAGAGCTTTCGCATCCACGGCGGCTACGGCTACTCTAAGGAATACGAGATCGAGCGGCTGATGCGTGACGCACCGTTTCTGCTGATCGGCGAGGGCACGAGCGAAATACAGAAGTCCATCATCAGTAAACGGCTGCTAGCCGAGTATCGGATCTGAGCGGTGATGGTTCCGGAGTTCGCAACCCGGCCGCAGCTCTCCGACGGCGTGGCCCGCTTCGTGCGCAAGCGGATCTTCGACGGCACCTATGCCACGGGGCAATACATCCGGTTGGATCAACTGTCCGCGGAGTTGGGTGTCAGCGTAACGCCGGTGCGGGAGGCACTTTTCCAACTTCGCGCCGAAGGACTTTTGGCTCAGCAGCCGCACCGGGGATTTGTGGTGTTGCCATTGACGGCCCGGGATCTGACCGACGTCGCAAATGTCCAGGCTTACGTCGGCGGGGAGCTGGCCGCACGGGCCGCCGTCAACATCGGCGAGGGTCAGTTACGCCACCTCAAGGAGATCCAGAGTCGGCTCGAGAAAGCCTATGCCCAGGGGGACAATGACCGTGCGGTGGGTCTCAACCATGAGTTTCACCGAGTCATCAACATAGCCGCGGACTCACCCAAACTTGCCCAGCTGATGTCACGGATTACCCGGTACGCAGCCGAATCGGTGTTTCCGATCATTGTGGGCTGGCCAGAGCGATCCATGAGGCATCATCGGCGCCTACTGGCAGCACTTCAGAAACACAATGACGAACTTGCGCGCCAAGTCATGTCGAAACACCTTGCTAGTGCTGCTGTTTCGCTGATCGAACATCTTGCAGAGCGCGGCGTGATAGCTGAACAGCCGGTTGTGCTGCAGACCCGCGCGGCTGATCCGTCCCGGTAATACCGAAAAACTGTGGCTTTTTCACACCGGGTCGAATTTGGCGATCAGCCATTTGCCGTGAACCCTGGTCAAGGTCACCCGAACGCTGCTGGCCGCCATCGAGGGATCGGGCTTGTCCTTGCTGGTGGTGCTCTGGTCGACGAAGACCAGCACGACCGCCGAATCCGGATGAAGCTCGGCGACCGCGGCGCGCATCACGTGCGCGGTGGTTTTCAGCGCCTTCTGTCTGGCCGCCGGTGCGACGATCTGGCGGGTGAACTGATCGTAGTAAGACAAGAAATCCCCTGTCAGGTGCGACTTGGCGATGGCGAAGTCACGGTCGAGGGTGTCGGGGGCATAGGAGAGCAGCGCGACGGTCCCGTCGGAGGCGGCGCTCAACACCGCCCGCGCAACGCCGGGGCCGGTTTGCCGGTCGGGCCGGTACTGGTGAAAATACAGCCAGCTCGCCAGCCCGCCGGACGTCACCAACAACAGAATGAGAACCGCGGTAACGAGTTTCACCGCATGCAGCCGGCGCCATAGCCCAGCTTCAGACGCCGGCCGGCGGGCTTCAGCCGCAGTCTCGTCGAGTGCGATGTTTTTACCGGTCCCGTCAGCGGACGCGGCATCATCCACGTCGGCCCTGTCCTCGATCGTCACGGCACGAACTCAACTTTCGACATCTTTATTTGGCCGCCGTCGTCGGAGACGGTTACTCTGAGCCGCCACGCCCGTGGATCCTCTTTGGCACCGGCCGAATTGGTGACTCGTGAGGTCGCCGACACCAATACCACAGCGGAATTCTTACCCATCGACTCGACGGCCACCGAGTTGACCGTTCCTTCGGTGACGACCCTGGACTGCTCGACGACCGTCGTGAAATCCGCGGCTCGCTGCTGAAAGTCGTCCTTGAACTCGCCGGTGGAGCTGTCGAGCACCCGCTGGACGTCCTGCTTTGCCTTCGTGAAGTCGAGGGAGGTCAGGTTGATCACGCCTTGTCTGGCCCCGGCGGCAAACGCCGCGGCGCGCTGGCGTTGCTGGATGACATCGTGGTGCCGCCACAGGATGGCTGCGCTCGCGGCGAGCAAACCGCAGGTGGCGATGACCGCCGCCGCTTTGGCGGCCCCGGACGGTGTCGGTAGCCGCAGCCGGCGTCGCCGGGAGGAAAGCTCGGGCTCGGGGGTGGGTGGCGCACCCGCAAGGCCACCCGCACCCGTTTCGGTGACCCTTTCGGTCCCGCTCGCCGCGACGCCCGGCTCCCTCCCGGGTGCAGTCGGGGCAGCCGGGCCGGCCGATTCTTCGGTGGCTTGTGCCCGGGCTTCACGCCGCAGCCGGATGGCCCGCGCACGGGCACGGGCCGCGGCGGCCAGCGCCTCGGCCTCTGCCGCCTCCGCTTCGGCCAGTTCGGCCAGCGCCATCGCGTCGGCTGCGGGCATGGCGGCATCTACCGGTCGCTCATCGGGGTCAGTCATCGCGCTCACCTGTCAGCTTCAGCTTCGACCGCACTGCGGTTTTTCACCGCATTGCTCCTTGCTACCACCGGGCTACCACCGGGCGCGCCGCAGCGATCCCCGACCAGGTCGATCGACGGATTTTACCCACGTCGTCGGCGGCGGTGACGGAAAGCTACGGCCAGCGACCCGGCCGGCGCCGGCATCCGAAAAGATCCGCAAAGATCCGCCGCCGCCGCCAAGACAAGATCCCCCGGGTAGTGGCCCGAAAGGCGGCCCGAGCCCGGGCGTCTTTGACACAGCCGTGACCACTGAAATTCCTGATTCAGATGATGTGGTTGTCATATCCTGTGACACGTGTCGGTTTCTCGTCGCGATGTCCTCAAACTCGCGGCTGTGACGCCGGGGCTGCTGGGCCTCGAGGGTCTAACGTCGGCACTGCTTTCCACGCCGGCGGCTGCGAGTCCGGGCGGCGTTTTGTTGGACTATGCGGCCGGGGTCATCCCCGCCAGCGCGATCAAGGCCGCCGGTGCGGTCGGGTCGATCCGCTATGTCTCTGATCGCCGGCCCGGCGGCACCTGGATGCTTGGTAAGCCGATCCAACTCGATGAGGCGCGTGACCTGTACCGCAATGGGCTAAAGATCGTGTCGTGCTACCAATACGGCAAGGAGAGCACCGCCGACTGGCTGGGCGGTTATCGCGCCGGGGTGACGCATGCCACGCGCGGTTGGCAGTTGCATACCGCCGCCGGTGGTCCGGCCGGTGCTCCGATCTACGCCTCGATCGATGATGACCCGTCGTATGAGCAGTACAAACAGCAAGTGGCCCCCTATCTGCGCGGCTGGGAGTCGGTGCTTGGTCATCACCGAGTGGGCGTGTACGCCAACTCCAAAACGATCGACTGGGCGCTCAACGACGGCTTGGGTTCCTACTTCTGGCAGCACAACTGGGGCTCACCCAAGGGGTTCACCCATCCGGCCGCCCATTTGCATCAGGTCGAGATCGACAAGCGCACGGTGGCCGGGGTCGGTGTCGACGTCAACAACATCCTCAAGCCCCAATTCGGTCAGTGGGACTAACGCGGGAGCCGGCTCAGCAAACATCCGAGCGGAACGCTCGTGACGTGACGGTTATCGGGGCGCGCCGTGTCGCAGATCCGCGTTAGCACAAACTTTTAACATAACGATTTGATAACAATATGGGGTTGAGCTGCAGGATTATGGCTACTCGTCCGTAACCGCCGACACGCAGGACATTTGGTCGGCGCCGCGCCGACCATGGTTCAGCGCCGTGTTACCCAGGCCACCGTTACTCGCGCGTAGAACTCGTCAGTAACCACTTCGCACACCGGCAACGCCAACGTGGCTATGACACCCTTATGGCAGCCGATGTCGTTCCGTCGCGGCGTTCGGCCCCACGGGTCGGCGCCGATGACATACCGGTCAGTGAGGACCCGGCTGGTTCGACGGGATCGGTGGGAGCTTGTCGATGCCGCGGGCCGGCGCGCACCTGGCAGGTGGCACGAAACGAGACGCAACAGCAGTACTACAGGGAGATACGCACGGTGACGATCTATGAGCACGACAGGGTGTCAGCGGACCGCGACGGCGGTGCCCCGGAGGCCGTGCACACCCACACCCTGGTCGATCGCCTGACGGCGGGCGAGCCTTACGCGATCGCGTTCGGCGGCCAGGGCAGCGCGTGGCTGGACACGCTCGAGGAGCTGGTGTCTTCGGCCGGTATCGAGTCTGAGTTGACGACACTGGTCGGTGAGGCGGACCTGCTGCTCGAGCCGGTCGCGAAGGAGCTGGTGGTGGTGCGCCCCATCGGCTTCGATCCGCTGGGCTGGGTCCGGGCGCTGGCCGCGGAGGACCCGGTGCCCCCGGCCAAGCAGCTGACCTCCGCCGCGGTGTCGGTGCCCGGTGTGCTGCTGACCCAGATCGCGGCGATGCGCGCGTTGGCGCGCCAGGGCATGGACTTCGCCGCCGTAGCGCCGAGAGCCGTCGCAGGCCATTCCCAAGGGGTGTTGGCGGTCGAGTCGCTAAAGTCCGGCGGCGCACGCGACGTCGAACTGCTGGCTTTGGCGCAGCTCATCGGGGCCGCGGGCACGCTGGTGGCCCGTCGCCGCGGAATCTCCATTCTCGGCGACCGCCCGCCGATGGTGTCGGTCACCAACGCCGACCCCGAGCGCATCCGCGCGCTGCTCGACGAGTTCGCCAAGGATGTCCGGACCGTGCTGCCCCCGGTGTTATCCATCCGCAATGGTCGCCGCGCGGTGGTCATCACCGGAACCCCCGAGCAGCTGTCGCGTTTCGAGCTCTACTGCAAGCAGATTTCCGAGAAGGAAGCGGCCGAGCGCAAAAACAAGGTGCGCGGCGGCGGCGTGTTCGCGCCGGTGTTCGACCCGGTGCAGGTCGAGGTCGGCTTCCACACTCCCCGGCTCGCCGACGGGATCGGTTTGGTCGCCGGTTGGGCCGAGAAGGCGGGCCTCGATGTTGACCTGGCCCGGGAGATGACCGAGGCCATCCTGGTGCGTGAAGTCGACTGGGTGGAGGAAGTCAGCAGGTTGCACGAGGCCGGGGCGCGCTGGATCCTCGACCTGGGTCCCGGTGACATCCTGACCCGGCTGACCGCCCCGGTGATCCGTGGCCTCGGGGTGGGCATCGTGCCGGCGGCGACCCGTGGGGGGCAGCGCAACCTGTTTACCCCCGGGGCCGTTCCCGAGGTAGCGCGTCCGTGGTCGAGTTACGCGCCGTCGCTGGTGCGTCTGCCCGACGGCAGGGTCAAGCTGTCCACCAAATTCTCTCGGTTGACCGGCCGATCGCCCATCCTGCTGGCGGGCATGACCCCCACCACCGTGGATGCCAAGATCGTCGCCGCCGCCGCCAACGCCGGGCACTGGGCCGAACTGGCCGGCGGTGGACAGGTCACCGAGGAGATCTTCACAAACCGCATCGAGGAGCTGAACCGGCTGCTTGAGCCCGGGCGCACCTTCCAATTCAACGCCTTGTTCCTCGACCCGTATCTGTGGAAGCTGCAGGTGGGTGGAAAACGGTTGGTGCAGAAGGCGCGTCAGTCCGGCGCGCCGATCGACGGCGTGGTCATCAGCGCCGGCATCCCCGAGCTGGAAGAGGCCGTCGAGCTGATCGATGAGCTCAATGCGATCGGCATCAGCCACGTGGTGTTCAAGCCTGGTACCGTCGAGCAGATCCGAGCGGTGATCCGCATCGCGACCGAGGTGCCCACCAAACCGGTGATCATGCACATCGAGGGTGGGCGTGCCGGCGGGCACCACTCCTGGGAAGACCTCGACGACCTGCTGCTGGCCACCTACTCGGAGGTGCGCTCGCGCGCTAACATCACGGTCTGCGTCGGCGGCGGTATCGGCACCCCCGAGCGGGCGGCAGAATACCTCTCCGGGAGCTGGGCGCGGCCCTACGGCTTCCCGCTGATGCCGGTGGACGGCATCTTGGTCGGTACCGCGGCGATGGCGACCAAAGAGGCCACCACGTCACCGTCGGTCAAGCGGATGTTGGTGGAAACCCAGGGCACCGACCAGTGGATTGGTGCCGGAAAAGCCCAGGGCGGCATGGCGTCCAGCCGCAGCCAGCTCGGTGCCGACATCCACGAGATCGACAATGCGGCATCCCGGTGCGGTCGGTTGCTCGACGAGGTGGCCGGCGACGCCGAGGCGGTCGCGGCGCGCCGTGACGAGATCATCGCCGCGATGGCCAAAACCGCCAAACCTTACTTCGGCGACGTCGGAGAGATGACCTATCTGCAGTGGCTGCGTCGCTACCTCGAACTGACCATCGGTGACGGCAACTCCACCGCGGACACCGCCGCGCCGGGCAGTCCCTGGCTCGCCGACGCCTGGCGCGACCGGTTCGAAAAGATGCTGCAGCGCGCCGAGGCGCGGTTGCACCCAAGGGACTTCGGTCCGATAGAGACATTGTTCGCCGACCGGCAGTTGCTGGAGACTCCCCACGAGGCGGTCGCCGCCCTGCTGGCGCGCTACCCCGACGCCGCGACCGTGCAGCTGCACCCCGCCGACGTGCCCTTCTTCGTCACCTTGTGCAAGACGCCGGGCAAGCCGGTCAACTTCGTGCCGGTCATCGATAAAGACGTGCGGCGCTGGTGGCGCAGTGACTCGCTGTGGCAGGCGCACGACGCCCGCTACGACGCCGACCAGGTGTGTATCATTCCGGGCCCGACCTCGGTGGCGGGCATCACCCGGATGGACGAACCCGTGGGGGAACTGCTGGACCGCTTCGAGCAAGCCGCCATCGACGAGATACTGGCCGCCGGCGGGCAACCGCAACCCGTTACCGCACGCCGGCGGGGCCGTAGGGATGTGACCGGGCCGCTGGCCGTCGTCCTCGACTCTCCCGACGTGCTGTGGGCGGGCCGGGCCACCACCAATCCGGTGCACCGCATCTCTGATCCGGGCGACTGGCAAGTCCACGAAAACCGCAGCGCTACCCATTCATCCACCGGGGCGCGGCTGCAGGTCAGCGCCGACGACCAGGTTCTGCTGAGCGTTCCGGTGTCCGGTTCCTGGGTCGAAATCCGAATCACCGTGCCCCCCAACACGGTTGATGGTGGAATGCCGGTTGTCAGCACAGCGGACGCGGCCAGCGCTATGCGGTCGGTGCTGGCCATCGCCGCCGGCGTCGACGGGCCCGCAGCGCTGCCGCCGGTGCATGACGGAACAGCAACCGTGGTGGTGGACTGGAACCCGGAACGAGTCGCCGACCACACCGGGGTCACGGCAACCTTCGGTGAGCCGCTGGCTCCTGGCCCGACCACCGTACCCGACGCCCTGGTGGGCCCTTGCTGGCCGGCGGTTTTTGCGGCAATCGGCGCTGCGGTCACCGAAACCGGGGTGCCCGTGGTGGAGGGGCTGCTGAGCCTGGTGCACCTGGACCATGCCGCCCGGCTGGTTGGTCCCCTGCCCACGGTTCCGGTCGAATTGACTGTCACCGCAACCGTGTCGAGCGCTATCGACACCGAGGTCGGTCGGGTCGTGCCGGTCTCGGTCACGGTAGCCGCACAAGACGGGGCGGTGCTCGCCACCCTCGTGGAGCGATTCGCGATCCGCGGGCGTACCGGCACCGCCGAGCTCACCGACCCGGTTCGGGCCGGGGGCGCGGTGTCGGACAACGCTACCGAGACCCCGCGCCGGCGCCGGCGCGACGTCAGGCTCACCGCACCGGTGGACATGCGCCCGTTCGCGGTGGTGTCCGGCGACCACAACCCGATTCACACCGACCGCGCCGCAGCGCTGCTGGCGGGTTTGGAATCGCCGATCGTGCACGGGATGTGGTTGTCCGCCGCCGCGCAACACGTGGTGACTGCCACCGATGGGCAAGCCCGCCCACCGGCCCGCCTTATCGGTTGGACCGCGCGCTTTTTGGGCATGGTGCGCCCCGGTGACGAGGTCGACTTCCGGGTCGATCGGGTCGGGATCGATCAGGGTGCCGAGATCGTCGAGGTCGCCGCTCGCGTCGGCCCGGAACTGGTGATGTCGGCCAGCGCACGGCTGGCCGCCCCCAAGACGGTGTACGCGTTTCCCGGCCAGGGTATCCAGCACAAGGGCATGGGCATGGAGGTGCGAGCGCGCTCCAAGGCCGCCCGTAAGGTGTGGGACTCGGCGGACAAGTTCACCCGCGAGACACTGGGCTTTTCGGTGTTGCATGTGGTGCGCGACAACCCCACCAGCATCATCGCGCGCGGCGTGCACTACCACCACCCCGACGGGGTGCTCTACCTGACGCAGTTCACCCAGGTGGCGATGGCCACCGTGGCGGCGGCGCAGGTCGCCGAGATGCGTGAGCGGGGAGCCTTCGTCGAAGATGCGATCGCCTGCGGGCACTCCGTGGGTGAGTACACCGCGTTGGCCTGCGTGACCGGGATCTATGAACTCGAGGCTCTGCTGGAGACGGTATTTCATCGCGGGTCGAAGATGCATGACATCGTGCCACGCGACGAACTGGGCCGCTCCAACTACCGGCTGGCAGCCATCCGCCCGTCGCAGATCGACCTCGCGGACGCCGACGTCCCGGCGTTCGTGGCCGAGATCGCCGAGCGCACCGGCGAATTCCTTGAGATCGTGAACTACAACCTGCGCGGCTCCCAATACGCGATCGCCGGCACCGTTCGTGGTCTTCAAGCACTGGAAGCCGAGGTCGAAAAGCGCCGGGAAATCACCGGCGGCAAACGGTCGTTCATTTTGGTCCCGGGCATCGATGTGCCGTTCCACTCGCGAGTGCTGCGGGTGGGGGTGGCGGAATTCCGCCGCTCGCTGGACCGGGTCATGCCGCACGACAGGGACCCCGAGCTGATCATCGGGCGCTACATCCCCAACCTGGTGCCGCGGCCGTTCTCCCTGGATCGCGACTTCATCCAGGAGATTCGCGACCTGGTGCCGGCCGAACCGCTCGACCCGATCCTCGCCGACTACGACACCTGGCGTCGGGAACGGCCGCGGGAAATGGCGCGCACCGTCTTCATCGAGCTGTTGGCCTGGCAGTTCGCCAGCCCGGTGCGCTGGATCGAGACGCAGGACCTGCTGTTCACCGAAGAGGCCGCCGGCGGGCTGGGGGTGGAGCGGTTCGTCGAGATCGGCGTGAAGTCGGCGCCGACCGTGGCCGGATTGGCGACCAACACCCTCAAGCTGCCCGAATATGCCCACAGCACGGTCGAAGTGCTCAACGCGGAGCGCGACGCGGCGGTGCTGTTCGCCACCGACACCGATCCCGAGCCGGAGCCTGATGTCGAGGAACCGGTGGCCGAGGCGCCGGAGGAGCCCGCAGCCGTCGAAACCGCACCGGCTCCGGCGCCCACCGCGGCCCCGGGCGGCCCCAGGCCCGACGACATCCCGTTCGACGCGGCCGACGCCACCCTGGCACTGATCGCGCTGGCAGCCAAGATGCGTATCGACCAGATCGAGGCGCTGGACTCCATCGAGTCCATCACCGACGGCGCCTCATCGCGGCGCAACCAGCTGTTGGTCGACCTGGGTTCCGAGCTGAGCCTCGGCGCCATCGACGGTGCCGCGGAGGCCGACCTGGCCACGCTGCGGTCGCAGGTGACGAAGCTCGCGCGCACCTACAAGCCTTACGGGCCGGTGCTTTCCGATGCGATCAACGACCAGCTGCGGACGGTTCTGGGACCCTCCGGCAAGCGGCCCGGCGCTATCGCGGAGCGGGTGAAGAAGGTCTGGCAGCTCGGCGACGGGTGGGCGAAACACGTCACCGTCGAGGTCGCGCTGGGTACCCGTGAGGGCACCAGCGTCCGTGGCGGTGCCCTGGGGCACCTGCACGAGGGCGCGTTGGCCGATGCGGCCAGCGTTGACAAGGTGATCGACGCGGCGGTCACCGCGGTGGCCGCGCGCCGGGGCGTCGCGGTGGCCCTGCCGTCTTCGGGGGGTGGCGGCGGTGCCACCGTCGACGCGGCCGCGCTCAATGAGTTCGCCGAGCAGATCACCGGCCGCGACGGCGTGCTGGCATCGGCGGCTCGCCTGGTGCTGAGCCAACTGGGGCTGGACGACGCGGTCACCGCGTCGCCGACCGTGACCGACGCCGAGCTGGTGGACCTGGTCACCGCGGAACTCGGCGCGGACTGGCCGCGGTTGGTGGCCCCGGTGTTCGACGCCAAAAAGGCCGTCCTCTTCGACGACCGCTGGGCCAGCGCGCGCGAGGACTTGGTCAAGCTGTGGCTGGCCGACGAGGACGAGATCGACGCTAACTGGGCACGGCTGTCCGAGCGCTTCGAGGGCGCCGGCCATGTTGTTGCGACCCAGGCCACGTGGTGGCAGGGCAAATCCCTGGCTGCCGGACGCCAGATCCATGCCTCGCTGTACGCCCGCATCGCCGCCGGGGCGGAGAACCCCGAGAAGGGTTGCTACAGCGACGAAGTGGCGGTGGTGACCGGTGCCTCAAAGGGCTCGATCGCCGCGTCGGTGGTCGCCCGGCTGCTGGACGGCGGCGCCACCGTCATCGCGACCACTTCACGGCTCGACGACGAGCGACTGGCCTTCTACCGCACGCTGTATCGCGACCACGCCCGGTACGCGGCGGCGCTGTGGGTGGTGCCGGCGAACATGGCGTCCTACACCGATATTGACGCTCTGGTCGAATGGGTCGGCAGCGAACAGACCGAAAGCCTTGGGCCGCAGTCCATCCACATCAAAGACGCGCACACCCCCACGCTGCTGTTCCCGTTCGCGGCTCCCCGGGTTGCCGGCGACTTGTCCGAGGCCGGCGCGCGCGCCGAGATGGAGATGAAGGTGCTGCTGTGGGCGGTGCAACGGCTCATCGGCGGGCTGTCAAAGATCGGCGCGGAACGTGACATCGCGTCGCGGCTGCATGTGGTGCTGCCGGGTTCGCCCAACCGCGGCATGTTCGGCGGCGACGGCGCCTACGGTGAGGCCAAGTCGGCGCTGGACGCCGTGGTGGCGCGCTGGCGCGCGGAGTCGTCGTGGGCGGCGCGCGTCACGCTCGTGCACGCCCTGATCGGCTGGACCCGTGGCACCGGGCTGATGGGCCACAACGACGCCATTGTCAGCGCTGTCGAAGAAGCCGGTGTGACAACGTATTCCACCGATGAGATGGCCGCGATGCTGCTGCGGCTCTGCGATGCGGAGTCCAAGGCGGCGGCGGCCGAAGCGCCGCTCACGGTCGACCTGACCGGTGGGCTGGGCGATATCGAACTCGACATGGCCGAGCTGGCGGCCAAAGCTCGCGAGCGGGCCACGTCGGAGGCCGAGGCCGTCGACACCGCACCGGAGGTCACCATCGCCGCGCTCCCGTCCCCGCCGCGCGGTTACACCCCGGCACCGCCTCCGGCATGGGACGACCTCGACGTCGACCCTGCCGACCTGGTGGTGATCGTCGGCGGCGCCGAGCTGGGCCCCTACGGCTCGTCACGCACCCGCTTTGAGATGGAGGTCGACAACGAACTCTCGGCCGCCGGTGTGCTCGAGCTGGCCTGGACCACCGGACTGATCCGCTGGCACGACGACCCCCAACCCGGGTGGTATGACACCGAATCCGGTGAACTGGTCGACGAATCTGAGCTCGTCGAGCGCTACCACGACACCGTGGTGGAGCGCGTGGGAATCCGGGAGTGGGTCGACGACGGCTCAATCGATCCCGATCACGCCTCGCCGCTTTTGGTCAGCGTGTTCTTGGACAAGGACTTCACGTTCGTGGTCTCCAGCGAGGCCGAAGCGCGGGCTTTCGTGCAGTTCGACCCGGAGCACACCATCATCCGCCCGGTGCCCGACTCCACCGACTGGCAAGTCACCCGCAAAGCCGGCACCGAGATCCGGGTTCCGCGAAAGAACAAGCTGTCCCGTACCGTCGGCGGCCAAATCCCGACCGGGTTCGACCCCACCGTGTGGGGCATACCGCAGGATCTCGCCAGCTCCATCGACCGGCTGGCGGTGTGGAACATCGTCGTGACCGTCGACGCGTTCCTGTCCGCCGGATTCAGCCCGGCCGAAGTGATGCGCTATGTGCATCCCACGCTGGTGGCCAACACCCAGGGCACCGGCATGGGCGGCGGCACCTCGATGCAGACGATGTATCACGGTAACCTGCTCGGCCGCAACAAACCCAACGACATCTTCCAGGAAGTGCTGCCGAATATCATTGCCGCACACGTGGTCCAGTCCTACGTCGGCAGCTACGGCGCAATGATCCATCCGGTGGCGGCGTGCGCCACCGCCGCGGTCTCGGTGGAGGAAGGTGTCGACAAGATCCGGCTGGGCAAGGCTGAGCTGGTGGTGGCCGGCGGGCTGGACGACCTGACCCTGGAAGGCATCATCGGTTTCGGTGACATGGCGGCCACCGCCGACACCGAGATGATGCGCGCCAAAGGGATCAGCGACTCGCGGTTCTCCCGGCCCAACGACCGCCGCCGGCTGGGCTTCGTGGAAGCGCAGGGCGGTGGCACGATCCTGCTGGCCCGCGGCGACCTCGCGTTGAGGATGGGCCTGCCGGTGCTGGCCGTGGTGGCCTATGCGCAGTCGTTCGGTGACGGCATCCACACCTCGATCCCGGCCCCCGGCCTCGGCGCGCTGGGCGCCGGGCGCGGCGGCAAGGACTCACCGCTGGCGCGGTCCTTGGCCAAACTGGGTGTCGGCGCCGACGACATCGCGGTGATCTCCAAGCACGACACTTCGACGCTGGCCAACGACCCCAACGAGACCGAGCTGCACGAGCGGCTGGCCGACTCGCTGGGCCGCTCGCCGGGAGCGCCGTTGCTCGTGGTGTCGCAGAAGAGCCTGACCGGGCACGCCAAGGGCGGCGCGGCGGTCTTTCAGATCATGGGCATGTGTCAGATGCTGCGCGACGGGGTCATCCCGCCCAACCGCAGCCTGGACTGTGTCGATGACGAACTGGCCGGCTCGGCGCACTTGGTGTGGGTCCGTGACACGTTGCGCCTGGGCGGCAAGTTCCCGCTGAAAGCCGGCCTGATCACCAGCCTCGGTTTCGGACACGTCTCCGGTGTGATCGCGCTGGTGCACCCGCAGGCCTTCCTGGCCACGCTGGATCCCCGGGAGCGCGAGCACTACCAACGGCGGGCCGATGCCCGGCTGCTGGCGGGTCAGCGCCGACTGGCGTCGGCCATCGCCGGCGGACCGCCGCTTTATGAGCGCCCCACCGGCCGTCGCTTCGAGCACGCGGGCTCCGAGAAGCCGCAGGAGGCGGCGATGCTTTTGGACCCGGAGGCGCGGCTGGGGGACGGCGACGTCTATCCCCGATGACTTGTGGCATCGGCTAGCGTGTCCACCCATGGGCATCGTTGGTGTGGGGATCGACCTGGTCTCCATCCCTGATTTCGCTGACCAAGTCGACCAGCCGGGAACGGTGTTCTTCGAAACCTTCACCCCCGGGGAGCGCCGCGACGCCTCCGATAAAAGCTCATCGGCCGCCCGTCACCTGGCGGCGAGATGGGCGGCGAAAGAGGCGGTGATCAAGGCGTGGTCGGGGTCGCGGTTCGCGCAGCGGCCGGTGCTGCCGGAGGGCATTCACCGTGACATCGAGGTGGTCACCGACGTGTGGGGCCGGCCGCGGGTGCGGCTTTCCGGGGCCATCGCGAAGCATTTGACCGACGTGACGATCCACGTGTCGCTGACCCATGAAGGTGACACCGCCGCGGCGGTGGCCATTTTGGAATCCAAAGAATGAGCACGGAATTAACGGCAGTGAGTGCCCCTATCGGCGGCAGCGCGACCTGCTCGCGGCCTTTCGGCACCGCTGTCGGTCCCTGGGTGCCGAACCGTCGGGTCAGCCCCACGAATCATGGGTGATCTGGCCGGGCGCGTCCGCGAGGTGTTGCCGTCGGTGCGACGCGACCTGGAAACGCTGATCCGCATCGAATCGGTGTGGGCCGACCCGGCGCGCCGCTCCGAGGTTCACCGCAGCGCACAGCTGGTGGCGGAGCTGTTGTCGCACGCGGGTTTTGGCGACGTGCGGATTGTCAGCGCAGGGGGTGCGCCGGCGGTCATCGCCCGCCATCCCGCGCCGCCGGGCGCACCCACGGTGCTGCTGTATGCGCACCATGACGTTCAGCCCGAAGGCGACCCCCGCCAGTGGGTCTCGCCGCCGTTCGTGCCCACCGAGCGTTGCGGACGGCTCTACGGGCGTGGCAGCGCCGACGACAAGGCGGGCATCGCAACGCATTTGGCGGCGTTTCGGGCACATGGCGGGCGGCCTCCGGTGGGGGTGACGGTGTTCGTCGAGGGCGAGGAGGAGTCGGGGTCCCCGTCGCTGGGCCGGCTGCTGACCGCCCACCGCGACGAGTTGACCGCCGACGTGATCATCCTCGCCGACTCGGTCAACTGGAGCATCGAGGTGCCGTCGCTGACGGTCTCGCTGCGCGGGCTCGTCGACTGCGTCGTCGAAGTGGCCACCCTCGAGCACGGGCTGCACTCCGGCTTGTGGGGCGGTGTGGTGCCCGACGCGCTGAGCGCGCTGGTGCGGCTGCTGGCCAGCCTGCACGACAACGACGGCAACGTGGCGGTGGCCGGTCTCTACGAAAGCACCGCCGCGGGCCTGAATTACCCTGCCTACCCGCCGGAGCGGGTACGGGCCGAAACCGGTCTGCTGGACGGGGTTAGCGAAATCGGCTCCGGAGCGGTGACGCAGCGGCTGTGGGCCAAACCGGCGATCACCGTGATCGGCATCGACACCACGCCGATCGCGGCGGCGTCGAATACGCTGATTCCGCGGGCCCGGGCGAAGATCAGCATGCGAGTCGCCCCGGGGGGTGACGCCGCAGCGCACCTGGATGCGCTGCGCCGGCATCTGCACACGCATGCGCCGTGGGGCGCGCACGTCGAGGTCCTTCCCGGGGAGATCGGCCGACCCTGCACCATCGACGCGAGCGGTCCGGTCTACGACGTCGCGCGCGCGGCGTTCCGCCAGGCGTGGGGCGCCGACCCGGTCGAGATGGGGATGGGTGGCTCGATCCCGTTCATCGCGGAGTTCGCAGCCGCGTTCCCGAAGGCGAAAATCCTGGTGACCGGGGTAGAAGACCCCGCGACACAGGCACACAGCGTCAACGAGAGCCTGCATCTGGGTGTTCTGGAACGTGCCGCAACTGCCGAGGCGCTGCTGCTGGCCAACCTGGCCGGCCTGGCCTAAAGACCCAGATCCCGGCGCAGTTTGGCGACGTGGCCGGTGGCCTTGACGTTGTATTGCGCGAGCGCAATCCGGCCCTTTTCGTCGACGACGAAGGTCGAGCGGATCACGCCTTCCACCGTCTTGCCGTACATCTGTTTGGTCCCGTACGCCCCCCAGGCGCTAAGCACCTTACGGTTGGGGTCGGACAGCAGCGGAAACGTCAGCCGGTGCGTGTCACGGAATTTGGCCAGCTTCGCCGGCGGGTCGGGGGAGATACCGACGACATCGAGGCCGGCGTCGTTGAGATCGTGCAGGTTGTCGCGGAAATCGCAGGCCTCTTTGGTGCACCCCGGCGTCAAAGCCGCCGGGTAGAAATACACGATCAGCCGCCGTCCCCGGTAGTCATCCAGCGACACCATATGGCCGTCAGCGTCGGGCAGGCTGAAGGCGGGTGCTTGCTGGCCGGGCTGCAGGCGGGTGGTCACAGTCGACGAGGGTACCTTTCTGTTCATCTTTCTTCTCATCGTGGCGCCGCACTAAGCACCGGCTGCTCTAGGGTAGTGCGGCAGGTGACCAACGTGATACCGAGCCGTGCGGCGGCCCGGTGCGGGCGGACATGGAGGGCGGCGTGGCGGACCGGGATCCCGACACCATCAAGCGTGAGATCGATCAGGCTCGCCAGCAGTTGGCGTCGACCGTGGACGCGTTGGTTGAACGGGCCAACCCCCGCCGGATCGCCGACGACATCAAAGTCCGGGTGATCGAGTTCGTCTCCAAGCCCGTGGTCATCGTCTCCCTGGCCGGTCTCGGCGGAGTCGCCGTTTTCCTCGTGATCCGCCGGATCAGGAATCGATGATCGCCGCGTCCTACCCCGGAGCAGGCCTAAGGTGATGGTGCGCCGTCAGGGTTTCGAACCCCGGACCCGCTGATTAAGAGTCAGCTGCTCTACCAACTGAGCTAACGGCGCCTGGATAGTTCTGGGATGTGTTTGCGACAATAACAGGAGTTGCGCGCCCGGGTGAAATCCCCGGTATCGCCCTGGTGGGGAGCCTCACAGCGCTCTCGCTTGTCTGCCCCTAGACTACTGCCAAGCCTACAGGTTCGGCCCGGACGCGAGGTGGGAAGGTATGTGGCAGGTCGGTTCGATGACCCCTCGTCGGGGGCGTCAAACCTGGTCTGTGGCGCTGCTGGTCCCAGTGATCGTGTTGGCCGGCGGCGGCTGCAGCGGTGGCGGCGGCGGTCCCGCGCCGGCAAAGGCCATCGCGGATAAGGCCACCCCGTTCGCCGACTTGCTGGTCCCCAAGCTCACCGCGTCGGTGACCGACGGAGCCGTCGGTGTCGCCGTCGATGCCCCGGTGACGGTGGCCGCCGAGGACGGGGTGCTGGCCTCGGTGACCATGGTCAACGAAAACGGCAAGCCGGTCAGCGGTCAACTCAACCCCGACGGCGTGCACTGGTCGACCACTGAGCCGCTGGGCTACAACCGTCGCTATACCCTCAACGCGAAGGCGCTGGGCCTGGGCGGTGTGGCCACCCGTCAGATCACCTTCCAGACCCATTCCCCGCAGAACCTGACCATGCCCTACGTGGTTCCGCAGGACGGCGAGGTGGTCGGTGTCGGTCAGTCGGTGGCGGTCCGGTTCGATGAGGACATCGCCAACCGGGCCGCGGCCCAGAAAGCCATCAAGATCACGGCCAACCCACCGGTCGAAGGCGCGTTTTATTGGTTGAACAACCGGGAAGTGCGCTGGCGCCCCGAGCATTTCTGGAAGCCGGGCACGGCCGTGGATGTCGCGGTCGACACCTACGGTGTGGACTTGGGTAACGGTGTCTTCGGCGAGGACAACGTGCACACGCACTTCACCATCGGGGACGAGCTCATCGCCACCGCAGATGACACCACAAAAATGTTGACCGTGCGCATCAACGGCGAGGTGGTCAAGGTCATGCCGACGTCGATGGGCAAGGACAAGACCCCCACCGCCAACGGCATCTACGTGGTCGGGGAACGGTTCAAGCACATCATCATGGATTCATCCACCTACGGGGTGCCGGTCAACTCGCCCGACGGGTATCGCACCGAGGTCGACTGGGCCACCCAGATCTCCTATAGCGGGGTGTTCGTGCACTCCGCGCCGTGGTCGGTGGGTGCGCAAGGTCACACCAACACCAGCCACGGCTGCCTGAACGTCAGTCCCGGCAACGCGCAATGGTTCTACGAGCACGCCAAGCGCGGCGACGTCGTGGAAATCATCAACACGGTAGGGCCGACGCTGTCCGGAACCGAAGGGCTCGGCGACTGGAACATCCCCTGGGAGCAGTGGCGCGCCGGCAATGCCAACGGCGGTTCTGCCGCTCGATAGGTTTCAGGCACTCGTCTTCTGCTACTCGTCAGGGTGAGTGACGGGACTCGAACCCGCGACATCCAGGACCACAACCTGGTGCTCTACCAACTGAACTACACTCACCATCGCCGCCGGCTGCTCCCCGGGGAATCGACGGCCGGCGAGGTCGATATTAACCGCTTGAAGGCTCCCCGATCGAATCAGTGCCGCCGGGTGTGCTCGCCGCGCCACCGAGTTCGGCGGCCACGGCCGCGATCTCGCTGGTAGCCGGGCCCGGCGGCGGCACGAACGCGGTGCGTCGGTAAAACTGCAGTTCGCGGATGGATTCGTAGATGTCGGGAAGCGCCCGGTGGGTCAGTCCCTTGGTCGGCTGCCCGTAGTAGATGCGCGGGTACCAGCGCCGGCAGAGTTCCTTGATGGAGCTGACATCGATCATGCGGTAGTGCAGAAACGAGTCCAGCCCGGGCATGTCGCGGGCGATGAAGGCGCGGTCGGTGGCCACCGAGTTGCCCGCCAGCGGCGCCGTCTTGGGCTGCTTGACGTGCTCGCGGATGTAGTCGAGCACTATCTTCTCGGCGGTCGCCAGGTCGATGGTGGACGCCTTCACCGCATCGGTGAGGCCCGAGCGGGCGTGCATGTCCGCGACAACGTCGATCATCGAGGACAGCGCGGCCTCGTCGGTGTGGATCACCACGTCGACGCCGTCGCCGAGAACGTTCAGCTCGCCGTCGGTAACCAGGGCCGCGATCTCGATCAACTTATCCGAACGCAGATCCAGTCCGGTCATCTCGCAGTCGATCCACACCAGTTCGTCATGCACAGCGTTCACAGTAGGCAAACGTTAGCCCCAGCACCTGCCGGGACCGACGGGTGCCAAGTAGTGTCATGGTTGCCCGCACCCGTTGACGAGAGGACGCGGCACCGTGAGCTCTGGGTCGACACCGAAGGAATCCGCACCGTCCCCGGCAGGGCTGATCGCTTCCGGCTACGCCGTCGACGGGCAGGCGCTGGAGTTGGGTGCGGTCGTCGTCGACGGCACCGTCGATCCCACCGCCCGGGTGCGCATCCCGCTGGCCACGATCAACCGGCACGGGCTGGTGGCCGGGGCCACCGGCACCGGCAAGACCAAGACGCTGCAGCTGATCGCCGAGCAACTGTCCGCGGCCGGCGTTCCGGTGCTGATGGCCGACGTCAAGGGTGACCTGTCCGGACTGGCCCGACCCGGCGAGATCAGCGACAAGATCAGCGCGCGCTCCCAGGAAACCGGCGACACGTGGGAGGCGAGCGCTTTCCCGGTGGAGTTTCTCTCTCTGGGAACCAGGGGAATCGGTGTTCCGGTGCGGGCCACCATCGCCGGCTTCGGCCCGATCCTGCTGTCAAAGGTCTTGGGACTCAACGATACCCAGGAATCAACGCTGGGTCTTATCTTCCACTGGGCCGACCGGCAGGAATACGAGCTGCTGGATTTGAAGGATCTGCGGGCGGTGATCGGCTACCTCACCAGCGATCAGGGCAAGGCGGAGTTGACGGCGCTGGGTGGCGTTTCCGCGACCACGGCCGGGGTCATCCTGCGGGCCCTGGTCAATTTGGAGGCCGAGGGCGCCGATACCTTTTTCGGTGAGCCCGAACTCAAGCCCGAGGATCTGTTGCGCGTCGATAGCCAGGGCCGCGGGGTTATCTCGCTTCTCGAGCTGGGTGATCAGGCGACCCGCCCGGTGCTGTTCTCGACCTTCTTGATGTGGCTGTTGGCCACCCTCTTCAGGTGTTTACCCGAGGTCGGTGACGTGGACAAACCCAAGCTGGTGTTCGTCTTCGACGAGGCGCACCTGCTGTTCACCGGCGCGTCCAGGGCGTTCCTGCAGCAGGTGGAGCAGACCGTCAAGCTGATCCGCTCCAGGGGGGTGGGGGTGTTCTTCTGCACCCAGTTGCCCACCGACGTGCCCAACGACGTGCTCTCGCAGCTGGGGGCGCGCATCCAGCACGCCCTGCGCGCGTTCACCCCCGACGACCAGAAGGCGTTGACCAAAACCGTTCGCACCTACCCGAAAACCGATGTCTACGACTTGGCTTCGGCGCTGACATCGCTGGGCATCGGCGAAGCCGTGGTCACCGTGCTCTCGGAGCGGGGAGCCCCGACCCCGGTCGCGTGGACCAGGCTGCGCTCCCCGCGGTCGCTGATGGGCGCCATCGGTGACGAGGCGATCGGCGCGGCGGCCAAGGCCAGCCCGCTGAACGCTAAGTATGAACAAACCGCCGATCAGACGTCGATCTACGACCGTCTGAATGCGAAACTGCCGCAGGCCGTCCCAGCAGATCAGGCGTCGAAGGCGTCCAAAAAGCCCGCGCAGTCGGGCTGGTTCAAGCGCTTCCTCGATAGCCGGGAGGGTCGAAGTTTATTCAAACAGTTGGGCACTTTGGTCCTTCAGTGGATCAGCCGCAAGATCGCTGGCGACGGCAAGCGGCGGCGATAATGCTTTACCCGCCCAGCCGCTTGTAGAACCTGCCCACGATCGGTGCGACGATGGCGCGCGGCGCGTACTGGCCGACCACCGACATGGCCTTCGACGTTAGACCCGGTACGACACGCATCTTGTTGCGCGCCAACGCGTCCAGCGCCACCCGGGCGGTGTGCTCGGTGGAGATCCACAGAAAATCCGGCACCAGCTTGTCGACGAGCGAGGCCTCGTCCGGATCCGGCAGCTCGGTGCGCACCGGCCCGGGCGCCAGCAGGGTGACATGCACACCGCAGCCGCGCAGCTCCCCGCGCAACGATTCGCTGAAGGTGTTGACGAACGCCTTGGTGGCGGCGTAGGTGGCGTTGTAGGGGATCGGGGAATTGCCCGCCGCCGAACCCGAGATCAAAATCCCCCCGGCCCCTCGGCGGGTCATGCCCGGCAGCACCGCCAACACCAGATCGTGCACCGCGACGGCGTTGAGCTGCACCTGGGCCTTTTCCCCGGCCGGGTCCAGCCTCGCGACGGGGCCGAAGGTCGCGGTCCCGGCGTTGGCGCACAGGATCGAGATGGTCCGGGCGGCCAGTTCGTCAACCAGCTTCGCGCGTTCCGCGGCGTCGGTGAGATCGGCCGCCCGCACCTCGACAGTGACCCCGTAGTCCCCGGTCAGGCGGGCGGCCAGGGCGTTGAGCACCTCCTCGCGCCGCGCGGTGATGATCAGGCTGTAACCGCGCGCTGCCAGTTCGGTGGCCAATGCTGCGCCGATATTCTGCGAAGCCCCGGTGACCACGGCACGAGCGTCAGGGCTGGGGGCGGGTAGCGGCATGCGGCCATCGTAGACAAGGCCTTGCCCGGGTAAGTCACCGCGAGATTAGAGTGCCGTGCATGAGCGACCCGGCGCCGGCACCGCGAACATCCGCGCGATCCTCGGTGCTGGCGTGGGCATTGTGGGACTGCGGCGCCACCGGGCTGGCCGCCATCGTGGTGACGTTCGTGTTCTCGGTCTACCTGACCGGCAGCGTAGGCCGGGGCGCGCCCGGCGGTGCCACGCCGGCGAGCTGGCTGGGCCGGGCCCTGACCATCGCCGGGCTGACGATCGCGTTGCTGGCACCGATCATCGGCGTGTGGGTGGAGGCGCCACGGCGGCGGCGCGCGGCGTTGACCGTGCTGACCGGCTCGGCGGTGATGCTGACCGCCGCGATGAGCCTCATTCGCGACGATCCCGGCTATCTGTGGCCCGGTCTGGTGCTGCTGGCGGCGACGGCCGCCTGCGGTGACCTGGCCAGCGTCCCCTACAACGCGATGCTGCGCCAGCTTTCGACCCCGCAGACCTCCGGGCGGATCTCCGGATTCGGCTGGGCAGCGGGCTATGTGGGCAGCGTCGTTTTGCTGGTGGTCGTCTACCTGGGCTTTATCTCGGGAACCGGCGGAGTTCGCGGGCTGTTGCGGCTGCCCGTGCACGACGGGCTCAACGTCCGGGCCGCAATGCTGGCGGCCGCGGCGTGGTTTGCCGTGTTCGCGCTGCCGTTGCTGGTCACCATGCACCGGCTGCCGTCCCGTGCCGAAGCGCCCCGCCCGATGACCGCGAGCGTGCTGGGCGGCTACCGCAAGCTGTACGCCGAGATCACCGCGGAATGGCGTCGCGACCGCAATCTGGTCTATTTCCTGCTGGCCAGCGCGATTTTCCGGGACGGCCTGGCCGGGGTGTTCGCCTTCGGCGCCGTGCTCGGTGTCACCGTCTACGGCATCACCCAAGCCGAGGTGATGGAGTTCGGGGTTGGTGCCAGCGTGGTCGCCGCGGTCGGGGCGGTGCTGGGCGGACTCATCGACCACCGGGTCGGATCGAAACGGGTGATCGTGGCATCGCTGGCCGCGATCATCACGATTGGGCTCACGTTGATGACGTTGTCGGGTCCGCGGGCGTTCTGGCTGTGCGGCCTGCTGCTGTGCCTGTTCATCGGGCCTTCGCAGTCGGCGGCGCGCACTCTGCTGCTGCACATGGCGCGGCACGGCAAGGAGGGGGTGGCGTTCGGTCTGTACACCATGACGGGCCGGGCGGTGTCGTTCCTGGCGCCCTGGCTGTTCTCCGTGTTCGTCGACGCATTCGGCACCGTGCGCGCTGGCATGGGTGGGCTGTGCCTGGTGCTCGGACTCGGGCTCGTGGGAATGCTGCCCGTCCGCACCCCAGACCCCGCCGGCGCGATGGCTTAGCTTAGCTTAGCTTAGCCTTGGCCGCGGCTTAACCCGCGTTGCAGACCGTCAGCCCCACGCCGGTGTGCCGGCGGACCTGGGTCCCGGCGACGGTGACCGAGCAGGTGACGTCGTGGCCGATGTTGATGATCGTGACGCTGGCGGTGTTTTGGCTGGACAGGCTCACTTCTTTGCTCCATGGCAGCGCCACGTTGAACTCGGTCTGGCGGACACCGTCGTTGTCGACGTAGGTGATGCTGATTGCGCGGCCTTCACCGGTGACGGTGTATACGACGCTCTGCATCGGCGGGCTCCCGGTCGTCTGGGGAGGCGAGGTCGTCGGTGCCGTCGCGGTGGCCGAGGGCGACCCGGTCGTCAGCGGGGGCGAAGTGGTCGAAGTAGGGTGCGGCATCGCCGGTAACGGCGCAACGGCAGTCTGTTTTCGGGCCGAGTCGGTGGAAATCACCAGCGCGATGAGCAGTGCGACAACCAGCAGCACCGCCGCGCCGGCCAGGAGCCACAGCCAGCGCGGCGACTTCGGGCCTTGCGGCGGCGTGATCGTCTCCGGGGCGGTTTCGGCCGGCACCTGGCTCCGCCACCACTGCGGTGCCAGCCGGTCGGTGGGATCGGATTCGACCGGGCTTCGCCCCGGCGCGGAAGGATAGCCGGGCGGGTCTGCAGACCAATACGGCGGGCGGCCGACGTGGGCCGGACCGGGGTGCGGCGGAGACCACCGGCGAAACCGTTCGGTAGCCCCTTCGGTAGCCCCGGCCCGGCGCCCGACACGGCCGAAGGCCTTCGGCCGACGGCGATCGGTCATGCCCACCTCATGGCTTGCAGGGTACCCGGGCCCACGGGTGCGATCACCCGGCTCGTAACGCGGCGACAATCATCGCCCGCATGATGGCCCGGGAGCGCGTTGTCGCCGGCGCACCGTGGGCCGGTTTCATGCTGTGCGGTGTGGAGTTCAGCAACCCGAACGCTGCGTGGGCCATCAGCCGGGCGTCGGTGTCGCGAAGCTCGGGGTTGACCCGGCGCAGCGCGTCCACCCAGAGCTCCACGTACTGGCGCTGCGCTTTGCGCACCTGGCGCTGGGCCGCTGCTGGCAGGTGAGCAAGGTCGCGGTCCTGGATGCGGATGAGGTCCGGTTCGCTCAGCGCAAAATCGAGGTGGAAATCGATGAGGCCGTCCAGCGCAGCGCCCGGATCGCTCGCGTGCGCGGTCACTTCGCGGGCACCGGCGAGCAGCCGGGTGCTGATGCCGACCAGCAACTCGACCAGCAGAGACTCTTTATTGGGGAAATGCCGGTAGATGGCTGGCCCGCTGACACCGGCGGCGGCGCCGATATCTTCGAGCCGCACCGCAAGAAAGCCGCGCTCGGCGAACAGCCTCTCGGCGGCCGACAGCAGTTGCCAGCGCCGGTCGGACTTCAGTTGGCTGCGGCGGTTAGCCGCCCCGGCGGGGGGGAGGTGGTTGGCCCCGGTGGACGTTGCCATGACGGCCTCCGGTGACACTGGACATGTTGGTTAATCCTCACTAACATATCACGAGTTAGTCGCTATTAACCGGATTTGCATTGCGATCTTGGCGGGGCACCCGATGAGCACAGCGGCGGCCAACCGCGACGCGCACCTGGCGTTGGTGGCGCAGCTGCGTGACAAGTTGGCCACGGCAGCGTTGGGCGGCCCGGAACGCGCCCGCGCGCGTCACGTCGGCCGCGGCAAACTGCTGCCCCGCGACCGGGTCGACGGCCTGCTCGATCCGGGCAGCCCGTTTCTGGAAATCGCCCCGCTGGCCGCCGACGGCATGTATGACGATGAATGCCCGGCTGCGGGCATCATCACCGGGATCGGCAGGATTTCCGGCCGCGAGTGCATGATCGTGGCCAACGACGCCACCGTCAAGGGCGGCACCTACTACCCGATCACCGTCAAAAAGCACCTGCGGGCCCAGGAGATCGCCGGGCAAAACCGGTTGCCCTGCATCTACCTGGTCGACTCCGGCGGCGCGTTCCTGCCCCGCCAGGACGAGGTGTTTCCCGACCGGGATCACTTCGGCCGGATCTTCTACAACCAGGCCAAGCTCAGCGCGGAGGGCGTCCCGCAGATTGCGGCCGTGCTCGGGTCGTGCACGGCCGGGGGCGCCTACGTCCCGGCGATGAGCGATGAAGCGGTGATCGTGCGTAACCAGGGCACCATTTTCCTGGGGGGACCGCCGCTGGTGAAGGCCGCCACCGGCGAGGTGGTCAGCGCCGAGGAACTCGGCGGCGGGGACCTGCATTCCCGGATCTCCGGGGTCACCGATCACCTCGCCCACGACGACCGTGACGCGCTGCGCATCATCCGGCGGATCGTTTCCACGCTGGGTCCCCGCGGGTCACCGGCGTGGGAGGTGCTGCCGACCGTGGAGCCGGTCGCCGACCAGACCGAGCTCTACGATGTGGTACCGGTCGATGTGCGGATTCCCTACGACGTGCACGAGGTCATCACCCGCCTGGTCGACGGCGGCGCGTTCGCCGAGTTCAAAGCGGAATATGGCAGCACGCTGGTCACCGGCTTCGCCCGCATTCACGGACACCCGGTGGGTATCGTCGCCAACAACGGCGTGCTGTTTTCCGAATCGGCTTTGAAAGGAACGCATTTCATCGAATTGTGTGACAAGCGTATGGTGCCGCTGCTGTTCCTGCAGAACATCTCCGGCTTCATGGTGGGCCGGGACTACGAGGCGGGCGGCATCGCCAAACACGGCGCCAAGATGGTGACCGCGGTGGCCTGTGCGCGGGTGCCCAAGCTGACGGTGATCATCGGCGGCTCCTACGGCGCGGGCAACTACTCGATGTGCGGGCGGGCGTATTCGCCGCGGTTCCTGTGGATGTGGCCCAACGCCAGGATCTCGGTGATGGGTGGCGAGCAGGCCGCGTCGGTGCTGGCGACGGTGCGTGCCGAAGCCCTGGAAAGCTCGGGCATCACCTGGTCCGAGCGCGAGCAAGAGGAGTTCAAGGCACCCATCCGTGCCCAATACGAGCATCAGGGCAATCCGTACTATTCGACGGCCCGGCTGTGGGATGACGGCGTGATCGACCCGGCGGATACCAGAACTGTTGTGGGTCTTGCGCTTTCCATTACGGCAAACGCACCGGTCGAACCGGTCTCCTACGGTGTCTTTCGGATGTGAGGGCCGCGATGGCTGCAGGGATTTTCGACACCGTGCTAATCGCCAACCGGGGTGAGATCGCCGTCCGGGTGATCCGGACGCTGAAAAGGATGGGGATCCGGTCGGTGGCGGTCTACAGCGAGGCCGACGCGGCGGCCCGTCATGTCGCCGAGGCCGACCTGGCGGTGGCGATCGGCCCGGCACCCGCCCGGGAGAGCTACCTCAACATCGCCGCGGTCGTCGACGCGGCCGTGCGCACCGGGGCGCAGGCGGTACACCCCGGGTATGGCTTCCTGGCCGAGAACGCCGATTTCGCCGCGGCGCTGGCATCCGCCGGGGTGACGTTCATCGGACCGCCGGTGGCCGCGATCCGCACGATGGGCGACAAGATCCTCGCCAAAAACACCGTCTCGGCGTTCGGTGTTCCGGTGATCCCCGGCATCGCGCGGCCGGGTTTGACCGACGCCGACCTGGCCGCCGCCGCCGACGAGGTCGGTTTCCCGGTGTTGATCAAGCCGTCCGCCGGCGGCGGGGGTAAAGGTATGCGCCTGGTGGAACGCCGGACCGAGTTAGCCGACGCCCTGGCCGGGGCCCGTCGGGAGGCCGCCGCCGCGTTCGGCGACGACACCCTGTTCCTGGAGCGGTTCGTGCGCCGCCCCAGGCATATCGAGGTCCAGGTGCTGGCCGATTCCTATGGCAACGTGATCCACCTCGGCGAGCGGGAGTGCAGCCTGCAGCGGCGCCACCAGAAGGTCATCGAGGAGGCGCCGTCACCGCTGCTGGACGCCGCGGGCCGCGCGCGCATCGGTGCCGCGGCCTGTGACACGGCGCGCAGCGTGGACTACGTCGGTGCCGGCACGGTGGAGTTCATCGTCGCCGCGGACCACCCGGAGGAGTTCTTCTTCATGGAGATGAACACCCGCCTGCAGGTGGAGCACCCGGTCACCGAGATGGTGACCGGGTGGGATCTCGTCGAGTGGCAGATCCGGATCGCGGCGGGGGAGAAGCTGACACCGGGTGATGTCGCGCTGCGCGGACACGCGATCGAGGCGCGGATCTACGCCGAAGATCCCGCCCGCGGTTTCCTGCCCACCGGCGGTGAGGTGCTCGCGGTGGTGGAGCCGAAAGGCTCTGGGGTGCGGGTGGACTCGGGCTTGTCCGCCGGGATGGTGGTCGGCAGCGACTACGACCCGATGCTGGCCAAGGTGATCGTGCACGGCGCGGATCGGCCGGCCGCGCTGCGGGCACTCGATAAGGCGCTGGCAGACACCGCGGTGCTCGGCGTCGTCACCAACGTCGAGTTCGCCCGCTTCCTGCTCGCCGACCCGGAGGTCGTCGCCGGCCGGCTGGACACCGGACTGCTGGATCGCAAAGCCAACGGATTTGTGGCGGCGCCGCCGAGCGATGAGCAGTTCATCGCCGCGGCCGCCTACCGGTGGTTGCGGCTCTGGCCGGCGGCGGGCGCCGATCTCTGGGAGGTGCCCTCGGGGTGGCGGCTGGGCGCTG
The DNA here is from genome assembly GCF_029961025.1 of Mycobacterium sp. Taxonomy (GTDB): domain Bacteria; phylum Actinomycetota; class Actinomycetes; order Mycobacteriales; family Mycobacteriaceae; genus Mycobacterium. Next base: position 141,981 of record NZ_JASBVP010000013.1, read on the forward strand.
CGGCGCCGGTGAGCATCCGGTTGCGCGCCGGTGACCGCACCGAGCATGTCCGCATCACCGGCACCCCCTCGGGTGCGGTGGCACGTGTTGAAGACGGCGAAGCCCATTCGCTGCGCGCGCATCTCGCCGGTCGGCGGTTGGTGATGACGCTAGACGGGCTGCGCGCCGAATACACCGTCGCCGCGGCCGACGGTCGAATCTGGCTGGCCGGCCGCGGCGCGACCGCGGTGCTCGAAGAGGTGCGCGAGGCGCCGGTGCGCCCGGACGACGAGCACAGCGGCGACGCCGAGTTGACCAGCCCGATGCCCGGAAGCGTTGTCGCGATCGGTGTCGAAAACGGTGGCCGGGTTCGAGCCGGCACGGTCGTCGTCACGGTGGAGGCGATGAAGATGGAACACCCGCTGGTCGCCCCGGTCGACGGCGTGGTCGACCTGCTGGTTGCCGTCGGCGAGCAGGTGAGACTGGGTCAACCGGTGGCCCGCATCACCGTGGACACCGGCCGGAATGCACCGGAGATGGCTTCCCATGGCCCGCAGGGTGACGAGGCCAAGCCCGGCGATGCGCACGAAGCGACGAAAAGGAGCGGCTGGCATGACTGATTTTCTGGCGACCGGGGCGCTGCCCGACGAGTATCGGCAGCTGGCCAAGACGGTGCGGGATTTCGCGCAGAGCGTGGTGGCGCCGGTCGCCGCCCGTCACGACGCCGAGCACTCGTTTCCCTATGAAGTGGTGGCGGGCATGGCCGAGATGGGACTGTTCGGTCTGCCTTTTCCCGAGGAATGGGGCGGGATGGGCGGGGATTACTTCGCGTTGTGTCTGGCCTTGGAGGAACTGGGCAAGGTAGACCAGAGTGTTGCCGTCACCCTGGAGGCCGCGGTGTCTTTGGGCGCCATGCCGGTTTACCGGTTCGGCACCGAGGCTCAGAAGCGGGAATGGCTGCCGCAGTTGACTAGTGGCCGCGCGCTGGGCGCATTCGGGTTGACCGAGCCCGGAGGCGGCTCCGACGCGGGGGCCACCAAGACCACCGCGCGCCTGGAGGATGGGCACTGGGTGATCAACGGGTCCAAGCAGTTCATCACCAACTCGGGTACCGATATCACCAAACTGGTTACGGTCACCGCGGTTACCGGCGAGCACGCGGGGAAGAAAGAGATCTCCGCGATCCTGGTTCCGGTGCCCACCGCCGGTTTCACCGTGGAACCGGCCTATGACAAGGTGGGCTGGCGCGCCTCGGACACCCATCCGCTGAGCTTCGTCGATGTGCGGGTCCCCGAGGAAAACCTGCTCGGCGAACGCGGTCGCGGATACGCCAACTTCTTGCGCATCCTCGACGAGGGCCGCATCGCGCTGGCCGCGTTGTCCACCGGCGCGGCCCAGGGCTGTGTCGATGAAAGCGTCAAGTATGCCGGTGAGCGTGAGGCTTTCGGTCAGCCGATCGGGCGCTATCAGCACATCGAGTTCACCATCGCCCGGATGGAGGCCCGCGCCCACGCCGCCCGCGCCGCGTACTATGACGCCGCGGCGTTGATGCTGGCCGGTAAGCCGTTCAAAAAGCAGGCGGCGATCGCCAAGCTGGTGGCCAGCGAGGCTGCGATGGACAACGCCCGTGATGCCACGCAGATTCACGGCGGCTACGGGTTTATCAACGAGTTCCCGGTCGCCCGCCATTACCGGGACAGCAAAATCCTGGAGATCGGCGAGGGCACCACCGAAGTGCAGCTGATGCTGATCGCCCGTGAGCTCGGGCTGTGAAATCGAGTGAGCGGAACGAACGCAGTGAGTGACGGGAACGAGATGAACCATCGGACCGGCGAATCGAGTGAGCGCGTCGTCGTCCAGCGCGGACTGTGGTTCGAGGAATTCCAGACCGGGGTGCGCTATCTGCATCGTCCCGGGCGCACCATCACCGAGGCCGACAATGTGCTCTTCACGACGCTGACGATGAACACTCAGGCGCTGCACCTGGACGCCGCGTTCGCCGAGGCCTTGGCGCCATTTCATCAACGCCTGGTCAACTCGATGTTCACGCTGTCGACACTCGTCGGTTTGTCGGTGGCCCAGCTGACTCAGGGCACCATCGTGGCCAATCTGGGGTTCTCCGAGATCGCCTTTCCCAAACCGCTATTCCACGGGGACACCCTGTACGCGGAGACACTGGTCACCGAGAAGAGAGAGTCCAAAAGCCGCCCCGGTGAGGGCATCGTGACGTTCGCGCACACCGGGCGTAATCAGCACGGCGACATTGTGGCCACTGCCACCCGCAAGACACTGGTGCGCATGCGCCCGACCGAGCGGGACCGCGGCTGATGGGGTTACAGAACTCGGGGCCGGCGTGGCTGTTCTGCCCGGCAGATCGCCCCGAGCGCTTCGAAAAAGCCTCTGCCGCAGCTGATGTCGTTATCCTTGACCTCGAAGACGGGGTTGCCGCCGCCGAAAAGGACGTCGCCCGCGAGGCGCTGGTCCGGGTTCCCCTCGACCCGGCGCGCACGGTGGTGCGAATCAACCCGTTCGGCACCGCCGATCAGCGGCTGGACCTGGCCGCTTTGGCGAGCACCCGGTATGACACCGTCATGCTGCCCAAATGTGAAGCGGCCCATCAGGTTAGCGCATTGGACCCGCTGAATGTGGTGGTCCTGGTGGAGTCACCGATGGGCGCGCTGACCATCACCGAGAGCGCCGGTGCCGCCAATACCGTTGCCGTGATGTGGGGGGCGGAGGATCTCTTCGCCGTGTTGGGCGGCACGGCCAACCGCTACCCGGACGGCAGTTATCGTGACGTGGCTCGTTACGTGCGTTCGCAGTCGTTGCTGGCGGCCAAAGCACACGGTCGTTTGGCCCTGGATTCGGTCTTTCTCGACATCGGGGATCGTGACGGGCTGCGCGCCGAGGTCGACGACGCCGTGGCGGTCGGCTTCGACGCGAAAGTTGCTATCCATCCCAGCCAGGTGCCGATTATCCGCGCAGCTTACGTGCCCTCGCCCGACCAGGTTCAGTGGGCGCGACACGTGCTTGCCGCGGCCTCCGAACAGCGCGGGGTCTTCGCATTTGAAGGCATAATGGTAGATGCGCCAGTGTTGCGGCGGGCCGAGCGGATCATGCGGCTGGCGGCCGGCTCCGGCTGATAGCGGTCCCGGTTCGGGGCGTGCCGGGATCGTCGTAGCAGTCGCGCGTGAGGCGAAGGTGGTGCGCAACGTGACGCGCCGGCGACACGTCTTCGGAAAGGACGATATCCACTGACGGCGTGACCTTCGCCGTGGCGCGAAACAGAAGGAGGCGGTATGGCTGGCAGCACCCCGGTGCCGGTTACCGTCGACCTGGAGCCGGTGCAACTCGTGAGTCCGGACGGGTCCCCGACGGCAGAGGACCGTTACAGCCGTGACCTTCCCGCGGAGACCCTGTGCTGGATCTACGAGATGATGGTGGTCACCAGCGAGCTGGACGCGGAGCTGATCAACCTGCAGCGTCAGGGGGAGCTGGCGCTCTACACGCCGTGCCGCGGTCAGGAGGCCGCGCAAGTGGGGGCCGCGGCCTGCCTGCGCGAAACCGACTGGTTATTTCCCCAATACCGCGAACTGGGGGTCTTTCTGGTGCGCGGCATCCCGCCCGCGCACGTGGCGGCCGCGTGGCGCGGAACCTGGCATGGCGGCCTGGAATTCACCAAGAAGTGCTGCGCCCCGATGTCGGTACCGGTCGGCACGCACACCTTGCACGCCGTCGGGGCGGCGATGGCCGCCCAGCGCCTGGGCGAGGACTCGGTGACGGTGGCCTTCCTGGGTGACGGTGCCACCAGTGAGGGTGACGTGCATGAGGCGCTGAACTTCGCGGGGGTGTTCACCACACCCTGCGTGTTCTACGTTCAGAACAATCAGTGGGCGATCTCGGTGCCGGTGCGCAAGCAGACCGCCGCCGCGTCCATTGCCCACAAGGCGATCGGGTACGGCATGCCGGGCATCCGGGTGGACGGCAACGACCCGCTGGCGTGCTATGCGGTGATGGCCGAAGCCGCGGCCCGGGCCAGGGCCGGCGGCGGGCCCACGCTGATCGAGGCGGTCACCTACCGGCTCGGCCCGCACACCACGTCCGATGATCCGACCCGCTACCGAACGCAAGACGAAGTGAACCGTTGGCTCGCACTGGACCCGATTCCGCGGTACCGGGCCTACCTGCAGGGGGTGGGACTGTGGTCGCAGCGGCTTGAGGACCGGGTCACCGCTCGGTCGACGCGGATGCGGGCCGAATTGCGCGAGGCGGTGGTGGGGGCCCCCGACATCGACATCGACGAGGTGTTCACCACGGTGTATGCGGAGATCACCCCTGGATTGGAAGCACAGCGCCGGCGGCTGCGCGCAGAGTTGGGCAGGAAGGGATGAGATGACCCAGATCGCCGACCCCCCGTCGGCTTCGACTACGGCCGCGGTCCTGGGACTGCCCGGCTCGCAGCAAGCGCAGCCGCTGACCATGGTGCAGGCGCTCAACCGGGCGCTGCACGACGCGATGGCCGCTGACGAGCGGGTGCTGGTGTTCGGCGAGGACGTCTCCGCCCAGGGCGGCGTGTTCCGGGTGACCGAGGGACTGGCCGAGACCTTCGGCGAGGACCGGTGTTTCGACACCCCGCTGGCGGAGTCCGCGGTGATCGGGATCGCGATCGGCCTGGCGTTGCGCGGCTTTGTGCCGGTTCCGGAGATCCAGTTCGACGGGTTCACCTACCCGGCATTCGATCAGGTGGTCAGCCACTTGGCGAAGTACCGCACCCGGACCCGCGGTGAGGTGGATATGGCGGTGACCGTGCGGATACCGTCGTTCGGCGGCATCGGTGCGGCCGAACATCATTCGGATTCCACCGAGACATACTGGGCGCACACCGCCGGCCTCAAGGTGGTCGTCCCGTCGACGCCCTCGGACGGCTACTGGCTGTTGCGGCACTCGATCAACTGTCGCGACCCGGTGATGTACCTAGAGCCCAAGCGGCGCTACTGGGGCCGCGGCGTCGTGGACACCGGCCGGCCGGAACCACCCATCGGCAGGGCCGTGGTGCGCCGGGCCGGCACCGACGTCACCGTGCTCACCTACGGCGCGCTGGTCGCCACCGCTTTGTCTGCCGCGGAAACAGCTGAGCGGCAACAAGGCTGGAGCCTGGAAGTCATCGACCTGCGCTCACTGGTCCCGCTGGACTTCGACACCGTCGCCGAGTCGATCCGGCGCACCGGGCGGTGCGTGGTGCTGCACGAGGGGCCCCGCAGCCTGGGCTACGGCGCCGGGCTGGCCGCTCGCATCCAGGAGGAGATGTTCTACGAGCTGGAGGCGCCGGTGTTGCGCGCCTGTGGATTTGACACTCCCTACCCGCCGGCGCGGCTGGAACGATTGTGGCTGCCGGGCCCAGACCGGCTGTTGGACTGTGTCGAGCGGGCACTGGAGATGCCATGAGCCCGGCCGGCGACGACGAGCGTGTCAAGTCGTTTTTGGTTCCTGACCTCGGCGAAGGGCTCGAAGAGGTTACGGTGGTGCGCTGGAACGTGGCCGTGGGCGACCAGGTCGAGCTCAACCAAATCCTGTGCTCGGTGGAGACCGCTAAGGCCGAGGTCGAAATTCCCAGCCCGTACGCCGGGCGGATCGTCGAGATCCGCGGCGCGGAAGGCGAGGTCCTCGAGGTCGGCTCGCTGTTGGCGCGGATCGACACCCGGGTGGACGCACCGGCTCCGGCACGGAGCCGCCCACCCGAGACGGCAGCGCCCAACGGTGAATCCTCCGCGCGCAGGCCGGTACTCGTGGGATACGGGCCGGACGACGTGTCCGAGGCCGGCAGCGGGCCGGCCGAACGCGCACCTAAAGGTTCGGGGCGCCCCAAAGCCAAGCCGGCCGTGCGCAAACTGGCCGCCGAGCTGCTCGTCGACCTCAACACCGTCCCGCCCGGCCCGGATGGCCTGATCACCCGCGAGGCGGTATTGGCGGCGGCCGGGGCCAGAGCCACCCGTTACGACGTGGTGCCGGTGCACGGGGTCCAGGCCCGGATGGCGCAACGGATGACGCTGTCGCGCACCAAGATTCCAGACGCCCACGCCAGCGTAGTGGTCGAATGCACAAACCTGCTGCGGCTGCGTGACCGGCTGCGCGCGGCCGTCCCCGACGGGGAGAAGCTGATCACCGCCTTCGTGCTCACCTTGCGGCTGCTGGTCATCGCCCTGACCCACCACAAGATCTTCAACGCCACCTGGGTGGACGGTGCCGATGGCCCGCAAGTGCGCCGCCACCGCGCGGTGCATCTCGGGTTCGGTGTCGCCACCACCCGCGGCCTGCTGGTGCCCGTGGTCGCCGACGCCCAAGACAAGAGCACCCGCCAACTCGCCGAATGCGTCGCGCGGCTGATCCGCGAAGCCCGCGCGGGCACCCTGACACCGGCGGAGCTGGAAGGGTCGACGTTCACGGTGTCCAATTTCGGTGCGCTTGGGCTCGATGAGGGTGTGCCGGTGATCAACTATCCGCAGGCGGCGATCCTGGGCATGGGGTCGCTCAAGCCCCGGCCGATGGTCATCGACGACATCGTCGTCAGCCGACCGCAGATGACCCTGACATGCGCGTTCGACCATCGAATCGCCGACGGCGCTCAGGTCGCCCAATTCCTCGGTGAGCTTCGCCAACTCATCGAGTCACCGGAGCTCGCGTTGCTGGACCTGTAACGGGTGCCCGCAGGTGACCTCGGCAGCCGGCAGGCCGGTCCGCGGTCACCGGCGCCGGGCCGCGGCCAACCGGGCGGCGAACTCCGGTGATCGGATCGAGTTCACCTGGGGGCCGAGTTCGATGCGTTTGGCGAGTTCGTGCAGTTCGGTGTCGACCGACCCCGGGTTGACGGTGGCGCGCATCGTGGCCTTGGTCGCAAGCACGACCTCCCGCGGCGCGGCCGCGGCTCCGGCGGCCAACTCCAGCGCCGCGGCGACCGGGTCGTCAGCAACGCTCAGGGCCAAACCGTGCCGCACGGCGGATTCGGCGTCCAAGCACATCCCGAACAACAGCGCCGCGCGCGCGACCTGCGGCCCCACCGCCCGCTGCATCATCCACGTCGCGCCCCCGCCGGGATGCAGCCCCAACTTCAGGAAGCGGGCATCGAACACCGCGCCGGCTCCGGCGATGCGCACATCGGCGGCCAGTGCCAGGTTGAGCCCGGCGCCGACGGCCGGGCCGTTGACCGCGGCGATGGTCGGCAGCGTGCACTCGGCGACGGCCATGAATCCGTCGTAGATCCGCAGCAGGGCGGGCTCGTCAGCGTCGCGCAGGGCGGTGAGGTCAGCACCCGCGCAGAACGCCTTGCCCGCGCCGGTGACCACAACGGCGTGCACGTCGGCATCCGCTTGCGCCTGCGTCACCGCCGCGCGCAGCTGGGCCGACATCGCGGCGGTGACGGCGTTGCGCCGATCGGGGTCGTTGACGGTGATGAGCGCGACGCGATGATCGATGCTCAACAGCACGGGATCGGATCGGCCCATCTGGAACCTCCGCAGTCGGGTGTGTTGCCGGCGTCGGCCCGTGAGTCGATGGCCACGCACCTCGCCGACATCACAGACGGAAATCTCCCCGGCGTAGTCAGACTAACCCGAAGTTGCGCGCGCCCAGCGCGTTAGGAGGTGATGGTCCAGAGATCATGACCTGATGGGAAGCTCGTTGTCGCCTGCCGGTGAAAGTCCGGTCCGGGTAATTGCCAGGAAGCCCGGTAGCAGGCTGGCGGCTCGGCCTGGAAACGGGTCGGGTCGAAGCCCAGCGTCAAAAGCCACGGTGGTGGGAGCAACTGAGCGGTCCGTAGCGTGAAGCGAAGCCTGCCGCGTCGTTAGGGGATAAGACAGTGCCGAGCCGCGGTAATCACGGCGAAGGCCATGGAAGCGGTGAAGATCCTGGATGTGCAGCCGTGAGGGACTGTCCGGCGTACGGGGCTCGGAACGTTCAGAAGGTGGCGACGGGAACTGGGGAGGCCCTCCCCGGCCGGAACCGATCGCGGTGTCGGTGGAAGAGCCCTGCCCTATAACCGGTGAGGAGCCGGGAAGTGGGTGGGGGTGCCGGGAGGGAGTCGGAGGCGGTCATAGTACCGGTCGAGCCGCGGGACAACACAACCCGCGGGGAGGAAAGGGCCGCTGCTTCGTTCACGCGCATGTTGGGAGCTGCTGACTGGTGAGTGCCGCAAATACGGCTAGGTCCACCCTGGCGGCTGTCGGAGGCGACAGAGTCAGAGCGTTGCAGCACGCGCTGTACCGGGCGGGCAAGGCCGACCCGAATCGACGGTTTCACGCGCTGCAGGACAAGGTCTACCGCGAAGACGTTCTGTGGCGGGCGTGGGTGGCGGTGCGCGCTAACAACGGCGCACCGGGCATCGACAAAACCACCTTGGCCGAAGTTGAGGAGTACGGGGTGACCCGGCTGCTCGGCGAGCTGGCCGATGAACTGCGGGGCCGAAGCTGGCGGCCGCTGCCGGCGCGGCGGGTGTTGATCCCCAAGCCGGGTAGCAGCGAATACCGGCCGTTGGCGATCGCGGCGGTTCGTGATCGTATCGTGCAGGCCGCGGTGAAGATCGTGCTCGAGCCGATCTTTGAGGCCGATTTTCTGTCGTGCAGTTTCGGGTTTCGCCCGAAGCGCTCGACGCACGATGCCCTGCAAGTTCTCGTGGACGAGGCCTGGCAGGGACGACGGTGGGTGGTCGAAGCCGATATCGCCAACTGCTTTTCGGCGATACCGCATGACAAGTTGATGCAAGCGGTCGAGGAACGCATCAGCGACCGAACCGTCCTAACACTTCTGCGGGCGATGCTGCGCGCCGGGGTGGTCGACGATGGCCAGGTTCGGCGAGAGGTCACTGGAACCCCCCAAGGGGGGCCGCTTTCGCCGCTTTTGTGCAACGTGTACCTGCACCGACTGGACCGAGTGTGGGATACCCGAGCGCATGGGGTGCTGATACGCTACTGCGATGACCTGGTGGTGATGTGCAGTACCCGGCGGCAGGCCGAGGATGCGCTGGCGCGGCTGAAGGCCGTGCTGGCGGGCCTGGGTCTAGAAGTGAAGGCGACCAAGACCCGAATCGTGCACCTCACCGAGGGCAAGGACGCCGAGTGTCAGCGGTCACGTAATTCCCCAGTTCTGAGGGGTTGTCCGTCACGGAATTCCCCACCCCGGCTGTCAGGTAATTCCTCACCCTGGGCGGCGTGTCTGCCGGCTGTGGGCCTCGCACACATGTTCGCTCTGAATCCGTCGGAGTCCGGCGGACGAAAGGGCGCTGATGGCGAGGAGAGGTATCGAGATGTTCGATCTGATCGAGCTGTACATGCATTGGCAGGCGGGCCGCTCGCAGGTGCAGTAGTGGCAGTCGCTGGGGATGGATCGCAAGACGATCCGCAAATATCTGGCGCCGGCGGAAGCGGAGGGTATCGAGCCGGGCGGAAAACCACTGACCGCCGAGCAGTGGGCAGAGCGAATCGCGCAATGGTTTCCCGGACTGGATGATCCAGGTGCCCGGGCATCGACGTGGCCGCTGATCGAGCCGCATCGGGACCGGATTAAGGGCTGGTTGGACGCCGATGTCACGGTGGCTACGATCGCGCAGCGGTTGCGCGACGACCACGAGGTCGCGGTGTCGGAGTCGTCGGTGCGGCGGTGGGTGGCAACGCATTTCGCTGAGGAGGTGGCCCGAGCGCGGGTGAGTGTGCCGCGCGGCGAGGTGGCCCCGGGCAGTAAGGCGCAGATCGACTACGGCAGGTTGGGGATGTGGCTGAACCCGGCCACCGCGCGCCGGGTCGCGGTGTGGGCGTTCGTGATGGTGCTGGCATGCTCGCGGCACTTGTTCGTGCGGCCCGTCATTCGGATGGACCAAAAAACTTGGTGCGCTTGCCATGTCGAGGCATTCGAGTTCTTCAATGGTTATGTGGGTGTTGATCCCACTGTACGAGCCGAAACGGCGCGAGAATGGGCGCAACCCGAGACGGGGAGCGCCGATGTTGTGGACACCGTGTCTGGTGCGATCATCGGGTCCGGATGGTGAGGTCCGGGCCAGTCTCGGCGATGCGCTGGTCGATGACTATCTGAGGTTCGTTGCGGCGCGGTCGCGACCGAACACGGTGCTGGCGACGGCCTACGACCTGAAGGTGTTCTTCTCGGTGGTCGGCAAGGAGCCGGCTCGGGTGTCAACGACGGATGTGATGGGGTTCCTTGTTGCGCAGCGGGCGCCGCGTCGGGGCGCCGGTGTGGTGCGACTCGAAGACGGCGAGTCGGGGTTGTCGGCGCGCACGCTTAAGCGCCGATTGGCAAGTGTGTCAGGTCTGTTCGCCTATCTATTGGCCCGTGATGATGTCGATCTGCGGCGCAATCCGGTGCCACGCGGTGTGGGCACCCGGCGCCCGCTGGCCTCGGGGGCGCGTGGGGTGCCGCTGATCCGCACGCCGCGAACGCTGCCGAAGGTGCTCTCCCCGGTCGAGGTGGACTCGCTGCTGGGGGTGCTGCGCACGCATCGCGACCGCGCCATCGTGTTGGCGATGCTGCTGGGCGGGCTGCGTCGCTGCGAGGTGCTCGGGCTGCGCATGTCGGACGTGCATGCCGGGGAGCGGCGGCTGTTCATCGCTGAGGGCAAGGGCGGTCATCAGCGGATCGTGCCGGTGGCGAACCGGTTCTTCGTGAGCCTTGCCGACTACTGCGAGCACGAACGGCCGGCCACCGACACAGAACGGGTGTTCGTGGTGCTGCGCGGGCCGACCCGAGGTCGTGCCCTATCTGCGGCCGGGATGGATCAGGTGCTCGACGGGGCGCGGCAGCGGGCGGGACTGGACCATGCGACCTGTCATCAGCTGCGTCACACTTGCCTGACCCGGCTGCGGGAGGCGGGGATGGCGGTGGAGGCGGTGCAGGCTCAGGCCGGGCACCGCTCGATCGAGTCGACCCGCGTCTATCTGCACCTGGCCAATGGGTGGCTGGCCGAGGAGTACGCCCGCGCGGTAAACGCGATCGAAGATGACATCGCCGATCAGGCCGAGGACGGTGCAAGCTGATGACCGCCTACCGACTCGTTGGCGAGGCGTTGGATCTGGTCAGCGCCTACGAGAATGACCTGTGGGACATCGGCCAGGTGCCAGAGCGAACGGTGTTATGGGGCGCTCGGTGGTTTTTGGTGCATATCGGCGAACCACGAGCTTTCGCCGAGCTGCCCTTAGAAGAGCAGCTCGCCGTCCACAACGCGGTGCATCGGTTCATCGCGTGGCTCATCGCGACTCGGCGGCTGCAACCGAGCGCGGACTACCTGGTGGTCCGCCGACCCCGGCTGGGTATCAGCTTGTCGCGGCACTGGCCGGTGTTCCATGCCCTGTTCATCAACACCGCCGCAACGCTTAAGTTTCCGATCAAGACCGCACAAGCGCAGTGGGCCGCGCTGGCCCAGATCTGCGCCTTGACCGGACTGGCGCCAGAATGGCTGACCCACGCTGACATCGACAGGGCACGCGGCCAATTACTGGCCGCCGCAGACCGTTACGGACACCACTCGCACCGCGCCTTATCCACCGCGATCTTCGGTCTGGAAGCGACCCTGTTCCACGCCGGGGTGATCGACGAACTACCCCGTAAACGAGTCCGCACCAAAGCAGACATCCGCGCTGTACAGTGGGCCGAGGTGCCCGAGCGGATGCGCGCCACAATGCGCACTTACCTCCAGCAGGTGGCGACCACGCTGCGGCCCGGGCGAGTGAAAAACATCGAGGCGACCTTGCGGGAATTTGCCGGATTCGTCGCCGAGCGAGATCCGTCCGCGCGATGCGTCGCCGACTTGGGTCGAACACACGTCGAGGCCTACAAGTGCTGGCTGGCCGGGCGGCCGGGCAAACGCGGCGCACCACTGCATCGGCACACGATCAAGGACCGACTCTGCGCGTTGCGCGGGTTCTTCATCCGGCTGCTGGAATGGGAGATCGACGACGCGCCAGCCAAAGTGCCCGTGCTGGCCTCCGATATGCCGATCCCCGACGAAACTTTGCCCCGGTTCCTCGACGACGCCGCGGCGACCAAGCTGCTGCAAGCCGCCCGAGAGGACAATGACCCGTTCGTGCGGCTCACCGTCGAGTTTCTCGCCCGAACCGGCATGCGTAAGGGCGAGTACTTGGCGCTGACCACCGACGCCGTTGTGCAGATCGGTTCGGCCTACTGGCTGCACGTGCCGCTGGGCAAGCTGCACACCGACCGATACATCCCGCTGCACCCGCAGTTGAAGGAACTGCTCGACGAGTGGCTCGCAAAGCGTCCGGAAGGGTTGCGCAGCAAGCTGATCTTCGTCGAGCAAGGCCGACCGATCCCTATCTCGCGGGTCGATTCCGCTGTCGCTAAAGCAGCCAAAACAGCTGGCATCGGCAGTGTTTCACCACACAGGCTCAGACATACCCTGGCGACCCAGGCGATCAACCGCGGCATGTCGCTAGAGGCGATCGCGGCCCTGCTCGGGCATTATGCGGGTGATCTTGTCAAGTGCGTCTTGTCAGGAGGCGGTTTGATCGAGTCGGGCGAGCAGTCCGTCGAACACTTTCTGGCGGCCGAGCTGTCCTTTCTCGGCAGCGTCGTCGCGTTGTGCCTGCAGAGTGGGCCGGAAGGCGATGGTGGTCTGAAAGAAGGTGCAGGATTCGCAGATGGATTCGAAGTGGCAGTCCAGGCCGACGGGTCGGGCGCAGTAGCCGTTACCGAGCATCCGACGGTGCATCTCGGCGCGGAGCTTTCGCATTTCGGCGCCTTCGGCGTCGGCGGGAAGTGCGCGCGGCTGATCGTAGAGGGCCTCGACCTTTTCGCTGACGGTGAAGTATTCGTCGGCGACGGTGCGATCGGCGATTCGAGCGTAAACGAGCGTCATCCGCATAGATCGGTGACCCAACAGCGCAGCCAGCGCTTCCAGCGACATACCGCGGTTGATCGCCTGGGTTGCCAAGGTATGTCTGAGACGATGGGGCGAAACACGGCCGATACCAGCCACGTTCGCGGTTTCAGCGGTGGCCCGATCGACGCGGCCCTCCCCGATGCGTTGGCCGTGCTCGACGAACAGGTAGCGGCTGCGCAGGCTGACGGGTCGGGCGGCGAGCCATTCGTCGAGGAGATCCTTGAGTTGGGGATGCAACGGAATGTAGCGGTCGTTGCGCAGTTTCCCCAGCGGCACGTGCAACCAGTACGCGGCCCCGATCTGCACCACGGAATCGACTGTGAGATCGAGGAATTCGCCCTTACGCAGGCCGGTGCGGGCCAAAAACTCCACGCACAGCCGGACAAACGGGTCGTCGGCGGCGCGTGCGGCCTGCAGCAGCTTGGTGAACGCGGCGTCGTCGAGGAAGCGGGGCAGCGGCTCGTCGCGGATCGGCAGGTCGGCGGCGAACACAAGCACGCGGGCGGGAATATCGTCGCCGTCGCATTCGGTGAGCCGGTCGAAGCAGGTGCGCAGGGTGCCGAGATGTTCGGCGAGACTGATCTTGGACAACCGGCCGCCGCGCGCCGAAGGACGGGTGGCCAGGTGCAGCTTGTAGGCCTCGATGTGTGCCCGACGCAGGTCAGCAACACAGACCACCTCGGGGGCGTTGGCGGCCAGCCAGCCGGCGAACTCCCGCAGCACGCCCTCGACACGCACCATCGTCGAGGCCCGCAGCGACAGCCGCGTCTGGGCGATGTAACCGGTCAGGGTGGCCGCCAGCCGCGGCGGAACCGCCGCCCACTGGGCGGCCCGCTCAGCCGAGCGGTTTGGGCTGGTCTTGCGGGGCGCGCTGTCGAGGACGCCGAGGTGGAACAGGGTGGTCTGCGCACCGAACAGCGCCGCGCTCAGTGCTTTGGCGCCGTGGCTGCCGGGTCGGTGACGAGTTATCGCGGCACTCAACGCTTTTCGCTGCTCATCGATCACCGGCTGGGTCAGCTGCTCGGGAGTCAGCCCGGCCAGCGCGGCCACCTTGGCCAGCGCCGACCACTGCAGGCGGGTCACGATGGGATCAAACCCGAACTCGGTGGAGGTCGCGACGAACCGTTGGTGGAACCCGCGGTGATGATGGGCGGCGACTTCGCCAAGGTAGGGCCGGCACGCCACGAGATAGTCCGGGCTGGGCCGCAGCCGTCCCGTCACGATCAGCCAACCAACCACCCGTCGATCCTTCAGCGGCAAAGCGCACTGGGTTGCCAGCGGCAACGCAGACCAGCCCGCCACACCCACGCGGGTGAAGAACGTGCGGGCCACCGAGGTCACCGGATGTCCGGCGAACATCCCGGCCGCAACCAGGTCGGCCCGATACGCCTCGACGAGCTCTTCGATGTCGGGGCGATGTGCTGGTGAGCGGTTCATGCCTCGGCCGCCTCACCGGACGCGACGACCTGCGCCTCGATCGCTTCGGCGGCCCGCAGGTACTCCCGTTCCAACCAGTCGTTGGCCAGGTGCAGGTAGATGCGGGTGGAGTCGATCAAGGCGTGGCCGGCCTGGGCTTGGATCGCCTCCAGTGCCATCCCCGCCTCCCGCAGCCGGGTGAAACAGGTGTGCCGCAGCTGATGGCACGTCGCCTGGGTCAGCCCGGCGCGAGCGCGCGCACCGTCGAGGATCTCATCCAGACCGGCGGCCGACAACGGCTCGCCACGCCGGGGTCCCTTCAACACCACGAACACCCGATCGGTCGACGTCCGCGGCCGCTCCTGATCCAGATAGTCCCCCAGCGATGCGAAGAACCGCGCCGATACCGGCACCATCCGCTGCCGACCACCCTTGCCTTCGGCCACGAACACCCGCCGCTCACCGGCGTTGACGTCGTCGAGGCGCAGGCCCAGCACCGCGCAGCGTCGCAGTCCACCCAGCAGCATCGCCTCGACCATGGCCCGGTCGCGGTGGGTGCGCAGCACCGCCCGCAGCGCGTCGACCTCGCTTGGCGCCAGCACCCGGGGCAGCGTGCGCGGGGTGCGGATCAACGCCATCCCGCCCTTCCCGCGCCGAGCACCGGGGCGGCGGGCGGCCAGGCTGGTCGGCACCGGGTTGCGGCTTACGCCGGTGTCACCGCGGGCCGCGAGGTAGGCATACAGGCCACGCACACTGGACAACCGGCGGGCGATCGTGCGCGCCGCCAGGCCCGGCTCGCCGTCCTCCAACCGCACCACCCGCTCACCCAAACGGGCAGTGCGTTGAAACGCCAAGAACGCCAACACATCTGCGGCGCTCACCTGGGTCGGTTCCTTGGCAACCACACCGAAGAAGATCTTCAAATCCGAGGCCACCGCCAGCCAAGTGTTCGTTCGGGCTCGTGCCGCAACGAAGGCCAGGTAGTCATCCAGCAGCGGATGCCCCAGGGTGATCGCGGCCAACTCCGCCCCACGATGGTGACGGACCAGGCACGGCATGAACACGGCAACCTCCCGCCGCCAGCATCCGCGCCCACCCCGCTGGATCACGGCAGACACGCCGAAGATCACCCGCATATCAAACATCGCTCGTTGCATATGACGCTCGTTTAGGCCAAGATCGCCGATCGCACCGTCG
>NZ_JASBVP010000014.1 GCF_029961025.1 Mycobacterium sp.
GCATGGTCACGATGTTGCGAAACGCCTGATGCATCTGGGCCATGGTGTCATAGGACGTCATCTGCGCGGCCCCGCTCCAGCCCGCCCCGGCGATGTTTTGGCTCGACGCCCACATCTTGCGGGCCTCGTCCTCGACGGTTTGGGCGTGCACGTCGAAACGGCCCGCCATCGCCCGCATCTGATTCGGGTCTGTCATAAAACGCGTCGGCATTTGCGTGTCTCCCTCCTCTGCTGTCGTCGGCTCTTTCTCAGCCGCCTTACTTAGCCCGCGGCCACCGGACGCGGCACCACGCTGGGACGCACATCGAACCGCGGGGTGGCGGCGGTGTGCGCACCCGCGCCCACGCCGCGACCGACGATGTGCGCCAGCGGAACCCCGCCGAGCAGGCCCGCAGGGCTGCCCGCCCCGAGCCCGGGAGCGGCGCCCAGCCCCGTGCCTGGCACCGCCCCGCCGGCCGCCGGGGCCGCCAGCGCCCAGCCCTGCGGCACCGACAACGCGCCGACGGTGCCCGCGTGGCCCAGACCCGCGGTCACCGCACCGACACCGCCGGCCCCGCCCGGTAGCGCCAACGCACCCACCCCGGAACCAAGGCCGGCAGACACGGCCGGCCCCAACGCCTCGGACACTCCGGCCTCACCTCCGAGCTTCATGGCCGCCGGTGCTTTGGTGAGGTTGGCGAGCAGGCCAGCACTACTGGCTACAGCCGAGGTGATGCTTGCAGGCGTCCTCGGGAAACTGTTGAGGTTACTCAGACTTGACAGCGACGACGTGGACGACGTCGACGAGGTCGATGCGGTGAGGCCGTGCGCCGCCTGCGGCACCGCCGACACCAGTTGCGACCCCACTGTGTGCGCATGGGTGCCGGCCGCCGTGGCGGTGGCTTGAGCCACCGCCACGGCCTGGGTTTGGGCGGCTATCCCGGTCGCGGTGGTGGTCGGCGCGGGCGGGGTGAACGGCGGTAACGCCGACGCGGCGGACGAGGATCCGGCATAGCCGTACATCGCGGCGGCGTCCTGGGCCCACATCTCGCCGTATTGCGCCTCGGTGGCCGCTATGGCGGGGCTGTTCTGGCCGAAGAAATTCGTCGCCACCAACGCAGCCAACTGGCTACGGTTGGCCGCGATCAGCGCGGGGGGCACCGTCGCGGCATATGCCGCCTCATAGGCGGACGCCGCAGCCCGGGCTTGGGCGGCGGTCTGCTCCGCGTGGGCCGCGGCGGCGTTCAGCCACGCCACATAGGGCGCCGCCGCGGCCGCCATGGACACCGACGACGGGCCCAGCCACGGCCCGCCGGCCAGCCTCGAGATCACCGACCCGTAGGAGGACGCCGTCGAATACAGCTCGGCGGCCAGCCCGTCCCACGCCGTCGCGGCGGCCAGCAGGGGACCCGATCCCGGGCCGGCATACATCCGCCCGGAGTTGATCTCCGGTGGTAACGCGCCGAAATCCATCCTCGCCACCCCGGGTGGTCAGGCCGCCGCCACGGCGTTGGCGGCCTCGGTGGCCGCATACGATCCGGCGCTGGCCATCAGGGTGCTCACAAACGCCTCGTGAATCGCCGCGGCCTGGGCGCTGACCAGTTGATACATCTGGGCGTGCGCGGCGAATCGGGCAGCCGTCAGCGCCGACACCTCATCGGCGGCGGCGGGAACCACTCCGATCGTCGGGGCTGCCGCGGCAGCGTTTTGAGCGCTCAGCGCCGAGCCGATGGCCTGCAGGTTAGCCGCCTCGGCTGCGAGCGCCTCCGGCTGTGTGCTCACGAAGGTCATCGCTGCTTTCTCCTCCTGGGACCGACACCAGCAATCGCTTCGTGCATGAGCGTAGAGAGCCTCGCCGGGCTGCGCCGCGGCCCGCGGCGGCCATCGACGGTGTGTAGACCGCGTTTGCGCGCCGGTGCCGCGGCGATAACCCGCGGGTATCACCGGCCTCGAGCCAACCATCTAATCGGCTTCTACCTGCGCTAACAGCCCCGCCAGCCACCTTTGGCCCGACGGTGCGGCCACCGTCACGGCGTCAACCCGACACGGCCGGCGAGATTAAAATCGTGCTGCGGATAAAGCCTTTCACCGCGGTGGCGCCCACCTGCCAGCAACACCGGATAACCACAGCGCCTCGGCCCGCAGCCCGCTAGCGCCGGTGGCTCCTGTTGCCTATTGCCGCACTACTGCCGCAAGTCGGTGGCCGCGACGTGAACGAACACGCCGGTGTCCTCCGCCATCAGCAGCCCGCGGCCGCGCGGCAGCGGACCACCCTTCATCTTGCCCCGGATGTACCCCTCGTCGGGGTCGGCGTCCATCACCAGCAGAGGGGTGTTGGCCTGGTGCAGGGCCCGCAGAATCGGGTCGCTGCCCGCCGAGGACCAGCCGCCGAAGGTGCGGGCGACGATCACGTGCAAACCGACATCGGTCGCCCGGGTCACCCAGGCCGCCGCCTTGTGCAGCGGCGAGTCGAAGCCCGTCGGCAGCTGTTGCAGGTCGTCGATGATCAAGAAGATTTCCGCTCCGCTCCACCACGACCGCGATAACAACTCATCGGCCGACAGCCCTTGCGGCGGCTGGCGTTTGGCCAAAGTCTCGGAAAGCTCGTCCATCATCGCCGCGACGCCGTCGACGGTGTAGGCGAACTTCTCCAGGTACTCCGGGCCCAGCATCCGCAGCAGCTGACGGCGCGGATCCACCAGCCACACCTGTGCCGAGGGTCGTCCCGACGCCGGTGGCGCTGAGCTCGCGCCCGGCGCATACACCCGCCCGATCTCGGCCATGATGGTGGCCAGCGTGGTGGTGCGTCCGCATTCGCGCCGGCCGGTGATCATCAGATGGCTGTTCTCGGCGAAGTTCAGATACACCGGTTGCAGGTCCAATTCCGATATCGCCCATGCGATTCCACCTGCGCCAACCCCCTGGCGCTGATCGGCGGCGGCCAGTGCCCGCACCTCCTCCAGGCCGAACCGCGCCGGCAGCCGCCGCACCGCGCGGGCCCGGCCCACCGCCACCTCACGGACCGCCGCGGCCACGCTGTCGGACTCGAACGCGGACTTCGGTGTGCTGGCCAACGCGGGACGGGCCACCAGCGTGTGCAGACCCGCCTGCGGGTCGGAGTCGAGACGCACGTAGTTGACCGGCACCATGCCGCGGCCGGGCTTGGCCGGCACGTCCTTGGCGAACCGGGAACGCACCAGCCGGGCGTCCTCGACCGCGGCCAGTCGCAACTCCACTCGTGAACCGAAACCGCTGCGCACCGGGGGCCGCAACTCCGATTCCCGGTCGGCGGTGACCACCACGTGCACACCGAACGATGGCCCCTGGTTGATGATCTGGTTCACCTGCTCGATGAGCACTTCGTTTTCTTCGGCCAGCGCCCGATAGTTGTCGATCACCAGGTAGACGTCGCCGAACCCGTCATCGGGCACGCGACCGGTCTCGCCGCCGAATTTGCGCCGCCGGAATACCTCCATCGACGGCACGTCATATTCGAGGAAACTGCGTTTCCGGTCGCGCACCAACGCCAGCATTTCGGCAACCGTGCGCCGCACCCCGTAGGGGTCGGTGGGGCCGACGACCGAACCCACGTGCGGAAGGCCGGCGACCGTCATCAGCGCGGTGCTGCTGTAGGCCAGGCAGTAGAACTGCACCTGTTCGGGCGTGTGGGTCAAGGCCGCCGAGCAGATCAGTGTCTGCAGCGCGGTGGTCTTGCCGGCACCACCGGCGCCCAGGATCAGCACGTTGGCACCGGGTCCGGAGGTGTCCACTGTCCACGGCGGCTGGTCATGCTTGAACGGCCGGTCGATGATCCCGATCGGGAACACCAAGTCCCTGGCGGTGCCGTAGTCCTGGTGCCAGGGGCGGCCGAGGAAGCGGTTCACCAACTCGTCGATCGGCACCGGCTCGTCCAGCGGCGGCTGCCACAGCCGGTAGGGCTCGAAATCGATTCGGCGCAGCTGATCGATGATCACCGTGCCGACTTTCGGTGTCCGCCATTCGTATTCTTCGTCGTACACGTCGGCGTCGGCGGCCACTTCGCCATCGACGACCTCGCCGTTGGCGATCACTTCGCCATTGGTGATCACTTCCCCGTTGCGGGCGGCCGTTAGCTCCCCGTCCGCTCCGGACGGGGCGGTCTCAAGAGGGGTGAACGCGGTGGTGAACAGCTGCGGGCGAATGTAACCGGCGGTGTTCGCCAGGCGTGTCTGGCCTTCGTCGAGCGACACGCCACGGCGGTAGTCGCGCCACATGAACTCCGCCTGGAAGCGGACGATGTCATCGCCGCTCCTGCGCAGGTATCCCAACCCGGGCTGCGCCGGCAGGTTCACCGCGTTCGGTACGCCGGCCGCCTGGGCCGCCCCCGCGGTGCGTGCCTTCAGCACCAATCGGTAACCCATGTTCTCCATGAGCTTTTCGGCCCGGCTCTCGATGGTCTGGGAAGCCATCATCAGGTGAACCCAGTAGGCGCGGCCCTGCCGGCCGATCGAGTCCAGCACGTCGACCGCGGTCGGCATGATGCGGAACCACTCGTAGAACTCGTCGATCACCACCACCAGCACGGGCAGCGGCGGCAGGTCTTGCCCTCGGGCCCGCATCCTGGTCCGGATCTCGTTGTACTCCCTGGCGCCGTCGACGCCGGCACTGAAGCAGATTTCCTTGCGCCGGGCGATCTCGCCCCAAAGCGCCTCCAGGAAGCGTTCCATCAGCGCCTGGTCGTCTTCCAGGTCGGTGATGATCCGCGACACGTGCGGCACGCCCTCGAACGGCTTGACCGCCGTCCCGCCCTTGAGGTCGGCCAGGACGAATTGCAGGTTTTCCGGCGGATGACCGAGCAGCAGCGATGCGATCACGGTGCGCACCAGCGTCGATTTACCCGAACCGGTTGTCCCCGACATCACCCCGTGCGGGCCGTCGCCGCCCTCTTCGATGGATTTCATATCCAAAAACAGCAGTTCGCCATTGTCGGCCCGGTTGCCGAACGGCACCCGTAACCGATCTCGGCTGAACAGGTCTCGGCGGTCCGCCCACAATGCGTCGAAATCGATCTGGGCGGGGTCGTCAATCCCGTAGTAAGACAAGATGTCTCGAGCACCAATCTGGGTCACCCGCTGCCCGATCTCCTCGTAAGCCTCGGCGAGCCGCCAATGCGCCATCCGCAGCGCGAACTGTTCGGCCTCTTCCTCGGACATCCGGTCGGCCAGGGCGAAGAACCACGGGTTTTCGTCGATCACCAGCCAGGTGTCCCGGTCGCGGGGCAGCGCCTCCATGACGCCGGCGGCATTGGTGAATCGCAGCACCCGCTGCGGTACCGAGCTCCACAGCGGGGAGCCGGTCAGATCGAAGAACGTCACCCCGTCGACACCCTCCGCGCTGATCACGTACTCCCACTGCGGGTCATCGATATCGGCGATGATCACGTGATGGGGCGTCGGGGTTTCCGCCGACGAACTGGCATGCCTGGGCGTGAACGACCCACGGCCGGAGAACAATTCGGCTTGCTCGGTGGCGAACTCCCGCACCGATCGGTAGACCATCCGCGCATTGCCCGCGGCGTCCTGGCGTCGCGGATCGCCGAAATGCGGAAGCCATTTGACCCAGTCCCAACGTTGCAGATCGGAGGTGACGACGATCATCCGCAGATGGTCCGGGCCGTGGGAGAACGCCAGTTGACAGATCATCGCCCGCATCAGCCCCAACACCTGCTCGCGGCTGCCGACCAGTGCGTACCAGGGCTCGACCAGCAGCGAGACCATCTTCGGCAGGTTGTACACGACGCTTTGATAACGCCCGAATTCCTGCAGCGCCTTACCGGTCACCGGCTCCAGTTCGATGTCGGTCGGCATGTTTTGCGGCTCGCCCCAGGTCACCTCGGGCCGCGTCATGCCCACCCCGACCCGAACCACACCGAAGTTGAGGTCCTTGCCGTTGGGCATGCGTTCCCACATCCGACCCGACCCGACGGCCGCCGCCAGCGTGCCCGGCGCCGGGTGAAACCACCGGTAGTTGGCGTCCATGCTGTTGGCCGATTCGGCGGCGGTGTCGCGCAGCATGTCCAGCATCAACATGAACTGCCCGCGCATCGCGTCGAGTTTCGGCCGGCTCATCTGCTGGGTGCCACCGAAGCGCCCGCCGAACATCATCATCGCGATCCCCCCGATCATGAAGATCGGAAAGATCGCACCGGCGCCCAAAAACATCCTGGACCCGCTGGCGACCATCGCGGCGATCATGCCGACCAGTAGTCCGATCACCAACACGCCGACGACCACCATCCACCATGGCTTGCCTTCCGGTGGCGGCACACTCAGCGGTGTCGGTAAGACGATGTTCTCCGGCTTAACTGCCGGTGCCCGCTCCGGGGTAGGTCGTGCAAATCCACGTTTCACTTTGGTACCGCCAACTCCTGTGGGTTTGAATCTGTCGGGAGTGCGCCGTGTTCCACCAGCGCATCAGAGCGTGAAAGCGTCGGGCCGGGGGTGAGCAACCGCAATGCCACCCACGGCGCGGGGGTCGGATTGCCTGTCAGCCCCAGTGCGGTGCGCACGTCCCGGGTGTTGTCTACCCCGTACCGCACACCGGAATGCGAGAGCCACCACAACGATTCCCCCTTGGTGGCCGACGGATCGTTGCCGGTGATAACGGTGAAGTTCGCATAGTCGGGGCCGAAATAGACATGGTCGGCCTGGCCTCCCGAGCTATCCGTCTTCACCAGCGACACCACGTTTTTGGCGTCTCCCACCGGAACCGTCGGCCCGGCGACCAGCCGCGTCAGCGCCCGGTCCTCACCGGTCGTCCATTGCCACCACCAGCAGGTCGCCGGGTTGTCTTTCGCGTCCACCACGTTGAGCGGCTCATCCGGGAAGGCCGAGAGATCCAGCCCGGTGACCACCGGCATTTTCGCCAGCGCCGACGGACCCACGACCTTAGGAGCCCCGGCCGCGGGGCCGCCCGCGTTCTGCAGAACCTGGGCGACTATCGGTGAGATCGTCTGCACACCGTTGGCCAAAACCAGTGAGTACTGCTGTGGTCCACTGATTTGTGGTGTGACGATCACGCTGCCCACCGGTCCGGGGGCGTCCGGAAACGCCGCCGGACCACCCGAGCCCGGCACCACCGGCACCGACAACTCCGGCCCCACCCCGAGGGCGTCGAACAACGCCTGGCTCATAGGCGGTGCGTGATCGATTTGCTCCGGGGCCAAACCCAGCGGCAACAACACCGAGCGGTCTGCGGCATTGATGCGCGAGCGGCGTCTATCCCGGATCACGTAGGCGTTGCCGCCGTAGCGACGCAGCACCGCGTCCTGTTTGCCCAGCACCCGCCGGCGATCGGTGAGCGCGGGTGCGCCGTCGATCACCGTCACCGTCACCGGTTGAGCGGCCGGCACACCGGCGCCGACACCCGGCGTCGGGGCCACCGCATCGCACACCAGCCAAGATGACGTCGCCGGACTCGTCGGGGATATTTCTGAGGGCGCGCCCGGGATACCCACCAGCGGCCCGTGCGGCTGCTGGGCTATCTGGCTGGCCCGCACCTTGTGCGGGTCATCCGCCCGCCCGGTGATCAGCCGCGCCGAAGCGAGGTTCAGTGCCGGGTACAGCGTGTCACCCACCCGGACGTAGAGCGCCCCGGTATTACGGTCCGCGATGATGGGCGAGTCGCCGAGCGTGCCGGCCGGGCTGATAAACGACCACAGCAACGCCCCCAGGCAGATCACCACCGCCGCGGACACGGAGGCGACCACCGCCAGCACCTGCCGCCGACCCGGCTCCACCTCCATGCGAACCCGCCAGCGCGTCAAGGCCATCGCCATCCGGCGGGCCAAGAATTGATGACCGGTCACCTGGGTGCGGGTCGACAACCCCAGGCCGTAGCCCGAACCCCGCTGCCCGCGGTCCTCACCCGGCATGGGAGCTCACCCCTCGATCCGACAGAGATGCTTTGATGCTGCTCATGGCGCCACTCACAGCGATAACCGTAAAGCACCCGCGCCGGCCTCGCCACGCGGAAACCGTGTTTGCCGACAGCTTGGTGGACCTTGTAACCCACGGTTCGGACGGCCGCCATCGCGGTGTCATCCGTCGTTTGGCACCCCCGGTCCGCGACGCTTGTCTGCGGGTCTGCCGTGCCGGAGCCCTCGGATGAGCGAGCCTGCGCCCTCATTGGTCGACCTCGCCGGCCGGTTCGGAATCGCCACCGAATACCAGGATTGGACGGGACGCCGCCGGGTCGTCGACGAGGCCACCCTGGTGGCCGTCCTGGCCGCCCTCGGGGTGCCGGCCGGGACCGAGTCGGAGTGCACCGCGGCGCTGAAGGCGCACGACCGCGCCTATTGGTCGCGCCCGCTACCGGTCACCATCGTCGCCCGCGCCGGGGCCGAGACCCGGTTTTGGGCCCATGTGACCCACGGTCACCCCGCCGAAGTGTGGCTGCACCTCGAGGACGGGACCACCCGCGCCGGGCTGCGGCAGGTCGACAATTTCACTCCCCCCTTCGACCTCGGCGGACGCTGGATCGGCGAGGCCAGTTTCCTGCTGCCGCCCGATCTGCCGTTGGGCTATCACCGGGTGCACCTGCGTTCCGGCGAGGACGAAAACAGCACCCTGCTCATCGTCACGCCCAGCTGGCTGGGACTACCCGAGCGGCTCGCGGCCCGGCGGGCGTGGGGTTTGGCGGCACAGATCTATAGTGTGCGCTCCCGGCGGTCGTGGGGTGTCGGGGATCTCACCGACCTCACCGATTTGGCGGTGTGGTCGGCCTCCCGCCATGGCGCCGGCTATCTGCTGGTCAATCCGCTGCACGCGGCCGCGCCGACGACACCGATGGAACCCTCGCCCTATTTGCCGACGTCGCGGCGCTTCATGAACCCGCTGTACCTGCGGGTCGAGGCCGTTCCCGAATACGCCGATCTGCGCAAGCGCGGTCGGGTGCGGCGGCTGCGCGCGGAGGTGCAACGGCACGCCGAGCGGCTCGACACCATCGACCGCGATACCGCCTGGGCGGCGAAACGCGCGGCGTTGCAGCTGCTGTACCGGGTGCCGCGCTCGGCGGGCCGCGACCTGGCCTACGCGGCGTTCCGCGCCCGCGAGGGCCGCGCCCTCGACGACTTCGCCGCCTGGTGCGCCCTGGCCGAGAAATACGGCGACGACTGGCATCGCTGGCCGCGCTCGCTGCGGCATCCCGCCGGGCCGGGGGTTGCCGATTTCGTCCAACGGCATCCCCATGCCGTCGATTTCCACCGCTGGCTGCAATGGCTGCTCGACGAGCAACTCGCCGGCGCGCAGTCGGGGGCGGTGCGGGCCGGGATGGCGCTGGGCATCATCCACGACCTGGCCGTCGGCGTGCATCCCAACGGGGCCGACGCCTGGGCCCTGCAGGACATGCTGGCGGCCGGCGTGACCGCGGGAGCACCCCCGGATGAGTTCAACCAACAGGGTCAGAATTGGTCGCAGCCGCCGTGGCGGCCCGACCGCCTCGCCGAGCACGAGTACCACCCGTTTCGCGCACTGATCCGGGCGGTGTTGCGGCACGGCGGCGGCGTCCGCGTCGACCACATCATCGGGTTGTTCCGGCTGTGGTGGATCCCCGACGGCGCATCCCCCGAACAGGGCACCTATGTGCGCTACGACCACGAGGCGATGATCGGCATCCTCGCCCTGGAGGCGCACCGGGCGGCCGCACTCGTGGTGGGTGAGGATCTTGGCACCGTCGAACCACGGGTGCGCGACTACCTGCAATCACGCGGCATACTGGGCACGTCGGTGCTGTGGTTCGAGCGGGATCGCCACGGGGGCGGGGAGCCGCTGCCGGCCGAACGCTGGCGCGAGTACTGCCTGGCGTCGGTGACCACCCACGACCTGCCGCCGACCGCCGGCTATCTGGCCGGAGACCACGTGCGCCTGCGCGCCTCCCTGGGCCTGCTGTCCCGGCCCGTCGCGGAGGAGCTCACCGCCGACCGAAACGAGCGGGCGGCGTGGCTGGCCGAGTTGCACCGGGCCAACCTGCTCCCCGGCGACGCCGATGACGAACAGACCGTGCGTGCGCTGTACGAATACCTCGGCCGCACCCCGTCTCGGCTGTTGGGGGTGTCGCTGGCCGACGCGGTCGGCGATCGGCGCACCCAGAACCAGCCCGGCACCGCCGATGAGTACCCGAACTGGCGGGTGCCGCTGACCGGTCCCCACGGCCGGCCGGTGCTGCTCGAGGATGTCTTCACCGACCGCAGGGCGGCCGCGCTGGCCGAGACGATGCGCGCCCAGGTCCTCGGCGATGCCGCAACGCGTGCTCAACCGCGCCCGGGGTGCGCGGGCTAAGCTGTGACGACCCGGGGGTTTTGCCGCCGGACAATCGCGACCGGACGGGGCCAGACGTGGACGACCGAAACATCCGGCGACCGATCCTGCTGGCCGTTGCCGCCGCCATCGCCATCGGGGTGGTGGGCTGTGGCGGGGGCGGCAAAGGCCCGCATGTCACCACCACCACGACGACGACCACCACAACCACGACGGCACCCACGACCGCGCCTAGCTGCCCGTGCACCTGTACCCCTGCGCCGCCGTGCAGCAACCCTGCCCCGCCCGCCTACGGCCCGCCGCCCGGTGCGCCGGCGCCACCCGCCATCCCGCCTGCTCCGCCGATCCCGCCCATTCCTCCCATTCCGCCAATACCACCCATTCCGCCAATACCGCCCATCCCGTCGCCGCCCCCGATTCCCTATCCGTAGCGGCGGCATCGCGCTTAGCTGGCGGGCCAGGCGACTTCGAGCTGCTCGGCCACGTCGATGACTTGCGCCGCCTGGGACTGCGGTGAGTCGATCTCATTGGCGACGTGCTGGGCAATGAACCGCCGGATCTCGCCGTCTACACCCGCGACGATGCGCAACACCTCGCCGCGGATGGACTTCGACGAGACCTGGACGGTGATGTCGGAAGGCCGGGGCTTTGCGACCTCGACGACCACCAGCAACGGCTCGGCGGCCCGTGCGGTGGCGCGTAACGCGATGTCTCCGGCAACCGTGAACCGCTGCTTGTCCAGCCGCAGATCCACCAGCAGATCGATGGCCAGCGGAATGTGAATGGTGAACGTGATGGGGTCACCCAGGTGGCGCGTGACCCGGGGTTTGTGGATCTTGACCGTGGCGCTGACCCTGGCGATCCTGCCCGGCCCCTGAGCGAACGGGCCCAGCGTAAACTCCTCCCCCGCAAACTGGGCGAAGGCGGCGCCGACGCGCTGCTCGGTGACGGCGATCTCAAAGAATTTGCGCCCGAAGGCTTCGTAGGTCAGGTAGTCGTGGGTGCGCATAGGTTCATACCGTCTCACGCCGGCTTCCCCAAGACCCGCAGATCCGGTTATGGCGCGGCATTTTCGGATCGCCGCTCGGTGAGCCCGGCCGCGGCAATCGACGCCACCGCGCGCGTGTGTGGGAGGGTGCGGCTATCGCACCGGCGCGACAGTGCGGCCGTGCTTCGGTCTGATTTCTGTGACCCACCCTCCGCGACAACTGCCGCCCGCGGAGTAGCCGCGTCGAACACGGCAGCGACCCGACTCCCCCGGCGAGCGGCGGGCTCGGACCCACCCGGCATTGGCCCGGCGGTTACGTTGACGGGCTCATCGAGTCGATGTAGTAGGTTTCGCGGCCGGTCGGGTATCCCCCGCCGTCGGTGGCGATGTGCACGTGGTCGAAGTGATTGGCGGTCTCGGAGCCGTAGTCCGCCGTCCAACTCGGCGCGCCGATGCCCGGGTAGTAGCCCCGCCTCCAGATAACATGCACCACGCCCCATCGTTTGGCATTCGCCAAGGCGTACCCGGCGATCTGGTTGCCCAGCTCGATGCCCTCCGGGCTGCGATAGTTCGGGATCATCACGTCGATCGCCAGCCCGTTGGGGTGCCATTTCAGGGGATCTTGGCGAAACCCGCCGATGGTGGTGATCTGGGGGAACAACACGCTGATCGCACGGGCAGCCCAAATGGTATGAACCTGCAGCCCCTGCTCCGAGGCGACGCCCGGCGGCAATGCGTACGGGACCGCCCGGCTGGCCACGGGTGCGCTGGCCGCGACCAGTTGCGCCGCCGGCGGATTGACGGCCTGCTGGCCGCCGTCCGGCGCAGAGCTGTGAGCCGCAGGGCTCGCGGCCGGGTGCTCGGCGCAGCACGGGGGCTTCGCGCTTTGGGCGTGCACCATCACCGCAGAAACGGCAACCGAGGCCGCGAAGGCTAGCCAGCGGCCCCGGCCTACGGCCGGAAGTTCTCGAGCCACGGACAGCACCTTACCGCCGTGCTCCTGCGACACGGCGGTTTTTCACGCAGGCAGGATTGAGCCGGCGCGGCAGCGAAGCCAACGACGGACGTGTGGTGCCGTCTCCGTCCTCGACGACATCGATCACGTCGCCCCCTGCTGCAGCACGGGTATCTATGTACGGCGCGCGGCCGGGCGCCGCGGTAACTGCGGCCTGCCATCGTGCCAATCCACTTTCGCGGGGATTTCCTGACGAGAAATGCCGCATGAGAAATGCCGCATCTCGTTTGTGACGGTCGGATCCGAACTGCTGATGCCCGCGGCCGGAGACCTGCAGGGGATCGGCTGGCTCCGGCGGCTGCCGACGGGGACTTTGGGGTGGCGCCGGTTCGACGGCCTGCCAGCAGTTCATCACCGAGTTGGAGAGTTGGACCGCAACTTCCAGGTGATCTACGAGCAGGCCAACGCCCACGGCGCCAAGGTGCAAACCGCCGGCTCCACCATGTTCGACACCGACTCCGCCGTCGGATCGCGCTGGGCCTGACTCCGTCGGATCGCGCTGGGCCTGACTGCAGCGCCGAGGCATTCGCTTCGTGCCACCACGGACCGCGCCGGCCGCCGCCTGCCGGGTTATGCACAGAGCGGTGTTTGTCCACAACTGCTGGTCTTGGCCGCTCCCGTTGTGCCGGCCTCCACTAATATCGCTCGTATGTTCGATGGACCGCTGCCGGAGGGCGCGGCGCTGGCGGGTGCCGATAACGCGACGGTGGTGGCGGCGATCGCCGGGTGGGCGCGAGTGGAGGCCGCTGCGGCGGCGCGCCGACTGGCTGCCATTGCCGAACTAGTGCGCCGGCGCGCCGATGGTCCGACCGACTGTGCCCGGTGGTCCTGTGATAACTGGGATGCCATGGCCGCCGAAGTCGGTGCCGCACAAGGTATTAGTCACGGGATGGCATCCGGGCAGATGTATCTGGCTGTGGCGCTGCGGGACCGGCTTCCCCGGGTGGGAGCGCTGTTCGCCGACGGCACGATCAGTGCCCGGCTGGCGGGGATGATCGTGTGGCATACCGATTTGATCAAAGACCCCGAGACGCTGCGACTGGTCGACGAGACGCTCGCAGAAGACGCGAGGCGATTCGGGCCGCTGTCGGCGAACAAGACCGCCCAAGCCATCGATGCTGTGGTGGACCGCTACGATCCGGCAGCGTTGCGGCGCACCCGTGCCTCCGCGCGCGGTCGCGAGGTGGTGATTGACTTCGCCGATACGGGGTCGGGCACCGCACGGTTGTGGGGGTCGCTGTTCGCCACGGATGCGGCCATGTTGGATCGGCGGCTCTCGCAGATGGCCCACGACGTGTGCGACGACGACCCGCGCACCATCGCGCAGCGACGCGCCGATGCGCTGGGGGCGCTGGCCGCCGGTGGCGACGGGTTGGCGTGCGGCTGTGGGAACGCCGACTGCCCGGCCGGTGTCGAAGGAGATGAGCGGGCAGCGGGAGTGGTCGTCCATATCGTCGCCGAGGAATCCGCGCTCAACGCTCAACCCGACCCGCACATGTCGGGCGAGCGTCCCTCGCGACCCATCACACTCGACACCCCGCTGCGCGAGGCCTTGACTCCCGACCCCGAACCCGATCCGCCCTTCGCCGGGGTGAGGCCGCCCATGGCCGTGTTCACCAGCGGCGGGGTGGTGCCCAACCCACTGCTGGCCCAGCTGATTCGGGCGGGAGCGAAGGCCCGGCCGGTGTGCCATCCCGGCACCGCGGTGGCACCCGAAGCCGATTATCGCCCGTCGACCGTTCTGCAGCGGTACATCCGGTGCCGGGATATGACGTGTCGGTTCCCCAATTGCGACCGCCCCGCCGAGCTTTGCGACATCGACCACACCATCCCGTGGCCGCTCGGCCCGACGCACCCGTCGAATCTGAAATGTCTTTGCAGAAAACATCATTTGTTAAAAACGTTCTGGACCGGGGTCAACGGTTGGCGTGACCAGCAATTGCCCGACGGTACGGTCGCGTGGACCGCACCTACCGGGCACACCTACATCACTCACCCGGGCAGTCGGCTGCTGTTCCCAGCTTTGTGCCTGCCCACCGGCGAAATACCCGCTGTCCCAGCGGTAGATCAACTCCACGGTGAGCGCGGCATCATGATGCCCAGACGCCGGCGAACCCGCGAACAAGACCGCGCTCACCGCATCGACGCCGAACGTGCACTCAACGCTTCCCACGTCGCGGAGCGCAATCGGCCGCCGCCGTTTTAACCGCCGGGCGGCACGACCACGTAGCATGCTGGTTTCGCCCTGTTGCCATTGGGTGGGCGCGCGGTGAGGTGCCCGTGATTGGTCCTTTTCCGCGCGGCCTTCTGTCGAACCGGGGTGGAACTACCCTCTTGTCTGGTTGCCCGCACAGCTCACCTCGCCGTTTGAGGAACCGGGCGACCAGCTCCTTGCGTGGGTGTGGAGCCTGGGCGAGGAGCCTGCGTCGCGGGGAGACTACCCGGACAACAGCGCCGCGCCGCGTCTCGACGGCGCGGTGAACGCCCGCAATCCTGCGGCGCTGGTGAAGCGTCTAGGCATCGAAAGCCGCGGGGCCAAGAACTCGAATACGGCATCGTTTTTCCTGGCGCGGTCCGCCCCGGCCGGTATCCGCTGGGCTTCTGGTTGGCGTTCGCGTTGGCGTACTGGTTCCCAAATGGTCCCCATCACAGCAGGTCAGTAGCCTCTTTTTGTGGTCGGGCTGACAGGATTTGAACCTGCGACCACTTGACCCCCAGTCAAGTGCGCTACCAAACTGCGCCACAGCCCGGGTCTCGCTAGTGCCGCCGATAGGCCACCGGCGACAGGTCGAAAGCCTACCGCAGGCGGCTGAGGTCAGCGT
Organism: Mycobacterium sp.; assembly: GCF_029961025.1. Lineage (GTDB taxonomy): Bacteria > Actinomycetota > Actinomycetes > Mycobacteriales > Mycobacteriaceae > Mycobacterium. The sequence goes on from NZ_JASBVP010000014.1 coordinate 15,100, forward strand.
AGCCGAGCAGGAGCACTGACTTGTGTCCAGACGGCTCGCAGTCGCCCGTCAATCACATGCGACCCAGTTGGATGACCTTGACCACCAGCACAACCGCCGACACGAGGAGATAGCCGCGCAGCGCCAGCATGCCCAGCCGCGTTCCGGGCGTCCAGGTGACCGGCTGAAGTAAAGCCAGCGGCGGCATCCGCCACGTGGACCGATTCCTCCGATCGCGAGAAAGTGGTTGGGTCTCCGGCGGTTGCGGCTTGCGACGCGCTGACCACCGCAATACGCCGACGGTGACCGCCGCCGACACGACGAAAGCCACGGTCAGATCGACCATGACCAGACGGACATCTAGATTAGGGAACACCGTGTTGATCATCAGGATCGCCGACAGCAGCAACAGCACCCCGACGATGAAACCGGCTAACGCGTTAAGCCACGGCCGATCACCCACGGCCCCAGCACTTCGCGATCGTTGCACAGCAACAGCAAAAACACGGTGGCGCTGGGCAGCAGCAGCCCCGCCAAAGCCTGCACCCCGGTGGTGATCAACCCCAGCGGCGCGCCGGGAATCAGCACGATCACCGCGGCCAGCGCCACCATCGCGGTGTAGGACAAATAAAACGGTTTGGCGTCGGAAAAACCGCGGTGCAGCGAATGCTTGATCCCGAACACGTCACCGAAGGCGTTGCTGGTGGCCAGGGTGACCGCGGCGGCGCCGATGATGGCGGCATCCAAAAGCACGATCGCAAACAGCGACCCCAGCAGCCGATCGTGCTCACCGAGCAGCCGCGCCACCGCGCCGGCGTCGACGAAATGCGCGTGGCTGTGAGTCGCACGCATAGCCCAGGCGCCGGTCATCATCAACGCCGCCGCGCCGATATTGGTGATGAAGGCGCCCACCGTAGTGTCGATGCGCTCATGGCCGATAAAACGGGGGGTGATGCGCTTGTCGACGATGTTGGACTGCTGGAAAAACAGCTGCCAGGGGGCGACCGTGGTACCGACGAGGCCAACGATCAGTAACACCGCATTGGAGCTGACTCCGCCCGCTATGCTAGGCGGCGGGCGGCGGGTATCCACCCGCGCCAGCACCCACCCCCCCGCGGTCTCCTCCAACTCCACGTCATAGGCGCGCACCAACTCCCCGGCGGCCACATCAATCAACCGATACCCCAACACATCCGCCCGCAACAACACCTCCCCCAGCCGGCGCTCAAAACCCCGCAAATCAATCTTGTTTTTCGCCAACACCACCCGCCCCGGCTCCAACCCCTCCACAGCCTTCCCCCCCACAAACACCCGCCGATCCCCCACCGCGACCACCACCCCACTCACCCGCGGATAAGCCTCCAGCCCACCCAACCGCACAATCACGTCATCCACCCGGCCCACTGCCTCCCCCGACGGCGTCACCACCGGCGCCCGCAACACCTCCGACAAATGAATCACCCGTGCCCCCACACCCCGCACACCCAGTTCCGTGGATGACCCAACCATCGGAAAACCTCCCATCAACGCGCGATGAAACCTGCCGGCTGGCCGCCCGCAGGCTGTGCGCGCAATCTTCGTGCTGCTGGGAACGGCGGTCATGCGCTGGCAACAAGCCCCTCCGACCCAACGAACCCTTGAAGTATCGCAGCACCCTCCGGCACAGCCACCGGCTCAATGCAAACAACGCATGACGCGCAGGCGAACAGACGGCAGGAAACAACCGCTGGCAAACACCGAAGCCGTCATCGTCGGGTCGCGCCTCCCCCGAATGCCGTCGGCTCAATTGCCCTGGTGGCCTCAGCGGGTGCGGGCACTCTGCCGTTCGCGCACCCGCACGTTGATGCGGATCGGGCTACCCTGGAAGCCGAAAGTCTCCCGCAGCCGTCGCTCCAGAAACCGTCGATAGCCCGCCTCCAAGAAGCCGGTCGTAAACAGCACGAACGTCGGCGGTCCGACCGTGGCTTGGGTGGTGAACAGAACGCGGGGCTGCCGACCGCCGCGCACCGGAGGGGGGGTCGCGGCGACCACATCCCGGATAAAGGTGTTCAGCCGAGCGGTCGGGATCCGGGTGTCCCAGGATGTCAGCGCGGTTTTCAGCGCCGGCACCAGTTTCTGCACGCCACGGCCGGTCTTGGCAGAGATGTTGACCCGCGGCGCCCACTGCACCTGCACCAGCTCCCGGTCGATCTCCCGCGCCAGCCGATCGCGACGGTCCTCATCGAGGAGATCCCATTTGTTGAACGCCAGCACCAGCGCGCGGCCCGCCTCGATCACCATCGACAGCACCCGCTGGTCCTGTTCGGTCAGCGGCTGCGAGGCGTCGATCAGCGCGACCACCACCTCGGCGGCATCGATGGCGGCGTGCGTGCGCACCGACGCGTAGTATTCCTGGCCGCCGGCCTGGCGGACCTTGCGACGCAGACCCGCGGTGTCGACGAATCGCCAGACGCTGCCGCCCATTTCGATAAGCGAGTCCACCGGATCGACGGTCGTGCCCGCGACTTCGTGGACCACCGCACGCTGGTCACCGGCCAGCCGGTTCAACAGTGAGCTTTTGCCGACGTTGGGTTTGCCGACGAGGGCCACCCGCCGCGGCCCCCCTTCAGCGGGCGACGACTCGGTCGTCCGCGGCAGCGCGGCCACCACGTCGTCGAGCAACTCGGCTACGCCGCGTCCGTGCATCGCGCTGATCGCGTAGGGCTGACCGAGCCCTAGCGACCACAGCGCCGACGCGTCCGCCTCCCCGGTCTCACTGTCAACCTTGTTGGCGGCCAAGAACACCGGCTTGCCGCTGCGGCGCAGGATCCGCGCCGCAGCCTCATCGCCGGCGGTCGCCCCGACTAACGCGTCCACCACCAAGATCACCGCGTCCGCGGCGCGCATAGCCACCGACGCCTGCTCGGCCACCAGTCGCGCCAGTCCCTTGGCGTCGGGCTCCCAGCCCCCGGTGTCCTGCACGACGAACCGGCGCCCGATCCAGACCGCGTCGTAGGAGACCCGATCTCGGGTCACGCCGGGCACGTCCTGTACCACCGCTTCCCGCCGACCCAGGATCCGGTTCACCAGCGTCGATTTGCCGACGTTGGGCCGGCCCACGACCGCTACCACCGGTGGTGGTGCGGCCGCTCCGTCCGACGTGAACCCCTCAACGTCCCAGTCGGTTTCGTCGTCCCACGCGCCGTCGTTGGTCACCGCGGCGTCTCGCATCGTTGCCTCACCAGCTTCAGCAGGTAATCGATCACCTCGGCCTCGGTCATCTCGCTGGTGTCGACGATCACCGCATCCTCTGCCGGCCGCAGCGGCGCCACCGGGCGGGTGGAATCCAGATGATCGCGCCGGCGCACGTCGGCCAGCACACCCTGGTAGTCGTCGGCCAGGCCCACGGCGATATTTTGGTCGTTGCGCCGCCGCGCCCGGGTTTCCGCCGACGCGGTCAAGAAGATCTTCACCGAAGCGTCGGGCAAGACCACGGTACCGATATCGCGGCCTTCCACCACAATGCTTCCCGGGCCCGCAGCCATTGCCCGCTGCAACGGCACCAGCCGCGCCCGCACCGCAGGAATTAGCGACACCGCCGATACCGCCCTGGTAACCGCATCGCCACGGATCTCCATCGAAACATTCTCGCTGCCAAGGTAACAGCGATCCTCATCGGGATCATCACCCACCGACAACTGCACCGTCTCAGCGATAGTGCCGACGGCGGGCTCATCCGCGGGGTCGATTCCGGCGCGCAGCACCGCCAGCGTGACGATCCGGTACATCGCGCCGGTATCCAGATAGCGCGCTCCCAACGAGCGTGCTACAGCCCTTGAGACCGAGGATTTTCCGGTTCCTGCCGGACCGTCCACCGCCACGACCAGGTCATTCACAGGCCCACCGCGTTGTATAGTTGCCCGACCTCGTCGCGGCCTAAAGCACGGATGCTGCCCGGCCGCTGATTTCCCAGCGATACCGGACCGATATCGGTGCGCACCAACGCCTGCACCGGGAAACCCGCGGCCCCCAACAGCCGGCGCACAATGCGTTTGCGCCCTTCGTGCAGCGTCACTCGCACCAGCGTCTTACCCGGGATGGCGTCGACGATCACGAAATCGTCGACCCGGGCCGGGCCGTCGGCCAGCTCGATTCCGGCGCGCAGTTTCTTACCGAGGCCGCGCGGCACCGATCCCGACACCGTCGCGAGATACACCTTGGGCACCCGATAGGAGGGGTGCATCAGCCGGTGCGCCAGCTCGCCGTCATTGGTCAGCAGGATCAGCCCTTCGGTGTCGGCGTCCAGACGTCCGACATGAAAAAGCTTCTTGTTGCCCCGCACCCGGCGCTCGATCACGTCGCCGATACAGGGCCGGCCGCGTTCATCGGACATGGTCGAGTGCATGCCACGCGGCTTGTTCAGCGCCAGGTACACCAGCGAGTCATCAAGGACCACCCTGGTCCCGTCGACACGTATCACCGCTGAATCCGGATCGACCCGGGTACCCAGCTCGGTTACCAGCCGACCGTTCACGTCGACACGTCCGTCGGCGATCATCTTTTCGGCAGCCCGCCTCGACGCAATCCCCGCGTGCGACAACACTTTTTGTAGGCGGACACCTTCAGATTTGGCCATCACTGCTGGTCCACGTCGAACGACATCGGTTGCTCTGGAGCCGGGGCCCGGCCGATTTTGGCGAAACGCGGCTCACTGTCTAAGGATTCACTGACTTCGTCGATGGTGTCGACATCGGGAAGCAGCGGCGCGAGATCGGGCAAGTCGGCCAGCGACGACAACCCCAGCCGCTCCAGGAACAGCTCCGTCGTGGCGAACGTCACCGCGCCGGTATCCGGGTCGGTGCCGGCCTCGGTGATCAGGCCGCGCGCCAAAAGCGAACGCATGACGGCGTCGGAGTTAACACCTCGCACCGCGCTCACCCGGGCACGCGTCACCGGCTGGCGGTAGGCGACGACGGCCAGCGTTTCCAGCGCCGCGCGGGTGAGCTTCGTGCGGGACCCGTCCAGCAACAGCCGCTCCACAAAGGGCGCGAAGCGGGCCCGGGTGTATAGTCGCCAGCCGCCCCCGGCCTCCCGTAGATCCATGCCGCTGTCGCGCTCGGTGAGCTCGTCGGCCATCAGCCGCAGCTTGGCGGCGACCCGGTAAACGGGCTGTTCGACCGCCGCTGCCAGCGCCTCCACACTCACCGGGGTGTCCACCACCAAAAGCAGCGCCTCCAGAACCCTGGCCAGCTCCTCATCGGGAAGCTCGGGCGCCTCTGGCATGCCCAGGTCGGGAGACTCGGATAGCTCACTCAATGGCGCCGCTCCTCCTCATCGCTTCGCTCTGCGTCGTCGCCAGCGCGGGTCGGTCGCGCATTTCTGTCGCGCAGTTCTTGAGCAGCCAGCGATTCCGCGCTGACCAAGTCTTGGCTGGTCGGCAGTTCTCCGGTCCACGAAACCTGGAGTACGCCAAGTGGTTCTGCCTGGTCAAATGCTACCGCTCCGGCCCGATACAGGTCGAGCAGCGCCAAAAAGCGCCCGACGATCTCGATCGGCACCCGGCAGTCGGCGACCAGCTCGGAAAACGACGCCCACCGTCCAATTCCTCTGATCCGCAGCAGCTCCAACAGCTGCTGAGCCTGCTGCAGCACCGAGACCCTCGGCGCGTGCAGATGCTCGGTGGCTACCGTCGGCACCGGCCGGGGTGTGAACACCAGCGCCCCGATCTGAGCGAACTGCGCGGCATCCACCCCGAGCATCACCTCGGGCAGCAGACCCGCGTATCGATCCTCCAGCGACACCGCCCTCGGATAGCTGCGCAGCGCCGCCGCCTCCAGCTCGGCGAACAGCTGCGCGACCTGTTTAAACGCCCGGTACTGCAACAATCGGGCGAACAACAGGTCGCGAACCTCCAGCAGCGCCAAATCGTCATCGTCGTCGACCTGGCCGGCCGGCAGCAGCCGGGCGGCTTTGAGATCGAGCAGTGTCGCCGCGATCACCAGAAACGACGTGGCCTCCTCCAGGCCCCGCTCCAGCCCGACCTGCCGGGTGTATGCGATGAACTCATCCGTGACCTGATGCAGGGCCACCTCGGTGACGTCGAGACGGTGGGCGAAGATCAGCTGCAGCAGCAGATCGAACGGCCCCTCGAAATTGGCTAGCCGGACCTGAAAGCCGTCGTGCGCCGCGCCCCCCAAATTCACGCGTCGAATCGGTCGATGACCTCGCGGGCCAATGAGCGGTACGCCTCGGCCGCACCGGACTTGGGCGCCCACACGGTGATCGGCTCGCCCGCCACGCTGGTCTCCGGGAAGCGCACCGTCCGGGTGATGACCGTGTCGAACACCAGGTCACCGAACCGCTCGACAACCCGGGCCATGACCTCCCGCGAGTTGACGGTCCGCGGGTCGTAGCGGGTGACCAGGATACCGCTGATCTGAAGCTTCGGGTTGAGCCGGTCGCGCACCTTGTCGACGGTGTCGGTCAGCAGAGCCAGCCCTCGTAACGCGAAATATTCGCACTCGGTCGGGATGATCACGCCGTCCGAGCAGGCCAGGCCGTTAACGGTGAGCAGGCCCAGCGACGGCTGGCAATCGATCAGCACATAGTCATAGTGATCCAGTACCGGGCGCAGCGCACGGGCCAGGGTCTGTTCCCGAGCCACCTCGTTGACCAGCTGGATCTCGGCGGCCGATAAGTCGATGTTGCTGGGCACCAGATCCAGGTGCTTGACCCGGGTGTGGATCAGCACCTCATCCACCGCTACCCGCGGCTCCACCAGCATGTTGTGGATGGTGTGCTGCAGCTCGTAATGCGGCACACCTAGCCCCGCCGACAGGGCACCCTGCGGATCCATGTCGACCAGCAGCACTCGCCTTCCGTAATCGGCCAGCGCGGCGCCCAGGTTGATCGTCGACGTCGTTTTCCCGACACCGCCCTTCTGGTTGCACATCGCGACGACCTTGGCCGGGCCGTGGGAGGTTCGCGGCTTGGGCTCCGGGATCATCCGCGGGGGCCGCCCGGTCAGACCGGCCTCAGCGCTGCCGTTGGCCTCGTCGGGGGGATTCATGGCCGCCCGCGACTCACCGTGCAATGCTTGAGCGTTCGGGTGACGCCGACGTTCAGGGAGTCCATCGCGGGAAAGTCTAACGGGTGGGCGTTGCTGCGCCGGGAGACGCGCGGGCAAACGCCATCGCCCCCGATAGTCGGCGCGGCCGATGAGGCCGGCTAAACCCGGCTAGAGTGGAGTGTCGTGAGTCTCAAGCGGCGCCTGCCGTTTCTGCGGTGGTCGGTGTGGCGGATGGCCGTCGGGGCCCACAACATCACCACCACCGGCCAGATCGGCGACGGGCGCGAGGCAGCGGCCGTCTCCTACGTGCTGCAGAACTCCCGCGCCAGCGACGTCGAGGACGTGCTGGCAGCCATGGACCGGTTCGCCTACCAGAAGGCGATCCTGATCAACATCGGCGACGAGAAGGGGGCACTGCTCGACGCGGCCGTGCGGCGCGCCAACCCGAAAATAGCCCTCGAGTTGGGAACCTACTGTGGTTATAGCGCGCTGCGGATCGCCAGAGCCGCGCCGGCCGCCAAGGTGTACTCCGTCGAACTGGCCGAGGCCAATGCCGTCAATGCACGCCGGATCTGGGCGCACGCCGGGGTCGCCGAACGGGTGACCTGTGTGGTCGGCACCCTCGGCGACGGTGGCCGCACCCTGGACGTATTGGCCCGGGAACACGGCTTCGCGGCCGGTACGCTCGACTTCCTGTTCCTCGACCACGACAAACACGCCTACCTGAGTGATCTGCAGCGCGTCCTCGACCGCGGCTGGCTGCACCCGGGTTCCATCGTGGTCGCCGACAATGTCAAGGTTCCGGGGGCACCCGAATACCGCGAGTACATGCGTCGGCAGCAGGGCACGTTGTTTGACACCCGCGAGCACCAGGCACACGTGGAATATCAGACGCTGATCAGCGATCTGGTCTTGGAGTCGGAGTACCTGGGTGAGCTGAGGGTTAGCTGAGGGTGGGCTGGGAGCGTCCGGGCGGCACCCCCGGCGCGGGTGGTGTTACCGCGCGCGGGGGTGGGCTTCGGCCCATACTTCGCGAAGCGCACGCACGGTGACCAGGGTGTAGATCTGGGTGGTGGTCACCGAGGCATGGCCCAGCAATTCCTGTACCACGCGGACGTCGGCGCCACCGTCCAGCAGATGGGTGGCAAAGGAATGCCGCAGCATGTGCGGCGACACACCGGACGCGATACCGGCGCGCTGGGCCGCATCCCGCAGCACCTGCCACGCGCTTTGCCGTGACAGCCGTCCCCCCCGCGCGTTAAGGAAGATCCCCGGGATTCCCCGGCCCCGACGCGCCAATTCCGGGCGTCCCCGCACCAGGTACGCGTCCAGCGCCTGCACGGCCGGGCGCCCAACCGGGACCAGCCGCTGTTTGCCGCCCTTGCCTCGCAACAGCACCGACCTGGCGTGGGTATCGAGATCGTCGAGATCCAGGCCCACCGCCTCGGAAATCCGGGCTCCGGTGGAATACAGCAACTCCAGCAGCGCCCGGTTACGCAGCGTGAGCGGGCCGTCGGACGGGCGGTCCCCGCCGGCACCCTCCAGCAGCGCCACCACCTCGCCGATCGTCAAGCTCTTGGGCAACCGGCGCCCCGGTGTCGGGGGTTTCACGGCCCGTGCCACGTCCAGCTCGGCCAATCCCTCGGCGGCCGCGAACCGATGCAGCCCGCGCACCGCGATCAAAGCCCGCGCCGCCGACACCGCCGACAGCACCGGTACCCCGGTATCGGGATCGCCGCGGCGCAGTGCCATCAGGAATGCGCTGACGTCATCCTCACTGACCTCGGCCAGGTCGTCGATCCCACGGGCGGCCAGATGCTGACAGTAGCGGCGCAAGTCCCGCCGATAGCAGCTCAACGTGTTCGCCGCCACTCCCCGCTCGATCGTCAGCTGGTCCAGGTAGCCCTGCACCTGGGTTTCCAGCGGCGGCGCAAGCGTCGTCATCGCCGCGCCCGTCGTGCGGCGAAGGCCGTCGGCTTGTCGGTCCAGGCAGCATCCACCGCACGCGGCTGTGCGAAGCCTTTAGTGACGGCGAACGCCGCTAGGATCCCCGCTACCGCAATAGAATTGACAATCTCACCGCTGAACACACGACGTACTGCCTCCGCGATCGGATACCACCGCAGTGTCATGTCCGCTTCTTCGTCATACACCTGCGGCCGGCCCACCTCGCTCAACCCGGTCGCCAGGTAAACCCGCACCGATTCGTCGCTGAATCCCGGGCTGGTATCCAGGTCGACAAGCACCCGCCAGCTGCGTGCTTGCAGACCGGCCTCCTCCCGCAACTCGCGGGCCGCGGTCATCTGCGGCGCCTCGCCGCCGACGTCCAGCAGCCCGGCAGGCAACTCCCACAGCCGCCGACCCAATGGGTGGCGGTATTGATAGACCATCAGAATGTTGTCGTCGTCGTCCATCGCCACCACGGCCACCGCGCCGAAGTGCTCGACAACTTCGCGGGTTGCGGTTCGACCGCCCGGCATCCGCACATGGTCGATGCGGAGCGCGGAAACCTTTCCGCGGTAGAGGGTTTCGGACGATACCGTCTCGAAAACGTGCTCAGCCACGGGCTGCGGGTTGGGCCAGCGACGGCGCGGGGCCACCCAGACGTTCGCTGCCGTTCGGATGCTGTCCGGGGATTTCGACCGGCAACCGCTCGGCCGCCTTGTAGTCGATGGCGGCCCCGACGAACGCCACGAACAGCGGATGCGGCCGGGTCGGCCGGCTCTTCAGCTCGGGATGCGCCTGAGTGCCGACGACGAACGGGTGGATATTTGGAGGGTATTCGACGAACTCCACCAGATGGCCGTCGGGTGAGGTCCCGGAAAAGCGCAAACCGCTTTCCGCGATTTTCCCGCGATAGGCGTTGTTGACCTCGTAGCGATGCCGATGGCGCTCCGACACCTGCGTCGTCTGATATGCCCTAGCGACAATGGAATCCGGCTCCAGCACAGCTGGATAGGCGCCAAGCCGCATGGTGCCGCCCAGATCGGCGTCGCCCGCGACGATGGCTTTTTGGTCGGCCATCGTGGAGATGACGGGATCTGGCGTCGTTGGATCGAATTCCACCGAATTGGCCCGGGTGAGCCCAACCGATCGGGCCGCCTCGATGACGATGCACTGCAACCCGAGGCAAAGCCCCAACAGCGGCAGCCCGTGTTCCCGGGCATAGCGGACGGCACCGATTTTGCCCTCGATTCCCCGGATACCGAATCCACCCGGGATGAGCACCCCGTGCACATCGCCGAGGGCCATCGCGGGATCGCTGTCGGACTCGCAATCATCGGACGGCACCCAGCGAATCTCCACCTTTGCATGGTGTCTGAAACCACCGGCGCGCAGCGCCTCAACCACCGACAAGTAGGCATCAGATAGGTCAACGTACTTGCCCACCAAGGCGATTCGTACCGTCTCTCGCGGTTCGTGAACGCGGCGCAGCAGATCGTCCCACTCGGTCCAGTCGACGTCTCGGAACGGCAGGTTGAGCCGGCGCACCACAAAGGCATCAAGCTCCTCTCGATGCAGCACTTTGGGGATGTCATAGATCGAGGGCGCGTCGGGCGTGGAGATGACGCCATCGATGTCGACGTCACACATCATCGCGATCTTGTTCTTCAGCGGTTCGGGAACGTCACGGTCGCAGCGCAGGATCAGCGCATCCGGCGTGATACCGATGCTGCGCAACGCCGCCACCGAGTGTTGGGTCGGCTTGGTCTTGAGTTCTCCCGACGGCGCCAGGTACGGCACCAGCGACACGTGCAGAAAAAACACGTTCTCCCGGCCCAGGTCGTGACGAACTTGACGAGCCGCCTCCAGAAAGGGCTGCGACTCGATATCTCCAACGGTGCCGCCGATTTCGGTGATGACGACATCCGGACGGTTGCCGTGGGCGTCCGGTTGGGCCATGGCCAGGATGCGTCGTTTGATCTCATCGGTGATGTGCGGGATTACCTGAACGGTGTCACCGAGGTATTCGCCGCGGCGTTCCTTGGCAATGACCGACGAATACACTTGCCCGGTAGTAACATTGGAGGAACCAGGCAAATCGCGGTCGAGGAAGCGCTCGTAGTGGCCGATGTCGAGGTCGGTCTCGGCGCCATCCTCGGTGACAAAGACCTCGCCGTGTTGGAACGGATTCATGGTGCCGGGGTCGACGTTGAGGTACGGGTCGAGCTTTTGCATCGTCACCTGCAAGCCGCGGGCCGTCAGTAACTGCCCCAGGCTGCTGGCGGTCAGGCCTTTGCCCAGTGAGGAAACGACGCCGCCGCTGACGAAGAGGTGCTTGGTGGCGGTTTGCGGGTGCTTGCGCAGTGCTGGCAACGCGACCTCCGTGAAGACGGCGCAGGGCTAGCCTTTCTCGCGCCGGCTAGCTGGGCCTGCCGACCCACGGAAACCCACCCTAACACCGACGCCACCGTGATTTCGGTCACCACGCCCGGCGGCGGGTTACGGCGGCGTTACTGCACGACAGTGATCGCCGTGGCACCGTGACCGGTCCCGTACCGGCCCGGGTGCCCGCCATGGAGCAGCTCATGGATGCCCAGGATCACGGTGATCCGGCCCGGCTCGGTATCCACGTCGTCCACGGTGCTGATCGCCGACGCCATGGCGGTGTCGGCACGGGCCACGGCGACGGCGGCGGTTCCCCCGGCCGATCCGTCTCGGCCGGCCAGCAGGGTACCCGAGCCGTGCGGCGCCAGCCCCACCGCGAAACGTGCAACCGTGACACCCTGGTTTCCGGCGTCGTCGGGCAGCGCTCCGCCGGTGACCACCACCGCGGCGTTCGCCGCGCCGATGTGGGCATCCGAAACGGTGATAAAGCCGGTGTCGCGCAGCGCCGCCAGCACGGTCTCGCGCTGCGCGTCATCAACCGGAAGAGCCGCCGGATCGGGGCTGATCAACAGGGCGATACCCAGCAGATCACCGGCCTGCGAGCCTTGGTCGAGCAGTTTGGTACTCAACTGCGCCCCGGCCGGCACGATCGACGAGTTCACCACCGAGCGCAGCTTCTCCGCCGAATTCGCATCGACGAACTCCTGGGTCAGCCCCACCGTGGCGCTGACCGCGCCGCCGGCCCGGCCCACGAGTTTGCACACCGCGGCGACGTCGTCGTCTTTCGCGTCCGGGGTGCGGAAGACGACCACCGACTTTCCCGCCAGCCCGTCGTGCACCAGATGGCCTGCCATCTGGGAATCGAAGTCGTAAGCTGCGCTGAGCTTTTCGTTTAGCATGGTCTTCTGGTCGTTGAGCGTGTCGATCTGTGCGCGCAAGTCGCGCTTCTCGGCGCGCAGCCCGGCCAGCAGGGTGTCGGAGAGCAGGCCGGAACCCAACAACACCCCCGCTGCCAGCGCGAAGAACACCGCGGCAAGCGAAATCGCATGGTGACGCAGCGAGATCACGGTTCTAGGTGATCCAGCGCTGCACCCAGAGCGAAAACCGGTTGCAGTATTCAACCACCCAGTGCATCACCACCGCGTCGGCGCGTGCGACGTACAACACCACGGCGGCGGCGATCAGCATGGCCAGCACCAGCAACGCCACGGTCGCACCGGAGACGTGGTTTCGATACAACGTGGCGACCGCCTTGGCGTCCACCAACTTCTCACCGACCTTCAGCCGGGTGAGGAAGGTCGAGGGGTTGCTCTGCTGGCGCGTTCGATCGAAAAACGTCTCGATGTTGGCGGTATGGCCGGCGGTGACCAGCAGCGCGGCCCCGTGGTGATCGGCCAGCAGCAACGCCAGGTCGATGGGCGCGCCGGCCGCAGGGAACGTCATCGCCCCCACACCGAGATCCTGAATGCGCTCCAGGCCGGGAGCATGCCCGTCGGCGTCGGCGGGCACCACCACCTGCGCGCCGCACTTGAGGGCTTCGGTGCTGATCTGTTCGGGATCCCCCACGATGAGCTGCGGGCGATAGCCGGCCTTACGCAGCACATCCGCGCCCTTGCCCACCCCGACGAGCACGGGTCGATATTCCTTGATGAACGGTTTGAGGTTTTTCAGATCGTCGGCGGCACTAGGCTCGTCGGCCACCAGCACCACATGGCGGCGGCGCAGGTCGACGTCGATGTCGGGGATCCCGATCCCGTCGATCAACAGCGGGCTCTCGCTTCGGATGAACTCGATGGTGTTACCGGCGAATGCTTCCAGATGCGCAACCAACCCGACCTTGGCTTCACGCATCAGGTCGGCGATGTCGTGGTCGGTGCGCTCGGTACCGCGGACCAGCCGACGGTCACCGGAGTACACCCCGCCGTTGTACAGCCGGACCTTGGCGCCGTCTTTAACCTTCTTGAAGACCTCCGGCCCCGCCTCGTCGATGAGGGTGACCCCGTTGGCCACCAAGACCTCCGGACCCAGATTGGGGTATCGGCCCGAGACCGACGGCGAGGCATTGACCACCCCGGCGATCTCGGCATCCACCAGCGCGTCGGCGGTGATCCGATCCAAATCCAGGACATCGAGGACCACGATGTCTCCCGGGCCCACCCGTCGCAGCAAGCGATCGATATCACGGTCGACCCGGGCGGTGCCGACGACACCGGGACGCGAGGCACTACGGGACAAAAGCGTTGGCATCCTCATGGGCCGATTGTGTCGGTGAAGCGCCCGCAAAGCGGGGAGGCGCGCCGTAACATGAGAATCAGGAGATATATTTTGTCACTTCTGCCACAACTGCTCCGGACGCGTAAACGGGCTTGACGAGGATTCAATCCGGCTTAAATCTGATCGCTTCGAGCGGCCGTCAACAGGTCCCGGGCGTGCGCGCGGCCGCTGTCGGACTCGCCCAGGCCCGCCAGCATCCGCGCGAGTTCGGCGACCCGCCGATCACCGTCGAGGCGCCGGACGCTGCTGGTGCCGTCGCGCCCGGTGCTGTCCACCATCAGGTGCACGTCGGCGTAGGCCGCCACCTGCGGCAGATGGGTCACCACGATGACCTGGTGGGTGCGGGCCAGCCGGGCCAGCCGCCGCCCGATCTGCACCGCCGCGCGCCCCCCCACGCCGGAATCGATCTCGTCGAACACCAGGGTGGTGCCGGTCGCCTGCTTGCGCGATGTCGCCAGCACCACCTCCACCGCCAGCATGACCCGCGACAACTCACCCCCGGACGCGCTTTTGGACAACGGCAGCACCGTCATGCCGCGGTGTGCGGCAAAGCCGAACTCGACCTGGTCGATGCCGTCCGGGCCGGCGTGCGCGAGCACGGCCGACGGCAGCTTGAGGGCGACCGGATCGTCGCGTTCGGCAGCTGCGGTGGTCACCTGGATGGTGAATCGGGCGTCGGTCATGGCCAGCGCGGCGAGCTCCGCGGTGACCGCCTTGGCCAGTCGTTCGGCGGCCCGACCGCGTACCTCGCTGAGATCGACTGCTGCTCGGGCTAATTCGCGTTCCAAGCTGTCGACACGGCGCTCCAGCGCGGCCAGGGCCTCCTCGGAGACATCCAGTTGCGCCAGCCGCTGCCGGGCCTCGGCAGCCCAGGCCAGCACTCCGTCGATGTCGGCGGCGTACTTGCGGGTCAGGGTGCGCAGCTGGGTTTGGCGGGCGATCCGGGCATCCAGCGCACTGGCGTCGGCGGGCAGCTGCGCCAGGTAGTGGCCGAGTTCCTGGGCGGCGTCCACCACCACGGTCAGCGCCTCGCCGAGTTGCTCGGCCAGCGCCCCCAGGCCGGGGTCGTCGACCGATTCCAGGGCCGCTTTGGCTCGCCCCAGGCTCTCCGCCGCGGACACCGAATCCACCGGCTCGCCGGCATCGTCACCGGTACCGGCCAACGCCGTGCGCGCGGCCGCCGCTGCCGCCCGCAGCGCGTCCAGTTCGGAGAGCCGACGAATGTCGGTGATCAGCGCCTCGTCCTCGCCGGGCTGCGGATCAATGGTCTCGATCTCACGCAGCGCGGATGTCAGCCGGTCGGCCTCCAGGGCGAGTTCCCGAGCCCGGTTGGCGCGGTCGCGCAAATCACGCCGGGCCGCCTGCCAGGCGTCCCGCAGCGTGCGATAACGCTCGAGGGCGGCTCCGGCACCCGCAAACCGGTCCAGTGCGGCGCGTTGTTCCTCCGGGCGCATCAATCGCAGTTGGTCGTTTTGCCCGTGCACGGTCAGCAGTTCGCCGGTGAATGCGTTCAGCGATTTTGCGGGCACACTGCGGCCACCCAGGTAGGCACGCGAGGGTCCGTCACGGCTGACCGAACGCAGCGCGATCACACTGCCGTCCTCGTCGCGCTGGGCTCCGGAGGCGTTCAGGATCTCGTCGACCTGTTCGGCCGCGGCCTGCTCGAGATCGTCGGTGGTGAATCGGCCCTCCACGACCGCTCGGTCGGCACCCGATCGGACGCGGGTGGCCTCGGCGCGCGCGCCACCCAGCAGGTGCAGGCCGGTGACCACCATGGTCTTGCCGGTCCCGGTTTCACCGGTCAGCACCGTAAGGCCGCGACCGAACTCCGCGGTCGCGACACCGATGGCGCCCAGCGACTCGATTCGTAGTTCGGCCAGCACCTTACCGCCCACGCCAGCCGGTGACCGGCAACTGGAATTTGCGCACCAACCGGTCGGTGAACGGGGCGCCGTCCAGCCGAGCCCATTTCACCGGCGTGTCGCAACGGGTCACCTCGAGCCGACCGCCGGCAGGCACCACCATCTGGCGCCGGCCGTCACAGAACACCAGCGCATCGTGGCCGCCGGCTTCGACCTCGATCGCGATGGCGGCGTCGGGACTGGTCACCATCGGCCGGGCAAACAGCGCATGAGCGTTGTTGGGCACCACCAGGATCGCCTCCACGTCGGGCCACATCACCGGGCCCCCGGCGGAGAACGCGTAGGCGGTCGATCCGCTTGGCGTCGACACCAGCACCCCGTCGCAGCCGAATGTCGACACCGGACGGCCGTCGACCTCCAGCACCACGCCAAGCACACCAAGGCGCGGCCCTTTCTCCAGGCTGGCTTCGTTCATCGCCCAGCCCCGCTCGACGATCTGCCCCTCGGAACGCACCACGACATCCAGCGTCATCCGGTCTTCAACCCGATAATCCCGGGCGATCACGTGTTCCAGGACGGTGTCGATGGCCCCGGCTTCGGCCTCGGCCAGAAAGCCGATCCGACCCAAATTGACCCCCAGCACCGGAACGTTCGCGCTCCGGGCGAGTTCGGCTGCCCGCAAAAAGGTCCCGTCGCCGCCGAGCACCAGCACCAGCTCGCATCCCTGGGCGGCGTCCGGATCGGCGTCGACCACCTCGATATCGACGCCCAGGGCGCGCAGGTCGTCCGGCGATAGGTGCAACGGTCCCCGGTCGACCGCCTCTGCGGACAACGCTCGCAGCCCTATCCCGTTATCGCCCAATACTTTTTCCACTCGGCGTGCGGTCTCGTTCGCCTCGTCGCGGCCGGTGTGGACCACCAGCAGAACGGTACGATCCCGGGTCATTGCGGGCCCTCGACTACGGCGCTTCGGGCCGCGCGCGTCAACGCGTCACCGGTCAATGCCCGATCGGTCTGCGCGCGCAGCCACAAGAAGTATTCGACATTGCCCGACGGACCCGGCAACGGGCTGGCCGTGACACCCACGGTGTGCCACCCCAGTTCAGCGGCCCGCCGGGCGACCGCGAGCACCGCGCCCGCACGCAACTCGGGGTCTCGCACCACCCCCCCGGGCCCGACCTGGCCCTTCCCCACCTCGAACTGCGGCTTCACCAGGGGAACGATATCGCCGTCGGGCGACACGCAGCCGGTGAGCGCGGGCAACACGGCGGTCAACGAAATGAACGCCAGGTCGGCCACCGCCAGGTCGACGGGCCCGCCGATGGTTGCCGGCGACACGTCTCGGACGTTGGTCCGCTCGAGGACGAGCACCCGCGGATCGCAGCGCAGCGACCAGGCCAGCTGGCCGTAGCCGACATCCGCGGCGACCACTTCGGCGGCCCCGCGATCCAGCAGGACTTGGGTGAATCCCCCGGTCGAGGCACCGGCGTCGAGGCAGCGACGGCCCGCAACGGTGATCCCGAAAGTGTCCAGGGCGCCGATGAGCTTGATCGCCCCGCGCGATACCCAGGTGTGATCGCCGCCGTCGACGACGCTCAAGGTCGCGGTGACGGCAATCGCCGTGCTCGGTTTGGCCGCCGGCATGCCGTCGATGCTGACCCTGCCGGAAGCGATCAGCTCGGCGGCCTGCTGCCGGGACCGGGCGAGCCCGCGCCGGACCAGCTCGGCATCAACGCGGGCACGCCGCGCCATCGCGCACTCAGCCCTTCTCCACCGACTCCAGGGCCTGCACCAGCACGTCATGCGCCGCTGAAAGACGGCGCACGATCTCATCGAGGTCAGCGCTTTCGGCGTCACCGAGATCCGGCAACTCGGCGAGCACCGCGCCGATCTGGGCACGAATCTGGTCGGGTTGCACACTCATTGCGCCTCTTACGCTAGTCGATGCCGGCCAGCGACCAGTGCTGCAGGGCGTCGCGGGCCCGCTCATCGCCGGGCGTGACGGTTAGCGGCTCGTCGTGCTCGGCGTCCCAGATCGCACCGGCGACCGCGCGAACGATCGACAACCCATCACCGGCCGGGTCGGCCTGCTCGTCGCCGTTCGCGCAGACCACGGCCCGACCAGCACCCAGCCCCACCCGCCACGCCGGTTGCGGGCCCACCGCGAGCAAAGCCGCCTCCCGGTGCAGCGCCCTCAGGTCACGGGCGATATAGCTAGGCCGCTGCCCCGGCGGGGCGTACACGACGTCGCGCGCGGTGTGCACCCCGGTGAGCACCATGAGGCTGGGCAGGTGTGCGGCGTTCGCTCCGGCGATGTCGGTATCCAATCGATCGCCGATCACCAGCGGCGTGCGGCAATCGCCGCGGGCCACCGCGTCTGCCATCAATCGCGGCGACGGCTTGCCGGCGACCTGCGGCTCGGTACCCGTGGCCGCGCGCAGCGCGGCGACCATGGCGCCATTGCCGGGCACCAAGCCGCGTTCGGAGGGCAGGGTGGCATCCACGTTGGCCGCCACCCATAGGGCGCCCGCTCGGATCGCCAGCGCGGCCTCGGCGAGATCGGACCAGTCGGTGGTGGTGCAATGGCCCTGGACCACGGCGGCGGGCCGCTCATGCCATCGGCGCACCGGACGCAGTCCGACCGCCGCGATTTCACCGGCCAACGACTCGGTGCCGACGATCAACACGGGTGAACCGGGCGGTAGCTGCTCGGCCAGCAAGCGAGCAGCGCTTTGAGCACTGGTGACGACATCGCTCGCAACGACCTTGAATCCCAGATCCCGCAGGTGCGCAGCGACGTCTTCGGCCCCGCGAGAAGCGTTGTTGGTGATGAACAGGGTACGGCTAGGCACCCGGGTCAGCGACTCCACCGCGCCGTCAATGGCCCGGCGGTCGCAATACACCGTCCCGTCTAGATCAATCAGCAAGCAGTCATGTTGCTGGGCAAGCGTTTTCATCTCAGCTCGTTGATTCGCTCCTCGGCGTCGGTGACGCCGTCGACGTCCGCGGCCGCCGAGTGCAAAAACCACTGCAAGGCCTCATCTTTGCGGTTCAGCGCCAGCAGTGTGTCCGCATAGGCGTAAAACAGCCGCGCGGCGGTCGAACCCGTGCGGCTCGGATCGAGCGGCGGCGTGGACAACACCGTCAGGGCCTGCTCGAGCTGACCGAGATCGCCGCGGGCCCCGGCGGCCACGATGCGCAACTCGTCGGCGTCGTCACCGCTGAGCCGGGCCGCCTCGGCTCCCCGGGCCAGCTCGAGCGCCCGCTCCGGGCGGCCCAGGCCACGTTCGCAATCGGCGATCAGTGCAAGCAGCGCGGACGTGCTTCCCAGCCGCCGCGCGGCCCGCAATTCGGCGAGCGCCTGCGCCCAGTCGCCGCAGCGGTAGGCCGCGATGCCCACGGCTTCGCGGACCGCCGCGATCCTCCCGGACCGGGCCCGGGCGGCGCGGGCATGGCCGAGTGCGGCGTGCGGATCGTCGTCGATCAGCTCACCCGCAGCCACCAGGTGACGAGCCACCAGTTCGGCGGTGGTGCGGTCTAAAGTCTTCAGCTCCCGGCGGATCTCGGGTGCCAGGTGCTTAGCGTCGACGTCGGCCGGTATCGGCGGCGCGTCACGTCCGGGCGGCTCCTCGGTGCGCGCCCGGCGGTGCGGCCGATCCTGCCGGGGAGGGGTGGGCCCGGTTCCCCCGGCCGCCCGGAACCGCCCACCCGTCGCGGGCGGTGATCCGCCACCGGATGCCAACGGCGGCCGCCGCCGACCACGATCACCATCCATGTCGTTTCCTGTCATCGACCACCTTGGATCACCTTGCCGACCGCCTGAACTCGCTGTCGCACCGCTAGGCACAGGATACGGACGCAGGCCCGCCCAGCGGACGGCGCAGCCCGTCATCATGCCGCAACCTCCGGGCCGTGGTGGCGATAAAAAACACCCCCCGTGCTTGGGGGGTGTTGTGGGTGTTCGGCGGTGTCCTACTTTTCCGCCCGGGGTGGGCAGTATCA
>NZ_JASBVP010000015.1 GCF_029961025.1 Mycobacterium sp.
CGACAAACAACACCATCAACACACTATTGAGTTCTCAAACAACACCCCCAACGGCCGCGCAACCAGCCGCGGCGCTCTGGCCGCGGACGGTGGTGCGGACGATGAAGGACCCACCGAAGTGGGATATCTCTTCGGTGATGCCGCCGCGCGCCGGAAGAACCGCATCGCGACGACGTCACCAAGTTACGCTGAGCGCCACACAGAGTCAAACAACGTGGTAGTCGCTGTGTTTCGCGTAATCCAGATTAGCCAACCCGTTGGACACCGGCAATATTCCGCTTACCGCGGCGCAGCACCAGCCATCGTCCGTGCAGGAAGTCGGAGCGCTGCGGTGCCCACTCGTCGCTGTCGATTCGGGTGTTGTTGACCGACACCCCGCCCTCCGCGATGGTGCGCCGGGCCGCCCCCTTGCTGGCGGCCAGCCCGGTAGCGACCAGCAGGTCCACGATAGAGTCCGGGCCGCCGGGTTTCAGCTCGGCGACCGGCGTCTCCCGCAGCGCGGCCGCGAGGGTTGCCTCGTCGAGCCGGGTCAGCTCGCCGTGGCCGAAAAGGGCCCGGCTGGCGTGCTCGACCGCCACCGTCGCGGCCTCACCGTGGACCAGCATGGTGAGCTCGCGCGCCAGCCGGCGCTGCGCGGCGCGGTCCTGCGGACGGGTAGCCGTCTGCTGTTCCAGCTCGGCCAGCTCATCGGCCGACAAGAAGGTGAACCAACGCAGGTAGCGGATGACGTCGGCGTCGGCGGTGTTGATGAAATACTGGTACCAGGCATAGGGGCTGGTCATCTCCGGATCCAGCCACAAGTTGCCGCCACCGGTGGATTTGCCGAACTTGGTGCCGTCGGCGGCCGTCACCAGCGGAACCGTCAGGGCGTGTACCGTCGCACCCAGCTTCTGCCGGACCAAACGCACCCCGGCGATGATGTTGCCCCATTGATCCGAGCCGCCGATCTGCAGCGTGCACCCGTAGCGCCGGTGCAATTCGACGTAGTCGTTGGCCTGCAGCAACAGGTAGCTGAACTCGGTGTAGGAGATTCCCTCCCCGTGCAGCCGCCGGCGGATGGTGTCACGATCCAGCATGACGTTGACCGAGAAGTGCTTGCCCACATCGCGCAGGAACTCGATGACCGACATCCCGCGGGTCCACTCGTCGTTGTTCTCGATGATCGCACCCGTCGGCGAATCATCGAAGACCACGAACCGCTCCAGCTGGGCACGAATTCGCTCGGTCCACTCACGCACGGTGTCGGCGGCGTTCAGGGTCCGTTCACCGGTATCCCGAGGGTCGCCGATCAAACCGGTCGCGCCGCCGGCGAGCACGATCGGGCGGTGGCCGGCGCGCTGAAAACGCCGCAGCGCCAGCAGCGGCACCAAATGCCCGGCGTGCAGGCTGGGCGCGGTGGGATCGAAGCCGGCATACACGGTCACCGGCCCCTGCGCTACCTCGGCGGCCAGCGCGTCCAGATCGGTGCACTGCGCAATCAGCCCGCGCCAGCGCAGCTCGTCGAGGATCGTCGCACCCATACACCCGATTCTCCAGGATGATCGGGACCATCCCACGGCCGTCCCGACGGGAGCGGCGACGCCGGTCAGTCGCTGGCACCCGGCGCCGGCGCTCGCGGGCTGCGCCGGTAGGCCGACACCTCCGGGCGGCCCGGCACCCACAGGCGCCACGGCCGGTCGGCGGCGTGGCTGATGCCGACCCGTGGGCCGCACCCGGCGTCGAGGGTGGCATTCAACCTCAGCGTCACCGGACTGTCCGGGTCGAACAAATCGATTCCATTGTCGGCCATGGTTATTCCCAGCGCGGCACAGAGGTTTCCGGGTCCGCGCGCCAGCGCCGCGGTGCGCACCGTCCCGCCGCGCCGGGCGCGGGCGATATCGATGCCGCCTTCCACCGCGCCGGCCCGCAGCAGGACCGCGGCCGCCACGCCATCGGGGCCGCAGGACACGTTGGCACACACGTGAATTCCGTGGCTGCGATAAGTGTAGAGGTGCCCGGGGGGACCGAACATCACGGCGTTGCGGCCGTTGAGACCGCGGTATGAGTGTGCCGCAGCGTCCGGCCACGGACCCTCGGGCACCCCGCCATACGCCTCGACCTCGACGATCCTGACGCGCACACCCCGCCCGGTGAGGGTGGCGCCGAGCACCCGATGCGCGGCCGTCACCGGATCGACCGCAAGTTCCGCAGCGCCCATCGGACAGATTCTGCCCACCGCCCTTGACAACCCCATACCAGAGGGTTCATATTCATCGCATAGTGATTTCATCGAACGATGAATTATTTCCCACGGGGGTCGAGCCGGCCATCGTCATCGACCGGCTTCGGGTGCTTCGCGACAACCGGCCCGCCGTGCAAAACCTCTCGGTCCGGATCGCGCGTGGCATGATCACCGGCTTGCTCGGCCCGTCGGGCTCGGGCAAGACCACGGTGATGCGCTGCATCGTCGGCACCCAGATCATCACCTCGGGAACGGTGACGGTGCTGGGTCACCCGGCCGGGTCCGCGGTGCTGCGGCGGCGCGTCGGCTACCTGCCCCAGGATCCAAGCATCTACAACGACCTGCGCATCGTCGACAACGTCCGCTATTTCGCTTCCTTGTACGGCGTCGACACCCACGCCGCGGATGAGGCGATCAAGGCGGTGGACCTGCAAGATCACCGCTTCGCTTGCTGTGCGGCGCTCTCCGGGGGCCAACGCGCCCGGGTCTCGCTGGCCTGCGCGCTGGTCGGCCAACCCGAGCTCTTGGTGCTCGACGAGCCGACGATCGGCCTCGATCCCGTGCTGCGCGCCGAGCTGTGGGAGCGGTTCGCCGCCCTGGCACGGCGCGGCGCAACGCTGCTGGTCTCCAGCCACGTCATGGACGAGGCCGACCGATGCGCCGAGGTGTTGCTGATGCGGGAAGGGCGTCTGCTGGCCCACACCACGCCGAAGCGACTGCGAGAGGACACCGGATGTGCGTCACTAGAGGAAGCGTTTCTGTCGGTCATCCGCCACACCACCACCGTCGCAGCCGGCTGACGCTGCGCGGCTATACCGCCACCACGGCCCGGATCCTGCGCCAACTGGCCGCCGATCGCCGCAGCGTCGCCCTGATCCTGCTGGTGCCGGTCGTGGTCCTGACGCTGATGTACTTCATGTTCGAAAATGCCCCGCACCGCCCGGGCGCCCCGTCGCCGTTCGATAACGCGTGCCTGATCCTGCTGGGCCTTTTCCCACTTTTCTTGATGTTCATCATCACGTCGATAACGATGCAACGCGAACGCGTCTCGGGCACCTTGGAGCGGATCCTGACCACCCCGCTGCGCCGGCTCGACCTGCTGATGGCCTATGGGACCGCGTTTTCGATCGCCGCGGCGGCCCAAGCCGTTCTGGCGTGCATCGTGTCGTTTTGGTTTTTGGGCTTGCGCACCGCAGGTAGCCCGGTGTGGGTGTTCGTGATCGCGATCATCAACGCCGTGCTGGGTGTCGGGCTGGGCCTGCTGTGCAGTGCGTTCGCCCGCACGGAGTTTCAGGCCGTGCAGTTCATCCCGCTGGTGCTGACACCGCAGCTGCTGCTGGCCGGGATCATCGTCCCGCGAGCGCTGATGGCGACCTGGCTGCAGTGGATCAGCAACGTGCTGCCCGCCAGCTACGCCCTGGAAGCGCTGCAGCAAGTCGGTAGCCACGCCGGGCTGACCGCCGTCGCAAGACGCGACATCATCGTCGTGCTGGGCTTCGCCGTCGCCGCGCTGTGCCTGGCCGCCGCGACGCTGCGAAGGCGGACACCGTAACGTGACCGCCGAAGTGCGACGCCGGCGGCCCGGACGCCCGGCCGGAACCTCCGACACCCGCGAGCGGATCCTGGAGAGCGCCCGCGAGCTGTTCGCCCGCAACGGGATAGACAAGACGTCGATCCGGGCGGTGGCCGCCGCGGCGGGTGTGGATCCCGCGCTGGTGCACCACTATTACGGCACCAAGCGGCAACTGTTCGCCGCGGCCGTACGCATCCCGATCGACCCGATGGACATCATCGGCCCGTTGCGCGAGGTGCCCGTCGAGCACCTCGGCTACCGGCTGCCGTCGATGTTGCTGGAGCTGTGGGACTCCGAGATGGGTGCCGGGATCGTCGCCACGCTGCGGTCCATCCTGGCCGGATCGGAGGTGAACCTGTTTCGCTCGTTCCTTCAGGAGGTGATCGCGGTCGAGGTGGGGCCTCGTGTCGACAATCCCCCCGGAAGCGGAATCATCCGCATCCAGTTCGTGGCGTCGCAGCTGGTGGGCGTGGTCATGGCCCGCTACATCCTGGAACTGGAGCCGTTCACGTCGCTGCCGGCGCAACAGATCGCGCAGACGATCGCGCCCAACCTGCAGCACTACCTCACCGGGGATCTGCCGGCCGTGCGCGCGCCATGAGGCGGGCGTGCTCGTCGTCGCCGACCGCACGTGCCTCGTCGACCAGCAGCACCGGGATGCCGTCTTCGATGCGGTACGCTCGGCGCAGCCTCGGGTTGTAGAGCATCTCGTCGACCAGCAGCAGCGGACCCCGGTCGGCGGGGCAGACCAAAATGCTCAACAGCGTTTCGTCGATCACGACACCACCTCGTCGTTAATGCGTCCCGTACAGCCCGGTTCGCACCGCCGGGGTCAACCGGCGGAACTGGCCGGCGCCGGGCTCGAAATACCACGCGAGCCGACCCGCTTTGGGGATCCCGGCCGCCCGCAGGGCGCTGACGGTCGGGCGGTAGTTGGCGCTGAGCGTCATTGCCGGCACCACGTGCACGATGTCGGGCCCGAACCCGACCGCTATGCCCGCCGCGGCCTCGGTCAGGTCGGCCGCGGTGATGCTGGCTCCCGGGCGCAGCGTCACCGCCGAGACCGCCACCTCGCGTTCGCGCACCGGCACCGGGTAGGTCACCGCGAGGTCGACACCGTTGACGAAGCCGAGCGCGTCGTTGACCGCCTCGGGGTAGACGGTTCCGCGCCCGGTGCGGATCACCACGGCACGCCGGCCCAGCAACCAGTAGTCGCCGTCCTCGTCGCGCCGGAAAAGGTACTCGGTGGAGATCCAGGTATCCCCCGGCGCGAAGACGCCGCGTTTGATCGATGCCGAGGGGTCGATCGGCCCGCGCGGCGAAGCCAGCAGCACCCCGGCCTGGTTGACGCCCGCGACCTGCACGAACCCCCGCTCATCCTCGAGGATCAGGTCGCGCTCGGCGTCGTAGGCACCCAGCTCGACCCGGCTTGCGCCGGGCAGCGGACGGCCCTTGCTGCCGATCTTGGCTCCGGACACGTTGCCCAGGACCGCCTGCCCGTCGGTGGTGGCGAAGAACTCCACGACACGGGCGGGCGCGAACACGTCGACGACCCGCTGCCACAAGCCGGTCGGCATGCCCGAACCGATGAACAGCCGCACCGGGTGGTGGCCCGGCGGCACGAACCGCGGGTCGTCGATGACCTCGCGCAGCATCGCCCAGGTGTAGGACACCACCGAAACCCCGTATTGGCGGATCTCCGCGACAAACCGGTCCGGGCGCAACCCCCGCGACAGCGCGATGCGGGCCCCCGCGGCAACCGCTCCGCCGAGGCTGACCAGCAGCCCGGACTCGTGGTGCAGCGCCGTCAGGCAGTACACGGTGTCGCCCCGCCCCAGGGCCGCCGCCGACGCCGTCCCGAACGCCGACAGCGCCCACCGGTAGTTGGTGATCTGCCTGGCGACCAACTCGCCACCGGCCACCGTGAACGCGATGAACGCCAAATCGCGCGCCAGTCCCGGGTTGGGCCGGTACCACCCGGGCAGCTCGACCGCGGCCGGGTCGATCTTTTCCATGTCGATGACGTCGGCGTCCTGCGGCAGATGCAGATCCCGCGACTCGCCACCACCCAGCACCAGCACCCGGCCGGGCAATCGGCGCGCGGTGTCGAGGTTGGGGGGATCCGTGATGATCTCGGACACCCCCCCGATCCGCGCCGCGGCGGCCAGGTCGGCATCGGGGCGCATCAGCACCGCGACCGCACCGAGGCGAGACAGCGCGGCGATCGCGACCAGTGCGCTGGGGCGAGTCTCCATCAGCACCCCCACGTGCTCGCCCTGGCGCACCCCGACCTCGATCAGGCCGCGCACCACGTTGTCGATTCGCCGGTTCACCGCCTCGTAGGTGTGCACGCGTCCGTCGAACAAGAGGAATTCACCTCGCGGCGCGTCGTGGGCCTGTTCGGCGATGACCCGGCCCAGCGAGATCCGGGTGTGGTCGTTGATCTGGCCCAGCCGCGCCAGCCGCGGCAGTGTGCGGGCGGTCTCCACGGCGAGGGTGCGCACCGATTTGTTGGCGGCGACCACCGTGTCGGCCGCGCCGCGAGCCAGCGCCCACGCCATCTCCGACGCCTCGCCCACGCCGTGCAGCACCCGGTTGCCGAACGTGACACCGCTGTCGGTGTGTTCGGCCGGCGGCTCCACCATGGGCGCGATGGCCGCCGGCTTGTCTCCGCGCCCGGAGATCCACAGCACCCACTCGGCCACCGTCGGCCAGCTGTGCTGCGCCGCCTTGGATCCGACGACCAGGCCGAAATGACCTGATCGCACGCTGCATTCGTAGACCTCGGCATTCGGAGCGGCCCGGCGGATACCGCGCACCGCGGCCGGCTGCCCGATGTCATCGACCTCCCCGACGAATGCCAGCACCGGGCAGGTGATGTCGGTCAGCGTGACCAGCTGGCCGCTGATCGCGAAACCGCCGGTCATCATCCGGTTGTGCGCGATGAACTGTTTGAGCAGCTCGGAGACGGCCGGCCCCGACCACGCGATCCAGCCTTCCGATTCGAGGAACCGGCGCTGCTGCTCGCGTGGCAACAGCGCCTCGCGGTCATGCAGCTGACGCAGGAAATCGAGCCGGGCTTTCGCCGTCTTAAGTGGGTCACGCATATGAAAACCCGTGCGCGCCAACCAGCTTGGGATTGCCACTCGGTTGAAAACGTGATCGGCCATGAAGTTGGCGGCTGCGGCGGCCAGGTTGGGCGGAATGCCCATCGGCAATGCGGCCAGGGTGTCGACCGGGGCACCGAACGTCACGATGCTGGCGATGTTCTTCGAGCGCCGGTACGCGGCCGCCTGATAGCAGAACATCCCGCCTTGCGAATAACCGGCCAGGTGCACCTCGTGGCCGGTGATGTCCGTCACGGTGTCGACGGCCTGGCTGAGCGCGACGATGTGGTCGGCCAGGTTGCGGCGCATGCCGCCCTCGACCTTGTCGGGTGAGCCGAAGTCGATGACCCAGGGATCCAGCCCCGCCGCGTGCAGGATGCTCACTGCGCCGTTCGCCCGGCTGACATCCCACATGTCCGCGGACATCATCATCGGGTGCACCATCAACACCGGCGGCCCCGCCGGCGGCTGCCCGGGGCGGCTGTCCGGCGGGAAGTACCGGCGCAGCTTGTACATCGGCACACTCTCGACGATCTGGAAGGGTGATGGGGCAGCGCCGGTCTCCAGGCCTCCCAGGCGCAACACCTCCAGGCCGTTCTGCGCCGTGGCCATCAGGCGCTCGAGCGGTCTCGTGATCGCCGAAAGCTTCAACTCCACCCGTGCTCCCCTATAAAAGTACTGCGGTGCCAGGCAGCCACCCCAGGGTGCACATCATGGCACATCGGGGCGTCGCCCTAGCCGCTTTCACCGTGCGCCCGCCCCGCTGGGCCGTGGATCGGCAAGCCACCGGCCGATCGTCGCCGCCGGTAACCCATTCGGGGATCCCGGCGAACCGACTAGCGCTGCAACCGCTCCCGCAGCCGCTGCGCCGTCGCACGGACCGTGTCGAGCTGCCTGGCAACCTGGGCCGGCGCGGTACCGCCGCGAGCGTCGCGGGCGCACACCGAGCCCTGCACGGTCAGCACCTCGCGGACCCCGCCGGTGAGCTGCGGATGGATGGCCGTCAACTCGTCGTCGGTCAACTCCTCCAGCCCGACGCCGCGCCGCTCCGCCGCGCGCACCGCCGCCCCCGCGGCCTCATGCGCCGTTCGAAACGGAATGCCCTGGCGCACCAACCATTCGGCAATGTCGGTGGCCAGGGTGTAACCGATCGGCGCCAATTGCGCCATCCGCTCGATGTTGAACGTCAGGCTGCCCACCAGCCCGGTCATCGCCGGCAGCAGCAGCTCCAGTTGGGTCACCGAGTCGAACACCGGTTCCTTGTCTTCCTGCAGGTCCCGGTTGTAGGCCAGCGGCTGGGCTTTCAGGGTTGCCATCAGCCCGGCGAGGTTGCCGATCAGCCGGCCCGACTTGCCCCGGGCCAGCTCGGCGATGTCAGGGTTTTTCTTCTGCGGCATGATCGAGCTGCCGGTCGACCATGAGTCGTGCAGTGTGACGTAGCCGAATTCGGTTGAACTCCAAATGACGATGTCCTCGCCGAGGCGCGAGAGGTCGACCGCGATCATCGCGAACACGAATGCGGCCTCGGCCGCGAAATCCCGGGCCGAGGTCGCGTCGACCGAATTGTCCGCCGCTGCCGAAAAACCCAACTCTTTGGCGATGGCGTCGGGGTCGAGTCCCAGCGACGAGCCGGCCAATGCGCCCGAGCCGTAGGGAGATACCGCCGTGCGCCGGTCCAGATCGACGATCCGGTCGACATCGCGCAGCAGTGGGTGGGCGTGCGCGAGCAAATGGTGCGCCAGCAAAATCGGTTGCGCGGACTGCAGGTGCGTCTTGCCGGGCATGATGGCACCCGGATGAGCGGCGGCTTGAGTAGCCAGCGCATCGACGACATCGAGCACTCCGGCGGCGACCCGGCGCGCGCCGTCACGCAACCACATCCGGAAAAGCGTGACCACCTGGTCATTTCGCGATCTGCCGGCCCGCAGCCGGCCGCCCAGCTCCGACCCGACTCGCTCGATCAGTCCGCGCTCCAGCGCGGCGTGCACGTCTTCGTCGGTGGCCCGTGGCGTAAAGCTGCCGTCGGAGACGTCATGGGCCAGGCTGTCCAACCCCGCCAGCAGCCGGTCGCGCTGCTCCTCGGTGAGCAGCCCCGCCCGGTAGAGCACCCGGGTATGCGCTTTGGAGGCGGTGATGTCATAGGGGGCCAGCACCCAGTCGAAGTGGGTGGACCGGCTCAGCGCCATCAGGGCATCGGAGGGGCCTTCGCGGAACCGCCCGCCCCACAACGCTCCCGGGTTGGTGCTCATGTCTGCTCGCCGGCCGGCTTTTTGGCCCGCAGGTCCCTGCGGGCCGCCAACCTGGCCGATAACCCGTAAATGTGCACGAACCCGCGAGCAGCCGACTGGTCGAAGGTGTCGCCCTCGTCGTAGGTGGCCAGGTGAAAGTCGTACAACGACTGCGCACTGCGGCGGCCGTTGACCGCGATGTGCCCGCCGTGCAGCACCATCCGCACCTCGCCGGAGACGTGCTCCTGGGTTTTGGCGACGAAGCATTCCAGGGCGTTCTTCAGCGGCGAATACCACAATCCGTCGTACACCAGTTCGGCCCAGCGCTGATCGGTCAGCCGTTTGAAGCGCCCCAGCTCGCGCTCCAGGGTGACGTGCTCGAGTTCGGTGTGCGCGGTGATGAGCACCATCGCCCCCGGCGCTTCATAGATTTCGCGGCTCTTGATGCCCACCAGCCGGTCTTCGACGACATCCAGGCGCCCGATACCCTGGGCGCCGGCACGCCGGTTGAGTTCCTCGATGGCGTCCAGCACCGACACCGCCCGGCCGTCGATCGACACCGGGACACCGCGCTCGAACCCGACAATCACCTCGTCGGGGGTGTTCTGGTGCACGGTGGGGTCTTCGGTGTAGGCGTAGACGTCTTCGGTGGGCGCGTTCCACAGGTGTTCCAGGAAGCCGGTTTCCACCGCACGCCCCCAGACGTTCTGGTCTATCGAGAACGGCGAGCGCGCGCTGACGTTGATCGGGATCGCATTCTCCTCGGCGAACGCGATCGCCTTCTCCCGGGTCCACGCGTAATCGCGGACCGGGGCAAGCACCTGCAAATCCGGTGCCAGCGAGGCGAATCCGACTTCGAAGCGGACCTGGTCGTTGCCTTTCCCGGTGCAGCCGTGGGCGACGATGCCCCCGCCGTACTCGCGGGCGGCGGCCACCAGGTGCTTGACGATCAGCGGGCGGCTAATCGCCGACACCAGCGGGTAGCGGTCCATGTACAGCCCGTTGGCCATGATGGTGGGAACGCAGTAGTCATTGGCGAACTCTTCGCGCGCGTCGATGACGATCGCCTCCACCGCGCCACAATCCAGGGCACGGCGGCGCACCACCTCCATGTCCTCGCCGCCCTGGCCGAGGTCGATCGCTACGGCGATGACCTCCCTGCCGGTCTCCTTGCCGATCCAGCTGATCGCCACAGAGGTGTCCAGGCCACCGGAATATGCCAGGATGACACGCTCGGACATGAATCAAACTCCTTGTGCTACTTGAGTTTTTCGAGGACACCGACGAGTTCGGCCCCGGTCATCGGTTCGCGGGCCGCCACGAAGACGGTGTCGTCTCCGGCGATGGTGCCCACCACGTACGGCAACGCCGCCCGGTCGATCGCGCTGGCCAGATAGTCTGCTGCCCCGGGCGGGGTGCGCAGCACCGCGAGGTTCCCGCTGGCGTCGCTGCCAACCAGCAGCTCACCCAGCAGCCGGGAGAGCCGCGCGGTGCCACCGGGCACCCCGCGCACCGGGCTGCCGTCCTCGGGAACAACGTAGACCCCGACTCCGCCGTCGGCGCCACGCAGTTTCACCGCCCCGAGCTCTTCCAGATCCCGTGACAGCGTGGCCTGGGTAACCTCGATTCCCTCGTCGGCCAGCAGCGCCGCCAGCTCCGTTTGGCTGTGCACCGATGCCGACGACAAGATCGCCACGATGCGGGCCTGCCGCCCGGCGCGGGTGATTTCCGGCGATGTCTTCGAGCGTGTCATCGCGAACCCTCCAGCAGCCATACCAGTAATGCCTTCTGCGCGTGCAGCCGGTTTTCGGCCTCGTCCCACACCGCGCTGTGCGGTCCGTCCATCACCTCGTCGGTGATCTCGTGGCCACGGTGCGCCGGAAGACAGTGCAGCACAATGGCATCCGGGTCAGCCAATGCGAGCAGTCCGGCGTTGACCTGAAATGGCCGAAACGGCGCCACCCGATTCAGCCCGTCGGCCTCTTGTCCCATCGACGTCCAGGTGTCGGTCACCAGGACGTCGGCCCCGGCCGCGGCCGCCCGCGGGTCGGCGGTCACCCGCACCGACCCGCCGGTGGCGGCGGCGCGTTCCCGGGCGGCGGTCACCACCGACGGATGCGGGGCGAAGCCGGCGGGCGCGGCGATGGTGACGTGCAGTCCCGCGGTGACACCGCCCAGCAGCAACGAGTGGGCCATGTTATTGGCGCCATCACCGAAATAGGACATTCGCACGCCGCGAAGCCGGCCCTTGCGCTCGGCAATGGTCTGCAGATCGGCGAGCACCTGGCAGGGATGGAATGCGTCGGAGAGCGCATTGACCACCGGGACCGTCGCGGCCGCGGCCATCGCGGTCAGCCGCTCCTGGGCGAAGGTTCGCCAGACGATCGCCTCGACGTAGCGCGACAACGCCCGTGCGGTGTCCGCCAGGGTCTCCGCGCGGTCCAGCTGGGTGCTGCGACTGTCGACGACGACGGCGTGCCCGCCGAGCTGAGCGACGCCCAGCTCGAAGGAGAACCGGGTGCGCGTGGAGTGCTTATCGAAAATAACGGCAACCCCGCGGGGACCTTCCAGGGGCCGGCGGCTCCACGGATCCTTCTTGAGCTCGCCGGCCAGCTGGAGGATTTCGGCCTGCTCAGCCGGCGTTAGGTCATCGTCGCGCAGGAAATGCCGCGTCACCGGGCGCCCTCCGCACCGTCGAGGATGCCGGGCAAGGCGGTGACGAAGGCGTCGATTTGGCCTTCGGTGATGATCAGCGGCGGCGCCAGCCGGATGACCTGGGGGGTAGCGGCGTTGACCAGGAAACCCGCGTCCCGGGCCGCCGTCTCCACCTCTTTCGCTTTCGGCGCGCTCAGCACGACACCGCACAGCAGTCCGCGCCCGCGAACCCGATCGATTAGCGGGTGGCCCAGTGATTCGATGCGGTGGCGCAACAACTTTCCCAGCCCGTCGGCGCGGCGCACCAGGTCGTCGGCGGCCAGCACCCGCAGCACCGCCAGCGCCGCGGCCGCACAGACCGGGTTGCCGCCGAAGGTGCTGCCGTGCAGGCCCGGGGTGAGCAACTCGGCGGCGGGCCCGACGGCCAGGCACGCCCCGATCGGCAGGCCGCCGCCGAGCCCCTTGGCCAGCGTCACCACATCCGGGGTGATGCCGTCGTGTTGGTGGGCGAAAAAGGCCCCGGTGCGGCCCATCCCGGTCTGCACCTCGTCGAGCACCAGCAGCGCGCCATGGCGGGCGGTGATGTCCCGGGCGGCGGCCAGATAGCCGTCGGGCGGGACGACGACACCGCACTCCCCCATGATCGGCTCCAAAAACACCGCGGCGGTGTCGTCGCCGACCGCGGCCGCCAGCGCATCGCGATCACCGTAGGGGACGTGGGCGACGTCGCCGGGCAGCGGCGCGAACGGCGCCTGCTTGGCCGGCTGCCCGGTCAGCGCTAGCGAGCCCATCGTTCGGCCATGGAAAGCGTCCTGTGCGGCAACAAGTTTGGTGCGGCCGGTGAGCCGGGACAGTTTGAATGCCAGCTCGACGGCCTCGGTGCCGGAGTTGCAGAAAAACACCTTCGCCGGGGTTTCCGCGCCCAGCAGGCCGACCAGTGCCTCGGCCAGGGCGATGGCCGGCTCGGTGGCGTAGAGGTTGGAGGTGTGACCCAGCGTGGACAGCTGCCGGCTGACCGCCTCCACGACGGCGGGGTGGCAGTGGCCGAGGACGTTGACCGCGATGCCGGCGAGCAGATCCAGGTAGCACTTGCCGTCCACATCGGTGACCACCGCGCCGGCACCGCTGGCCAGGGCCACCGGCGGGGTGCCGTAGGCGTTCATCATCACGGCCGCCCAGCGCCGCTGCAGCACCTCCGTGCGGGTCACCCGCTCACCACCTTGGTGCCGGTGCCCGCGTCGGTGAAAAGCTCAACCAGAACGCAATGTTCGACCCGCCCGTCGATCATGTGCGCGCTGGGCACCCCGCCGGTCACCGCGCGCAGACACGCCTCCACCTTGGGAATCATGCCGCCCTGCAGGGTTGGCAACAGCCGCGCCAGCGCCGCGCTGTCGATCTCGCTGACCAGCGTATCCGGGTCCGGCCACCGCCGATACAGTCCCTCGACATCGGTGAGCATCAACAGCTTTTCTGCTCCCAGCGCCGCCGCCAGGGCCGCCGCGGCGGTGTCGGCGTTGATGTTGTGCACCACACCCTCGGCATCGGGCGCCAGCGTCGAGACCACCGGGATGCGGCGCGCCGCAATGAGATCCAGCACCGCTGCGGTGTTGACCTTGTCGATGTCGCCGACCAGGCCCAAGTCGGTGGTGACGCCGTCGACGGTGATGCTGCGACGCACCGCGGTGAAAAGTTGGGCGTCCTCGCCGGTAATGCCGACCGCGTAGGGCCCGTGCGCGTTGATCAGGTTGACCAGTTCCCGCCCCACCTGCCCGAAGAGCACCATCCGGGCGACGTCGAGCACCTCGGGTGTGGTGACCCGCAGGCCACCCTTGAAGTCGCCGGTGATGCCGAGGCGCTCCAGCATGGCGCTGATCTGCGGACCCCCGCCGTGCACCACCACGGGATGGATGCCGCAGTTGCGCAGAAAAGCCATATCGGCGGCGAATGCGTGCTTCAAAGTGTCATCGGTCATCGCGTTGCCGCCGTATTTGATGACGACGATCTTGCCGTGCAGTTGCTTGAGCCAGGGCAGGGCTTCGGCCAGCACCTGTGCCTTGACGTGGGTGGGCAATGCGCTGGTCGTCATGAGCTGTAGGCCGAGTTCTCTTCGACGTAGCCGTGAGACAGATCCGTGGTGCGGATCGCGGCCTTCCCGTCGCCCAGGCCGAGGTCGACGCTGAGGTCGATATCGGCACCTGAAAGGTCGACCCGGCGTGCCCCGGGTACCCCGACGCCGTTCACACACATCGTAAAACCGTTGAACGACACCGTAATACGATTTGGATCGAGGACGATTGGCGCCATGCCGACGGCGGCAACCACCCGGCCCCAGTTGGGATCCGAGCCGAACAATGCGGTTTTGACCAGGCTGTCTCGGGCGATCCCCCGGGCGGCGGCGAGGGCGTCGTCGTCGCTGGCCGCCCCGGTCACAGTGACGGTGATCCGCTTGGTGGCACCCTCGGCGTCGGCCTGCAGCTGCGCGCACAGGTCGTCGCAGACCCGCAGCACCGCCTCGTCGAGATCGCCCTGGGACGGCGTGATCTCACTGGCTCCCGACGCCAGCAGCAACACGGTGTCGTTGGTGGAGCAGCTGCCGTCGACGTCGAGACGATCGAAGGTGGCCGCGGCGGCGCGACGCAGCGCCCGGTCGAGCTCCTGCGGCCCGACCGCCGCGTCGGTGGTCAACACGCACAACATCGTGGCCAGCGACGGCGCCAGCATGCCGGCCCCCTTGGCCATCCCGCCGACCGTCCACGTGCCGGGATGGTGCAGCGCCACCTGCTTGGGCACGGTGTCGGTGGTCATGATGGCCCGTGCCGCGTCCTCACCACCCGCCAGACCGCCGGCCAGCTCGCGCACCACCGCACGCACGCCGGCGAGCACCTTATCCATCGGCAGCCGGTCCCCGATCAACCCGGTGGAGCAGACGCCGACCTCGATCGCTCCGGTTTCGGTGCCCCAGTCCGACAACGCCGCGGCGAGCGCCTCCGCCGTGGCGTGGGTGTCCTGAAAGCCCGCCGGTCCGGTGCAGGCGTTGGCGCCGCCGGAGTTCAGGATCACCGCCCGCAGCCGGCCGGTCGTCAGCACCTGCCGGGTCCACAGCACCGGCGCGGCCTTGACCTGGTTGCGGGTGAACACCCCGGCGGCCGCGTAGTCGGGGCCCTCGTTGAACACCAGCGCGAGATCCAATCCGCCCGAGGGCTTGATCCCCGCGGCGATGCCCGCAGCCCGGAAACCGGCGGGCGCCGTGACGCCCTGGGTGCGCAGCAGCCGCGCCGCATCGGCCAGGCCGGTCACGGCGCCACCCCGACCACCGGAAGGCCTTCGGTCTCCCGCCATCCCAGCGCCAGGTTCATCGCCTGCACCGCGGTGCCGGCGGCGCCCTTGACCAGGTTGTCGATCGCGCAGATCGCGACGAAGGTGGCGGCCTCCTCGTCCACCGCGACCGCGAGGTGTGCGGCGTTGCTGCCGATCACCGCACCGGTGCTGGGCAGCTGGCCTTCGGGTAGCAGATGGACGAAAGGCTCGACGTGGTAAGCCTTTTCGTAGGCGCCTCGCAATGCAGACAGCGGCGCGGCGGTGCGCGCGGTGCAGGTCGCCAGGATGCCCCGCGAGGTCGGGATCAGCACCGGGGTGAACGACACGGTGACGTCGCGGTCGGTCACCGTCCGCAGGCCCTGGACGATCTCGGGGGTGTGGCGGTGGGCGCCGGCGATGTTGTAAGCCCGTGCCGACCCGATGACCTCCGAGCCGAGCAGGTCGGCTTTTGCGGCCCGGCCGGCGCCGGAGGTGCCGCTGACGGCGACCACCGTGACCGCGGGCTCGACGAGGTCCTCGGCGATCGCGGGCAGCAGCGCCAGCAGGGCGGCGGTCGGATAGCAACCCGGTACCGCGATCCGGGTCGCATCCCGCAGCCGCTCGCGGCTTCCGGGCAGTTCGGGGAGCCCGTATGGCCAGCTGCCTGCGTGCGCCGACCCGTAGAACCGCTCCCAGGCGGCGGCGTCGGTGAGCCGGAAATCCGCGCCGCAGTCCACGATCAACGTCTGGGGGCCGACTTGTTGAGCCAGCGTCGCCGAATTGCCATGCGGGAGAGCCAGGAAAACGACGTCATGACTGTCGAGCACGTCGGGTTCGGTCGGTTCCAGCAGCCGCCGCGCCAACGGCAACAGGTGCGGGTGGTGTTGGCCCAGGGTGTCGCCGGCGTGGCCGGCGGCGGTCAGCGCCCCAATCATCAGCCGGCCATCGGAGTATGCCGGATGACCGAGCAGCAGCCGCAGGATCTCGCCGCCCACATAACCGCTGGCGCCCGCCACCGCCACCCGCTTGATCTCGACCACCGTAGCCATTCTGCATTGTTATGCACTATGATGCAAATTAATTCTGCCGCTTGCGGCATCTCGCGTCTCCGCACCGCGCGCCGTCACGCGCGAAGCACCGCGCCGGTGCGTTCGGCGGCACATCGCAGCGCGGCGTCACGGGCCGCGCTGGCCTCCTCTTCGGTCAGGGTGCGATCCGGCGCACGGAACCGCAGCGCGAATGTCAGCGACTTGCGGTGCTCGCCGATCTGCGGGCCGGTATAAAGGTCGAACAGCCGGACATCCTCTAACAGGTCGCCCGCGCCGTCGCGGATGGCGTCTTGCACCGTCTGCGCGGCGACATCGCTATCCACCACCAGGCTGAGATCCTGAAATACCGCCGGGAACGGCGATATCCTCGGCGCCGGCAGCGTCTCGACAACCGGAATGGCATCGAGGTCCAGCTCCACCGCGCAGGTGCCCTTGGGCAGGCCGGACCGCTCGATCACGGCCGGATGCAGTTCTCCCGCGTGGCCGACCACCGTTTGTTCCGCACCGTGACCGACCAGCACCTCGGCGCACCGGCCGGGGTGCCACGGCAGGTAGTGGGCCGCCTGCAGCCGCACGTCGATCCCGGCGGCCCGCCCGATGATGCGCACCGCCTCGAAAGCATCGGCGGCCTCGACCGCCCGGCCGGGACCCCAGGGGCCACGCTGTTCCCGCAGGCCGGTCAATACCGCGGCGACGTGCTGCGGTTGCCGCGGCAGCGACGCGTCCAACATCGCGATCTCGGCGTCGGTGGGCCGGCGATGCACCGGAATGGGATCCACCCCCCGGGTCTGCGCGGTCGGCTCGACCACCTGTGCGATCGCGAACAGCGCGACGTCGACGATGCCGCGGGAGACATTGCGCGCCAGCGCTTCCAGTAGCGCCGGCAACAGCGTGGTGGCCAGATGCGGGCGGTCGGCCTCCAACGGGTTGAGGACTTGAGTGGTGACCCGGCGCGGATCGTCGGGCGCCAGCCCCCACAGGTCGAACACCCGGGCCGAAAGAAACGGGGTCGGCACGATCTCGACGTATCCCGAGAGCGCTAACGACTTGCCGATGGCCCGGCGCCGCTTCTGCGCCGCGGTGAGCCCCCGGCCGGCCGGCGCGGCCGGCAGCACCGACGGGATGGCGTCATAACCCTCCAGCCGTGCGACCTCCTCGATCAGGTCCGCGGGCTGCACCAGATCGGGCCGCCAGCTGGGCGGTCTCACGATCAGGGTGGCCCCCTCGTCGGTGACCGCGGCGCCGATCTGGGTCAAACGCCGGGCCGTCGTCCCCCGGGGGTAGTCGACGCCGATGATCCGGCCGGGCAGGTCGGCGGGCATCCGGATGGCGGGCGGCGACCAGTCCCGACACGGCGGGTCGCCGCGCCAATCGGTCAGGGCGGGCGAGACCGTTCCCCCGGCGATCTCGGCGAGTAACGCGGCGCAGCGGTCCAGGGCGGCCACCGAGATCGCCGGGTCGACCGCCCGCTCGTAGCGGCGGGCGGCCTCGCTGGGCAGGTGCAGCCGGCGCTGGGTGCGCGACACCGCTGCCGGATCCCACACCGCGGCCTCCAGCACCACATCGGTGGAGTCCGCCCGCACTTGGGTGCTGGCCGCCCCCATCACGCCACCGATCGCGGCGGTGGTTACGTCGTCGACGATCACGACGTCGGCCGGATCCAGTCGGCGTTCGACGTTATCGAGGGTGAGCACCGTCTCGCCGGGCCGGGCAAAGCGCACCGTAAAACCGCCGGTGATGCGCTTGCGGTCGTGCGCGTGCATCGGGTGACCGAGTTCGAGCATGACGTAGTTGGTCGCGTCCACCGCCGGGGAGGTCGGCCG
The DNA here is from genome assembly GCF_029961025.1 of Mycobacterium sp. GTDB lineage: Bacteria > Actinomycetota > Actinomycetes > Mycobacteriales > Mycobacteriaceae > Mycobacterium. The sequence continues at coordinate 17,954 of NZ_JASBVP010000015.1, forward strand.
GATACCCGACAGCAACAACCGCCGCTGCAGCCACCACGGTGACATCGCTCCCGGGTCGATGCCGCTCACCTCCCGCAAGGCGAAGCGGCGCACTCCCGTTCCGGGCTGCACCGTCACCGGCAACGCGCCCGTTTCGCCGGGCAATGGCGGCACCTCGGCCGGATCGACGAACGTCAGGTTGTAGGCGCACGCGATCTCGCGGGCCAAACCCCGCACCGACATGCAGTAACCGCGGTCCGGGGTGATGGCCAGGTGGAAGACGACATCGTCGAGTCCGAGCACGCTCGCGGCGTCGGCTCCCGGCTCGCCGGTCCCGGGCGGCAGCACCAAAATGCCGTAATGGTCGGCGCTCAACCCTAACTCGGCCGCTGAGCAAATCATGCCCTCGGAGCTGCGGCCGTAGATCTGGCGCGCCGCGATCGTGAGGCCCCCCGGCAGGGTGGCGCCGGGCAGTGCCACCACGACTAGGTCACCGCCAACGAAATTTGTCGCACCGCAGACGATCTCACGTCGCTGACGCTCCCCGACGTCAACGACGCAGGCTCGCATCGGCTTCTTGAAACCACGGAGTTCCTCGATGGCGGTCACCCGTCCCACGGTCATCGGGCCGCTGACCGGACCGGGTCTGATCACTTCTTCAACCTCGTGACCGATGCGAAGCAGCGTCTGCTCGAGATCACCCGGCGCAACGTCCCAGCCCGGTGCCCCGGTCGCCACGACGTCGCGCAGCCAGCTGTAGGGAACCCGCATCAGGCCCCCACCCCGAACGGCAGCGAAAACCGGACGTCCCCCTCGACCATGTCGCGCATGTCGGAAATACCGTTGCGGAACTGCAGGGTGCGCTCCAGCCCCATGCCGAAGGCAAAACCGGTGTAGTCCTCCGGGTCGACACCGGCCGCGCGCAACACGTTCGGGTTGACCATTCCGCAGCCTCCCCATTCCACCCAGCCCGCACCGCCCTTCTTGTGACCGAACCAGACATCGACCTCGGCCGACGGCTCGGTGAACGGGAAGAAATGCGGCCGGAACCGGGTGCGGGCGGCCGGGCCAAACTCGGCGCGGGCGAACGCGTCGAGCGTGCCGCGCAGGTGCGCCATCGACAGCCCCCGATCCACCGCCAAGCCTTCGACCTGATGGAACACCGGCGTATGGGTGGCATCGATCTCGTCGGTGCGAAACGCGCGGCCGATGGAGATGACGTAGACCGGCGGCCGGCGCTCGAGCAGCGTACGCACCTGCACCGGCGAGGTATGGGTGCGCAACAGCTGCCGCGAATTCTCCGGCGCGATGTAGAAGGTGTCCTGTTCGCTGCGGGCCGGATGATCGGACGGGAAGTTCAGCGCATCGAAGTTAAACTGCTCGGTCTCCACCTCCGGCCCCTCGGCCAGTTCCCATCCCATCGCAATGAAGGTGTCGGCGATGTGCTCGGCCAATATCGTGACGGGATGCCGGGCCCCGACCGGCTGGCGCGTCGACGGCAGTGTCACGTCGATCCTCTCGGCGAGCAGCACGGCCGCGTCCCGCTCGGCACGCAGCGCCGCAAGTCGTTCCTGGTAGCTGCGTTGGGCTTCGCCGCGGGCCGCGTTGACCCGCCGGCCGGCGTCGGCTCGCTCACTCTTGGGCAATGTGGCCAGCGCCTGGCGGGCCAACGCCAGCGGCGAACGGTCACCGAGGTGCTCGGTCTTGGCACGTGCCAGGGCCTCGAGATCGACCGCGCGCTCGAAGGCCCGCCGTGCCGCATTGACCGCTGCGGTTAGCGACTCCGGCGAGAGCAACGCCGGACCGGGGGGGTGATCACTCACCGATGACACTCTCCTTGTCGGCAAGGCCGTGTGGCAGGGGTTGGTCGGCCCGGGCCGTGAGCAGTTAGCAATGTAGTTGGTCGCGCCCGGTCAGGGGTGCGCCAGGTGGCCGATGGCCGTCGGTGCCGGGGAAACCCGCCCAAGACCGGCCACGGGCCGGGCCGGGCCACTCACCCAATCGACGCGGGCTGTGCGACTGCCGACGCGGTCGGCGCCGCCAAGGCGCGCGCCCCGCGGGAGCGGCTGAGCCTGTCGGCCAGCAGCAGCCCCAGCACACCGAGGGACACCCCGGTCAGCACCGACCACCCGCTATGGGCCAGCACCATGAAACCGAAGACCATTGAGACCGCCAGCAGCACATACCGGGCCGGTGTCCATCGAGCCGGCGGACCCAACAGGCTGCCCAGCAGCATGCCGAGCACCAACGCGATCGCGTGCCCGGCACCGGTGAAGTCGGCGCCGATGACGGCCCCCGCCAGACCCACCGGAACCCACCACCCGATCCACGCGGGCCGCCAGCGTCCGGGTATGGCCGCGGTCAGCGCTCCCAGCACCCCGAGGGCGCCGTAGCTCATCCCGACGTCGCTGGCACGGGTGATCGAGAACGGCAGCCAGCCGGCCTCCACCGCTACCGCCAGCCCGGCCGCCACCACCAGCGTCGTGCCCACGTGGCCGACCAGGAACGCCAGGATCAGCCGGCTGCTGCGCCAGAGCAGCTCCGCCAGCGCCAGCAGGCAGATCAAACCGGGCAGCCAAGCGTAGATCGGGCCGGTGTCGGCGATCAGCGCGCTGCCGAGCAGTGATTCCAGGTTCCCGTGCGCCAGATTGTGCAGGTTGGTACTGGCTTGCTGGACCACCTGCGCCCGAACCCGGGGTCCGAGGATGACCAGCGTGGTACTGATCGAGATCAGCGCCGCTGCGTAACCCACGGTGAACCGGACACGTGCCAGCGCGCGCCACAAGCCGTACATCATCGACATCTACTATGCCAGCTCCGGGCCCAGCTCCGGGCGAGATGCCCGGCCCGGGCACCACGACCTCGCCCGGTGGTGGGCCCGGTTGCGGGTGCGCATCCGGCTCACCCCGGCCACCCACCGCGACGCGATAGACAATGCGCGTTGTCAACCGTTATCGTGGGACGGTCAGGATCGGGAGGCCATGATGACTGCCACCTCGGCGACGTCCGCCCCATCCGGGTCGCGGGCCTCGGGTGCTCGGGCCAAGGCCGAGCCACTCGGGCCGGACTCGTTGACCTGGAGGTATTTCGGTGACCTGCGTACCGCGTTGCTGGGGATGTGGATCGGTGCGCTGCAGAACATGTACCCGGAGTTGGGCGCCGGCGTCGAGGAGCATTCGATCCTGCTGCGCGAGCCGCTGCGACGGGTCGCCCGCTCGGTGTACCCCATCATGGGGGTGGTCTACGACGGCGACCGGGCGGCCCGGACCGCTGAGCAGATCAAGAGGTACCACGTCACCATCAACGGGGTCGACGCCGCCGGCCGACGCTATCACGCGCTGAATCCGGACACGTTCTACTGGGCGCACGCCACGTTCTTCATGCTGGTGATCAAGGTGGCCGAATACTTCTGCGGCGGGCTGACCGAGGCCGAAAAGCGCCGGCTGTTCGAGGAGCATGTGCAGTGGTACCGGATGTACGGAATGAGCATGCGGCCGGTGCCCCGCTCATGGGAGGAGTTCCAGCAGTACTGGGAGCGGGTGTGCCGCGACAAGCTGGAGATCAACCAGGCAACGGTGGACATCCTGCGAATCCGCGTTCCCAAGCCGAGGTTTGTTCTCCTGCCCACGCAGCTCTGGGACCAGCTGTTCACGCCGTTTGTGGCTGGCCAGCGCTGGATCGCGGCGGGATTGTTCGATCCGCCGGTTCGGGAAAAGGCCGGCCTGCGCTGGACGCCGGGAGACGAGATCGTGCTGCGGCTGTTCGGCAAACTGGTTGAGCTGATGTTCCTGGCGGTTCCCGACGAAATCCGGTTGCACCCCCGGGCGCTGGCCGCATACCGGCGGGCAGCGGGACGGATTCCGGCCGACGCGCCCTTGGTCGAGGCGCCGGGGTTTCTGGCACCGCCGCGCGACCGTCGGGGATTGTCGATGCATTATTTCCCGCCCCGCCGCACCATCCTGGAGCGCGCCGGATCACTGGTGCACACCACCTGCTGGTTGGCCGGTCTGCGGCCCGCCCGCGGCCGGCGCACGGCGCGAAATTAGCGACGCACGACCGCGGCGGACTCACCGGTTGGCCTTCGCTCGCCGGGCCCGCGCACTTTGGTACAGGCAGATCGCCGCGGCGGCCGCCACGTTGAGGCTCTCGGCGCCGCCGGACATCGGGATGCGCACGCGATGGTCGGCTTCGTCGGCCACCGACGCCGAAAGCCCTCGCGATTCCGCGCCGAACAGCCACGCCGTCGGGTCAGCGAGCAGCGTCTCGGCATCGTCGAGGGACATTTCGCCGTCCACCGTGGTCGCCAACACCTGCATCCCGGCCGTGCGCAGCGCCGTGATGGCTGCCCGGGCATCCGGTGCGACGACGACCGGGAGGGACACGATGCTGCCGGCGGAGGCGCGCACACACTTGCCGTTGTAGGGGTCAACGCTGTGCCCGACGAGCAGCACGGCCGCGGCGCCCATGGCGTCCGCGATGCGGATCAACGTCCCCGCATTGCCCGGCTCGCGAACCTCGACCGCCGCCGCGATCAGCTCGGGTGCGCGGGCGAGTACCTCATCCATGCGAGCCGCCGGTATTTCGCACACCGCGACCAGCCCCGTCGGCGTGACCGTGTCGGACAGCAACCGGGCGGCGCGCTCGGTCACCCGATGGATCGGGACCTCGTGTCCGGCCAACAACGCCGCGTAACGCTGCGCCGCGGCCTCGGTGACGAAGACTTCCCGGACCAGCCCACGCACGGCTGCGGCTTCGACGAGGTGCGGACCCTCCGCGAGGAAGCGCCCCGCGCGGCGCCGGCCGATGTGGCGATGCAATTTCGCGGCCGCGACCACCCGGGCCGAGCGTTCGCCGAGGACCCGTGGGCCCACCGGCCGGTCCAGATTCACCGATCCGGCCCTCCTCCGGCGGCCGGCCCACGTCGTCGCCGGATCGACCCCGGCGGGGCTAGGCAGGGCTAGGCAGCCTCTCCCGAGGGGGCGTTGACGTCTTCGGGCAGTGCCGAGCGGGCGACGTCGACCAGCGAGGTGAACACCGCCGGATCGGTTACCGCGATGTCGGCCAAATTCTTGCGGTCGACCTCGACGCCGGCGGCCTTCAGGCCCTGGATCAGTCGGTTGTAGGTGATGCCGTTGGCGCGTGCCGCGGCGTTGATCCGCGAAATCCACAACCTGCGGAAATCACCCTTGCGCGCGCGCCGGTCCCGGTAGGCGTAGTTCAGGGAGTGCAGTTGCTGTTCCTTGGCCTTGCGGTACAGCCGGGATCGCTGGCCTCGATAGCCTCGGGACGCCGCCAAAATGGTGCGCCGCTTCTTGTGGGCGTTGACCGCCCGCTTCACGCGTGCCATGTGATGGTCCTATCCTGTCGGGTCCTGCAGGGGACTGCCTCTCGGGGAAATATGCCCGTCGGAGACATAATTGCGCCCGCTCCGGGCTCGTCGTGTCTTGGGTGTCGGTCAGCCGGTCAGCATCCTTTTGACCCGCTTGGTGTCTGCGACCGACACCCCGACGCGACCCTCCAGCCGCCGGGTGCGGGTGCTGGGCTTGTGCTCGAACAGATGCCTGCGGTTGGCCTGCTGGCGCACAATTTTGCCGGTTCCGGTGCGCCGGAACCGTTTCGAGGCGCCGCTGTGGGTCTTGGTTTTAGGCACACGTCCTCCCGTCTGGTCAATTCAGCGACGGCGATGGCTCGGTATCGCCGCCGCCCAGCGGCCCGGTCACGGATGCCCGGGCTTGTTGCGCCGCCCGGGCGCGGGTCTTTGCCCCGCGGTGCGGTGCCAACACCATCGTCATGTTGCGTCCGTCCTGCTTGGGGGCCGACTCGATGAACCCGTAGTCGGCGACGTCGGCGCCCAGGCGTTGCAGCAGTCGGTAGCCCAACTCGGGCCGCGACTGCTCCCGTCCCCGGAACATGATGGTGACCTTGACCTTCGATCCCGCCTCCAAGAACCGGATCACATGGCCCTTTTTGGTCTCGTAGTCGTGGTCGTCGATCTTGGGGCGGAGCTTTTGCTCTTTGACAACGGTCTGCTGCTGATGCCGGCGAGACTCGCGCGCCTTCTGCGCCGCCTCGTATTTGTACTTGCCGTAGTCCATGATCTTGCAGACCGGTGGCCTGGCGTTGGGGGCAACTTCGACAAGGTCGAGATCGGCGTCCGCGGCGACGCGGAGTGCATCTTCGATGCGCACGATGCCTACCTGCTCCCCTCCCGGGCCGATCAATCGGACTTCAGGTACGCGGATGCGCTCGTTGACGCGGGTCTCAGTGCTGATGGGGCCTCCCTAAATCGTTTGTCGGTTGGCGACCGGTTCCGGATCCGTCGGGAGGCAGCACGCGGGGTACCGCCCCATCAGCAAAAAAGCCCTGCAAAAGCAGGGCCCTGTGCCGACCGGTCGCAGCCTTAGCCGCCTGCGCCACACGCAGAACGGGCATCACCCGATACCCGTGACCGGACCGCTAGGCCTTGGATAAGCCCTGGATAAGCCCTGGATAAGCCGTCGAGCATATCCTCGAGATATCCGTGGCCAGCGGTGGGAGTGGGACTCCACTTGCTGTCCCTGCCTTCGCCGGGACGGTCGCGGCTATCAGTTTAGCAGCCATGAGAGATCCTTCGGGGGCAACGGCGGGGCATGGTCATCCGGCACCCTCGGACCGAAGCGGCGGTTGCCGGTCGGAGCGAATATCCTCGCGGTCTGTGACCCTTACCATGAGTCGGCCGGCCTCCCGGTATCACTGGGTACCGGCGGCCGCGGGCTGGACGGTTGGCGTCATCGCCACCGTGTCGCTCATGGCGAGCGTGTCGCCGTTAATCCGCTGGATCATCAAGATTCCGCGAGAGTTCATCAACGATTACCTGTTCAACTTTCCCGACACCAGCTTCGCGTGGTCATTCGTGCTGGCATTGCTGGCCGCGGCGCTCAGCGCGCGCAAACGCATCGCCTGGTGGGTGTTGGTCGGCAACTTGTTTTTCGCCGCCGTATTGAATGTCGCGGGCCTGGTGGGTGGCGATCACACCGGGGCGCAAATCTTCGGGGAGAACTTCGGGCTGCTGCTGCATGTGGCGGCTATCGCCCTGCTGGTCTTGGCCTACCGGGAGTTTTCGGCCAAGGTTCGTCGCGGCGCGCTGGTCAAGGCGACCGCCGTGCTGGCCGTCGGATGGGCGTTGGGAATTCTGCTGTCCTGGGGGCTGGTCGAACTGTTTCCCGGATCGCTGGCGCCTTCCGACCGACTGCCCTACGTGGTGGACCGGGTGATCGGCTTCGCCCTGGCCGACCCCGATCTGTTCACCGGCAAACCGCACGTGTTCCTCAATACGCTTTTCGGGCTGTTCGGCGCGCTGGCGCTGATCGCCGCCGCGATCGTGTTGTTTCAATCCCAGCGCGCCGAAAACGCGCTGACCGGTGAGGACGAGTCGGCGATCCGCGGGCTGCTCGAGTTGTACGGGAAAAACGACTCCCTGGGCTACTTCGCCACCCGCCGTGACAAGTCGGTGGTGTTCGCACCCAGCGGCCGGGCCGCCATCACCTATCGCGTCGAGGTCGGTGTCTGTCTGGCCAGCGGCGACCCGGTGGGCGACCCGCGGGCCTGGCCGCAGGCCATCGACGCGTGGCTACGGCTGTGTCAGTCCTACGGCTGGGCGCCTGCGGTCATGGGGGCCAGCGCGCAAGGCGCCCAGGCGTTCCGGGAAGCCGGTCTGTCCGCCCTGGCGCTGGGCGACGAGGCGATCCTGCACGCCGCCGATTTCAAGCTCTCCGGGCCGGAGATGCGCGCGGTTCGCCAGGCGGTCACCCGGGCCCGCAGAGCCGGGCTGACGGTGCGCATCCGTCGGCATCGCGACATCCCGGCCGACGAGATGGCCCGGGTGATCGAGCGTGCGGACGCCTGGCGAGACACCGAATCCGAGCGCGGTTTCTCGATGGCGTTGGGCCGGCTGGGCGACCCGGCGGACGGTGACTGCCTGCTGGTCGAGGCGGTTGACCGGGGCAACCGCGTGGTGGCGATGCTGTCGCTGGTGCCCTGGGGGCACAACGGTGTCTCCCTGGACTTGATGCGCCGTTCCCCCCAATCGCCCAACGGCACCATTGAGCTGATGGTAAGCGAGCTTGCGTTACACGCTGAACGTCTTGGCATCAGCCGTATCTCGTTGAACTTCGCCATGTTCCGATCGGCGTTCGAACAGGGTGCGCAACTGGGAGCCGGACCGATAGCACGGTTGTGGCGGGGACTGTTGGTGTTCTTTTCGCGATGGTGGCAGCTGGAGACGCTGTATCGCTCGAACATGAAATACCAACCCGAATGGGTACCGCGCTACGCGTGCTACGAGGACGCCCGCCTGATTCCCCGGGTGGGGGTTGCCTCGGTGATCGCCGAGGGTTTTCTGGTGCTGCCGTTCTCCCGGCGCACCAGGCAACACACCGGCCATCATCCGGCGGTGCCGCCGCCACTGGCCGCGACCGGACTCTTACACCATGACGGCACGGCGCCGGACGTCACCAGGCTGCGGCAGGCGGCCCTTCCGGACGTCCTCGAGGCTCGGCCCCGGCTGCCCGAGCAAGTGCGGGTCCGGATGGCGAAACTCCAGGCGTTGCAGCATCGTGGCGTCGACCCCTACCCGGTGGGGCGCCCCCCGAGTCACACGGTTGCCCAAGCGCTGGACGCCGCCCAGCAGACCGGCGTCTCGGTGTCCGGCCGGGTGCTGCGAATCCGCGACTTCGGCGGGGTGCTGTTTGCCCAGTTGCGTGACTGGTCGGGGGAAATGCAGCTGCTGCTGGATAATTCGGTTCTAGAAGGCACCCGCACCGCGGATTTCACCAGGGCCATTGACCTGGGTGACTTGATCGAGGTGGCCGGGCAGATGGGGTTCAGCAAGACCGGAACCCGATCGTTGATCGTGAGAAGCTGGCGGCTCATCGGCAAGTGCCTGCGGCCACTTCCCAACAAGTGGAAAGGGCTGACCGATCCGGAGGCCCGGGTGCGGGCCCGTTATGTCGACCTGGCGGTCAATGCCGAGTCCCGCGAGCTGATCACCGCGCGCAGCGGGGTGTTGCGTGCTCTTCGGCAGACACTGTTCGCCAACGGATTCGTCGAGGTCGAGACCCCGGTGTTGCAGCAGGTTCACGGCGGCGCCACCGCTCGCCCGTTCGTGACCCACATCAACAGCTTCGATATGGACCTATATCTGCGGATAGCGCCGGAGCTGTATCTCAAACGGCTCTGCGTCGGCGGAGTCGAGCGGGTTTTCGAGTTGGGCCGGGCCTTCCGCAACGAGGGTGTCGATTTCAGTCATAACCCGGAGTTCACCCTGCTGGAGGCCTACCAGGCGCACGCGGACTATCTGACGTGGATCGACGGGTGCCGCGAACTGATTCAAAACGCGGCGGAAACCGTCAACGGCGCCCCCATCGTGATGCGGCCACGCCCCCAAGGTGACGGCTTCGAGCCGGTCGACATCTCCGGGGCATGGCCGGTGAAGACGGTCTATGACGCGGTGTCCGAGGCGCTGGGCGAGCAGGTCGACGCCGACACCGAATTGCCCCGGCTGCGCAAGCTCTGCGAGGCCGCGGAAATTCCCTACCTGCCACGCTGGGATGCCGGGGCGGTGCTGCTGGAGCTCTATGAGCATCTGGTGGAGGGCCGCACCACGCAGCCCACCTTCTACATCGACTTCCCGGCGTCGGTGTCGCCGCTGACCCGGCCGCACCGCTGCAAGCGCGGGGTCGCCGAGCGTTGGGATCTGGTGGCCTGGGGAATCGAGCTAGGCACCGCCTACAGCGAACTCACCGATCCGGTGGAACAGCGGCGCCGGCTGGAGGAGCAGTCCCTGCGGGCGGCCGGCGGGGATCCGGAGGCGATGGAACTTGACGAGGATTTCCTGCAGGCCATGGAGTACGCGATGCCGCCCACCGGCGGCCTCGGGCTGGGCGTCGACCGGGTGGTCATGCTGATCACCGGGCGCAGCATCCGCGAGACCCTGCCCTTCCCGCTGGCAAAACCGCGCTGAGGTTAGGCGCTGGCCCGGCGCGGAGGCTGCGCCGGCCGCGAGGCGCCACCAACCGGCGCGCTGCCGCCGAGGACCTCGGCGAGAAATTTGCCGGTGTAGCTTTCCGGCACCGCCGCCACGTCCTCCGGAGTGCCCTGGGCGACGATGCTGCCGCCCCCGCCGCCACCTTCGGGTCCCAGGTCGATAACCCAGTCCGCCGTCTTGATCACATCGAGGTTGTGTTCGATGACGATGACCGTATTGCCCTTGTCGACCAGGCCGCCCAGCACGTTGAGCAGCTTGCGGATGTCCTCGAAATGCAACCCCGTGGTGGGTTCGTCGAGGATGTACACGGTGCGCCCGGTGGAACGCTTCTGCAGCTCGGAAGCCAGCTTCACCCGCTGAGCCTCACCGCCGGACAGCGTGGGGGCCGGCTGCCCGAGCCGGACATATCCCAGGCCGACATCGACCAGTGTCTGCAAATAGCGGTGAATACCGGTAATCGGCTCGAAGAACTGCGCCGCCTCCTCGATCGACATGTCGAGCACGTCGGCGATGGTCTTGCCCTTGTAGTGCACCTCCAGGGTTTCCCGGTTATAGCGGGCGCCGTGGCACACCTCGCACGTGACGTACACGTCGGGCAGGAAATTCATCTCGATCTTGATGGTGCCGTCGCCCGAGCACGCCTCGCAGCGGCCACCTTTGACGTTGAACGAGAACCGGCCGGGCCGATAGCCGCGGATCTTGGCCTCGGTGGTGGCGGCGAACAACGCGCGGATCTTGTCGAACACCCCGGTGTAGGTGGCCGGGTTGGACCGCGGCGTGCGACCGATCGGCGACTGGTCGACCTGCACCAGCTTGTCGACATGGCCCAGCCCGGTGACCCGGGTGTGCCGGCCGGGAACCTGCCGCGCGCCGTTGAGCCTCTTGGCCAGCGCCGCCGCCAGGATGTCGTTGACCAGGGTCGACTTGCCGGAGCCGGACACCCCGGTGACGCAGGTGAGCACACCTAGCGGAAACGCCACGTCGATTCCGCGCAGGTTGTGCTCGCGCGCGCCGACGACCGTGAGCAGCCGGCGCCGGTCGACCGGACGCCGGACCGCCGGAACCGCAATGCTCTCCCGGCCCGAGAGGTAGGCGCCGGTGATCGAGTCCGGGTTGCGCAGCAGTTCGTCATAGGGTCCGCTGTGCACGATCCGCCCGCCGTGCTCTCCGGCTCCGGGGCCGATGTCCACGATCCAGTCGGCGTGCGCGATGGTGTCCAGGTCGTGCTCGACGACAATGAGCGTGTTCCCCAAATCCCTTAGCCGCGTGAGCGTTTCGATGAGTCGGCGATTATCTCGCTGGTGCAGCCCGATCGACGGCTCATCGAGGACGTAGAGCACCCCCACCAGGCCGGAACCGATCTGGGTGGCCAGCCGGATCCGTTGCGCTTCACCGCCGGCCAGCGTCGCCGCCGGCCGCGACAACGTCAGGTAGTCCAGCCCCACGTCGAGCAGGAAACCGAGCCGGGCCTGTATCTCCTTGAGCACCTGGCCGGCGATCGCCTGCTCGCGCGGGCCGAGTGTCAGCGCGCTCAGAAAGTCCGCGCAATCGGTGATCGACAAATCGCACACCTCGGCGATGGACTTGGCGCCGCGATCGGCCGCCGACAGCGTCACCGCCAGGATCTCCGGGCGCAAGCGGGTGCCCCGGCAGACCGGACACGGCACGTCCCGCATGAAGCCCTCGTAGCGTTCCTTCATCAGCTCGGACTCGGTCTGCGCGAGTTTGCGGTGCAGAAACGCGATCACGCCCTCGAAGTCCGCGTAATACGAGCGGACCCGGCCGTAGCGGTTGCGGTAACGAACGTGCACCTGCTCGTCGGCACCCTCCAGAATCGCCTTGCGGGCCTTGGCCGGCAGCTCCCGCCACGGAGTGTTGACGTCGAAGCCCAGCACCTCCCCCAGGCCGGCCATCATCCGGGTGAAATAGTCCGCGGCGTGGCCCATCGCCCAGGGCGCCACCGCGCCCTGGGCCAGGGTGAGATCGGGGTCGGGCACCACCAGATCGGGATCGACTTCCTTACGGATCCCCAGCCCGGCGCACTCCGGGCACGCGCCGTACGGAGAGTTGAACGAGAATGACCGCGGTTCCAGATCGTCCACCCCCAACGCGTGGCCGTTGGGGCAGGCCAGCTTCTCGGAGAACCGCTGCTCGCGGGGGCGGTCGTGCTCGTGCGCCCGATCGTCGGGGAACTCCAGGACGACGATGCCGTCCGCCAAATTCAGCGCGGTTTCCACCGACTCGGTGAGCCGCTGCTTGGCGGTGGGCTTGACGGTCAGCCGATCGACCACGACCTCGATGTCGTGCTTGTCCTGTTTCTTCAGCTTCGGCGGGTCGGTCAGCGAATGCACCACACCGTCGACACGCACCCGGCTGTAGCCCTGGCTGTTGAGCTTCTCAAAGAGGTCGGCGAACTCACCTTTGCGGGTGCGCACCACCGGGGCCAGCACCTGAAACCGGGTGCCTTCGGGCATCGCCAGCACCTGATCGACGATCTGCTGCGGTGTCTGGCGGGCGATCCGGTGACCGCAGACCGGGCAGTGCGGCGTGCCCGCCCGGGCGTACAGCAGCCGCAGGTAGTCATACACCTCGGTGATGGTGCCCACGGTCGATCGGGGGTTGCGGTTGGTCGACTTCTGGTCGATGGACACCGCCGGGGACAACCCCTCGATGAAATCGACGTCCGGCTTGTCCATCTGCCCCAGGAATTGGCGGGCATAGGCCGACAGGGATTCCACATAGCGCCGCTGCCCCTCGGCGAAGATCGTGTCAAACGCCAGCGACGATTTACCCGACCCCGACAGCCCGGTGAAGACGATCAGCGCGTCGCGGGGCAAGTCGAGATCGACGCTGCGCAAATTATGCTCGCGCGCACCCTTGACAATCAGCCGCTCGGCCACGCTTACCCCTTCGGCGACACAGTACGAACCCATGCTATGTGCCGCGCCGGACGGCCGGATCAGCCAGGCATCGGCGGTAACGTGGCGCTAATGACACGTGCCTGACACGTGCCCGTGACGAGGCGGAGCGAACAGATGAGACAGAGGACAGATGGATGAGACAGATCAGGGAGGAGCGGCTCGAATGACGATCGTCGACGACAACTACACGGGACATGTCCGGCCGGGGACCGCGGCCCGGCGCACCCTTCCGGGTGCAGCGATCCTGAAGGCTTCGGTGGGGCCGATGGACAACAATGCCTACCTGGTGACGTGCTCGCAGACCGGTGAAACGCTGCTGATCGATGCCGCCAATGACGCCGACATCCTTATCGACCTGCTGCGCCGCTACGCGCCGAAGCTCTCGTTGATCGTGACCAGCCACCGTCACTGGGATCACTGGCAGGCGCTGGAAGCGGTGGCCCGGGCCACCGGCGCGCCCACCGCCGCACACAGGATCGACGCCGGCCCGCTTCCGGTGAAACCCGACCGGCTGCTCGATGAGGGCGACACCGTGCAGATCGGCAAGCTGACCTTCGACGTCATCCATCTGCGTGGCCACACCCCCGGATCGATCACGCTGGCGCTCGACGGGCCCGCCACCGGGGATGTCACGCAGTTGTTCACCGGTGATTGCCTGTTCCCGGGCGGGGTCGGGCGGACAACGCAACCCGCCGACTTCAACGCGCTGTTCGAGGGCGTGAAGACGAAAATCTTTGACCGCTTCGACGACGACACGGTTGTCTATCCCGGGCACGGCGACGACACCACGCTCGGCGTGGAGCGTCCGCACCTAGACGAGTGGCGCGCCCGGGGCTGGTGATCCGCCGCGCGTCCCGCCCTCCGCTTGGCGGACCGGAGCGGAGCCCTCGTTGCCGCCGGGCTTTAGGCTCGCCGATGTGGAACAGTTTGCGAAATTCACCGTCGAGTTCGTGGACGGCAAAAAAGTGTCATTCGACGCGGTCCAGATCCTGCCCAACGGGGTGTTGAAATGTGGCACGGAACACTTGGTCCGCGCACCGGCGGGCAAGCCCGGCCCGACCGTCCGGGAAATGGAAGAGAAATTTTACGCCCCACACACCTGGGTATGCGTGATTCCGTCGCAACGACGACCCGTGTTCGAATAACCGGGCCGACGGGGCCGACGGCCCGGGAGTCATCGTCCGCGGCGTTTCCGCCCCGGGGCGCCCAGCGCCGCGGTGCGCTGCCGCACTCCCCGCACCGGCGCGCGATATGTCGAGAAGAGGACTTGGGACGAAGACTTCGGGAAGAGGACTTGGGGAAGGGGATGAGGATGACTTATCGAGGCCATAACGGAAAACCGCTGGTCGACCGGGTGTCACCTGTCGATGCCGCCGAGAAAATAGGTGGCCTGCAGAGGATTCCGGTAACGCGGACCATCGCATACGAAATAATCGGCATCTCCTATGGTTTTTTTACCCCGCTCACCGGATTCATGTGCCGGCACGAGGTCGACCGCGTCGCGGACCATATGGAACTTCCGGACGGGACACTCTGGAGCATACCCATTGTATTCGACCTCTCCGCGGAAAAAATTAAAGAATTCAACCTCCACGAGGGCGACAGCGTCGTCCTCGAATACGACGGCGCCCCCATGGCAATCTTCGACATCGCGGAGATATACGGCTACGACCTGGAACGCCTGGCCGAAAAGATCTATGGGACGACGGATACCAAGCATCCCGGCGTGAAAAGGACGCGATCCTATGAGGACCGGTTCATCGGCGGCACCATCACGCTCATCAACGAACCCGTATTTAATGAGCCGTATCGAAATTACTGGCTCACTCCCAAACAACACATGGACACATTTCGTCGCAAGGGCTGGAAGCACATCGTCGCCCATCAGTCAAGAAATGTTCCACATACGGGTCACGAGATGCTCATGAAACAGGCCTGGTTTGCGGCGAATGAGGATATGCCGATTGACAAGCCGAACACCGGAATTCTTGTCAATGCGATCATTGGAGAGAAGAGACCCGGGGACTATATCGACGAGTCAATACTGTTGGCGCACCGCGCCCTCAGAGACGGCGGGTATTTTCGGCACGATATCCACATGGTCAGTTTCACGCTGTGGGATATGCGCTACGCCGGGCCTCGAGAGGCGATCTTCCACGCGATCCTAAGGACGAACCTCGGATGCACACATCACATGTTCGGGCGTGATCACGCGGGAGTCGGCGACTTCTACAAACCCTACGACGCGCAGAACCTCCTCGAGAAATATAGAAATAAGCAATGGATAAAACCAATATTTCTCCGGGAAAACCGGTATTGCCCAAAATGCGCGGAGGTTACCAGCTCGGCTCTTTGCGGACACGATTCGATAGCCCAAAGTTTCAGCGGAAACCTCATCCGAAGCATATTGGTCGACGAGGTGAAGCCGACACGCAAAGTTATGAGGCCCGAGGTGTTCGACGTCGTCGTGGATAGTGCGATCCGATACGGCCAGGGCTCACCGTTCGTGACCGAAAATTACCTGAACTCCAGATTGCCGGTGTTTTCCCTGAACCAGGTGGGGGTGCGCAAGCGATGAGCGAAAACCAACGCGACATTCACATCAACGTATGGATCAACGAGGAAAGGCTGGGACTATTAAAACGCGCCGGCCTGGTAGAAATGGCGAAACAGAAATTTGCGGATATGATGGTCCTGGAGGTCTCCGCGACCGAGGAGCAGAAGGACCGGATTCTGCAACGATATCCATCGGCACAGTATGATTCGTCCACGACCCATACTATTGAGCTGCTTCCCAAGGGGGCCAAGGATCGGCTATTCGATCTGTGCGTTCACATGCGCTCAACGGGCCCGGAGGTAATTGATCGGTTTCTTACAGACGGGCAGGCGTGAGCACGACCCGCCGGGTTTCCCGCGCCGCGGCTCACGAGGTGGTGTGCACGATGAGCACATCGGTTTTCGCGCGACGTGCCACGTTGGCCGGCACCGACCCCAGCAGCCGGCCGGCGATCGTGCTCAATCCGACATTCCCCACCACCAGCAGATCGGCGTCGACCTCCTCGGCGAGACCGACGAGGGCGTCGACGGGGGCGCCGACGATCGCCCGTTCCTCGATGTTCTGCGCCCCGGCGGCCTTGGCCCGATCCCTCGCGTCGCGCAGGATCGAGTAGATCGGCGCGGTGCCCGCCACCTTGTAGCTTTCGTCTTTCAGGGCGTCAGCGGCACGCGGGTCCTCGGGCTGGGGCAGGTATGCGGTCGCGATGACCAGCCTCGCGTCCGCCCCCGCGATGGCACCCGCTCGGTCCACCGCGCGCAACGACGAGTCCGAGCCGTCGGTTCCCACCACCACGGTCCGATAGGCGCTCATTTGCCCTCCCAGGTGTCGGTTGCCACGCCAACCCAAGACAGTATCGCGTTCCCGCGGTTCCCGGGGCGCGATTTGCGTGACGTCGCCGCGGCGTCCGTGGCCCCTGATCCGGCGGCACCCGTACCGTGATCGGCAGCCGGCGGCCGGTGGCCGACCGGGCGGCGGCGCACCTCCGCCCGCACCGCACCGGCCTTAAAGTACAGACATCATGTCCACGTCGATCGTCGAACAGCCCACGGCGGCGCTGTCCGGCGCGCCGGCCGCGCGGCGCCGTGGCGGCAGGCTGTCGGACCCCGCGGCGGTCGCCGCGCTCGCCGCGGTCGTCAGCGGCGCGGCCGCCGGCCGGCCGTCGCTGTGGTTCGACGAGGGCGCGACCATCTCGGCTTCGGCGAGCCGGTCGCTGCCGCAACTGTGGCGACTGCTCGGCCATATCGACGCGGTGCACGGTCTGTACTACCTGCTGATGCACGGCTGGTTCACGCTTTTCCCCCCAACGGAGTTCTGGTCGCGGGTACCGAGCTGTCTGGCGGTTGCGACGGCCGCCGCCGGTGTGGTGGTTTTCGCTAAGCAGTTTTCGTCGAGAACGCTCGCCGGGTGTGCGGGCGTGCTGTTCGCCATCCTGCCACGAACGACGTGGGCCGGAGTGGAAGCTCGCTCTTATGCCTTGTCGGCGGCCGCGGCGGTGTGGCTGACCGTGCTGCTGGTCAGCGCGGCGCGACGTAACCGGCTGCGGTGGTGGCTGGGCTACGCCGTGGCCCTGATCCTGGCGGTGCTGCTCAACATCAACCTGGTCTTGCTGGTGCCGGTTCACGGCGCGGTCATCCCCGTGGTCGCGCGGGGCAACGGACCCGGAACAGGAAAATCCGCCGCCGCCCGGTGGGCGGCGGCCTCGTCGGTGGCGGTGTCGATGCTGATCCCGTTCATCGTGTTCGCCCATGGCCAGATCCGGCAGGTCGGCTGGATCTCCCCGCTGAACTGGCACAACGTCATCGACGTCGTCCAGCAGCAGTATTTCGACCGCAGTGTTCCGTTCGCGGTTCTCGCCGGTGTCCTCATCGTTGCCGCGACCGTCACGGTGCGGACCGGTGCCCGCGCCCCGAGCCGCTCGACGCGCAGCCTGGTGCTCGTCTGCACAGCATGGATCGTCGTCCCGACCGCTGCCAGCCTGATCTATTCGGCGATCGGCGAACCGATCTACTATCCGCGCTATTTGACGTTCACCGCGCCGGCGATGGCCGTCGTGCTGGCGGCTGGCGTCGTCACCGTCGCCCGACAGCGATGGGCCGTGGCCGCCGTGCTGATCCTGTTCGCCGGCGCGGCGTTCCCGAATTACCTGTGGACGCAACGCGGACCCTACGCCAAAGAAAAAGGCTGGGACTACAGCCAGGTCGCCGACGTCATCGCCGCGCACGCGACCCCGGGGGATTGCCTCTTGGTCGACAACACCGTGCGCTGGGCGCCGGGGCCGATCCGCGCGCTGCTGGCGACGCGGCCGGCGGCCTTTCGGCCACTGATCGACGTCGGGCGCGGTGCCCGGGGACCGGAGCGCGGCACCCTGTGGGACGGTCACGTTGCCGTTTGGCTGGTGCTCGACCGGCTCGCCAAATGCGCCACGGTGTGGACGATTTCCAGCCGCGACAAGACCTTGCCGGACCATCAAGCCGGCCCATCATTGCCACCGGGGCGGCTTCTCGGGCATGCGCCCGCGTATCAATTCGCGGGTGAGCTCGGGTTTCACATCATCGAGCGGTGGCAATTTCATTTCGCTCAAGTCACGAAGTCGATCCGCTGAACCGGCCGCTGCGCCAACGACTCCCCCGCAAACCGGGGTGACCGCGTTCGGGCGGCCTCACTTCAGGCCGGCGGCGTCCATGGCGCGTAGTTCCTTCTTCAAGTCGGCGATCTCGTCGCGGAGCCGCGCGGCCAGCTCGAACTGCAGGTCACGAGCCGCCGCCATCATCTGCTCGGTCAGGTCCTTGATCAGGTCCGCCAGCTCGGCGCGCGGCAGGTTGGCGGTGTCGCGACCTTCGACCACCCCGGCGCTCACCGCGCGGCCCGGCTCCCCCTGGGCGCGCCGACCGCGGGAGATGTTGCGTCCGGAGCCGCCGATCGGGATGGCGTCGGTGGCTTCTGTATCAGCGGCCTCGGTGTAGACCCGGTCGAGAATGTCGGCGATCTTCTTGCGCAGCGGTTGCGGGTCGATCCCGTGCCGCTCGTTGTAGGCGATCTGCTTGGCCCGCCGGCGTTCGGTCTCGTCGATGGCCTGTCTCATGGAGTCGGTGATGGTGTCGGCGTACAGGTGCACCTCACCGGAGACGTTGCGCGCCGCACGGCCGATGGTCTGGATCAGGCTGCGCGTCGACCGCAGGAAACCTTCCTTGTCCGCGTCCAGGATCGACACCAGCGACACCTCGGGCAGGTCGAGACCCTCGCGCAGCAGGTTGATCCCCACCAGGACGTCGAACTCGCCGAGCCGCAGCTGGCGCAGCAGTTCCACCCGACGCAGCGTGTCGACCTCCGAGTGCAGGTAGCGCACCCGGATCCCCATCTCCAGGAGATAGTCGGTGAGATCCTCGGCCATCTTTTTGGTCAGCGTCGTCACCAGCACCCGCTCGTCGGCCTCGGCCCGCTTGCGGATCTCCGCGATCAGGTCGTCGATCTGGCCCTTGGTCGGCTTGACCACGACTTTCGGATCCACCAGCCCGGTGGGCCGAATCACCTGCTCGACGAACTCACCGCCGGTCCGGCTGAGCTCATAGGGCCCCGGTGTCGCCGACATGTAGACCGTCTGCCCGATCCGGGAAGCGAACTCCTCCCAGGTCAACGGCCGGTTGTCGCAGGCTGAGGGCAACCGGAAGCCGTACTCCACCAGGTTGCGTTTGCGAGAGATGTCGCCTTCATACATGCCGCCGATCTGCGGAACGGTGACGTGCGACTCGTCGATGATCAGCAGAAAGTCCTCGGGAAAATAGTCCAGCAGCGTCGCCGGCGGTGAGCCGGGCCCGCGCCCGTCGATGTGTCGCGAGTAGTTTTCGATCCCCGAGCAGAACCCGACCTGGCGCATCATTTCGATGTCGTAGGTGGTGCGCATGCGCAGCCGCTGCGCCTCTAGCAGCTTGCCCTGGCTTTCCAGTTCGGCGAGCCGCTGCGCCAACTCCTCCTCGATGGTGGAAATGGCCTGCGCCATCCGCTCCGGGCCGGCCACGTAGTGTGTCGCCGGGAAGATCCGCAGCGAGTCGACCCTGCGGATCACCTCACCGGTGAGCGGATGCAGGTAATACAGCGCCTCCACCTCGTCGCCGAAGAACTCGATCCGAACGGCCAGCTCCTCATAGGAGGGGATGATCTCGACGGTGTCACCGCGCACCCGGAAACAGCCGCGGGTGAACGACACGTCGTTGCGGGTGTATTGCACGTCGACCAACAGCCGCAGCAGCGCATCCCTGGGCACTTCGTCGCCGACTTTCAGCTGCACCGACCGGTCCAGGTAGGACTGCGGGGTACCCAGGCCGTAGATGCACGACACCGACGCCACCACCACCACGTCGCGCCGCGATAACAGGCTCGAGGTCGCCGCGTGACGCAGCCGTTCCACGTCGTCGTTGATGGAGCTGTCTTTTTCGATGTAGGTGTCGGTCTGCGCGATGTACGCCTCGGGCTGGTAGTAGTCGTAATAGGAGACGAAATATTCGACCGCGTTGTGCGGCAACATCTGCCGCAGCTCGTTGGCGATCTGGGCGGCCAGCGTCTTGTTCGGCTCGATCACCAGGGTGGGTCGTTGCAGCCGCTCGATCAACCACGCCGCGGTGGCCGACTTGCCGGTTCCGGTGGCGCCCAGCAACACCACATCTTTCTCCCCCGCTTTAAGACGGCGCTCGAGCTCGTCGATAGCGGCCGGTTGGTCTCCGGCCGGTGCATGCGGACTGACCACCTGGAAACGCCCGCCGCTGCGCACGATGTCCTCGACGGCGCGGTATTCCGAGTGCGCGACTACGGGATGTTTGGTAGCGAACGCCATGCCCACCAGGGTAGGCCGGTGGCGGCGCGGGCCGCAGGCCCGTTCCCGCGTAGTAAGCTGACGTTATTCATCCGCCGAAGCACGAAACATTCGATCTCAGTGCGGGCACCAACACCGATCCGAAGGGCGTCGTCCGCGCCGTTGACGTGTACCTCGTGCGCCCGTGGGGGCTCTACCTGGCCCGCCCGACTCCCGGCCGTGCCCAGTTCCATTATCTGGAGTCGTGGCTGTTGCCGTCGTTGGGGGTGCGCGCCACGGTCTTTCACTTCAACCCGGGCTATGAACCCGAGCACGACTACTACCTCGACATCGGCGAATACACCCCCGGACCGGCGGTGTGGCGCTCCGAAGATTACTACCTCGACCTCGAGGTCCGTACCGGCGCCGCGGTGGAGCTGACGGATGTCGCCGAGCTGCTGGAGGCCGTTCGTCACGGCTTGCTGGCCCCCGAGGTCGCCGAACGGGCGGTACGGCGCGCCGTCGGCGCGGTCGACGGGCTGTCCCGCCACGGCTATGACCTGCAGTGCTGGTTGGCCACATTGGGTATGGACATCAGCTGGCGCGGTGGTTCTCGCGCCCGCCGGCGGGCACCGGGCGGCCGTTCGACAACCGCGGATCCCGGTTAGCGGTCGTTGCCGGCAGAGGATCGGTTGAAGCTGATGCCCCGCATCACCGTCGAGATCACCCACCGGGACCGGGTGCTGTTTCCCGCCGACGGAATCACCAAGGGCGACCTCGCCGACTACTACGCCGGGGTCGCCGATGTGATGCTGCCGCACCTGAAGGGCAGGCCGCTTACCGCCCAGCGGTTTCCCCGTGGAATCGGCGAACAGGGCTTCCTGCAGCAGGATTTCGCGGAAACGTTGCCAGACTGGCTGAGCCGCGCCGAGGTCACCAAAGCGGACGGCACCGTGGTGCATCCGGTGGCCGACCGCCGCGAAGCGCTGCTGTGGCTGGCCAACCAGGACTGCATCACGCTGCACGCATGGCTGTCCCGCCAGGACCTCCCCGACAAGCCGGACCGGCTGGTCTTCGACCTGGACCCGTCCGTGCGCGAGTTTTCGGCGGTGCGGGCCACCGCCCGCGCGCTCGCCGACCTGCTCACCGAGCTCGGCCTGGTGTGTTACCTGCAGACCACCGGCTCACGCGGGTTGCACGTCGTGGTCCCCCTGGTGCGCGGGACCGACTTCGATACCGCCCGGCAATTCGCTCGCGACGTCGCCGAGCTGGTCGCGGCCGAGGATCCCGCGCACCGCACCACCGAGATCCGGAAAAGCCAACGGGGCGAGCGGGTGTACATCGACGTCATGCGCAACGCCTACGCGCAGACCGCGGTCGCGCCGTACGCGGTGCGGGCCCGCCGCGGCGCGCCGGTAGCCACCCCGCTGGAATGGGACGAGCTGGAGCAACGGGATCTGCGAGCCGACCGGTTCACTATTCGGGATCTGCCCAAACGACTCGCCGCCCAACGCGATCCGTGGGCCGACATGAGCAGCCACGCCCGCTCGCTGGCCGGCCCCTGCCGGCGGTTGAGCAGCTGGCGGGCCGCGGGTATATGACCCCGGCCCGAGGCGTTCGGTGGACCGCGGCGGATGCCTACGGCAACACCGCGGTTGCGGCTCGGACGTTTCGCGTAATGTCTGCGGTTATGACCTCCAGCAAGCGCAAATCGGTGACGGTCGCCGCGGTGACGGCCGGCGCAATGTGCGCCGCGGCAATCCCGGTGACGGCGCACGCCCAGAACGAGTTGCACAACATCACCTACATCGCCCGGGTCGACGGAGTGGCCCCCGGAAGTCAGGCAACCTTCAGGATCAGTGACACCCAGGTCAACACCGCCACCTTGAGCTCGGTGCCCGGAAACCCGTTCGAGGCCAACACGGTGCTGGCCGATCCGGCGAAAGCGGGCATGCAGGTGGCGATCCACTGGCCGTATTCGGCCAACGTGCACTGCGAGATCGACGTGGACGACACCGTCGCCACGCAGGTCGACCAGTTCGTCAGACCGATACTGGGCAGCACCGACCCGATGAACGGCGTGCTGGGGTGCGGTGCGCCGCTCACCTGAGCGCGCATCCCGCCCGCCAGGGCAGTGCCGGTGCGGGGTTAGGGTCGCCAGCCGCTCGCGTCGGCCCACTCCCACGCCCGGTGGTAGGCGGCGCCAAACCACCGCTCTTTGGCGGCGGTGTAGCGAGCGGGATCGCCGCCGGATGCCACCGCGGCCCGCCGTTTGACGGTCAGAAACTCCCCGCGCACATCGGGATTGGCTCGCAACCAGTCGGTGAACAACAACCCGAGCTGTTGATTGGGCCAACCGGCGACCCGGATATGAACGCAGGTCGGCCTGCCGGGATCGGCAGAACCGTGGATCCGCTTGTGCCATAACGTTGGATCGTCACTGTGGTCATAACGGTCGACGGTGCTGCGGGCATCTGCGGTGGCGACATCGGCGGTGATGTCGGGGATGCGGGGGTAGCCGGCGGGCAGCAGCAGCGGGGCGATGTCGTCGGCAACGGTCAGTGATTCGACGGTGACCTGGATATCGATCGCATTTCTGGCGTCCAGCCCGGGCAGCGCGGTCGATCCGATATGGTCCACCCGCAATGCTTTCGCCCCGCACGCCGTCGCTATGCGAGCGACGATGCGCCGCCCCTGCTGCGGCCAGACCGGATCGGCGGGTGTCAGCGCCACCGGCGGACGCACCGCCCGGTGTGCGCTCAGGTTGCGGGCGAACGGCAGGATCCGGTGATGCCACACCGCGCGGGCCGCCTCGGTCAGTGCGGGCAGGCTACCCGAGTTATCCAGCCAGACATCGGCCACCGCCCGGCGCTGGTCGTCATCGGCCTGCGCGGAGATCCTGGCACGGGCGTCGGTTTCGGTCATGCCGCGTTGTTCGACCAGCCGCTGCACTCGCAGTTCGGCATCGGCATAGACCACAACCACCAACGCAAACAGCGGAGCCATACCGGATTCCACCAGCAGCGGAATGTCCTCCACGACAACCGCATCTTCGGGCACGGCCGCGATGATCTCCGCGCGGCGCCGGGCCACCAGCGGATGAACGATCCCATTGAGCGCAGCCCGGGTGGTGTCATCACGGAAAGCCCTGGCCGCCAACGCCGCCCGATCCAGAGTCCCGTCGGGACGCAGGATATCGGTGCCGAACGTGGTGACCAGCGCCGCCAATCCTTCGGTGCCGGGCTCGACCACCTCACGGGCGATGACGTCGGCGTCGACAACGACCCCGCCGCATTCCGCGAACGTAGCCGCCACCACCGACTTACCGGCACCGATACCGCCGGTCAGCCCGATTCGCAGCATCTGGACGAAACCGGGCGCCCGCCGCTATGCGCTGCCGGCGAGCTTCTCCCGCAACGCGGCCAGTTGGGCTTCGCTGGCGAGCTTCCCGGCGTTGGCATCCTCGGACGGGGAACTGTTGGCCGGGGGCTGGCCGGCATCGGCGCGGGCGGCCGCATCCGCGGCGGCGGCGAATTTCTCCATTTGCGCGGTGTGCATCTTGTGCCGGCGCTCGGCCTCGGCGTAGCGCGCCTCCCACTCGGCACGCTGCTTTTCAAAGCCCTCAAGCCATTCGTTGGTCTCCGGATCGAATCCTTCGGGGAAGATGTAGTTGCCCTGCTCGTCGTAGCTGTCGGCCATGCCGTATTTGGCCGGGTCGAACTCCTCGGTGTAGTCCTCGTTAGCCTGCTTGAGCGACAACGAGATCCGCCGACGGTCCAGATCGATGTCGATGACCTTGACCATCACCTCGTCGCCGACGCTGACCACCTGGTCGGCGACCTCGATGTGCCGCTCCGACAGTTCGGAGATGTGCACCAGGCCCTCGATACCCTCCTCGACGCGGACGAACGCCCCGAAGGGCACCAGTTTGGTGACCTTGCCGGGAACGATCTGGCCGATCGCGTGCGTGCGGGCGAAGTGCCGCCACGGATCTTCCTGAGTCGCTTTCAGCGACAACGACACCCGTTCCCTATCCATATCGACGTCGAGCACCTCGACGGTAACCTCGTCGCCCACCTGCACCACCTCGGAGGGATGGTCGATGTGCTTCCAGGACAACTCAGAGACGTGCACCAAACCGTCGACACCCCCGAGGTCGACGAACGCGCCGAAGTTGACGATCGATGACACCACACCCTTTCGGATGGCGCCCTTCTGCAGCTGGTGGAGGAACTCGGTGCGCACCTCGGACTGGGTCTGCTCCAGCCAGGCCCGCCGGGAGAGCACGACGTTGTTGCGGTTCTTGTCCAGCTCGATGATCTTGGCCTCGAGTTCCCTGCCGATGTAGGGCTGCAGATCGCGGACCCGCCGCATCTCGACCAGCGAGGCCGGCAGGAAGCCACGCAACCCGATGTCGAGGATCAGGCCGCCCTTGACCACCTCGATCACGGTGCCCTTGACCGCCTGGTCCTTCTCCTTGAGCGCCTCGATGGTGCCCCACGCCCGCTCGTATTGGGCGCGCTTCTTGGACAGGATCAGCCGACCGTCCTTGTCCTCCTTGGTCAGCACCAACGCCTCGATCCGGTCGCCGACGGACACCACCTCATGCGGGTCGACGTCGTGTTTGATGGACAGCTCGCGCGCGGGGATGACCCCTTCGGTTTTGTAGCCGATGTCCAAAAGGACCTCGTCACGGTCGACCTTGACCACGGTCCCTTCCACGATGTCGCCATCGTTGAAGTATTTGATCGTCTTGTCGATGGCGGCGAGAAAATCCTCGCTCGAGCCGATGTCGTTGACGGCGACCTGGGGCGAGGTGACGGAGGGACTTGGCATATTGTTGGGGTGCTCCGGACGGACGTGGTCGTAGGGACAGATTTGAGTTACTCGTCGAGGCTACTCGACTCGGCGCGGCCAGGCCAAACCCGGCCCGTGCGCCGCGGGTAACGCTACGGCTACGGGTGGGCCGCAGTTCGCCCGGGCGGCCGACCCGGCCAGGCGACCCCGAGAGGTGTCCAGCGACACCAGGGCCGGCCGGCGGCCGCCGGCTCAGTGGGCGGCGGCGTCCCAGCTGCGGCCGTAGCCCACCGACACCTCCAGCGGCACGTCCAACGGGTAAGCGCTGCCCATCTTCTCGCGCACCAGCGCCTCGAGTCGCTCCCGCTCGCCGGGAGCGACTTCCAACAGCAGCTCGTCGTGGATCTGCAGCAGCATGCGCGAGGCCAAGCCCGCCGCTTTCAGTGCCCGGTCGACCCCGATCATGGCCACCTTGATGATGTCGGCCGCACTGCCCTGAATCGGCGCGTTGAGCGCCGCGCGCTCGGCGGCTTCACGCACCTGACGGTTGCTGCTGTCCAGCTCGGGCAGGTAGCGCCGGCGCCCCAAGATGGTCGAGGTGTAACCGTCCTTGCGGGCCTGCTCCACCACGGCGCGCAGATAGTCCCGCACCCCGCCGAACCGGGCGAAGTACGTCTCCATCTGCGCTTTCGCCTCTTCGGTGGAGATCTTCAGCTGGGCGGCAAGCCCAAAAGCGCTCAGCCCGTAGGCCAGCCCGTAGGACATCGCCTTGACGCGGCGCCGCAATTCGGGTGTCACCTCCTCGATCGGCACCCCGAAGGCCCGCGACGCGACGAAGGAGTGCAGATCCTCCCCGGTGCGGAAGGCCTCGATGAGGCCCGCGTCACCGGAGAGATGCGCCATGATGCGCATCTCGATCTGGCTGTAGTCGGCGCTCATCAGCTCGGCGTAGCCGTCACCGACGACGAAGGCGTCGCGGATTTGGCGGCCGGCGTCGGTGCGGATCGGGATGTTCTGCAGGTTCGGGTCGGTCGAGGACAGCCGGCCCGTCGCCGTGATCGTCTGGTTGAACGTGGTGTGGATGCGCCCGTCGGCGGCCACCGAATTCAGCAGCCCGTCGACCGTGACTTTGAGCCTGGTGGCGTCCCGGTGGGCGAGCAGGTGCTCGAGGAAGGGGTGCCCGGTCTTGTCGAACAGCGACTGCAGGGCGTCGGCGTCGGTGGTGTAGCCGGTCTTGGTCCGTTTGGTTTTCGGCATATCCAGTTCGTCGAACAGCACGACCTGCAGCTGTTTGGGTGAGCCGAGGTTGATCTGCTTGCCGATCACGGCGTACGCCGCTTCGGCGGCGTCGCGGATCTGGTGGGCGAACTGGCTTTGCAGCCTGCTGAGCAGGTCGGTGTCGACCGCGATGCCCGCGGCCTCCATGCCTGCCAGCACCCGTTGCACGGGCAGCTCCATCTCCATCAGCAACGCGGTGGAGTCGATGCGGGCCAGCTCGGCGTCCAGCGCGTCGGCCAGGTCTGCCACCGCCCGGGCGCGCAGGATCGTGGTCCGCGCCGCTTGGCCGTCCGGCTTGTCGGTGTCATCGAGAAGCGAAAGCTGCTGTGGCTCAGAACCGTCCTCGCGCAGCTCGCGGTGCAGGTAGCGCAGCGAAAGGTCGTCGAGCGTGAAGCTGCGCTGTCCCGGGCGGACCAGGTAGGCGGCCAGCGCGGTGTCGGAGGTGATGCCGTTCAGCGTCCAGCCCCGCCCGGCGAGGTCGTGGATGGCCGGCTTGGCCTCATGCAGCGCTTTGGGTTTTTCGGGGTCGGCCAACCAGTCCCCCAGCGCC
Organism: Mycobacterium sp.; assembly: GCF_029961025.1. Lineage (GTDB taxonomy): Bacteria > Actinomycetota > Actinomycetes > Mycobacteriales > Mycobacteriaceae > Mycobacterium. Next base: position 44,846 of record NZ_JASBVP010000015.1, read on the forward strand.
GCGTCGTCGTCGGGGGTCAGCGTGGTGGTGTCGATATAACCGCCGTCCCCGTCGGCGGCCGCGATCGCGAGCGCGGTGGCGTCCGCGCCGTAAGGAACGTGCGTGCCGACCACCGCCAACCCGGATCGGCGCCCATCGCCGGCGTGCCCGGCCAACCATCGCCGGACGGTGCCGGGCGCCAGCGCCGCACCGCGCACCTCGAACCCCTCCTCGACCTCCGGCTCGACGGCGGCCAGCGTCTCGAAAAGCCGGTCGCGCAACACCCGGAATTCCAGCTGGTCGAACAGCCGGTGGATGGCGTCACGGTCCCAGGGGCGCAGCCGCAGCGTGTCCGGTGTCTGCGCCAGCGGCACGTCACGGATCAGGCGGGTGAGCTCGCGGTTGCGTACCACGCCGGCCAGGTGCGCCCGCAGGGCGTCCCCCGCCTTGCCGCGCACCGAATCGACGTTGTCGACCAGCGCCTGCAGCGAACCGTATTCGGCGATCCATTTCGCGGCGGTCTTCTCGCCCACCCCGGGGATGCCGGGCAGGTTGTCGCTGGGGTCGCCGCGAAGCGCGGCAAAGTCCGGGTACTGCTCGGGGGTAAGCCCGTATTTCTCGACGACGGCGTCGGGGGTGAAGCGGGTCAGGTCGCTGACGCCCTTGCGCGGGTAAAGCACCGTCACGTTGTCGCTCACCAGTTGCAGCGCGTCGCGGTCACCGGTGACCACCAGCACCCGAAACCCCTCGTCTTCGGCCTGGGTGGCCAGTGTCGCGATGATGTCGTCGGCTTCGAAACCCGGCTCGGCCAGCACGGTGATGCCCAACGCGGTAAGCACCTCCTTGGTGATGTCGATCTGGCCGTGAAACTCATCGGGGGTGGCCGACCGGTTGGCCTTGTACTGCGGGTAGCGATCGGAGCGAAAGGTCTGCCGCGACACGTCGAACGCCGCGGCCACGTGGGTCGGGTATTCGTCGCGCAGCAGGTTGATCAGCATCGCGGTGAACCCGTAGACGGCGTTGGTGGTCAGCCCGCCTGCGGTTTTGAAGTTCTCCGCGGGCAGCGCGTAGAAGGCGCGGTAGGCCAGCGAATTACCGTCCAGCAACAGCAGGGTGGGTTTGTCCTCGCCGGCGGTTGCGGCACCCGGGGTCCGCGCCAACCGGCCGGCCGGGGGGGCATTGGCTGGGCTCACGGCCCTACTCTATGCACAGCGGGCCGGCGTCGGACGCGGCGTCGGCCGGTGATCACGGCGGGCCCGATGAGGTGGTGGCGGTTATGGGACACACGAGAACCCTCGTGGTCACGGTCAAACCCGGGAGCCGTAAAGGACCGCTGGTGGAAATCGGCGCCGACGGCGCGCTGACGATCTACGTGCGCGAACCGGCCGCTGACGGCAGGGCCAACGCGGCCGTTATCCGGGTGCTGGCCGAACACCTGCGGGTGCCGCGCGCCCGGGTGGAACTGGTCTCCGGGATGACATCGCGCGTCAAGCGATTCCGCATCGCGGGTTAGCGTTCGCCCGGCGGCGCGTCCTGGGGGGTGCCGAGCGTGTCCAGCACCACTTCAGCCACCCGTTTCATGGTGGTGCGCCGGTCCATGGCCGCGCGCTGAATCCACTTGAACGCCTCCGGCTCGGTCATGCCCTGCTTGGTCTGCAGCAGGCCTTTGGCCCGTTCGACCAGCTTGCGGGTTTCCAGCCGCTCGGCGAGCGTCGCCACCTCGCGTTCCAGCGCGGTGATCTCGGCAAACCGGCTGACCGCCAGCTCGATGGCAGGAACCAGGTCGCTGATGGTGAACGGCTTTACCAGATAGGCCATCGCCCCCGCATCGCGGGCCCGCTCCACCAGATCGCGCTGGCTGAACGCGGTCAGCACGACGATCGGCGCGATGCGCTTGCGGGCGATCTCCGAAGCGGCATCGATCCCGTCCCGACGGGGCATCTTGACGTCCATGATCACCAGGTCGGGTTTGAGCCGGCCGGCCAAATCCACGGCCTCCTGCCCGTCGGCGGCTTCCCCGACGACGTCATAGCCCTCTTCCCGCAGCATCTCGGCCAGGTCCAGCCGGATGAGCGCCTCATCCTCGGCGATCAGCACCCGTCGGGAGGGGGCGGCGTCGGTCGGCGGGGCGGTCATGAGCACATTGTGGCAGTGGGCGGCAGCTCACGGCGACCCCGGGCCGCTGGGCGACCGGCGATCGCCAGCATCCTTTATGGTGGGAGGCCGGAGCCGATTGGGCCCTCGTATCCCAACTGGCAGAGGAACGGGACTCAAAACCCCGACAGTGTGGGTTCGAATCCCACCGAGGGCACGACGGTCAACCAATGCTTTTCACCATCGGCCACGGCGCGAAGACCGCCGCTGAACTCACCGCCCTGCTTCGCGAGCACGGCATCGACCTGGTGGTCGACGTGCGAAGCTTCCCGGGGTCACGGCGCAACCCCGACGTGTCCAAGCAGGCAATGCCGCACTGGCTGGGTGCGGCGGGGATCGGCTACCGCCACGAACCCGGGCTCGGTGGCCGCCGTCCACCGCCGGCCACCCCGGCACCGGGTGACCGGTGGTGGCGCAACCCGGCGTTCGCCAACTACGCCGCCCACACCCGCACCCCGGCTTTTCAGGATGCCTACCGGCGGCTGCTGCAGGACGCCGGCAGCTTTCGGGTGGCCATCATGTGCGGGGAGCCGTTGTGGTGGCGCTGCCACCGCCGGATGATCGCGGACCTGGCCGTCCGCGACGGCCACCCGGTGGCGCACATCATGCCCAACGGCACGCTGGTGCCGCACCGCCCGTCGCAGTGGCTGACCGACGGGCCGCCGGATCCCCCGACATGACGCGCCGACACCGTCGGGTCCACCGGTTAGGCTTTTGCCGTGGCCGCTGACGAGCGCGGTACCCCGTGCACGGCGGGTTCGCTGCCCGCGCGGGGCGGCATCGCGACGACACCGACGCGGCCCCGCGCCCGGATCGTCGCCGACAGCGCCGCACGCCGGCGGCGGGTGCTCAACGTCAGCGCCACGCTCGCGGCGGCGATAAGCGCCATCCTGATCGTCGTCGGCTTCTTTGCCCGGCCGGTGCTTTGGTGGGTTCAGGTGATCAGCCTGGTCGCCGCCGTGATCTTCGCGGTGGTGCCGCTGCTGCACCGGTTCGGGGAACTGGTCGGGCCGCTGACGTTTTTCGGCACCGCGTACGCGGCGATCTTCATCAACTGCGCGGCCCTGGGCACCGGCTCGGGTTTGCAGTTCTTTTTCCTGGTCGCGGCCTGTCTGGTGGTGTTGCTGCTGGGCATCGACCGGATCGGTCTGGCGGCGGCCCTGGCGGCCGTCGCCGCCGGTTTGGTGATCACCCTCGAATTCCTCGTCCCGCGCGACACCGGGCTTAAGCCTGCCTGGGTGCAGTCGCTGGGCTTCGTTTTGACCACCGTCTCCGCGTGCGTGATGGTGGTTGTCACGGTGTGGTACGCGCTGCGCGACGCCGCCCGCGCCGAAGCGGCCCGAGAGCGGGAATACCAACGATCCGAGGCGCTGCTGGCCAACATCATGCCGGCCAGCATCGCCGACCGGCTGAAAGACCCGACGCACGGCATTATCGCCGACCGGTACGACGAGGCCTCGGTGCTGTTCGCCGACATCGCCGATTTCACCGAGAAGGCGAGCGACATGGCCCCCGACACGCTGATCCGGTTCCTCGACCGGGTGTATAGCGCCTTCGACGCGCTGGTTGAGCGGCACGGCCTGGAGAAGATCAAAGTCAGCGGGGATTCCTACATGGTGGTCAGCGGGGTCCCCCACCCGCGGCCCGATCACCTCGAGGCGCTGGCCGCGCTGGCGCTCGACATGGCCGACGCCGCCGGCCGACTGCAGGACGCGGACGGCAACGGCCTGCCGCTGCGCATCGGCCTGGCCACCGGCCCGGTGGTCGCCGGGGTCGTGGGTTCGCGCCGGTTCTTTTATGACGTGTGGGGCGACGCGGTCAACGTCGCATCCCGGATGCAGGCCACCGATTCGATCGGGCGGATTCACGTGCCCGAGGCCGTCTACGAACGGCTGAAAAACGACTTCGTGCTGCAAGAGCGGGGCGCCGTGCAGGTCAAGGGAAAAGGCGTGATGCGCACCTGGTACCTGGTCGGCCGCAAAGACGACACCGGTTGGGCCGGACCGCTTGCGGCAGCGCCCAACGACGCGTCCCGCCAGCGAGCCGCCGGGAACCGGGCGCGCTGACCCGAGGTATGTGGGACACTGGGTTCATGGAAACCCAGGCGGTCCCAATCTTGTTGCCGCACCTGTGGAAGTCCACCCTGGTCTCGGGCTTTCTGGCGCTGGCCTTGGGTATTGCGGTAGTGGTTTGGCCGGGGAAATCTATCCTGGTCGCTGCCATCGTTTTCGGCGCCTACCTGCTGATCACCGGCATCGCGCAGGTCGTTTTCGCCTTCGCCCTGCGGGTGTCCACCGGCGGGCGGGTGCTGCTGCTCATCAGCGGGGCGGCATCGCTGATTTTGGCGCTGCTGTGCTTTCGCAGTCTTGCTAACTCCGTTCTGCTGTTGGCGATTTGGATTGGCGTCGGATTCATCTTTCGCGGCGTGGCAACGTCGGTGTCCGCCATCGGCGACGCTGCGCTCCCGGGCCGCGGCTGGGCGATTTTCCTCGGTGTGATCAGCCTGTTAGCCGGCATCGTCATGCTGGCTTCGCCGTTCACCTCGTTGGAGATACTGACGCTGGTCGTCGGCATCTGGCTCGTCGTCATCGGGGTATTCGAGGTGGTGTCGGGGTTTGGCATGCGCACCGCGATCAAGGCGATCACCGGTGCGGTGCCGGAAGCCGCGTCGAAAGAAGCCCCGGCGTGACCGGCCCGCCGGGGTGCCGGAGCTATTTACTACATTATGTCGTAGTACTATGTGGTAGCACCGCGTCCCTGGGAGATGGCAGATGAACGTCGTCGACATGTCACGGTGGCAGTTCGGTATCACCACCGTCTACCACTTCATCTTCGTGCCGCTCACCATGGGCTTGGCCCCGATCCTGGCGGTGATGCAGACCGTGTGGATGGTCACCGGCAACACCGCTTGGTATCGCCTCACCAAGTTCTTCGGCAAACTGTTTTTGATCAACTTCGCGATCGGGGTGGCGACCGGGATCGTGCAGGAGTTCCAGTTCGGGATGAACTGGAGCGAGTACTCCCGCTTCGTCGGGGACATTTTCGGGGCCCCGCTGGCGTTCGAAGGGTTGATCGCGTTCTTCTTCGAATCGACGTTCATCGGGCTGTGGATCTTCGGCTGGGGCCGGCTGCCCCGGTGGCTGCACCTGGCCACCATCTGGATCGTGGCGATCGGGGTGGAATCGTCCGCGTTTTTCATCATCACCGCCAACGCCTTCATGCAGCACCCGGTCGGCGCCCGCTTCAACCCGCGCACCGGCCGCGCCGAACTGACCGACTTCGGCGCCCTGTTGACCAACAACACCGCCATCTGGGCGTTTTTGCACACCGTCACCGCGTCGTTGCTCACCGCCGGCACGTTCGTCGCCGGGGTGTCGGCCTGGTTGATGGTCCGCGAGCACAAGCACGCCGCCGACGCGGCCGAGCAGGCCCGCAGCATGTTCCGACCGGCCACCATCGCCAGCAGCGTTCTGGTTCTCCTGACGGCGGTGGTGTTGCTGTACCCCACCGGGGACACTCAGGGCAAACTGATGTTTCGCCAGCAGCCGATGAAAATGGCGTCGGCCGAATCGTTGTGCCACACCGAAACCGATCCGAGCTTTTCGATCCTGACCATCGGCACGCACAACAACTGCGAAAGTGTCACCCGCGTCGTCACGGCCCTCTACGTGCTGCCGTTTCTCGCCGAAGGCAAGTTCAGCGGCGTCACCCTGCAGGGTGTGGAAGATCTGCAGCGGCAGTATCAGAGCCGTTTCGGGCCCGGCGATTACCGGCCCAACCTGTTCGTGACCTATTGGTCGTTTCGGATCATGATCGGCTTGCTGGCGATCCCGGTGCTCTTCGCGTTGGCGGCGCTGTGGGTCACCCGCCGGGGCCGGGTTCCCGATCAGCGGTGGCTGGGGCGATTGGGTGTGCTCAGCATTCCCACACCGTTTCTGGCGTGTGAAGCGGGGTGGGTGTTCACCGAGATGGGCCGCCAGCCGTGGGTGGTCGCGCCCAACCCGACCGGCGACCAGGCGGTGCGCCTCACCGTAAACGGCGGGGTCTCCCCTGTCACCTCGTCGACGGTGATGACATCTTTGGTGGTCTTCACCCTCGTCTACGGGGTGCTGGCGGTGCTGTGGTTCTTCCTGATCCGCCGCTACGTACTGGAGGGTCCGCAAGAACACGACGCCGAGCCGGCGCCGCCGCGGCCGCCGGGCGAGGCCGAGGTCGCGCCACTGTCGTTCGCCTACTGAAAGGGGTTGACTCGCAGTGGGATTGCAACAGCTGTGGTTCGTGATCATCGCGGCGATGTTTTTGGGGTTTTTGATCCTCGAGGGCTTCGACTTCGGCGTCGGGATGCTGATGGCGCCGGTCGGAATGGTCGGGCCGGGCGATCCCGAGGCCAACCGCCGCGCCCTGCTTAACACCATCGGTCCGGTGTGGGACGGCAATGAGGTGTGGTTAATCACCGCGGGTGCGGCGATGTTCGCGGCGTTTCCGAACTGGTATGCGGCGCTGTTCTCGGCGTTGTATCTCCCGCTGCTGGCGATCCTGTTCGGGATGATCGTGCGCTCGGTCGCAATCGAGTGGCGCGGCAAGATCGACGACCCGAAATGGCGGGCCTGGGCCGACTTCGGCATCGCGGCCGGATCCTGGCTGCCCGCGGTGCTGTGGGGTGTGGCGTTCGCGATCCTGGTGCGCGGGCTGCCGATCGACGCAGCGCACCGGGTGCACCCGGGGATCGGCGATGTGCTCAACGCCTACACACTGCTCGGCGGGCTGGCGACGGCGGCGCTGTTTTTGTTCTATGGCGCGGTGTTCAGCGCGCTGAAAACCGGGGGATCGGTGCGCGACACCGCGTTTCGGTTCGCGCGGTGGCTCTCCGCGCCGGCTGTGGTGCTGGCGGGCAGCTTCGGGCTGTGGACCCAACTGGGCTACGGCAAGCCCTGGACATGGCCGGCGCTGGGCGTCGCGGTCCTCGCGCTGCTCACCGCTGTGATGCTGATGCGCGTCCAAGGCCGCGAGGGCGCAGCGTTTTTCGCGATGACGGTGGTGATCGCCGGGGTGGCAGTGCTGCTCTTCGGCTCACTGTACCCGAATCTGCTGCCGTCGACCCTCAACCCGGCCTGGGGTGTGACGATCTACAACGGCTCGTCGACCGGCTACACCCTGAAGATCATGACGTGGGCGTCGCTCACCTTGGTTCCCCTTGTCATTGCCTATCAAGGGTGGACGTATTGGGTTTTCCGGCAGCGGATCTCGGCCGAGAACATCCCCCCGTCGATCGGTCTGGCGAGGCACGTGTCCTGAGCCGAAACCGCCGAGCCCCCCTCGATCCACGGCTGTGGCGAGCGTCGAGCACGCTGCGCCGTTTCCTGGCCGCCACGGTGGCCTGCGGTGCGGTGATCTCGGGTTGTGCCGTCGCGTCGGCGATCGTGTTGGCGCACATGGTCGCCGGCGTCATCACCGATCCGTCCCGGCGCAGCCTGCACTTTTGGCTGTGGCCACTGTCAATGCTGCTGATACTGTGGGGAATTCGCACCGCGACCCGTTGGATTCAGGCGCGCCTGGGCCAGCGGGGCGCCAGCGCGGCGATCGCCGAGCTCACCGCTCAAGTGCTGACGGCGGTGACGGCCCGAGAACCCCGCACGCTGGTCGCCCAGCGCGATCTCGCCGCCGCGGTGGTGACGCGTGGCCTCGACGGGTTGCGTCCCTACTTCACCACATACCTGCCGTCATTGCTGCTGGCCGCGATCCTGACTCCGGCTACGGTCGCCGTGATCGCGGTCTATGACGTGAAATCGGCTGCGATCGCGGTGATCACGCTTCCGTTGATACCGATATTCATGGTGCTGATCGGTCTGGCAACCGCCGAACGGTCGGCGGGCGCGCTGGCGGCGATGACCACACTGCAGGCCCGGCTGCTGGATCTGATCGCCGGACTGCCGACGCTGCGGGCGCTCGGGCGCGCCAGCGGGCCTGAGCACCGCATCGCGGAACTGGCTGGCGCCCATCGCCGCTCGACGATGGCGGCGCTGCGGATTGCGTTTCTGTCGGCCCTGGTGCTCGAGCTGCTGGCCACCTTGGGTGTGGCCCTGATTGCGGTCGGAATCGGCCTGCGCCTGGTGTTCGGCGGGATGACCCTGGCGACCGGGTTGACGGTGTTGTTGCTGGCGCCGGACGTGTACTGGCCGCTACGGCGGATCGGTGTGGAATTCCATGCCGCCGAGGATGGGAGAGCCGCGGCCGACCAAGCCCTCGCGCTCATCGACACCCCGACGCCGGCAAGGCGGGGACGGTTGACGGTATCCGCGCGGGGCGCGGTGATCCACCTCGAGCGACTGACCGTCGAGGGCCGCGACGGGCCCTCGCCGCGCGATCTCACCGCGGTGATCGAACCGGGCCGGGTGACCGTGCTGACCGGGCCGAACGGCGCGGGGAAAAGCACGGCCCTGCAGGCGATCGCGGGACTGACCACGCCGTCCTCGGGGCGCATCAGCGTGGCCGGGGTGGATGTCGCCGATCTTGACCCGGCCGCCTGGTGGCGGCAGCTGTCCTGGCTGCCGCAGCGCCCGATGCTGATCCCGGGTTCCGTCGCCGCCAATCTGAGGTTGTTCGGCGACCTCGTCGACATCGACGCCGCGTGCGCGGCATCGGGATTCGACTCCGTGCTGAAGGAGCTGCCCGACGGGCTGCATACCGCCCTCGGGCGCGGCGGCGCCGGACTCTCGCTGGGTCAGCGGCAACGGCTCGGCCTGGCCCGTGCCCTGGGATCGCCCGCCCCGGTGCTGCTGCTCGACGAGCCGACCGCCCACCTGGACGCCGCGACCGAGGATCGGGTGCTGCGGGCCATCGTGGCGCGGGCACGCGCCGGCGCCACCGTGGTGGTCGTCGGTCATCGCCCCCGCGTCCTGGCGATCGGTGACCACGTCGTCGAGGTGGTCGGAGGGGAAGCGCGTCATGCGCCGGTCTGATCCGCTGCTGATGGCGTTGCGCCTGCTGCGACCGCGGTTACCCCGATTCCTGCTTGCGCTCTCGCTGGGGGCGGCGTCGCTGGCCAGCGCGCTGGCGCTCGCCGGGGTGTCGGCCTGGCTGATCACCCGCGCCTGGCAAATGCCTCCGGTGCTGGATCTGACGATCGCGGCCGTCACGGTCCGGGCGTTGGCGATTTCCCGTGGCGTGCTGCACTATTGGGAGCGACTGGCCGCCCACGACACCGCGCTGCGCGGGGCGGGCGCGGCCCGCGCCGGGATCTATCACCGGCTCGCGCACGGACCCGCCGACGCCGCGGTCCGCCTGCACAGCGGCGAACTGCTCACGCGGGTCGGCGCGGACGTCGACGAGCTGGCCAATGTGTTGGTGCGCGCGTTGTTGCCGATCGGTGTGGCGGCCGTGCTGGCGCTGGCGGCGACCGCGGTCATCGCCGCGATCTCACCGTCGGCAGCGGGGGTGTTGGCGGTTTGCCTGCTCATCGCCGGCGGGTTGTCGCCCTGGCTGGCCGCCCGCGCCGCCGCCGCCCAGGAAGCGCTCGCCCGTCACCATCATTCCGCTCGTGACGTGGCCACGATGATCGCGCTGGAGCACGCGCCCGAACTGCGTGTCGGTGGCACCCTGGCCGCTCTCGTCGCCGAGTCGCAACACCGCCACCGGGAGTGGGGCTTCGCGGTCGACGCCGCCGCGCGGCCGGCTGCCATCGCCGAGGCGATGCCCACCGCAGCGGTCGGCGTCAGCGTGCTCGGCGCGGTCGTGGCCGGAATCGGGCTGGCCTCCGCGGTCGCACCCACCACCCTGGCGGTGCTGATGCTGCTGCCGCTGTCCGCGTTCGAGTCGACGGTGCCGTTGCCGGCCGCCGCCGTGCAGCTGACCCGCTCACGAATCGCGGCGCGCCGACTGCTCGGCCTCACCGGCCCCGAGCCGACGGTCCCCGCCCCCCCGGCCGAGACCGCCACGGCACCGGCACCGCCCCGCCCGACCGGGCGGCTGCGCGCCGACGTGTGCACCCGTCATCCGGAGAACCGGGTGGCAATCGATCTGGCGCCGGGCGCCAGGCTGGCGGTCACCGGCGCCAGCGGCTCGGGCAAGACGACGCTGCTGATGACACTCGCCGGCCTGCTGGCGCCGCAACACGGCCGGGTCCTGCTGGACGGGGTTCCCATAAACCTGCTCAACGAAAGCGAGTTACGTCAAGCGATAACTTTTTTCGCTGAAGATGCGCACATCTTCGCCACCACCGTGCGGGACAACCTGTTGGTCGCTCGCGGGGACTGCCGCGATGACGAGCTGACGGCGGCGCTGCGCCGGGTCGGCCTCGGCCGGTGGCTGGGCGGTCTGCCCGAAGGGCTCGACACCGTGTTGACCGGTGGGGCGCAGGCCCTCTCGGCGGGTCAGCGCCGACGCCTGCTGTTGGCCCGCGCGGTGATCTCACCGGCACGGATCGTCTTGCTCGACGAGCCGGCCGAGCACCTGGACGCGGCCGATGCGCAGGGTGTGCTGCGCGCCCTGCTGGACCCGCACGGCGGACTGTTGGCCCCGGAGCGCACGGTTGTGGTGGCCACTCATCAGCTGCCCGCCGACATCGGATGTTCGCACCTACGAGTCGGTCCGCCCGGGTACGCTGACCTTCGATCCGCCGGCACCGATGGGAGCGCGAGTCATGACGACACCCGCGGGCACACCCGCTGATAGGCCTTCCGACGGGTCGGCGAGTAAACCCGAAATCCCCACGAATCCACCGGAAACCCCGCCGTCACCGCCCTACCTGCAGTCCGGCGGGTACTCCCCGCAGCCCTACCCGTACGCGCCGGCCCCCTATCCCGGGGGCTCGCCCCCACCCTCGTGGCAACCCTATCCCGGCTCTTTTCCGCCACCGGTCGCCCCGAAAAACGGGCTGGGCATCGCATCGCTGGTGCTGGCGATCGTCGCGCTGATGCTGGTGTGGTCGGTGCTCGGCGGTGTCCTGGTGGGCGCCACCGCGGCGGTCGTCGGGCTCGCCGCGCGCAGACGGGTCAGGCGCGGTGAAGCCACCAACGGCGGGGTTGCCGTTGCGGGGGTCGTGCTGGGCATCGTCGCGATCGTCGTCGGTGTGATCTTCGTCCCGATCTGGATGGGCCTGTGGCACGAAGCCGGCGGAGGAGACTACCTCACCTGCTTGCAGAAGGCCGGCTCGGACAGCGTCAAACAGCAGCGGTGCGTGGAGCGGTTCCGGGAACGCATCCAGGAGAAATTCAGCATCACACCGGCTCCCACACCGTCGCCGTAGCCGTAGCCGTCCGCGGGCCTTAGAGCCGGCGCCGACGCGGCAGGAACTCCAGCGACAACAGCACATAGGCCCCGATTCCCGGCGCCGAACAGTTCCGGGAAGGCCGCGAACGCCAGGGATACCCGTTGCACGCCAGCATCTTTGGCCGCTGCCACCATGTCGGTGCTAAGCCGTTCGTCGATGCCGTTGGGGGCTCCGCGGCGGTTCCGGGGGGCGTCCAGGGTGATGTCGCTGCCGCCACCGGCGGTCGCGTCGCGCTGAAAGCCGGCGCAGCGGCCGGCCGATGACCTCCCGGTCGCTCCACAACCCCAGCCGCCGCTCGCTGCGGGCCAGCAGCACGATCCGCCAGCCGCGGACGCGACACATGGCGGCGAAATCGGCGACCCGCTGCGGAAACTGCGTCTCGCCGCCGATCGGATCGCCGCTGACCACCGCATACCTGGTGCGCGTCCGGACGGCTATCGGCCAGGCCCCGGGAAGTACTTCACGACACCTTCCTGCACCACGGTCGCAACGAGCCGGCCGCACCGGTCGAAGAAATGCCCGGTGCCCAGCCCGCGCGAATCGGCGGCCACCGGTGACGACGTCGAATACAGCACCCAATCGCCGAAGTCGACCGGCCGGTGAAACCACACCGAGTGGTTGGTGGTCGCGGCGAAAATCCGGTCAACCCCCCACGACAGCCCGTGGGTGGTGATCACCGAGTCCAGCACCGTGGTGTCCGAGCAGTACACCATCGCCGCGGTGTGCAGCACCGGGTCGTCGGGCAGCACACCGCCCGCCTTGACCCAGACCCGGTTGAACGTCAGCCGCTCGCCTTTGGCGCGCATCACCCACGTGGGGTCGTTGGTGTAGCGCCAATCGATCGGCTGCAGCGCGTTGACGAAGAGCGGAACGGTGTCCTCGTAGCCGCGCAGCAGTTCGGTGACCGGCGGCAGGGTGTCCGGTGGGGCGACCTCGGGCGGATCGATTCCGTGCTCGAGGCTGCGGCCGCCGGAGAGATACGAGATCATCGCCGACGCCAGCAGCGTGCCGTCCTGTGTCGCGTCCACTCGCCGGTTGGCAAAGCGGCGCTCGTCGCGCAGCCGGGTCACCCGGAATTCGATGTCCTTGGCGGTGTCGCCGCCGTTGATGAAGTGCACCGACAGCGCGGTGGGCGGCAGGTCGCGGGTCAGGGTGCGGCTGGCCGCGACGAACGATTGCGCCATCAGCTGGCCGCCGAACGTCCGCGGCGGATTCTTGCTTGGATGCGAGCCGATGAACAAGTCGTCGGCGATCGGGCTGAGGTCCAGGACCGCCAGCAGTTGCTCGAAGTCAGACGCCGTGTGTTTCTCCCTCATCGCTGGCTGCACCGGCCCTCTCCGCGAGACGGGCCGGTCGTGCGTCGGCCCCGCGCCGGATCGCGGATTAGACGTCCTCCTCACCGATGCGGTGCACATGGATCAGGTTAGTTGAGCCTACTGTGCCCGGCGGCGCGCCCGCGACGATCACCACCAGGTCCCCTCGTTGGTAGCGGCCGAGTTGCAGCAGCGCCTTATCGACCTCCCGGATCATGCCGTCGGTGGAATTCTGGTGCGGGACGATGAACGTTTCGGTGCCCCAGGTCAAGGCCAGTTGGCTGCGGATCTCGGGCAGATCGGTGAAGGCCAGCAACGGCAGCGGGGTGTGCAACCTGGCCAGGCGCCGCACGGTGTCGCCGGACTGGGTGAACGCGACCAGGGCCTTGGCGTCCAGCCGCTCGCCGATGTCCCGGGCGGCATAGGAGAGCACTCCCCGCTTGGTGCGGGGGATGTGCGTCAGCGGCGGTGCCGCCGTCGAATTCTCCTCCACCGCACACACGATCCGCGACATCGTCCGCACCGCCGCCAGCGGATACTTCCCGACGGCGGTTTCCCCGGACAGCATCAGCGCGTCGGCACCGTCGAGCACCGCGTTCGCGACGTCGGACGCCTCGGCCCGGGTGGGCCGCGGGTTGTCAATCATCGAATCGAGCATTTGGGTTGCGACAATCACCGGCTTAGCGTTCTCCCGGGCGATCTGGATGGCCCGTTTTTGCACCAGCGGGACCTCCTCCAACGGCAGCTCCACCCCCAGGTCGCCGCGGGCCACCATCACGGCGTCGAACGCCAGCACCACCGCCTCCAGGTTGTCGACGGCTTCCGGTTTCTCCAGCTTGGCGATCACCGGCACCCGCCGTCCGATCCGGTCCATCTGCTCGTGGACCAGCTCGATGTCGGACGGCGAGCGCACGAAAGACAGCGCCACCATGTCCACACCGAGGTCGAGCGCAAACCGGAGATCCTCGATGTCTTTGTCCGACAGGGGGGGAGCGGACACGTTCATCCCGGGCAGCGACATCCCCTTGTTGTTGCTCACCACGCCGCCCTCGGTGACGGTACACACCACGTCGTCGCCGTCGATGTCTTTGACGACCAGTCCGATGTTGCCGTCGTCGACCAAAACGCGGTCCCCGCAGGCCGCGTCCCTGGTCAGCTGCTTGTAGGTGGTCGACACCCGATCATGGTCGCCTTCACAGTCGGCAACGGTGATACGCACCGTTTCGCCTTCGGCCCAATAGGTGGACCCCCCGCGGAAGCGCCCCAGCCTGATCTTGGGGCCCTGCAAGTCGGCCAGTATCCCCACCGCGCGGCCGGTGGCATCCGAGGCGGCCCGTACCCGCTCGTAGGCCGCCTTGTGTTCCTGGTAGTCGCTGTGGCTGAAATTGAGTCGGGCAACGTCCATCCCGGCCTCGACCAGCGCCCGAACCATCTCGTCGGTGTTGCTGGCGGGGCCGAGAGTGCAAACGATCTTCCCGCGCCTCACGCCGCCAGCATAGCCGCGCCCGATCACCGTCTCGACCGCTGTGAATTCGGTCTCACATTGCGGTTCGCGGGCGCGGCTTTCCCGTGCGGCTATCCGCCGAGAGTGGTCGGAACCAGCGGAAAACCGGGGAGGTTACGCAGCACCGTCCAGGCGATCGCCGCCACCGCGAGGGTCACGATCACCGGCGCCGGCAGGGCCGGTTGGTCGCGGCGACGGCGCAGCAGCAGCCAGGACGCCAGCGCCGGGATGCCGACAAGCAAAACCACGTTGTCGCTCACGGCGGCCGCAAGGTGGCCGTGCAGCAGGTCGTGCACCATCCGCAACCCCCCGCAGGTGGGGCAGTTCCAGCCGGTGAGCAGCCGGAACGGGCATGGCGGGTACACGGCGTGACGATCGTGGGGGTCGACGAATCCGAGGTAACCGAGCGCACCGGCCAGCACCAATCCCGCGATCACCCACCCGCCCCGGCACGGCGGATCGGATCGCGTCGCGTTGCGGGCGGCCCCGGGGATCACGTCCCCGTCCGGTCAGGATGTTCGGTCACGCTGTTCAGGATGCCAGAACGGCTAAAGACGGCGCGCGTTCGTTTGACGATTGACCGGACGTCAACGCCGACGGCCGCCCAATCGGCTCCACCAGCGCCGGCGGCCGGCATCGCCGAGCGAGCCGACGTCGCTCTCATCGACGGGTTGTGCCGCCTCGGGCGCTACCGTCGCGGGTGCGGCCCCACCCTCGGGGGCTGCCTCGTCGGCTTCCGCCGAGGCGGCCTGGATGTCATCGCCTTGAGCGGCTGGCGCCTCGGCCGGCGACTCCCCCGGGGTTTCCGGCGCCTCCTCTTCCGCGGGACCAGCCTCGGTCTCGGTAGCGTCGGTGGTGACGTCAACCGGCTCGCCGTCGTCACGGTCGGCGACCATGACCGCCGCGGTCGCACCGGACGCCGGCGCGGCGGCTGCGGCCTGCGCCACCGGCTCGGGGACCGCGGGTGCCTCGGCACGACGGGCACCGCGCAGGGTCGCCGGGTCCTCGCGGCCCCGCGGGGCCAGGATGAAGTAGACGACCGCGCCGATGAACACGAACGTCGAGGTGAAGGAATTGATCCGGATCCCGGCGATGTGGGTGGCGGGATCGGCACGCAGCAGCTCGATCCAAAACCGTCCGACGCAGTAACCGCCGACATAGAGCGCGAACAAGCGGCCGTGGCCGATCGTGAACCGCCGGTCCGCATAGATCAGCAAGGCAAAAACCAAAACGTCCCACAGCAATTCGTAGAGAAACGTCGGTTGCACGACGAGCGCCACCTGCCCGGTGGAGACGCCATCGAGGGAATGCACGTCCACGTATCCGTCGGGGTCGCGGCGGTAGAACACCTCCATGCCCCACGGCAGCGTGGTTTCCCGGCCGTAGAGCTCCTGGTTGAAATAGTTTCCCAGCCGGCCGATGGCCTGCGCCAGCACAATGCCCGGGGCCGCGGCGTCGGCGAAAGCCGCAAACGGGATGCCACGACGCCGGCAAGCGATCCACGCGCCGACACCGCCGAGGGCTATCGCGCCCCAAATGCCCAGGCCGCCGTCCCAGATGCGCAGCGCGGCGCCCAGCCCGACACCGCCGCTACCGAAATAGGTTCGCCAATCGGTGATGAGGTGATACAGCCGCCCGCCCACAAGCCCACAAGGAACCGCCCACAGCGCGATGTCGTAAATCGCGCCGTGTTCGCCTCCACGGTTTTCCCAGCGACGGTCGCCGATCACCAGCGCGACCACGATGCCGACGATGATGCACAGCGCGTAGGCACGAATCGGTATCGGCCCGAGGTGCCAGACCCCGCGCGGCGGGCTGGGGAAATAGCCGGGCAGACTGGTCATAGCGTGGAGATCCTTTGGCGCACACCGGCAGCGAGTTCCCCGGCCAGCTTACGCAGCTCGGGCAGGCCGGCGGCCAAAGCCGACACTAGCGCCGATCCCACGATGACGCCATCGGCGTAGGCCCCGATCTGGGCGGCCTGGTCTCGCGAGCGCACCCCTAACCCCACGCCCACCGGGATGTCGGACACCGCCTTCACCCGGCGCACCAGTTCGGGCGCCGCGCGCGACACCGCGTCACGGGCACCCGTGACACCCATCGTCGATGCCGCGTAGACGAACCCCCGCGACGCCTCGACCGTCATCGCCAGCCGCTGCGGGGTCGATGACGGCGCCACCAAAAAGATGCGGTCCAGCCCGTGCCGCTCGGATGCGGCCATCCATTCGTCGGCCTCATCGGGAATGAGATCGGGCGTGATCACGCCCTGGCCGCCGGCCGCCGCGAGGTCTCGGGCGAACGCATCAACCCCGTAGCGCAGCACCGGATTCCAGTAGGTCATCACCACGGCTCGGCCGCCGGCGGCGCTGATCGCCTCGACCGCGGCGACCGAGTCGCGCACCCGCACCCCGCCGCGAAGCGCGGCCGCGGATGCCCTGGCGATGGTCGGGCCGTCCATGCTCGGATCCGAGTAGGGCACACCGACTTCAACGATGTCGCAACCGGATTCGATGAGGGTTTTCATCGCGTCCACGGAGGTCCGCACGTCGGGGAACCCGGTGGGCAGGTAACCGATCAACGCCGCCCGGCCGTCCCGCCGACAGGAGTCGAAAAGCGGTGCCAGTCTGCTCATTTGGCTCATTCGGCTTTGGCCGGCAGTCATCATCCGCCACTGCCCCGATCCTCGAGCAGGCCGAACCACTTGGCAGCGGTCTCCACGTCCTTGTCGCCGCGGCCGGAGAGGTTCACCACGATGACCGCATCCCGGCCCAGCTCGCATCCCAGCCTCAGGGCCCCGGCCAGCGCGTGCGCGGATTCGATGGCCGGAATAATGCCTTCGGTGCGACACAGCACGCCGAACGCCGCCATCGCCTCGGCGTCGGTGACGGGCTGGTACTCCGCCCGCCCGGTCTCTTTGAGCCAGGCGTGTTCCGGGCCCACACCGGGGTAGTCCAGGCCCGCCGAGATCGAATGGGATTCGATGGTCTGCCCGTCCTCATCCTGGAGCAGGTAGGAAAACGATCCCTGGAATACCCCCGGAGAACCGCCGGTGAACGTGGCGGCATGCCGGCCGGTCTGCACGCCATCCCCCGCTGCCTCGAACCCCACCAGCCGGACACCGTGATCGTCGAGGAAGGCGTGGAAAATCCCGATCGCGTTGGATCCCCCGCCGACGCAGGCCACGACCGCGTCGGGCAGCCGGCCCGCCTGATCTAGGATTTGCGCGCGCGCCTCCAGGCCGATGATCCGCTGAAAATCCCGCACCATCATCGGGAACGGATGCGGGCCGGCCGCGGTGCCGAAGCAGTAATACGTGGTGTCGGCGTTGGTGACCCAGTCGCGGAATGCTTCGTTGATCGCATCCTTGAGCGTTTTGGAGCCGGAGTCGACCGAGACGACCTGCGCACCCAGCAGCCGCATCCGCGCCACGTTGAGCGCCTGGCGCTCGGTGTCGACGGCACCCATGTAGATCACACAGTCCAGGCCCAGCAACGCGCACGCGGTGGCGGTGGCCACCCCGTGCTGACCGGCGCCGGTCTCGGCGATCACCCGGGTCTTGCCCATCCGGCGGGCCAGCAGGGCCTGCCCGAGCACGTTGTTGATCTTGTGAGAACCGGTGTGGTTCAGGTCTTCTCGCTTGAGGAAGATCCGTGCCCCACCGGCGTGCTCACGCAGGCGTGCGGCCTCGTACAGCGGGGACGGCCGGCCGGCGTAGTTGGCCTGCAGGGTATCGAGAAGCTCCAGGAACCCGTGATCGGTGCGCGCTTTCTCATAGGCGGCGGTGACCTCCTCGATTACCGCCATCAACGCCTCGGCGACATAGCGACCGCCGTACCCGCCGAAATGACCGTGTGCGTCGGGTTCGTGGCGGGTGGGTTCGGCCACGGCCGCACTCGGGCGTGGCAGATCCGGGCCGCGGTGTGGCATCATCACGAGGCTTTAACGCATAACCGGCTCATCGGGTTCACCGGGTTCGGCATGGGCGCCTCATCGGGGTCAGCGAGCCGGCTTCGGACAGGATGGATGCGTGCCGGCGGCAACCAGATCGGCAACCGCCGCCCGGGGATCGTCGCTGGTGACCAGGCCTTCACCGACGAGCACCGCATCCGCGCCCGCGCCCGCATACGCCAGCAGGTCGGCGGTGCCGCGCACCCCGGATTCGGCGATCCTGATCACGTCGGTCGGCAAGCCGGGAGCGATCCGCGCAAAGCAGTCCCGGTCCACCTCCAGCGTCGTGAGGTCGCGGGCGTTGACCCCGATCACCTTCGCGCCGGCCCGCAACGCCCGGTCGGCTTCCTCCTCGGTGTGCACCTCCACCAGCGCGGTCATGCCCAGCGACTCGGTGCGGTCCAGCATCGACACCAGCGCCGACTGATCCAACGCAGCGACGATGAGCAACAGCATGTCGGCCCCGTGTGCGCGCGCCTCGTGAATTTGGTAGGGCCGCACCACGAAATCTTTCCGCAAGACCGGTACCGACACCGCCGCCCGCACCGCGTCCAGATCGGCCAGGCTTCCGTGAAAACACCGTTCCTCGGTCACCACGCTGATGATTCGGGCACCACCATCCTGATAGGCCCGGGCCAGTTTCCCCGGGTCGGCGATCGGCGCCAGTCGGCCCGCCGACGGGCTGGCGCGTTTGACCTCGGCGATAACGCCGATACCGGGTGCCCGCAACGCCGCCATCACGTCGAGTGGCGGCGGTGCCGCTTCGGCGGCCGCCTTGACCTCGGACAGGCTTACCGCGGCCTCACGAGCGGCAACATCCGCGTGGACTCCCTCGATGATGGAGTCGAGCACGGTTACCGGACTCATGCCCTGCCGGTTCCTTCCCCCGGTCCCACCGGTTCGTGACAACGTCCATCGAAGGGTAGCGAGCGCCGACGGACGCTTCGTCACCGACCCTCGGTGCCGGATTCGGTGCCGGATTCGTGATCGCCCGCCCCCGCGGAATTCTCGGGCTGATCGGTCGGATCACGGCCCTCGTCAAGCGCCTCCCAGAGGGCGCGCTGGGACACCGGGGTGTCCTCAGCGGCCGCGGCCGAGCGGCGCGCCGCCGGCGCCAGGTATTTCGACGCCCGCGAAGCCCCCGAGATCGCGGCCGACCTCATCAACAGCACGCCGGCCATCAGCGTGCCCATCCCCGCGGCCAGCGCCGCCGTCGCGCCGGCGTAGTGCCGCTCGCTGCCCACCAGGAACACCACCGGGACGTGCGCGAGATCGGCCGCCCGCACCGCCACATCCGGGATGACCCACAAACTGATTGCGAGATAACCGATCACCAGACTCGCCAGCGCCGCCAGCACCGCGACCATCCGCAGCGGGCGGCCGCGCACGGCGACCGCGGCCACGGCGATGGCCAGCAACAGCAGCGCCAGCGGCAGCAGCGCCGTCGACCACGACGCCCCGGAGAGCGTCGCGGACCTGGGCGGCCCCAGCCCGTCGAACGAGTGGATCACCACCCACGGCAGCCGCGATGCCACCCACAACGCCCCGGCGGAAACCGCAAGCAACACCTGGGCGGCACCGATCAGCACCCGGCCCCGTCGCTCAGGGTCGGCCGTCACCGTCCGCCTCCTGTCCGGGTCGGGTCATCGCCGTCCCTGGGGCGGAACCCGTCGCGGGCTCGGTCAGCGTCTCCGCCGCGGCGATCGCGTTCAACACCGCGCGGGCCTTGTTGGCCGCCTCGGTGTATTCGTAGGGGCCGTTGGAATCGGCCACCACCCCACCGCCGGCCTGCACGTAGGCCGTGCCGTTGCGCATCAGGGCGGTGCGGATGGCGATCGCGAAATCGGCGTTGCCGGCGAAGTCGAGGTAGCCGACCACCCCGCCGTAGAGGCCGCGGCGGGTCTTTTCCACCTCCTCGATCAGCTCCATGGCCCGCACCTTCGGCGCGCCCGACAGGGTGCCCGCGGGAAAGCAGGCGATCACCGCGTCCAGGGCGGTGCGGCCCTCGGCAAGCATCCCGGTCACCGTGGACACCAGGTGCATCACGTGGCTGTAGCGCTCGATGTGGCTGTAGTCCTCGACGCGAACGGTGCCCGGCACGCACACCCGCCCGAGATCGTTGCGGCCCAAATCGACCAGCATCAGATGCTCGGCGCGTTCCTTGTCGTCGCGCAGCAGCTCTTTTTCCAGCTGCTGATCCTCCTCCTCGGTGCGCCCCCGCCAGCGGGTTCCGGCGATCGGATGGGTCGTCGCCCAGCGATCCTGGATGGTGACCAGCGCCTCCGGGCTGGACCCGACGATCGAAAACGCCAGCTCCCCATGCTCGTCGGGCACGTGCAGCAGATACATGTAGGGGCTCGGGTTGGACACCCGCAGCATCCGGTACACGTCGATCGGATCGGCGCCGGTGTCCATCTCGAAGCGCTGCGAGGGCACCACCTGAAAGGCCTCACCGGCCGCTATTTGCGCGACCAGGTGCTCGACGATCGCGCCGTATTCGTCGACGGTGCGCTGCGCGCGGTGTTTCGGCTCCGGCCGGCTGAACGTTGCGACGGTCGACGGCAGCGGTTGGGCCAGCGCCGCGGTCATCACGTCCAGGCGTGCCACGGCGTCGTCGTAGGCCTCATCGACCCGCTCGTCGGTGCCGTTCCAGTTGACCGCGTTGGCGATCAGGGTGATGGTGCCCTCGTGGTGGTCGACGGCCGCCATGTCGGTGGCCAGCAGCAGCATCATGTCGGGCAACCCGAGGTCGTCCACGGTCAGCTCGGGCAGCCGTTCCAGCCGTCGCACCAGGTCGTAGGCGAAAAAGCCGACCATGCCGCCCGACAGTGGGGGAAGCCCGGGAAGCGCCGCGGTGGCCAGCAGCTCGAGGGTGGCCCGCAACGCCTGCAGCGGGTCCCCGCCGGTGGGGGCGTCCCGCGGCACCGCCCCCAACCACGCCGCCTCGCCGTCGCGCACCGTCAGCGCCGACGGCGACCCGGCGCCGATGAAGGACCACCGCGACCATGACCGCCCGGTTTCGGCCGACTCCAGCAGGAATGTGCCCGGACGATTGGCGGCCAGTTTGCGGTAGGCCGACAGCGGCGTCTCGGCGTCCGCCAAGACCTTGCGTGTCACCGGAACCACCCGATGCCCGGCGGCCAGCGCGCGGAATTCCGTCCGCGAGGTAGTGGCGGCCAGGTCAGCGTGCACCCCCTCATCTTCGCAGACGCGGCGTCGGCCCCCGGCGTAGCGTGGCTCCCATGAAAACCGGTGACAGCGTGCCCGACTTCGAGCTTCCCGACCAGACCGGAGCACCGCGCAGGCTCAGCGAGCTTCTTGCCGGCGGGCCGGTGGTGCTGTTCTTTTACCCCGCCGCCGGAACGCCGGTATGCACCCGCGAGGCCTGCCACTTTCGCGATCTGGCCGGCGAATTCGCCGCCGTCGGGGCGTCCCGGGTGGGCATCAGCACCGACCCGGTGACCAAACAGGCCACCTTCGCCGGCGATCACGGCTTGGACTACCCGCTGCTGTCCGATTCCGACGGCACGGTCGCCGCCATGTTCGGCGTCAAGCGTGGCCTGCTCGGAAAGCTGATGCCGGTCAAGCGCACCACGTTCGTCATCGACACCGACCGCAGGCTGCTCGAGGTGATCGGCGGCGAGCTCAGCTTCAACGCCCACGCCGACAAGGCGTTGGCCACGCTGCGGTCCCGCGGCTAACCGCCGGCCCGGCGCGGTTCCCTTCGGCCCGCCGGGGCAGCCGGTTGCGTGCAACCTGTTGGGGCGCAATCGAATACGACCGCCGGGTCGAGGCATCCGGCATGCGTTGGCGCGTTGGCGCTAAACGTCCTGGATTAGCATGCTCGCATGCCGCTCACGGATGGCCTACGAGAAGGTGACGTGTTCGCCGGATACACCATCCTGCGGCGGCTGGGCACCGGGGGCATGGGTGAGGTGTATCTGGCGCAGCATCCCCGCCTGCCCCGCCGCGACGCGCTGAAGATCCTGCCCGCCCACCTCAGCGCCGACCGTGAATTTCGGGAACGGTTCAGCCGGGAAGCGGCGCTGGCCGCGCAGTTGTCGCACCCGAACATCATCGGCATTCACGACCGGGGGGAAGCCCGGGGCCGGTTGTGGATCTCGATGGACTATGTGCCGGGCACCGACGCTGCGCAGCTGCTGCGCCACCGCTACCCGTCCGGCATGCCGCGAGCCGAGGTGGTCGAAATCGTCACCGCCGTTGCCGACGCCCTCGATTACGCGCATGCGCGCGGCTTGCTGCACCGCGACGTCAAACCCGCCAACATCCTGCTCGGCGAGGGCACCACGCGTGGACGCCGGATCATGCTTGCCGATTTCGGCATCGCCCGCCACCTCGGTGACATCAGCGGCCTGACCGCGACCAACATGATGGTCGGCACCACGGCCTACTGCGCCCCCGAGCAACTCACGGGCGCCGACACCGATGGCCGAGCCGACCAATATGCCCTGGGGTGCACCGCTTTTCACCTGCTGACCGGCTCACCCCCGTTTCCCCACTCCAACCCGGCGGTCGTCATCAGCGGCCACCTGTCCGCGCCACCGCCGCCTATCGGCGAGCGCCGGCCCGAGTTAGCTTGTCTGAACGCCGTTTTCGGTAAAGCGCTGGCCAAGGATCCCGGCGATCGGTACCCGAGTTGCTCGGATTTCGCGGCGGCGCTAACCGGGGCCTCTCCCGGCGGGTCGTCGCAGGGCACGCCGCCGCGGCGGCGCCGGCGACCGGCGATGCTGATCCCCGTCATCGCCACCGTCGCGCTGATCGCGGCGGCCGCGGTACTCGGCACGCACCTGGTGCGACACGCGCATTCGTCACCCTCCGGTGTGGTCGCCGCGTCCGCGCCGGCGCCGCCGATCCGGCTGTCGCGCTATATCACCGATCAATCCGGTGTGCTGACAGCTTCCGGCCGCGCCACGGTGCAACGGGCCATCGATACGCTCTACCTCGAGCGCAACGTCCGCCTGTGGGTGGTCTATGTCAGCAATTTCGCCGGCCTCAGACCCATCAGGTGGGCGGAAGAGACCATGCGGGCCAACGGGTTGACCGACACCGATGCCCTGCTGGCGATCGCCACCGACGAACGGCACTTCTCCTTCCGGGTGCCCGCCGTGGTGGCCCCTCCGGTCAGTGCCGAGGCGATCCGGCGAGACCGTATCGAGCCGGCGGTTAGCCGTGGCGAATGGGTCCGCGCGGCGCTCGGCGCTGCCGACGGGCTGCAGACGCGCGGCGGCTAAAACGGCGGCGGTTGGTTGCGCTCGGCGATGTGGGCGGCGTTAAGCGCGCGCTCGGCGTCGATGCGGCGGGCACGGTCGTGTTCCCGGGTGCGGCACCGCGTGGGCATCATGATCCCGCGCTCACCAGGCTGCCGATAAACCGTTGGGGCAGATGGCAATTCGCCGGTAGGCAGGCACAGCGCGGGGAACAGCAATCGACTGCCCGGGCGAGTGATGTAGGTGTGCCCGGTGGGTGCGGTCCACGCGACGGTGGCGTCGGGCAGCTGCTGGTCGCGCCAACCGTCGGCACCGGTCCAGAAAGTTTTCAGCAAATGATGCTTTCTGCAAAGGCATTTCAAATTCGATGGGTGGGTCGGCCCGAGCGGCCACGCGATGGTGTGGTCGATATCGCAAAGCTCGGCGGGTCGATCGCAGTTGGGGAACCGACACGTCATATCCCGGCACCGGATGAACCGCTCCAGCGCGGCCGAGGGGCGGTAGCCGGGTTCGGGCACCACCGCCCCGCCGGGATGGCACACCGGGCGGACCTTGGCCCCGGTCCGGATCAGCTCGGTAAGCAGCGGGCCGGGTATCAGCCCACCGGTAGTGAGCACGGCGGCCGGCGGTGCGGTCCCGGCGACGGGCGGATCGGGTTCGGGATCGGGGGCCAGCGCCTCAGCCAGCGGGGTCTCGCCGGTGATGGGTCGCGGGGTGGGCGGCTCACCCGAGATGTGCGGGTCGGGCTGACCGTGAAGCGCCGCTTCACCGGCGACGATGTGGACGACCACGCTCGCCGCGCGCTCATCATCGTCGGCGCCGACCGGGCAGTCGGGGCTGGCGCAGCAGCACGCCAGCCCCCCGGCGCCGGCGGCCAGCGCCCCCAGCGCATCGGCGCGACGCTGGGCGATGGTGCGCGGATCGCCATCACACACCTCATGGGCCATCTGGGTGAGCCGACGATCCAGCACCGCCGCGTCGGTGGCAAATAGCCGGCCCCACAGGGCCGCGGTGCCCGCCTCCTGGTGGGCGCTGTCGATGACCACATCGCGACTGCGCGCGGTCGCCCGGGTGCGCCGCAACGCCCCCGGGTCAAAACGATCCACCACCGCCTCGATGGCCTCCGCGGTTTTGTTGACAGACAGCGGCCCCCAGCGTGCCGCGTCCCCGGCCAGGGTCTTATCGACCAGCCGCAGTGTTTCGGGGTCTTTGATCAATTCGGTGTGCCACACGATCGCCGCCGCCAACCGCGCACCGATAATGCCCTCGGCGAACAACGCACCCACCCGGGGCAGCCGGTCACGCAACGCCACACCCAGAGACATCTGCCCCAACGCCATGGCATGGCTCATGCCCTGGGCGGCGGCGACTTCAGCGGCCATGGCGTCCCAGTTATCGCAGGACCACCGCCCGCGTTCGGGGGAGCCTCCGTCGACGCGGCGGGCGACCAGCTCGGCGATGGCCGCCAGCCGGCGCGCCGACGCGGCGGCCTCCGCCCGCGCCCAGCCGGCGATCGCCGCCACCAGCGTCGCGTCATCGGCCCCCGCCAGCGCCGCACCCTCCGGCAACGAGCCATCGAACATACCGCCGTAACTTGGGGTTAGTCGGGCCCTCCGACGCCCGCGGCGGCCCGGCCGGCAACCTGGGGATGAATGCCCAACTGTGGACAAGCGATCGAGACAAGCGATCGAGACAAGCGATCGACAGGGGCGGAGCGGATAGCGAGTGAGCGCCCCGGCGAGACCTCAGTCCTCGGGTGCCAGCAGCACGTCGGCGTCGAAGCAGCTGTGATCCCCGGTGTGACAGGCACCGCCGACCTGGTCGACCAGCAGCAGCACCGCGTCACCGTCGCAGTCCAGGCGCACCGAATGCACATGCTGGGTGTGCCCCGAGGTCGCGCCCTTGACCCAGTGCTCGCCGCGGGAGCGGGAAAAATAGGTGGCCCGGCGGGTGGCCAGGGTGCGGGCCAGGGCCTCGTCGTCCATCCAGGCGACCATCAGCACCTCGCCGCTGGCGCGCTCTTGCACCACCGCGGTGAACAGCCCGTCGGCGTTGCGTTTAAGCCGGGCCGCGATGGCCGGGTCGAGCGTCATCGCACCGTGATCCCCTCGGCCGCCATCGCGGCCTTCACCTGGGCGATGGTCAGCTGGCGGAAGTGAAAAACACTGGCCGCCAATACCGCATCGGCGCCGGCGCGGACCGCGGGCGCGAAATGCTCCACCGCCCCGGCGCCGCCGCTGGCGATCACCGGCAGGCGCACCGCGGCGCGCACCGCCCGCAGCATCGGCAGGTCGAAGCCGGCCCGGGTGCCGTCGGCGTCCATCGAATTGAGCAGGATCTCCCCCACCCCCAGCTCGGCGCCCCGGACCGCCCACTCGATCGCGTCGATGCCGGTGCCGCGGCGCCCGCCGTGCGTGGTGACCTCCCAGCCCGAGGCCGTCGGCGCCGCGCCGGCGGGCACCGTGCGCGCGTCGACGGAGAGCACAATGCACTGCGAGCCGAAAGCCCGGGCCAGCTCCCCCAACAGGTCCGGCCGCGCGATCGCGGCGGTGTTGACCGCAACCTTGTCGGCCCCGGCGCGCAGCAACGCGTCGACATCGGCCACGCTGCGCACCCCACCGCCCACCGTGAGGGGAATGAATACCTGCTCGGCGGTGCGGCGCACCACCTCGAGCATGGTGGCCCGCCCCGAGGAGGAGGCCGTCACGTCGAGAAACGTCAACTCGTCGGCCCCCTCGGCGTCGTAGGCGGCCGCAAGTTCGACGGGATCACCGGCGTCGCGCAGGTTTTCGAAGTTGACGCCCTTGACCACCCGGCCGTCGTCGACGTCTAGGCACGGGATCACCCGCACCGCGACACCGTTAGCGGCACCCATCAGTAATCCTCCGGTCTGCCGGTGCGCTGCAGGATCTCCAGCATCTGGGAGTGCACGCCCGGGGCGGCGGCCAAGGCGGAGCGGGCGTCCGGGGTCCAGGGCTCACCGGCCAGGTTGGTCACGATGCCGCCGGCGGCCCGCACCAGCGCCACCCCGGCGGCGTGATCCCACACGTGGTCACCGAAACTGACTGCACCACCGAGGATTCCGTCCGCAACATACGCCAGGTCGATGCCGGTGGCGCCGTGCATGCGCAGCCGCGACGACACCCGGCTGAGGTTTTCCAGCACGGCCAGCCGGTAGCGTCCCGGAAAGCGCCCGCGCGAGTCCACGTTGAAGGTGCCCACGCCGATGATCGACTCGGAAAGCTCCCCGGCTTCCAGCGGCGGCTGCGGCACACCGTTTTTGATCAGCGGCCCACCCGCCACCGCGGTGTAGCGCTGACCGGTGAACGGCACCCAGGTCAGGCCCGCCACCGGATCCCCGTCGTGCATCAGGCCCAACAGGATCGCGGCCATCGGGGACCCGGCGGCGTAATTGAACGTCCCGTCGATGGGATCGAGCACCCACAGCAACGACGAGCCGATGTCCGGGCCGCCGAACTCCTCGCCGTGCACCCTGATGCCGGTGGCCGCGACCAGCGCATCGGCGACCCGGCGCTCGATCTCGAGATCGACCTTGGTGGCGAAGTCGTCACCTTTTTTGCGGACCGCCGAACCGGCACGGTGCCCGGCGATGAACGGCTCGGCCGCCGCGTCGAGGATCGCCGACGCCTCGGCCACCAACGCATCGAGATCCCCGAGGTCCACCGTCATCGCACCGCCGCCAGCGCCTGGGCCAGACTGAACCGCCCCGCGTACAGCGCTTTACCCACTATGGCGCCCTCCACCCCGCGGCCCGCCAGCCCGGCGAGGGCGCGCAGGTCCTCCAGGCTGGACACCCCACCGGACGCGATCAGCGGGACGCCGGTGCGCTCGGCGACCCGCGCGAGCAGCTCCACATTGGGACCGCTCAGCGTGCCGTCCTTGCTGACATCGGTGACGACGAACCGCGCACATCCTTGCGCCTCAAGGCGTTCCATTACTTCCCACAGGTCGCCACCGTCGGTTTCCCAACCGCGCCCACGCAACCGGTGCCGGCCGTCGATGATCTGGACGTCCAGGCCGACGGCGATTTTCTCGCCGTGGCGGGCAATGACTTTCGCGCACCAGTCCGGGTTCTCCAGCGCCGCGGTTCCGAGATTGACCCGGGCGCACCCGGTGGCCAGCGCCGCGGACAGCGACTCGTCGTCGCGGATACCGCCGGACAGCTCGACGTTCACGTCGAGTTTACCGACGACCTCGGCCAGCAGTTCGCGGTTGGACCCCCGCCCGAAGGCGGCATCCAGATCGACCAGGTGCACCCACTGCGCGCCGTCACGCTGCCAGCCCAGCGCGGCGTCGAGCGCCGAACCGTACTCGGTTTCGCTGCCGGCTCGGCCCTGCACCAGACGAACGGCGCGACCGTTGACAACGTCCACCGCGGGCAACACGATCAGCGCCATCAGCCACCCCGTTCCGCCGGGGCACGACGGCTCCCGCACACTCTCGGGGAGTTCCTCCTCATAGCCCTCGAAGTCCTCATAGTCCTCATAGTCCTCATAGTCCTCATAGTCCGTCGACCCAGTTGCTCAACAGCACGGCTCCGGCGTCCCCGCTTTTCTCGGGGTGAAACTGGGTGGCCGCCAGCGGGCCGTCCTCGACCGCGGCCAAAAACCGGACGTGGTGGGTGGCCCAGCTCAGCAGCGCGTCGGGCGCGCCTTCCCAGCACTGCGCGGCGTAGGAGTGCACGAAATAAAACCGGGTATCGGCGCTTAGGCCCTTGAACAGGGCGCTGCCGGGCGCCGCGGTCACCACGTTCCAGCCCATGTGCGGCACGATCGGGGCGTCCAGCCGGGTCACCGCGCCGGGCCACTGCCCGCAGCCCGGCGACTCGATCCCGAACTCCACGCCGCGGGCGAACAGGATCTGCATGCCCACACAGACCCCCAGCACCGGGCGCCCCGCCGAAACCCGGTCGGCAATGATCCGATCCCCGCCTATTGCCCGCAAACCCGCCATGCACGCCTGAAACGCCCCGACGCCGGGAACCACCAGCCCGTCGGCGGCCAAGGCGGCGCCGGCATCCGCGGTCACCTCCACCGTGGCGCCGACCCGCTGCAGCGCGCGTTGCGCCGACCGCAGATTGCCCGAGCCGTAGTCCAGGATTACAACGGATTTGCTTTTCACAGAACGCCTTTGGTGGACGGCACCCCGCTTACCCGGGGATCGGCTTCGACGGCCTGGCGCAACGCGCGGGCCACGGCCTTGTACTGGGCCTCGGTGATGTGGTGCGGGTCGCGGCCGTAGAGGACGCGCACATGCAGCGCGATCCGGGCGTTGGCCGCCAGCGTCTCGAACACGTGCCGGTTGACGACCGTGTGGTAGGGCACCCCGCTGCCCGCAATCGTGAAGTGCCGCAGGTGATCCGGTTCGCCGCTGTGCACACAGTACGGCCGCCCGGACACGTCGACGACGGCGTGGGCGAGCGTCTCGTCCATCGGGACGAACGCGTCGCCGAACCGGCGGATGCCCGTCTTGTCGCCGAGCGCCTGGCCCAGCGCCTGACCGAGCGCGATCGCGGTGTCCTCGATGGTGTGGTGGGCGTCGACGTGGACATCGCCCGTGGCACGCACGGTCAAATCGAAACTCGCGTGGCTGCCCAGCGCGGTCAGCATGTGGTCGTAAAACCCGATACCGGTGTCGATGTGGGCCCGGCCGGCGCCGTCCAGGTCGAGGTCGACGACGATTGCGCACTCCCGGGTGCTGCGTTCGATCCGCGCGCGGCGGCTGCCGGTGGTGAGTGTCACGGTGCTCCTAGGGGTTGGGCCAGCTCGGTGGCGGCAAGGCGGGCGCTGGCATCCAGAAACGCGTCGTTCTCCTCGGCTAATCCCGTGGTGACGCGCAGATATCCGGGGATACCCACGTCGCGGATCAGCACACCGGCGTCCAGGTAGCGCCGCCAGGCGGTGGGCGCGTCGGCGAACCGTCCGAACAGCACGAAGTTGGCGTCGCTGGGGATGACCTGAAACCCCATGCGGCTCAACGCCGCCGAGACCCGTTCGCGCTCGGCGACCAGCGTCGCGACGCTGGCCAGGGTGTCGTCGGCGTGCCGCAGCGCGGCGCGCGCCGCGGCCTGGGTGACCGACGACAGGTGATACGGCAGGCGCACCAGCAGCATCGCCTCGACGACCGCGGGTGTGGCGACCAAATATCCCAGCCGTCCGCCGGCAAAGGCAAAAGCCTTGCTCATGGTGCGGGTGACGACGAGCTTGGCCGGATATTCCTCGAGGAGGGCCACCGCGCTGGGCTGCCGGGAGAATTCGCCGTAGGCCTCATCGAGGATCAAGATGCCCGGTACCGCGTCCAGCAGCCGGCGCAGCTCGGGCAGCGAGACACTCTGCCCGGAAGGGTTGTTGGGGCTGGTGAGCAGCACCACGTCGGGCCGGTGCTCGGTGACCGCGGCAACGGCGGCGTCGACGTCCAGGCGGAAGTCCTCGGCCCGCATGACCGGAATCCATCGGGTGTGGGTGCCCCCGGCGATGATCGGGTGCATCGAATAGGACGGGACGAAGCCGATCGCGCTGCGCCCCGGCCCGCCGAAGGCCTGCAGCAGCTGTTGCAGGATCTCATTGGACCCGTTGGCGGCCCAGATGTTTTCCACACCCAGCCGGGCTCCGGTCTGCGCGCTCAGGTAGCGGGCCAGGTCGGCGCGCAGGGCCAGCGCATCACGGTCGGGGTAGCGATGCAGCCCCACGGCCGCCGCCCGCACCGAGCGCACCAGGTCGTCGACCAGCGCCTGGCTGGGCGGATGCGGGTTCTCGTTGGTGTTCAGCCGCACCGCAACCGCCAACTGCGGCGCCCCGTAGGGTGATTTTCCGCGCAGGTCGTCGCGCAGCGGCAGCTCCCCGAGCGTGGGGTTCATCGCTCGAACCTCCGCCGGATCGCCTCGCCGTGCGCGGGCAGGTCCTCCGCCTCGGCCAGGGTGATCACGTGCCCGGAGACGTCTTTCAGCGCCGCTTCGCTGTAGTCGACGACATGAATGCCGCGCAGGAAGGTCTGCACCGACAGGCCGCCGGAATGCCGGGCGCAGCCCGCGGTGGGCAACACGTGGTTAGAACCCGCGCAGTAGTCGCCGAGACTGACCGGCGACCAGGGGCCGACGAAAATCGCACCGGCGGAACGGATTCGGGCAGCCACACCGGGCGCGTCAACGGTGTGGATCTCCAGGTGCTCGGGGGCGTAGGCGTTGACCGTGCGCACCCCCGCGTCCAGATCGTCGACGAGGATGATCGCCGACTGGCTGCCGCTCAGCGCGGCCGTCACCCGCTGGCGGTGCACGGTGCCGGCCACTTGAGAAGCCAGTTCGCTCTCGGTGGCGTCGGCCAACTGCGCACTGGGCGTTATCAGCACACTGGCGGCCATCTCGTCGTGCTCGGCCTGACTGATCAGATCCGCGGCGACATGAGCCGGATCCGCGGTGTGATCGGCGAGGATGGCGATCTCCGTCGGCCCGGCCTCGGCGTCGATACCCACCCGCGAGCGGCAGAGCCGCTTGGCGGCCGTGACGTAGATATTGCCGGGCCCGGTGATCATGTCGACCGGCGCCAGCTCGGCCCCGTCGGTATCGGTGCCGCCGTAGGCCAGCAGCGCCACCGCCTGGGCCCCCCCGACCGCCCAGACCTCGGCCACACCCAACAGCCGGGCGGCGGCCAGGATCGTCGGGTGCGGCCGTCCGCCGAATCGCGGCTGCGGTGGGCTGGCCACCACCAGCGAACCGACCCCAGCGGCCTGCGCCGGCACCACGTTCATCACCACACTGGAGGGGTAGACGGCATTTCCGCCGGGAACGTACAGCCCCACCCGCTCGACGGGAACCCAACGCTCGGTGACCGTCGCCCCCGGCCCCAGTCGGGTGCTGTGGTCGCTGCGGCGCTGCCCGTCGTGCACCGCACGGGTCCGCGCGATCGCCACCTGCAAGGCGTCGCGGACATCGCTCGCCAGCCCAGCCAGCGCGGCGTCCAGCTCCGCCGGCGCGACCCGCACCGCCGCGGGCCGCACGTGATCGAATGACTCGCAGAACTCCAGCGCCGCCTCGGCCCCCCGCGCGGCCACCGCCGCCACGATCGGGCGCACCGTGGGCAGCACCGCATCCACGTCGGCGGAACCGCGCGGCAGCGACGCCCGCAATCGGGCGGCCGACAACCGGGCGCCCCGCAGGTCGATCCGGGCCATCAACGGTGCCGAGGTGCTCATTCGACCATTGTCCCAGAACGGCCCGACCCGACATCGTCGCGTCTCGGCCCGGCCAGGCGCCCCCGCCTTCGCCCCCGCCTTTCGCTAAAGATCCAACCCGATATCCAGCGCCCGCGCCGAGTGGGTCAGCGCGCCGACGGCCAGGTAATCCACCCCGGTGCCGGCGTAGCCGGCGGCGGTGTCCAGGGTGAGCCCGCCGGAGGACTCCAGCTTGACGGCGGGCGCGCGAGCATCACGACGCTGCACCGCGGCCCGGGTCTGCGGGATCGTGAAGTTGTCCAGCAGCACCAACTCCGGCTCCTCGCCCAGCAGCTCGTCGAACTGCTCCAGCGAGTCGACTTCGACCTCACACGGCAGGTTCGGTGCCGCCGCGCGCACCGCCCGCAGCGCGGCCACCACCGATCCCGCCGCCGCGACGTGGTTGTCTTTGATCAGCGCGGCGTCCCCCAGCCCGAGGCGGTGATTGACGCCGCCGCCGACGCGGACCGCGTATTTCTGCAGCACCCGCAGCCCGGGCAGGGTTTTGCGGGTGTCCCGGATCCGGGCCTTGGTGCCGCGCACGGCGTCGACCCAGGCCGCCGTCGCGGTGGCGATCCCGGACAGGTGGCAAAGCAGGTTCAGCAGGGTCCGCTCCGCGGTCAGCAGGCCACGGGTGTCGGCCTGCACCCGCAGCAGCGCCGCGCCCGGCCGCAGCCGCGCGCCGTCCTCGACACGGTCGAGCACCCGGTAGCCGCCGGGCCCGAGCACCTCGTCCAGCACCAGCAGCGCGACGTCCACCCCGGCGATCACCCCGGGCTCGCGGGCTCTCAGCGCCGCGCTGACCGTTGCCCCTTCGGGCACGGTGGCCAATGTGGTGATGTCCGGGCCGTAGCCCAGATCCTCATCCAGGGCACGACGGATCGTGGCCCGGGCCGCATCCAGCTCGGCACCGGATAGCGACGCCGTGCCGCCGCTCTGCGCCGCGTCAGGCCGCGTCCCCGCCGGCGCGGCCATCAGCACACCCCCGCCGGCGCCTCGACGTGCACCGCTCCCCCCGCCAGTCGGACCACGACGCTGCGGGCCTGATCCGCAGCGGCGTTGGGGTAGTCGGCGCGATGATGACAGCCCCGGCTCTCCTCACGGGCCAGGGCGGCGGCGGTCACCGCCCGCGCCGTCACGGTCAGCGCCACGTCCTCGAAATCGGCACGGCTCGCCACCCGGCGAACGGGTGCCGCGGCCAGCATGTCGGTCAACCGACGCAGTCCGCCGGCGGTGCGAACCACCGAGGCGTCCCGGGCCATCGCCCGCTGCAGCCGGCCGCGTGGCATCGCCGGCTGCGGCACCGGATCGGGTGTTCTCGCGTGGGTGCGCCCGACGGCCGCGGCGTGCGCGGCGGCGGCCCGCCCCGCGCGGCCCCCGACGACAAGGCCTTCCAGCAGGCTGTTGGAGGCCAGCCGGTTGGCGCCGTGCATCCCGGTGCGGGCCACCTCGCCGGCCGCGAACAACCCCGGCAGCTCGGTGCGCCCGTCGACGTCGGTGACCACGCCGCCGCAGCTGTAGTGCGCCCCGGGAACGACCGGAATCGGTTGGCGCAGGGGATCGACGCCGATCGCCCGGCAGGCGGCCGTGACGGTGGGAAACCGCGATTCGAGATCCGCGACAGCCCGGGCGTCGAGGTAGACGTGCGTGTCGCCGGTGGCCTTCAGCCGCGCGTCGATGGCCGCCGCGACCACGTCACGCGGCGCCAGATCCCCCATCGGGTGAATGCCCGCCGTTACTGAATTGCCTTGGCTATCAAACAATACCGCGCCCTCACCGCGGAGGGCTTCGGTGATCAGCGGGCGACGGCCGCCGGTGCGGCCGTCGAAGAGCATGGTCGGATGGAATTGGATGAACTCGACGTCGCTGACCGGCACACCGGCCCACAACGCCAACGCAATGCCGTCGCCGGTGCAACCCTCGGGGTTGGTGGTCGCGGCATACAGGTGGCCCAGCCCGCCGGTGGCCAGGACCACCGAGGGCGCGTGCACGATCCCGAAGCCCCCCGGGCCGAGCACCCAGACGCCCGTCACCGCCGCACCGTCGTGCAGCACCCGTAACACCACGTGGTTGGTGCGCACGTCCAGCGCGGCCGCCGCACGGTCGAGCACCCGCTGCACCTCCGCCCCGGTGGCGTCGCCGCCGGCGTGGATGATCCGCCGCCGCGAGTGGCCGCCTTCCCGGGTCAGCGCCCACCGGCCGGGCAGTGATTCATCGAATTGTGCTCCGCCACCGACCAATTCGGCCACCGCACGATATCCGTCGGCGACGATCGAGGACACCGCGTCGGGGTCGCAGAGACCCGCGCCCGCGGCCAGCGTGTCGGCCACGTGGGCGTCCACCGAGTCGTCGGTGTCCGGCAGCGCCACGGCGATGCCGCCCTGGGCGTAAAACGTGGCGGTCGCCCCGGGTGTCCGCTCGGCCTTGCTGAGCACCACGACGCTGCGCCCGGCGCGGTGCGCGGCCAGCGCGGCGGCCAGCCCGGCGACACCGGTGCCGACGACCACGACGTCGGTGCGCCGTTCCCACTGCGGCGCGGGGATCATTCGCCGCCGCCCGGCCGCCCGATCCGGATCATCCGCTGCACGCTGCGTCGCGCCAGCCGGGCCGTCTGCGGATCGACATCGACTTCATCGACACCCTCAACCAGGCAGCGCAACAGCGCCGCAGGCGTGATCATCTTCATGTATTTGCAGGTCGCACGGCCGTTGACGGCCCGAAAGTCGACTCCGGGGGCGGCGTTGCGCAGCTGGTAGAGCATGCCGACCTCGGTGGCGACCAGCACCTGCCGCGCCCGGGTGGTGCGCGCGGCGTCGAGCATTCCCCCGGTGGACAGGATCTTCACCCGCTCGGCCGGGAAGGCACCTTCCCCAGCCAGATACAGCGCGGAGGTGGCGCAGCCGCACTCGGGGTGCACGAACAACTCGGCATCGGGGTGGGCGCGGGCCTGTTCGGTGAGCTCGGCGCCGTTGATGGCGGCGTGCACGTGGCATTCACCGGCCCACACATGCAGGTTGGCGCGCCCGGTCACGCGGCGAACGTGCGCGCCGAGGAATTGGTCCGGGCAGAACAGCACCTCGCGATCCGGGTCGATGGAGTTGACCACGTCCACAGCGTTCGCCGAGGTGCAGCAGATGTCGGTGAGCGCCTTCACCGCCGCCGTGGTGTTGACGTAGGAGACCACCACCGCTCCGGGGTGCTCCCGCTTCCAGGCGCGCAGCTCATCGGGAGTGATCGAGTCCGCCAGCGAGCAGCCGGCCCGCTGATCCGGGATGAGCACCGTCTTGTTCGGGCTGAGAATTTTGGCGGTCTCGGCCATGAAGTGCACACCGCAGAACACGATGGTGTCCTCGGGCGCGGCGGCGGCGATCCGCGACAGCGCCAGCGAGTCACCGACGTGATCGGCGACGTCTTGGATGGCGGGCACCTGGTAGTTGTGCGCCAGGATGGTGGCGTTACGCGCCTTGGCCAACCGCCGAATCTCCGCCGCCCATCGCTCGTCGGCTTGCACCCCGGTGTAACCGGTGGGCGAGTCGCTGATATCCGCACGCAGGTCGCCGCCGGGCCGAGCCCGGGTGTCCGCACGATTCAGGACCGTCATAGCCGTTCCTTTCGCCCGTGCCGGGGTTTTCGACTTACAATCGAAAACATGCCCCATAGTAGCACCGACCACGAAGTGCTCGCCGTGGTGTTCCAGGTTCGCCGCGCCGAGACCGGGCGCGGCACCGAGAAACCACAGCTGCACGTGCTGTTGTGGCAACGGGCACGGGAACCGCACCGCGGCGCGTGGGCACTGCCGGGCGGGAGGCTGCGCGACGACGAGGACATCACCATCTCGGTTCGCCGCCAATTGGCCGAGAAGGTGGATCTGCGAGAGGTCGCGCATCTGGAACAGCTCGCGGTGTTCTCCGATCCCGGCCGGGTGCCGGGGCGGCGGGTCATCGCGGCGACGTTTCTGGGGCTGGTGCCGTTTCCCGCCACCCCCGAACTGCCACCCGACACCCGCTGGCACCCGGTCACCTCGCTGCCGCCGATGGCGTTCGACCACGGGCCGATGGTGACCCACGCCCGCAGCCGGCTGGTCGCCAAGATGTCCTACACCAATATCGGATTCGCTTTGGCACCAAGCGAATTCGTGGTGTCCACGCTGCGCGACATCTACAGCGCGGCGTTGGGGTACCAGGTCGACGCCACCAACCTGCAACGGGTGTTGACCCGCCGCGGCGTCATCACCCAGACCGGCACCCTCGCGCGGTCCGGGCGCAGCGGCGGGCGTCCGGCGGCCCGGTACCGCTTCACCGACTCGCGGCTGCGGGTCACCGACGAATTCGCCGCGCTGCGCCCGCCCGGGTGAGCTGACTGGATTCTTAAACCGCTCTTCAGCAACAATGCCCCGATGGACCTTCTCGGGGCCGCGACCACCAGCGGTGCGCAATGGATCGGCAAGCCGCCGCATGAGGAGCTGGACCGCACGGCCCGCCCGCGGCCGCCGTCAGAGGATCCCTTCTACCTGCCGCCAGCCGGCTTTCAGCACGCCGCGCCGGGAACCGTGCTGCGTTCGCGCGACGTCGAGCTGGCGTATCTGGGCCTGATACCCCAGCGGACCACCGCCACCCAGCTGCTCTACCGCACCACCGACGTGCACGGGAAACCCCAGGCCGCCGTGACCACGGTGGTCGTTCCCGAGCGGATCCCGTCGCACCGAACCTGCCCGCTGCTGTCGTATCAGTGCGCGATCGATGCGGTGACATCGCGCTGCTTTCCCTCCTATGCGCTGCGGCGGCACGCCCGGGTGATCGGTGCGCTGCCGCAGCTGGAGCTCCTGCTGATCACCGCCGCGCTGGCCGAGGACTGGGCGGTCTCGGTGCCCGACCATGAGGGGCCCAGGGGTCTGTGGGGCGCGCCGTACGAACCGGGCTACTGCATCCTGGACGGGGCCCGCGCGGCGCTGAGCTTCGAGCGCTTCGGACTGTCGGCGTCGGCGCCCGTCGCGATGTGGGGGTATTCCGGCGGTGGGCTGGCGACCGCGTGGGCCGCCGAGGTCTACGCCGACTACGCACCCGAGCTGAACGTCGTCGGCGCGGTGCTGGGATCACCCGTCGGCGATTTGGGCCACGCCTTCCGCCGGCTCAACGGCGGCCTGCTCGCCGGTTTGCCCGCGATGGTGATCGCCGCGCTGGCGCACGTCTACCCGGACCTGGACCGGGTGATCCGCGAGCACACCAACGACACCGGGCGCGCGCTGCTGCGCCGGCTGGAGACCATGACCACGGCGGCCGCGGTCGTCCGGATGGCGAAAAAGGATGTGGGCAAATACCTGGACCGGCCGCTGGAGGAGATCCTGGCGATGCCGGAGGTGCGGCACGTCTTCGCGGACATCAAACTCGGCACGGCGGTGCCCGCGCCGCCGGTGCTGATCGTGCAGGCCGTACACGATT
Organism: Mycobacterium sp.; assembly: GCF_029961025.1. Classification (GTDB taxonomy): domain Bacteria; phylum Actinomycetota; class Actinomycetes; order Mycobacteriales; family Mycobacteriaceae; genus Mycobacterium. The sequence goes on from NZ_JASBVP010000015.1 coordinate 81,904, forward strand.
TTCTCGTCGACGTCGCCGACGTCGACGCGCTGGCCGAGACGTACTCCGCGGGCGGAGCGCACGTCACCTACCACCGGGACGCGTTCTGCGACCACATCCTGCTGCATCCGCTGTCCGCCCCGATGACGATGCGATGGTTGCAGGACCGGTTTGCCGGCCGGCCGCTAAGCCGGCATGTGATCAGGACGACGTGGCCGACACTGCTCAACCCGCTGACCTATCTCGGCATGGTGCGCCTGGGCGTGATCGCGGCGAAGATCCTCACCGGCAGGGCGGTCCATCGCCGCCCGCGGTGACTACCTTCCGGCCCCGGGTGACACCCCTCACCGCGCTATCCGGTGGCGGTGCCGCCGGATAGCGGCCCAGGTCGTCGCGGGTGGCGGCGGCGGTCAGCAGGGCATACACCAGCGCACCCGTCGAGGCCGGCAGCAACAGGGTGGCGGCGATCTGCACCGGCCCGCGACCGAAAAACACCGGCGGCGCCTCGGTGACATAGGACACCGGGTGGTCGTGGGTGAGGGGTGCGCCGTCGACATCGACCGCCCCGTATCGCAGCCGCACCAGCAGGGCTCCCACCGCGGCCCCGGCCGCGGCCGCGGCCACCAAACCGAGTGTGAGCCCGGCGACCATCGCCGGCCCCCGGTGCTCCCGCCACTGCCACACCAGCACCGCGGCCACCACCGAAACCACGCTCAACAAGCCCAGCATCAGCACCGCCGCGACGAAGAAATGCTCGGACTCGACGCCCAGGTAGTCCAACAGACGCTCACCCGAACGCTGCAGCGCCACCACGGCGTGGATCGGCGGAGCGATCCACGCCCACAACGCTCCGATCACCACCCCGGTGACGGCCAGCCCCGCCACCACGACGACGACCGCTCGCGTTTGCGACGTGCGCGGGGCGTGATCGCCCGGCTGGTTGGTCATGGCGGTACCTCCAGGTCGGCCGAATCCACCTGCCCGTGCCGCGAACATGTCGCCCGCCAGCCGTCGGGCCGCACCTGCACGACCATCCGCCGGCCGCATTGCGCGCAGAAGCGCGGCGGCTCCAAGCCCAACTGGGCCGCCGCCGGCACCGCGGCGCCGGCCGGCTCGTCCCGGTGGCTGACACCGGTGTAAACGTTGTACACACCCGCGCCGATCGGGGCGGGCAATTGCGGAGGCACAATCTCCAGTTTCTACCGGCTGGCTAGGGGCTGGCTACAGGCTGGCTACGGGCTGACTAGAGGCTGGCTAGAGGCTGGCGTTGAGTGCCTTGATCGGCATCTGCAGGTCGTCGAGCAACGCCAGGTCGGCCGCGGCGGGACGGCCGAGCGTGGTCAGGTAGTTGCCGACGATCACCGCGTTAATGCCGCCCAAAATCCCCTGCCTGGCCCCGAGGTCACCCAGGGTGATCTCCCGGCCGCCGGCGAATCGCAACACGGTGCGCGGCAGCGCCAGCCGAAACGCGCCGACGGCCTTGAGCGCCTCGACCGCCGGCATCACCTCCAGCTCCCCGAAGGGGGTGCCGGGCCGCGGGTTAAGGAAGTTCAGCGGAACCTCGTCGGGGCCGAGTTCGGCCAGCTCGGCAGCGAACTCGGCACGCTGCGCCAAGGTCTCCCCCAGGCCCAGGATGCCGCCGCAGCACACCTCCATGCCGGCCTCGCGCACCATCGACAGCGTCTGCCGGCGCTCTTCCCAGGTGTGGGTGGTGACGACGTTCGGGAAAAACGAGCGCGCGGTTTCGAGGTTGTGGTTATAGCGGTGCACACCCATTGCCGCCAGCCGCCGCGCCTGGTCGGCGGTGAGCATCCCCAGCGAGCAGGCGATCTGAATGTCGACCTCGCGGCGAATCGCCTCGATACCGGCGGCCACCTGGGCCATCAACCGCTCGTCGGGCCCGCGCACCGCGGCCACGATGCAAAACTCGGTGGCCCCGGTTTTGGCGGTCTGCTTGGCCGCCTCGACCAGGCCGGCAATGTCCAGCCGGGCGCTGCGCACCGGCGAGTCGAACACCCCCGACTGCGAGCAGAAGTGGCAATCCTCCGGGCAGCCACCGGTTTTCAGGCTGATGATGCCCTCGACTTCGACCTCGGGGCCGCACCAGCGCAGCCGCACCTCGTGGGCCAGGGTCAGCAGCTCCTGCAGCCGGGCATCGGGCAGCCGCAGCACCTGGAGCACCTGCTCGCGGTCCAGCCCCATACCGTGTTCGAGCACCTGCCGGCGCGCCACCGCGAGGATGTCGGGTCCGTCCGGGCCGTCATCGCCGGCGCCGTTGCTGGGCCGAGTCGCCACCGCAGTCACCCAGTACTCCCCTGCATCTACTCCCCTGCATCGTGATGGCACCGCAAGCCCCGGGCGGAAAACGCCCGGAGCCGTCGGCAGCCTGCCGGCAACGGTGTTCCCGTTAGGGTAACGGTGCGCCGGCCGGCCCGGTCCGCCGGGCCGGCCGGCTACGAGCATCACCCCCGCCGTCGCGAGAGTGCCACTAGCGACGGGTCTAGTCGAGAAACGCGTCGGCAGTTGCACTCTCGCGGCCATGCGGGGCCATGCGGGGCTGGCGGGGCTTGCGGAGCTGGCGGGGCTTGCGGGGCTGGCGGGCGGACAAGCTCGTCAGCCGATCGGATGCTCGATCTTTTTCTCGCCATCCCAGCGGCGTAAGCCCTCGACCCGGCCGTGGATCTCCGCCGGGCGCCCCGCCACCCGCACCGCCCGGCCGAGCTGGGCGCCGCCGACCCTGCGGGCCAGCGTGACGTGCGCGGTCCACTGTCCGGGAAGGCAGTTGGGCATCGGCTCGGGCGCGACATGCGGCAGGCACAGCCGGTACACCTCGGCATGCAGTGCCAGCAACTCGCTCGTGGGCACCAGCAGCCGCGCCAGCACCACCTTCGCCCGGCCGAAAAGCAGCGGCGCGCCGACCACACAGCCCAGCGGGAACCGTGGGCTCAGCGACGCCAGTGCGGCATCGACGTCGGCGGCGATGCGTTCGGCCACGACCATGGTCGCGTGCGGACGGCTGGCCGGCGCCTGGCTGGGGATGCCGGCGGCCGCCAGGTCGGCCCAGATGCCCCGGATCGTCGTCTCGGTGTCCCGGTCGAAGACCAGCTCGATCGAATGAACCATCACCCCACCAGGGCGCTAACCCAAGCCGGCTCGAAGGCTCGGGCGCTCATCGCGGCAAACTCGGCGGCGTCCATCGACCCGGCGCCCGCGGGCAGCGCGGCCCGCAGCGGCGCCTGCCGGGCCAGCGCGCACCGGTTGGACGTCTCCACCGGCCCCGGGCGCGCCGGCCAGCTGCCGAGCACCAGCCCGGCGCACGAAACGTTACGGGTCGCCAGCGCTTCCAGGGTCAACGCGGTGTGGTTGAGGGTGCCCAGCCCGGCGCTGGTGACCACCAACACCCGGGCGCGCAGGGCGACCGCGAGATCGCGCAGCGTCCCGCCGTCGTGGGCGAGCTCGACCAGCAGCCCGCCCGCGCCTTCGACCAGCGTCAGGCGCTCGGGACGGTCCAGGCCCCGGATGAGGTCCAGCACCTCAGCGCGGGCGGGCAGCCGCATGCCGGCCCGCTCGGCGGCCGCGGCCGGGGCCAGCGGCTGCGGGTAACGGGCCAGGCCGGCCAGCCGGCGCACCCCGGACAGCCGGGCCACCTCGGCGAGGTCGTCGTCGCCGGCGGCGGTCCCGGTCTGCACCGGCTTGCACACCGCCACCTCGACGCCGGCCTGGCCGGCGTGCGCGGCCAGCGCCGCGGTGGCGACCGTCTTGCCGACGCCCGTGCCGGTCCCGGTGACGATCAGGATCGTCACCGCCGTGGCGCACCCAGGTCCCGCAGCACCTGCGTCAGCACGGCGCGGGCCCGCTCGAGCTCGCCGGCGTCCAGCGATGCCCGCGCGGTCAGCCGCAGCCGCGACGTTCCGGCGGGCACCGTCGGCGGCCGGAAGCAGCCCACCCGTACCCCCGCCTCCAGGCACGCGGTGGCGGCCCGATGCGCCCGCTGCGGATCGCCGAGGATCACCGGCACCACCGCCGACTGCGGCCGGGTCGCCAGCCCGCAGATCTCGGCCAGGGTGGCCGCGTGGCGCAGCACCGCCCCGGGTCGCCACGGTTCGGCGGCCAGTACCCGCAGCGCGGCCTGCGCGGCGCCCACCGCCGCCGGCGCCAGCGCGGTGTCGAAGATGAAAGCCCGGGCGGTGTCGATGAGGTGCTCACGCACCGCCGCCGGCCCCAGCACCACGCCGCCCTGGCTGCCCAGCGCCTTGGACAGCGTGGCCGTCATCACCACGTCGGGGGCACCGGCCAGCCCCAGCTCGTGCAGCAGTCCGCGCCCCCCCGCCCCGCGCACCCCCAGGCCATGCGCCTCATCGACCAGCAGCAGCGCGCCGTGGCGCCGGCAGGCCTCATGCAGCCCGCCGAGGGGCGCCAGCGAGCCGTCGGCGGAAAACACCGAGTCGGTGACCACCACCGCGCGCTCCTCGTCCCGCGCCGCCAGCGCCGCCTCCACGGCCTCGACATCGCGGTGCGGCGTCACCACCACCCGGGCCCGGGAAAGCCGGCAGGCGTCCACCACCGAGGCGTGCGCGTCGGCGTCGGACACCAGCAGCGAGCCCGGGCCCGACAACCCGGCCACCGCCCCCAGGTTGGCGGTGTATCCCGAGGAGAACAGCAAACCCGACGCGGCGCCGACGAACTCGGCCAGCGCCGATTCGAATTGCTGGTGTAGCTCGGTGTCGCCGCTGACCAGCCGCGAGCCGGTGGCGCCGGCGCCCCAGGTGCGCAACGCCGCCACCCCGCCCGCGATCACGTCGGGGTGCCGGGAAAGCCCGAGGTAGTCGTTGGAGGCCAGGTCGACTTCGGTGGCGACGGCGGGGCGGGGCCGCAGCACGCGGCGCAGCCCAGCGCGGCGACGCCGCCGGGCGTCGCCGTCCAGCCAGGCCAGCGGCGCGGGGCCGATCGGTGCCTTCATCGGCGTTTAGCCTACGAGCCGCGCGACCTCGACCATTGCGGAGGTGATCTGCGCGATCTCCGCCGGGCTGCAGATGAACGGCGGCATGGCGTACACCAGGTTGCGAAACGGGCGCAGCCACACACCGCGGTCCAGCGCCGCCGGGGTGGCGACCGCCAGGTCGACCGGCCGGTCGCATTCGATGACCCCGATGGCGCCGCACACCCGCACATCGGTCACCCGGGGCAGCGCCCGCGCCGGTTCCAGCCCGGCGCTCAACCCGGCGCTGATCCCGGCGATCACCGAACGCCAGTCCTGGCGCAGCAGCACTTCGATGCTGGCCACCGACACCGCGCACGCCAGCGCATTGGCCATGAAGGTGGGGCCGTGCAGCAGGGCTCCCGCCGCGCTGATGGTGTGCGCGATCTCGGTGGTGCACAAGGTGGCCGCCAGCCCCAGGTACCCCCCGGTGAGCGCCTTGCCCACGCACATGATGTCCGGGCTGACCCCGGCGTGGTCGGCGGCGAACAGCTCACCGGTGCGGCCGAAGCCGGTCGCGATCTCGTCGAAGACCAGCAACACCTGATGCCGCCGGCAGATATCCCGCAGGTCACGCAGGTAGCGCGGGTCGTGAAAGCGCATCCCGCCCGCCCCTTGCACCACGGGTTCGACGACCACCGCCGCCAGCTCGGCGGCGTGCGCGGCCAACTGGGCTTCGAAGGCCGCGCTGTAGCCCGGGTCGTAGTCGCGGGGCACCTGCGGGGCGAAAATCTGCGGCGCCAGGATGCCGGCCCACATCGCGTGCATGCCGCCATCGGGGTCGCAGATGCTCATCGGGGTGAACGTGTCGCCGTGATAGCCGCCCCGCCAGGTCATCAGCCGGTGTTTGCGGTGCTGCCCGCGACCGCGCCAATACTGCAGCGCCATCTTCACCGCGACCTCCACCGACACCGATCCGGAGTCGCTGAAAAAGACGGTCTGCAAACCCGCCGGGGTGATGTCGACGAGCAGCTGCGCCAGCCGGGCGGCCGGCTCGTGGGTCAGCCCGCCGAACATGACGTGGTTCATCGTGGCCAGCTGCGCGCTCAGCGCGGCGTCAAGGACCGGGTGCCCGTGACCGTGGATCGCGGTCCACCAGGAGCTCATCGCGTCCAGTGCCTCGACCCGCCGGCCGTCGCGGATCAGCGTCAGCCACGGCCCGTGCGCGCCGACCGCCACCACCGGGGGCACGGTTTCGGCGCCGACGGTGCTGTAGGGATGCCACAGGTGGGCGGCGTCGATCGCGCTGATCTGCTCGGGGGTCAAACCCGGGGTCGCCGCGGGCATGAAGATCGAGGGTAGAGCACCCGGGTCCGCCACCGGCACGCCCCGGGTCGCCGAAACACCGATTGTCGGGGAGCATTGGACGGCATGACTACGCCGCATCCTCCCGACGGCCCGTCCGGGGGCGATCGCGCCCGGCTCGCACCGCTGATCCCCGAGGACCGCCCCCGGGTGCTGCGGCTGCGGTTGGCGCCCTGGGATGTGCTCGGCACCCTGGCGATTCTGACGGCGATCGCGCTGGCGGCGCTGCTCACCGACTGGCGGGCGCTGCTTTTCGGGTTCCTTGCGGAGGTGTGCACCGGTGACGACTGCGCGCCGGTGCCTTACGGCGTCGATTTCTACATCTATCCGGTGGTCTGGGGCGGGCTCGGTGCGGCGGTCGCGGCGGCGCTGATCGGCCCGGTCGTCTCCCTCGTCAAGGGCTGGTACCTGTCCTTCTGGCCGGTGGTGGCGCTGGCCCTGGTGTTTCTCAGCGCGCTGGCCGGTTCCGCGCTGACCGCCTTCAGCGCCCACTTCTGGCACTGACCGCCGCGGCGGCGCGAGCCCGGCGATCGGGCCGTCCCCGGCCGCAGAGCGCTTCGGATCACCGTCCGGTGACGGTAACGACACAGGTTCGCCGCCATCCGGGTGGTTGCCGACCATCCGGCTAACGCGTTGTCAAAGTTACTAAAGTTACTGTTGTGAGTTTCGGACGGTCGTTGGCGCGCCTTCGGACCGCGGTGTCAGCGCGCCGAGATCCGACGGAGGGTCAGCGACGGGCCCGCAGCGGGCCCCCAGCGGGCGATTTGAGGAGGGGAACCCTGATGAGACACGGCTACGTGATCGGCCTGGGCCTGTTGATCGCGGTGGTGCTGCCGGTGGCCGGGACCGGCCGCGCGCACGCCGACCCGAGCATCCTGACGGCCGGCAACCAGAACACCATCAACTACGTGATTCAGCGCGCGCTATCGCAGCGTGGCGTGCCCTACGTCTACGGGGGCGGCAACGCGGCGGGCCCCACCCGGGGCACCGGACTGAATGCCAACGTCGTCGGATTCGACGCCTCGGGCCTGATCCAATACGCCTTCGCCGGCGCCGGCATCAAGATGCCGAGGACCTCCGGCCAGCAGTGCAGCGTCGGCTTCAAGGTCCCGCCGGCGCAGGCCCGCCCCGGTGACCTGATCTGCTATGGCCCCGGCGGCAGCCAAAGCGTCGCGATGTACCTCGGAAACGGTCAGATGATCGAGGCCACCGAGCCCGCCGTCACGGTGTCGCCGGCGCGCACCGCCGGCATGACGCCGTATCTGACCCGGATCATCGCCTGACGACCGGCGGTGCCGGCGCGTTAGTAGGCGTGGCGCCGGGCGCCCGCCGCGGACACGGTGGCCTCGCCGCCACCGACGAGTCCCGCGGGTCCGGGCGCCGGTTGGGTAGATTGTCTGGCGATGCTGAGCCTGTCTGCGACCCCCTCGGCGCCCGCTCCGGTCGCCCAGGCGGCACGCTCCGCGCTGGTGACGCGGAATCGGGCGTCGGGTTTGTACCGGCACGACCTGGACGGCCTGCGCGGTATCGCGATCGCCTTGGTGGCGATGTTTCACGTCTGGTTCGGCCGGGTGTCCGGCGGGGTGGACGTGTTCCTGGCGCTGTCCGGCTTTTTCTTCGGCGGCAAGGTCATCCGGGCCGCGCTCAACCCAGGGGGGTCGCTGTCGTTGGTGCCGGAGGTGACCCGGCTGGTCCGTCGGCTGCTGCCGGCCCTGGTCGTGGTGCTCGCCGGGTGCGCGGTGCTCACCATCCTGGTGCAGCCGCAGACCCGCTGGGAAACCTTCGCCGACCAAAGCCTGGCCAGCCTGGGCTACTACCAGAACTGGGAGCTGGCCCACACGGTGGCCGACTACCTGCGCGCCGGCGAGGCGGTCAGCCCGCTGCAGCACATCTGGTCGATGTCGGTGCAGGGCCAGTTCTACATCGCGTTCCTGGCCGTGATCTTCGGCTGCGCCTACCTCCTGCGACGGCGCCTGGGCGGGCGGCTGCGGGGCTTCTTCGTAGTGCTGCTGAGCGCCCTGACGCTGGTCTCGTTCGGCTACGCGATAGCTGCCCACCGGGCCAACCAGGCCACCGCCTACTACAACAGCTTCGCGCGGGCCTGGGAGTTGCTGCTGGGAGCGCTCGTCGGCGCGCTGGTCCCCTTCGTCCGCTGGCCGATGTGGCTGCGCACGCTGATCGCCACCGTGGCGCTGGCGGCGATCCTGTCCTGCGGGGCGCTCATCGACGGCGTCCGGGAATTCCCCGGCCCGTGGGCCCTGGTGCCCGTCGGGGCGACGATGCTGATGATTCTGGCCGGGGCCAACCGGCATACCCTGCCCGGCACCGGTGACCGGTTGCCGCTGCCGAATCGGCTGCTGGCGACCGCGCCGCTGGTGACGCTGGGCGCGATGGCCTACTCGCTGTATTTGTGGCACTGGCCGCTGCTGATCTTCTGGCTGTCCTATACCGGCCATCGGCGCGCCGGCTTCCTCGACGGCGCGGCGGTGCTGCTGCTCTCCGGGGTGCTGGCCTACCTCACGCTGCGCCACGTCGAGGATCCGCTGCGGTATCGGGCGCCGGCCGCCGATCCGCCCGTCGCGGCGGTCCCCTGGCGGGTGCGGCTGCGGCGACCGACGATGGTGCTGGGGTCGGTGGTGGCCCTGCTGGGCGTCACTTTGACCGCGACGTCGTTCACCTGGCGGGAGCACGTCACCGTGCAGCGCGCGGAGGGCAAGGAGCTCAGCGGGCTCAATGCCCGCGACTACCCGGGGGCGCGTGCGCTGGTCGACCACGTGCGGGTGCCCAAGCTGCAGATGCGGCCCACGGTGCTGGAAGCCAAAAACGACCTGCCGCCGTCGACGAAAGACAACTGCATCAGCGACTGGAACAACCCGGCGCTGATCAATTGCACCTACGGCGACAAAGACGCCACCCGGACCATCGCGTTGGCCGGCGGGTCGCACGCCGAACACTGGCTCACCGCCCTGGACCTGCTCGGCCGCAGGCACCACTTCAAGGTGGTGACGTATCTGAAGATGGGCTGTCCGTTGTCCACCGAGGAAGTCCCGCTGATCATGGGCAACAACGCCCCCTACCCGCAGTGCCACGAGTGGGTGCAAAAAACGATGGCCAAGCTCATCGCCGACCACCCGGACTACGTGTTCACCACCTCCACCCGGCCCTGGAACATCAAACCCGGTGATGTGATGCCGGGGACGTACATCGGGATTTGGCAAGCGTTCTCCGACAACAACATTCCCGTGCTCGCCATGCGCGATACCCCCTGGCTGGTCAAGGACGGCCAACCGTTCGTGCCCGCGGACTGCCTGGCCAAGGGCGGCAACGGGTTGTCGTGCGGGATCAAGCGCTCCGACGCGCTCTCCGACCACAACCCCACCCTCGACTTCGTCGGGCAATTCCCGCTGCTCAAGCCGCTGGACATGAGCGACGCGGTGTGCCGCGCCGACGTCTGCCGGGCGGTCGAGGGAAACGTGCTGATCTATCACGACGCTCATCACATCTCGGCGACCTACATGCGCACCCTGGCCACCGAGCTCGGCCGCCAGATCGCGGCGGCCACCGGATGGTGGTGACAACCCACCCGACACCGGCGCGGCTACCCTCGATGTGATGTCGTCAGACGAGTCAGCCTCCCGGCCGGACACCGCACCCGGCCCCCCGGCGCTGCCCACCGTGTGGCCGGGTAGTCCGTACCCGCTCGGGGCCACCTACGACGGCGGCGGCACCAACTTCGCGGTGTTCTCCGAGGTCGCCGAGAAGGTCGAGCTGTGCCTGATCGCCGACGACGGCACCGAGTCACGGATCCGCCTCGACGAGGTCGACGGACATATCTGGCATGCCTATCTGCCGACCGTGACCCCCGGCCAGCGGTACGGGTTTCGGGTCTACGGGCCCTTCGACCCGGCCGCCGGACACCGCTGTGACCCCAGCAAACTGCTGCTCGACCCGTACGGGAAGGCCTTTCACGGCGACTTCGACTTCGGACCGGCGCTGTTCTCCTACGACACGGCCAACCCCGATTCCCCCACCCTGCCGATGATCGACTCGCTGGGACACACCATGACCAGCGTGGTGATCAACCCGTTTTTCGACTGGCAATCCGACCGCGCCCCGCGCATTCCGTACCACCAGACGGTCATCTACGAGGCGCACGTCAAGGGCATGACCCAAACCCACCCCGCGATCCCCGAAGAACTGCGGGGCACCTACGCCGGGCTGGCCCACCCGGCGATCATCGACTACCTCAAATCGCTCAACGTCACCGCCATCGAGCTGATGCCGGTGCACCAGTTCATGCACGATTACCGGCTGCTGCGAAAGGGTCTGCGAAACTACTGGGGATACAACACATTCGGGTTCTTCGCCCCGCACAACCAGTACGCCGCCAACCGGCACTCTTCGGTGAGCGAATTCAAGACCATGGTCCGCACCTTCCACCAGGAGGGCATCGAGGTCATCCTCGACGTGGTCTACAACCACACCGCCGAAGGCAACCACCTGGGCCCGACCATCAATTTCCGCGGCATCGACAACGCCGCCTACTACCGCCTCGACGACGAGGATCCGCGCTATTACAAGGATTTCACCGGAACCGGCAACAGCCTCAACGCCCGCAACCCGCACACCCTGCAGCTGATCATGGATTCGCTTCGTTACTGGGTGCTCGAGATGCACGTCGACGGGTTCCGTTTCGATCTGGCCGCCACCTTGGCCCGCGAGCTGCACGACGTCGACCGATTGAGCGCGTTTTTCGATATCGTGCAGCAGGATCCGGTGATCAGTCAGGTCAAGTTGATCGCCGAGCCGTGGGACGTCGGCGAGGGCGGCTACCAGGTCGGCAACTTCCCGGGCTTGTGGACCGAATGGAACGGAAAATACCGCGACACGGTGCGTGACTACTGGCGCGGCGAGCCCGCAACCCTCGGCGAGTTCGCGTCCCGGCTGACCGGATCGTCGGACCTCTACGAGGCGACCGGCCGGCGTCCCAGCGCCAGCATCAACTTCGTCACCTGCCACGACGGTTTCACGCTGGCGGATCTGGTGTCCTACAACGAAAAACACAACGAGGCCAACGGCGACGACAACCGCGACGGGGAAAACTACAACCGCTCCTGGAACTGCGGTGTCGAGGGCCCCACCGACGATCCCGACATTCTGGCGCTGCGCGGCCGGCAGATGCGTAACTTCCTGGCCACCTTGATGGTGTCGCAGGGCACCCCGATGCTGTCGCACGGCGACGAGATCGGGCGCAGCCAGTCGGGCAACAACAACGCCTACTGCCAAGACTCCGAATTGACCTGGATGGACTGGTCGTTGGTCGACAAGAATGCCGATTTGCTGGCCTTTACCCGTAAGGCGACGGCGCTGCGCAGGGCCCATCCGGTTTTTCGCCGCCGCCGGTTCTTCGAAGGCGCGCCGATCCGCAAGGGCGAGCAGGTGCGCGATATCGCCTGGCTGACACCGGCCGGCCGGGAGATGACACCCGAAGACTGGGGCAGCCAGTTCGGCAAAAGCATCGCCGTGTTCCTCAACGGCGAGGCCATCCCCTCCCCGGACGCACGCGGCCAACGGGTGGTCGACGACTCGTTTCTGCTGTGCTTCAACGCCCATGACCAGGCGGTGAAATTCGTTATTCCCCAAGATCATTACGCCCAGGTGTGGACGGCGGAGCTGGACACCACCGACCCCACCGGCGACAGCGCTCTGGTCGTGGCCGCCGGCGAGAGCATCTCCGTTCCGGCCCGCTCCCTGCTGGTGCTGCGTAAGACCGCCTGAACGCCAAGCCTTTCCGGTGGCTACAGCAAGTAGCGGTAGGCCGGTGACCCCGGCTCGAGGATCTCGATGTGCAGCCCGGTGCCCCGCATCCGGGCCAGCAGCCCGTCGAGGTCAGCGGCCGACCCCAACTCGATGCCGACCAGGGCCTCACCGGTCTCGCGGTTGTTGCGCTTGACGTACTCGAACAGCGTGATGTCGTCGTTGGGCCCGAGCACCTCGTCGAGGAACCGGCGCAACGCGCCGGGCTCCTGCGGGAAATCGACCAGGAAGTAGTGCTTGAGGCCGAGGTGCACCAGCGACCGCTCCAGCACCTCGCCGTAGCGGGAGACGTCGTTGTTGCCGCCGGAGATCAGGCACACCACCGTGGCGCCGGGCTCGACGCCGGCCTCCAGCAGACCGGCGACCGACAGCGCGCCCGCCGGCTCGGCGATGATCCCCTCGTTCTGGTAGAGGTCGAGCATCGCGGTGCAGACCGCGCCCTCATCGACGGCGGTGATCGACACCATGTCGCCGGCGGCGGCCAGTGCGGCATAGGTCAGCGTGCCCGCCCGGCTGACCGCGGCCCCGTCGACGAACTGGTCGACGTGCTCCAGGGTCACCGGGCCGCCGGCGGCCAACGCCGCCATCATCGCGGCCGCCCCGGCCGGCTCCACGCCCAGCACCGCGGTGTTCGCGGTCCGCTCGGCCAGGTAGGTGGTGATGCCGGCGACGCAGCCGCCACCGCCCACCGGCACCACCACCAGGTCGGGTTCGGTGTCGAGCTGGTCGAGCAATTCCACGGCGATGGTGCCCTGACCGGCGATGGTGCGCAGATCGTCGTAGGGCGGAACCAGCGTGGCGCCGGTGCGGGCCACGTCCTCGAGGGCCGCCGCGGCCGCCATCTCATACGTCGACCCGCCCACAATCAACTCGATGAATTCCCCGCCGTGGTAGCGAATGCGGTCTTTTTTCTGCTTGGGGGTCTTGGCCGGCACGTAAACCCGGCCGTAAATCCCCAACGCGCGGCACGCGTAGGCGAAACCCTGCGCGTGATTGCCCGCCGAGGAGCACACCACGCCCGCGGCGGTCTCCTGCTCAGACAGCTGCACCAGCAGGTTGTAGGCGCCGCGCAGCTTGTAGGAGCGCACGATTTGCAGGTCTTCGCGTTTGAGATAGACCGTGGCGCCGGTGGCCGCCGACAACCGCTCGCAGTGCTGCAGCGGCGTGGGGCTGACCACCGGGGCGATCCGCTTCGCCGCCGCCTCGATGTCCGCGGCACACAAGGCGCCCGGCACGGACGGGCTCTGGCTCAGCTCAGCGGACACCGGATAATCGTGCCACCCGGTGGGGGTTTCAGTGCACCGGGGTGAGCACGAACACCGGGATCTCCCGCTCGGTGTTGGCCTGATACGTGGCGTAGTCGGGCCAGACCTGCACCGCGCGTTGCCACCAGATGGCCTTCTCCTCGCCGAACACCTCGCGGGCCTCATAGTCCCCGCTGACCGGGCCGTCCTGCAGCTCGACCCGCGGGTTCTTTTTGACGTTGTGATACCACTGCGGGTGCTTCGGCGCGCCGGCCAGCGAGGCGACGATGGCGTACTGCCCATCGTGCTCGACCCGCATCAGCGGGGTTTTCCGGAGTTTGCCCGTCTTGGCTCCCACGGTGGTCAGCAGGACGACCGGCTTTCCCTGCATCTCGGTGCCCTCGGTTCCGCCGGAGGCCATGTACTTCTCGGCCTGCTCGCGAGACCAGTCCAGCGGGCTGGGTGCGTATTCACCTGTTAGCGGCATGCCCCCACTGTAAGGGCCGGTCCGTGGGGTACGGCCACCCGGGGGCGCCGCTTCGGCGGTGCCCTCGGCGGTGCCCCGGGCGGGGCTACAGTGGCAAGAATGCCGCCGACCCTGATCACCGGTGCGAACGTCTGGGACGGGCTTTCCGGCGGGCCCGTGCCACGGCAGGTGCTCGTCGACGATGCGCGCATCCAGCGGGTGGGCGAGGCGGTCGAGGCACCCGCCGACGCGCAGCGGATCGACCTGTCCGGGCACACCCTGACACCGGGATTCATCGACTGTCACGTTCACCTCACCCTGGCCCCGCCGCTCGGCCCGGCCCTGGCCGCTGACTCCAGCGTCGCGAAGGCGTTGAAGGCGCTGCCGGTGCTGCGGGCCTTGCTGAGCAACGGGTTCACCACGGTGCGCGACCTGGGGTGCGCGGACGTCGACTACCCGACGATCGACCTGCGCGAGGCGGTGGCGGCCGGCATCGTGGACGGCCCGCGGCTGCTGGTGGCGCCGCATCTGCTGTCCGCGCGCGGCGGCCACGGCGATTTCAGCGCGATGCTTGCCGGGCAGTACCAGGGGCCGTCGCGGGCCCTGGAGCTCGCCGCCGCCGATGGCTGTGACGAGATCCGCACCCGGGTCCGCCAGGAGATCCGGGCCGGGGCGGACTGGATCAAGTTCGCCGCCACCGGGGGGTTCGCCTCCCCGTCGGATGATCCCGGGCAGGCCACCTACAGCGACGACGAGATGGGCGTGCTGGTGGCGACGGCCGCCGACCTCGGTGTCCCGGTCGCCGCGCACAGCTACGGCGACGACGGCATCCGGCGCGCGGTGCGCGCCGGGGTGCGCAGCATCGAACACGGCAACCTCGCCTCGGCGGAGACGCTGCGGATGATCCGGGACGCCGGGGTGTTTTTGGTTCCCACGCAGTATGCGATCCTCTCCGGGGCGCACCGCGGCGACGACGACCCCCGCTGGGCGGCGGCGCCCGAGTATGCCCGCCGCAAAGCCCGCAAATACCGGGCCGCGTTGCTGGCCGCCGCCGAACGGCTCGCCGGGAGCGACGTCCGGATCGCGTTCGGCACCGACGCCGGCATGTTCCCGCACCACGAGAATTGGCGGGAGTTCCCGATGATGGTGTCCGCCGGCATCACCCCGCTGCGGGCCCTGCAAGCCGCCACCAGCACGGCGGCCGACTTGCTGGGTCTCGACGATCGCGGCGTGGTCGCCGAGGGCAAGATCGCCGATCTGATCGCCATGCCCGGGGACCCGTTCACCGACATCGAGGCCACCGGCCGGGTCGACTTCGTCATGAAGGAGGGCGTGATCTACCGGCGCCCGGCGGCTAACGCTACCCCCCCAGGCAGCCCGGGCCCAGCAGCTCCTTGAGGTCGCCCATCAGCGCCGGCGACGGCGTCACCCGCAGGGCGGGATCCAGCTCCAGCGTGGTGACCCGGTCCTCACTGACCAGCCGCAGATGCACCCGCGAGGTACCCGGGTGGCGGGCCAGCACCTGTTTGAGCGCGCTGACCTTGTCGGCGGTGCACTGCCGGGTCGGCAGGCTGACGGCAACCGGGCGGTCCGCCTTGAGGTTGGAAAAGTCAGGCACCACAAGATCATTGGCGATCAACACGGTCCGATCGTCGCGGACCGCCACCCGGGCGTTGATCAGCACGACGGCGTCGTCGACGATGTCCGCGCCGTAGGTGGAGTAGGTCTGCGGGAAGAACATCACCTCGATGCCCCCGGTGAGGTCTTCCAATTGCGCTGATGCCCAGGACATTCCGTTCTTGTTCACACGCCGGCTCACCGACGCCAGGATGCCGCCCACCTTGACCGGCGCATCGTTGGGGACCTCACCGTCGAGGATCGCCGGGATCGCGGTGTCGACCTGGGCGGCCAGCAAGTGCGCGACGCCGTTGAGCGGATGCCCGGACACGTACAGGCCCAGCATCTCGCGCTCCAGCGCCAGCTTGTGCTTGTCGTCCCACTCCTCGTCGGGAACCTTGATGGAAAACACCGCGTCCACGGCGGTATCCGAGCCACCGAACAGGTCGAACTGGCCCATCGCCTCGGCTTTCTTGGTGCCCAGCACCGAGTCCACCGCGTCGCTGTGCACCAAAAACAGCCCCTTGCGCGGATGCCCCAGCGTGTCGAACGCGCCCGCCTTGATCAGCGACTCGGTGACCTTCTTGTTGCACGCGGCGATGTCCACCTTGTTCAGATAGTCGGAGAAGTCGGTGAACTTGCCCTTCTCGGTGCGGGTCTTGATCAGCGAGGCAACGACATTGGCGCCCACGTTGCGCACCGCACCCAGGCCGTAGCGGATGTCGGTGCCCACGGAGGCGAAGTTCAGTCCGGACTCGTTGACGTCGGGTGGCAGCACGGTGATGCCGAGCTTGCGGCAGTCCGCCAGGTACACCGCGGCCTTGTCCTTGTCGTCGCCGACCGAGGTCAATAGCCCCGCCATGTATTCCGCGGGATAGTTGGCCTTCAGATAGGCGGTCCAATACGACACCATGGCATAGCCGGCGGCGTGCGACTTGTTGAACGCGTAGTCGGCGAACGGCAGGATGGTGTCCCAGAGCGCCTTGATCGCGCCGGCCGAAAAGCCGTTGGCGCGCATCCCCGCCGCGAAGTTCTCGTATTCGGCGGCCAGCACGTCCGCCTTCTTCTTTCCCATGGCCTTGCGCAGAATGTCGGCCTGGGCCAGCGAATATCCGGCCACCTTCTGCGCGATGCGCATGATCTGCTCTTGGTAGACGATCAGACCGTAGGTCTCGGCGAGGATGTCGGAAAGCGGCTCGGCCAGCTCGGGGTGAATCGGCGTGATGGCCTGACGGCCGTTTTTGCGGTCGGCGTAGTCGATGTGCGCGTTTTGGCCCATGGGCCCGGGCCGATACAGCGCGATCACCGCGACGACGTCCTCAAAGCCGGTGGGCCGCATGCGGCGCAGCAGATCCCGCATCGGACCGCCGTCGAGCTGGAACACCCCCAGGGTGTCGCCGCGGCCCAGCAACTCGTAGGTGGCCGGGTCGTCGAGGGGAAGCGACTCCAGGTCGACGTCAATTCCCCTGTTGGCCTTGATGTTTTCGATCGCGTCACCGATGATCGTCAGATTGCGCAGCCCGAGGAAGTCCATCTTGAGCAGGCCGATGGCCTCGCACGCCGGGTAATCCCAGCCGGTGATGATCGCGCCGTCCTGCGGCCGTTTCCACAGCGGGATGACCTCGGTCAGCGGCTCACTGCTCATGATCACCGCGCACGCGTGCACCCCGGCGTTGCGGATCAGCCCCTCCAGGCCACGGGCGGTCTGGTAGATGGTGCGCACGTCGGGGTCGGTGTCGATGAGGGCGCGGACCTCGGCGGCTTCCTTGTAGCGCTCGTGGCTGGGGTCGGTGATACCCGCCAGCGGGATGTCCTTCGCCATGATCGCCGGCGGCAGCGCCTTGGTGATTCGATCGGCGATCGCGAAACCGGGCTGCCCGTAGTGGATTCGCGCCGCGTCCTTTAGCGCCGCTTTGGTTTTGATGGTGCCGAACGTGATCACCTGGGCGACCCGGTCATGGCCCCACTTATCGGCGGCGTAGCGCACCATCTCGCCGCGGCGGCGGTCGTCGAAGTCGATGTCGATGTCGGGCATCGACGTGCGTTCCGGGTTCAGGAACCGCTCGAAGAGCAGGCCGTGCGGAATCGGGTCGATGTCGGTGATGCCCAGGGCGTAGGCGACCAGCGAGCCGGCGGCCGAGCCCCGGCCCGGCCCGACCCGGATGCCCACCGACCGCGCGTAGTTGACCAGGTCCGCGACGATCAGAAAGTAGGAGGGAAATCCCTTGGCGCAGATGACCTCGATCTCGTAGGCGGCCCGCTGGGCATACCCGTCGGGCAGTCCGCCCGGGAATCGCCGGCGCAGGCCCGCGTCCACCTCGTGGCGCAGCCACGACGCCTGGTCGTGGCCCTCGGGCACCGGGAACACCGGCATCCGGTCGCGTCGGGCCCACACGTCGGCGTAGCAGCCCACCCGCTCGGCGATGGCCAGCGTGGCGTCGCAGGCGCCGGGCACCTCGTCGTCCCAGATCGCGCGCATCTCGGCGGCCGATTTGAGGTAGTAGCCGTCGCCTTCGAACCGGAACCGGTTGGGGTCCGAGAGGGTCCTGCCGGTTTGCACACACAGCAGCGCCTCGTGGTTGTGGGCGGCGTCGCGGGTGACGTAGTGGCAGTCGTTGGTGGCCAGCGGGGGGATGTCCAGGGCGCGGCCGATCTGCAGCAGCCCGTCGCGCACCCGCCGTTCGATGGCCAGCCCGTGATCCATCAGCTCGAGAAAGTAGTTGTCGGCACCGAAGATCTCCCGCCAGGTGGCCGCCGCCTCCAGCGCCTCGCGGTATTGGCCGAGCCGCAGCCGGGTCTGCACCTCACCCGACGGGCAGCCGGTGGTGGCGATGATGCCGGCGGCGTGTTCGGCGATCAGCTCGGCGTCCATCCGCGCCCACTTGCCCAGCTGGCCCTCGAACGACGCCAGCGAGGACAGCTTGAACAGGTTGCGCAGCCCGGTGGCGTTCTCGGCGATCATCGTCAGGTGGGTGTAGGAGCCGCCCCCGGACACGTCGTCGGCCTTCTGGCCGGGATCGCCCCAGAGGATTCGCCGGGTGTCGAAACGCGAACCGGGAGCGACGTAGGCCTCGATCCCGATGATCGGCTTGATCCCGGCCTCGGTGGCGGCGTTGTAGAACTCGCTGGCGCCGAACATGTTTCCGTGATCGGTCATCCCGATGGCGGACATGCCAAGCCGCTGCGCCTCGGCGAGCATCGGGGTGATCTTCGCGGCACCGTCGAGCATCGAGTACTCGGTGTGGTTATGCAGGTGCACGAAGGACCGCGAAGAAGAGCCGCTCATCGAAGGCCAGTCTAGGGCCCGCCGCCGACGCCGCCCGGCGTGTCGGCCAAGTGTGTCTCAACGCCCGCACCCTCGCCGGACACCCCGTCATCACCAACGCCTCGAGGGCAGGCCGGCTACCGGCGCCCGGGGTGTCCGCACACCGGCGCCCAACACCTGGTGAGTCGCCGGCAACCGGTTTTTTACCACGGGCAATCCCGGCGTGACGGTCACCTAATCGACGCGCAACGGCGAGTTGATGGCCTTGGCGGCATGGATCACATGAACCACACATTGCCCATCTACGACCGAATCGGCGGCCATGAGGCGATCGAGGTCGTCGTCGAGGATTTCTACCGGCGGGTGCTCGCCGACAATCAGCTGGCCGGTTTTTTCTCCGGGACGAACCTGAGCCGCCTGAAAGGGCGCCAAGCCGAATTCCTGGCCGCCGCCCTGGGCGGGCCCGAGCCGTACACCGGGGTGTCGATGAAGCAGGCGCATCGGGGCCGCGGGATCACCATGCACCACTTCAACCTGGTGGCGGGCCATTTGACCGATGCGCTGTCGGCGGCCGGCGTTTCCCCCGAGACGGTCGATGAAATACTCGCGATCGTCGCGCCGCTGGCTGGCGACATCGCGTCGGATTACGCGACGGCTCGAGTCTGACCGATCGCGCGCCTGGATAACGAGCGGCCGACAAGCGAGCTCGCCAACCCGGCGCGGTGCCCCGATCGCCATGCCAGCACAATGCGGGGGTGCCCCGAACGTTCGACGAGCTGGTGGCGGAGGCCGCCGCGGCACCCGTGGAGGGCTGGGATTTCTCCTGGCTTGACGGCCGGGGCAGCGAACAGCGCCCGTCGTGGGGTTATCAACGCCTGATGAGCCAACGGCTGGCGGGCGTGTCGGCGGCCCTGGACATCCAGACCGGCGGCGGCGAAGTGCTGGCCGGCGCGGCGAAATTCCCGACCACGATGGCGGCCACCGAGCCCTACCCACCCAACGCCGCGCTGGCCACCCGGCGGTTGCACCCGCGCGGCGCGGTGGTCGTCCGCACCCGGGACGAGCCGCCGCTGCCGTTCGCCGACGAGGCGTTCGACCTGGTCATCAGCCGCCACCCGACCGCCGTGTGGTGGACCGAAATCGCCCGGGTGCTGCGGCCGGGCGGCGCCTACTTCGCCCAGCACATCGGGCCCGCGACGATGTCCGAGCTGGCCGACTACTTCACCGGCCCGCGGCCAGCGCGGGGCGCCGAATTTCATCCGGACGCCCAACGGGCCGGGGCGCGCGCCGCGGGCCTGCAGCTCGTGGATCTCCAGATGGAGCGGCTGCGCGTCGAGTTCTTCGACGTCGGCGCCGTCGTCTACTTTCTGCGCAAGGTGATCTGGACCGTTCCGGACTTCACCGTGGACCGCTACCGCGACCGGCTGCGGGAGCTGCATGAGCGCATCGCCTCCGGCGGGCCGTTTGTCGCCCATGCCACCCGGGTCCTCGTCGACGCCCGCAAACCGGACCGCTGACGGGGTCAGCTCTCGGCGCGCAGCACCTCCAGGGCGTGCTGCAGGTCGGCCGGATACGGGCTGACGATCCGCATCTGCCGCCCATCACCCGGATGGGTGAACGACAGCGACCGCGCATGCAGCCATTGACGTTGCAGTCCAAGCTTTTCCGCCAGCGTCGGGTCGGCGCCGTAGGTGAGGTCCCCGCAGCAGGGGTGGTGCAGCGCGGCGAAATGCACCCGGATCTGGTGGGTGCGCCCGGTCTCCAGGTGCACCTCGAGCAGGGTGGCGGCGACGAAGGCTTCCAGGGTGTCGTAGTGGGTGAGGCTGTGTCGGCCGTTTTTGGTGACCGCGAATTTCCAGTCGTGGCTGTGGTGCCGGCCGATCGGCGCGTCGATCGTGCCGCTGGACGGGTCGGGGTGGCCCTGCACCAGCGCGTGGTAGCGCTTGTCGACGGTGCGGTGTTTGAACGCGCGCTTGAGAGCGGTGTAGGCCCGGTCGGAGAGCGCCACCACCATCACCCCCGAGGTGCCGACGTCCAGGCGATGCACGATGCCCTGGCGCTCGGGCACCCCCGAGGCGGTGATCCGGTAGCCGGCGGCCGCCAATCCGCCCAGCACCGTGGGCCCGCTCCAGCCGACGGACGCATGCGCCGCCACCCCAGGGGGTTTGTCGACGGCGACGATGTCCTCGTCGGCGTAGAGGATCGTCATGCCCTCGACCTCGACCGGGGTGTTCGCCGGCGGTGCCGGCGCATCGGGCAGTCGCACCTGCAGCCAGGCCCCCGCCTTCAGCCGATCGGACTTGCCCGCCGGTGCGCCGTCGAGTGCCACACCGCCGTCTTCGGCGATCGCCGCCGCGGCGCTGCGCGACACGCCGAGCAGCCGCGCCAGCCCGGCGTCGACCCGCATGCCCGCCAGGCCCTCCGGGACGGGCAGTGAGCGCTCGGTCGTCAACGCCGGCTCCTCGACAGCGCGTCGCTGTGCATCCTCGCCCCCGGTCACCCGCCCCTACGCCGCCCGACGGTGTCGAAGTCGAAGCCCAGGATGGACAACACCACCAGCAGGATGGCCCCGCCCACCACCGACGGGTCGGCCACGTTGAACACCGGCCACCACCCGATCGACAAGAAGTCCACCACGTGTCCGCGCAGCGGCCCCGGCGAGCGGAAGAACCGGTCGACCAAATTGCCCGTCGCGCCGCCGAGGATCATCCCCAGCCCGATCGCCCACCACGGCGACACCAGCCGCCGACCCATCCAAAAGATGCCGCCCACGACCCCGATCGCGATCAGCGTCAACAGCCACGTGTAGCCGGTGGCCATGGAAAACGCGGCCCCGGAATTGCGCACCAGGGTCCAGGTCACGGTGTCGCCGATGATCGACACCGGCCGCCCCGGTGTGAGCAGCTTGACCGCCAGCACCTTGGTGACGATGTCGAGGAGCAGCACCACCGCCGCCACCGAGAGCAGCAGGCGCAGCCGCCGCGGCGGCGCGGGGGCGTCGGACCCCGCGGCCTCCCCGGCCGCCGTCATCGGCTCCGTCGATCCGTGATCGCTCACTCCTCCATCATCCCGTACCCGCATCCGTTAGGGACGTCAGGCATGATGCCGGCATGAGCCGGCTCACCGTGATCAGCACCGGCGGCACGATCGCCAGCAGCGCCGGCGCCGACGGGGTGCTGCGGCCCACTCGCGGCGCAGCGGAGCTGACCCGGGGTCTTGACGTCGACGTGGTGGACCTGATGGCGGTGGACAGCTCCCAGTTGACACCCGCCGACTGGGACCGTGTGCGGGCGGCGGTGCGGACCGCGACCGGCGACGGCGCGGCGGGTGTGGTCATCACGCACGGCACCGACACCCTCGAGGAGACCGCGCTGTGGCTGGAACTCACCTACGCCGGCGCCGCGCCGGTGGTGCTGACCGGTGCGCTGCGCGGCGCCGACGCACCCGACACCGACGGTCCCGGTAATCTGCGCGACGCGCTGGCGGTGGCCGCCAGCCCGTCGGCCCGCGGCCTGGGGGTGCTGGTCTGCCTGGGCGGGCGGCTATGGCAGCCGCTGGGCCTGCGGAAAACGGCGGGTCGCAGCGGCTTCGCCGGCGACCTGGTCGGCACCGTCGACGGCGGCGTGACGCTGACGCGTCCCAAAACCCGGCCCTATCTGGGTGAGCTGACCGCCGCCGCCGCGCCCCGGGTGGACATCGTGGCCGTCTATGCGGGCAGTGATGCGGTGGCGCTGGACGCCTGCGTGGCGGCCGGCGCGCGGGGGGTGGTGCTGGCGGCGCTGGGCTCGGGCAACGCGCCGGCCGCGGTGATCGACGGGGTGCGCCGGCAGTGCCGCGCCGGGGTGGTGGTTGCGGTGTCCACCCGGGTCGCGGGCGGGCGGGTCGGAGCGGGCTACGGTCCGGGCCGCGAGCTGGTGGCCGCGGGCGCGCTGATGGTGCCGCGGCTCCCGCCACCGCAGGCCCGGGTGCTGCTGATGGCCGCGCTGGCGACGGGCCTACCGGCCGGCGAGGTCATCGACCGGTGGGGCTGAGCCGTCCTCGGCCCGCAGCCCGTCCTCGGCCCGCAGCCCGTCCTCGGTCCGCAGCCCGTCCTCGGCCCGCAGCCCGGCCTCGGCCCGCAGCCCGGCCTCGGCCCGCAGCCCGGCGACATAGTCCGGCCAGGCCAGGCTGTCCAGCGGGTCGGCGCGGGTGAGATCGCCGGTGTCGGCGGGCAACGTCCGCATCGGGCCCGGGCCGGTGACGCGGGTTTCGAACCGCACCGTGACCACCCCGTGCCCCGCACCCTGCACCCAGCCGTGCCCCAGGTCGGGGTGGGCCACGTCGTCTCCCACCCGCCACCCCGCAGGCTCCGGCGGCGCCGCATCCGCCTGGTGGGATTCCCATGTCGCCGCCGTCGGTTCGAGATCGACGAACAGCGGCTCCTGGCGTACCTCGGTCAAACCCGAAAAGCCCACACCGAGAAGACGCACCGGCCCGATTTGGCGCGGGTCCAGCAACAGCCGGCGGGCCACCGATACCAGCGCGGCGGCGTCGGTGGTGGCGTGCGGCAGGGTCGCCGAGCGGGTGAGCGTGCCCATATCGGATTTCCTCAGCTTCACCGTGACGGTGCGTGCGCCCCGCCCGTCGCGGACCAGCCGTCGATGCGCGTGCTCGGCGATCGGGGCGACCGCCTCCTGTAGCTGTTCGAGGGTGGTCACATCGACCGCGAACGTGGACTCGGCGCTGATCTGCTTGGCCTCGGCGCGCTCGGCGACCGGGCGGTCGTCGACACCGCGGGCCAGCCGGTGCAGTGCGGGGCCGGCGGTGGCCCCCAGGATGTTGGCCGCCTCCGCCTCGCTCAGCGCGGCCAGCTGCCCGATGGTCTCGATGCCCAGCCGGTGCAGCCTTTCCTCGGCGACCGGGCCGATGCCCCACAGCCGCCGCACCGGCAAACCGGCGAGCAGCGCCTGCTCCTCGCGGCGCCGGATCACCCGAACGCCATCGGGCTTGGCCAACCCCGAGGCGATCTTGGCGATTTGTTTCCCCGAACCCGCGCCCACCGAGGCGACCAGGCCGGTCTCCTGGCGCACCCGTCGCCGCAGGTCCTCGCAGAATCGTTCGACGTCCCGAGCCGGCGCGCCGCAAAGCCCGGGCGGCTCGGCGAACGCCTCGTCGTGCGACAGCTGCTCGACGACCGGCACCACGCCGCGCACGGTGTCGAAAACCCGGCGGCTGGCCACCCGGTACACCATGCCGCGTGGCGGCAACACCACCGCCTGGATGCCCACCAGCCGGCGCGCCTGCTGCATCGGCATCGCCGAACGGGCGCCGAACACCCGGGCTTCATAACTCGCGCCGGCAACCACACCCCGGCCGCCCAGACCACCGACCAGCACCGGGCGGCCTCGCAGCGTGGGGCGGGTCAGCTGCTCGACGGAGGCGAAGAACGCGTCCATGTCCAGGTGCACGACCCAGCGGGCGGTCACACCCTCAATCATCCCGCCTGCCGGTCCTCGGCCGTCCCCGGCCGCCCTTGGCCCTCCTTGGCTGCCTTTGGCCGCGAAAGTGCTCCTGTCGACGGGTCTACTCGGGCAATAGGTTGGTGGTTGCACTTTCGCGGTCACACAAGCGGGCAGCCCGCCGCACGCAACGCCTCCCGAGCCCGGGCCACGATGACGTGCGGCCGGCAGCGCAGCAGCTCGGAGCTCACCCGCACCAGCCGCCAGCCCCGGCGCTGCAGCGCGGCGGTGCGCTCGATGTCGTTGGCGCGGACCCGCGGATCGGTCCAATGTTGCGGACCGTCGTATTCGACGCCGACACGCCAGTCCTCCCAGCCCATGTCGATGCGGGCCAGCACCCAATTCCACTCGTCGCGCACCACGATCTGGGTCTGGGGCCGCGGCAGGCCCCCGCCGATGAGCACCAGCCGGGTCCGGGTCTCCTGGGGCGACTCGGCGCCGGCGTCCACCAGGGAAAGCACCCGTCGCAGCTGTTTCAGGCCGCGGGCACCGCGATGCGTCTCGATCAGCGGCCCAATGTCGTCGGCCGTCACCCCGGTGGCCCGCCCCAAGGCGTCCAGCCGGATCACCGCTGCCGCCAGCCCGGGCCGCCGACCCAGGTCGAACGCGGTCCGGGCGGGGCAGGTCACCGCAATCCCGTCGACCGCCGTGGTCTCACCGGCCAGCAGCGTCTCGTTGCGGGTGATGATCAGCGGCGGCGGACGTTTGCGGTCGCTGATGAGTTCGGCGGGCGCGTGCGGGTCCACCCACTCCGCGCCGAGCAGCGCCGCCGCGGAGTTACCGGCGACGACCGCTTTCCGCCCCGACCACAGCCACGCGGCCAGCGCCCGGTCTCGCGCGGTGAGCTCCCCACCGCGCCGCTGGTAGACGTTGCGGTAAATCCGGGTGCAGGAGCGTCGCAGTTCCCGTTCGGTCACCGTGCCGGCCCGGACCGCATCGGTTCCGACGAACGGTGTTGGCCTCCCCATGCGGTGCAGACTGCCATGACACCCCGACATGCCGCGAAAGTGCACCTGCCGACGGGTCTACTCGCGATATGCGTCGCCAGTTGCACTTTCGCGGGCGGCCGGGCGGCCCGGCGGCCGGGCCGGGCGGCCGGGCGGCCCGGCCGGGTCGGCCGGGTCCGCAGCTCAGCGGCCCGGCCGGGCGGCCGGCTCAGCCTTGGCGATGGCGACCCGCACGCCGTCACCGATCGCGACGGCGTCCGCTGCCGGCTCAGCGAACTCGAAGTGGGTGGCGAGGATTTCCCGGGCGATCATCTCGCGGTGCGCCTGCGCCCACCCCTGGCGCTGCGCCGGCACCGACATCCGCACCCTGATCCGGTCGGAAACGTCCAGGCCGATCGCCTTGCGCAGTTCCTGCAGTTCGCGGATGCGGTCTTTGGCCCAGCCCTCGGCCTCCAGCTCGGGGGTCACCGTGGCGTCCAGCACCACCAGGCCCGCGCCGTCGGGCAGCGCGGCGGTGTATTCCGGGTCGGCGGCCACCAGCTTCGAGCTGTACTCGCCGGGTTGCAGCACCGCGGGGCCCGCGGTCAGCGTGCCGTCCGGGTTGACGACGCCCTCGCCCGCCTTGACGGCCCTGATGGCGGCCTGCACGTCCTTTCCCAGCCGCGGCCCGGCGACCCGGGCGTTGACACTGAGCTCGAAGCGCCCGTAGCGAGCGATGTCGTCGCTGAGTTCGACCTTCTTGACGTTGAGCTCATCGGCGATAAGGTCGGTGAACGGCTCCAGCCGATGCGGATCCTCCACCGCCACAGTGAGTTTCGGTAACGGTAACCGCACCCGCAGCCGGTGCGCCTTGCGCAGCGACGACGCCGCCGAGCACACCTCGCGCACCTGGTCCATGGCGGCCACCAGCGCCGGGTCGGCGGGCAGGTCACCGGCAGCCGGCCAGTCGGTCAGGTGCACCGAACGCTCACCGGTGATCCCGCGCCAGATGACCTCGGTGGTCAGCGGAAGCAGCGGGGCGGCCAGCCGGCCGGTGACCTCCAGCACGGTGTGCAGGGTGTCCACGGCGTCGGGGTCCTCGTCCCAGAACCGTTGGCGTGAGCGGCGCACATACCAGTTCGTCAGCGCCTCGGTGAAGCGCCGCAGCTGCTCGCAGGCCCCGGAGATGTCGCAGGCATCCAGCGCCGCGGTGAGCTGATCCCGCAGCGCGGCGAGCTTGGCCAGGATGTAGCGATCCAAAACGTGCGGCGAATCGGTGCGCCAGGAACCGGCTTTCGGTGCGTAGAGCGCCAGGAAGCTGTAGGCGTTCCACAGCGGCAACAGCACCTGGCGCACCGCTTCGCGGATGCCCGCTTCGGTGACAATCAGATTGCCGCCGCGCAGGATCGGCGAGGCCATCAAAAACCAGCGCATGGCATCGGAACCGTCGCGCTCGAACACCTCGGTCACGTCGGGATAGTTGCGCCGCGACTTGCTCATCTTCTGGCCGTCATAGCCCAGAACAATCCCGTGCGCCACACAGGTTTTAAACGCGGGCCGGTCGAATAGCGCGGTGGCCAGCACGTGCAGGGTGTAAAACCAGCCACGGGTCTGCCCGATGTATTCGACGATGAAGTCTCCCGGGTAGTGCGTCTGGAACCACTCGGCGTTCTCGAACGGGTAGTGCACCTGCGCGTAGGGCATGGAGCCCGAATCGAACCAGACGTCGAGCACGTCGGGAATGCGCCGCATCGTCGAACGTCCCGTCGGGTCATCGGGATTGGGGCGGGTCAGCTCGTCGATGTAGGGCCGGTGCAGGTTGTCCGGGCGCACCCCGAAGTCGCGCTCCAGCTCGTCGAGGCTGCCGTAGACGTCGATCCGCGGGTAGGCCGGATCGTCGGACTTCCACACCGGAATCGGAGTGCCCCAGTAGCGGTTTCGCGAGATCGACCAGTCGCGCGCCCCCTGCAGCCACTTGCCGAACTGGCCGTCTTTGACATGCTCGGGGTACCAGGTGATCTGCCGGTTGAGTTCGACCATGCGGTCCCGGAATTCGCTGACCTTGACAAACCACGACGACACCGCACGGTAGATCAGCGGGTTACGGCACCGCCAGCAGTGCGGGTAGGGGTGCTCGTAGGTTTCGTGGCGCAGCAGCAGCGCCCCGTTGGCCGCGGCGGGTCCGCTGCCGTTCTTCAGATCACGAATGATCCGCGCGTTGGCGTCGAAGACGTGCCGGCCCTGATAGTCCGGCACGGTGGCGTCGAAACGGCCCTTGGAATCCACCGGGGTCACCGCCACGATGCCGGCCTTGTCGGCGGCCAGCATGTCGTCCTCGCCGTAGGCCGGAGCCAGGTGCACGATGCCGGTACCGTCCTCGGTGGTCACAAAATCACCGGCCAGCACGCGAAAAGCATTGGGCGAGTTCATAAAATACCGAAATGGTGGTAGGTATCGCAGGCCCAGCAGGTCGGCGCCGCGGCAGGTGCCCAGCACCTCGGGGTGCTCACCGAGCTCGCGGGCGTAGGCGCCCAGCCGGGCCTGGGCCAGCACGAACCGGCGATCGCCGGCCCGCACCTGCACATAGGTCACATCGGGGTTGACCGCGACCGCCTGGTTGGCCGGCAACGTCCAGGGTGTCGTCGTCCACACCAGCAGGTAGGCGCCCGCCAATTCGCCTTCAGGGACACGGAATCCGACGGTGATCGCCGGGTCCTGGCGACTTTGGTAGATGTCGTCGTCCATGCGCAACTCGTGGTTGGACAGCGGGGTTTCGTCGCGCCAGCAATACGGCAGCACCCGGTAACCCTCATAGGCCAGGCCCTTGTCCCACAGTTGCTTGAACGCCCAGATGACCGACTCCATGTAGGGCAGATCGAGGGTCTTGTAGTCGTTGTCGAAATCGACCCAGCGGGCCTGGCGGGTCACATAGGCCCGCCATTCGTCGGTGTAGCGCAGCACCGACGCGCGGCAGGTGTCGTTGAACGCCGCGATGCCCATGGCGTCGATCTGGGATTTGTCGGTGATGCCGAGCTGCTGCTCGACCTCGAGCTCGGCGGGCAGCCCGTGGGTGTCCCAGCCGAAGCGGCGCTCCACCTTATAGCCGCGCATGGTGCGATACCGCGGCACAATGTCTTTGACATAGCCGGTGAGCAGATGCCCGTAGTGCGGCAAGCCGTTGGCGAAGGGCGGCCCGTCATAAAACACGTACTCCGGGGCACCGGCGCGACGGGCGATACTGGCGCGGAAGGTGTCGTCGGCCGCCCAGTAGTCGAGAACCTCGAGTTCCAACGCCGGAAAGTCGGGGGCGCCACCGGCCGGCCGTGGATAGGTGTGCTCGGTCAACGCGTCGTCTCCTGTGCCACGGTGCCGATTTTGGCACCGCCATGCCGGTAGGCCGGGGACGACGCCGCGCCGGTGCGCGAGCGCCGCGGTACCACCCCGCTTGCACACGCCGACGTGGCGTGGCCGCTCGATTAAGGCTGTGACGGGCCGACCCGTTCGGTTCTACTGGGCCGCTTCCATCGCGTTGCATCGCCGAAGCCGGCCGTTCTTCCGAAGGCTCCCCGGTGATGGCCGGATCAACGCCGTTACCTCGAGATTCTACGGGCTGCGCCCGCCGGGCTCCGGGCGGACCCCGCCGGGCGCTCAGCCCAGCGCGGCCTTGGCGTCGGCCAGGTTGTCGGCCCCCAGCACCAGGGGGGTGTTGGTCGCCAGGTAGACGGTGTCCAGGTTGACCTTTGCGGCGCCGAGCTTGTGGACAGCCTCGGCCAGCGCGCCGGGGCGATCCGCCACCTCGAGAACGATGACCCCCTGCTCTCCTTCGATCTTGATGCCGGCGCTGGTCAGCGCTTCGAACGCCGCGGTGGGGTCCTGCACCAGGATGTGCAGCTCCGCCTGTCCTCCCCCGCTGCCCAGAGCGCACAGACCGGTGATGTTGACGCCCGCTCTCCCGAGCACCTCACCCACCCGGGCCAGCTCACCGGGCTCGTCATCCAGATAGAGCGTCAGATCGGTCGCCATGACACCCTCCTTCGCGGCCGCCGCCCGCCCTGGTCCCGGGCGCATCGGGTTCGGGCAAGCCGGTGTCTCAACGCTACTGCGGACGACGCGACTAGTTGTCGCGTTTTCGCAGTGTCAGCCATGCCGGCTTCGCCCCGCGACCGGACGGCGAAAAGTCACACGGCGCTTGCCGCATGCGCGGGTTCACCCTCTCCCGCGGGAATGCCAAGGGGCTGCCCGGCCGCACCGCTACGCTGCGGTCGGGCAGCCCCTTGGGCCTAGTGCGCGCCACGCATCGGTGATACCCGCATCGCTGATGGGATCGGTGACCGGAGATGCACCGGGTGCTCTCACGCCAGGACCTCTAACAGCCCCACCCGCCACAGCGCCGCGTACAGCTGGTGCATCGGAGCACGCAACAACCACGCGGCCCCCTCCACCAGCGGGTCACCTCCGACGCCGAACGGCCGGTCATCCAGGCGCTTGGCTAGCTCCTTCTTCGTCGGCGTGGCCTTCGCCGGCGTGGCCTTTTCGGCGGTCTTCTTGGCGGCCGTTGTCGCCGGCGCTGCGACCGGCACCGCCCGCAGCTTGGGCGCAGCGGGCACTCTCGTGGCTACGTCATCCCACAGAACAGCAGTCATGGTTGCCTCCTCGACGGAAAATCAATCGGACACTTCTGGACTGACTGTTCCGTCCCTCTCCCGGTTCCCGGCATCCGAGCGGATCGCTCGGCCGGTGAGGCAACTCGCGCTTTTTAGCTCAACGGCCAGGGGAAACGCCGTGCCGCAAGCCGGATCGGGACGAAACTAAGCCCGGATATCGACCCGGACTAGAACTGGAACTCATGCGTCCCTCACCTCCTCGCGGCCAGCACACATGCGGGATACCCGCATCCTTCACACGCAAGCGGGAGCGCAGAACCCGGCGACCGCCGGAAGACCGCACCCCACTCGTCAGGGCTTCGACACCACACGCCGTATCCGGAGACACCGGAAGCCACTTGGGCTCAACCCTTAAGCCGGGAGGAGCTGTCCTGACCCTGGGCGTCTCTCGACGTTCGGGGTCAGTGGCCTGTATCCGTGTGGCCGCCTCGCCTAACGAGGTGCTTACCTACCCGATAGTGCAATACCAACGCCACGACGTCAAACCCATAGCTTCCCCCGTGTCCGGATTGTTAGCGGATCCCTGACACGTCACGGCGGCACGACCGCCGAGCGGGCCCTAGACGAGTTCGTAATCGGCCAGGTTCGGTCGCGTCATGACCCGCTGGAAGCGGCTGAAACTCCACGGCCAGGCGACCGGCACCCCGCGGTCGTCGAGGTACCAGCTGCGGCAGCCGGTCACCCACACGGTCCGGCGGGCCGCCTGCACCCGCTCGGCCTCGAACCGGGCGGTGGCCCGGTGGCCGGCGCTGATCTGGCGGCACTTACCGCGGTTCAACAGCTCGAGGAGCTGCATCAGGTAGCAGATCTGGGCCTCGGCGACGTCGATCAGCGAAAAGTTGCCGACCGGCCCGTTGGGACCGTTGAGCATGAACAGGTTCGGGAAATCCGGCACCGACACCGACAGGTAGGCGACCGGCCGCCGACCCCAGACCTCGTCGAGGCGCACTCCGCCGCGGCCCACCACCGCCATCGGGCGCAAAAAGCGGTCCACCCGAAACCCGGTGGCCAGCACCAGCACATCGAGGCGGTGCAGCCGCCCGTCGGCGGTGCGCACCCCCTGGGCCTCCACCCGCTCGATGGGCTCGGTGATCAGGTGGGCATTGGGCCGCTGGATGGCGTCGTAGAAGTTCGGCGAGATGATCAACCGCTTGCAACCCGCCCGGTAGTCCGGCCGCAGCTTCGCCCGCAGCCCGGGATCGGTGACGTTCTCCTCCAGATTCGCCAGGGCCGCCTGTTGCAGCAGCTTCAGCGCGGGGGATTCGGCGTCGACGACGGCGTCGGCGAAGCTCTGGATGAAACTGGTGTTCAGCTGCGCGCGCAGTTGGGCCAGGATCGCCGGATTCGCCCGGTAACGGGCCCGCTCGGCGTCGTCGATGGGCGGGTTCTGCAGCCGCACGACCCATTGGGGGTGCGCTGGAAGAGGTGGAATTCCCCCACGATGTCGGTGACGGCGCCGGTGATCTGCACCGCCGATGAACCGGTGCCGATCACCCCGAGCCGCGCCCCGCTCAGCGGCACGCCGTGATCCCAGCGGGCGCTGTGAAACACCCGGCCGGCGAACTCGTCGAGCCCGTCGATGTCGGGATAGCGCGGGTGGTGCAGCACCCCGGTGGCGGCGATCACCACGTCGGCCTCATCGTGTTCGCCGGTGGACGTCTGCACGCGCCACCTGGTGCCGTCATGCTCGAGGCGCCGCACTTCGCGGCCGTAGCGGATCAGTCCGTCGACGCGGTAGCGGTGCGCGACGCTGTCCAGATAGGCCAGGATCTCCGGACCGGGCGCGAACACGTGGCTCCACTCCGGGTTGGGGGCAAAGCTGTAGGTGTACAGGTGCGCGGGCACATCGCAGCAGATGCCCGGGTAGGTGTTCTCCCGCCAGGTGCCGCCGAGCCGATCGGCCTTCTCGTAGACGGTGACGTCGGTAAAACCGGCCTCGCGCAGCTTGATGGCGGCGAGCACACCCGCCATCCCGGCCCCGATCACCACGAAACGCATGCTCAGTCCCGCCGTGGGCGCAACCCGTCCAGCACCAGCGACACGACGAAATCCGCGACTTGGCTCGCCGTGACGCCGTCGTCGGTGGACAGCCGCCGGTGCGCCAGCTGCCCGATGAGCGCCGCCAGGGTGTAGGCCACCATCCGGGGTGGGGCGGCCACCATCTCGCCGCGCTCCTGGGCGGCGACGACAAAGGCTTCGATGTCGTCGATGAACCGCTCGTAGATGCCGCCGAGGTGTTTTTCGAACCGGTCGCCGAGGGTATAGGCGTCGCGGAAGAGCAGCTTGACGGTCGCCTTGTCGGCTTCGAAGAACTCGAAGGTGGCCTGCACCGCGGTGCGGAACACCGCCACCCCGTTGGCGCCGTCGGGTGGCGCAGCGACCGCCGCCGCCAGGTGTGCCCGCAGGGCCGCCTCCTCGACGGCCATCAACGCGTGGAACAGCTCGTCTTTGGAGTCGAAGTACCAGTAGACCGAGCCGTAGGCCAGCCCGGCCCGCTTGGCGATGTCGGCGATGGTTGTGGCGTGAAAACCCTTGTGGGCGAAGACTTCTTTGGCCGCAGCGATAATCTGCCCGCGGCGCTCCGACTTGTCCTCGTCGCTGATCGCGCGACGCCGGCGGCGCTGGTCGCCGGGGGCGGGGGCGGCGGTCACCGCTGCGCCAGCCGCTCGAGACGCCCGACGGCGTCGATGAACTCCTCGACCATCTCGAGAACCACCGTGCGGGCCGGGCGTACCTTGTCCAGCGAGCCGACCACCTGGCCGACGAAATAGGTCGCCAGCTCGCGGGCCTTGGCGCCCGGGCGGGTGGCGGCCTGCTGGATTCGCAGCTGCGGATCGGCGATCAGCGCGCTCTGCAGCGGCATGCCCAGCGGGTCGGGGGCGTCGGGCCGGTCCCATTCGTCGGTCCAGGCGCTGCGCAGCATGCGGGCGGGCTTGCCGGTCAGCGACCGCGACCGCACCGTGTCCGAGGAGGTGGCGGCCAGGAATTTGTCCCTGACCACCACGGGTGTCTCGGCTTCCTCGGTGGTCAGCCACACCGAACCGCACCACACGCCCTCGGCGCCCAGGGCCAAAGCCGCGGCGATCTGGCGTCCGCGGGCGATCCCGCCGGCGGCCAGGACGGGCGTCGGGGAGACGGCGTCGACGATCTCGGGGACCAGCACCATCGTGGTCACCTCGCCGGTGTGCCCGCCGGCCTCGGTGCCCTGCGCGACGATCACGTCGACCCCCGCGGCAACGTGGCGCAGCGCGTGCTCTTTGGTGCCGGCCAGGGCGGCCACCAGCACGTCGTGGGCGTGGGCGCGTTCGACCAGATCCGGCGGTGGCGGCCCGAGCGCGCTGGCGATCAGCCGGATGTCGTGGGCGAAGGCAACGTCCAGCAGCGGCTGATAGCCCTTGGGGGAGATGCTGAGCTGGGCTCCCGGCGACTCGGGCGCCGACCCGGACGGGACGTCGTAACGGGCCAGCAGGTCGTCGACAAAGGCCCGATGCTGCTCCGGCAGCAGCGCGCTGAGCTGCCCCGCGTCGATACCGCCCCGCTCGGCGCCGACGTACTTCGGCGGCAGCAGCAGGTCCACTCCGTAGGGTTTGCCGTTGGTCTGCCGTTCGATCCAGGTCAGCTCGGTCTGCAGGCGGCGCGGGCTGTGCGCGACGGCGCCGAGGACTCCGAAACCGCCGGCGTTGGACACCGCGGCCACCACGTCGCGACAATGGCTGAACGCGCAGATCGGAAACTCCACGTCGAGCATCTCGGCGATCCGGGTTCGCATCGCCTCGACGCTATCCCGTTATTGATTGATATGTCAATCGCATGCGATAGAGTGCGGCCATGGGCCTGACCGAGGAGCAACAGCGCCAACGCCGCCAGGCGGTGCGGGAATTGATGCCGGCGACGCCGTTTCTGGCGCAGCTGGGCATCGTGTTCGAACGCTACGAGCCCGATGACGTCACCATCCGGCTGCCCTTCCGGGAAGACCTGACCAACGACGGGGTCTACTTTCACGGTGGGGTGATCGCGTCGGTGATGGACACCGCCGGTGCCGCAGCGGCCTGGTCAAACCACGACTTCGAAAAGGGGACCCGGGCCGCCACCGTCACCATGAGCATCCAGTACACCGGTGCCGCCAAGCGCTGCGACCTGCGGTGCCATGCGCGCACCGTGCGTCGGCGCAAGGACCTGACCTTCACCGAGATCACCGCCACCGACGCCGAGGGGGCCGTCGTCGCCCACGCCGTGCAGACCTATCGCATCGTGTAGCCGCTATTGCCTCGGGTAGCGGTGCGCGGCTGATATGCGCCCGTATCGTTAGCGGCCGGCCACGAAGCCGGGGCCTCCGTCAGGGGGTCAACACGCCGTGGACGGGCGGAACGGCGTCGCGCTCGCCGGCCATGACAGCCAGCAGCTCCTCGGCGTCCTCGAGCCGCACACAGCGCCGCGGCAG
The DNA here is from genome assembly GCF_029961025.1 of Mycobacterium sp. Taxonomy (GTDB): domain Bacteria; phylum Actinomycetota; class Actinomycetes; order Mycobacteriales; family Mycobacteriaceae; genus Mycobacterium. Next base: position 116,104 of record NZ_JASBVP010000015.1, read on the forward strand.
GATTGCGTTCGTGCGGGCTTCGATCATCCGTGCCTCGTTGAGGATGGTTCTTAAACCATTATAAGCGATTTTCAAACGCGAAACAGCCATGCGTGATCTGAACACGTTGCAACGCCAGGCCTTCGCCTACGGCGCTCACGTTGGTGCCTATGCGGCGGCGGTGTTGGAGCATCCGCTGCCGTGGACCAGGATGCGTCAGGTCTACCGGCTGCTGGGGGTGGTGCGCCGCCATGGCGCCGATGCGGTCGATGATGCCTGCCGCCGGGCGCTGGAGGCGGAAGTGATCGACGTGGGACTCATTGACCGCATGTGCTGCCGTGGCGGCGGCGAGCGGTTGCCGCAGATGCCAGCGCCGCCCGCAGCAGCGTCGCGCTTCGTGCGCGCCAGCTCCGATTTCGCGGTGCGGAGGCCCTCATGAGCCCGACCCGCCCCCACACCGCCCCGGCGGTCCAGCCGATCGAGGTGTCGGCGGAGCTCAAAGCGCTGATGCGTCGGCTCAAATTGGGCCAGCTGCTCGACACGCTGCCCGAGCGTTTGGCCCTGGCACGGGCCAACCGGCTGCCGCATCACGACTTTTTGGAGATGCTGCTGGCCGACGAAGTCACCCGCCGCGACCGCAAATCCGCACAACTGCGCGCCAAGGCCGCCCACCTGGACCCGCAGATGCAGCTGCAGGCCTGGGATGACACCGCTGCGGTCAGCTTCGATCAGGAGCTGTGGGCGGAGCTGACTTCGCTGCGGTTTCTCGCCGACGCCTACAACGTGCTCATCATGGGGCCGGTCGGAGTGGGAAAGACATTCCTGGCCAACGCCTTAGGACACATCGCCATACGGCGACACCACAGCGTGCATCACGAACGCGCCGACAAACTCTTCAAACGCCTGCGCGGCGCACGACTAGACGCCAGCTACGAAGACGAAATGCGCAAACTGCACCGAGTCGAGTTGCTCATCATCGATGACCTGGCCCTGCACCGGCTAGAAACCACCGAGACCAGCGACTTCTACGAACTCATTGTCGAACGCCACCGCAACGCCTCCACGATCATCACCAGCAACCGCGAGCCACCGGAGATCCTGACCATGATGGCCGACCCGCTGCTAGCCCAGTCCGCGATGGACCGGCTGCAATCGGCCGCCTACGAACTCATCATCGAAGGCGAGTCGTACCGGCAACGGCAAAAGCCGCGTACCAGAAAGCCGGCCCCTTCAACTCCGGATTGACCAGCAGCCCCCACCTAGGCCACCATCACCACACGGCCCACGATCGGAGACAACCCGGTCCCATGCTCATGGCAAACCGGTGGTCCCATCACCCTGGCAGGCGACACACTTCGTCTCCGCCGACAGGCTCGTCGCACGACGCCGACCGTTGCTGAACTCGGGCATAAGCAGCTCCTCTCGGATCACCCGAGAAGACTGCCAGCATTGGGTAATTTCTCACCCCGATCTCTGCGGCGAACTCAGACGCAAACCAAAGCGATAGACCCGATTTAGTGGCTGAGCTGGGTTTTTGTGATGCTGTACTGACTACGCGAGGCCGTGGCGGTGGGAGACGCCGAGGAGTTCGAAGGCGCGCCGCTGCAGTGCGGTGGGGCTGGTGATCTTGGTGAATGCCGGTGTGTGCTCGGTGGGCTGAATCTGGTTGGCGCAGATGGTGGCCAGGTCGGCAAGCAGGCTGGTGAAACTATGTACGGGGGTGTCGTCGTGGGTGCGTTTACGCGCTGCCTTGGTGAGGGCTTCATCGGAACGTTGGGCGGCGGCGATGGGGTTGGGGCGTTTGGCGGCCGCGGCGGTTTTGTCGTTGTCGACGAACAGGATTGGGGCCAGGGACTGTTTCATATGCCAGCTGATGTAGTAGGACAGCATCCGTAGGAACATGTGGGCGCGGACCCGGTCAGCCAGGCGGTGGTGGATGGGCCGCACGTCAAGCTCGCTGTTGAGGGTGCGGAAGAACCGTTCGACGTCTTCGAGTCCCTTGTAGCGCAACACGACGTCGTCGCGGTCCAAAGCGGTGGTGGGCAGGTTGGTGCGCAGCACGTAGATGCCATCGAGGGCGGCTTCGGCGGCGATAGCCTCGTCGTTGCGGGTGAAGCTGAACGCGGTGTCGGTGATGGTGAGGTGGAAGTGTTTGGCCATCTTGTGGCGGTTGATCACCTTGCCGACCCGCAGGGCGATCGTGTCTTTGCCGCGCAACGGGCGCCGTGTTCGGGTGGTGGCTGCCGCGATGGCGGACAGTTGTTTTTCGGTGGCCGCCAACAACTCGTGACGCTTGCGGGTGCGCCGTTGGGCCAGGTCGGGGTTGTGGCAGGCGATCAGGCGTTCACCGGGGTAGTCCGGGGAGTCGATCTCGGCGAGGTCTTGGGTGTCAAACAAGCTCAGCTGCAAGGCGTCGGCTTCGACGAGGGCCTTGATCTGGGGGGCGCGTAGCGCGGTGATCCAGTCCAGCCCGGCGGGGTGAAGTTCGGCGGTGATGCGCGCGCTGGTGATCATGCCGCGATCACCCACCAGAGCCACCCGGGATAGCCCGAACCGGTCTTTGAGCTTTTCGATCTGCACAGACAGGGTTTTCGGGTCGGCGGTGTCGCCGTCGAACACCTCGATGGCCACCGGTATCCCGGTGGAGGTGCACAGTAGTCCGTAGACGATCTGCAGGCGTCCTTTGACCCCGTCGCGGGCGTGCCCGATCTTGCCCAGTGGGCAGGTGCGGCCCTCAAAGGCCGCCGAGGACACGTCGTAGAGCACCACGGTGCCATCAGCTAGATGCCGTGCGGCCAGCTGGTCTTCGATGCTCTCTTTGCGGGCCAGCGCCCAGTCCATCGCCGCATACAGGTCGTCCTCGTCGGCCCCGTCGACCCCCAGCACCTCACCTAGCGAGCTGGTCGCGGTCTGGGCGCGCAGTCCGCGGGCGGTGGCCAGCTTGGATGCCGGGGCGATGACCTGGGCCACCAGCATTGCCATCACCAGATTGCGCCGACGTGACGGTGTCGGGTCGATGAGTTCTTCGACACCTAGGCCGCGGGCGGTGCCCAGCACCGCGGCCACATGCCCATGCGGCAGGCTGCGGGTGATCTCGAAGGCCTCGGATAGATCGCCCACCGTCGGCAAGCCTTTGAGCACCCGCGTCAACGCCTCGACCTTGGGCGCTGGCCAGCGCGACAGGTTGGCCAGGGTGCGGTTTTTCACCTTGCCGTCCTGGCGGTAGGACTCCCGCAGCAGAATCGCCGGCGGTGACCCGCGATTCGGCACCCGCGCCACATACATGTCTACTTTATATCACATAAAACCAGCCAGTATGGCCCGCCACTATATGACACGCCGCAACAAATTTAGAATACATGTCTACACTCACGTTCGGCTGCGGATGCAAAGCGTCTGCTCAGCAACGGAAAACAAGAACCAGACCCGTCTAGCGGGGGGAACTACGGTTTAAACGCCCGCGCCGGGTCGATCAGGCAGTCATAGTGGGCGGCCAGCTCG
>NZ_JASBVP010000016.1 GCF_029961025.1 Mycobacterium sp.
GACACCAGCCGCCCCGGATCGGTGAGCATCCCCGCCAGCACCCGCTGCAACCGCGCGGCCAGATCGAGGACGTCGGAATTCGAAAAGAATTGTCCCGAGCCCTGTGTGCTGAGAAACAGCTGATCATTGTCCCTGAAAAATACAAGGCCCGACTGATCCACCACACCTGAATGGGTGAGAGTTCCCGATGCCGAAGCGCCACCAAAATTGTCGAGATGCGTCGTTGGAAGGAAATTGACAACAACCCGGTTCGAAACTTGCTCTAAGTCTCCGGAACGTGATTTTCGTTCAATAACTTGAACCGGGAACCGCTGATGTATAAGCGCCTCTCGTATTCGCAGGTCAACATATTCACAAAAACTACTCACGGTCTGTCTCGGCTCAGCTGTCAACACCAATGGCACGACACCGGACATCATTCCGGGAATCGTCTTTGCCTCTGGACGCACACGCCTGCTTACCGGAAAATCAAGCACCACTTCCGGATTCTCAATGTCATATCCGCGCACCAACAACGCGCATGCCGCGGTAATCACCGACGACCGGCGTACTCCGAGCGTTTGCGATAACCTGAGTATCCCGTCAACAACGGTGTCATCCAGCTGAATCGGCGGCGTCGACTGACCATCGCTGCCACCCGCGATGTGGTTCAGCCGATAACCAAAGCCACTGTCCCCTGGAACGTTTTTGGCCCAATAGGCCTGATCATCAAGGTAGTCATTGGACGCTTCGTATTCTGACTCGTAGTCGATCAGATCGCCCAACGAACCGAAAAAAGCCGGAGGAATCGACGACCGGCCAACGATCGCAGAATAAACCGCTGCAATCCGGTGACAAACAAGAGCGAGGCCGATACCGTCCACCACTATGTGATGGCAGCACACGAACAAATAAAATTCGTCCACGCGCGTCTGCATTAACGCAAACTTGAATAGCGGACCGCTGAGCGGCATCAGCGTGCGTTGAATCGACGATGCCAGCCGATAGGCTTCCTGCGCAGGATCCTGCGCGCCGAGGAGATCATAGCGAGCAAGCTCAACGTCCGGGTGATCAACCACCCGCTGGAACACCTTGTGATCGACCTCGAAAAAGATTGCGCGAAGCGGTTCGGCCTCCTGCACCACCTGGCGTATGGCGAACTGGAGCACGCCCGGATCTACCGCGCCGTCGATACGTAAAAGCACACCCAGTTGCCATTTCGCGCCGAACCGGCCCGTCTTCTCCGCAAGCCAGATATCCAGCTGTCCCCGAGTCAGCGGAAACACACGATCAGCAACCTTCATCGCGCTCCTCCAGCAGTAACCCCCGCCCAAGTGATTCCCCCGCGGCAGTAGCCGGTCTAGGCGTCAAAAGCGCCGACCCGCGCCAGCTCCCCTAACTCACACCTGGTAGGACGACCGATCTTGCTCGACATCGTGCACACGCCCCTGGCCTCACCGCCCTGCAATAAGCTACCCATCGGCCGGCTAGAATCAGCGAACCCTCCAGCCGTGCTGCAGCCGATCGTTGACCACAGCGACACCACAGCCGGTGATGTCATCGCCAAACAGGTTGTGCCGTCTACGAAACCATGCATCAGACCTAGCACGAAACGTCGCTCCCACAGACCCACAATGTTATACCAGGCGCCTTTGACGGCAAGCTTCCCTGATAACCAGATACGTTGCGCACCGACGAAAAACGCACCGCGCCACCATAGATCGAAGTTAAGCAGCTGGGTAAATAGCTGCCCCATCGGGTTACTTCGATCCGGCATCGCCATTCGAGCGCAGTCAGTGATCGACCTGAAACCGCCTACTCCATCCGCGGAATACCCAAAACCGTTGCCGATTGGGTTCCCGAAACGTTGTAACCCGGCCGCCATCAAAACCGAAACCACCCACCGCTGCCCGCGAACCCACTGAGCAAACAGTCGATCACCCGTCGGCAGCCAGCGTGTTGCTATCTTCACGTCATTCGCTCCTGCGGTAACTGGGTCGGGTCATCATCGCTATCGAGCGGGAATCCGACGATCGAGGAAATGAGGTCACGGTCATCCTGCTGCATCCCCTGCGCCAATGCACGGGCAGCACGCCAACGATCCCCGTCATCTCGATCCTGAGAAAGCTTGAAACGTCCGGTCATCCCCTCGATGTCAATCTCGAATCCAACGATGAGGGGGAAAAGCCTTTCGTCGCTGGCCGCTTCGCGAGTTAGCCGATAGCCGCCCGGAGATGGGTCCGCTGCCGCCGCTATACCACAAAGACCGTCAACCACGGCGTCTTTGTCCCGCAGAATTCGTGCACGTCCACGTACTTCCACGGTGATGGAGTTCCACGTAGGCAGTTGGTCTGATTCGTATACCTGTGGCGAAATGTATCCGTTCGGCCCATGGAACAAGACGAGCACCCGGCGTCCGTCAAGTAGTTCGGCGTGCGGATTCGCCGCATCCATATGCCCGAAAAGAACTCCCAGCGATCCGCGCGATGTGTCAAGGGTCAATGGCAGCTGTGTCACGACCGGGTCATCCACTCCCCGCGCAGAGACAAGTGTGGCGAATCGGTACCTATTGATGACGGCCCGTAAATGGTCAAGATCGGCTTCGATATATCGTTTCGGTGGATATTCGCCATAGGTATTGCGGCGGCACAAAGTCGGGATGCTGGCGCAATTTTTCGCAATTTCCTCGACGATCGCTTGCGCTCGGAACGGCAACAGCGACAGCAGGGTGTCGCCGATCCCGAACGATCCTTCACCGTACCCCTGCAGAAACAGTCCGGCCGTTAACGCAGGTGTAGTGTTGACTCGGCAGCTGCGAGACAGCGAAATCGCACCGGACTCATCACGTAAGATATATGGCAACACTTCCCGGAAAATCTCAGAGTCCACCGCTCTGTCGTAACCAGTGGCCAGGACAACACCGTCGAAGCTAAATTCGCTGGACTCGCCACTAAAACGGTCCTCAAATGTGGCAACGACGTGCCCGTCGATCTCCCTGACGTGAGCTAACCGCGACTCACAATGAAGATGTAATCGGCGGTATCCCTTCACCTCATCCAGGTATGCGGCTTGATACAGTTTCTGCAACAGATCCGGGTCCACGACACCGTAATTTGTTGGACGTAATTCCTCGCGCAGCGCGATCCTTTTGGCAAGGGGATATTCGTAAAATTCCGCAGCCTTGACAGAAAAGAAATGTTCATTAATGAATGGAGAACTATCTGCTGCTCGAAGGGTGTGATCGGGTATGAATAAGTGAAGCGTCGCCTTGGGATAATAGTTTAACACGTATTCGACGATCTCTGCAGCGCTTTGACCATTTCCAACAACCGCAAAACGATAGGCCATTTCTGTCCGGTTGAAACGATTTGTGAAGCGCGGCAAAAATTGACTGGAGTGCAACACTGCAGACGTACCCGTATGTTCGCCACAAACGCGCGGGACGCCACCACCGCTATAAACGACGTTGCGGGTAAGGAAGCAGTATTTGGTCCCCGTCATTACCTCACGGGCATAGACCTTGAACTGGGCCAGGGGAGCTGTTGCGGATGACGATTCACGAATTGGCACCACTCCGGTTACGACGGTTCCATATCGGACTCTGTCGGCGAAGAATTTAGCAACCCACTGCAGATAATCTTGGTACTCGAGTCGACTGGGACGGAATTCATTGAGATTGACGAACTGTTCCAGACGCCCTTTCGCTTTAGTATACTGAAGAAATGTATATTTACTTGCCGGATTGCGAAGCGTGGCGAGGTCTTTCAAGAATGAAATTTGCATTTTCGCACCGGGGAACATCATTCCTGGATGCCATTGAAAGTTCTGATCGCGTTCTAGAAATAAACCGCGACAGTTTGGTGTGATCTCGTCAGCTGCCACGGCCAGTGCGAGATTCGACGGTCCGAAACCGATGCCGATGAAGTCGAGACCGGAATCGTCTCCTCCACTGGCTGACACAGGCGTCATTGGATCCTCCCCAATGTCGTTTCCGCGCTAACTTCCCATATGAAGTTCTCCCGCGTGTTCCGGTTAAGTCCGTTCAATATAGCCGGGCGCTCTGCACGCGCGCATCCACGGTGAACTTCCCGCCGACGTCCCGAACGATCAGCGTAAACGGGCTGCGACCTGCGCCGTTCCCATCCTTGACGAGGAAGCTTCGGCACTCATCGGCACCGACCGCATGACGCATTGGATCATCTATAGCATCGGGTGGAAGCTCTCGCAGGCCCGTAACCACATCATGATGATCGGGCCGCCATACCGGCCCGCCGGGGCGTGACAACACCCACCAAACGCCTGCGGCACCCGAAGGGCAACACGAAAAACGCTGTGTTACTGACCATCTCATTGGAAGCACTGAGCAGGGGGGGTGCCTGGTAGGTGGCACCGACATCCTCGGAGCCGGCGGCAATGTTCTGACGCGACACAACAAATGCGCGGCACTACTGATCGGCATATTGCCGGTTCTGCAGAATGTCATTCACCGAGGCTCCGATCTCGATAAACGCCGATTAGTAAAAAAGAGAAATTGCATCTACACACGCGCTAATCCTTATAAATAATTATTTTTAAATCCTTGTGCTGATTCCTTCTGTAATCTCGTAGTGAAATCGTGTTCAGCGGGTAGTTTAGACGTTACGCGGCCAGATGGGAAGAGGTGGGCTGCCGATCATGGATCTGCCACTCCAAATAGTTGGCCACGTGTCCGACAAGGGCTCATTTGGCGCATGTACGAGATATAATGCAAGTCGCGACGAAGTGTGGCTTTACCTGGGTCTTCGTCCCTCGTCTACGGGAAAATCCTGGGCTAATCCTGAGCAAATCCGGAGCTAACCCGGGCTAACCCCGGCTTGGTCCTTCTGTGGCGGAACGTCGAACGGCCCATCCGTGGCCGACGATGCAGGGAGGGTACGCTACCATGGCCGTCGAATGCGTGCACCAGCGGTCCCTTCACGGTCACACCGAGGGTGATCGTCGACCGCACCCGCCGTGACAACGGGAAACCCGCACGACCGCGCCGACGGCAGTCACCAAGGTGCGTGGAGCGCGCTGAGGTGGGCACCGATCCGCCGAGGTATCCAGCGATTTCGGCGGCACCATGGCAGGTAGGTTGCTCATGACCGGAGAAAACTGATCTGGCCGGCCGGTGAGGCGCCGACGAAAGGCAGTTCTATGGCTAGACCCGAATCGAGATGGGCCCGGTCGGATAACGACCAATGGGACATCGTCAGCGGCGTGGGTTACACGGCGTTGCTGGTCGCGGGGTGGCGCGCGGTGCACGCCTTGCACCCCCAGCCGCTGGTGCGCGATGAGTACGCCAAATATTTCATCACCGCTTCCGGAGACCCATATCTCACCGGGCTGCTGGCAAACCCGGTGACCTCTGAGAATGCGACTGCTTTCCCACGTCTCTACGGGGTGCAAACACGATTTTTCGACGAGTTCTTTCGGGCTGCCGCCGGGGCCGGTCTACGGCAGGCGGTGATCCTGGCAGCCGGCCTCGACTGTCGGGCGTATCGGCTTGAATGGCCCAGCGGAACGGTCGTTTTCGAACTCGACCAGCCAAAGGTGCTGGAATTCAAGGCGCGTGTGCTCGCCGAGCACGGTGCTCAGCCCACCGCTCACCGGAAAGAAGTGGCGGCAGACCTGCGGGCGGACTGGCCCATGGCGCTGACCGCAGCCGGGTTCGATCCGCACAAACCCACCGCTTGGTCGGTGGAGGGGGTGTTGCCCTACCTGACCGCCGCCGCTCAAGATACCCTCTTCGTCCGCATCGACCGGCTTTCCGCGCCGGGCAGCCGTCTGGCGGTCGGCGCCCTCGGCTCGTTTCATGATTGGGACCAGTTCGCCGCCTTGGAGGCGGCCTTCCCGGGTGTCAATACGGCGGGTGAGGTCGACTTTTCGGCTTTGACCTACGACCATGAAAACAAGACCAACACCGCGGCATGGCTGATCGACCACGGGTGGGCCGTCGATCCCATCCGCTCAAATCCCGAATTGCAGGCCGGTTACGGGAGAACTCCCGCAGCCGTCGACGTTCACATCGACGACATTATGCACTCCCAGTACATAACCGCCACACGGTGAACGCCGCGCGCCATCGGGGGTGTGCCGTGCGACCTGCGCGTCCGAAGCGATCCGGACACGCGCTTTCCGTGCCAGCTGCCGCGCACCAGGTCGCCGAAGGACGTGGTTGGGTCTTTTGTGGCGCGCACGACGAGGTTGGGGCCGATCCGGCGGGCCCGTCGAATTCATCGCGGAAAAGGCAACCGCCGGTCGCGGCATCGGGCGGCTCGGCGGCATCCCCCGGCGGGGGCCGGGCAGGCAAAAGCCCGGGCGTGTGGGACCGCGGGAACGTCGGAGCAAACAAGCAAACGAGCAAACGAGATCTCACCCCGCTGCCTAAGAAATCCTGACCGGGCCGGTGCGGTCTACAGCGCTTTGCGGGGAACGTCGGCGACCAGGCCGCCGTCCATGACGAACTCGGCACCGGTCGCATACGAGGACTCGTCGCTGGCCAGGAACACCACGAACGTCGAGACCTCCCTCGGGTCGCCCGGGCGGCCGAGCGGGATAGTCACCACGTTGTCGGGCAGGTGCTTGGTCATCGGGGTGCGGATGAAGCCCGGATGAATCGAGTTGACCCGGATTTTCAGCGGTGCCAGTTCCAACGCCACCGACTTGGTGAGACCCCGAACCGCCCACTTGGAGGCCACGTAGCCGTGCACCCAGGGGGCGCCTCGCAGGCCTTCGATCGACGAGACGTTGATGATCGAGCCCCCGCCCGCGGTGGTCATGGGATCGATCACCGCCTGCATACCGAGCAGCGTGCCGGTGAGGTTGACGTCGAGGACCCGCTGCCATTTGGTCAAATCGATCGTCTTCAGCGGGCCAGGGTTCACGATGCCGGCGTTGTTGATCAGCACGTCGAGCTTTCCGAACTCGCCCACCGCCGTGGAAACCGCGGTTTTCCACTGATCGGGATCGGTCACGTCGAGATGGACGTAGCGCGCCGCGGCTCCCAGCTCATCGGCCAGCGCCTTGCCCTCGCCGTCCAGGATGTCGCCGATCACCGCCGTCGCGCCCTCAGCCACCAGCAGCCGCGCATGAGCAGCGCCCATCCCCCGGGCGCCGCCGCTGATGAGTGCAACTTTCCCGTCCACGCGTCCCATGTCCGGCCAGGCTACCGCAGGGCCACGGCCCAACGAGACCGTCCGATACCGGTGGTGGGGTGCGGCGCCGGTCACGCCGACACGGCAACAGAGCCGGCTCCGCGGGCGCCGACGGTACGGGCTGGATTGGCACCGCACCGGCGGAAACGGATCACGGTTCCCGCAGCCGCAGCACCGGTGGGGCCGGTCGGGCGACGTGCTGGCGGCACCGCGCGGGGCGGACGATGCTGCTGGCGGAGAAGCGCTGCCTGGCGGCAGCGACCGGTCGTTAGCCGGTGATCCCGGTGTCGGAGGGAAATCCCCCGCCGACGATCGGGAATCCGCCGCCGGTCAATTGCCCGACCTGCCACCCGTGCTCGGTGCACATCATGGGCAGCCCGTCGGGAGTCTGGGCCACCGATCCGCGCGGATTCGGGCAGGGTGCACCCACCTGCTGGACTCCGTATATCGGGTAGGAGATCACCCAGTAGCCCGACTGTGCGGGCGGGAACTGATTGATGATGAAATGGCACGCCTCGACCTGGCCACCGGGGCCCCGGCCGAAGATAAACCGCTGGTAGTTATCGCACGGCGCACCGAGGGAAGCGTCATAGCTCATACCGGGCACATCGCCGTCGTAGTGCTGAGGATCGGCGGCGCTGACCGGCGCCATGCTGATAGCCGCACCCACCACGGCGGCGGTGACGAACAGTTCGCGAATCATGGTTCACCCTCGGTGTTATGTCGCCCGATCCGGCCAATACCCCTATGGCTCGGCCCACAGCATAGCGGGTGCGGCCCCGCCCATAGGGCGGTTTGCTCAACGGCACAAAACCCCAGCGCACACCCGCTACCATCAACACCCGGCGGGAAGGCCCACGAAAGTCCCCCGCGACCAGAACCACGTCTTAGCCAGCACCGGTCCAGCACCGGTAAGGAAGGCCGATGGCGATTCATCGGGCTGTGCAGATAAGGTCCGCGGGCGGGCCGTTGGAGGTCACCGGCGTCGACACCGCTTCACCGGGTCGCGGCGAGGTACGCCTCGCGGTCTCCGCGTGCGGCATCTGCGGCACCGACCGCGCTTTTGTCCGCGGCGACTTCCCGAGCGTGTCCTGGCCGTTGACCCTGGGCATGAAATCGCCGGGACAATCCTGGAGGTTGGTGGCGGTGTTGCCGATTTCGGCGTCGGTGATCGCGTCGCGGTCGGATGGTTCGGAGGTCACTGCGGCCACTACACTCCGTGCCGAAAAGGCGACTTTATCCACTGCCCGAATTTGCACGTTCCAGGCTGGCATTATCCGGGCGGCTATGCGGAATCGGTGGTGGTGCCGGCCACCGCGCTCGCGCGGATTCCAGACGAGTTGTCGTTCGCCGACGCCGCCCCGATGGGCTGTGCCGGTGTGACGACCTACAACGCGTTGCGCCGCGCGAACGCGGTAGCCGGTGATCGGGTCGCGGTGTTGGGCATTGGCGGTCTGGGACACCTCGGGGTGCAGTTGTGCCGGGCAATGGGCTTTGAAACCATCGCGATCGCTCGCGGTCCCGGCAACGAACACGATGCCCGTCGCCTCGGTGCCCACCACTATATCGACTCCACGAAAACCGATGTTGCGCAGGCTATTCAGAGCCTTGGCGGTGCGGCCCGGCCATCCTTCCGGTACCGCTCGCGATGTGGAAGAGACCATGAATTTCGCGGTGCTCGCCGGAATCCGCCCCTGGGTGGAGCAGCGACCGCTCACCGAAGCCCCGGCCGCCTATGCAACCATGGACCGTGGACAGGCGCGCTACCGTATGGCGCTCACCATGTAAGGCGCCATCCCCGGCATCGCCGATCGCCAACGGTCGATACATTCGGTGTGTGGCCGATGAACGGTGGGCCCTGGACGCATCCGACGGGGAACTCCTTATCCGCACGGGAGTCACGGGCAGAGCTGCGCGGATGGGGCATCGGCTCACCATCGCGATGCGGCGATGGCAGATCACCGTGGTGTGGAAGGACGACAAACCCGCCAGTGCGAAGCTCACGGTCGAGGTGGATTCGTTTGAGGTGCTGCACGGAGAGGGTGGCGTCGGGGCCTTGTCGGCAGCGGAGAAGGCGCTGGTGCGGTCAAATGCATTGCGGGCGCTCGATGCCGGCCGTTTTCCCCGGATCTGCTTTGCCGCCGAAAGTATTCAAAAGACCGGCAGTGGGTATCGCCTGATCGGGAAGCTGCACATCCACGGCAGGACACGTGACCGCGAAATCGACCTGCAAACAGATGACCTCGGTGATTTGTGGAGAATATCCACCGGCGCGACCGTTCGCCAATCGGATTTCGGCGTCAAACCCTATTCACTGCTCATGGGCTCGGTGAAGGTAGCCGACGAGGTTACGGTGTCATTTTCCGCCACCCGGCCCAAAGCGGCCTGAGTTAACGCAGGAGACAAGATGCGAGTGGGAGTAGTGTTCCCGCAAACCGAGATCGGCGCCGACGCGGGCGCCGTGCGCGCCTACGCCGAGCACGTCGAAGGGCTGGGCTTCACGCACTTACTGGCCTACGACCACGTCGTCGGCGCCGATCCCGCGGTCCATGTCGGCTGGGACGGGCCTTATGACATCCGCAGCACCTTCCACGAGCCATTGGTATTGTTCGGCTATCTGGCAGCCATGACCAGATCCTTGGAATTGGCAAGCGCTGTCGTGATTCTGCCTCAGCGGCAAGCGGTTCTGGTCGCGAAACAGGCCGCCGAGGTGGACCTGCTCAGCGGCGGCCGGCTGCGCCTCGGCGTTGGGATCGGGTGGAACGCTGTGGAATATGAAGCGTTAGGCGAAGATTTCTCCACCCGTGGCAAGCGCTGCGAAGAGCAAGTTGACCTCATGCGCAGGTTATGGACAGAAGAAACGGTCACCTATCGCGGCACGTTTCACCGCGTGACCGGGGCCGGACTGGCGCCACTGCCGCTGCAGCGACCGATTCCGGTGTGGTTCGGGGGTTCTTCCCCCCGCGCTTACCAGCGCATCGGCCGCCTGGCCGACGGTTGGTTTCCCATGGTGGGTCCCGGCCCGCGGCTCGATGAAGCACTCCGGCTGATCCGCCGCGCGGCAGCGGAGGCCGGCCGAGACCCCGCCGGTATCGCCATGGAGGGCCGAGTGTCCTGGCGACGCAATGCGGGAGAGCTCGCGGATGCGCTGCGCACGTGGGCCGATGCCGGCGCGTCTCACGTGGCGATCAACACCATGGGCGCCGGTCTGGAGTCAGTCGACGACCACATCGCCGCCCTGACCACCGCGGCCGACGTCGCCAGGACATTCACCGGGTGACCGAGGCCGCGCAGAGCGAATGTGACCGTGCGAAACCGAACACCGGCGGCTCGCGGATCGAGCCGAAAACACACCCCAGGAGCACAGCTATGCGACCTCAAAGCTATCCGGTCCGGGTCCGGGGAGACCTCGATCCCCAGTTGTCACGCTGGCAATGGCTGATCAAATGGATTCTGGCCGTCCCGCATTACGTTATTTTGATATTTCTGCATCTCGGGGTGCTGGTGGTCACCATTGTTGCGTTCTTCGCAATCCTGATCACCGGCAAATATCCCCGTCCGCTGTTCGATTTCCGCCTCGGTGTTCTGCGATGGCGCTGGCGGGTGAGCTTTTACGCGTTGTCGGCGTTGGGCACCGACAAATATCCGCCGTTCAGCCTGCGGACCAAAGCCGACTACCCGGCCGACCTGGAGGTCGATTACCCCGAACGTTTGAACCGGGGCCTGGTTCTGATCAAGTGGTGGCTGCTGGCGGTTCCGCATTACCTGATACTCCTCGTCTTCTTCACCGCCGGATGGCACGTTCTCACCGTCAACCCGAACGAATTCGTCGCCTACCTCTTGCCCCCCTTAGTGGAGATCCTGCTGGTCATCGCGATGGTGGGCCTGCTTTTCACCGGGCGCTACCCCAAGGGGTTATTTGAGTTCGTGCTCGGCATCAACCGGTGGGCCATCCGGGTAGTCGCCTACGCGACGCTGATGCGCGACGAGTACCCGCCGTTTCGTCTCGACCTGGGACCACGCGAGTCAATGTCCGTGGCGACACCCGCATCTTCCTGAGACGCTTGCTGTCTCATTGGGCAATATCGGCTGCACGGTAGTGTTCGAACCGCGAACGATGAATACCGCCGCGATGCCGGCTCTCGGCGGTCACGGTGGCGGCGCCCGGGGTTCGACGAGGCGCGGACGGTGTTTCGGTCGATCACGGCGCGAGTTCGCCGCCTGCAAGCGATATCGAATCGAAATGTCTTTGCGTCCGGATCGACATCTGGCCCATCGACACGGTAAGTTTTGCCCATGGCCATGGCGGCCTACGACCGAACAGGGGCACAAGCATGATCGAGGTGAGCAAGAAGATGCGGGGTTGGGCACGCCGGCTGCTGGTGGCTGCGGCCGCGGCCACGGCCCTGCCGGGCCTGATCAGTCTCGCCGGCGGTGCGGCGACGGCGGGGGCCTTCTCCAGGCCGGGGCTGCCCGTCGAATACCTGATGGTGCCCTCGCCGTCGATGGGCCGCGACATCAAGGTTCAGTTCCAAAGCGGGGGACCCAACTCGCCGGCGGTGTATCTGCTCGACGGGCTGCGCGCGCAGGACGACTACAACGGCTGGGACATCAACACGGCCGCGTTCGAGTGGTACTACCAGTCGGGCCTGTCGGTGATTATGCCGGTTGGCGGGCAGTCCAGTTTCTACACCAACTGGTACCAGCCGGCCTGCGGCAAGGCCGGTTGCCAGACTTACAAATGGGAGACCTTCCTGACCAGCGAGTTGCCCGGGTGGCTGTCATCCAACCGCAATGTCAAGCCCACGGGCAGCGCCGCGGTCGGCCTGTCCATGGCGGGTGCTTCCGCGTTGATCCTGGCCGCCTACCACCCCCAGCAGTTCATCTACGCGGGCTCGATGTCGGCGCTGATGGATCCCTCCTCCGGGATGGGCCCGTCGCTGATCAACCTGGCGATGGGTGACGCCGGCGGCTACCATGCCGTGGACATGTGGGGCCCGCCGAGCGACCCGGCATGGCAGGCCAACGACCCGACCGTGCAGATCCCCAAGCTGGTTGCCAATAACACCCGGCTCTGGGTTTACTGCGGCAACGGCACTCCGTCAGAGTTGGGGGGCGCCAATGTTCCCGCCGAGTTCCTCGAGAACTTCGTGCGGAGCAGCAACCTCAAGTTTCAGGACGCCTACTACGCCGCCGGCGGCCACAACGCGGTGTTCAACTTCCCGGACAGCGGCACGCATAGCTGGGAGTATTGGGGCGCCCAACTGCAGGCGATGAAACCCGACCTGCAGCGTTCGCTGGGTGCCAGCGGCGGGGCCTAGTCAAGGCTGGGCCGACGAAGCACGCCCGCCGGGGCCGATGGATCGGTTTCCGACCCATGACCCAATTGCGGTAGCGGCGGCCGGGATGTGGCCTTGCTGATGGCCGCCGATGCCGGGCCGGGGCGGGTGGCTGCTCGGCCCGGAATTGATCCGGAGTCGCTCACCGCGGTCCCTTTCCCAACCGCTGCTCGACGAGCACAATCGGTAGAGAAGTGACGGAAAGGAGGGGCGATGAAGGCCCATGTTGGCGATTGGCTGGTGATCAAGGGTACGACGGTTGAACGTCCGGAGCAGCGCGGAGTGATCACCGAGGTGCGGTCGGCCGACGGATCGCCACCCTATGTAGTGCGGTGGGCCTCCAGCGGCCACGAAACAACGGTGTTTCCCGGACCGGATGCGCTCGTCCTCACCCCCGCCGAGTTGGAGGAATTCGACCAGCGGGCGCGGTCTCGGGTAGGCGCCGAGCACGCCACCGCTCAGCACAGCCACAGCGGATAGCGGTGCCCGCTCCCCGGTGGGTCCGCGGCTAAGCCGCGAAGCCCACCGGACCGGACCCACCTTAGCTGTGATAGAGCCGCTCGGTGATGTCGACCCAGCCGGTGGTGTCGTTGCGGTGGTTGCCGGTGTTCCGGCACTGACCGTAGAGGCGGATAATCCCCACGGTGGCGTCGTCGCTGCTGCGATAGAGGATGGCGGTGACACCGTCTTTGTACAGGGTGCCACCGAGCGGTTGCCGGGTGGGCGGACGACCCTCGCGCCAGCCGTGCGCAAGCATCGTCGCCATCACGTTTCGGAAGAAGGTGTCGTCGCTGGTCCCCGTGGGCAGCCGGAAGTTCAGGTAGACGGCGCCCTGATATGGAGGGTCGTCGCGGTTCTTGCACGACATCAACAGATAACCGGCCGTCGGCGTCTGCAGCCGGGCGAAGGCGACTATCTCCCTGGCCGGCTCGACAACTTGAGCCTCGCTAGCGGCGTCACTCACCGGGTTGGCGGGGTGGTCGAGAAAGTCCGTCGGCGACGAATGCAGTCGGCCGATCGAGACCACCGCTCCCCCCAACGCCAGCGACACCAGAAGCGCGGCGGCGGTGACCACCCGGATCCCGGGCGAGCGCAGCGCTGCCCCGTGGTGGTGGCGGTTCGCCACGGGTTCACGCAGCACCGACATCAGCGTCCCACGCATGCCGACCTCACAGTCGACTCCAGGCTAACTCTGGATCCTGGCCGGCGGAATCTCGCCCGACATGGGCCCGGCTGTCGACTCAGCGGTCCCGGCATTGGGGCTAGCCGGGGCTAGCCGCCCAAAGCCGCGATGAGTTCCCGGATGCGGGCTGCCTCGTCTGCAGTCGGGATTTCGTCAGCCTCGATGGCGTCGAGCAAATCCGCCGGCAGACCGGCGCCGTTGGCGGTTTCCTGGGCGGACAGCTTGGCGCGCCGGCGCGCGACATAGAGTTGCTGGCCCAGGGTGGCCCCGGGCGCCGAGGCCGCCATGCTCATCAGATCGTCATAGCGAGTTCGAACCCCGCTGAGCGCCACGATAACCGACGGCGTTGCTCTTTCCCGCGACGCCGCGCGTGTCAACGCGGCTTGAAGCTTGCGCAGTCCGGACAAGATGACAGCAGCGCGTCCGGAAAACTCCGGATCACTGACGTCCGGCAAGGTGTCGATCGCGGCGGTAAACATCTGCATAGCGGCGTCGACCAAGCTGACTATGACCGGTGCCTCGCCGTCATCCACGGTTCGGTCGGCGGTGAACCGTTCGGCGTCGTGCGCGGTGTCATTGATCTGCGTGTCGATGGCGATCACTCCGTCTTGATCGTGGTACCGGACGTCGAAACGCTAACCCCTATCGACCGTCCGTACAAGGGTGCACCAGCCGCCGCGGGCCACGCCCGCTCTTGTGCACATGACTTATTGCAGTCACAGTTAAAGACATGGCTGAACAGACGGTAAAGCGGTGGCTTGAGGGCTGCACGGTCCAGCGAATCATGTTTCGTGACGGCCTGGTCCTGTACTTCGACGACTACAACGAGTTGGTCATCTCGGTGCCGCTGCGCCTCACCTTGCCCGCGACCGACACGTCACCCGTCGAAGTGGTGACGATCGACCCCAGGGACGTCGCCGTGGAGGAGCGCCCCCTCTTCGACTTCGCCGGGACGACGTGCACCAGCGTGGTCTGGTATGACAGTGGCGATCTGCATCTGGAGTTCTCCGACGGACACCGGATCGACGTGCCCCCGGACCGCCGGGTCACCGCGTGGGAACTCTACGGCAAGTACCACGGCTACGCCGCCTGCCTGCCCCGCGGCACGGTGCGTGTGGTGCGGCACGACCTACCGGACGGCGAAAACGGCCCGGCAAGTGAGTTCGCCGACTAGACGATCCGGGGTGCTGCTCCCGCCCCGGGCGGTGCACATGATCGCCTCCGCACGGGCCCGGCGGCCGAAGCGGTCTGATACGTCATTGCCCGGCCGTGTCAAGGCGATAGATGCGCGCCGCGTTGTCACGGGCGATGAGGTTCGCCACCCGGATGGCGTCGGCCTGGCTCCAGTCCCCGTTATCGACGAAGCCTCGCAGCACCCGATACAGGCCGTTGCGCCACAGCGTCGCGCCCAGGAAGTGCAGTTCGGCGGGCCCGAAGCCATCGGATGAGTACACGATCTTGCGGAAGGGCGCCAGCTCCAGCATTCTGGCGAGGAACGCCGGCCCGCGAGCCCCCAGATGGCTGAGGGACAGCCCGCCGTCAAGATAGACGTTGTTGAAAGCCTGAGCCAGATAGCCGGCCTCGCGTTCATAGGGGTAGCAGTGCAGCAACACGATCGGGGTGTTCCCCGACTTGCGCAGGAAATCCAGCAAGTACAGCGGATTGGCTTTGTGTAGGTCACAGTCGCGGTCGCCGAAGCCGACATGCAATTGCAGTGGCTTATCCAGCCGCAGCGCCTGATGTAAGCCGAAACGCAGCAGGACGCGATCCCGCAGCCGGACACCGCCCGCGTCACGCCACCGACCGGCGGCGTCGGCCACCTCGGACACCGACGGCTCGCTCAGATCACCCTCGAATCCCCCCCGATACGCCAGGACGGACTTGGTGGCCACGGCGGTGGCGGTGCGCCGGTGCAGGATCTCCGTGAACGCCGAGGCGTAGTCGCCCGGTGCCTGAGCGGCCTGCTCGGCTACCTGCTCGAGGCGAACCACCTCATGAACGCGGCACCCGGACAACTCACCGAGTTCGGCAACTCCGGCCACCCCGTCGATCCCGGTGTCCACCAGCCAGTCGGTGACACCCGCGCCGCGCAAAAACCGGCTGGCCAGCTCCGTCTCGGCGAGCTGGCAGCGGCGTTCCCAGTAGTCCTGGGGATCGGCATGCTTAGGCAATCCCAGGACCGGGGCACAGTGAGCCCGCACGGCGAAACCGAGTTGGGAGTCGAATCCGGTGTCGAATTCGGCAAGCGGTTCGGTGTTGGCCTCATTCAGGGCGTTCTCAAAGCGCTTGCGGTCCCCGGACGTCAGCCAGCAGCCATGCGCATGCTGATCGATCAGCTGCACATCGGCGAGGTGATGCGCCAGGGCGGAGCCAGCCGGGCCGATAATGGTCACACACTCCAGGCCATGCGAAACTTCTCAACCAGTTGTTCGGGACTGAGCTCGCCGTAGCGTTCGTGCTCCAAACGCCGGACCGCCACCAGAGCGTTCACCGCAGGATCACCTAAAATAGCCCGCATTACATGCGAATTATCCAGTGCGGCAATCATTTCAGTTTGATTATTTGTCAGTTGCACAATCTTGGCATGGTCGCGATCCCGATCGGAAAGCTCCGCCGGATCCACCGTCGTCTCCGGCGGCAGGCTAGCCTGGCGCTTAATTCCGTCCAGTGCCAGCCCGAGGATCGCAGCCGATGCGAAGTACGGATTGGCCGACGGATCGACTACCTTCACCTCAACATTGCCGCCGTAAGGACTTCCGGGACCGCCACTGACGAATCGCAACGCGGCCTCGCGGTTTTCGGCCCCCCAGCACGCATAGGCTCCCGCCCAATTGCTGGGGCGCATCCGCAGGCCGGACACAATCGATCCGCATAAGATGCCCTGCGCTTCGGGCAAACCGGCAAGCACGCCCGCTATGGCGCTTTCGCCCGTCGATGTCATACCTCGTGCGCCTGTTCCTCCCGAGAACAGGGGCCCTTCCGAAGTGGTCAGCGAAAAGTGTTGATGGGCACCGGATCCGACACTGTCGATAAAGGGCGCAGGTGACAGGCTGACGCGCAGCCCGTAACGGCGGGCAACACGGCCGATGATGATGCGGGTCAGCACCAGCTGGTCGGCGGCGGCAACCGGCGGTTGTGGTGTCAACGAAATCTCAAACTGGTTGGCGCCATACTCGGGATGAAACTGTTCGATCCCCAGACCCGCGACCGTGGCCGAGGCGGTGACATCACGAACGAAGGCCTCGTGCTCGAGCATCCCGGCCAAACCGTACTGCGCCCACAGCGTCGACGGCAGCCGGCTGCCGTCGGGATTGACGAGGAGGAACTCGATTTCATGCCCGACAACCGCATGCAGGCCGGCGTCGGCCAGCGCAGCCTCGATCCGGCCCAGGGTGCCGCGGCTGCACACCGGAAGCGGGGTGCCGTCTTGTTCGAAGAAAGAGCCCGGAGCCCAGGCTAATCCGTCACCGATGATCCGCAGTGCGGACAGATCGATGCGGACGCGGTAATCGCCGACGACACCGATGTCGTCGGCGAAGGCGATGCCGCTTTGGTCGATGGCGAACGCATTCCAGACAGGACTGACACCCAACCCGGGGTAGGCAAATGTGTTGGTCCGGCGTATCGGCACGGCCTTGGCTTGCGTGAGTCCCGCGGGATTGACGACTGTGCCGATGACGACGTCGACCCCCTCGGCCTCCAATTGAGCGATCGCTGCGGCGGCCAGCGGCGCGACGGTCATGGCACCATTGTGCAGGGCAGGTGGTGTTGCGACGCGGATGTCGCGTTACCGCTCTGGCCGGCCGGGCTCAGGTCGTCGGCGGCCGGGCTACACACTGGGCCGCATAGAGCTGCTCGCCCAGTTTGTCCATCAATTCCAGCTGGGTTTGCAGGTAATCGATGTGGCCTTCCTCGTCGGCGACGATCTTTTCCAAAAGCTGTGCGCTGGTGCTGTCTTGTCTTTCCCGGCACAGGATGATCCCCGGTTTCAGGCGGTTCATCACGTCGAATTCGATCGCGAGATCGCTCTCGAATTGTTCGCGCAGCGTTTGGCCGACGCGCAGCGACCCGAGGCGCTGATAATTCGGCAAGCCATCGAGCAAGAGTATCCGGTCGGTGACCATTTCGGCGTGCCGCATCTCGTCGAAAGCCTCCGCGCGGGTGCGCGCCGCCAGCTCGGTAAAACCCCAGTTCTCCTGCATCTTGGAGTGCAAAAAGTATTGGTTGATGGCGGTCAGCTCACTGGTCAATTGCTCGTTGAGCAGGCGTAGCACATCCGGGTCGCCTTGCATGGTCACTCCTTCGGTGATTGAAGCTGTCGAGCGTGTAACGCGATGCTAGCCAGCCACGTGCGGCCCGATCGCGAGAACCGCCCAGCCTGCCGAGTTCAATCTAGACCGGCTGCTAAACCGGCTGGGGCACCGACCGGGTATCGGCCGCCGGAAAGCCGAACGGGCCCGACAAGGCGACGACGATGGGCGCGCCGCCCGACCCGGGCGCGGGGTAGCGCGACGGCGGGCCACCCACCTCGGAGGTACTTAGGTTAGACTGCTCTAAGAGACTCGCTCAGACACTCCCGATGGTGTGGCTGTGGTGGGCGCTACGGAAGCGAGCCTAGAGGGACGGTGCTGATGTACGTGTGTCTGTGTGTCGGCGCGACGACTCAGACGGTGTCGGAGATCGTCGCTCGCGGCGCATCGACATCCAAAGAGATCGCCGAGGCGTGCGGTGCCGGCGCCGACTGCGGGCGGTGCCGGCGTACCCTGCGGGCAATCATCGCCGCCGGTGCGCCGCCGCACGCGGGCCGTCACGCCGAGTCACGGTGCGCGCCAGCGTGAGGGTCCGTCGAACTTGCACTTACGGGCCGACGGGGCGCACGTCTCGGTCCCGGCTGACTAACTCGCCGATGAGCCGGGCAAGTTTCCGGTAGGGTGCCTCGCGACCGCTGGAAGAGCGAAACACCAGCCCGATGCGTCGGCCCGGCCGGGGTGCGGCAAAGCAGGCCAGACCCAGGCGGCTGCGCGCTGCCTCGACGGGGACCGCGCTCTGCGGGATCAGCGTCACCCCGAGCCCGCCGGCCACACATTGCACAGCGGTCGCCAAAGACGCCGCCCGGGTGTTAGCCACCGTGGCGCGTACCCCCGCCTTGCGGCAGACATCCAGGGCCTGATCACGCAGGCAGTGGCCTTCATCGAGCAACAGCAGGGGCAGCTGCGCCAGCGCGGCCGGCGGTACCCGCCGTTTGCCCGATAACGAATGCCCGGGGGGCAGCACCAGCACGAAATCCTCGTCATAGATGGGGATCTCGGTGACTCCGCCGGTGCCCGCCGGCAGGGCGATCAGCGCGGCATCCAGCGCCCCTTCGCGCAGTGCGGTGAGCAGGCGGTCCGTTTGGTCCTCGATGACCCGCAACGTCAAATCGGGTAACTGATCGGCCAATCCCGCCAGCACCGTCGGCAGCACATAGGGCGCCACCGTCGGGATCAGCCCCAAACGCATGCTGCCGTGCAGCGGGTCGGATGTTCCGGCCGCCGCGGCGGTGAAACCGGCCACCGCCTCGACCACCGCTTGGGCGTGTGGCAGCAGCCGCCTGCCCTCCGCGGTCAAGAACACCCGTCGCGTCGACCGTTCGATCAGCCTGATGCCGAGGCCGGTTTCCAGAGCGGTCAAGGCCTGCGACAACGTCGACTGACTCACCCCCAGAGCGGTTGCCGCACTGCTGAAGTTGTGTTTCTCCGCGACCGCTGCGAACGCCCGCAGGCCGGCAATCGTGGGTTGATAAGTTCTATCGGCCATACCTATTAGTGTAGTGGGAAATATCACGTTTACTTGTGAGTGATTTCCAGGCAAGATGGAGGCCAGCGTAGACAGATCGGAACCCAAGGAGCAGCATGCCACTACTCACCATCGGTGATCAGTTCCCAACCTATCGGCTCGTTGCGCTGCGGCCCGGCGACCTGTCGAAGATCGGTGCTGCGCAGCCCGGAGATTACTTCACCACAATCAGTAGTGACGATTATCCGGGCAAGTGGCGGATAATTTTCTTTTGGCCGAAAGACTTCACCTTCGTGTGCCCGACCGAGATCGCCACGTTCGGCCAACTCAACGACGCATTCGCAGACCGGGACGCACAGGTTCTGGGCGTCTCCGTGGACAGCGAATTCGTGCACTTCCACTGGCGTGCCCAGCACCCCGATCTCAAAAACCTGCCGTTTCCGATGCTCTCGGACATCAAGCGGGAGCTGGTCACGGCTACCGGGGTGCTCAACGACCAGGGTGTCGCCGACCGGGTGACCTTCATCGTCGACCCCGACAACGTGATCCAATTCGTTTCGGCGACCCCCGATTCGGTGGGCCGCAACGTCGACGAGGTGCTGCGGGTGCTCGACGCGCTGCAGTCCGGCGAGCTGTGTGCCTGCAACTGGCGTCAGGGTGAGCCGACCATCGACGCCGCCGAGGAGCTTAAAAAGTCGGCTTGATGACGCTTGGGCGGGCATCGATAGCCGGCCGAACGCGCTACCTTGTGGGCTGTGGCTCTCAACGAGGCCGACCTTGCGCATCTGCGCCGTTGTGTCGTGCTGGCGCGTATCGCGCTGGACAACGGGGATGCGCCGTTCGGTTCGATCCTGGTCGGCCCCGATGCCCGGATCCTCTACGAGGACCGCAACCGGTCCGGGACCGGTGATCTCACCCGGCACCCCGAGTTGGCCATAGCTCGGTGGGCGGCAGCGCATCTGGCCCCCGCCGACCGCAATCGCACGACCGTCTACACGTCCTGCGAGCACTGCCCGATGTGCGCCGCCGCCCACGCATGGGTCGGCCTCGGCCGCATCGTGTACGCGACATCAGCGGCTCAGCTCCACCGCTGGCTCGCGGAATGGCGGCTGCCGCCGCCGCCGGTGGCACCGTTGCCGATCACCACGGTCGCACCCGGCGCCGTGGTCGACGGCCCGGCGCCAACCCTGCAGGACGAGCTGAAGGCCCTCTATGCGGCCAGGTTCCGGCCGTGAGGCGCCGTGCGCGCGATGGCACCCGGCTGCTTAAATGGCCGGCGTGGATGGCAAGCGTGCATCGGGCCGGTCATGAGCGCGGTCAAACGGCGGGTCCCGAGGGCCCGGGATCTCGCGCCGCTGATCGGGTTCCGTAAGCCCCGACTGAACCGCACCGCGCGACGCCTACAGACCGCTTTGACCATCCAGGACCTGCGGCGCATCGCCCGCCGTCGGACCCCGAAGGCCGCATTCGACTACGCCGACGGCGCCGCCGAGGACGAGCTGGCCCTGCAGCGCGCCCGGCAGGCTTTCCGCGACATCGAGTTCCACCCGATGATCCTGCGCGATGTCAGCCAAGTACGCACCGGATGGGAGGTCCTCGGGCAATCCGTCGCGTTGCCGTTCGGGATCGCGCCGACCGGGTTTACCCGGCTGATGCACACCGAGGGCGAGATCGCCGGTGCGCGGGCCGCCGCCGCGGCGGGGATTCCGTTTTCGCTGTCCACTTTGGGCACCGCCTCCATCGAAGACGTGGCTTCAGCCATTCCTATGGGCCGCAAATGGTTTCAGCTCTACATGTGGCGCGATCGGGACCGATCGATGGCGTTGGTGCGCCGGGCCGCCAGCGCGGGGTTCGACACCCTGCTGGTCACCGTCGACGTTCCGGTCGCCGGCGCACGGTTACGAGACGCCCGCAACGGGATGACGATCCCGCCCGCGTTGACGCCGCGCACCGTGCTCGACGTGCTGTCCCGGCCGCGCTGGTGGTTTGACGTGCTGACAACCGAGCCCCTGGCGTTCGCGTCGCTGGACCGTTGGCCGGGCACCGTGGCCGAGTATCTGGACACCATGTTCGACCCCAGTCTCACCTTCGCGGACCTGGTCTGGATCAAATCTCAGTGGCCCGGCAAGCTCGTCGTCAAGGGCATCCAGACTCTCGAGGATGCCCGTGCCGCCGTGGATGCCGGCGCCGACGGCATCGTGTTGTCCAATCACGGCGGCCGCCAGCTCGATCGGGCCCCGGTGCCGTTTCACCTGCTGCCTTCGGTGGCCGCCGACCTGGGCAAAGACACCGAGATCCTGCTCGACACCGGCATCATGTCCGGCGCCGACATCGTCGCCGCCATCGCCTTGGGGGCGCGCTTCACCCTGGTCGGGCGGGCCTACCTGTACGGACTGATGGCCGGTGGTGAGGCCGGCGTG
This sequence comes from Mycobacterium sp., assembly GCF_029961025.1. Taxonomy (GTDB): domain Bacteria; phylum Actinomycetota; class Actinomycetes; order Mycobacteriales; family Mycobacteriaceae; genus Mycobacterium. The sequence goes on from NZ_JASBVP010000016.1 coordinate 21,872, forward strand.
CGCCGCGCCATCGAGATCCTCTCGGGTCAGCTCGGCCGGACCATGCGGCTGCTCGGCGTCACCTGCCTGCAGGAGCTGACGCCCAAGCAGGTGACCCAGCTGCGGCGGCTGATCCCGATACGGACACCTCGACTCGGCGATCCCGGCCGGTGATTCAGCCGCCCGGATCACCCTCCCCGGGCCATCGGTGGCCACCCGCGGACGGGCAATGGGTGATGATCCAGGGCCGGTGTCGGGCGAACATGCCATGGCCGAGGTGTCCGGGGAGGACAATCACCGCATGGCAGATCTACGGCACCTGAAACGTCGCGTCGTCCATCGCGTGCAACGTCTGGTGATCAATCCGGTGGGCCGGCAACTGCCGGTGACGATGCTGGAAACCATTGGCCGCAAGACCGGTCGGCCACGGCGCACCCCCGTCGGCGGCCGTGTCGTCGGCAACCAGTTTTGGATGGTCTCCGAACATGGCGAGCACTCCGATTACGTCCGCAACATCAAAGCCAACCCGGCGGTGCGGGTACGCGTGCACGGCCGATGGCGCAGCGGAACCGCGCATCTATTGCCCGATGACGATCCACGGCAGCGGCTAGAGAGCCTGCCCAGACTCAACAGCGCGGGGGTCCGTGTGCTGGGCACCGACCTGCTGACCATTCGGGTCGATCTGGAGTGACACCGTTGCGGGTGCCGCCGGCGGACATCGGCGAGCCGCAGGGACGCCACCACGTGAGCCCATTGACCGGCTTGGTCGGTGAAACGGCGTAGCGGATAGGTTCCGGGGCCATGGGCGAGCGCGAGCAACTGGTCAAACGGCTGCTTGACGTAGCCGGCACCACGTACGCGATGGAGGCGGGAATCCGGATCAAAAACACCCCGATGCCGCTGTTTCAACTGTTGGTGCTGTGCATGCTGGCCAGCAAGCCGATCAGCGCTGCGGTCGCTGTGCACGCCGCCCGGGAGCTGTTCAAGGCGGGTTTGCGCACTCCGAAATCGGTGTTGGCCGCCGACCGGCAGGCCATCATCGACGCGTTCGGCCGAGCCCACTACGTCCGCTATGACGAAAGCTCGGCCACCCGGCTGACCGGCATGGCCCACCGGGTCTGTGACGAGTACTCCGGTGATCTGCGTGACATCGCGCGGCGCAGCGGGCACGACGTGCGGGCGGCGACCCGCATGCTCAAGCGGTTCAACGGAATCGGCGACACCGGGGCTGCGATCTTCCTGCGAGAGGTTCAAGACGTGTGGACTTGGGTGCGGCCCTATTTCGACGAGCGCGCCCTCGCCGCGGCCGGGGAACTCGGTCTGCCCACCGAACCGGGAGAACTGGGGTCGCTTGCGCCGCAGGCTAACTCGCGCCTCGCTGCCGCATTGGTGAGGTTCTCGCTGGACGTCAAGGTGCGCCGTCAGGTGACCGGTTGACCGGCGGTGAGCGTACGAATCGGCACCTCCGGCTGGTCCTATGACCACTGGACGGGGGTGCTCTACCCGCCGGGGCTGCCGGCGGCGCGCCGGTTGGCCCGGTATGCCGAGGTTTTCGACACGGTGGAGCTCAACGCCAGTTTTTACCGTTGGCCCCGGGATGCGACCTTCGCCGGGTGGCGCGAGCAACTGCCGGACGGGTTCACCATGTCGGTCAAGGCGCATCGCGGGCTGACACATTACCGCCGACTGGCCTCACCCGAACCGTGGGTGGAGCGGTTTCGGCGCTGTTGGCAGGCATTGGGCGATCACCACGGGGTGCTGCTGGCTCAGCTGCATCCCGGACAGCACCGCGACCGGGTGTCCCAGGCTCGTCTGGAAGCCCTTCTGGCCCTCCTGCCGGCCTGGATCCGCATCGCCGTGGAGTTGCGGCATCCCTCGTGGAACAATCCCGGGGTGTACCGGCTGCTGGAGCGGTACCGCGCCGCCTACGTGGTGATGAGCGGTGCCGGCCTGGCGTGCATCCCGCGCGCCACCACCGACCTGGTGTATGTCCGGATGCACGGCCCGGACCCGGACACGTTGTACGCGGGGTCGTATTCGCCGGGTGAGCTGCGGTGCTGGGCCGATCGGATCGCCGGCTGGGCCGGCGAGGGCCGCGATGTCTGGGTGTATTTCAACAACGATGTGCACGGCCACGCCGTCCGCAATGCGTTGACGTTGCGCCGATTGTTGAGCTGACCGGACCACGGCCCTACCGGCGGCCTCCCTGCCGGCCGGAGCAATGACAGATCGGCCGGAAAGGAGGACCTGCGCACCGGATTCCTCCGCGAGCCCGGCACAGGCCGTCGGTCCGGCCACGGCGCGCAGCCGGTATCGCTCGCGGTAGCGATCTGGAACCACGGATCTAGCCGTGGTCTAGCCGGCCATTTCGGGCAGCGAACCGGCAGGGCTGAGCACCACGGGCAGCCAAGCGTGATCGATAACGTCGGGCAGTCGCAGTGCCTGCAAGCGTTCCCGTTCCGCGCGCCGGCGTTTGACGCGCAGCCGGGCGTCGGACGGCATGGCCACCAGCTCGTCACCGGTGAGGTAGTAGACATCATCGACGGTATCGATGAAGTCCGCACGGACCCGTCGAGATCCCAGCTCACGCACCGCCATCCGAAGTTCATGGGTGAATCGCATGGTGGTGTCGTAGACCAGCTCCCGGGGCGAACGGCCAGGGGCCGTCCAGCCCTCGGACCGCGGAGATGCGCCGCTTGGCGGGCCCGCGGCCGGCGAGCCGGCCGCGGCGGCCGCGACGGTTTTGAGCAATATCGCCGGGTCGTCACCGAATGTCGGGTTGGCCAGCTCCGCTTCGCCCGGCCCGCGATGAGCGAGCCCGGCAACGGCCGACCGCAAAGCGAGGGCAGCCATGTCGGACGACGCGCAAAAACGGTTGAGGTCGCCGTCACGCGCCGCCTCGCGCAATCGTGGATCGGCGCGCAGCATCTCCGCCAGCGGGGTCACTTTTGCCGCAATTGCGCCGGTCTGCACAATCTCACCCATCCCGGACACGCTGCCGGTACCACCCGCACGGGTGTGCTCGCGCATCACCGCGGTGACACCGGTGTCGATCAGCCACAGCGCCGTGAGACACCACCCCTGATGGATCCGGTCACGCAGCAACCCGATCCGCACCTCCAGGCCGGCGTCCGACAACCCGGCCAGCTGCGCCGGCTCGAGGTGCTCGCTCACCGCGGCCGCCCGGTAGGCCTGCGTGTCGGCCTTGAGGTGACGCAACCTCGCCACCGACCGTGCCAGGGCCAGTGACTTGGCCGCCGACCCGAACGGCCCGCCCGCCAGCGGTGGCCGGCCTAACGGCAGCAGGTCGGGTCCGCGGAGCTTTCCACCGGTGGCCTGCGTGGCGACGGCGTGCCGGTCCCAGCCGGGCAACTGGGCGGCGGCGAGCGCGTTGGCGGACACCCCCACGTACGGTCGATGCCCGAACACCGCGATGGCCCGGCTTTCCCACTCACCGGCCACCACGCTGTCGAGCATCATCACCTGGCCAATCGCCCGGGCGGCCGCCCGCAGCCCGCCCAGCTGGATGTCGAGTGTCAGCGGGGTCAGCGGCCCGGGGAACGCCTCGGTGAGGCAGGCCGCGGCGAAAACCGGAAACCGCGGATCGATTCGGTCGTCGAACTCGCCCTCCAGGCCGTCCGGCGCGGCGCACTGCAGGGGTGTGCCATCGCGGGGCTCTAGCCGCGGTCGAGACTCGACCGGCAGCGACAGCCGACCGGTCAGATCGGCGGCACCGGTTGCGCGGAGTCGGCGTCCGGCCAGCCCGCGCGCGGTGTCGGCAACCGCCTCGGTTGCCGACCAACCGAATTCGAACATCCACTCCTCTTGCACCGCGGTGAGATCCATCTCGGGTGTCAGCTGGGCCCAGGATTGAACGCGATGCGCCCGAGCGGGCGCCCACCGCCGACCGACCGGGTGCAGGAGCCGCCACGCGGTAATCGTGTTGATGGTGTCCGGGCTTGCGAAATCGACGACACCGGTGTGGTCGGTGGCCACCGCGACCGCCAGGAAGCGCACCAGGTCGTCCAGGTGCACCAGCCGCACCGGCTGCACCGAGGCCTTGGACCGCAGCAAACTCGCCACCGTGCGGGCCACCATCCAGTCGACCTGGCGGCCCACCGGCGGCGCGAGTCGCACGATCAGGCTGGGCCCCCAGCCGGTGGACACCAGCGATTCGGCCTCCCGGTACAGCCGGGGCTGCCCGGCGGCGTGGGACACGAACAGCAGCCGGGCGCCCGCGCGGGCCGCCGCATCGGTGATGTGCACCACACCGCTGATGCCGGCGCAATCGGGCGCGTCGGCCTCGATCGGAGCAAGATGAATCACCGTGTCGGCCTCGTCGGCCAAAACCTGTACTACCGGATCACTCAGCGGCGCGCACACGAACGAAACCTCGGGCGGCAGCCGGCCATCCGGGCGCGTCGCGATCCCGGTGACCACATGACCGGCCGCGACCAGCCGTCGTGCGACGGCACGCCCGAGCGCTCCGCTGACCCCCGTCACTAGGATCCGCACAGCGTCACCCGCCTCACCCGGTGCCTATCCCGACAATAGGCGTGGCGGCGCGGTTTGTCTGAAAGTTTTGACACGCCTGTAAAACACCATCGGGTCGCGGGATGTTCTCCGCCGGCCGTGTGGCGGAGCTAACACCCCAAGGTCGCGGTGCCGTCCGCGCGGACCGCGACCTTGGCGCCGGCGATGTCCTCGTGCACGGTCATCTCGGCCGCCGTGGGGTCGGCGATCAGCGCCAGGGTGCGTGAGTCCGCGGGTGTGCGGACGGCCAGGAACGCCTTTTCCGGCCGCCCGTCCCGGTCGAACGGGGTGGTCCAGGCCTCGACGGTGCCGACACCCTCCCATTCGATCGCCGCCTCCCGTGCGGGAATCCGGTCGATCAGCGGCTGCGGATTTTCCCAGCGAAATTCCGACGGCGGCTCGGTGGCGTACACACCGAAGCTGTGTTTGGTCAGGTAACCGCCGTTGGCGGTGACCAACCCGCGCCGACCGGGGTTGGCCACCAGCAGCTCGGCCATGGTGGCGATGGCATGCGTGACGTAGTTGCTCCATGGACCGCCGGCGAAGGTCAGTCCGCCGGTCACCGTCAGCGGGCGGGCGGGATCGTCGATCGGCAGCCCAAGTTCGGCGGCGGCCACCTGCACGGCGGACGGAAAGCACGAGTACAGGTCGGCGTAGTCGATGTCGTCGATGCCAACACCCGCCAGTGCCAACGCCCGGGCGCCGGCGATGCGGATGGCGGGCGAGCGATGCAGGTCGGCCCGCTCGGCGACGGCGTAGGTGTCATGGGCGTCGGTGCCCGCGTGCGGGTAGACCCAGCGCTCGTCGGGGATTTTAAGGCGGGCCGCTTGCCCAACGGACGTCAGGATCAGCGCCGCGGCCTGATCGACCATGCTGTTGGAGGTCATCAGCTTGGTGTAGGGCCAGCTGATCATCCGGTTCTGCGGGCTGGGCCGCCAGATCTCGTCGGCGCTGACGGGTGTGCGGATCCAGGCGTGCGGATTGTTCACGGCGACGCGGTTAAACCGTGCCCACAGTTCACCGATGCGCCGCCGGTGATCCTCCATCGGCTCGCCGGCGGCGATCCGCAGCGCCTGCTCGAAGATCGGGTAGACGTACGCCGGCCGGTCCAGCCCGATCCGCAACTCGGCCGGGCCGGCCAGCGGGACATTGTCCTGCACGACGCGGGCCATCGGAACGGACTCGTCCTGGTGTGTCCACCTCAGGGTGCCCCCCCGGGTACGCAGTCGTGTTGCGGTGCGCCAGGTTTCCCCGCCGGCAATAAGCACCACCCCGGCCCGCCCGGTCCGGATGTCCAGGCAGGCCTGGTTGACCAGTGACTGCGGCACGTTGCCGCCGATGCCGCTGTAGGTGGTGTCGGGATCATCGGCGCCGATGCGCTCGGCGAGCAGCAGTCCGGGGTCGCGGTAGTGCGCCGAAAGTAAGTTCACCACCCGGATGCTGTCGACGGCCTCCAGCACCCGGGAGGGGGCGGCTTCCCGCGCGGCCGCCGCCATCAGGTCGACGGGCTCAAGGCCATCCGTGTCGTCGCGCTGGTTGATTTGGCCGTAGCCGATCAACACCGGGGTCCGGGGATCGACGGGCATTGCGGCACCTTTCGCGATCGGTTACCGACGCCGGTGATCGTGCGACGCATTCCGGTGATCGTGCGACGCATTGTCGAACCTAACATCCCTCGAGTCGCCCGGTGGCAGGCCGCGTCCGGGCATCCCGGCGCCGGGCGGCCAACGCGGTGATGCGAGCAGCGCGGGTAGACTCACGGTAAATGTCCAGTGAATCGACCGGGGCGCGCGGACTGCGGCCACTGGCCTCGCCGTCATTTCTGCCGCACCGATTCCGGGTTCATCTCGACATCGCCGTCGTCGTGGCGGTGCTGGTGCTAACGAATCTGATCGCCCACTTCACCACCGCCTGGGCGGGTATTGTGGCGGTGCCGGTGGCCGCTACTGGCCTGGTGATTCTGCTGCGGCGCACTGGCCTCGAGTGGGCCGAGCTGGGCCTCGGCCGTGAACACTGGAAATCCGGGGTGGCCTACGCGCTGGCCGCGGTGGGCATCGTCGCGTCGGCGGTTGCTGTCGGTGCGTTACTGCCGCTGACCCGGCCGTTGTTCATGAACCTTCGCTACGCCACGACCTCCGGGGCGCTGATCGCTTCGACGCTCATCATCCCGCTGCAAACCGTCATCCCAGAGGAACTGGTATTCCGCGGTGCGCTGCAGGGCGTGCTGCAGCGGGCCTGGGGATTTCGCGGTGTCGCGTTGGGGGGCTCGCTGCTGTTCGGCCTTTGGCACATCGCGACGTCGTTGGGCCTGACCAGCAGCAACGTCGGTTTAACTCGGCTGTTCGGCGGCGGTGTTGTCGGCATGCTGGCCGGTGTGCTGCTGGCCGTGGTAGTCACCGGGGCGGCCGGGTTGGTGTTCAGCTGGCTGCGCCGTCGCAGCGGCAGCCTGATCGCGCCGATTGCGTTGCACTGGTCGTGCAACGGCTTGGGCGCGTTGGCGGCCGCCGTAGTGTGGCAAGTTACCACCTGACGGGTCCGCTTGAGCCGTCCCCGCGGTGACCTTATCGACGACCCTGAATGTTGGGCTGCCGTGGCTCAGCCGGCTCGCGACACCTGCAGCACCGCAGCGCCGGCAATACGGCCGGCGGAAAGGTCGGACAGCGCCCGGTCCGCCTGTTCGAGCGGGTACTCCACGGTGGTGACCCGGATGCGGTGCCGGTCGGCGAACTCCAGGAAAGCCCGGGCGTCGGCGCGGGTGTTTGACGTCACCGAACGAATCTGGCGCTCCTGGAACAGGTGTCGTTGATAGTTGAGCCCCGGGATATCGGTGAGGTGAATTCCGGCGATCGACAACGTGCCACCGCGGTCTAACGCCTCCAGCGCGGGCAGCACCAGATCACCGACCGGGGCGAAGAGAATCGCCGAGTCCAGCGGCACCGGAGGCGGGTCGGCGGCCCCCTGGGCCGATGCGGCACCCAGCTCTAACGCCAATTCGCGGGCTTTCGCCCCCCGGGTCATCACGTGGACCTCGGCGCCTTGCGCCACCGCGACCTGCGCGGTGATGTGCGCGCTGCCCCCGAATCCGTAGATCCCCAGCCGACCGCCGGGCGGTAGCTCGGCGCGCAGCAGCGAGCGGTATCCGATGATCCCGGCACACAGCAACGGCGCCAGCTCGCTGTCGCTGTAGCCGTTTGGCAGGTGGTGCGCGTAAGCGGCTGGGACGGTGGCGAATTCGGCGTAGCCACCGTCGGCGTCCCAGCCGGTGTAGCGGGACTGCGGGCACAGGTTCTCGCTGCCGCGTCGACAGTAGGTGCACACCCCGCAGGTGTATCGCAGCCAGGCGATGCCGACCCGGTCCCCCACCGCGAACCCATCGCCGGCGTCGACACCGACTTCGACGACTTCCCCCACCACCTCGTGCCCGGGTATCACCCCCGCGCGGTGCACCGGTAGGTCACCCTCGGTCACGTGCAAATCGGTGCGACACACCCCGCATGCGTGCACGGCCACCAACAGCTCGGCGGGGCCAGGACGCGGGACCTCGGTGCTGATCCGCTCAAGCGGGTGGGTCTCCATCGGGCCGGGCGTGCGAACCCGCCACGCACTCATCGTCGCTTTCATCGACCCCACGACCATGCCCTCATAGTGCCCCTCGGCGACGCGTGGTGCGCAACCACTCGGCCTGACATCTGGCTCGCCGGAGCAACGCCACGGCGGTGGACAAAGGCCGTGGCGCCGACACCCTTAAGGCCTTTAGGCCTTTAGGCCGCCCGGGTCGTCTGTGAAGCGGGCGCGGCCGCGGGGGCTCCTGCGGGCGGTTGCCCCGCGGGTGTCGGGCCCGGCGGCGGAGCACCCGGGGCCGGTGCCGCGGGTGGCGGCGCCGGCGGCGCCGGTGGTGGCGCCCAGGGCCGCACCGACTGGGCCAGGGTCACCGCCGCCGGCTTGTCCACCGGGTCGTTCGCGGTGCCCAGCCACACCACAAACCAGCGCTGCGGGGGCGAGGCGGTAGCCGCATTGGGGGCGGTGGAGCCGACGACACCCGCCCAGATCTGGCCGTTCGGCTTGCTGGTGTCACTGAACTTGACCTCGTAGTAGGACGCACTGCCCGCCATCCCGTTGGCTTTCAGCGGGGTGCTCTCCTGGTTTATCCGGGTGCCGGGGTAGGGCATGAAGAACTCCCCCATGTCGGACGCCAGCCGGGTCGCAGCCTTCGCGTTGTCGGGTTCGGCGCTGGCGTAGAGCCGCTGGTCCAGCCGACCGAGCACAATCCGGGTGTCGTTGGCGACCGGCGGGGGCTGCCCGGGCTGGGCCGGTCCGATTTGCTTACTCAACAGCGCCGAGCCATAGTCCAGGTGGGTTGCATCTGACTCCACCCAGCCGGCAGGGATGACGAAGCTGAATCCGCCCGGTGGGTTGTCGACCCGGCCGGCGTCCGGCGCGTTCGCTTCGACCGGCGGCGGGACCGCGTTCGGGTCGGCCGGAGGCGGGGGCGCATTGGGATCGACCGGCCCCGGGGCGGCGTCCGGCGCTGCATTGGGGGCCGGCGAAGGCGACGCGGTCGTGGTTCCCGGCGCCGGGGCCGTGGGATCCGCGATCGCTGGGGTGGCCGGTGACGCGACGGCCACAGCGCCGCCGACCGCCGCGATCGCCAGCGCTACCCAGGAACCCTTGCGACTCCTGGGGTTCGGGTCCGCGTGCTCCATGTCGAAAAACCTACCGTGTTACGTCCGTGACGCAAGTGCGCCTTGCTGACGATGTGAATGCTATGGAGAGTGAATGTGAATGCTATGGACCGCTGATCCGCCGGTCACGCCACACTGATGCCGCCGCGACGGGGCGGCCGGTGGCCCGGAACCGGCTCGCTCCCGGCGCAATCACGGTGCCAGCCCGAAACGGTGCGGCCCGGCTCCCGCGTTACGGCCGAATAGTTATCCAAATGATGGGCGCGTCGTGTCGGCCCGGAGTTCCATCACTAGCTACCGTCCAGTAACATCTACGGCGATTGCTGCCGCCGCACGTCCAAACCCCGGGCGCCGGGTCTCGGCAGGTTCGCCGCAGACCGGTCGGGCGGTGTCGACGACAAGGAGGTCATGGCAATGGAGGTGCTGGTCACCGGCGGAGATACCGAGCTGGGACGCTCCGTCGCCGAACGCTTTCGCGATGCCGGCCACGCGGTGACGCTGATGGGCGCGCGCCGCGACGACCTCGAAATCGCCGCCAAGGAGCTTGATGTGGAGGCGATCGTCTGCGACACCACCGACCCGGTCAGCCTCACCGCAGCTCACGGGCTGTTCCCGCGGCATTTGGACACCCTTGTCAATGTGCCCCCGTCGCGCTGGGACACCGGCGACCCGCGCGGTTATTCCGCTGCGTCCGTTGCGGATCTGGCTGGCACATGGCGGCATGCGCTGGACGAGACGGTGCTGTCGGCGGTGTTGACCACACAAATCGTGGGCGATCACTTGCGCTCCGGTGGCTCGATCCTCGCGGTGGTTCCCGAGAACGCCCCGGCGGGCAGCGCCCAGGCCGCGGCCAAAGCCGCGCTGGCGAACTGGATCGCCGGGCAGGCGGGCGTTTTCGGTGCCCGCGGCATCAGCGTCAACGCGATCGCGGGTGGGCGCAGCACCCAGCCCGGATACCAGGGGCTGTCCCGGGTCCCGCCGCCGGTCACCGTGGAGATCGCCCGATTGGCGCTGTTTCTGACCTCCCCCGCGGCTCGCCACCTCACCGGGCAGCTGCTGCACGTCGGCAGCGGTGCGCCGACTCGTTGCGGCTAGCAGCCAACCGCCGAGCGGCGTCGTCGGTCGTATCGGAACGCCGGGGCGAATCGGCGGGAATTATCGGCGGGCATTGGAGCCAGCTTCGGTGACGGGCCGCGGGTCGTCAGGTGACTAGGCTATACCGGGGAGTGCAGTCGCCGCCGAGGGGCTTCCGCCCGCCCAGGAGTGCACCCACATGAGTGCCCGTCCCGACGCCACCGTCAACCGTCGGCACCAAGTCGTCATCATCGGCTCCGGATTTGGCGGGCTGAACGCGGCGAAGACGCTTAAACGGGCCGACGTCGACATCAAGCTGATCGCGCGCACCACCCATCACCTGTTCCAGCCGCTGCTGTACCAGGTGGCGACGGGCATCATCTCCGAAGGCGAAATCGCCCCGCCGACCCGGGTGGTGTTGCGCAGACAGCGCAACGTCCAGGTGCTGCTGGGCGACGTCACCCGGATCGACCTCAACCGAAAGATTGTTGTCTCGGATTTGCTGGGCCACAGTTACGACACCCCCTATGACAGCCTGATCGTCGCCGCCGGTGCCGGTCAGTCCTACTTCGGCAACGACCACTTCGCCGAGTTCGCTCCCGGTATGAAATCGATCGACGACGCCCTTGAACTGCGCGGGCGTATTCTGAGCGCGTTCGAGCAGGCGGAGCGGTCCCGCGACCCGCAGCGCCGCGAAAAGCTGCTGACATTCACGGTGATCGGCGCCGGGCCTACCGGGGTGGAAATGGCCGGGCAGATTGCCGAGCTGGCTCGTCACACCCTCAAGGGGGCTTTCCGGCACATCGATCCGACCAAGGCGCGGGTGATCCTGCTCGACGCCGCGCCCGCGGTGCTGCCGTCGATGGGAGACAAGCTCGGCCGCAAGGCGGCGGCGCGGCTGAAAAAGCTGGGCGTGGAGATCCAACTCGGCGCGATGGTCACCGATGTGGACCGCAACGGCGTCACCGTCACGGAGGCCGACGGCAGCCTTCGGCGCATCGATTCGGTGTGCAAGGTGTGGTCGGCCGGCGTGTTGGCCAGCCCGCTCGGTCGTGACCTCGCCGAGCAGTCCGGAGCCGAACTGGACCGGGCCGGGCGGGTCAAGGTGCTGCCCGACTTGACCCTTCCGGGCCACCCCAACGTGTTCGTCGTCGGTGACATGGCCGCCGTCGAGGGGGTCCCGGGCGTGGCGCAGGGAGCCATTCAGGGCGGCAAGTACGCCGCTAACACGATCAAAGCCGAACTCGCGGGCGCCGATGCGGCGCAGCGGGAGCCGTTCCAATACTTCGACAAGGGGTCGATGGCCACGGTGTCGCGGTTCTCCGCGGTCGCCAAGATCGGTCCGCTGGAGTTTAGCGGCTTGCTCGCCTGGTTGGCCTGGCTGGTGCTGCACCTGGCGTATCTGGTCGGCTTCAAGAATCAGCTCACCACGCTGCTGTCCTGGACGGTGACCTTCCTGAGCAACCGGCGCAGCCAGCTGACCATCACCGAGCAGCAGGCCTTCGCCCGCACCCGGCTCGAACAGCTGGCCGTGTTGGCCGCCGAGGAGCACCGCGGCGAAGCGACGGCGAAAACGGCCGGCTCACCGGCTTCCCGAAACCGGCTTCCCGGTCACGGAACCGCCCATCCGGGGCAGCGGCCGCAGGAAGGTTAGCTCAGCCGCCGGCGGGCTCCCGGTCCAGGTTCTGCAGCCTCACCTGACCGCGGGCCACCACCCGCTCGGCGGCGTCGGTGACGATCACGAGCCACAGTTGCTGACGGCGCCCCCGGTGCAGCGGTGTGGCGGTACCGTACACCGTGCCCGAGCTGATTGCCCGCAGAAAGTCGGTGTTGTTGTTGACGCCGACGACGCTGCCGCCGCCGCGAGTTGCCAGCCAGGCGTAGGCAGCGGTGCTGGCCAGGCTCTCGATCATCGAACAGTAGACCCCGCCGTGCACGATGCCCATCGGCTGCAGCAGTTTGGGAGTCACCTCCAACTGCGCCCGGGTGGTGTCGGGACCGATCTCGGTGAACACCAGCCCCAGTTCCCGGTCGAAGGGCGAGGTGAAATCCGCGGGCCCGACCGGGGTAAACGACGATGGCACGCCCATGTGTCTACACCTTGGGGCGGGGGCACCGCCGGCGGGTCGGCCCCAACGCCGATCCCGGTCGGGCCGGCGGGCCGGATGCCGGGTCGCGAAGGCCGCCGATACGACCGGTGGTAGTAACCGGTAGGCTGGTTTCATCGATCGGGAGGGAAGCAGAATGCCCGAGCTGAGATGCCCAAGCTGACGCGGTTGGGGGATCTGGAACGTGCGGTGATGGATCACCTGTGGTCTGCGTCGGAGCCGCAAACCGTGCGCCAGGTCCACGATGCGTTGTCGGCGCGACGCGATCTGGCCTACACGACCGTGATGACGGTGCTGCAACGGCTGGCGAAGAAAAACCTGGTGTCCCAGATCCGCCACGACCGGGCTCATCGTTACGCGCCGGTGCACAGCCGCGATGAACTGGTCGCCGGGCTGATGGTCGACGCGCTGGATCAGGCGGCGGACTCCGGCAGCAGGCAAGCTGCGTTGGTGCACTTCGTGGAGCGGGTCGGCGCCGATGAAGCGGCGGCACTGCGGCGCGCGCTGGCCGAATTGGAATCCGGTCAGCGGAAATCCCGCACCGCGTCGAGTTTGGAGATCGAGGGAGACTGACAGCGTGTCCGCGCTGGCTTTCACCGTCCTCGCGGTGTTGTTGGCCGGCCCGGTGCCGGCGGTGCTGGCCCGAGCGGCGTGGCCGTTGCGCGCCCCGCGGGCCACGGTGGTGTTGTGGCAGGCCATCGCGCTGGCCGCAGTGCTGTCGGCGTTCAGCGCCGGCATCGCGATCGCCAGCAGGTTGCTGATGCCGGGTGCCGACGGCCGGCCCACCGCCGGCGTCATCGGCGATATCGCCGAGCTGGGCTGGCAGCTGTGGGCGCTATATGTCGGGGTTTTCGCGGTCACCGTGCTCATCGGCGTGCGATTGGCGGTCGCAGTTCTTCGGGTTGCCGTCGTCACCCGGCGGCGGCGGGCCCATCACCGCAGGATTGTCGACCTGGTCGGCGCCGCGCCCGCCTTAAGCACCCGAACCCGCAGCAGCCGCACCCGCGATGTGCGGGTTTTGGATGTGGCGCAACCACTCGCCTACTGCCTGCCGGGGGTACGCAGCCGGGTTGTGGTCAGCGAAGGGGCGTTGCACAGCCTCGCCGACGACGAAGTCGCCGCCATCCTCAGCCACGAGCGCGCACACCTGCGCGCTCGTCATGACCTGGTCTTAGAGGCGTTCACCGCGGTGCACGCCGCGTTTCCGCGGTTGGTCCGCAGCGCCTGTGCGCTGGATGCGGTGCGGCTGCTGGTCGAGCTGTTAGCCGACGATGCCGCGGTGCGCGCCGCCGGACGCACTCCCCTGGCCCGGGCGTTGGTGACCTGCGCTGCCGGGCAGCCGCCCGCGGGCGCACTGGCCGCGGGCGGCCCCACTACCGTGCTTCGGGTGCGCCGACTGTCGGGCCGCGGCAACAGCGCGGCGTTGTCGGCGGCCGTCTACCTGGCAGCGGCGGTGGTGCTGGTGGTGCCCACCGTGGCGCTGGCCGTCCCGTGGCTCATCGAACTGCATCGGCTCTTCGCCGGCTAACCGGCGTTGAGGCCACCCACGATAACGAGGCGACGATTATGAGTTCGAGGCAACCGGACACCGCCGCGGCCATCGCCCAGATCGGGGTCACCGGCCTGGGTGTGATGGGTGCCAACATCGCCCGCAACTTCGCCCGGCACGGCTACGCCGTGGCCTTGCACAACCGGTCGGTCGCCAAGACCGATGCGCTGCTGGCCCGCCACGGCTCCGAGGGCAGTTTTGTGCGCACCGAGACGATCCCCGAATTCCTTGCCGCGCTGGAAAAGCCGCGCCGTGTGCTGATCATGGTCAAGGCCGGCGAGGCCACCGATGCCGTCATCGACCAGCTGGCGGAGGCCATGGATCCCGGAGACATCATCGTCGACGGCGGCAACGCGCTCTACACCGACACCATCCGCCGCGAGCAGGCGATGGCGCAGCGCGGACTGCACTTCGTCGGCGCCGGCATCTCCGGCGGGGAGGAGGGCGCGCTGAACGGGCCGTCGATCATGCCCGGCGGGTCGGCGGAGTCGTATAAGTCGCTGGGCCCGATGCTGGAAACGATCTCCGCCCACGTCGACGGCATGCCCTGTTGCACCCACATCGGCCCCGACGGCTCGGGGCATTTCGTGAAGATGGTGCACAACGGCATCGAGTACTCCGATATGCAGCTGATCGGCGAGGCCTACCAGCTGCTCCGCGACGGCCTGGGGCTCACCGCGGCGCAGATCGCCGATGTCGTCGGCGCCTGGAATACCGGCGATCTGGACAGCTATCTGGTGCAGATCACCGCAGAGGTGCTGCGGCAGACCGATGCCAAGACCGGCAAACCGTTGGTCGACGTCATCCTCGATGAGGCCGAGCAGAAAGGCACCGGTCGCTGGACCGTTAAGTCGGCGCTCGACCTGGGCGTTCCGGTGACCGGGATCGCCGAGGCGGTGTTCGCCCGCGCGCTGTCGGGATCGACCGCCCAACGCCGGGCCGCCGTCGGGCTGGCGCCCGGCAGACTGGCTTCCCGGCCCGGCGACCCCGACACCTTCACCGAGGACATCCGCCGGGCCCTGTACGCGTCGAAGATCGTCGCGTACGCGCAGGGCTTCAACCAGATCCAGGCCGGCAGCGCCGAATACGGCTGGGGTATCGCACCGGGCGACCTGGCGACCATCTGGCGCGGCGGCTGCATTATCCGCGCGAAGTTCCTCGACCGCATCAAAGCGGCCTTCGACGCCGACCCCAACCTGCCCAGCCTCATCGTCGCACCGTATTTCCGTGACGCGCTGCAATCGGCGATCGATAGTTGGCGGCGGGTGGTGTGCGCCTCAACGCAACTGGGTATCCCGATCCCGGGTTTCGCTTCGGCGCTGTCGTATTACGACGCGCTGCGCACCCGGCGGCTGCCCGCCGCGCTCACCCAAGCCCAGCGCGACTTCTTCGGTGCCCACAGCTACCGACGAATCGACGAGCCGGGCTCGTTTCACACGCTGTGGAACGGGGACCGCAGCGAAATACCGGTGTAAGGGGCGCGGGATGCGGTTTTTGGACGGGCACCGCCCCGGATACGACCTGACCTACGACGACGTGTTCATCATGCCCAACCGCTCGGAGGTGGCGTCACGGTTCGACGTCGACCTGTCGACCCACGACGGCTCCGGGACCACCATCCCGGTCGTGGTCGCCAACATGACCGCGGTAGCCGGGCGGCGCATGGCCGAGACCGTTGCCCGCCGCGGCGGCATCGTCATTCTGCCGCAAGACCTTCCGATCGCCGCGGTCAAACAGACGGTGGATTTCGTCAAAAGCCGGGACCTGGTCGTCGACACCCCGGTGACCCTGGCTCCCGACGACTCGGTGTCCGACGCGACCGCGCTGATCCACAAGCGGGCGCACGGCGCGGCGGTGGTGGTTTCCGGGGGCCGCCCGATCGGCCTGGTGACCGAGGCGTCCTGCATGGGCGTGGACCGCTTCACCCGGGTGCGCGACGTTGCGATCACCGACTTCGTGACCGCCCCGGTGGGCACCGATCCGCGCAAGGTGTTCGACCTGCTCGAACACGCCCCGATCGGCCTTGCGGTGCTGACCACCGCGGACGGCACGCTGGCGGGTGTGCTGACCCGCGCCGGGGCGATCCGAGCCGGCATCTACACCCCGGCCGTCGACGCCAGGGGACGGTTGCGTATCGGCGCGGCGCTGGGCATCAGCGGGGACGTCGCCGCCAAGGCCCAGGACCTGGTCGAGGCCGGGGTGGACCTGCTGGTCATCGACACCGCGCACGGCCATCAGGCGAGGGCGCTGGAGGCGATCAGGGCGGTCTGTTCGCTGCGGTTGGGGGTGCCACTGGCCGCGGGCAACGTGGTGTCCGCCGAAGGCACCCGAGACCTCATCGGCGCGGGGGCGAAGATCGTCAAGGTCGGTGTCGGACCGGGGGCCATGTGCACCACCCGGATGATGACCGGCGTGGGACGGCCACAGTTCTCCGCTGTTCTGGAGTGTGCCCGTGCGGCAAAAGAACTCGATGCGCACGTGTGGGCCGACGGCGGAATTCGCCACCCGCGGGACGTCGCGCTGGCGCTGGCGGCCGGGGCGTCGAACGTGATGATCGGCTCGTGGTTCGCCGGCACCTACGAATCCCCCGGCGACCTGATGCGTGACCGGGACAATCGACCGTACAAGGAGAGCTACGGAATGGCGTCCAAGCGGGCGGTGGTCGCCCGCACCGCCGCCGACAGCGCCTACGACAGCGCTCGCAAAGCGTTGTTCGAGGAAGGGATTTCGACGTCGCGGATGGGTCTGGACCCCGACCGCGGCGGTGTTGAGGACCTGATCGACCACATCACCTCGGGGGTGCGCAGCACCTGCACCTACGTCGGCGCGGCGACACTGGCGGAATTGCACGAGCGTGCCGTGATCGGGGTGCAGTCCATCGCGGGTTTCGCCGAGGGCCATCCGCTGCCCTTCGGCTGGTGACCCGCTCGTGCCGGAGTGCTCGTGCCGGAGTGACACGGTGGCTGGAGTGGCCTTCGCTAGCATGTGAACTTCAAGCCGCAGCAGCACGCTGGGCGGCATCGAGCGAAAGGGATCACGTGCCGCAGGCACCCGGTGAGGCCGTGGGCCTCCGGGCCCGGCGGTCACCCAGGTTGTTCCACCGATGAACCTCACCGCCACCCTGCTCAGCCTGCTGGCCATCGCGGTGCTCACCGCGGGCACCGCGCTGTTTGTCGCCGCCGAGTTCTCACTGACCGCGCTGGAGCGCAGCACCGTCGAAGCCAGCGCCCGCGGCGGCGACCGCCGCGGGCGTTACCTGCAGCGCGCACACCGCACGTTGTCGTTCCAGCTGTCCGGTGCTCAGCTGGGGATTTCCCTCACCGCCTTGGTGACGGGCTACCTCACCGAACCCGTGGTTGCCGACCTGCCGCACCCGGTGATGGATGCGCTCGGGGTGCCCGATCGACTCGCCGACGGGATCACCGCGTTCGCGGCGTTGGCGATCGTCACGTCGTTGGCCATGGTGTTCGGCGAGCTGGTGCCCAAAAACCTCGCCGTGGCGCGCCCGCTGCCGATCGCCCGCGCCGTGGTGGCGCTGCAACTGGCGTTCGCCTGGATCATGACGCCGGCCATTCGGCTGACGAACGGGACGGCGAACTGGATCCTGCGCCGGCTGGGGATCCAGCCCACCCAGAAGTTGCGGTCGGCGCGCTCGGCGCAGGAGCTGTTGTCACTGGTGCACACCTCGGCGCGCAGCGGCACGCTGGATCCCACCACCGCAACACTGGTGCGCCGGTCACTGCAGTTTGGCACGCTGACAGCCGAGGAGCTGATGACGCCCCGGTCGAAAGTCGTGGCCCTGCAAACCGGCGACACCGTCGCCGACCTGGCGGCCGCCGCCGCCCAGACGGGGTTCTCCCGGTTCCCGGTGGTGGCCGGCGACCTCGATGACCCGGTCGGTATCGTGCACGTCAAGCAAATTTTCGAGGTGGCACCCGCCGAGCGCGCCCGCACGCCGCTCACCGCTATCGCCCGGCCGGTCGCGGTGGTGCCGTCGACGCTGGACGGCGACGCGGTGATGGCCCAAATCCGTGGCAATGACCTGCAGGCCGCGCTGGTGGTCGACGAGTACGGGGGCACCGCGGGCATGGTCACGATGGAGGATCTGGTCGAAGAGATCGTCGGCGACGTTCGCGACGAACACGACGACGCCACCCCCCATGTGGTGGCCGCCGGCGGCGGCTGGCGGGTTTCCGGCCTGCTGCGCATCGATGAGGTGGCCGCGGCCACCGGCTACCGGGCCCCCGAGGGTGAATACGAGACGATCGGCGGGCTGGTGCTGCAGCGGCTGGGCCACATTCCGACCGTCGGCGAGGCGGTGGAACTGGTGGCGTTTGACCCGGAGGGCGGTTCGGATCACCCGGCGCGGTGGCTGGCGACGGTGGTCCGGATGGACGGCCGGCGAATCGATCTGCTCGAACTCCGCCCGGGTGGCGGGTCGGGCCAGCGCGACCGGAGGCGCCGGTGACGGATGTGCTGCGCGTGCTGCTGACCATCGTTCTGATCGCCGCCAACGCGTTTTTCGTGGGGGCCGAATTCTCGCTCATCTCGGCGCGCCGCGACCGGCTGGAAGCGCTGGCCGAACACGGCAACCGCCGCGCTGTCACGGTGCTGCGGGCCGGCGAGCGGCTCCCGCTGATGTTCGCGGGCGCCCAACTGGGGATCACGGTGTCCTCGATCCTGCTGGGCCGCATCGGCCAGCCCGCGGTGGCCGATCTGTTGGGGCGGCCCGTTCGCGCGGCCGGGGTCTCCGATGGGCTGCTGCAGACGGGGTCGTTCGTGGCGGCGCTGGCCGTCGTGGTGGCGCTGCACGTGCTGCTCGGCGAGATGGTGCCGAAGAACATCGCCATCGCCGGCCCGGAGCGGGCGGCGATGCTGTTGATCCCGCCCTACTTGGCCTACCTGCGGGTGGCGGGCCCGGTCATCGAGTTCTACAACCGGTGCACCCGGGCGACGCTGCGGGCGCTGCGGGTGGCACCCAAAGACGAGCTCGACGTCACCGTCTCCACGGTCGAACTCAGCGAGATGATCGCCGAATCGGTGTCGGAAGGGTTGCTGGATCGCGAGGAACACACCCGGCTCACCCGGGCGCTGCAGATTCGCAATCGGGTGGTCGCCGACGTCGCGGTGCCGCTGGCCGACGTTCGGGCGGTGCCGGCGGCGGCGGAAGGCTCGGGGCCCACCGTCGCGGCGCTCCAGCGGGCGCTGGCCGAGACCGGGTATTCGCGGTTTCCGGTGCTCGGCGCGAACCGCGGTTTCATCGGCTATGTGCACATCAAGGACGTGTTGCCGGTCGCCGACGATTCGCACGCCGTGGTCGATCTCGCGGCGGTGCGCCCGCTGCCGCTGCTCGGCGAGTCGACGCCGCTGGCCGAGGCCCTCGCTGAGCTACGGCGCACCAAGAGCCATCTGGCGCTGGTGACCGCCGCCGACGGCGGTGTGGTCGCGATGGTGGCGCTGGCCGACCTGGTGGGTGAGCTGGTCGGCGCTGCGGGACACGGAACGCGCGGCATCGGAGGTGTCCGGGGTGGCTGGCCGGAACCCGGCGGCCGGGGAACGCCGCGTCCGCGTCGGCCCGTATGATCTCAGCGATCAACCCCGGATGCGCCGGGATGCTGCGTTGCCAGCGAGCGGTCACCGGACGGGTCCGGCCGCCGCCGGCCGTGCCGCTACCCGGTGTGACCTGCTGTAGCGCGATGCGACCCGCGGTGGTCGGGCCGTCGGCCGGTACGCTGAGCTAGTTGCCGATGAGGAGGACCGTGATGACCGATCGCGTGCCGGTGGGACACCTGCGCGTTGCCCGCGTGCTCTACGACTTCATCAACAATGAGGCTTTGCCCGGTACCGACATCGACCCGGACAGCTTCTGGGCGGGTGCGGACAAGGTCATCACCGACCTCACCCCCAAAAACCAGGAGCTGCTGACCCGCCGCGACGAGCTGCAAGCCCAAATCGACAAGTGGCACCGGCAGCACGTCATCGAGCCGCACGACCCGGAGGCCTACCGTCAATTCCTCACCCGGATCGGCTATCTGCTGCCCGAACCCGACGACTTCACCATCACCACGTCCGGGGTTGATGACGAGATCGCTAAGACGGCCGGCCCGCAGCTCGTGGTGCCGGTGCTCAACGCCCGGTTCGCACTGAACGCGGCCAACGCCCGCTGGGGCTCGCTGTATGACGCGCTCTATGGCACCGATGTCATCCCGGAGAGCGACGGCGCCGAAAAGGGCGCCGGCTACAACCCGGTGCGTGGCGGCAAGGTGATCGCCTACGCGCGCGCGTTTCTCGATGACGCGGTTCCGCTGGGCAATGGCTCCTGGTCGGAGGCCACCGGTGTCGCCGTCGACACCGGCCGGCTGGTCGTCACCTTGGCCGACGGGCGGCACACCACGCTGGCGGACGGCGGCCAGTTCGCCGGCTACACCGGTGCGCCCGGGGAGCCGGCGTCGGTGCTGCTGGTCAACCACGGCCTGCACATCGACATCCTCATCGACCCGAACTCGCCGATCGGCGGGAGCGACCGCGCCGGGATCAAAGACGTGATCCTGGAGTCGGCGGTCACCACGATCATCGACTTCGAGGACTCGGTGGCCGCCGTGGACGCCGAGGACAAGGTGCACGGCTACCGCAACTGGCTGGGCCTGAACAGGGGCGACCTGACCGCAGAGGTCACCAAGGACGGCAGGACCTTCACCCGCGTGCTCAACGGCGATCGCCGCTACACCGCACCCGACGGGCGCGCGTTCACCCTGCCCGGGCGCAGCCTGATGTTCGTTCGCAACGTGGGCCACTTGCTGACCAACGACGCGATCGTGGACGCGGACGGCCACGAGGTGTTCGAGGGCCTTATGGACGCGTTGTTCACCGGCCTGATCGCCATCCACGGGCTGAAAGCCAGCGACGTCAACGGGCCGCTGGTCAACAGCCGCACCGGCTCCATCTACATCGTCAAACCGAAGCTGCACGGCCCCGAGGAGGTCGCGTTCACCACCGAGCTGTTCAGCCGGGTCGAAGACGTTCTGGGGTTGCCGCAGACCACCCTCAAGGTCGGTGTGATGGACGAAGAGCGGCGCACCACCGTCAACCTGAAGGCGTGCATCAAGGCCGCGGCCGACCGGGTGGTGTTCATCAACACCGGTTTCCTGGACCGCACCGGCGACGAGATCCACACCTCGATGGAGGCCGGGCCGATGGTCCGCAAGGCCGCCATGAAGACCCAGCCGTGGATCCTGGCCTACGAGGACAACAACGTCGACGTCGGGCTGGCGGCCGGGTTTACCGGCCGCGCCCAGATCGGCAAAGGCATGTGGACCGCGACCGAGTTGATGGCCGATATGGTGGAGCAGAAGATCGCCCAGCCCCGTGCCGGTGCCAGCACCGCGTGGGTGCCCTCACCCACCGCGGCCACCCTGCACGCATTGCACTACCACCGGGTTGACGTGTTCGAGGTGCAGCGACAACTCGCCGGCCGGCAACGCCCCGCCATCGACCAGCTGTTGAGCATTCCGCTGGCCAAGGAGCTGGCCTGGGCTCCGGAGGAAATCCGCGAGGAGGTCGACAACAACTGCCAGTCGATCCTGGGATACGTGGTGCGCTGGATCGACCAGGGCGTCGGGTGTTCGAAGGTGCCCGACATCCACAACGTCGCGTTGATGGAAGACCGCGCCACGCTGCGGATCTCCAGCCAATTGCTGGCCAACTGGCTGCGCCACGGGGTGATCACCGCCGAGGATGTGCGGGCCGGCCTGGAACGGATGGCCCCGATGGTCGACCGGCAGAACGCCGAGGATCCCAACTACCGGCCGATGGCGCCCCACTTCGACGACAGCATCGCGTTTCTGGCCGCTCAAGACCTGATTTTGGAAGGCGCGCAGCAGCCCAATGGGTACACCGAGCCGATCCTGCATCGGCGCCGCAGGGAGCGTAAGGCCCGCGATCGGGCGTGAGCGCCGTGCGCGCTCGGCGGGCCGGCCTGGCTAGACTCGGACTGCAGCCGGCAACGGGGCGGGCGATGGTGCGTCGACAGCGTCGAAGGAGAGGATTCAGACACCGGCATGGGTAGGCACAGCATGCCCGAGCCCGGGGATGCGGCCGGCGAAGCCTGCGAGGAGTATCCCGACTTTGCGGGGCCCGCCGAGGAGCCGTTTGCGACGCCGGCGCGGGCCGGTGGCGGCCATCGGGGCGGTGCGCCGTGGCGCGGCGGCCACCGCAGCGACGGCGGGCCGCGCGGGGTCAGTGTCGGGGTGATCGCCGCCCTGGTTGCCGTGGTCCTGGTGGTGGCGGCGGTGATTGCCTGGCGGTTCTTCGGGACGGTGCTGTCGACCCGTTCCCACCTGGCCGCGGGGCGCTGCCTCGGCGGCAAAGAGACGGTAGCCGTCATCGCCGACCCCGCCATTGCCGAGACGGTTCAGGAATTCGCCGAACGGTACAACGCCTCGGCAACCCCGGTGGGTGACCGCTGCGTCATGGTGAGCGTCAAACCCGCGGGCTCCGACGCCGTCGTCAACGGTTTCACCGGTGACTGGCCGGCCGACCTCGGCGCCCGTCCCGCGCTGTGGATCCCGGCCAGCTCGGTAGCGACGGCGCGGCTGACCGCCGCCGCGGGCCGGCAAACCGTCAGCGACAGCCGCTCGCTGGCCAGCTCGCCGGTGCTGCTCGCGGTGCGGCCCGAATTGCGCCGCGCCCTCTCCCGGCAGACGTGGGCGACGCTGCCCGGGCTGCAAACCACACCCGAGGCGTTGACCGCTCTGGGCCTGCCGGGGTGGGGCTCGCTGCGGTTGGCCCTGCCGGTCAGCGGCAACGGTGACGCCGCCTTCCTGGCGGCCGAAGCGGTGGCCGCGGCATCGGCGCCTCCCGGGGCCCCACCGACCACCGGGACCGGGGCGGTGCGCGCCCTGGTTGATGCGCAACCCAAACTGCCGGACACGTCTTTGGCGGCGGCGATGAACACGCTGCTGGCGCCCGGGGATCCGGCCGCCGCTCCGGTGCACGCGGTCGTCACCACCGAGCAGCAGCTGTTCCAGCGCGCCCGGTCGACCCCCGACGCCGAACGCACGTTGAGCTCCTGGCTGCCGCCCGGACCGGTCGCCGTCGCCGACTATCCGACGGTGCTGCTGGCCGGCTCCTGGTTATCACCCGAGCAGGTCACCGCCGCCAGCGCGTTTGCCCGGTTCATGCGCAAGCCCGACCAACTCGCGGTGCTGGCCAAGGCCGGCTTTCGCGTGCCCGGCGTGAAACCACCAAGCAGCGACGTCACCAGTTTCGCGGCGCTGCCGTCGACGCTGACGGTGGGCGACGATCCGCTGCGCGCCACCCTGGCCGCTGCGCTGACCGCCCCGGCAACCGGCCCGGCCGTCATCATCATGCTGGACCAGTCGATGGTCACCCAGGAGGGCGGCCACAGTCGGCTGGCCAATGTGATTGCCGCACTAGACGACCGGATTAAGGCGCTGCCGGCGACTTCGGTGATCGGGTTATGGACCTTCGACGGCATCGAAGGCCGAACCGAGGTGCCCAGCGGGCCGTTGGACGAGCCGATCCACGGTCGGCCACGCTCGGAGGCGCTGCTCTCCACGCTGGACAATCAGCATTCGGCACCCGGTGGGGCGGTGTCGCTCACCACTTTGCGGTTGGTGTACCGCGACGCGCTGGCCAATTTCCAGCCCGACCGCCCCAATTCGGTGCTGGTCGTCACCGCGGGACCACACACCGACCGCACCCTCGACGGGCCGGGTCTGCAGGAGTTCATCCGCCAGAGCGCCGACCCGGCCAAACCGGTGGCGGTCAACATCATCGACTTCGGCAGCGACCCCGACCGGCCGACCTGGGAAGCGGTCGCCCAGCTCAGTGGCGGCGGCTACCAGAACCTGGCGACCTCGGACTCCCCGGACCTGGCCGCCACGGTGGCCCGCTTTTTGAGCTGAGGGCCGCCACGATAGCGGCCGCCCCGCACCCCGTCGCGTCGATCACGACCGGGCGGCACCGGCGCCGTTCGCTGCTAGCATCGCATCGCAGCGGCATCGAGGAGCGCGATGAGTGTCGATTTCACCCCGGATCCCCGGCTGTATCCGTTCGTGTCACGCTGGTTCGACAGCACCAGGGGCCGCCTGCACTATGTGGACGAGGGACCGGCCGACTCCCCGGGACCACCGATCCTGCTGTGCCATGGCAACCCGACCTGGAGCTTCTTGTACCGCGACATCATCATCGCGCTGCGCGAGCGCTTCCGCTGTGTCGCACCGGACTACCTGGGTTTCGGATTGTCCGAGCGGCCCGCGGGATTCGGATACACCGTCGCCGAGCATGCCGGGGTGGTCGGCGAACTGGTCGACCATCTCGGCCTGGACGGCTATCTGACGATGGGCCAGGACTGGGGCGGGCCGATCAGCTTGGCGGTCGATGTGGCGCGGGCGGATCGGGTGCGCGGCATCGTCTTGGGCAACACCTGGTTCTGGCCGGCGGACACGCTGGCGATGAAGGCCTTCGCCACCCTGATGTCCAGCCCCCCGATGCAGTATGCGATCGTGCAGCGCAATTTCTTCGTCGAACGACTGATTCCCGCGGGCACCGGCCGCCGGCTCAGCGCTGCGGTGATGGCGCATTATCGGGCGGCCCAACCCGGCCCCCAGGAGCGGCTGGGTGTGGCCCGCATGCCCAAGGAGATCCTGGCGGCCCGGCCGCTTTTGGAACGGCTCGCCCGGGAAGTGCTCGCCGCGCTGGGCGACAAGCCCGCCCTGCTGGTCTGGGGCATGAAGGATCCGGCGTTTCGACCCGCCGCGATGATTCCGCGGATCCGGGCCGCCTTCCCCGACCACGTCCTCGTCGAATTGGCCGACGCCAAGCATTTCATCCAGGAGGACGCCCCCGAGGCGATCGCGGGGGCGATCGCCCGGCGGTTCAGCTGAGCTGCCGGGCGTAGGACGACGCCTGCGGACGCACGCAGATCAGATTGCGGTCACCGTAGGCGTTGTCGATGCGGCGCACCGGCGGCCACACCTTCGGGCGGAAGGCCTTGCCGAGCGGGTAGGCGGCCTCTTGCCGGGTATACGGGTGATCCCACTCGGTCACCAGCAGGCAGTCGGCGGTGTGTGGTGCGCCCCGCAGCGGGTTGTCGTCGACGGGCCACTGCCCCGCCGCCACTTTGTCGATCTCGCCGCGGATCGCGATCATCGCCTCGCAGAAGGCGTCTATCTCGGCCAGGCTCTCGCTCTCGGTGGGTTCCACCATCAGCGTTCCGGACACCGGAAAACTCATTGTTGGTGCGTGAAAGCCGTAGTCCGCCAGCCGTTTAGCGACATCGTCGACGGTCACGCCGGTCGCCTTGGTGAGCGGGCGCAGGTCCAAAACGTACTCATGGGCGACCATCCCGTTCGCGCCGGTGTACAGCACCGGGTAGTACTCGTCGAGCCGGCGCGCGATGTAGTTCGCCGACGCGATCGCGGTCAGCGAGGCTGCCCGCAAGCCGGCAGCGCCCATCATCCTGATGTAGGCCCAGCTGATCGGCAGGATCGACGCCGACCCGTAAGGCGCCGAGGCCACCGGGCGGCCCGACGGCAACTCCGGAGCGTAGGGATGACCCGGCAGAAACGGCGCCAAATGCGCACGCGCCACCAGCGGCCCGACGCCCGGGCCACCACCGCCGTGCGGGATGCAAAACGTCTTGTGCAGGTTGAGGTGACTGATGTCACCGCCGAATTTCCCGGGCCGCGCCAGCCCGATCAGCGCGTTGAGGTTGGCCCCGTCGACGTAGACCTGCCCGCCGGCGTCGTGCACGGCCGCGCAGATCGCGGTGATGTCGCGCTCGTAGACGCCATGGGTGGACGGATAGGTGATCATCAGCGCCGCCACCCGGCCCGGGTACCCGTTGATCTTGGCCCGCAGGTCATCGAGGTCGACGTCGCCGTTGTCGCGGCAGGCGACCACGACCACCCGCAAACCGGCCAGCGCCGCCGAGGCGGCGTTGGTGCCGTGTGCGCTCGACGGAATCAGGCAGATATCGCGGTGCGGTTCACCGCGGCTGGCATGGTAGCGGCGGATCGCCAGCAGGCCCGCGTACTCACCCTGCGAGCCGGCGTTGGGTTGCAGCGAGACCGCATCGTAGCCGCTGAGCTGCGCCAGCCAGGTGCCCAGCTGGTCGATGAGTTTACGCAGCCCCACGGTGTCGGAGGCCGGGGCGAACGGGTGCAGCCGGGTGAACTCCGGCCAGGTGATCGGCTCCATCTCGGCGGCGGCGTTCAGTTTCAGGGTGCACGAGCCGAGCGGAATCATGCTGCGATCCAACGCGATGTCTCGGTCGGCCAGGGTGCGCAGGTAGCGCATCATCGACGTCTCGGTGCGATAACTGGTAAACACCGGGTGGGTCAGAAACTCCGAGGTGCGGGTGGCGATATCCGGGCCGTGAAACTCCCGTGCCGGCCCGGCCCCGAACGCCGCCAGCACGGCGCTGACATGCTCATCGGTGGTGGTCTCGTCGCAGGCGACCGAGATGTGATCCTCGTCCACCTTCCACACGTTGATCCCGCGCTCTTTGGCGGCGGCCTGCACCCGGGCGGCCCGCCCGGGAACCCGGGCCAGCACGGTATCGAAGAATGCCGGGTGAACCACCTCGATGCCGGCCCCGGCCAGCCCGCCCGCCAGGTGACGGGCGTGCGAGTGTACCCGGCGCGCGATGGCGGTCAGGCCCTCGGCACCGTGGTAGCTGGCGTACATCGCGGCCAGAACCGCGAGCAGCACCTGTGCGGTGCAGATGTTGCTGGTCGCCTTGTCCCGGCGGATGTGCTGCTCGCGGGTCTGCAACGCCAGCCGGTAGGCCGGCGCCCCGTCGGCATCAACGGAAACCCCCACCAGCCGGCCGGGCAGTTGTCGGGTGTAGGCGGCGCGCACCGCCAGATACGCGGCGTGCGGGCCGCCGAATCCCATCGGCACCCCGAACCGTTGCGTGGTCCCGAACGCGACGTCGGCCCCGATCTCTCCGGGCGGGGTGATCAGCGTCAACGCCAACAGATCGGCGCCGACGGCGACCAGCGCGCCGCGGTCGTGTGCCTGCGCCACCAGCCCGGACCAGTCGCTAACCCGGCCGCTGGCGCCCGGCAGCTGGACGATGACACCGAAGAACTCCCCCGGCGGGAGGCCGTCACGCAGGTCGACGGTGACGATCTCGATGCCCAGTGCCTCGGCGTGGCCGGCCAGCACCGCTGCCGTCTGGGCGTACAGATCCACGTCGACGGCCAGCCGGTTCGATGCGCCCCGCCCGCTGCGGTGCATCAGCGTCATCGCCTCGGCCGCCGCACTGGCCTCGTCGAGCAGCGAGGCGTTGGCGACCTCCAGGCCGGTGAGGTCGGACACCATGGTCTGAAAGTTCAGCAGCGCCTCCAGCCGGCCCTGGCTGATCTCCGCCTGGTAGGGCGTGTAGGAGGTGTACCAGGCGGGGTTCTCCACAATATTGCGCCTCAGCACCGGTGGCGTAACGGTGTCGTAGAAGCCCTGGCCGATCATCGACACCGCGACGGTGTTCTCATCGGCCAGCGCGCGCAGTTCGGCCAGCGCTTGGGCTTCGTCGGCCGCCGGTGGCAGCAGCTCCAGACCGGGCGCTACGCCGGTCTCGGTGGGGGTGTCGAGGATGTCGGCGGGCAGCGCCTTGACCGCCAGGTCGTCGAGGGTGTCGACCCCGATGACGGCAAGCATGGCCGCGATATCCTCGCGGCCCGGGCCGATATGCCGGTCGGCGAACGCGCGCGGGGCGGTGACGGCGTGGGGGTCGACCATCGGGACTCCTGACGTCAGGGTGGAACCGCAGCTGGCTGTGTTCCTCTCCCTCTGTCGTCTACCCGCGCCGGGCGCCTGAGAGATTCGACCACTGGCCCATGGTCTTTCCCCATCGGCGGGCGACCCGGACGGGCGGGCCGCCGCTTTCCAGAGGCATCGAAATCTGGTGCGGTCCGGGTGCCTGAGAGGTTGACGGAGAGGTGCTGCTCCTTCGGCGTCCGTGACTGGCCGTCACGGAACTCTCCCGCCCCAGGGCGATGCGAGGCCGATTCTACCCAGCCGGTGGTGCCGGCAGGGCCGATGCCCGGTCGCCGACCGTGACCGCCGTCCTCAACCGATCTTGCGGTCGCGGTGCTTGCGCCGCGACGCCAGCTCATCCTCGGGGGCTGCGATCGATTCACCGCCGTCGGCGCGCTCGCCGGGAAAGTCCGCGATGACGCCGGTCAGCTCGCGCATCGCACCGGACACCGCGATACCGAAGACCCCCTGCCCGCCCTGCAGCAGATCGACGACCTCCTCCGCCGACGTGCACTCATATACCGTCGTGCCGTCGGAAAACAGCGTGATGTTGGCCAGGTCCTGGACGCCGCGCTGACGCAGGTGGTCGACGGCGACCCGGATGTTGTGCAGCGAGATGCCGGTGTCTAACAGCCGTTTGACGATCTTGAGGACCAGGATGTCCTTGAACGAATACAGCCGTTGGCTGCCGGAGCCGGCCGCGCTGCGAATCGACGGCACGACCAGAGAGGTGCGCGCCCAATAGTCCAGCTGGCGGTAGGTGATCCCGGCGATCTGGCAGGCACTCGGGCCGCGGTAGCCGACCAGCTCGTCGGGCACCGAGTCGTCGGGGAACAGGCCCTCCTGCACGGGCCCGCCCGGGGCCGGGGTGCTGCCGTCTCGGCCGGCCGCGGTGTCCTCGGGTCCGGGGGCGGGTGCGGGATCCGGGTGGTCAGCAAAGCCGAGCTGGTCTTGATGTGGTTGCTCGCCCACGGTGCTTCCTCTCGCCGATCGCGCTCAATATCACCGGCTGCCCCGGCAGTTGCTCAGGCCCGAGTGCTTGAGAGCATACGCTTTCCGACGAGCCATCCGCTCATCGTCGCCCTCCAAGTATGGCGACCCTGCGGGTCGCTCACCGCGATCCGCGAGGCGTGTCGACTTCACGGTCGCAGCTGAGACACATCCGTGATGTGGCGACGACGTGGTTCGGCGGCGTCGCCGTCAGGTGGCCTTGAAATCGTCGGGTGACACGCTGTCGAGGAACTCCTTGAACTTCTCCACCTCGTCCTCTCCAACGGCGCCGCCGGACTGCGCGTCGGTTGCCTCCGGGATGAGCAGGCCGGCCTCGGCGAGCACCGCCTCCTCCACGTAGATCGGGACACCGACCCGCAACGCGATCGCCACCGAATCCGACGGCCGTGCCGACACCCTGATGTTGCGGTCGAAGATCAGATCAGCGTAGAAAGTGCCCTCCTGCAAATCGACAATCCGCACCTCTTTAAGCGAATGCCCAAGCGCGGCAATAACATCGCGGATCAGGTCATGCGTCAAAGGCCGGGGCGGCTCCACGCCCTGCTGCTCGAGCGCGATGGCTGCGGCCTCCGCCTGGCCGATCCAGATCGGCAGATACCGGTCTCCATTGGCCTCGCGCAGCAGCAGCACTGGCTGGTTCTGCGGCTGCTCGACGCGAATGCCCACCACGCGAACTTCACCCATCTCTGCCCTCCGCATATGCTGCCTGTCCGAGTCTGTCCTGGCGTCGCGGTGCGGCGTGGTCACCGAACCGTCGAATACCAAGCCGTCAAACGAAGTCTAGCCCTCAGCGGTCAAGTACGTCGCGAACAGCCGACTTGATCAGCGCCGTGTGCAAGGTGATGGCCAGCGCGGCGACCTCACGCGCCAAATCATCGGCACGGTCACGCGCGCCGGTCTTGACCACCGGCCCGGCGATTTGCGCGATCAGATCGCATTGCCGATCGGCCGCCGAGCGAAACGCCCGCAGGTGCCGCGGCTCGACACCGTACTCGGCCAGCGCCCGCGCACATTGCAGGATGACAACCGCCTGCTCGTCGAAAAGCCCGGCCGGACCCGTGGTGACCACCCCCGCCTTCAGCAGTGCGGTCAGCAGCGCATCGTCCACCCCCGAGCGTGCCAGCAGGTCTTCCCGGCTCAGCCGCTGGCGGGTGGGTGCCACCGCCGCGGCCTCGGATCCGGCGCCCGCGTGCGAACTGCCGGCCACCGGCAGCAATCGGGGCGCCCCATAAGGCGATGCGGAGGGGGGCAGTTCACCGTCGGGCTGGGCGTCGAGTTGTGCTTTGATCACCTTCAGCGGCAGGTAGTGATCCCGTTGAGCGGTGAGGATAAAGCGCAATCGCGCGCAGTCGTACGCGGTGAACCGCCGATACCCCGACGCGGAACGCCGCGGTGTCACCAGCCCCTCAGCCTCCAGGAAACGAATCTTGGAGACCGTGATATCCGGGAAGTCCGGGCGCAGCAGCTCTAGGACCGCCCCAATCGACATCCCGGCCAGTGCGGGGGTGTCGGGCGCGGTCACTAGTGCGCGGATCCCTGATCGTCAGTGGGCTTCGGGCCGGTCAGAAACACCAGCCGGAACTTGCCGATCTGCACCTCGTCGCCGTTGGCCAGCACCGCCGAGTCAACCGGCTCGCGATTGACGTAGGTGCCGTTGAGGCTGCCGACGTCGACGACATGGAACTCGTTGTTCTCCAATCGGAATTCGGCGTGGCGACGGCTCACGGTGACGTCGTCGAGGAAGATGTCGCTGTCGGGATGCCGGCCGGCCGAGGTGGTCGGCCGGTCAAGCAGGAAGCGCGAGCCCGCGTTGGGCCCCCGCTTGACAACCAGCAACGCTGAGCCCGGCGGCAGTCCTTCGACCCCGGACACCGCGCTTTCGACGCCGGTTTGCGCGGGCGCCTCCAGCTCGCTGAGGAAGTCGGCGCGGAAAACGGAGGTCGTCTCCACGGTGACTTCGTCGGAGGTCTGGTCGCTGTCTTTCTTTTCCGTCACCCGCTGCTCCTTACTGACCGCGTCGGCGTTGTCTGCCGGTTCGCCGGACCGGCTCGCCCTGGGTTGTGCTGCCGATGTGTCGACCGTACCGCGCACCGCCCGGCAATGTGCCCACCACCACACGATCGGCGGCTCACCGATGCTGCGCTGCTCATTCGCTCAGCGTGCCGCGATAAGCCTCCGCGTCCAACAGGGTCGCGATGCCCCGCTCGAGGGAGTCACCATCGGCTTGCAGGTCGATCAGCCAGCCCGCCCCGTAGGGATCGGAGTTCACCAGCTGCGGGCTGGTTTCCAGATCGCCGTTGACGGCAACCACTTTCGCGGTGACCGGTGCGTAGAGATCGGAGACCGACTTGGTCGACTCCACTTCACCGAACGACTCGCCGGCCGTCACTTGCGTGCCGACTTCAGGCAGCTGCACGAACACCACGTCGCCGAGTGCCGATTGCGCAAAATCGGTAATCCCGACCCGCACCGTGTCCTCGCCGGTGCGACGCACCCATTCGTGTTCGGCGGTGTAGTAGAGGTCGGGCGGGATGTTGGTCACGGCGCTCCTGTTCGGGTCGGCGTTACTCACTTGACGGGCTGAGCGTATTGGTGCGATTTCGGTTGTCGCAAGGCGGTCACGTCCACCCGGTCTGCCTGCTGCATCGCCCTCCGGCCCGCCGCGTGTGCTCATTGCCGGACGGTGCCCCGGCCGGTGAAGCGGGTTCCTGGCTCATGGTTGGGTGCTGGTCCGGGCGCCGCGACAGCGGGGCGGCAACGCTGAGGGCACCGGGACGAACCGCGGTCGGGCGGCCCGGTGCGCATCGCGGCCCGGTCATAGCCCATAGCCGCCAAGCATCCGCTCCGGGTCAGCCACCGTTATCCGCCCTTCCCCGCACGCGGTTGCTCGCCCCCGGGTTCCCGGTGGCCACGCCACCCGCGGTCACCGGCGGTCACCGGGGGCATCGTCCGCACGACCGCGACCACTTGCAGCGCGTACAACACCAACGCCCACAGATACATATACAGGCCCCAGATCAACGCCGCCCACCCGCAGGCCAGCAGCACCCGGTTGCACACCCCGCCGAGATGACCCAGCAGGATCAGGGGGAAGGCGGCCATCAGCCCGAAGGTCGCGGCTTTGCCGACGTAGGTCACCGGCAACGCCGTCAGTCCGCGGCGGCGGAGCACCGGCAGGGTCGTGGCCAACAACCCGTCGCGTGCCAGCAGCGTGATGACAATCCACCACGGAACCAGGCCGCGGACCCCGAACACGATCGGGACGGTCACCAAATAGAGCCGGTCGACGGCCGGATCCAGCAGCGCCCCCAGGCTGGAGGCTTGGCCCAGGACCCGGGCGATTTTGCCGTCGGCCCAATCGGAGACACCGCTGATAGCCAGGATCGCCACCGCCCACGCATCGGCGTGCACGACCAGCAGCGCGTAGACCAACGCCGGGATCAGCGCCAGGCGAACCGCGCTGAGCGCATTGGGCACCGTCAGCACCCGGTCGTGCGCGGGCCCGGCCTCCATGAGCAATCAGGCCTTAGCGGAATACCCCGGGCAGGCTCAGCACGGACAGCGCGTCGTCGGCCAACGGGTTGTCTCGCACCATGTAGGTCCACGTTGACGTGGGCCGGGCGAGTTTGGACAGGTCCAGCCACGGCTCGTCGTCCAGCACGTTCGCGGTTTCAAACGTCTGCTGGGCGGCCTCGATCGCATCGGCGGCCAGGGACGCGAACGCGTCGACCGCCATCCGGTGAAACTCATCGAGCGGGTTCTGCCGGCCCAGTGCGCGCAAATGGATGCTCTCCCGGATATCGGCCAGATATGCCAGATGATCGGCCCACCCCCGGTCAAGGTGATAGAGCATGATCAGCCGGCAGATCTTTTCCAGCCGATCTTCCGGCAGGCTCTCGGCGAGCTCCCGGTAGCGTTCGGGCGACAGCTCGGCGAGTTCCTCGCGCGCGGCGGGGGTGCGCAGCAGGGCGTCGCGGCGCTCGACGATGATGGCGCGCTGCTGGGCGATCAACTGGTTGTAGCGCCAGGTGTTGGCGTGGACATCGAGCAGTTTGCCCTCGGCGACGCGCTGGGCATGGTCGAGCAACCCCGCCGCCTTAGGGCTTGTGACCCGGCCGTTCTCGTCGGTCTGCCGCGGCAGCTTGGGCAGCTCGAGGTTGGCCGCGACGACGTCGTCTTCCCAGCTGGAGAAGAACACCGTCGAGCCGAGGTCGCCCTGACGGCCGGCCCGACCGCGCAACTGATTGTCCAGCCGCTCGGTGTGGTGGCGGCCGGTGCCGACCACGTGCAGCCCGCCCAGCTCGGCAACCCGGTCGTGGTCGGCCTCGTCGGAGCCACCCAGCCGGATGTCGGTGCCCCGCCCCGCCATCTGGGTGGACACCGTGACCGCGCCCAATTTGCCGGCCTCGGCGATCACCCGAGCCTCCTCGGCATCGTTTTTGGCGTTGAGCACCACCGCGGGCACCCCGCGACGCAGCAGCCGCCGGTGCAATTCCTCGGATTCGGCCACGTCACGGGTGCCCACCAGCACCGGCCGTCCGGTCTGGTGCACCTCGACGATGTGTTCGACAATGGCGTCGTTTTTGGCGGCGGCGGTGATGTAGACCCGGTCGGGCTCGTCCTCGCGGATGTTGGGGGTGTTCGGCGGTATCGGGGACACGCCGAGCCGGTAGAACTGGCGCAGCTGCTCACCGGCGGCCAGCGCGGTTCCGGTCATGCCACACACCGTGGGGTAGCGGTTGATCAGCGCCTGCACCGTGATGGTGTCCAGCACCTCGCCGGTCTCGGTGGTGTCGATGCCCTCCTTGGCCTCCACCGCGGCCTGCAGGCCGTCCGGCCAGCGCTGCAACGCGGCAATGCGCCCGCGGGACGCGTTGATCAACTGGACCGCGCCGTCGCGGACGATGTAGTGCACGTCGCGCTGCAAGAGCACGTGGGCGTGCAGCGCGACGTTGACCTCGGTCAGCGTGGTGCCGACATGCTCCTCGGAATACAGATCGATGCCGCCCAGGGCCGCCTCCAGCCGCTGCGCCCCGGCCTCGGTGAGGTGCACGTTGCGGTTATCGGAGTCGGTGGCGAAGTATTTGTCGGCGTCGTTGTCGCCGACCAGCTCCCCCACCAACCGGATGATCTCCGCCCGCGGCGTCTCCCGGTGGGTGGTGCCGGCCAAGACCAGCGGCACCAGCGCCTCATCGACCAGCACCGAGTCGGCTTCGTCGATCAACGCCACATCCGGGTTGGGCGACACCAGGTCGGCGACGTCGGTAACCAGCTGATCCCGCAACACGTCGAAACCGATCTCGTTGACCGAGGCGTAAGTGACGTCGCAGGCGTAGGCGCCGCGGCGCTCCTCGGCGGTGGATTCGGCGGTGATCCAGCCGACCGTGAGACCCAGCGCCTCGATCAACGGACCCATCCATTCGGCATCGCGTCGGGCCAGGTAGTCGTTGATGGTGACCACGTGCACATGGCGGCCCGCCAGGGCGTACCCGGCGGCGGCGATGGCGCCCGCCAGGGTTTTGCCCTCCCCGGTGGCCATTTCGATGACGTCACCGGCCAGCATCCGCAGCGCACCCAGCAACTGCACGTCGAACGCCCGCAGCCCGGTGGCCCGCGCGCCGGCCTCCCGGGCGATGGCCAGGAACTGCGGAATATCGGGGGATTCGGCGAGATTGTCCAGCCGCAGCAGCCGGGCCGCTTTGCGTAGCTGCTCGTCATCAAGATCGGCGGCCTGCTCGCCGAATTCCGCCGCGGCGTTCACCTGGGCCAGGGAACGGTTGAGGTTTTTCTCCGTGGCGGCGCCGAGCAGC
Organism: Mycobacterium sp.; assembly: GCF_029961025.1. GTDB lineage: Bacteria > Actinomycetota > Actinomycetes > Mycobacteriales > Mycobacteriaceae > Mycobacterium. Next base: position 56,403 of record NZ_JASBVP010000016.1, read on the forward strand.
CGCCAGAATCGGCCGCTCAGACGCCCCGGCAGGACGCTGGTGGTCTTGGGCACAAAACAACGGTACGCGGGCCGGCGGGCGGAGCGCCGAGCCGGCCGGTCAGGCCAGGGTGGATCGGCGCGGGTAGGCCACGGTGGGGTCGGTGAGCACGTTGACGACGGCGGGCAGGGAGCTGGCGAACGCGCGTTCCAGCGCCGGTCGAAGCTGCGCGGGGGCGGTGACCAGCTCCCCATGGCCGCCCAGGGCGCGCACCACCTCGTCGTAGCGGGTTCCCGGGCGCAGTTCGGCAACGACCGAATAGCCGTAGAGCGCCTCCATCGGGTGCTTCTCCAGGCCCCAGATGCCGTTGTTGCCGATCACCGAGACCACCGGCACGCGGTGGCGGACCAGGGTGTCCCATTCCATGCCGGAAAACCCGAAGGCGCCGTCTCCCTGCAGCAGCACGACCTGGCGGTCCGGGCGGGCCAGTTTGGCGGCCAGCGCGTAGCCCGGCCCGGAGCCGAGGCACCCGAACGGGCCGGGATCCAGCCAGCATCCCGGCAGGTAGCTGTCGATCACCCGGCCCGCGTACGAGCCGAAATCGCCGCCGTCGATCACCACGATCGCGTCGCGGTCCAGTAGCGGCGCCAGCTCGGCGTAGACCCGCATGGGGTGCAGCGGAATCCGGTCATCGGACATCTCGGCCCGCTCCAGGTCGCGCGCCGCGGTCTCCGCCTCCCGCAAGTCTTCGAGCCAGTTCGGGTGGCCGGCCCGGCCGCCGTCGGCCAGGGCCGCCAGGGTCGCCGGCAGGTCACCGTAGAGCCCGGCCGCCACCGGCCGCGGATGCTCGCGAGCGGGTTGGGTGCGGTCGGCGACAATGAGCTGGGTCTGGGAGCCGAACACCCCTCCGAAGCCCAGCCGAAAGTCCATCGGCACTCCGACCACCAGGGCGACATCGGCCTGCCCCAATGCTTTTGCCCGTACTCGCGAGAACGCCAACTCGTGATCGGCGGGTACCGTACCGCGGGCCATTCCGTTCATCAGCACCGGTATTTGCCGTTGCTCGGCGAGCCGCAGCAGCGCCGCCTCCGCGCGGCCCCACCAGACGTTGGTGCCGGCCATGACCACCGGCCGGCGCGCCCGGGCCAGGAGACTTGCGGCGCGGTCGAGAGCGTCTTCGTCGGCGGCCGGTGCGGGCGCCGGGCCGGTGAGCGCGCCGGGGCGGGGGTCGGCATCGCAGAGCGAGAACACGTGGTCCAGCGGGAAGTCGACGAACGCCACACCGGATGGCGCGGTGACCGCCGCCCGCAGCGCCTCGTCGACCAGCCTGCCGGCGTCGCCGGCGGACTGCGCGGTGGCTGCGAACCGGGCCACCGGCGAGACGAACGCTACGTGGTCGATCTCCTGGAGCGACCCCATGCCCCATCGCGTCGCCGGCGCCCGGCCGCCGAGCACCACCAGCGGGGAGGCGTTCTGCTGAGCGGCCGCCATCGCACTCATCCCGTTGGTCACACCGGGCCCGGCGGTCAGCGCCACCACCCCGGGGGTCCGGGTCACCTTGGACCAGCCTTCGGCGGCAAAAGCCGCGGTTTGTTCGTGGCGGGTGTCGATCAGCCGGATCCCCTCGCTGCGACAGCCGTCGTAGATGGCGAACAGGTGGCCGCCGGACAAGGTGAAGACGGTGTCCACCCCACTGGCCCGCAGCCGCTGCGCAATGAGCCGGCCGGCGTGCATGGTCTGGGTAGGTGCGATGTCGGCGGTCATTCCCGCAGCCTATCCGTGGCCCTCGGGTACCTTCGCCACTGGATGATCATGGGGCGCCGCGTTGACGCCCGGGCCACGAGGAGACATCGAAGTTGGGCACAAAGCCGTTCACACCGTCCATCGACTGGGGCCACGCGCTGGGCGACTCGTTGTGGTGGATCGCCCAGGCGTGGGCGATCAGCGCGGTCTGCGTTCTCGCGGTGCTGGTTGCGCTCCGGTATGCCACGCGATGGGGCCGGCAGTACTGGCGGATCACCCGCGGCTACTTCACCGGCGGCCCGCATGCCGTCGGTGTGTGGCTGATGCTCGGCGTGCTGTTGTTGTCAGTCATCGTGGCGGTTCGGCTGAACGTGCTGCTCAGCTACCAGGGCAACGACCTGAGCACCGCCGTGCAAAAAGCCGTCCAGGGTTTGGCGATGGGAAACGACGACGTGAAACGCTCTGGAATCCACGGATTTTGGATGTCGCTAATGATTTTCTGCGTGCTGGCGGCGATCTTCGTGGCCCGAGTGATGGCTGATATCTATTTGACGCAACGTTTCATCATCGCATGGCGGGTGTGGCTGACCGACCACCTCACCAAAGACTGGTTGGACGGCCACGCCTATTATCGAGATCTATTCATCGACAACACTATTGACAACCCCGACCAGCGTATTCAGCAAGACATCGACATCTTCACCGCGGGCGCCGGTGGCACGCCGAACATTCCGTCGAACGGAACGGAAAGCACGCTGCTGTTCGGTGCCGTGCAATCGGTGGTATCGGTGATCTCGTTCACCGCGATCTTGTGGAATCTCTCCGGACGGCTGACCATTTTCACCGTTGACATACCCCGGGCGATGTTCTGGGCCGTCCTGGTGTACGTGCTTGCGGCGACGATCATCGCGTTTTGGATCGGGCGCCCGTTGATCCGGTTGAGCTTCCGCAACGAAATGCTCAACGCCGCCTTCCGCTATAGCCTGGTGCGGTTACGGGATTCCGCTGAGGCCGTGGGTTTCTGGCGTGGCGAGCGAGCCGAGCGCTCGCAGTTGTGGCAACGTTTCACCCCCATCATCGACAATTACCGCCGCTACGTGCGTCGCACCATCGGATTCAACGGCTGGAACTGGTCGATGACCCAGATAATCGTGCCTTTGCCGTGGGTGATCCAGGCACCGAGGTTGTTCGCCGGAAAGATCCAGTTTGGTGATGTCACCCAGACCGCGATGGCGTTCAACAACATCGAGGGGTCGTTGTCCTTCTTCCGCAACAACTACGACGCGTTCGCCGCCTTCCGGGCGGCGATCATCCGGCTGCACGGCCTGGTCGACGCCAACGCTCGGGGTCGCAAACTGCCGGTCCTGACCACCTCGGCCAGCCGCGACGGCTCCGTGGAGTTGCACGGTGTCGAGGTGCGCACACCCACCGGCGGGCGGTTGATCGATCCCCTCGACATCCGCCTCGAGCCGGGGGAATCGCTGGTGATCACCGGCCCCTCCGGGAGCGGGAAAACCACACTGCTGCGCAGCCTCGCGGAGTTGTGGCCGTACACGTCGGGGACGATGCGCCGCCCCGCGGGCGACCACGAGACGATGTTTTTGTCCCAGCTGCCGTACCTGCCGCTGGGCAACCTGCGCGCGGTGGTGTCCTATCCGAGCCCGCCCGGCGCTATCTCCGACGACGCCCTGGGTGACGTGTTGGCCAAGGTGGCGCTGGCCCCGTTGGCCGATCGCCTCGACGAGGATGCCGACTGGGCCAAGGTGCTCTCCCCCGGTGAACAGCAGCGCGTCGCTTTTGCCCGGGTGCTGCTCACCAAACCCAAAGCCGTGTTTTTGGACGAGGCCACCTCCGCGCTCGATGAAGGGCTGGAGTACGCCCTCTACCGCCTGCTGCGCACCGAACTGCCGGACTGCATCGTCGTCAGTGTCAGCCACCGGCGCGCCCTCGAGCAGCACCACGGTCACATGCTGACGCTGCTCGGCAAGGGCGAGTGGCGGCTGGCCAGGGTCGAGGAAGAGCCGGCACGGGTGTAACCGCCGCCACGCCGCGCCCGGCGCTAGCCGCGTGGTCCGCCATTGCCAACCTGGTTTGTGCTGTGGTGGCGTGGGGTGATCACGAGGGTGGTGCGAGAGTGCCGGTGGCGACGGCGTTACTCGGGAAACGCGTCGCTGACCGCACTTTCGCGGCTACCCATGGCACACTTCCAGGTCCGTCGCCACGCACGCGCGACGCCCGACCTGTTGCCGGCCCACCGCTCTCAAGGGCCGCTAGGACGTGGGCGCCTTGCGCAACCCGGCCAACATCCCGACGTCCTCACGGACCTGCTGAGAGACCGTCGGCCAGGACACCGCCGCGGGAAACTGACCCCACACACTGTTGAAGATTCCGACGATCCGGGCTGCACCGGCCCCGTTGGGGACATACACCGGTCCGCCCGAGTCACCCTGCTGGCTGACGATGCCGTGCGCCATGGTAAACCACCCGTTGTTGACGCGTTCGACGGTTCCGCAGCTCTCGCCGGTGATGACCCCGAAATGGCAGACGGCTTCCCCGGGTGCGACCATCAGACCCGGTTCGGACTCCAGCGGCCGCCCGATGGGCAGGATGTCATTCGCCATCACGTCGTCAACCAGCACAATCGCCTCGTAGTCGGCGATCAACTGATCACCGGCCACGGTGGAACCGCTCGGCGTGTTGTCCCGGAACGTCGCCAGGTGGCCGATGAGTTGACCGTCCTTGTCGGTCACCTGCTCGCCGCCCCGGCAGTGCCCCGCGGTGAAGGCGACCTTCAGCCCCGGATCGACATAACCCAGGGTGCACACCTGATTGCCCTGGCGGATTTCCATTCCCGGGAACACCGGCACGGCATCGGGCCGGGCCGGAATCGGTGACACCGCGCCCGCGAGCATCGCAACCAGTCCGGCGGCGACTGCATACCGTGCCGGGCGGCCCATCATCGACTTCGTTCCCTCGCGGCGGGCGCTGCGCCCGGCCGAACAGCTACCGGGATAACACTTCCACACGTTAGCGCCTCAGGCAGCCCGTACCGGCACAGCTGCCGGGTCCGTTCTGCCCGCCCGAGTGGCCGCGGTCCTCCGGTATTCGGAAATGGTGCGTCTAGGGAATGGTGAGTACCTGTCCGGGGTGAATCAGATCCGGGTTCGCGATGCCGCCGGCGTCGGCGATCACCTGGTATTTGCTGCCGTCGCCGTAGAAGTGTTCGGCAATCGCCCATAAGGTGTCGCCGGCGATGACGGTGTAGGTTCGGGGCGCGGCGGGCTCGGGTGCGGGTGGCGGGGCCTCGGGTTCGGGGGCCGGCTCGGCGGCGCCGGGCGCCGCCTCGGCGGCCGCGGATTCGGCTTCGGGTGGCGGCGGCGGGGCGTCGGTCTCGGTCTTGGTCGACCATGCCGGCCCGTCAGCGGCGTAAAGCACCAGGTTGCGGTCGTCCTGCAGGATCAGCCGGACGTCCTTCTTGCCCTTGGTATTCGTGGCCCACACCGGCTTGTCCCGGGTGTAAAGGACGAAGTTGCCGTCCGGCTGCACCTCGGCCCGCACCACGTCTTGACCATTGGTCCCGGTCGCCCAGATCGCCCTGCCGCGCACCGCCAGCACCAGGTTGCCGTCGTCTTGCAGGGTGAGTGTGTAGGCACCGTTATTGGAGGTAAGCGATTCTCCCTTTACCAGCTTGTGTCCTTGAGTAAGCGTGTCTCCCATGGGAATTCCCTTCTCGTCAGCAGGTTACAACCTGCTGACGGCCAGCGTCGTCGGTTGTGCACGACAACGGTGAGCCTACCGGGTTAGGCTTTTCCTGGTGGGCTTTCGAAACGCTGGACTTGGGTTCAATGGCCGATTCCGCTCCGGTATGTTCCCGCCAGCCGCCCAAGACGATGCGCCGACGTCAGCCCGGTGACGCCGGCGGCGTGTCGGTCGGGTCGCCCGCGTACCAGTGCACCGCGTAAATTCCCGGTTGTAGGGAAAGTTCCGCGACCAGACGCTCAAGGCGGGCCGGCGCATGACTGTCCATGAGCAAATGCGCTGTCAGGACAACGTTTTCATCGTCGGCGCGTCCGGTGTGAATACCACGCAAGATGAGGTCGTTCGCGCTGGTGTGCTGCACGATCTGAGCCCGCGCGTATTTTTCGGACTTGGGTCGGCAAACCAGCTGCACCTGGTAAGGCTGCTGTTCCTCGTCTTCGTCGACGGGGTTGTCGGGGTCGATCAACCGGCCCAGCGGGCGCCCCAACAAGTGCACGGCGATGATGGTCCCGGTGGCGATCAATGCGAACGCCAGGTGCCCGCCCGCGGCCAGCACCCCCACTGCGGCCGAGCACCACAGGGTGGCCGCGGTATTGAGCCCGCGAACGGTAAAGCCTTGACGCAGGATTACCCCGCCACCGAGAAACCCGACACCGGACACCACATAAGACGCGACCCTGGTGGGGCTGCTGTCATTGGTGGCGGCGGCGTAGAGCACGAACAGGGTCGCTCCCGTTGCCACCAAGGTGTTGGTGCGCAGCCCGGCCATCCGCGCCCGCCACTGTCGTTCGACCCCGATGAGCGCACCGCAGCCCAGCCCAACCGCCAGACGCAAGGCGAAATCAGCGACACTCAGCGTGTGCATCGGATGCTCTTTTTTCCGGTATGCCGCAGACCGTTGCAACCGTGATAGTTTCGCCTGACGCGTCAGGAATGCGATTGGCTATCAATTCACTTCGGTTCTGGCATCCGTTCATGCTGCGCTCACCGAGCGTTCATTTCGGTCCGGCTTGGCCCGACTCTCACCGGCACGCCCGGCAGGCTCCACAGGACACGGTTTTTGCGAAATCTCAGCATCGTCGCAAGGGATTGTATTGCCTATTCGCGTGACATCCTAGACCTGGAACACCAAGGTTCCAGCCACGGATATGGCCACGCGGAGCGATAGCGGCGAATCAGCCTGGGCCTGGTGGGAAAGTCCTGAACAGCACCAGCGGGAACACCCAAAGGCTCTATGCGGCAATATGTTTCCAAATAGTGCCGATAACGAGGCCATCGGCGATCATCGTTTGGCGGTGGTGGTGATGATGGTTGGGCCGATTGATGGGTGTCATCAATCGGCCCGGTTGTCAGGGTGTGTGGTTGTGTTTTTGCCTGGGTTTTAGAGGGTGAAGGTTTGTGGTGTCACCATCGGCCAGGGTGAGGCCGGGACGACGCTGCGTTCCACGCGGTGGGTCACCGACTGCCAGGCGCTGGGTGAGTAGTGGGTGGTGGTTTCCTCGAAGCCGTCCACGCGCGAGATCGTCACCACACCGGTGGCCGGGTTCAAGTCGAAGACATCGCCTTTGGTTTCGTGGATTTCGGCCCCGTCAAGCAGCCGGATCACATACATGGGGGTGTTCCTTCTTTCGTGTTTGCTTTCGTGTTTGGTGTTGTTTGGGTGTTGTGGGCGTGTTGGGGGTGCGCGCCCCCCGGTGCTGGAAAGGCGCCCGCCGCGGCGAGTGTTGTGGTTGGCGCTGTGGTGGCGCGCTCGCCGCGGCGGGGCCGTCGGGGGGCTGTGCGGTGCCCGCCGCGGTCAGGCCCAGCTGGCGCCCACCGCGCTGTCGGTGCTGGCCATGTTGGCGCTGGCGGTTTGCACCTTGGTGCCGTGGGCGTTGGCCTGGTCGTAGATCACCTGGAAGTTGCGCCCCAACTGGGTGATGAACTCCTGGCAGCCCGCCGAGCCCGCGCCGCCCCAAAAATCCCCGGCGGCCAGCACATCCCGGATGATGGCCTGGTGCTCGGCCTCCATGGCGGCGGCCTGGGCGCGAATCAGCGCCCCGTGGGCGTCCACGTCACCGAACTGGTAGTTGATCGTCATTTGCGGTTCTCCTTACATGTCACTGGGTTTGGGCATAGCTGCTAATAGCTGCTGGTAGGTGGTTGCTAGCTGCTCAGCAGGTGCTGGGAGGCCAGCTCTTGGGTCTCGTAGTTGTTGGCGTCGCGGATCAACCCGTCACGCACCCCGTGCAGCATGGTGACGATGTTGTTAAACGCCTGATTCATCTGCGCCATGGTGTCGTAGGAGCTCACCTGGGCGGCCCCGCTCCAGCCGGCCCCGGCGATGCTTTGGGTGGAGGCCCACATCTTGGCGGCCTCCCCCTGAACGGTTTGCGCGTGGCCCTCAAAGCGGGCCGCCATCGCCCGCATCTGGTCGGGGTCGGTCATAAAACGCATCGGCATTGTCGTGTCTCCTTACCGTGTGGTCAACATTTGTTGAGGTGATGGCTTGCTGGATTGACTGGATTGGTTAGTGCTGAACCGCTGGCCCCCCTTCCCTCACCCGGCCGCCGGCGGATGCGGAACCACCGACAGCTGGAACCCGTAGCGCGGCGCCGGACCCCCGGCCATCCCCCGCCCCAGCCCCCCGACCAGCGGCACCCCGCCGAGCATGTCGGCCGGCCCGCCGGCCGGCGGTGCCGCCGAGGGCAGCGCCTCCGGCAGCGCGGTGGCCGTCTTGGGCACCGCCGCGATCGCCGGGGCCCAACTTTGCGGCACCGACAGCGCCCCGATCGAGCCGGCCCGGCCCAACCCGGCCGCCACCGGCGCCGCGCCGGCCAGCCCGCCCAACCCCGAAATCGGGGGCATGTTGTTGATGATGTTGGGCAGCGCCGCGGCCGCGTGCTCGGCCGCCTGGGCGGCCGGCTTGGACAACGTCTCCACCTGGCTCAGCTCCCACCCCAGGTCGTTGATCACGTTGTGCTCATTGCCGATCAGGGTGCTGGCCAACGCCGCCGGGCTGGAAAACCCCAACTGGTTCATCAGCGAGCCCGAGCCGAACAGCGAGCCCAGCAGCGACTTGGATGACGTGGCCGCCTTCGAGGCCGTGGACGCCGCGGTGGAGGCCGCGCCGGAGGTGGCGCTGGCCAGCGGCGCGACCGCGGCGGTGGTGCTGGCCGCCAGCGGTGCGCCCGAGGCGGTGGCGGCCCCCAGCGGGGCGCCCAGCACCGCCGGGGCCGCCGCAAGCGTCTGGGTCCCCGACACCCCACCGGCCTGCACGGTCGCGGCCGCCGGGGCGGCCAGCGCGGCCCCGGAGGTGGTCTGCGGGGCCGGGCTAAAGGTGGGCAACCCCGAGGTCGCCGCCAGCGCCGCGCCCTGATAGCCATACATCGTGGCCGCGTCTTGGGCCCACATCTCGGCGTACTGGGCCTCGGTGGCCATGATCGCCGGGGTGTTTTGCCCCAGGAAATTCGTGGCGATCAACGCCATCAACAACGCCCGGTTGGCCGCGATCACCGGCGGGGGCACCGTGCCTAAAAACGCCGCCTCATAGGCGGCCACCGCCGCCTGCGCCTGCGCGGCGGTCAGCTCGGCCTGCGCGGCGGTGCTGCTTAGCCACCCCACATACGGGGCGGCCGCGGCCGCCATCGCCGCCGACGCCGACCCCTGCCAGGCCCCACTGGTCAACCCCGAAACCACCGACCCGTAACCGGCCGCCGCCGAATACAACTCCCCGGCCAGCCCCTCCCAGGCCGCCGCGGCCGCCAGCAACGGACCCGCCCCCGGGCCGGCATACATCAACCCGGAATTAATCTCGGGGGGCAACACCGCGAAATCCATCCCCAACACCCCCTCACAACGCCGCGGTGTTGGCGGCCTCGGTGGCCGCATACGAGCCCGCGCTGGCCCCCAAGGTGGCCACAAACATGTCATGAATCGCCGCCGCCTGCGCGGCCACCGCCTGATACAGGCCCGCGTGCGCGGCGAACTGGGCCGCGGTCAACACCGACACCTCATCGGCGGCCGCCGGCACCACCCCGCTCGTCGGCCCCGCCGCCGCCCCATTAGCGGCGGCCACCGCCGAGCCGATACCCCCCAAATCACCGGCCGCCCCGAGCATCATCTCCGGCTCGGTAAACACAAAAGACATCGCAGTTCCTCTCCTTTAATGACCAAGCGCCCACCGGCCAAATTCGGTTGCGCTATTCAAGTAGTCGCCCCCCACCCCCAAAGAGTTCCCCCCAAAACCCCACACACCCCACCACCCAAAAACCACCAAAAACCACCCAAACACCCTGCAGCACAACAACACTCGCCAAATTGACGTGACTGCATACCTACCGAAGTCGGCGATCAGTTGTGCATTTCCCTTAATTCGATGAACACCCGCCATCAAAAGGTAAACAACGATAAAACACCGGGATAAATCGAGCCGACGCAAAAATCCCGCGGCAAGCGCTCCAATTGGAGCGGTGGCGACGTCCGGGTCCGGCCCCACCGCGGCCAGCGGGCCGCCGGCAACTCGCACAGCCCCGCCGCACACACATCAGAGCCACCCGACGTGGGGGCTGCCGGCAAAATCCGCCGCCGGGCGCCTTAGGCGTTCTTCTTCTCGGCCACGGCCGCGGCGAGACCTTCGGCCAGGTCCTCGCGGGTCAACTCTTTGAATCGGCGTAGTTGATCTTCGCTGAAATCGCTGACGTCGCTGGCCAGCAGGGCATCGAGGTCCTCGTCGTCGAGGCGGAAGCTGCGGTGATCGCGGGCCTTTTCCACCACGTTGCGCACAAACCCGGCGTTGCCGAGCAGGTCGATGCCCCGGATCAGATCCCCATCCTCGGAGATACTTTCGTCGAGGTAGAACTTGGTGTAGGACGGGCGCAACACCTCGACCGCCTCATCGGTGACAACATCTTCGTTTTCCCGGCTCATCAGCTTGGTCAGCGCGATCAACTCGTCGGGGGTGTAGCTGTAGAACTCGATCACCGTGGAAAACCGCCGGCGCAGCCCGGGATTCACCTCCAGCATCCGGTCCATGGCTTTGGCGTAGCCCGCCCCGAACACCACCAGTTCGTCGCGATGATTCTCCATGTACAGCAGCACCGTGTTGATGATCGCGTTGCCGTAAGGATCGCCCTGGTGGTAGCCGCGCTCATGCAGCGTGTGCATCTCGTCGAAGAAGACCGCGCCGCCCAGCGCCTCCTCCAGCATCTCCTCGGTGTTCTTCTCGGCATCGGCCATGTAACGGCCCAGTAGCTTGGAGCGGCTGGTCTCCACCACCAGCGGTTTTCTCAACACACCCAGCCCGCACAGCTGCTTGGTGAACGCCCGGGCCACCGACGTCTTCCCGGTGCCGGGCGGGCCCAGCAGCAAGGTGTGCCGCGAGGTCACCGGCACCGGCAGGCCCATCTTGGCGCGGGCCAGATTGACCTTCGTCGTCGACTTGATGAGCTTGATCTCGCGCTTGGCCTTCTCCATGCCCAGCATCGCGTTCAGCTCGGCATCTCCTTCGGCCAAATACTTTTTGGCCATCTCGGCGTGCCGGGCGGCCTCGGTCTGCTCCCGGGTCGGCGCGGAAGCGGGATCCCATGGATCGGTACGGGCCTCAATCGTTTCCGGGTCGGTGAGCACCAACCGATAGTTGGGGTTGTCCAATGCTTCCCGAGCGGGGCCGAACTTGGCGTCCCGTGAGTACACCCGCCGCAGCAGCTCGACGGCCTCGTCTTCGCGGCCCAGATGCCGCAGGCACATCCCCTGGGTGTACATGGCGACATTCGCCGCTCCCGGCACCCGATCCCCTTCGATGGCCTCCTCCGCCCGCCGGCAGGCTTCCTCGAAGACCCCCAGCGAGGCCAGCGCCGTGGTGGCCATCGCCGCCCCAGCCGCTTTCAGCTCCGGCTGTCGCCAGGGTGTGGCCGCTGGGAACTGCGTGAGCACATCCGGCCACCGACCGGTGCGGAAATACAGCAGGCCGCGCACGTATCTGACGAGTTCGACATCGGTCGGGGTGCGCGGCTCGGCGGCGTCCAGCAGCTGCGCGGCCTCCGCGTAGCGTTTCGCCTGCGCGAGCACCGCGGCGTAGCCGGCTGCCAGTGACTCCACGCTGGTGATCGCCAGCTTCAGGAAAAGCCCGTCGGAAACCTGCGGGTGGAACTCCAAATCCGTGAGTCCCAAACGGCGGATCTCCCAGCCGAACGTCTTGACCGCCGCCCATGCGCCGGCCAGCACCTCGAGGCTTTGGTCACCCGCCAGCACCCGCGCCAACCAGGCGTCACACATGCCCGGATCGATGCCGGTGGCGGTGGTGAACATCTGCAACGCCACCTGCGGGTTGTTGCTGGGTCGGAGCCCGTTGACGGAAATACCCGAAGCCAGCAGACCGGCCACCATCGCGTTGCGGGCATCGCCCGCGGCCGTCGGGGGACTGCTCACCAGCGCGTTCCCACCCCACTCATCGACTGCTGGGCGGCACCCACCGCCACCGCTAGCTCGTCGTTGTGAGCTAACGTCCGGGCCGGTGTCTCCAGGCGCGGGCGCCGGGCGGGCACCGGCAGGCTGGCGCACACCGCCGCCAGCTGGCGGCCGGTGAGCCGATTCAACCCCTCCCACGCCTTTCTGGGCAGCGGCCGGCGGCTGTGATAGCGCACCCAGGCGGATACCTCGGTCCGGCCGTCGACGGGGGTGAGTCGGACCGTCAGCACCATGGCCTCGGCGTCGGGCACCCACAGCTGAGCCAGCGTCTCTGACGTGATGTCCTGCGGTGAGATCCAGAAGCTGGCCACGAACTGCGCGGGCTGCGCGGATTCCGTGGAGTTAAGACGGCTCCGGCGGGCGCGCACGTGAGCCGGTTGCAGACCGGCGAGCACGGCGACATCCACGGCGGCGATCTCCTCGGCGGTCAGCGGCCGGGCCGCGCAGTCGCTCCCGTCGAGATCGTGCGCCAGCCGTTCGGTGGCGGCCGCCAACGCCGAGGCCACCGAATCCCGGGCCGCCACCGCGGCGAGGTTGCGCTGCGGGTCCATTCGCAACACCAGCCAGGTGTCCCGCTGATCGGGTGGTGAGGACTCTGCTTCGGGCGCCGATCCTTCCCGGGCGGAGCCGGTGCGGTCGGTGGGGCGCCGCCGCGTGGCCACCGCGACGATGTCGATGCCCTCAAGATCCAGATCGAACTGGCGCAGTCCCGCGGCGACCGCCGCCACCGGCAATGGGGCCAGCGGCGCCTGCGGATGGCGATGACGCCCCGCCAGCGCGTCGGGCCGTGCCTGCACGGCGATCACCGCGATCAGCCGCCCCCGGTATTCGCGAATTCCCACCACGTCGCGGGCGAAGCGATGGCGATGATCGACCGGGGGGGTGCGTCCCTCGACGAGCATTGCCTCCGGATCGGTGAACCGATCCAGCACCCGCGCTGCCAGCACCGAGGTGAGGGGGGTACGCCGATAGGTGACGGTCGCGGCAGCCGTGACCATCGCCGCCAGGGCCACACCCACCCACCACCCGATGTGGTGGGCCTGCCAGGCGTCGGGCAGGTGGCTGGCCAGGGCCAGCAGGGCCACGTCGATGAGAAACACCGTCGTGAGCCGCGGCCACGACCAGGCCAATCCCAACCAGTGCTGCGCTTTTCTTGGCTCGTTCATCGGTTCCTCGTTGATCGCCGCATCACCATTGCACCACCGAACACCACGCCGGTCACCAGCACCACGGCAGCCAGCCCCCCGGCGGCCACCCACACCGGCGTCATATCCCGGGCGGGCGGCGGCGGCGGAAGCTTCAGTGGTGCCGACAACCGGTTGGGCGGTCGGGGCGGACCGTCGGGCACGTCCCAGGTCAGGGCGGCAACCGGGTCGATGACCCCGTAGCCCACCTGGTTGTCCACGCCGCGGGCCGGTGGCCTAGCCGTGCGAATCAACCGGTTGATGACCTGATGTGACGACAGCTGCGGATACTTCGCACGTACCAGCGCCGCAACCCCCGAGACGATCGCGGTCGCAAAGCTGGTCCCGGCCGGCACCAGTAAAGAGTTGTTGGGACCCTCGATCGCGTTGATCAAGCTGTCGTCGCGCGGCGAGAATCCTTCGATGTCATCGCCCGGCGCGGCGATGGACACCCACGGACCGGCCATGCTGACGTTGCTCATCGGTGCGCCGGTTGAATCCACCGCCCCCACCGTTAGCACATAGTCGCTGAACCACGCGGGGGTCACTACCGTCTCCACACCGCCCCAGTCTCGGGGGTCGTCGGGGCGCAACGGGTCGTAGAGCGGGTTCTGCTTGCAGTCGCGCTGGCTGGTGTCCCCGGCGGCGGCCACGATCACGGCGTCTTTGTCGACCGCCGCGTAACGGACCGCCGCCCCCAGGTCCGGGTGATGGATGATATTGCGCGCACTCATGCAGGTGACCCCGGAAATGTTGATCACCCGGGCGCCCATGTTCGCCGCGTGCACGATCGCCCGCGCCATGGTTTCCATGTTGTTGATTTTCTGCGCGGTCTGCGGATCCTGGCTGCCGGTAAACGGGTCCTTGGGGGTGAACGCCGCACTTGACTGCCGGATGGAGATCACCTCCACATCCGGGGCCACCCCGGTGAACGCGTCGGTCGGCTGACCGGGCGTCGCCGCCGAAGGCGCCGCCGGGGGCGCCGGCGCCGGAGGTGCCGGAGGTTCGGGCGGCGCCGGGTCACGCGGGTGCGGGTTGTCGACGCCCTGCACCCGACCGTGCCCGGAATAGCCGGGCAGCAGCGTCGTGCCGTGCCCGCGGTACGCGCTGGGTGCCTCCTCCTCCACCGGGGGCGGACCCACCTTTTCGGTCACCGGCGGCGGCGGCGGCAACCACGGGGCCGGCGGCGGCGGCTGCGAGATCCTCACCGTCTCCGGGGGCGGGGGCGGCGGCGGCGGCGCCGGTTTCAGGGTCACCGTCTGCGGCGGCGGGGGCGTCGGCGGCGCCTCGGGTGTGGGATAGGTCTGGGGGATGGGAATGTTTGGCGCCTCCGGCACGGCTGTCGCCGGCTCCGCCGCCAGCATCGAGGCCACCAGCGTGCCGTGGGCGTCGCAGTCCGATAGCCCATTGCCACCGGCCATCACATAATCCCCACCCGGAACCAGATGCGGCAGCCGGGGGTGCGGGGCTACCCCGGTGTCGATGACGGCGACCTTCACCCCGCCGCCACGGCCAAACTGCCACGCAGCGGGCAGATTCAGCATGGCCAGGTATTTCGGCGGCACCTGAAAATTGGTGCCCGGCAATACCCCGACTTCGGTGCAGTACGCGCTTTGCCGCATGGGCTGCAGCGGCCCGGGCGGATCGTCGGGCGGCATCGCGGCCGGATCGATGGTTGGCGGGGCGATCGCGTTCGCGACCGGAGCACCGGTCACCGTGCCCGTCACCACCATAATCGTTGCTGCGGTCGCCGCGGCCGTGCGGCCGTACCGCAGCCAGTTGTTAGCGGTAGCGGATTGCGGCATAGACATTCATCAACCAGAGGGCGAGCGGGAAGATCGGCATCAGGCAGAGGTATTCGATCCATTCCACAAACTTGCGGAACAACGGGCTGTAGATGGTGTTGGGCACCACCGCCGCAGCCGTCAGGCCGGCCGCCGGCAGCAACACCAGGATCGCCACCCCCGCCGACAGCATCAGGGGATCCGCCAGGACCATTACATATCGGGTGACAACACCCGCAACAATGAGCACCGCGGTGGCGGCCAGGGTGATCGACTGCCACCGGTCCACATAGGAGCGCCCACGCAGCAGCAGAAACCCGGCGGTGAACGCCGCCAGCAGCACCGGCAGCCACCGTTGCCCGGTGTGTGGATCACACAGCCCGGTGGTGCACACCACCACCAGCACACCCATCCCGGCGAGCAGCCCCAGCAAGAACGAGCGCGCACGCTGGGCTTCCAGCACCACAGCACGGACCGATGCCGGGCTTTCCAACGTCGGAGTTCCGCCCTCGGACTCCACCACAGTGGTCGGCAGATCGGGCCGGGCCTCGAACACCCAGCGGCTGGTTGCCGATGGGAACACCGGCAGCCGGATGCCGGCCAAATACCGGGCCAGCGCCGGGGCGCCATGGTAGCCGAGCACACAGGCCAACAGCACACAGGTCATCAGCGTTACCGGGCCGGTCATGAACGCCATTCGCGCCACACCGGCGACCGCCGCGGCGACGCTGACGGTGACGATCGCGGTATATAACCCCAGCCGGCGACCGGTGGACCGGACTACCGCCAGGGCGCCGACGCCGAGGACCCCGAAGCCCAACGCAGCCTGTGGCGCGCCCACCGGTCCGGGCGGCGCGGCCGCCGCCGCGACCGCCGCCGTCACCAGCCCGCTGAACAGGATGACATCACCGACCCGGCGAGCCGGCACCGTCTCGGAGCGCATCAGGATCACCGTGGCCACCGCCAGCGTCAGCGCGGCGATCACCGCCGCGACACCGGCCGGCAGCCAGGAGTCGTGATGCCAGCGCCACCAGCCCAGCAGAGCCGTCGCGAGCAGCTCCCCGGCCGCCAGCATCACCGCACCAACCTGCACCGCGACCACCGGGTCGATCGCGGTGAAATGCTTCCTGAGGTTGATCGCCACCGCGGTGGAAATGTGCTCGACGACTTCGGCCCGGCGTTCGGTGTCCTCGACAAACCTCAGCCACAACCGGTCGCCGTCGTAGACGTTCTGCTCGGTCAGCGACTGGGTGGGCCGCAGTGGGGTGCCGTCAACCCGGCACAACGCCCAGCGGCCGCGGCCCTTCGCCTCGAGCGGTGCCACACCCAACTCCTGCAGCCGGGTGTTGACCACGTCCAGCAGCGGGTCGATCATCACCGACACCGGGGCGTCGGCATCCAGCAGCACACCCACCTGGACGTCGGCGGCCATGATGGCGATCACGGCCGCCCGTGGCGACGAGACGGCTTCCGCGCCGGGTTGCGGCGCCTCGATTACCGCGGTCATCGGGCCACCGCCCGGGTGGTAGCGAACGCGGGCGGCTGGGAGCCCGGTGCCGCGCTGCTCGGCGAACGGGACGCGCCCGTCGCGGGGTTGCGTTCCGGCCGCAGGTGCCGGTGGAGAAGGTCTGAGTCCATCGCTCCGCCTCGTCAGTTATCCGGTGTGGGTATCCCCGTGTGGTGCTGTTGCACTAGGGCATTATGCGCCGTCGGCACCGCGGCCGCATGTTTTGCTCCGGGCTATTCGGAATCGCCAGCGTTTCGCCGTGAATCGTTCAACGCCGAGACCCGCATTGTTAAACTCTGCGATGCGTTTTCCAGTCGCCGTAGGGCAGTGTGTCCAACACGGTTTTGACACCGACTTGCACCAGTTGCGGGGTTGCCGGACAGATGGCCAGCCAGGTTTCGCTCGATCCCGCGGTGCGGGGCTGCTGGTATAAGGCGATACGCCCCGCGGATCCGTCTTTCAACGAAAGCACCGAGGCGCTGGGGGCTTTGGCGTCGTCGCGGTATTGCCGAGCATAGACCGCCGCCTCGGCCGCCGGGTCGGCGAGGGCCTGGCCGAGTGCGGCGACCGTGGCCGCGCTGAGACCCAGGCGCCGCAGATCCCCCGCGGAAAAGACGTTAAAACCGGCGTCTTTCCAGGTCTTTGTGACTTCCAGCATTTCGTCCAGCGGCACGTTGACCGCGTTGATCGCGGCCGCGTCGGCGTGGTGAATCGACTCCAGGCCGTCGAACACCAGGGCGGCGATCGAGGCGGTGTCGGTGATCGCGACATCGTCAATGGTGATGTCCGGCCCGACCCGGACCGCCGACACCCAATGCTGGCCGCGACGGGCCAGCACCACCCGGAACTCGTTGTCGGGGATGTCGCGGGATCCCGGTGGCTGATCCTCGCCCTCGATGACACCGTAGAGCAGCTTGCCTCGCGACAGCAGCGCGATCACCTCGACGTCGGGTGCGGCCAATACCCGCATCCGCGCGGCCACGTGTTCGTTGACCTCATCGCCGACGACGACGCCCTCTTTGCGCATCACCGCCATCCCCGGATGCTCGTTGAGCCAATCGGTGGAATCGGTGGAGACGTACGGCCGGCACCGCAACTCCGGGGCGACGTGGCGGATATCCAGCAGCGCCTGCAGCATCCAGAAGCCCTCGACGTTGACGGTGATGTCGGTGCGGGAGCTCTGTTGATCCATCACAGCCTTCCGTGGTCGGTGGGTGCGGACACGCACACGCGGCAGCACACCTTACCTCCCCGGTGTGCTGCCGCTGCCGGCGGTTCGGTTGTCGGGCCTGCGGTCAGACCCAGCTGGAGCCCACGGCGGAGTCGGTGTCGAACATGTTGGAGCCGGCGGTTTG
>NZ_JASBVP010000017.1 GCF_029961025.1 Mycobacterium sp.
GAGCAGCACGCTGTTTTGCTGGATCTGGTGCGCTCGCACATCGCCACCGTGCTGGGCAACACCACCCCCGAAGCCATCGACCCCGAAAAAGCATTCCAGGACCTCGGCTTCGACTCGTTGACCGCCGTCGAAATGCGCAACCGGCTCAAAGCCGCCACCGGACTGGCACTCTCACCCACCCTGATCTTCGACTACCCGAATTCGGCCGCGCTGGCCGGCTACCTCCGCCAAGAACTTCTCGGGAGCACGCCGTCGGAGCCGCAAAAAGTCGCCCCCGGGGAAGAGGAGATTCAGCGGGTGCTGGCCACGATCCCGGTGAGGCGGCTGCGGCAGGCCGGTGTGTTGGACCTGCTGCTCAAACTGGCGGACGAAACCGGGGACACCACGGCGCCGGAGACCACCGAAGAACAGCTTGCGGGCATGGACCTCGACGACTTGGTCAACGCGGCATTGCACACCGACGACGAGTAAGCACCACCCGGAGGTCACCAGGTGAGAGTCGCCGTCACCGGCGCGAGCGGGGTAATCGGCCGCGGCCTTGTCGCTCGGCTGCTCAGCCGGGGCCACGAGGTCGTCGGCCTGGCACGTCATCGTCCGGACAGCTGGCCCGGCACCGTCGAATTCGTGCAGGGCGACATTCGGGATCCGGCCGCGGTCCGGCGTGCTCTCGCGGGTGCGGAGGTGGTCGCGCACTGTGCCTGGGCGGCGGGCACCGGCGCCGGTGAGCACGGCGGTCACCAGGTCAACATCGACGGCACCGCCAATGTGCTTGCCGCGATGGCCGACACCGGAGCCAGGCGTATCGTGTTCGGTTCGGCGGCGCACGTCTACGCCACCCACCCCCCGGCGACCCCGCCGAGGACAGAGCGCGACCAGACCACTGCGGCATCCCCGCATGCCCGCGTCGAGCGGCTGCTGGCCGCCTGCGGCGCGGAATGGGTGGCGGTCCGCTGCGGGCTCATCCTCGGCCGTGATACCGGTGATCGGGTGCGCCGGCTGCTGGCATCGCCGGTGCTGCTCGACATCGCCGGGGCCGCCGATCGGCCCGTGCAGGTGGTGCATCCCGACGACGTCTGGCGGGTATTCCTGCGTGCGGTCCTCGACCCCGGCCTGACCAGCGGTCCGGTCAATCTCGCGGCACCGGGGGAGTTGACGCTGCGCCTCATCGCCACCACTATCGGGCGCCCGCTGATACCGATCAGCGCCACACTGATCGGAGCGCTGCGACGATTCGGCGTAACCTCGCTCGCCGCGTTCGAAGCGTTGTCGGCGGCCCCCGTGATGGATTGCTCGCGGCTGCACCGGCAGTGGGGGTTCACGCCGGCGTGGGACGCGGCCGAATGCGCCGCAGACTTCGCCATGGCGCTTCGCGGCCAGGTCAGCCTGGGTAAGCATGTGGTTTCACTGCCCTGGAGGCTGCGCCGTGTCCCGGACGTGCCCGCGGTGGATGTCCCGGCCGCGGACGGCGTGGCGCCCCGATTCGCCGGCCCCGAGGGACTTAACGGTGAATTCGACACCCCGATCGACCCGCGCTTCCCGACGTTTCTCGCCACCAATTTGTCGGAGGCGCTGCCCGGACCGTTCACGCCGTCGTCGGCGTCGGTCACCGTACGCGGATTGCGGGCCGCCGGCGTACTCACCGCCGAGCGGTTGCGGCCCGGCGGGTTGATCCAACGCGAGATCGCGACCCGCATGGTTGCCGTCTTCGCGCACCGACTCTATGGGGCCATCACCTCCGCGCACTTCATGGCGGCCACCGTGCCGTTCGTGAAACCCGCGACGATCGTGGCCAACAGTGGGTTTTTCGGTCCCAGCGCCGCAACGTTGCCGGTCTTCGGCGACCAGCCGGTGCCGCCCGAGCTCGTCCGGGCTGCCGCAAAATCGGTGCGGACCATCCGCAACATCGGGGTCTTCGGCGTCAACCTGGCCGGTCTCATCACCGGCGCGGCCCAAGACACCCGGGACTACATCGCCGACGTCGATCGGCTGGAACGGCTGGTCGGCGACGACCTCAGCACATTGGGTGAGGATCGGCTGCTGAGCCTGATCTTGGCGGCCCGCGACCGGGTGGTGTACGGGTGGGTGCTGGCAGCGGGATCGTTTCTGGTGTGCGCCGCGCTCAACGCGATGCTGCGCGGCATTTGGGGCCCGGCCGCCGCGCCGCCGGCCGGGCCGCAGTTGGTCAGTGCACGACCCCTGGACGCGGTTTACCGGTTGGCGGCGGCGGCGCGGCGCGACGCCACCGTCGCTCGTCTGCTGACCGAGCCGGGTGAACACCTGGAGGAGTCGCTGGCTGCCCAGGCGCCGGAATTTCACGCCGCCCTGCATGCCGAGCTGGCGTGGATCGGGCACCGCGGGCCGGCAGAGGTGGAGATGGCCGCGACCACCTACGGCGACGATCCGCAGTTGCTGCTTCGGATGGTGGCCAAATCGTTGGATGCTCCCACCACCGCGGAGCCCAAGCATCCGGTCATTCCGTTGCGGGCGAAGGCGATCGCCCTGTTGGCGGCGAGCCAACTGCGGGAGCGGGAAGTCCGTCGGGACAAAATGGTTCGGGCCATCTGGGTGCTGCGGCGGCTGCTGCGTGAGTGCGGCCGCCGGCTCACGGATTCCGGTGTTCTCAACACCGTCGACGACGTGTTCTACCTGCTGGTCGACGAACTCGACGCGCTGCCGCCCGATGCCTCGGCCCTGGTGGCACGTCGCCGCGCCGAACAGCGCAGGCTGGCGAGCGTGACCCCGCCCCCCGTGTTCAGCGGCAGCTGGCGGCCGGGCAGCACCCTGGCCACGGTGCTGGCGGTCGGGGAGACCCTGCACGGCCTGGGTGTCTGCGGCGGGCGGGTTCGGGGCCGGGTGCGCATCGTTCGGCCCGAGACCATCGCCGAATTGGAGCCCGGCGAGGTTTTAGTCGCCCAGGTGACTGACGTCGGCTACACCGCCGCCTTTTCCTACGCGGCAGCCGTGGTGACCGAGCTGGGTGGGCCGATGTCGCACGCGGCGATCGTGGCCCGCGAGTTCGGTGTCCCGTGCGTGGTGGATGCGCCGGGAGCCACCCGGCGCCTGCCGCCCGGGGCACTCGTGGAGGTGGACGGCCAAGCGGGGGAAGTCCGGGTGCTCGAACTCGCTCCCGTGGACAGCCGTTGGGTGCCGAGCGCGAACCGCAACCGCAAAACGCGCCATTAGCAAGTTAACAGCTGAATTTTTCGCCGACACCTTCCGGCGGCGGCACGGGCCGCAAGCAGCCGAACGGTTCGACACCGGCCGCCGAAAGCCGCACCGCCGACCGGTGGGCATAGTTCACGCACCACACGCCGGATTGACCGGCGCGACAGCGGAAGTCGCCGAATGTCAGCGACTGCCCCTCGGGCAACTCCGGTCCGTCGCCATAAATAAACGCCCCCGGATCTCCGTGCACCGACCCCACCTGCAGGTTTGCACCGTCGAAGTCGACCCAGCCGCCTTTCCACGCCCCATAGGTGATCGGCGGCCGGGGCGGCGGCTTGGACAAGTCGACGAGGCAGGACAACGTACCGCTGGTGTGTTTGGAGTCGGTCAGGCAGGTGACCTTGCCGCCCGGGGCGGTGAAGGCGATGTCATCGCCGAGTTCGGTGGTGGCCCCGTCACGCGTCGCGCTGTGATAGCGGGCGGTATCGGCGGGGACGCCGGCTTTGACCCAGGCGATGACCTCGGAGATCGGCGCTCCCGGCCCCGGTGGTCCCGGGGGCGCGGGCGGCTTGGCCGCCGACGGCGCGGCGACGGTCACCGTCGTCGACGGCGCACGGCTGAGGGTGTGCTGAGATCCGTCACCGACGGTGTGCGTGCACCCGGCCAGCAACGACGCCGCTCCCAGTACGACGGGGATTCGCATTCCGCCAGGCTAACCGGCACCCACCCGATTTACCGGGCCGGGCGAGGCTGTGCCGGCGTGCCGCACCGAAATGCGGGACGCCGTCGCGTGTCGGGCGGGCGTAGGGTAGGTGGGGCATAGCCGTTTGCTTTCGTCTCGCAGAACCACCTGGCACGGTGGCGGTTGGCAGGGTCCTCGCCGATGTATGCGATGTATGAAACCGTGGTTGCGCTGACCGCGCTCACCCACTTCACGTTCCTCGGCTACCTGGTCGTCGGGGGGTTTCTCGCCCTGCGCTGGCCGCGCACGCTTGGGTTGCACGCCGCGGCGGTGACCTGGGGCATCGTGACGACGATTGCGCATCTCGACTGTCCGTTGACCGAATTGGAGCGCTGGGCTCGCGCCCAGGCGGGGATGCCGGCGCTCCCGCCGCAGGGATTCATCGCGCACTACCTAACCGGTGTGCTTTATCCCGCCGGTTGGGTGGGCGCGGTGCAGGCCGGCGCGTTCGCGACGGTCGCGGTTTCGTGGGCGCTGTGCTTGCGGCGCTACCGGCGGCCTGCGCCCGTTCTCCGCCGCGGGTCCGCACGCCGCCCCTGCGGGCAGTGATGGATCTCATTCCCGTCGTGTGACGCCCGCCATTGTGCGCCAAGCCCCGCGCGATTAGGTTTAGGTTAACCTAACCTTATATCATCCGAACGACGTGCAGCCGCACACCCCGGGAGTTGCCGTGCTGATCGACCCGCCTAACTGGGAATTCGCCTACGACCTGACGCTCGACGAGCTCCGGCGGCGCGGTGCCGTGCTGGCGGCGATCGGCGAGGACTGGGACCCCTTGCGGGCGCTGGCTGAGGAGGAGCGGGCCTACGCCATGCTGTACGGCGATCTGGATTCCGAGCAACAGCGCTGCTACGAGCGCCTGGTCATGGCCGGGGTGCTGCCGGATCGGGCGGTGGATCGTGCTCCCGATTGACCCGGACGCCGACCGGAGCCGGCGTGCCTGGCTGGCCTGCCCGAACTGCGATCACGGTGCCGGGTGCCACGACTGCCGGCGGGGCCGCAATTGTCACAGCCATTGGCAGTATCTGCTCGGCAACGACGCCGCCGTTGTGCACCTGCAATGTCCGACCTGCGCGCATCTGTGGTCGATGGACACCAGGGCCCGGCGCCGGGGATCCGCCGCCTAAGCTCACCGGCGGCGATACCGTGGCGCTATGCGCGCGTTGATCATCGTTGACGTCCAAAACGACTTCTGCGAGGGGGGTGCGCTGCCCGTGGCGGGGGGCTGCGCGGTGGTCGGAGCCATCAACGACTACCTGGCCCGCCATCCCGGCTATGACCACGTCGTGGCCACCCAAGACTTCCACATCGACCCCGGCGATCATTTCTCGGATCATCCGGACTACTCGTCGTCCTGGCCGCCGCACTGCATCGCCGGAACCCGTGGGGCGGATTTGCACCCCGGCCTCGACACCCGCCGGATCGAGGCGGTGTTCAAAAAGGGCGCCTACGGCGCCGGATACAGCGGGTTTGAGGGCATCGACGACGACGGCACCCCGCTGCTGGACTGGCTGCGCCAACGCGGGGTCGACCAGGTCGACGTGGTGGGCATCGCGACCGATCACTGTGTGCGCGCGACGGCCGAGGACGCGGCCCGGGCGGGTTTCACCACGAGAGTGCTGCCGGATTTGACCGCCGGCGCGACGGCCGAGTCGACGGCGGCCGCCCTCGAGGAGATGCGCGCCGCGGGCGTCGCGGTGGTCCCGGGCACCTGAGGGCATAGGAGCACCATGCTCGACCAGCCGTTGAGGCGGCGGACGCTGTTGCGTGGCGCCGCAGCGCTCGGCGCCGCGTCACTGGTGCCGTGGTCGGCGAGCTGCGGCGGCGACGAGGATGCGGTGACGTTTTTCTTCGCGGCCAACCCGGAGGAAGCCGATGCCCGCATGCGGGTCATCGAGGCGTTCCAGCGTCGCCATCCCGGGATCACGGTGCGGCCGCTGTTGTCCGGGCCGGGGCCAATGCAGCAGATCTCCACCTTTTGCGCCGGCGGCAAGTGCCCGGATGTGGTGATGGCCTGGGAATTCACCTACGCCGAGCTGGCTGACCGGGGGGTGTTGCTGGACCTGGGAACCCTGTTGGCCGACGATCGGGCGTTTGCCGCGGAGCTCAACTCCGACAGCATCAGATCGCTGTACGACACGTTCACCTACAACGGCGGGCAGTACGCCTTCCCGGAGCAGTGGTCGGGAAACTTCTTGTTCTACAACAAGGAACTTTTCGCCCAGGCCGGTGTGCCGCCGCCGCCCACAAGCTGGGAGCGGCCGTGGACCTTCGGTGACTTCCTCGACACGGCGAAAGCGCTCACCAAACGCTCCCGGTCGGGCAGGACCAGCCAGTGGGGATTCGTCGACACCTGGGCACCGGCATACTCGGCGGGGCTGTTTGGCATGAACAACGGGGTCCCGTGGTCGGTTCCGCGAATGAACCCCACGCATCTGAATTTCGACAAACCCGCTTTCATCGCCGGTGTCCAGTTCTACGCCGATCTGGCCAACACACACCATGTCGCACCGAGTCCGTCGGAAACACAGTCGACGTCGACGATGGATCTGTTCTCCACCGGCAGGGCGGCGATGGCGCTGGGCGGGCACTGGCGATACCAGACATTCGACCGCGCCCGGGGCCTGGATTTCGACGTCACGGTGTTGCCGACGGGGCCGTCCGCACGCCGGCGGGGATTGAGCGCGCGCTCCAACATCGGCACTACCGGCCTCGCCATAGCGGCAAGCAGTCGCCGCAAGCAGCAGGCCTGGGAGTTCGTCAAATTCAGTACCGGCCCGGTCGGGCAGGCATTGATCGCCGAATCCGGACTGTTCGTGCCGGTGCTGAAGTCCGCGATCGACTCGGCCGGCTTCGCCGCGGCCCACCGCAGGATCGCTAATCTGGCGGTGCTGACCGGCGGGCCGGCTCACTCCGAAGGCCTGCCCGTCACCCCGGCGTGGGAAAAGGTCAACGCCCTGATGGACCGCAACTTCGGACCGGTGCTGCGGGGCAGTCGTCCGGCGGCGTCGTTGGCCGACGGGCTGTCCCGCGAGATCGACGAGGTGCTGCGCGGCTCATGACACCGACCCACCGACCCCGCGTTGCAGTAATCCGCAGCCGCAGGGCTTTCGGCCGCCGCGCCTGGGCCGGACGGCTTTTCATCGCACCGAATCTTGCCGCCGTCGCGGCTTTTATGCTCTTCCCGCTGGGATTTTCACTCTACATGAGTTTCCAGCGATGGGATTTGTTCACGCCGCCGAAGTTCGTGGGCCTGGCCAACTTTCGCACCCTCTTCACCGCCGATCCGCTATTTCCCATTGCAGTGCGCAACACGGTGGTTTTCACCGTGGGGACCATTGTTCCGACGGTGCTCATCAGCCTGGCAGTCGCCGCCACGTTAAACCGGAAAGTCAAGGGTGTCAGCATCTTTCGAACGGTGGCCTTTCTGCCGCTCGCGGTGTCGTCGGTGGTGATGGCGGTGGTGTGGCAGTTCGTCTTCAATACCGACAACGGGCTGCTCAACATCGTTCTCGGCTGGGTCGGCATCAGGCCCGTATCATGGCTTATCGAACCCAAATGGGCCATGGTTTCCCTGTGTCTGGTCAGCATTTGGCGCAGCGTGCCCTTCGCCACCGTCATCTTGCTGGCCGCCATGCAAGGTGTTCCCGAGACCCTTTATGAAGCCGCCAGAATCGACGGTGCCGGAGGGCTACGGCAATTCGCTTCCATCACTGTCCCGTTGATTCGTGGGGCGCTGTCATTCGTGGTGATCATCTCGGTCATCCACGCGTTTCAGGCTTTTGATTTGGTCTATGTCCTCACCGGTGGCAACGGCGGACCGGAGACCGGCACTTATGTCTTAGGAATCATGCTCTTTCAGAATGCCTTTGCTTTTTTGGAGTTCGGATACGCGTCCGCACTGGCATGGGTGATGTTCGCCATCCTGCTGGTGCTGACCGTGCTGCAGTTGCGGCTGGCGCACCGGCGCTCGTGGGAGGCCAATCGTGGGCTTAGCTGAGCGAGTAGCCAAAGCCAACATCGTTCCCGCCTTGGCGACCTATGCCGCACTGATCGGAATTGCGTGGTGTGCTCTTTTCCCGATCCTGTGGGCGCTATCGGGTTCGTTGAAGAATGAAGGCGAGGTGGCCGAACCGACACTGCTTCCGGCGCATCCGCAGTGGTCCAATTACGCCGAGGTATTCCGTCTGATGCCATTCTGGCGGATGTTTTTCAACACCGTGCTCTACGCCGGGTGCGTGACAGCAGGTCAGGTGTTCTTCTGCTCGCTGGCAGGATATGCGTTCGCGCGACTGCAATTTCGAGGTAGAGACACGTTATTCGTTTTGTATCTAGGCACATTGATGGTGCCGCTGACGGTGACGGTGATCCCGCAGTTCATCCTGATGCGGATCCTCGGCTGGACCGACACCCCGTGGGCGATGATCATTCCCGGATTGTTCGGCAGCGCGTTCGGAACCTATCTTATGCGGGAGTTTTTTCGCACCCTTCCGGCCGATCTCGAGGAAGCGGCGATTCTCGACGGCTGCTCCCCGTGGCAGATCTATTGGCGGATTCTGCTGCCCCACGCGAAACCCGCGGTGATGGTGCTTGCCGTGCTCACCTGGGTCAGCATGTGGAACGATTTTTTGTGGCCCCTGTTGATGATCCAGCGTAACAGCCTCGCCACGCTGACTCTCGGACTGGTCCGGATGCGTGGTGAATACGTTGCCAGGTGGCCGGTCTTGATGGCGGCATCGATGCTGATCCTGGTGCCCTTGATCATCCTCTACGCCGTCGCTCAACGCGCTTTCATCCGAGGTATCGCGGTGACCGGGCTTGGCGGATAGAGCGGATAGACATGAGCAGCACAGGTTTCGACGTGATGGGTGTTCTTCGGTGGCGTCGGTGAGTTTCGAGGAGGCGACGCGGCGGTACCCCGGGACGAACCGCCCGGCACTGGACCGCCTGGATCTCAGCGTAGGCGACGGAGAGTTCGTCGTTCTGGTCGGACCGTCCGGATGCGGGAAGACAACGTCGCTACGGCTGGTGGCCGGACTGGAACCGGTGGACTCCGGGCGGATCCGTATCGATGAGCGAGACGTCACCGATGTCGACCCCAAAGACCGTGATGTCGCGATGGTGTTGCAGAATTACGCGCTTTACCCGCACATGACCGTGGCGCAGAACATGGGCTTTGCGTTGAAGGTCGCCAAAACACCTAAATCCGTTGTCCGTCAACGAGTGCTGGACGCTGCCCGGCTGCTCGACCTGCAACCGTATCTGAATCGCAAGCCCAAAGATCTGTCTGGCGGGCAACGCCAGCGGGTGGCCATGGGCCGCGCCATCGTGCGCCACCCGAAGGTGTTTTTGATGGATGAGCCGCTGTCCAACCTCGACGCCAAACTGCGGGTCCAGACCCGCAAGCAGATCGCCGCGCTGCAACGGCGGCTGGGCACCACCACCATCTACGTCACCCATGACCAGGTTGAGGCCATGACCATGGGGGACCGGGTCGCGGTGTTGCGTGACGGCCGGCTGCAGCAGTGCGATGCACCCCGGGAGCTCTACCGCAATCCGGTCAACGTGTTTGTCGCGGAGTTCATCGGCTCTCCGGCGATGAACCTCTTTACGCTGCCGATCGTCGATGGATCAGCGTTTTTGGGGGACTGGACGATTCGAGTTCCCCGTGAGATCAGCGCCGCCACCGGCGAGGTCGTCGTCGGTATCCGGCCCGAGCACTTCGAGCTGGGTGCAACCGGTGCGCAAATGGAGGTCGACATGGTCGAAGAACTCGGCGCCGACGCCTACCTCTACGGTCGCATCGTCGGTGACGGCACACCCGATCGGCCCGTCGTGGCCCGGGCCGACGGGAACGACCCGCCCCGGCGGGGCAGCCGGCTGCGCCTGCACCCGCAGTCCGAACATCTGCATTTCTTCGGTACCGACGGCCGCCGGATCCAATGAGTGGTCTCGAGTCCTGCACTCCGGTCTTGGGGCGACGACGCAGCGGTTCCGTCGCGCCCGCTGCGCATCGGCGGACAGCACCATCGTGCCCGTCGCTCGCGCGGCCCGGTAAAAGACCATTCGGTGAACGCCGTATGACCCAGATGGCGATCGGGTTAACAACGTTGCTTGGGCGGTTCAGTTCGGTGCCGACGAGATACCGTTCCATTTGGTTTTAGAGCATGGGTACTTCGTGGCTGCGTCTAGTTGGATGTCGACATGTCGGGAGGTCCTCTCATGATGCAACACACCACGGCAATGCCTTCGACGCCTTCGACGACGCCGCCCCCGCGCATGATCGACCGCCCGGTGCACGGCCGTGTGACCGCCCGCATCCCGAGGTCTGCGACGATGCCCAGAAGTCCCGGCGGTCATCCGAAGCCCCCGGCAGTCGACACCGCGACCGGGCCGGTACATCCCGCTGACGCCGCCCAGGCGGGACTTTTCGAGGGCATTCTGCAAGCCGAGATCGCCGAGTTGCGACAACTGGCGATGCTCACGGTCGCCCGGTGGGCAGATACCGGCGCGCACCACCAGCCGAAGCCGCTTACCGAGCTGACGGCGAGCATCGAAGAACTGCACCGTCTGCTCAAGGCGTTGCGCAACCGGTTCCCGCCGGGCCCGGTGCTGCGCGAGCCCGCTTGACACCTGGTAAATTGCGCGGGTGCCAGCACGATCGCAACGGCCTAGTAGCACTGACGTATCCCGCCCTCGGTGTGATATCCGTTCCGGAGTGTGGTCGCGGACGGTATCGCAGAGACCCCGGGGAACCGAAAAATGGCGCCCGGACAGGGTGCTGAAGTCGCGTTCGAGGTGCGAAACGATTCGAGGACACATGGTGTTTTCCGGGCACCGGTACCCGCCCGAGGTGTTTTCCGCCCGGCACCGGTACCCGCCCGAGGTGAGCCTCTGCGGCCACCGGCGCGGCCGCGGTGGTGAATGCCGGCGATTTTCCGGCAAGGCCGTCTTAGTGCCGGTGCTACCGGAAGCCCGCACACCACCGTGCGTTTACGCTAGGGAACGGCGACCGGGCAAACGACCAGGTGAAAGAAACCCGGGGGTGGGGAGGTTCCGATGATGCAGTCCGCGGATTCGGGGCCGCACGCGTTGCCGCGCGACGACATGATCGATCGGCGGCGGGCCGGCAGGTCGCCGGACTACAGACGCCTGTCCCACCGGTCCAGGCGGCCAAATACCCCACGCAAATCTCCGCGTGGCGATGACGTCACCGAACCGCTCAATGCCGCCGAGGTGGCCCAGGCCCGGCTTTTCGAGGCCGTATTGCGGATGGAGATCGCGCAGTTGGAGCAGCTCGCCAGGCCCCTGGCGGATCGCTGGATGAGGGCGCGTCGGGGCCGTGTCGGCGGTGGTCAGCCACCCGAGGAACTCGTGCGGCTCCGTGGGCAAATCGAGGAGGCCTACCGGCTCTTAGAAACGTTGCGGCGCCGATTTCTGCCCGACCGCGAACGGCTCCGAGGCCGTGACAACCCGGACACGTCGCGGCCCTGATTCGCCGACGCCGGGCGGAGACCCACGTCGCGGCGCCCGGGTGCACATATAGCACATAGAGCAAGATGACGACGATCTATGTAACGCATCCGCGTTACACCGAACACGACCTGCCCGGCCACCCCGAGAATGCCGAGCGCATCCGCGCGGTATGGCGCGGTTTGGACGAGACTGGCTTAAGTGCGCGGATGCATTCGGTTCAAGCCGAACCCCTCGATCCAGGGCTCGCCCTTGCCGTGCACACGCCCGATTACCTGGATGTGCTGCGGCGTATCAGCGCCGCGCCGCGGGTGACGCATCTGGACGCGGACACCTATGCCGGACCGGACGCGCTGACCCTCGCGCTGTTGTCGGCGGGCGGAGCGGTCGGGGCGGTCGATGCGGTGCTGCGCGGGGCGGCCGGCAACGGGTTGGCGGCCATTCGTCCGCCGGGACACCACGCCATGCCGGCCCGTGCCATGGGGTTCTGCCTGCTGGGAAACGTCGCCATCGCCGCACGGTACGCGCAGGCGCGATACGGTGTTGAGCGGGTCTTGATCATCGACTACGACGTGCATCACGGCAACGGCACCGAAGCCATGTTTTACGACGACCCGTCGGTGCTATACATCTCGACACACCAATACCCGTTCTATCCGGGCACCGGCGCGGCGACCGACGTCGGCGCAGGTCGGGGTGAGGGCTACACGATCAACATTCCGTTGCCCGCCGGGAGCGGTGACACCACCTACGCAACGGTTCTCGACCGGGTCATCTGGCCAGCCGTCCTGCGCTATGACCCTCAGCTGATCCTCGTTTCCATGGGATTCGACGCCTACTGGGCGGACCCTCTGGCGGCGATGCGGCTGACGCTGAACGGCTATTCACACCTTGCCGGCGAGGTGATCCGCCTGGCGCGACGGTGCTGCCGGGGCAAGGTCGTGTTCGTGCTCGAGGGCGGCTACCATACGGAGGCACTGCGATACGGCGTCAGCGACGTGGCGCGGTTGCTGCTCGGCGAGCTCCCGGATGATCGGGCGGTCGGCGGGCCGAGCCCGCGGCCGGAGCCGGACATCGCCGCGTTACTGGCCCGGCTTCAGCAGCTACACCGGCTGTAGGGCGGCAGCTGCGGGTCGGTGAGGTCACCGGCGTTGCCGGGCCGACCGACTGAAGAACCGCGGGAAATCTGACAAGCGACGCCCACCTGGCCGCTTTGGCTATCGAACACGGCGCGGAATTGTGCTCCACCGACATCGACTTCAATGGCCGTCGTGGCACCGCAAGTTCTGCGACGGCGCCGGGGTGCATACCGTGCGGTGACTTACCGGTCTGTGCCGGGTTGCGGGAACTGGGTGGCCAGGAAGCGGTCCCACATCGCGTCGGTCATCACGCGGCGTTGCGCGATGAGCAACCTCGCCGAGAGCGTCACCCGGTAGCGGCTTTTCGGTGATCGCGCGGTGATCGCGTGCTCGATGGCCTTCGCGACGGCCTCTGGCCCGCCGCCGAGTCGGGCCATCAGTCCCTTTTTGTAGACCTCCTTGGTCGTTTGAGCCACCGTGGCGTTGAAGTCGGCGTAGGCGCCGCGGTCCGTCCCGATCCCGCTGGCCGCGGTCTCGCCGAACTCGGTGCGGATCAGCCCGGGCTGCACGATGGACACCTTCACCCCGAAGCCCGCGACCTCGAAGCGCAGGGCGTCGCTGATCGCGTCCACCGCGTATTTTGTGGCGTGATAGACACCCCCGCCAGGGAAAGCGAAATTCGCGCCCATCGAACTGACGTTGACGATCCTGCCGGACCTCTGCGCCCGCATGCCCGGCAAACACAACTGGCACATCCGGATCAGCCCGAACACGTTCGTCTCGAACTGGCGCTGCACGGCATCCATCGCCACGGTCTCGATCGCGCCGGACTGGCTGTAGCCGGCGTTGTTGACCAGCGCGCCGACCGCTCCGTGCTCGGTCATCACCGTCTCGACCGCTGCCCGCATCGAAGCCTCGTCGGTGACATCCAGTTCTAGCGTGCGGCAGCCCTGCCGTTCGAGTTCCTCCAGCGAACCGAGATTGCGTGCGGTGGCGTACACGAGATGGCCGCGCCGGGCGAGATGAGCAGCAGTGGCCCGGCCGATTCCCGTTGAGCAGCCGGTAATGAGAACGGCCTTGGACACTTCGCTGGTTTGGGTAATTATCAGAACATAATAGACATAATAGGTATTTTTTGTCAACGATGCTACGGTCGATTGTTCTACAATCAATTCCATGTTTGACGACGTTTGTCGGTGTGGAGGCTGACCGCCGGCGTCCCCGCGCGACCACCGCGCGCAGCCGTGCCACCCGCGCCGCCCTGCTGCACGCCGCGATCGCTGAGTTCGCCACGTTCGGTTTTCGCCGGGCGTCGATCGAAGGTGTTGCCCGCCGGGCGGGAGTGTCGCGCGCGACGCTTTATCTGCACTGGTCGAGCAAGGAGGCGCTGATTCGTGCTCTGGTGCAGCACCTGCACGATGAGCATCTCGCCGCCATGCAAAGGGTGCTCAACGACCCACCCGCGGGCCTGGAGGCGCGGTTGACGGCGGTTTTGGAGGCGCGCTTTCTACGGTTCGTCGAGTTGATGTCGGGCTCCCCACATGCCGCCGAGTTCTACGACATGCACAACCGGTTGTGCGGCGACATAGCCCGCGAGTCGCAGCGACGCTCTCGACAACTCCTGGCGCGATTGCTGCGGGACGCCGACCGTGCCGGGGAGGTGGACCTCGGCCGCGTCGGGCTCAATGCCGCACGGGTGGCCGAAGTGCTGTTCGACTGCGCTCACGGCGCCAAGGGCGAAGAACCGTCACTGATAAGCCCCGAGGAGTTCAAGGCACGGCTTCGGCACGCAGTACACATCCTGGTGACCGGATTGCAGGCCCGCCGCTGACACTCGCGGCCATCGCGATCGGATTCGGCGGTGCTCGAAATCGATGAATCATCAAGGAGCGCAAGTGCTATCACATGCCAGCTCGCGTGGGTCAAATGCCGATAAGCGACATTATGTAAAGTAAACAGCCGCCATCTGTGGGTACCGTCCTCAACCGGCTTGCCGAAATGCCTACCCCCGAGGCCGACATCACACCGGACTGGAACCCGGCTCACCGCGGACTGCAACCCACGATCACAGATGGCGAGGCCCCAGCCCCATACGGTCTAGGTGCACGGATATTGCCCGTTGAGCACGCAATTCATCGGTGGTAAGTAGGAACCGTTGAGCACGCCTCTCATACCACCTGTGGCTGAACCACCAGGTGCGATGATGCGATTCCAATTTGCTGGGATGAGAATATAGTGCGTGCCATATCGTGTGATAGTGCTATTCCACGTATGCGAGACGGATTCCCCTGCCGGCAAGTCGAATTCAAGCTTCCAATCAGTTAGCGGCACCGTGCTCAAGTTGGTGATGGTGAAACGAGCGATGAAACCGGTCTTCCACGTCGATGTCACGGCCAACGTCGCCGTGGCCGCAGCCGCATGAGCTACCGGTATAGCGGCGAGTCCAAGGATGGCAACGATCGATGCGCAGACGGTTACCTGAAGCGCTACTCGCCAATGCGTCACGCATTTGTTCAGGCCGGTCATAGCCTCCCACGTTAAAGGTGAACCGGCGCTATTAGCCGTGCTGTCGGGAGCAGGCTGCAGTAACTTTGTGCAACCGAAACCGTCGTGAAATTTTTGCGCCTTGACCTGCCCCTGCCGGAGTCAAGCGGTGGGTCGGACTCTTACACCGTGTCCGCCGGCATCGCCCCGGCGGTTCCGGGCCGTAGACTTCGTGCGTGTGCGAGTCGTGGCTATTCATATCGCGCCAGCCCGGCGATTGCCGATGCGATTGCTCGAAACCGTTGTCGCCGAAGCGGGGAAGGGGTTGGTCGGAGACCGCTATCACGGGAGCCGGCACCGGCAGGTGACAATTCAGTTCCTAAAGCTGCTCGACTGTGCGGCTGACGAGCTCGGGCGTTCATTTGACTGCGGCGCCACCCGCCGTAATCTCACGGTCGACGCCGGAGATATTCCGGCGCAAACCGGTACCAGGATTTTGATCGGTGATGTAGAACTTGAGGTCGTGCGTGTGGCAGCCCCGTGCAAGCTACTCGACGATGCCATAGGTCCTGGAGCCGTTACGGCGTTGCGTGGGCGGGCGGGCTTGGCATGTCGGACGCTCACCTCAGGCATGATCCGAGTGGGAGACACCGTTACCGTGCGGCCGGCGACGAAGACGCCAAATTCTGCACAATCTGATATTTAGGGTGATCGGTTGTAAGTCGTCGTTTTCAGCGAGTGAATCACTTGCGACACCGCGCCAGCCCCCGACCCAACCATGCCCCTCCTCTGCCGTTAGCTTCCGAACAGGTGCAGTGATGCCCATAACGCCACCAGGGCGGTGAGAAGTGCCGCCGGTGTGGTGAGCGCGCTAAGCCTGGTGAATTCCGTCAAGCTGGTGGCGTGGTGGTGTTGGTGCAGAATCCGTCGCCACAACATCGTGGCCAGTGAGCCGGTGTAGGTGAGGTTAGGGCCGATGTTGACCCCGATGAGCACAGCGAGCACCGCCGCGGGCCCGCCCGCGGCGGTCAGGGGCAGAAGGACCAGGACCGCGGGCAGGTTGCTGATCAGGTTGGCGGCGACTGCGGCCACTGCGGCGATGCCGAGTAAACCGGTCAGCCCACCGGTGTGGGGCAGCCAACCGTCAATTGTGTGATCGAGGCCGTTGTCGATGACCGCGTGCACCACGAGGGCTAGCGCGAGCACGAACGCTAGAAATGGCGGGTCGGCGGCACCGATGATCGTGGTGAGCCGCAGCCGCCGACACCGAGCGGCGCGTCCTGCCATCGCCAGCGCTCCTACCGCTGCCGCCCACGCCGGGTTCACACCGAGCGCTGAGGTGATGGCGAACCCAGCCAGGGTGGCGGCCAAGGTGGCGATGGCAAACCGCGGTGGGGCGCTGGGCTGGGGAGCCGCTGACTGCGCCGGTGCAGCGGCGAGATCACGGCGAAAGAAGTACCGGAACACCGCAAATTCGGTGACTATCGCGATGAGCCAGGGCAGCGCCATCAGACACGCGAACCGCAGAAAACTCAACCCGCTGGCGTGAAAAGCCAGCAGGTTGGTCAGGTTGGACACGGGCAGCAGCAGCGAGCCGGTGTTGGAGAGATGGGTACAGGCATACACGTGGGGGCGAGCCCGCGCTGCCAGGCGGGTGGCGGTAGCAAACACGACCGGGGTGAGGAGCACCACCGTGGCATCGAGGCCGAACACCGCGGTCACCAGCGAAGCCACCACGAACACCGAGGTCAGCAACCGACCTGGCTGGCCCCGGGCCATGCGCGCCATCGCGGTGCCGCACCAGCTGAACAGGCCCTCGTGGGCGCATAGTCGGGCCAACACCAGCACCGCGGCTAAAAATCCGACGACCGGTGCCAGCTCGGTCAACTCGGTG
The DNA here is from genome assembly GCF_029961025.1 of Mycobacterium sp. Taxonomy (GTDB): domain Bacteria; phylum Actinomycetota; class Actinomycetes; order Mycobacteriales; family Mycobacteriaceae; genus Mycobacterium. The sequence goes on from NZ_JASBVP010000017.1 coordinate 16,838, forward strand.
CGGGCGTCGGTCGGCGAGATCACCCCGACGCCAACCAGAAACGTGGCGATGGGCACCGCGACGACGGCCTCGGGCCAGCCGAAGGGGCGAACCGCCGCCCACGCCAATACCGTTGCCAACCCGACAACCGACCATGTTTCGGCCTCGATCGCTCCCATAACGGTGATCTGCGGCTATTCGACCGGCGAATGCGCTACACCGGGCCCACCACCCGCGCTTGTCACCCCACTGCCGTAGGCGGTGTTGTCGGGTTGCAGCACCGAGCGGTACTTGACCCAAATGATCAATGCTCCCACCGACAGCGCGCCAAGCACCGTGAATGTTGTTGGGTAACCGAATTCTTGAGCGAGGTGTCCCCCTAACAAGGGGCTTATCGCGGCGCCAATGCCCTGGGCGGTCAGCACCGCACCCTGGCCGGCGTTAATGTGGCCGGTGCCGTCCAGCAGCCGGGCCACCAGCCCGGGGACGGCCACCGAGAGCATGCCCGCGCCGATGCCGTCGAGGATTTGCACGGGGATGATTCCCCATGGGGTGATGATCCCGGCGGCGATGAGCCCGCGGATGGGTAAAGCGGTGAACGCGATCATGATGGCCAACCAGTAGCCTTGGCTTTCAGCGACACGCATGGCGCTCAGCGACGCGACGATCATCACGGTTTGGGCGATCACGACGGTGCTGGACACGGTGATAAAAGGGTTGGCGTGGGTGGCGACCACGGCCAGCCCGTATAGCGGCAGCATGGCGGCATTTCCGAGGTGAAACAGAGCGACCGCACCGGCTAGTGCCAGCAGTGCAGGGGATTCGATCAATGCCCGCAGTCCTTTCACGCGAAGCCGGTGGTCGGTTCCGGCGGCGCCGCGGGCTGCCTGATGGTCGATGCGGCATGCCGGGATCATCAGCACCGCGGTGATGGTGATCAATGCGAACAGGGCAGCCAGCCAGAACACCGCGGCAAATCCGAAACGCCAGCCCAGCAGGCCGGACAGCGCCGCGCCGGCCATGTTGCCGGCGTGGTTGTAGGCCTGATTGCGCCCGATTTGGGCGGTGAACCCGGTTTGGCGAACCACACCGAGGGTGATGCCGATAACCGCGGGGCCGAGCGCCGCGCCGGCGATCGCGGTGGCCGCTTGGGCACCGGCGATGACCCAGAATTGCCGCGACAGCAGGATCAGGCCCGAGGCCGCGACGGTGAACACACCAGCGACGATGACGATGGTCCGTTTGCGGATGGTGGCATCGATCAACGTTCCCGCTGGGGTGACCGCCACCAGCCCGGCGATGCCGCCGATAGCGGTGACGGTACCGATTGCCCCGGTGCCCCACCCACGGCTGGCCAGTAGCACCCCCAGAAATGAGCCGATGCCCGCGTGCATGTCGGCCATGAAGAAATTCACCGCCAGCAACGCCGCCCGATCGCGGGCCCGGCTCGCCGACGTTGCACGGTCCGGTGGAACCAATGGGGATGGTCCTTTCTCGCATGGCCAGCGCGGCAAGCGGCGGTGCCGCGACGGGCCGCTGTGGCGGGTGGACATGTCAAACCGGGTTCGTGGCTGCCCGACCGGGCCGGCCATGGTGCAGGAGCCGGTGCCGACAGCCAGTCACACGCTAGCGATATAAAACGATATATCTATTACTATCGCATGAAAAGACGGGATCCACATGTGCGCTGTGGTCATGTGTGCTGTGGTTAACCTGCCGCGGCCACGCGGTGCAGGTGGGGCTCGGTGGTGTCGGTCACCGCCACCCTCGTGCTGCCGATACCCTCGCCGGTATGTCAGCATTGGCAGATGATCGCACGCATCCTCGCTCGCATCGTTGGTGTCTCGGTTGTGACGACGTCGTCGCTGGCAAGCGCGCCCCTTGGCAGCCCCGCAGCAGCTGCCGATCCTTGCAGCGACATCGCGGTGACTTTTGCCCGCGGCACCCATCAGCCCCCTGGTCTCGGTGACGTCGGCCAGGCATTCGTCGACTCGCTGAGCTCGCAGGTCGGCGGGCGGTCCGTCGCGGTGTACGCGGTTAACTACCCGGCGAATGACGACTACCACGCAAGCGCGTCAGCGGGTGCGGACGATGCAAGTACGCATATCCAGGAAACGATCACCAACTGTCCGAAAACACAGCTTGTTCTTGGCGGATACTCTCAGGGTTCGACGGTGATCGATTTGGCCACATCGGAGATGCCGGCCCAAGTCGCCGATCACGTTGCCGCTGTTGCTCTTTTCGGGGAGCCGTCGAGTGGATTGTCCAGCGCGCTATGGGGTGGGCCGCTGCCGACGATCAGTCCGCTATACGCGTCCAAAACCATCAGCTTGTGTGCTCCCGATGATCCGATCTGCAGCGGAGGCGGGAACCTGATGGCGCATGTTTCCTACGTCCGGTCCGGGATGACAAGCCAGGCAGCCGAATTCGTTGCTCATAAGCTCGATCAAGGGCGTGTCCATGCCTAGCTGCTTTACCGCTAATAAAGCAGCACGTTGTCACGCAGTTGGTTGCAGCCCGCCACTGCTACTTGAGGTGACCACTGCTACTTGAGGTGAAGTATCCGCATGCGCGACCTAGCCCCGTGATCCGCTGATCTCACCAGCCGGACACGGCGGGCCCGGCCAACAGCTGACCCCATTCGTGACGAGCCGCCGATTGCGCATCGATGAAGATGTCCGGTGATTTTCCGCCGCCACCCGCGAGATGGACGAGCGCCCAGGCCATTGCGAACACCGGCACCTGGTGCCGTTGTGCCGCGCTGAGCAACTCATGCAACGCCGTCTCCGAAGAGCACCGGCGAAGGCCGATCAGGATGCCTTGTGCGGTACCGAGGAGACGCCCGCCGTGTGGGTCGGAAGAGACCTGGGCCGGCACCCAGTTTGCCATCATGCCCTACGTACCTCTCGTTGGGTTCTCCTGCCGTCATCCGCAACGGCATCCGCAACGCGGAGCCGGAAACCGCGAGGACATTCCTAATGCCTGAGCTGATCCGTTGTGGCGTACTGTGCCATGATTTGCGCCTCACCGCCGCGGCACCAGATCACCGTGCAGATCGGTACGCGCCCGTGATCGTCTTGATACCCAATGGCGCCCAATGGCGCCGATGCCGTCACCGCGTAATAAGATGCGCACGCACCACCGTGGTCGGTGGCGACCGCTCCCCGACCACCGGGATGGACGCCGGCGCCGGTTTAGCGCACACCCAAAACGCCGCTGAGGTATTGGGCGCGACACTCCCGGCGGGCCAGTTTGCCGCTGGTGGTGCGGGGAATCGCGCCGGCCGGCAGAAAACGCACGTCGGCGGCGACCAGCCCATGCCGATCCAATACCGCTGCCCGGATCGCCTCGATTGCGGGCCGGGGATCGGCGTCAGGGGAATCGGCCGGGACACGCACCGCGTGACCGGCGCAGAGTTGCCGCCGGTCCAGGTGGACTACCGTCGCCTCGGCGGCGGGTTCGATGGTTGAGACGAACAATGTCGCCACGGCCAGACCATAGGAAGGCTTGATCGCTTTACGCGGCAACCCGAACGGCGCGAACGCCTTGGTGAAGACGCTGATCGCGTCGAGGCTGACCGGTTCGGAACCGATAATCATCAGGACGTTGCTCAGGTCGACGTCCTCGCCGGGCGTGGGCAGGCCGCGCTGTGCGGTCCACTCGTAGGCGAAGTTCGGCGCTGCGGTGACCACCCGGACCTGTCGCGACTCGGCGGGCAGGGCGTGAATCCAGCGCAGGGGCCTTCGGAGGAAGGCGGTCGGCGACATCAGCGTGCAATGCCCCCCGTAGACGATCGGAAAGCCGATCAGGGACAGACCCATATCGTGATAGAGCGGCAACCAACTGACACCGCGGGTGTTTCGGTCCAGCAGCCCGATGGTGAGAATCATCTGCAGCAGGTTGGTGCCGACCGCCCGATGCGTGACCGCGACGCCGACCGGGGGTCGGGTCGCGCCCGAGGTGTACTGCAGGTGAGAAACGTCGTCCGGATCGAAATCGATGGGGACGAACGCATCTCCCGCCGGGTCGGGTACCTGGTCGATGGCGATCAGGTGCGGCTGTCCAAGCTGCGGGAGCTTGAGCAAAAACGCCTGCACAGCTTCCGCCGCCGCGGCTGTGGTCAATACGGCGGCGGGCTGCGCATCGCGCAGCGCCGTATCGAGACGTTCGGTATGGCCCGGCAATTCGGGCGCGAACAACGGCACCGCAATGCCGCCCGCTTTGACCGCTGCGTACATTCCGATGACATAGTCCAGACCCTGGGGTGCAAGGATCGCCACCCGATCACCACGGCTGGTGACGAGCTGCAAACGCGCGGCGACGGCCCGTAATTGGGTGGCGAAGCGGCTCCAGGTCAGCTCGAAGACCTGACCATCACCCGGGTGCGTGTAGTCCAGGTAGCGATACGCCACGCAGTCACCGACATTCGCGGCGTTCCGGTCGATGAGCGATATCAGCGTCACACCCGCTGGCAATGCGATCCGGCCCGTGGCATCCAGACAATCCTCGATCTGCAGCATGCCCCGGTGAGCCGCGGATTGGTGGCCGTTCATTGGCGCAGTGTAAGCAGCCAGGACGATTCGCGGCCCGCGGCGCGTTCGGCCGTGTCGGCGCCGCACTCGCACGGTACGCTCGCTACTCGCTAGCCTGAAAGGTGTCCTGGAAGAAAATGTTTGAGCCTTCCGGCCCCGGCAACTGCTGGGTACCCCTTTCAATTGTCAATTCAATTGTCAACCCGTCTTTCAACACCTCTTTACCCCTTTCATCCTTCGAGGAACAGTTGGGTTTTTTCCTCCTGGACTGGCAGCGCGGACCCGGCGCATTTCTCGCGGCCCGCTGATGGACCACCCAGACAGCGAGCTCCCGGTTCGCGACCTGGCGGTGGACTGCTACCGGGTGTCCGGTGTGGTTCTCATCGTGCTGGGCCACTGGCTGGATGCCTGTGTGACCTACCATGACGGACATTTCGGCCGGCAGAACCCGTTGGTCGACCTGCCCTGGACCCAGTGGCTCACCTGGGTTTTCCAGGCGGTTCCGGTGTTCTTCCTGGTCGCCGGCTATGCCGGTGCGGTGTCGTGGACCCATCGGCGCGACGTGGCCGGCATGTCGCGGCAGGCCTGGCTGCAGCATCGACTGGCCCGGGTGCTCGGGCCCACCACGGTGTACGTCGCGGTGGTGTCGGTGGTCGTGGTGGCTCTCGGCATCGCCGACGTGGCCGGTTCCGCGCTGGAATACGGCGGCTGGGCGGTGGCCATGCATCTGTGGTTTCTGGCCGTCTACCTGCTGGTGGTGTCGCTGACCCCGCTCGCGATGGCCGCACAGCGCCGGTGGGGCCTGTGGACGCTTGCAGTGCTGGCGGCGGGACTCGCCGCGCTGGACGCCGCGTCGCTCGGCGGCCATCTGCGTTACCTGGGCCAGCTGAAATACCTGTTGTGCTGGGGAACGCTCTACCAGCTCGGAATAGCTTGGCACGCTGGACTGTTCGCCGGGCGCAGGGCTGTGGCGCTCGCCGCCGGCACGGCGGCCGTGTTGGGACTGCTAGTCGGGCTGGGGCCCTACCCGGTCAGCATGATCGGCGTCCCCGGCCAGCCGGTGCAAAACTCGGACCCGCCCTCGCTGGCGATGCTGGCGTACGCGGGCACACAGGCCGGGGTGGTGATGGCGCTCGCTCCGGCGCTCAACCGTGCGCTGCGGTCCCCCGCTGTGCACCGGGCGGTGTCGGTAGCCAATAGCACTGTGATGGGGCTCTACTTGTGGCACATGGTGCCCGTGGTAATCGTGGCTATTGCCGGCTACCCGGCCGGGCTGTTGCCGCAACCGCCAGAGGGAACGGCGAGCTGGTGGCTGGCCAGGCTGGTGTGGGTGGTGATTCTCGGCCTGGTAACGACGGTCGAGATGACACTGCTGTGGTGGTGGCGGCGCTTTTTCGCGGCTCCCCTCCCCCTGCTCGGCACCGCGCTCCCGGGCCGCCGGGCCGAGCCGATGATGCTGGTCGGCGCCGCAATGGCGGTCTACGGCTTGTGGGTGTTTGCCGCCGATGGTTTTGCTCCGGGGGGGCGCTTTGCGTGGCTGACCGCGCTGGTATTCGCGGTGGGGGTATTCGTGGTGGCGTTGCGCCCCGCGGCGCAGGCCAGCCGGCGCCCGCTTGGTTCGCGCAGCGACGAACACGACGACTAAGGCGGGCTCCGCCGGTGGCGTCGGAGACCGTGCCCGGGTGGTGTCAGCCGTTCAGCCGGGCGTACAGCGCGGTCAGGGCCCGGTAGCGGCGTTCCACGTCGGCGCGATCCGATTCGTCGGGAACCGACTCGAGGTTGGCGCGCTGGATCATCACCGCTTGATCCATCAGCACCCGGGCCTGGTGGGCGTCGGTCGTTTGCTCCATGATCGTGGTGAGGGCATCGAGTTGGCGGATCATCAACGCGGGCATGCCGCGGCTGGCCTGACGGATCTTCTCGAAGGAACGCTGCACCAATCTTTCGTAGCTGACCTGATCGGTGATGACGCGGATGGACCCGGCACGATCGCGATACACCTGCGCCGGTGCCCACACCCGGGCGATCTTGCACAGGCTGTCGCCGAGCCAGTCCACGCACGTCATGCCCGTGAAGGTGTCGTTCACCGCCGGAGAGAGCGCCCGGATGGCGATCTCGACAAGCTGGTCGATGCCGAAGGCAACGTCTTGGGTGAGGGTGCGGTGCGGTCCGGTGGCCTGCGCGCGTTCCAGGTAACGTGCGACGTGGTCCGCAGCCTCGGGAGGCCATACGGCCGCCAGCTCACGACCTTCCACCAAAAAGTGCCCCGGACGGTAGGGCAGGCGTATCACGGCATTGGCCGCCGCCGCGACACGGACCAGCGTTTCGTGGCGGATGAACTGCAGGTAACCACTTTTCGGGGTGCGGATTACCGCACCCGAAGACTCGATGGTCTCGATCAGCGAGGCCAGTTCCGCACCATCGTCTCGCTGACTTCCGGGGTGGTCGGGGGTGTCGGCGCTTTGCACCTCGACAGCGTGAGCCAGGTCCTTGGCGATACTGGCGATCACCGAGGGGAGCTGGATTTGGGTTGCGGTGTGGTGGATGAAGTAGATGAGCACGGCCAGATCGACGAGGGTCAGCGCGAACGTGGTCGTGATCGACAGGTGCGGCACGAACTCGCCGTGATCGGCGGGGCCGATCGAGACCAGCACCAGGATGCAGTAGACGAATGTCGCCACAAACGTGCCCAGCGTCAGTTGGCTCCCGGGATCCCGGATGAAATTGCGCAGCATCCGCGGTCCGAACTGAGTCGACGCCAGCGTCAACGTGACAATGGTGATCGAGAAGTTGAGGGCGATCACCGTAATGATCGACGTGGCGATCGCGATGAGAATTTGCCGCGCCGTGTCGGCGCTGCCGCTGATCACCCACCCCGGCGGGGTGAAGGCGCCACGGTAAGCGGCACGGTCTGCGGTTAGCGTGCCGGCGAACAGGGCGATCGCCGCGAGCACTTCCAGGGCCGGCATCAGCCACAAGTTGGTCCGCAATTCTTCGCGTCGCCCCTGCGGCAATCCCGGAATCCACGGCACTCCTGCGAGGTTAGAGCACGCCGTCCGGCAGAGTATGGCGCGCGCCAGCTTGGATATGGTTGGTTAGAGTCAAACTCTCACGCGAAGCGGGAACTGGCGATGCGTTTCAACCCTCCCCCGAACTGGCCCAAGCCGCCCGAGGGCTGGGTGCCGCCACCCGACTGGTCACCGGATCCGTCGTGGCCGCCGCCCCCGCCGGGCTGGCAACTGTGGGTTGAGGATGCTCCCGTCGCTTCGGACAAAAAGCCCGCGCCGAGTCGACCCGCACGCACCGGCGATGACGTGGAGTATTTCGGCGACGATCGCGCGTGGTCCGCGGATGTCGAACAGCCACCCGCTCCGCTGCAGCCGGGTGCCGGTCCGGTTGCGTTACCACCGCGGCCTACCGAAGTGGCACCCGAAGAGCTTTCGGTGCACCACCTGGGGTGCCGCGCAACCATCAGGTGGGACGACAGCCGGTACGAAATCGGGACGATCGTCGCTGTCTCCGCGGATTCCGTGGGGATTAGCGTCAAACTCGCCGGGTTGGAACCGCCGGTTGCTTTTCAGCGCGAGGTGCCGCGTCGGGGTCCCGCCAATCCCCGGATCTACGTGTGGATCTAACAGATTGATCCGCTTTCTTAGGGCTTCCGGCTCGCGCCTGCGTGCCGGAAAACTATCCAAGCTCTCCGGGCGCCGGCTGCGGGCCACGCCGCACGGGGCGGGCAGCGTCCGGCACCGATCCGGAGCGGCCGTGGTGGCATCATCGCCGTATGGGTTTGCTGTTCCGGCTGGCCGAGTTCCTGCTGGTGCTGATACCGCTGGCCGGGGTGATCGGCGCGGCGGTCAAGGCTTTCCTGGCGGGCCAGCGGCGCGGATTCGGGTTTCGGGTCTCCCCTCCGCCGGAGCAGCCAGACGGCACACCGGCAGCTGCGTCCCCCGGGCGCCCCGGCGGGAGCCAGACCGCCCGATGGGCGACGATCAAACGGGTCCTCGAGGAGCACGCCAGAACCGACGCGCGCTGGCTCGAGTACGAGCTGGATTTTGCCAAGCTGCTGGACTTCCCGCTGATGACCGACATGCGCAATCCGCTCACGGTGGAGTTCCACAAGGCCAAATTACGGGCGGACTTCCTGCGGCCGGCGAAAGCCGAGGATCTCCTCGATGACCGTGACGCTGCCGCACAGTATTTCGCCGCTGTTCAAGACTATGTCAGCGCATTCAATGTGGCAGAGACGGAGGCGATCCGGCGGCGCCGCAATGACTTCACTCGCGAAGGCCAGCAACGGATTGCGCGCGCCCAGAGCCTGATGCGGGTGGCGTCCGATTCGGCCGCGACCGCCGAAGAGCGTCAACACGCCTACGACCTGGCGCGCCGAGAACTCGAAGGCCTGATCGTGCTGCCGGCCACGACCCAGGCGCAAATCGAACGCGGAATTTCCGGTCAGCTCGACGGCTAAAGCCGTTGAGTCCACGCCGAGCCGGTTACAGCGGCCACTCGTGCAGTGTCAGGCCGACGAACAAACAGACTATGCACAGCAGTAGATTCAGCGCGACCAGAACCAGGGCGCCGACGACAAGCCATCGGATCCAGCATCGCCGCCGGCGTTTTAACCGCGCAAGGCGTTCTGCACGTCTTATCTCGATCGCCGCGAGCGCGAAATCCACAGACAACAACTCGTCGGAGCCGGCGGGCGCGCCCGCCGCTATTTGCTGAAGACGGGTCGCAGGTATCTTCACGCCGACGCCGGCAAACCGCTGACTTAGGCGTCGCGCCTGTCTGCTGCTGAGCATCGATTCTCGCACGCCTGGCCGCCGGGACGGGTGTCCCCCGTTGCCGCCCCACAGGTTGGACGGGGTCGTCATAGGCTGTGACTTTAGTTCCACATCACCCGCCCCGCGGGTCCCGCCCAGCTGCAAACGAATTGCCTTGCCGCCCGCCGAGCACCGCCAAAGCGCGGAACTTTCGGTGGGTACCCTGGGTCATTCGTGAATCAGGACAGGATCCGGGGTCTGGCGCCGGGTAGGAGAAAGTCGCGGCGGTACGGCGCACCCATCGGGACGGCTTCACCGTGGATTCGCCGCGGGGGTCCGGCCGTCCTGGCCGTCGCAACACTGCTCTATGTGGCGGCGTATGCGCACTGGCCCACCCTGCCGGCCCAGGTTGATCTGCAGGTCTACCGCTTCGGGGCGATGCGGGCTTGGGACGGATGCGATCTCTATTCGGTCGGCCTCACCGGCAATCGCAAAGAGTTGCTGTTCGTCTACCCCCCATTCGCGGCGTTGTGCTTCTTGCCGTTGACATTCATCAGCGAGCGGGCCGCCGAGCTGGTGTGGTTGCCGACCGCAGGCGTCCTATTGACCTGCGCGGTCTGGCGCATGCTGAGGGCGCTGCGGGTTGCCCGGCCGGGTGAATTGTGGAGCCTCGCAGCGCTGCTGATCGGTCTGGCGGCCTGGCTTGAGCCCTTCAGGCTTTCCCTGCAGCTCGGCCAGATCAACATCGCGCTGTTCGCACTGGTGCTTGTGGACCTCTTAGGGTCGGCCCACCGGAAATGGGCGGGCATCGGAATCGGCCTGGCGACCGGGATCAAGCTGACCCCGGCGTTGTTCATCGTCTATCTGGCCATGATCGGGCGTCGGCGCGCTGCGTTGGTGGCCACCGCAACGTTTGCCGCCACTATCGGTGTCGGGTTCGCGCTGTTTCCCGCCGACTCCCGCTACTACTGGTTGCGGGAAGGCTTTCATGACGTCGGCCGCATCTCCCAGGATCCGCGAGCCAACACCTCCGCCGCGGGATTGCTGCTTCGTCTGCACGTTCCGGATCCGCTGGTCATCGGCGCAACGATTGCGCTCACCCTCGCCGCCCTGGCGCTCGCTGCGCTCGCCCACCGGCTGGGTCAGGCCGTGCTGGCCGCAGCCGTCGTGGGGATGGCTTCGGCCGCCGCTGCCCCGTTCAGTTGGAGCCACCACTGGGTGTGGTTCACGCCGCTATTGGTTCACCTCGGATACCGGGCGTACCTCCTGGGATGCGGGTATTCGGCTTGGGCGCTATGGCTTTCGTGGGCCCTACTGGCGGGTTGGCCGACCGCCGTGCGGGGCGGTACCCCGGAAACGGGGGTGCTCTCCTTGCGGCCCGGCGGAATGTGGAACGACATCGTCCCAGGGAGCTACCTCGTCGTCTTGCTGGCCACGATGGCAGCTACGGCAACGTGGCTGTGGCGTTCGACAAGACCCCGGGACGGAGCACCGTCCCGCCCCGGCGAAGAGGCAGCGCCCGCCGGTAACCCCGGTGAAATCCTCAACCCGGCAACCCCGGACCCGATACCCGGTCACCGAGGCGTCGACCCGGGCGGGCATCCGGCGGGATTAAAAGCGACCGGCAGAAGTATTGACTGAGTCCAGAAAAGTGCAACGATTGTGTGGTGTCCCACATGTCGGGGTACGCGCCGCGGCTGCGGATGGCCGGTTTGCGTGTAACCCGTCCGCGGGTCGCCGTGCTGGAGGCGGTGCGGGTGCACCCACATGCGGACACCGACACGATTTTCGCAGCGGTGCGCAGCGTTCTGCCCGAGGTCTCCCGTCAAGCGGTATACGACGTACTGCATGCCCTGACCGCAGCGGGTGTGATCCGGCGGATCCAGCCATCGGGCTTTGTCGCTCGCTATGAATCACGGGTCGGCGACAACCACCATCACGTCGTTTGCCGATCCTGCGGGGTGATCGCCGACGCCGACTGCGCCGTGGGTGAGGCCCCGTGTCTGACCCCATCCGATGACTACGGGTTCGACCTTGACGAGGCGGAGGTCATCTACTGGGGTTTATGCCCCGACTGCTCGACCCCGCCGGCGTGACCTATTCACCTACTCCTGAAAGGAATTATCCAGTGTCCGAAAGCACGACGAGCCCGGCAATCTCCGCCCCCGCACCCGAGTCGGGCCGACCCATGACCAACCGGGACTGGTGGCCCAACCAGCCGGATCTCTCGGTGCTGCACAAGCACGGATCCACCAGCCCGATGGGGGCGGGGTTCAACTACAGAGAGGAGTTCAAGAAACTCGATGTCGAGGCGCTCAAACGCGACATCTTCGAGGTGATGACCACCTCGCAGGATTGGTGGCCGGCCGACTACGGGCATTACGGACCGCTTTTCATCCGGATGAGCTGGCATGCCGCGGGCACCTACCGCATCCACGACGGCCGCGGCGGTGGCGGTGAGGGCGCTCAACGCTTCGCCCCGCTCAACAGCTGGCCCGACAACTGCCTCCTCGACAAGGCGCGCCGGCTGCTTTGGCCGGTCAAGAAGAAGTACGGCCGCAAGATCTCCTGGGCGGACCTGATCATCTTTGCCGGCAACTGTGCCTACGAAGCCATGGGGTTCAAGACATTCGGCTTCGGCTTCGGGCGAGAGGACATGTGGGAGCCCGAGGAGGTCTTCTGGGGCCCCGAGCACACCTGGCTTGGTGACGAGCGCTACCGCGGTGACCGGGAGCTTGCCAAGCCGTTCGCCGCTGTGCAGATGGGCCTGATCTATGTGAATCCTGAAGGACCCAACGGTAATCCCGACCCGCTCAAGGCGGCCATCGACATCCGCGAGACCTTCGGGCGGATGGCGATGAACGACGTCGAGACGGCCGCACTGATCGTCGGTGGCCATACGGTCGGCAAGACCCACGGCGCCGGCCCCGCCGACCTGGTAGGTCCCGAACCCGAGGCCGCCCCGATAGAACAGCAGGGCCTGGGCTGGAAGAGCGCGTTCGGCAGCGGCAAAGGCCGGGACGCGATTTGCAGCGGCCTGGAGGTGGTGTGGACGCCTACCCCGACGAAGTGGGACAACAGCTACCTGGAGACCCTCTACGGTTACGAATGGGAGCTGACCAAGAGCCCCGCCGGGGCGTGGCAATACGTCGCCAAAGACGCCGAGCCCGTTATCCCCGACCCGTTCGACCCGTCGGTCAAGCGGCTTCCGACAATGCTGACGACGGATCTGTCGCTGCGGATGGATCCCATCTACGGCAAGATCACCCGCCGCTGGCTGGATCACCCCGAGGAATTGGAGGAAGAGTTCGCCAAGGCGTGGTACAAGCTGCTGCACCGTGACATGGGGCCGGTCTCGCGCTACCTCGGGCCCTGGGTTCCCGAGCCGCAGCTCTGGCAGGATCCCGTCCCGGAGGTCGACCACGAACTGGTCTCGGATGCGGACATCGCCGCCTTGAAGACCAAGGTCCTCGGATCGGGATTGTCCATCTCCCAGCTGGTGTCCACCGCGTGGGCGTCGGCGGCGAGCTTCCGCGGCACCGACAAGCGCGGTGGTGCTAACGGAGCACGCATTCGCCTTGCGCCGCAAAAGGATTGGGAGGTCAATAACCCGCCGGAGCTGGCTAAGGTGCTGCAAGTACTCGAGAAGCTTCAGCAGGACTTCAACAGCTCGCAGTCCGGGGGGAAGAGGATTTCGCTTGCCGACCTGATCGTCCTGGGCGGGTGCGCGGCCGTCGAGCAGGCGGCGAAGAAAGCCGGGTACGACATCACGGTGCCGTTTGCCCCCGGGCGTACCGACGCCTCTCAGGAGCAGACCGATGTGGAGTCGTTCGCCGTTCTCGAGCCGAAGGCCGACGGGTTCCGCAACTACCTGCGGGCCGGAGAAAAGCAGCCGCCGGAACACCTGTTGGTGGACCGCGCCTACATGCTGAACCTCACCGCACCCGAGATGACGGTTCTCGTCGGCGGCATGCGTGCCCTGAACGCCAATTTCGCCCAATCCAAGCACGGCGTCTTTACCGATCGGCCGGAGACGTTGACCAACGACTTCTTCGTCAACCTGTGCGACATGGCCAACGAGTGGAAGGCGTCCGAGTCCGCGGAGAATGTGTACGAGGTTCGCGATCGCGCCACCGGTCGGCTCAAATGGACGGCTACCGCCGTTGACCTGATCTTCGGGTCCAACTCGGTGCTGCGCGGTCTGGCCGAGGTCTACGCCTGTGACGACGCGCAGGAGAAGTTCGTGCGTGACTTCGTGGCGGCGTGGGATAAAGTGATGAACCTCGACCGGTTTGACCTTCGCTGAAGACTGGCGGGTGGTCAGGGCCGCCGGGATAGCTGGGCGCCGATAAGCGGTGCGATCCTGTCCGCCAGATAGGCATGGCCGTTGTCGTTGGGGTGCACACCGTCCGGTCCGATCAGATCGGGCCGGCCGACGAGCCAGCGGTCGCCGATCGGGTCGACGAATGTTGCTCCGGCGGCGCGGGCCTCGGCGTTGAGGATGTCGCGGATCTGCAGCATGCCGTCGGGAACATCGGCCGTCGGCCATGGCGGCCCGATCACCAACAGTCTCGCCGTCGGCGCAACGCGGCGCGCCAAACCGAAGGTATCGCGCGCTTTTTCGGCCAGCAATGCGGGGTCGGCCCCCTGATCATTGCGGGAACCGAAGAACACCACCAGCGCGTCGTCGGGCCGGGCCGCGGCGGCGGTCAGATCTTCGAAAACGCTGCCGTGATCGCCACGCGCGACGTAACCGGCCCTGCCCTCCGCCGCCACATTGGCCAGGACCCGCATCCCCCGTTGGGCAAGCATGCGCCAGGCTCGTGCCGTCCATGATTGCGCACCAAGACCACCCGCATCGGTGCCGTTGGTGTAGGAGTCACCGATCACCGCGACGAGGCTTAACGGCGTGTCCAAGGTCAGCGTCCGAAAAATCCGCACCGGTAAGCGATGTCCGCCGACAGTGCTGACCAGCAACGCCAGTGAGAGGATGAAGGGCGTCAGACGGCTCAACTGCTACCTCCAGGGTCACAAACGCAGGGGCCCGGCGCCGCAATTATCGCCGGCCGATGGCCTACCCGCGGGAAAACCCGGCGTCAACGCGCGGCTTTCGCCGAGCAACCGGCCCATGGGACCGGCAACCGGCCGACTCACCCAGCAAGTGCACCGTCGATCGACTGGAGCTTGCCACCCATCGGCCCGCGGCGCTGGTCGATACGGGGCTGTGCATCGGCCCCGCGGACATCGACCATCTTGCGCATCCACCGGCGGGCCGGCTCTTCGACCAGGTGATACAGCAGGACCGCGGCACCCACGGCGATCGTCACCAGGCCCACGACGTTCCACTTCCACGGAAAGCTCTGCAGCGGAAGCTCGAACTGCTCGACGGCCCATCCCCAGGCGGTGTGCACCAGCTCGTGCACCATGTAGAGACAAAACGAGATCTTTCCGCCGTAAACCATCAACCGGGTTGACAACAATCGGGGCAGGCTCCCGGCGCCGATCGCCAGCGTGATCACCAGCGGCACGAACAGCACGTCAACGATCCCGCCGCTGTCGGTCACTCCGCTCAAGGGATGCGCGTCGAGCAGGTAGAGGATGCCACCGATGGCGAGCATCAACAGCGTGGCGAGATAGCCGGCGGCGCGGCGGGCCCGGCCGGTCAACCGTAGCCTGAGGACGGCGGCACAGGCCAGCGCGCCCGCGGTGAATTGCGTGACGATGCGCGGCAACCAGCTCCACGGGGTGTAGAACTGCCCGCTGACCAACAACAGCATCACCGGCGGCAACGACGCCGCCACAGCCAGCCAGATCAGGTTGCGTGCCCTCGTCGTCTGCTTCATCCGGAAGATCGCCAAAACAAGCAGGCCGAACAGCAGGTAGGCCAGCCATTCCGCGCTGATCGACCAGGCCGGTCCATCCCAGCTGGACCCATCGAAGAACGGCTGAAACCACAGCTGCACCAGCAGGACCTGGCGCAGGTAGCTGGCCGCCGTCAGCCGGCTCGCGTCCGGTGACGGGACATGACCGACATGCAGTGTGAAGATCACCCACAGGGCGGCGAGGTGCAATGTGACCAGGTAGACCGGCCACACCCGGGCCAGCCGCAGCCACAGGAAATGCACGGTGGCGCGCACCGACCAGGACCGGCCCATGCGCTCGAGGTAATTCCAGGTCAGGACGAACCCGCTGAGGATGAAAAACAAGTCGACACCTTGCGCACCGCAGTTGAGCACTGGCGCCAGCGCATCACGGAAATCAGGGGCTGCGTCACCCAACATCGGCCGAAAGTGAAACAGCACCACCCACGCGGCGGCGACGATGCGCAGTCCGGTCAGTGCTTTGATCTCTGCGGTATGCACACCACTCTTTCTGTTCTGTTCTTTCTGTTCTTTCTGTTCTTTCTGTTCTTTCTGTTCTTTCTGTGCCGACGCTGCCGGTCCGCCGGCCACCGGCGCAGCCGGGCGGCCATTGCGCGGTTCCGCGCACGTTAACCCGCAGCCCTCGCAGACTAACAGCGAAACCTCCGCAATCGCGCGGATAGACCGCCGTTGCTACCGGGAAAGGCCGGCAACTGCGGATAGGGGCGGATAGCGGGCGAACAGGGGTAGGGCATGGCAATCCACCGGGGTCCGCCGCGATGGCCGGGGCACGCCGGGACCGGAAAGCGCATAGCGTGCCCGCTGACCACGGCGGGTGAGCTGTCGGAACAGAATGTTGCTTGAGGCTGACACCGTGGTACGAAAGTGGTTTCTTAGCAAAGAGTTAGACGCTACTTCCGGCCTCCTTAGATTTTGCGGGCTAACGTTGGAGTCTCAAGGTTGGCTGGGCAATTAGTCGGCCGCGCATTTCTCCGGAACGAGGCTGCTGATGACTTTCGCGAGTACCACGACTCGATACGGAAACCCCGCCTTCGACTGCGGCGGCGCCCAGATTCGGGCTCATTGCCGTCATCTGGCGACCGTGGTGGCGGTCCACGGTGCAATCGAGCCGGGCAACGTCGATCGGATCGGCGCGTATATCCGACAATGCGCACGGGTGAAAAACTCCCTTGTGCTCGACCTGAGCGGTGTGAATTCCTTTGCTCCGGTTGGCTTCTCGCTTGTGTATCTTGTCGATGAGGAGTGTGGCGCAGCCGGGGTGCAGTGGTTGCTGGTCGCCAGTCCGGCCGTGATGGAGGTGCTTCGTGACTATTACGACGAGGCCGCATTCCCGGTGACGTCTTCGGTGCACGAGGCGTTGCACAACCTCGCTGACACGATCGTCCGTCGCCGCCAGCTGTTGCTGCCCCTGATCAAAAAGTCGGCATAGCGCCCGGGTGATCCCGCTGTCATCCGGCGATGCTCGACACGCCACCCGGTGACGGCCCGCCACGTGAGGCGGGTGGCAGCCGGGTATCTGACCCGCGGCGCCGGCTGCCCGGGTAGGCTTTGGTGGATGCGGTCGATGAAAGCGGTGAGTGTCGCTGCAGCTTTCGTTTTGGCGGCCTGGGGCGCGTCCGGGGCTATCGCCGGCGCCGAGCCACCCGGGCCACCCGGCCCTACTCCCAATCCGCATCAGCCCGGGTCGCCGCCGCCCGGTCCCAAGACCACCATCGACCACGACGGCACCTACGCGGTGGGAACCGATATCGTGCCGGGCACCTACAGCTCGGCGGGACCGGTGGGCAAGGGAACCTGCTACTGGAAGCGGGTCAGCGGCCCCAACGGCACCGACATCGTTGACAACGCTATGACCAAAAAGCCGCAGGTTGTCCAGATCGATCCCAGCGACAAGGCATTCAAGACCGATGGCTGTCAGCCGTGGCAGAAGACCGACCCGGCGGACACCCGACCTCCGCTGGGGCTGCCACCGTCGGCGTTGCAGGCAATCCTCGGCGGTCTCAACGGTGTCGTCGGCCAGCCCGGTGCGCCGCCGGCTCCCGGGCCCTGACGGTGCCGCCGACCCGTTGCCCTGCGGGGACACCCCGACGGTAGTGGCCGCGCCCACCAGTGGCCGGCGGGTGCTTCGGTTACCGTGCAGGTATGGCGGACGATCGGAGAGATGCGCTGGTGCTCGGTGCCGGCGTCAGCGGGCTGACCACTGCCATCTGCCTGGCGGAGTCCGGCTGGGCGGTGCGCGTGTGGGCGGCCGCAATGCCGGAGGCAACAACGTCGGCGGTGGCCGGCGCGGTGTGGACGCCGGTGTTCGCCGAACCGGTCACCAAGACCCTGGCCTGGAGCGAAACCTCGTTGCACGCATTTCACGAGCTATCAAAGGATCCCGCCACCGGTGTGCGTCTGGCGCCGGCGCTGATCGTCGGTGCGCCACCCCACCCCGATGAGCCGCCCAGGGCCGATGGGTTACCCGGACCCGGTGAGCTGGCACCGCACGCCGAGCTGGTTCCCGACCTGCGTCCGGCGGATCCCACCGAAATCCCCGACGGTTTCCGGATGGGGTTTCACGCCACGCTGCCGTTGATCGACATGCCCCGATACCTGGTCTATCTGACCGGACGCCTGGCGGCGGCCGGCGGCACAATCGAAACGCATCCGGTGCGATCCCTGGAGGAGGCCGCGGAGGCCGCGGCGACGGTCGTGAATTGTGCGGGCCTCGGCGCCCGCGACTTGACCGGCGACGAGACGGTGCGACCGGTGTTCGGCCAACACGTCGTGCTCACCAACCCCGGCTTGGAGCAGCTGTTCCTCGAGTTGACCACGGACACGGAATGGACCTGCTATTTCCCGCATCCGCAACGCGTGGTCTGCGGCGGTATCCGCATTCCCGGACGCTGGGACACCAGCCCGGACCCTGACATCACGGAGCGAATCCTGCGCCGCTGCCGCCGGATCGAGCCGCGGCTGGACAATGCGGAGGTCGTCGAGACGATTACCGGGCTTCGTCCCGACCGCCCCGCCGTTCGGGTGGCAGCCGAGCCCCTCCGGCGGGCTCGCTGCATTCACAACTACGGCCATGGCAGCAGCGGTGTCACCCTGTCCTGGGGGTGTGCCCGGGAGGCGGCCGAACTGGCCGCCCGTACCTAACTAACTGTCACTAACTGTCAGCCCTCCGCGCTGCTGAGCAACGCCGCATGACACCCGGCAGTTTCCGCACCGAGCGGCAGATGCGTCAAACGAGGCATTTCGGACCCCGGTTAGCGCGACACTAGGGGCCATGGATACTGAGGACTCGACGGTGCGCGTAGTTAACAAAGTCGTGGCGGTAGCCGCCGGCCTGGCGCTCCTGGTGGCGCAAACCGGCTGCGCCGGCGGTCGGAAGACGTCATCGCCACCGGCTACCCAAGCCACGACCGCCGGACCGTCCAGCGTGACGCCGGTCGCTGAGCACCTGACGATCGCCAGCCCGGCGTTCGCAGACGGGGCGCCGATCCCGGTTCAATTCACCTGCAAAGGCGCCAACATCGCGCCCCCGTTGACGTGGTCGGCTCCCCCGGATGCCGCGGAGCTCGCGCTCGTTGTCGATGACCCGGATGCGGTCGGCGGGCTGTACATCCACTGGATCGTGACCGGGATAGCCCCCGGTTCGGGCAGCACCACCGACGGTCAGACTCCCGACAACGGTCACAGCATCGCCAACTCCGGCGGTCAGCAAAGCTACTTCGGGCCCTGCCCGCCATCGGGCAGCGGCACCCACCACTACCGGTTCACCCTTTACCAGTTTTCCACCCCGCTCCAATTGCCCGCGGGATCGGCCGGCGCGCAGGCAGCGCACGCGATTGCGCAGGCCGCAACCGCGCGGGCCACCCTCACCGGGACCTTCCAGGGGTGATGCCCTGGCGTCGCGGGTGGGGTGGCGGTGCACGACACCCGTCGGCGACCGTCGTGGTGGTATCGACGAGTCCCCCTCGGCCACGCCTGTCGGCTCCCGGCGACTGGGCTAGGTTGGCGGGTGGTGACCGAACCAGCGTTGTTTGCCTTCGAAGAGGTCGTGGTCGAGCGCGCCGGAGTCCGTGCCCTCGACGGTTTCACGGCCGCCGTACCGGGCGAGGGGGTGACGGCGGTGGTCGGACCGTCGGGGTCGGGCAAATCGACGATGCTGAGGTTGTGTAATCGGCTCGAGGTTCCCACCGCGGGCCGGGTGCTATTCCGCGGAGCCGACATCGCCGGCCTGGATCCGCTGCGGTTACGCCGCCGGGTGGGCATGGCTTTTCAGCGTCCGACACCATTCCCCGGCACCGTGGCCGACAACTTGCGTATCGCCGATCCGCAGGCCGGCGAGTCGCAGATGCGTGACGTGCTGGCGCGGGTGGCGCTGACCGGCTCGTGGCTCGACCGTGACGCCACCACGCTGTCGGGTGGAGAGGCACAACGAATGTGCCTGGCGCGTGCCCTGATTGCGAGACCGGAAGTCCTTCTGCTGGATGAGCCCACCTCCTCGGAGGACGCGGAGACGGCCATAGCGATCGAACGGGCGGTGCGAAAGCTGGCCGACCTGGGAATGAGTGCGCTGTGGGTCAGCCATGACGAGGCGCAGGTGCGGCGCATCGCCGACCGGGTCCTGCGCCTCGAGCGGGGCCGTTGCCTGGGGATCGAACCGGTCATCGCCGACCCGGGACGTGGGCAGGTGCCGTGGTGAGCGGCCAGGTTTCTTGGATTGGGTTGACGACATCGCTGGCGCTGGTGGCGATCGCAGCCGGGATCTCGCTCTGGCAGCGCCTTGGGCTGGAACGGCAGGTGCTCTGGGCGGCGTCCCGCGCGCTGATCCAGCTCCTGCTGGTCGGCGGACTGCTGGCGCTGCTGCTAAAGCCGGGTGTGTCGCTGTGGTGGTCGTGGGCCTGGACCGCCGCCATGATCCTCTACGCCGGTGACGTCGCACACCGGCGGGCGCCCGAGGTCCCACGTTTGGGGACACTGACCGTCGCCGCTTTCACCGTTGCAGCGGTCATCACCTTGGGAGTGTTGTTCGGGCTGCGGGTTTTTCCGCTCCAGGCTCGCACCCTGGTCCCCATCGCCGGCATGATGATCGGCAATTCGATGACTGCTACCGTGCTAGTGGCCCGGCGTCTGGTCGATGAGCTGCGCGACAAACGCGCCGAGGTGGAAGCGCGGCTCGCGCTCGGTCAGTCTTCCCGCCAGGCGGCCACGCCTTATCTGCGTATCGCCCTGCGAGCTGCGGTGTCACCGCAGGTCGAAACCACCAAGGCCACCGGGCTGGTGTTCCTGCCCGGTGCCATGACCGGCCTCATCTTGGCCGGCGTGCCACCGGTGCAGGCCGTAATCGTGCAGGCCGTGGTCATGTTCCTTATTCTCGGTTCGGTGGCGGCCACCACGGTTATCGTTGCGCTGGGTCTAGTCCACCGGGTGTTCACCACCGACCACCGCCTGCCGCCGCTGCCCCAGCGTGCAGAACCCGCTTTTGCTCGTGGAAGCCGCAGCAGGCCCGTATCTTCTCGTCGATTCGGTGGCTTCGCCGCACCGGACATACCGCGCACGTGACATGGCCGGGCGGTGCTAATCGCTGACAGCTCGATAAACCAGCTCAATAAACCGCTGTGTCGAACGGCTGGCCGGCGCCATTGGCGGGCAGTGAGTGGTCCATCCCGTCGAGGTGTTCCTCCGGCGGCGGTGTGTGCTCGAAGTCTTCGGAGCCGGCTACCCCGCCGAGCGCAGCGATAACCTCTTTAACCTTTGCCGCCTCCTCGTCGGTCGGTGTTTCACCGGCCTCCAGGGCATCCGGCAGGTCCACCCGAAGTCCCGCCCCCCTCGCCACCTCCGGGGCGGACAGTTTGGCGCGAATACGGACCGCATACAGCTGCTGTCCCAGCGTTGACTGCGGTGCCGCCGCCGCGCGTGCCATCAGATCGTCGTAGCGCCGCCTGACATCACTGAGCGCCACGATCACCGCGGGGGTGGATCGGCTGCGGCCGGCCGCTTCCGTCAGGGCTGCCCGCAGTTTGCGCAAACCGGAGAGCACCACCTCCGCCCGCTTCTGGAACTTCTTGTCCTCGGGGAAGGGCAGGGAGTCGATGGCCGCGTTGTACATGTGCATCGCCGCCTCGGCGAGACTGACGATGACTTGCGATTCACCGTCCTGTGGATCGAATTCGTTCATAGCCCCTCAATTCTGTGGTGGTGTCCGGGGATGGCGGTACGCCAACCGACCGCTATCGCCGGTGACTGCCCGTCGAGGGTATCCGGTGATCGGCCGGCTGCACACGACAATCACGGTCTTGCTTACAACACTTCGGCTGGACTCGACACCCCGGGTGTGCCCGCGGGTGCCCACCCCGGTTCCCAGGAACCGGCGTCAGCAAAACCGGATTATTCTTGAGCCTTATTCTTGAGCCGTCTCAGGACACGGCGTTCACAACCCGCGATCACCCGCGCCTAACGCCCAGAAATCGCGAACCAGCAAAGACAACATCCAGCTCACGATCGACAACAGGATCGCGGCCCAGATCGCGGTCCACCAAAAATGGTCGATTTGCAATCCCCAGTGGGTGGTGTGACCGGTGATCCAGGCGGTGATCCACAGCATCAACGCATTGACGACGACGTGGAAAAGACCGAGGGTGAGAATGTAGAGCGGGATCGACAGGATTTGCACGATAGGTTTGATGAACGCATTGACCAGACCGAAGATCACCGCGACGACGAAAATGATGCCGATCTTTTCCACCGTCGTCTCGCCACCCACGAACCGGACCCCGTGGACAAACAGGGTGACCACCCACAATGCGAATCCGGTCAGCGCGGCGCGCACGAGAAAAGATGCCACCCCGTTGATCCTGCCACCGCGCGCCACCGGCGGAGTCGGGTTGCCTGCCGGGCGACTCGTTACCCGAACTCGCTACCGGCGGGCCTTCGGCGGCACCGCGCTGGGCATCGCTATCCAGGGCTCCCCCCTGCAGCAAATGTGGTTGAAGAACCCGTGTTGGCCGGCTCAGATCGTGCCGGCGCTGCGGTGTGGGCTTGCACGCCCGGAGATCCGGCGGCAGGATGCTACAGCAGCAGCAAACCCCCGGCCAGGTAATCCGTGAGCTTTCGCCTGCTGTCGTTATGGGTGGCCGTGTCCCTGCTGGCCATCGGATGTTCGGCGGGCCCGGCGGTTCACCCACCGGTTTCGGTGCCCGCCGCACCCGGCATGGGAGCCGGCGATCCGAAACTTGCACCTCTGACAATGCCTCCCGTGCCTCCCGCCAAACCGACGGCGCCCGAGCGGCTGAACGTCTACGCCCACGCGGGTGCGGGCAGCCTGGTCCCCGGGGTGGCTGCCGATCGGCCGCTGGTCTATGTCCCACATGACCGTTCGGGCGATGTGTGGGAGATCGACCCGGCGACCTACGAGGTGGTCGGGAGGTACCCGGTGGGCCGCGAGATCCAGCACATTGTGCCCGCTTACGACATGCGCACCTTGTACGCCACCGATGACGTCGGGAACCTCATGCTCGCCTTCGACCCGCGCACCGGTCAGCCGGGCCGCAAGATCCCGATCATCGATCCGTACAACTTGTACTTCACCCCCGACGGCCGGTTCGCGATCTCGGCAGCCGAGCGGCAGCGCGAGCTCGTCTGGTATGACCCGGTGACCTGGCAGCTCCTGGACAAGACGTCGATCCCGGCGTGCGCGGGAATCAACCACGCCGACTTCTCGGTCGACGGGCACACCGCGGTTTTCAGCTGCGAATTCGCCGGGCGTGTCGCCGTCGTCGACGTCACCACTCACCGATTGCTGCGCATGATTGACATGCCGGTGCGTCACACCCACATGGGCCCGCAGGATGTGCGGCTCGCACCGGACGGTTCGGTGTACTACATCGCCGATTGCGACGGCGGTGGACTGTGGATCCTCGACGGCGCGGCCAGCCGGGTCCTGCGGTTTGTTCCCACCGGCAAAGGCGCCCACGGGCTGTACTTCTCGCGCGATGCCACCCGGCTGTTCGTGACGAACCGTTCGGAGGGGTCGATCTCTGTGCTGGACGCCTACACCGGCGCGCCGATCAGCCTGTGGCGGATTCCCGGTGGGGGCAGCCCCGACATGGGCAACCTCACCGCCGACGGCACCCAGCTGTGGGTGTCCGGCCGCTACAACGACGTCGTCTATGTCTTCTCCACCGCTGACGGCAGGCTGCTGCACACGATCAGGGTGGGCAGCGAACCGCACGGGCTGACGGTCTGGCCCCAGCCGGGCCGTCACTCCCTGGGTCACACCGGCATCACCCGCTGACGTCCCCGGCGTCAGCGACGGGATGACCGGCCGCGATTCCACGGGATTTGCGGTGGCAGTGGCTGACCCAACCCTGTCACAAGATGGCTCGGTCACTCCTGCGTCTCGGCGGTGCCGCTCAGCGCGCGCCGCAAAAGGTGCAGCGCCACCGTCGTCGAACGCTCGCGGACCTCGGCGCGGTTACCCGGCAGCACTACGGTTCGGGTGAGCGTCCGGCCACCGGCCAGCGCCACGCTGAAGCACACCGTTCCCACCGGCTTTTCCGCTGTGCCCCCGCCGGGGCCCGCGATCCCGGTGATCGCGATCGCGGTGTCCGCACGGAAACGGCTCAGCGCGCCCCTGGCCATCGCGTGCGCAACCGGCTCGGACACCGCCCCGTGCTGCTCGATCAGCGCCGGGTCCACCCCCAGCAGCTCTACTTTCGCCTCGTTGGCGTAGGCCACCACCCCACCCGCAACATAGCCGGACGAGCCGGGGAGCTCGGTCAGCCGGGCCGCCAAAAGCCCCGCCGTACAGGACTCCGCCGTCGCGATTCGCCGACCGGCCAGAAGCCGCGCGACCTGATCGTCCACCCATGAGCCGTCTTCGGAGTAGATCTGATGGCCGTGCCGGTCGCGCAGCAGCTCCAGCAGCTGCGCATAGACGTTCGCCGCGGGCGGCTCAAATCGGGTGACCATCTCAATCTCGCCGCGACGCAGGCAGGTGGTGATCTCGAGCGACTCGAAACCGGGAATGCGACGTTGCGCCTCGCGCAGGGTCTCGGCCAGACCCGACTCGGGCAGCCCGAACATCCGCACCGTTGCCTGCCGGTAGATCGTTCGCCCGGCGATCGCCTGCTGCACCGCCGGCGTCATCACCGCCGCCGGCCACATCGGCTGAAGTTCGTGCGGCGGACCCGGCAGCACAACAATCGTCGGCTTCCCGGGCACCACCAGGCCCGGCGCAGTGCCGATCGGGTCGATCACCTGTGCTCCGGCCGGAATCAGGGCCTGCTTGCGGTTGGCCGCTCGCAGCGCATCGACGTCGACGTGGTCGAAGCGCGCCGCCATGGGTTTCAGGATCGCGGCGATCTTGTCCTCCAGCTCGGCGTCCAGCAGCAGTTCGCGGCCGGCGAAGCGGGCCACCGTCTCCACGGTTACGTCGTCGGCCGTGGGGCCCAGACCGCCACTGGTGATGATCAGGTCCACGCTTTCGGCGGCCAGGAACCGCAGCTGGGCCTCGATGTCGGGCGGACGATCACCACAGATCGTGAGGTGGGCCAGCTCGATCCCCAGCTCAAAGAGCCGCTCGGCGATCCAGGGGCCGTTGCGGTCTTGCACCCGCCCGGTCAGGATCTCGGTGCCGGTGACCACGATGCCCGCGCGTGCGCTCACCCGGTCGAGACTACGCACCGCCGGCCGGGGGCGAACTCCGGTGAACCGCCTCGCGAGTGTCTCCGCCCGGCCGTGAGGGGCGTCCCGAGCGTTCTCGGCGGCCTCGCGAACCAGCCTTTCTCGTGGTGCGGTGTTGTAGTGGTGCGGCTTCCGCGAACTCGCTACGCCAAGTGCGGTGACGGATCTGAAGCGAGACATCGCCTATCACGTTCTCGACAAGACGCTGACCCCGTAACAGCGCTCCGGCTTTGATCCTGTGCTTCGGTAACCCCGGCCTTCAGCCCGGCCGGCCACGGTCGGCGCCTCGCCAAGCACGCCGTGGTCGCACGCCATGGGGAACTGGAAAAGATTCCCGATATAGGCTCGGCGGCAGCGGGGATGCTCGACGAGATCGAGGGGTTCACCGCCGGTGTGCGTGGCTGTGGACAACTCGACCCCCGCTGTGGATGAGGTTGTGCGGCGGTGGAAGCGTCCGGACCAGGCCGTCACCACAACTCTCGGGCAACGCAGGGCGATGCGAGAGAATAAGCTCGATGATCGAGTTAGAAGTACTTCAAGCCGACGTCACCAAACTCGAGGTGGACGCGATCACCAATGCCGCCAACACCCAACTGCGCCACGGCGGCGGGGTTGCGGCGGCGATCGCCCGCGCGGCCGGCCCCGAGTTGCAGCACGAGTCGCGCGAGAGGGCGCCGATCGGTCTCGGGGAGGCGGTGGAAACCACTGCCGGCGCATTGCCCGCACGCTATGTGATCCACGCGGCGACGATGGAGCCCGGCGGACCGACCTCGGCAGAGATTATCGCGAAGGCCACCCGCTCCAGCTTGCGCAAGGCCGACGAGCTTGGCTGTCGCTCCCTTGCGCTGGTGGCCTTCGGCACGGGTGTCGGTGGCTTTCCACTCGACGAGGCAGCCCGGCTGATGGTTGGCGCTGTTCGGGAGCACCAGCCGCGGTCGCTGCAGCGAGTGGTCTTCGCGGTCCACGGCGACGCGGCCGAGCGGGCCTTTCGGGCCGCGGTTGAAGGCTGAGAGACCCGGTTTTAGGGGCCGGTAACCGGATTGGACAGGTACCGCTCCACCGACGTGACTTTCCGCGTTATCGCGTCGGTGACCGCCGGCCTGCAGTCCGCTTTTATCACCGCGTCGACGCGGGGCGCTCGGGCCGCCACGGCTTCCACGGCGCGCTGCACGACGGCCATTACTTCGCCCCAGGTAGCGCCTTCGATTTCGGTGAACATCGCACCGACCTTGTGGGGCAGACCGGAGTCTCGAACTACCCGCACCGCCTCAGCGACGATCTCACCGACGCTCTCGCCAACACCTAATGGTGTGACGGAGAACGCGACCAGCACCGACACCTCTTCTCACCTCTTCCTGGGGAGAGCATCGGGATGAGCGTACTCGCTACCTCGGCTGGTCATCCCGCCTCGGTCGATGGCAGCATCTGGACCCGTGCGGGTATTGGTGCAACGGGTGTCACGAGCGACGGTGTCGGTGAAGGGACGAACGGTCGGCGCCATCCGGCCCGACCGGCAGGGACTGCTCGCATTCGTCGGTGTCACCCACGGCGACAATGCCGATATTGCGCAGCGTCTCGCCGAAAAGCTTTGGCACCTCCGCATTCTCGATGATGAACAGTCGGCTGCCGCGGTTGATGCGCCAATCTTGGTGGTCAGCCAATTCACTTTGTACGCGGATACCGCGAAAGGCCGGCGACCCTCATGGAACGCCGCCGCTCCAGGCGCGGTTGCCGAGCCGCTGGTGACAGCATTCGCAAACGCATTGCGAAAGCTGGGTGCGCACGTAGAAACCGGCGTTTTCGGTGCGCACATGGACGTCGAACTGGTCAACGACGGTCCGCTCACCGTGCTACTGGAACTCGGATAACTTTGCATTGGATAGCGCTATGGACGCTATGGATAGCGCTATGGACGCTATGGATAGCGCGGTACTTGTTTCCCAGCCAGTAGCAGTTAGGCATAACTACCGGCGACATCCCTAACCCGTCTTCGACGGCGGATTTGTTGCAGGAATCCCCTCTCATCCTGCGGGACACTACATTCCAGCAGCTTATGTGGTGTGCAAATATCGTCTGCCGAGTCACAGCACACCCCAAGTTTTACCGCCCTGATGAAGGGTGATCGCCAGTGACTCCGGCGAAATCACAGTTTCACCGAATATATGGCGCCTGTTATAGGGGTGATCGGCTCTTGCACCGTCCAATGATTCCATGAGAGTTGGATAGCCACTGCGGTGGTCCGGGTTGTGACGATTTCTCTGCTTGCGCTTGAGGTAAGTGGGGTGTTCCCGGTGAATGAGTCCGCCTTGTTTTAGAGTCCTGTGGCCCCGTGGATGGGGCTGGCAGGGACGGTGAAACACATGGCTGGTCGGAAAGCGGCATTCCGCGGAGGACATCGTGCGCAAGCTGCGCCGTGCGGATGAGTTGGGGGCGGCAGGCAAGACCGGTGAGGAGATCGCCGCCGAGCTGGAGGTGTCGCCGGCGACGCTGGACAACGGGCGGTGCGCCTATGGCGGGATGGGTATCGACGCCGCCCGGCGGCTCAAGGAGTTGCGGGGGCAGAACGCGAGGTTGAAGCGGCTTTTGGCCGAGGCGGAGTTGCAGAAGGATGCGTTGCGCGAGGTTGCGAAGGGAAAATTCTCAAGCCCGGCCGCCAAGCGTCGCGCCGTGGGCATGCTCAACGAGGGTTGAGCATGTGGGAGCGGTTGTCGGGCGCGGCGGTCGGGTTGGCTCGTTCCACCTCCCGGCGCACTGCGGTCGCGCAGACCTCGGCCGACCCGATGCCGATCTGCGGGTCTGGCTGCCCGCGTATGCCACCACACATCCGTGCCAGGGGTTTCGGCGCGCCGGGGCGGCGTTGCGCCACGATGAGGGCCGTGAGGTCAACAAAAACACGGTCCACCGGCTGGGGGTGCGGAAGGACCGCAGCGGCGGGCGCATTCGCCGCGTAACCTGACTTGGCTCACGTTTCCGGGTTTTTTGACCGTTAGCTGTTTGACCTGCTGGTTTGGGTGCCGCGTGGCCGGGATTTGCGCACTAATTTTGGGTTCGTAGGCTGCCTGGATGGCGTATGTCCGCACCGTGAAGACCGCATCCGGGGCGGTCGCGGTACAAGTCGTGTGGTCCTCGCGGCGCGGAGCCCGCCAGATCGAGCACATCGGCTCAGCCCACGATGCCGCGGAAGTGGCCGTGTTGAAAGCAGCCGCCGCCCAGCGGTTGACCGCGGGCCAACAAGTGCTGGATCTGGGTGTGCAGGCCCCGGCTGGAACTGAGCCGCTGCCGATCACCTCGTCGCAGGCGGCTCATTTGTGGGACGCCCTGTGCACAGCCTACAGAGTGCTTGGATTTGAGTCAGCGACCAAAAGCGACAACGTGTTTCGTGAACTGACGCTGGCCAGGATCATCGAATCGGCCAGCAAGCTCGACACCACCCGGGTACTCAATGAGATCGGAATACCCGCGGCCTCGTATGCCACGCTCAAACGCCGTCTGCCGACCTATGCTAAACCCAGCTGGCGCCAAGCACTGGCCAAGGCCCGCTCCGCGCACGCCGGGTTGGGGCCAACCTCGCTGGTGCTCTTCGATGTGTCCACGCTGTACTTCGAGACCGATAGCGGCGATGGATTCCGCGAACCCGGTTTTTCCAAGGAACGACGCCTCGAACCCCAGATTGTTCTCGGCTTACTCACCGACGCATCAGGATTCCCGTTGACAGTGGAAGCATTCGAGGGCAACAAGGTCGAGACCGCGACTATGCTGCCGGTCATCAACGCCTTCAAAACCGCACACGGCCTCACTGATGTCACGATAGTCGCCGATGCCGGGATGATCCTCGAAGCCAACCAGATCGCGCTGCACGCTGCGAGTGTGCGGTTCATCTTGGGCACCCGTATCCCACATCTGCCCGGTGTGGTCAGCGAATGGCAGGCCCAACACCCCGGCGAGACGGTTCCCGATCAGCTGGTGCTGACCCAACCCTGGCCGGCCAGCTCGACCGAGAAGACCCGCGGTGTCCCTGACCGGATGATCTACTACCAGTACCGTGTTGACCGGGCCAGGCGCACCCTGCACGGTATCGATGAGCAGATCGCCAAAGCCGAACGGGCCGTCGCCGGAAAAGCCCCGGTCAAACGCAACCGCTACATCCAGCTCACCGGCGCCGCTACAACGGTCAACCGGGAGTTGGAAGCCAAAAACCGCGCCCTGGCCGGGTGGAAGGGCTACACCACCAACCTGACCGACCACACCCCTGACTTCGTCATCAGCGCCTACCACCAGCTGTGGCACATCGAGAAAAGCTTCCGAATGTCCAAGCACGACCTGGCTGCCAGACCCATCTACCATCGGCTACGCGACTCCATCGAAGCGCACCTGAGCATCGTCGTCACCGCGCTGGCCGTCAGCCACTGGATCGAACGCCAAACCGGCTGGAGTATAAAGAAATTCATACGCACCGCCCGTCGCTATCGGACTATCACCATCCAAGCCGGCGACCACACCCTCACTGCCGCACACCCACTACCCGACGACCTCCACCAAGCCCTCACCGCCATCGGCGACGCAACTGCGCACTAAATTGAGCCAAGTCGGGAAAACACGGTCCACCGGCTGGGGGTGCGGAAGGACCGCAGCGGCGGGCGCATTCGCCGCGTAAGCGCGGGGGTGTCGTCGGCGCCGCAGGTCGTCGCGGACGCACCCAAGGTGATGGGGGCGATCGATTCTCAGTTCGACGCCACCATCGACGGCAACGCCGTCAAGATCGCGTCGATGCTCGACGAGCACACCCGCGAATCGCTGCTGAACATCGTGGAGCGCCCGGTTCGCCTCCGCCGGTGGACCGCCGCTGGTGCTGCGCATGGACAACGGCCCGGAGATGATTTCGCAAGCGTTGCAACAGTTTTGTGACGGCACAGTCGGATTGTCCGACATTCCACCCGGAGCGCCGTGGGACAACGCCTACATCGAATCGTTCAACAGCAGGCTCAGGAAGGAGTGCCTCAACCGCAACCACTGGACCAACCTGCTGGCGGTCCGCGTCGTCATCGGCGACGTTAAGCACGAACATAATCACCGGCACCGTCACTCCGCACTGGGCTACTTCAGCTACTTCACCCCGGCCGAGTACGCTGCCCGATGGAGCCACACCCACACCCCTGTGGCCTGCGAAATCAACTGAATCCAGAACAACAAAACCCGACTCTAGATCTAGAACCGGGTGGACTCAGTATCGGGGACTCGCCATAAGTGCCGGTTCACCGTCAACGCCGAAACGCTTCGGGAGTCGATTCCTCGGGCGCGAACACCAGTCATAACGGCGGTTTGCCGTGAAAGGCAGCGCCTGGCTTGAGCAGCGGCATCCAAGCAGGGCCACTGACGAGCATGGTCACCAGCCTGACGTGTAGCTGAAGTTGAAATTCCATGCACTGGTCGGACGGTGTTTCCGCTGTGACGTAGATTTGGCCATGTCGTTTATCTACCCACACGGTCCAGTGAATGTTTGAGTTCTTTATCATACATGCTAAGTGATTCGCTGGTTAGCATCTCCTGATGCGTACAGTCGACCGAATACATAGCGATGTCACCGCTGACATACGGTCGCCAACTTTCCAGAAGAAACGCACTGCGATCGCCCTGCCCACGCACAGCGGAAAAGATAACCGTATGACCATTGAAAACACGTGGTCGGTGAGTTTGATAGAGCGGCATATTGCGGTTGAAATTGCGAAGCAGAACATCCAAAATATGCTTGTACCGGAGAAGTTCTCCAGCATCCTGTTCGTTAAGTAATTCCACTATCTGGTCGTAAGTGTATGGTGTGTCATGTTCTGGTGTATCGATACGATAGAATCGTAAGAATTCTTCTAAAACATCTTGTTCCCTTAAGGCACGGTTAGGTATCAAGCTGCTGTCGATGCTGGGTTGAGAATCGAGAAGGATCAGTGTACCAATTACGCATCCACGTCGCTGAAGCTCGATGGCAATTTCGTGGGCCACGACACCCCCAAAAGACCAGCCGAGCAGGTTATAGGGTCCGGAAGGATGGGCCTTCTGTATTCTGTCGGCATGGCATTTTGCCAGATCACAGATTGATTGAGGTTCATCCTGTCCATCCTGTGGAATTTGTTGAACTCCAAGGATGGGGTAATCCAGATAGTTCCCAAGAACCTGATATGGCCAACTTAGGCCACTTGCGGGATGAATGCAAAAAACCGGAGTGCCGACGCCATTCTTGAGAGTCTGGATCGGAACTATTTCCTCCGCAGAGGCATTACCTGATTGCAGGAGTTGACTTAAGCTTCTCACCGTGGGGGCCTCAAACACCGCCCGCACCGGCAGCGCCGCATCCAGGCCGGTGTTGATCGCCGCGATCAGGCGCATCGCCGACAGCGAATCCCCACCCAAATCGAAAAACGAGTCCTCCACCCCGACCCGCTCAAGCCCCAGCACCTGGGCGTAGATCCCGGCCAGGATCTCCTCCACCGCGCTGGTGGGGGCCCGATAACCCCCGGCGTCCCCGTAGTCGGGGGCCGGCAGGGCGCGCCGATCCAGTTTGCCGTTGGGGGTCAACGGCAAACCATCCACCCGCACCACCGCCGCGGGCACCATATACCCGGGCAGTCGCTCGGCCAGCGCCGCGCGCACCCACCCCGGGTCCGCCCCCCCGGTGATGTATCCCACCAGGCGTTTGTCCCCCGGGTGGTCCTCCCGGGCGATCACCACCGCCTGGCCCACCCCCTCCAGGGCGGCCAGCGCCGCCTGCACCTCCCCCACCTCGATGCGATACCCGCGGATTTTCACCTGCTCATCGGCGCGGCCCACATACTCCAGCTGCCCATCAGCACCCCAGCGCACCACATCCCCGGTGCGATACATCCGTATCCCCGGCGCCCCCGCCCCCCCAAACGGGCAGGCCACAAACCGCGACGCGGTCAACCCCGCCCGCCGCACATACCCGCAGCCCACCCCCGCACCGGCCACATACAACTCCCCGGCCACCCCCACCGGCACCGGGCGCAACCAGCCATCCAGCACAAACACCGCCGCCCCCGCCACCGGTGACCCGATCGGCGGCACCCCCGCCCCCGCCACCAACGGCGCACTGACGGTGACACACATCGTGGTCTCGGTGGGCCCGTAGGCGTTGATCATCACCCGCCCCGGCGCCCAGCGATCCACCACCCCCGCCGGGCAGGGCTCCCCGGCCACCACCAGCGCCACCGACTCCAACCCCTGCGGGGACAACACCCCCACCGCCGAGGGGGTTTGGGTCAACACACTGACCCGCTCGGCCACCAGCAGCGCGTGAAAATCCTCCGGGGAGCCCGCCACTTCTTCGGGCACCACCACCAGCCGGCCCCCATGCAAAAGCGCCCCGAAAATCTCCCACACCGAAAAGTCGAACGCCAGCGAATGACACTGCGTCCACACCTGCCCCGGCCCCAGCCCCACACCGGCACCCGCGCCCCCCAGCACCTCGGTGATGTTGCGGTGGGTGATCGCCACCCCCTTGGGCGCCCCGGTGGTGCCCGAGGTGTAGATGATGTAGGCGATGTCTTCGGCCACCGGCCCCGCCACCGCCGCGGCCGGCTGCCCCCCCAGCGGGGCCCCCACATCGATGACCTCCCCGGCAAAGCCCCCCAATCGAGACCCCAGCCCCCCAGCGGTGAGCACCACCACCGGCTCGGCGTCGGCCAGCATGAACCCGATACGCGCATCCGGCAGCGCGGGATCGATCGGCACATAGGCCGCCCCGGTCTTTAACACCGCTAAAATCGCCACCACCGCCTGCCCCGACCGCGGCATCAGCACCCCCACACACCCCCCCGGGCCCACCCCGCGAGCCGCCAACACCCCCGCCAGCCGCGCCGCGGCCGCATCCAGCTCCCGGTAACTCCACGAGCGCCCCCCACAGCACAGCGCCACCGCATCCGGGGTGCGCGCCACCTGCGCGGCAAACACCACCGGAACCGACACCCCACCCCCGGGGCGGGCCAACACCCCCCGATGACCGATCACCCCCAAACGGGCATGCTCGGCCTCATCGAGCACATCAATCCCCGACACCAGCCGCCCCGGATCGGTGAGCATCCCCGCCAGCACCCGCTGCAACCGCGTGATCAGGGCCTCGATGCTGGCGCGATCAAACACATCGGTGTCGTATTCGATGCGAAAACCCAGTTCACTGCCGGGCTGGGCCACCACCGCCAGCGGGTAGTGGGTGGATTCATGCACCCGAAACCCGGTGATGGCCAGCCCCTGCTCACCGGGGAACACCGCGGGGTCAATCGGATAGTTTTCGTAGACAAACAGCGTGTCAAACAGCACGTCGAGGCCGCTGATGCGGTGAATCTCGGGCAGCGCCAGATGCTGGTGCTCCACCGTGCTGTGGTGGGTGCGGTGCAGCTGATCGAGCAACCCCGCGACGGTGGTGGTGGCGGTCAGGCGGGCCCGCACCGGCACCGTGTTGATCAGCAAACCCACCAGGGATTCCGCACCGGCCACCTCCGCCGGGCGCCCGGAGACCGTGGTGCCGAAAACCACATCATGCTGCCCGGTCAACCAGCACAACAGCTGCGCGAAACCGCCCTGCAACACCGTGTTGAGGGTGGTGTGATGCGCCCGGGCCAGCTCCCCCAGCTCCCGGGTGATCTGTTCGGGCAGCCGAAACGCGGCCACACCGCGGGGCCCCACCCCCACCCGCTGCGCCGGGCCGACCAGGGTGGGGGTCTCCACACCGGCAAGCACCTCACCCCAGGCCGCGCGGGCGCCCTCACGATCACGCCCGGCCAACCAGGCCACAAACCGCCGATACGACCCGGGGGCACCCAGCCGCTGACCGTGATAACTGGCGAAAAGCTCACCCAACAGGATCGGCAGCGACCAGCCGTCGAGCACGATGTGGTGACTGGTCAGCACCAACCGGTGCCGCTGCGGCGCGGTGCGGATCAACACCGCCCGCAACGCCGGCTGGTGGGCGAGGTCACAGACCGCGGCGCGCTCGGCGGCGCACAACCGCTCGATCTGCTCGCCGGGATCCTGCTCAGCGTCGAACTCCACATACCCCCACCCCGGGGCGGGATCGGCGAGAATGACCTGCACCGGCTCATCGAAGCGGTCCCAAAATCGGGCCACCAGATGCGGGTGGCGGGTGATCACCGTGTGCAGCGCCGCACCCAGCCGGCACGGATCCAGGGCACCACTGAGCGCAATATCCACCTGCACCGCATACACATCGTCGTCCCCCCGCGCGGTGTGGGCGTGAAACAGCAGCCCCTGCTGCAGCGGGGTCAACGGCAAAATATCGGCGATCCGATAGCGCTGCTGCAGCTGCTCGATTTGGGCCTGGCTTAACCGGGCCGGGACGATATCGGAGGGAGTCAACCCGCCCCCACCGGCGCGCACATGCGCACAAATCCCCGCCAGGGCCTCCCCCCACAATCGGCTTAACCGGCCAACCCGGCGCCGATCAAGCACCGAAGGCGCCCACATCCAATCCCCGTGCAGGCGCGCCCCGCTGCCGGTGTCGATGACGGCGGCGTTGAGCTCCACGCTGTGGGCCAACGGCATGGGAATCGCCGCGCTGAGAGCGCTTAACGCCAAGCCCTGCGGGCTGACCCGCCACCGCTCGGCCTCGGTGGGCGGCCCACCCGCCGAGGCCGTCACCCGCCCCAGATAGTTAAACCCGATCACCGGATCCCCGCCGGCCAGCTCAACCTCGGGAGTCAAATAGCGCAGCACCCCATAGCTCAACGGGTGCGGCAAGGCCCGAAGCTGCTCTTTAGCGTCTTTAACCAGCGCCCCCAGCGCGGCCCCACCGGCGCGCACCTGCGCCCAAGACAATCCCCCCACCCGCAACGCCACCGGGTGCTTGCTGGTAAACCACCCCACCGTGTGGGACAAGTCCACCCCGGCGGCCAGCTCCTCATGGCGCCCGTGACCCTCCACATCGATACCGATCGGCGTGTCGGGATCGCCCACAAACTCGGCCACCGCCACGGCGAAGGCGATCAACAGGATCTCCTGCACCCCGGCATGAAACGCCGCCGGCACCTCCCCCAGCAGCATCCCGGTGATCTCAGCGTCCAGCCACACCGACACATGCCCCGCGGCGGCAAACGTATCCACCGCAGCACACAGCGCCGGCAACACCGCCGGAACCGCCGCCACCTGCCGCCACACCCCCGCCTGGGCCAGCACCTCCGGGCGGCGCGCATACTCGGCCAGCACCCCCGACCAGCGGGCAAACGAGGTCCCGGTCACCGGCAACACCACCGGCCGCCCACCGCGGCGCTGGGCCCAGGCGGTGTTGAGATCCTCCACCAGGATCCGCCACGACACCGCATCGATAACCAGATGGTGAACCATCACCACCAGTTGACCGGTCGCGGGCGCCCACAGCGCGCTGAGCATCACCCCACCAGCCGGGTCGAGCCGTGAACGCGCCTCAACTAGGGCCTGCTCACACACCTCCGCCACCACCTGCACACACCCGCGGGCATCCACCGACCCCGCCTCGGGCACCCGCAGCAGCCACCCCCCAGCCCCGTCATCGTCCACCCGCGCCCGCAGCATGGCATGCCGATCCAGCAACGCCTGCACCAGCACCACCACATCCTCATGACTCACCCCCGCGGGCGCCTGCAGCACCAGCGTCTGATTGAACTGGCCCACCGGGCCCGCAACCCCCCGCAGCCAGCACATGATCGGGGTGGCCGCCACCGGCCCCACACCCTCATCCACCGAAGCGGCCTCACCAGCGGCCACCACCACCCGGGCCAGCCCGGCCACCGTCTGCTCCACAAAAACATCACGCGGCCGGCACCGCAGCCCAGCCGCCCGGGCCCGCGCCACCACCTGCATCGCCGAGATACTGTCCCCACCCAAATCGAAAAACGAGTCCTCCACCCC
>NZ_JASBVP010000018.1 GCF_029961025.1 Mycobacterium sp.
CCCGGCTCCTGCCCAGCCTCGTCGACGACATCCGCAAAGAAGCCCGCGGCGCGACCACACGCGCGGCCGCCGGCCCGTCCGCGCGACCGTCCACCACCGATCAGCGCGTCGCCGCCGCCCAAGCCCTCAAAGCACGATTCGCCAGCCACGCCGTCCACGCCATCGACGGCGCCACCGTCCTCCAACTACCGAGCGGAGACATGAGATGACCCCTGACGAAATCATCGACCTGCTCACCCTGATCGCCAGCTTTGACCAGCGCACCATCGGCGAAACCGACATCGTCGCGTGGCACCAGATCGCCACCGAATGCGGCTGGACGTGGCCGCTCGCTCGCCGAGCCGTGCTCGAGCACCACAAACGCGGCGGTGACCGGCCCCGCATCAAACCCGGCCACATCACCGACGCCATCGAGGCGGCCCGCGCCCAGATCCGCCGCCAGGTCTTCCAGCGCGACCTCGTGCCGCCCAAGGAGCTCGCCGACAACCCGCGGGCCGAGCTGGAGTGGCGGCGCCGGCACATCGCCGAGGTGACCGAGCGTGCGCTGAACGCGTGGGCCAACGGTCAGCCGCTGCCGCAACTCGAGGCCGAGCCCAACAACGAACCGCGACGCGACGTGGAGGGTGTGATCGGCCGCGTGTTCGAGATGCCTCGGGAGCGGCCGTGACCGCCTGCCCCAGCGGCAAAACCCGCTACGCCGACCAACAGCAGGCCGAGCACGTGCTGCGCCGCACCAGCAGCCCGCCACGACCCGAACGGGAGGCATCGTGACCCTCGACCGCACCGGCGACCCCGAGCCGCCCGAGGAGCACCACTGCGCCGACGGCTGGCTCCCCGGCCACACGCTCGACGACGACCAGCCCCAGCCCTGCCTGGTCTGCAAGCCCCACCTCGCGCCAGTGCGACGCCGAGCACGGATCTGGGGGCCCGACCCGTCTGCGCACCCCACCCGTCAAGGGCGGTGACGCGAGGATGCCGATTCCTGCCGTCCCCTGCCGCGCAGGAGCCACGAACACCACCACCCCCGGACGATCACACCAGCCCGCACCAAAAACCGCTCACAGGCCCATACAGACCGCGACCGGTCGCCCGGCAGCACCCGCGCACGAAACCCGATCGGAGACACCATGACCCACGACCAGACCATGCAGCACCCGCTCGACGAAATGTGCTTCCACTGTGCTGACGACATGGAGATCTTGCGCGCTATCCGGTACATGGACGAGGGCAAGCCGTGGGACGGCCGAACGATCCATTGGCAGGTGCCAGAGAACTTCTGCCCCTATCTGAACGAGACCAACTCCGAGGAGCAGTAGTGATCCACAACCAGACCACCGATGCCACCGCCGAGGCTCGCACCCTCGCCGATGTGCTCGCCGAGATCGAGCAGCACGACACCGACTACCCCGCCCGCTACCCGCTCGTGATCGAGGCCATGCACCGCGCCCTCGCCGAGGGCCACGAGGCCGGGATCGGGATCGACTGGCTCGGAGACACCGGATACCAGGTCGTCGTCTACATCGAACTCCCAACCGGACAAATCTCGTGGCACATGCCCGAACACCCACAGCCCTGGGACGGCCACACCACCCAGGAGAAATACCAGCGCATCCGGCAGTTCGTGGACGGCCAGCATGGCTGAGATCGACCTACCGCTGATCCGCGGCAAAGTCCCCCTCACCCTCAACCAGCGGCTCCACTGGCGCGAAAAAGCCCGCCGCACCGCCATCGTCGTCAACGCGGTCTGGGCCACCGCCAAACAGCTCCACCTCGGCCAACACCAGCACATCAACGTGCGCCTGCACTTCGCCACCGGCGACAACCGACGCCGCGACCAAGACAACCTCGTCGCCACCCTCAAACCCTGCCTCGACGGGCTCGTCCGCGCCGGCGTCATCCCCGACGACACCCCCAACCACGTCACCTGGTGGTCACCCGAAATCCACAATGGACCCGGCAAACGCCGACTCTGGCTCGAAATCAACCCCACGGAGACCCAATGACCAAATGCGACATCAACGGCTGCCCCTACGACGCGGTGTACGACACCGGGCGCTGCCTGCAACACGCCCCCGCCATCCCCACCAAAGGTCCCTTACCGCAGGCAACCGCGCTCGACGACGCGATGCACCACGACCCTCAGCGCACGGCGCAGTTCGCCGCGCTCGGCGCGCTGATCCACGACGCGACAGCCGCGGAGCCGTGACCGAGCTCAGCAACCCAGCATCTCTCGCCGGGCCTGGCGCGCCTCGCCGCCGGGCCCGGCACCCAACCCATCACCAGGAGGAAATGATGAGCACAGCGACCGTCGAGACCCTGACCGCTCAAGTGAGCCTGTCAGTGAAGCAGCTTGGCGCGCAGATCAACGATCTGGCCGCCGTCATCGACAGAGTCCAGTCATACATCGACAAGCTCAAGGTGGAAAACCAGATTCTCCGTGAACTGGTTGGGCTGAAGGAGACCCGATGACCGACGCCCGACCCTGCATCTTGGGTTGCACCAACCGCGACGGCATCCCCTACCGCGCCGCACCCGGCCGCATGTGCTGCCACCCCTGCGCCGAAAAACTCCGGCGCCTGCTCGACGACATCAGCGACACATACGCGCGCGTCACCGACATCCACGAGCTCATCCCCAGCGGCCACGGCAACACCAGCGGCCCCCGCCGCGTCCCCGGCCCACGCTCACCCGCCGTCGACGACCTTCTCGTCCACACCGACGTGCGATCCATCCTCGACCACGGACCCGCGGCACTCGCCACCGTCGAAAGCTGGGCCCGCATGATCCGCGAAGAGCGCTCCATCGACACCCCGCCCGAGCGGATGCGTGACACCGTGCCCGCCGGCCGGGTCACTATGGAGCGCGAGCTCGCGACGATCAAATTCGAGTGGGACTGGGTACTCGCTCAGCCGTGGCTCGACGAGTTCGCCGCCGAAATGCGCGCAGTCCACACTGCACTGCAGCGGGCCGGCCGCGACCTGCCGCCCGTGCTACGCATCGGCCCGTGCCCCACGCTCGTCGAGGTCGAGGACCAGGGCGCCGTGCGCGAGGAGCCATGCGGCGCGCCGCTGCGGGTGCGGGTCGACGACGAGGAGATCCGCTGCCGCTCGTGCGGCACGATCTGGCCGCGGTCACGCTGGCGCGAACTCGGCGACCCATGGACCGACTACGCCACCTTGGCCGACGACTACGGCGTGCCGGTCGGCACCCTGTGGCGGTGGGCGAGCGAGGACGGCTGGCGGCGGGCGAAGCGGGGCGGCAGACTGCTCGTACACCGCGATGACGCCGAGGCATCGCGCGAGCGGCGACAGATGGGGAGAGTGGCGTGATGGAACCAGCGCGCTGTCTCGATTGTGGGTCTGGTCTCTACCACTGGTTCGGCTCGGCGAACGGCGTGCCATGCAGCGTGCTCACTCCCGATCCGGACCGCGTGTTCTACGTCCGTCCAATCCTGACCAATGCGCTGTACGGCATCGAGCTTGTAGACCAGTACGGCCAGGTGTGGGCGTTCAACTCGATGGCCCGCACTGCCTACGCGCCCGGCCCGTGACACGCCGTAGATCACCCCGCGTTGCCGTGACCAGGAGCGAAGGGTAACTTTGTCATCGTTGGTGCAGTGTCCCCAGTGGACGCGCCCAGGAGCCCCCGGTTGGACCCCCAGCGACTGGGGGCTTTTCCATGCCCACGGGACCATATGGATAACTGGGTTATGCATATAGTCTCGACCACGCCGACACGGTTACGATCCAGACGTGAAGTGCACAGGCCGGGTAACGATCAAAGGCCCGGACGGGCGCATCCAGCGCGACGCCGACGGCAAGCCGCTCACCCGACCCTGCAAGGCCGACGCCGTGAGGGGAGCCACGGTCTGCAATAAACACGGCGGCGCCGCACCCCAGGTCAAAGCCCGAGCAGCGGTGCGCGCCGAGGTCATGGCGTGGGGACTCGGCGACGAGAAGGTCGACCCCGGTGAGATCCTGCTCCGGCTCGTCTCGCAGTCCGCGGCCCGCGCCGAACGCTACGCGGTCGAGCTTGAGGCCCTCGTCGACGAGCATGGCGGCGACATCCAGAAAGCCATGATCGCCGACACGATCATGCTCGACCGCGACGGGCAGCCGGTGAAGGTCGGCGAGTACATCCGCGGCCTCGCCGAACTGGAAGCCAAAGAGCGCGACCGGTGCGCGAATTTCGCCGCCAAGGCGGTCGCCGCGGGGCTCGCCGAGCGGCAGGTGCGCATCGCCGAACGGCAGGCCGAGGCTGTGCTCAAAGCCATCGATGCCGCGCTCGACGCTGCAGGCATCGCACCCGCCGACCGCGGGCCCGCCAAGCTCGCCGCGGCGCGACATCTCAAGGCGGTCTGAACCAGGGGGAGGGGGATGGACCTCCTTGCCCTCGTCGCGGCCAAGCTGGAAGAGGACGCGGAGCGAGGCGACCCCATCGAGAAAGCCCGCGCGTTTTGGCGCGAGCATGGCCGACCCGAACAGCACACCCCCGAGGGTGACTGGAACGTTTGGCTCATCCTTGCCGGCCGTGGCTTCGGCAAGACCCGCACCGGCGCCGAGGACCTCGCCGACTACATGGTCAGCAACCCGGGCGTGCGGTGCGCGATCGTCGCACCCAAGTTCGGCGACGGGCGCGACATCTGCGTTGAGGGTGAATCCGGGCTGCTCGCAGTGCTCGAGCGGTACGGGCTGAAGCCGGGCGAGGGCCTCACTTGGAACCGGTCGCTCGGCGAGCTGATCCTCGACAACGGCAGCCGCGCGAAGCTGTACAGCGCAGAGCGGCCCGGCAGCCTCCGCGGCCCCCAGCATCACCGCGCGTGGGTGGACGAGCTGGCCCAGGTGGTGCTCAAAGCACCCGAGACGTGGGACCAGCTGATGTTCGGGTTGCGGCTCGGCCAGCATCCGCGCGTCGTGGCCACCACGACACCGCTACCGGTCAGCAGGGTGCGTGAGCTGATCGACAGGGCCGCGAACCCGGCCGATGTCCGGCTGACGCGCGGCTCGACCTACGACAACGCCGCCAACCTCGCCGACGTGGTGCTCGACGAGCTCCGGCGCCGCTACGAAGGCACCCGGCTCGGCCGCCAAGAGCTGTACGCTGAGCTGCTCACTGACGTGCCCGGCGCGCTGTGGCAGCGGGCCTGGATCGACGCGGACCGCGTGCACCGCGCCCCGGAGCTGGTGCGAACCGTGGTGGCGGTCGATCCCGCGGTCACGTCCGGTGAGCACGCTGACGAGACCGGAATCGTCGTCGCGGGCCAGGGTGTCGACGGCGCCTACTATGTGCTCGCTGATCGATCGGTGCGCACGACCCCGCTGGATTGGGCTGGTCGCGTCGTTGGTGCCTACCACGACTTTGACGCGAACGAGGTCGTGATCGAAACCAACCAGGGTGGTGAAGCGCTCGCCACCCTGTTGCGGCAGGTCGAGGCGATGCTGCCGATCCGCGAGGTGCACGCGAAGAAGGGCAAGCGCGTGCGGGCCGAGCCCGTCTCGGCGCTGTATGAGCAGCACCGCGTCCACCACGTCGGCACCTTCGATGTGCTGGAGGACCAGCTCTGCACCTGGACGCCTGAGGAAGTGGAGTCGCCGGACCGTATGGACGCCCTGGTCTACGCCCTGTTGCGCCTGTCGCAAGGGTCGGCTGCGGAGGCGTTCTTCACCGAGCTGGCACGCGCGAAAGGAGGGGGCACGCTGTGAGCCGTCGTATCGGCATCCGTCGCCCTCTGCGTCCGCGCCGGCCGGTCACTAAGGCTGCCCTGCCGGGCGGTGTGCAACTGCCCGCGGGCGCGCAAACCACCGATTTGACACCCACGGTCGCGGCGTTGCAGCAGCGCACCCAGATTCAGGGCTACGCGGGCATGTCGACCCCGCTCCCGCGGGAGATGAGCGACTTCATCGCCGCGTTCGGGCCCGGTGTGCCGCTCTATCCCGAGCCGCTGCAGCCGGCCCGCCCGGACACCGGGCAGCCCGACCCGCGGCGCTGGGCCTACCCGGTCAGCTGGAACCTCTCGCGCGAGATGCAGCGGCACACGCCGTGGTCGCTGCTGCTGGAAACCGCCGACCGGGTCGATCTCGTGCGTCGCTGTATCGAGATCCGCAAGGCCGAGCATGTCTCCCAGGACTGGGATTTCACCCTGTCCCGGCGGGCATTGGAGGCGGCCGGCGCGAACACCCCGGGCGAAAAGTCCGCCCTGCGCGACAAGTACTCCGACCAGATCGCGCGGCTGGTCGAGTGGTGGCAGGTGCCGGACAAAACCAACGGGCTGAACTTCTCGACCTGGTTGACGATGGCGCTGGAGGAGCATTTTGTGCTCGACGCGCTCGCCATCTACCCGAGGGTGACCTACGGTGGTGACCTCGCGTCGCTGGAGATCCTCGACGGCTCGACGATCAAGCCGCTGTTGGACACTCGCGGCAACCGGCCCGCGCCGCCCGCGCCGGCGTTCCAGCAGTGGCTGTACGGGTTCCCGCGCGGGGAGTACACCTTCCAGTCCGATTCGGACACGTGGCAGGGTACGGCGGGGGAGCTGATCTACGCGGTGCGCAACGCACGTACCCGCAGCCCCTACGGGTATAGCGCGGTGGAGCAGGCGCTGATGTCCGCGGACCTGTGGCTGCACCGCGAGCAGTGGATGCGCGCCGAGTACACCGTGGGCACACTGCCTACGACGTGGCTGCAGACCGATGCCGCCGCGGGATCGCTCACGCCGGAACAGATCCGCGCGTGGGAAACCACCCTGAACGATTTTTATTCCGGCTCGACCGACAACCGGCACCGGTTGCGGCTGCTGCCCGGCGGCATCAACCCGATCGACACCCAGGACGCGGGCGAGCGGTACAAACCGGAGTATGACGAGTTCCTGGTGAAGTTGATCTGCGCGCACTTCGACGTCGACCCCATGGAGCTGGGCTTCAGCCCGCGGTCTGGGCTCGGCGGCAAGGGCTTCTCCGAGGGGCAGACCGACAGCAAGTACCGCAAGGCGATCAAGCCGCTCAACGAGTGGTTGACGGACCTGATCAACGACATCTCGCGCCGCTACCTTGGGATGCCGCCGGAGCTGACCTTCCAGTTCCTCGGTGGCGAGGCCGAGGACGAGAAGGCCGAGGATGACATCGCCGATGTGCGGGTCAAGGGCGGCCGGATGACGTTCAATGAGGACCGTGACCGTATGGGCCTGCCGCGGTATGACGCGGAGTGGGCCGATAAGCCGATGATGCTCACGGCGTCCGGTCCCATGTGGCTGGATCAGGCGTGGGAGGAGGCGACCGCGCCGCCCGCGCCCGTGCCGGCGCCGCTGGCCGGGCACGTGCCCGCTGCGCCGCCGCCGGGTGGACAGCCACCGGCCGAACCGAAACCGGCCGAGCAGCCCGAGCAGCCTGAGCAGGACGGGCAGGATGAGGCGAAGAAGGCCGAGCTGGCCGCCTACCGGCGATGGGTGCGCAAAGGCAAGCGGTCGAGGCCGTTCCAGTGGCACCACCACTCCGACGCCGAGGTGGCCGAGCTGACCAAGGCGGGTGATGCCCGGGGGCGAGGCGAAGCTCCAGCGGGTCGAGCAGGCCCTGCTGGATCACGACCAGGTGGTCAACGCACACCGGGCGGGTATCGAGCGGGCTTTGACTGGGCTCGTGCCGAACCCGAC
Source organism: Mycobacterium sp. (assembly GCF_029961025.1). Taxonomy (GTDB): domain Bacteria; phylum Actinomycetota; class Actinomycetes; order Mycobacteriales; family Mycobacteriaceae; genus Mycobacterium. The sequence continues at coordinate 7,646 of NZ_JASBVP010000018.1, forward strand.
GGCGCTCGCTGAGCGGCTCGTCGCAGCGAACCCGACCACGTCGCACGCGGCGCGGCTGATCGTGCATGAGGCCATGGCCAAACCGGACACGGCGGCGCTCGACGAGCTGTACCGGGCCGGGTGGGCCGCGGGCACCGCGGCGGCGCGGCGCGCGCTCGGCGTGGTCACCAAGGCCGCGCCGATCGAACCGCCGGAGCCGGGACAGCAGCCGCCAGCGCAGCCGCCGGCCGAGCCGGTGCAGCCGATCCCCGACGGCGTCAACGTCGTGGATCTCCAGGCGCTGCTGGACGCTGGCGCCGTGGCGTGGCAGTCCATCGCCGAGACGGTGGGAGACCAGATCGCCGACCGCGTGGTGGCCATGCTCGCCGACCGCGACACGTCCTCGGTGCCGCTGATCTCGCGCGCGATCGAGGATCTCGCCGGCTCGCCGGCCCGCGCTGATCTGATCGCGGTCACCGAGACCACGCGCGCCATGACGGCCGCGGCCTACTCGGCGTATCGGGACATGGACGTCGAGAAGGTGGAGTTCCTCGCGACCGACGACCCGAAGGTGTGTCCACTGTGTGCAGCCAACGAGAAGCAAGGCCCGATCCCGATCGCGGCCGAGTTCGAGCACGGGGCGCCGCCGGTGCATCCGCGCTGTAGGTGTGCCGTGCTGCCCGCCGTTGAGCCGCTAGGTGAGGAGGCGTGACGTGGCCAGAGGCAACGAGGAAGCCCTGAACCATTGGGCCACCGAAACCGCCGCCGGTGAGGCGCATTTCGCGTGGGGCACGCCCGGCGACTTCGACCGCTGCGTCGCCTTCCACGAGCGCAAGGGGCTCAGCCCGGAGGTGGCGAAGGGGCATTGCGCGAACCTGCATCACCGGGCGCTCGGCGTGTGGCCGGGCCAGGAACACAAGAAGGCGGAAGGCACAGTGGACGAACAGGGCGTGGAGATCGCGAAGGTCGGTCCGAAGGGTTACGAGCACGGGTGGCGCTACGTCGGTGGTCCTGGACTGCCCAAGCCACGCAACGGACGCAAGCCGACCGGCGCGGGGCACGCCGAGCCTGCAAGCCCGAAGAACGAGCCGAAGCAAGGCGCCCGCGCGAGCGGCGGCAGCGTACTCCACGACGTCAAGGGCCGCACGTACACGCTGACCGCGCAGGACAAAAAGGACGTCAAGGCCGCGAAGCTGTCGACGAACCAGCAGATGGCCTACACCGCGCACCGGTTCAGCGGGCTCTCGCATCAGGAAGCGCTGCGACGCGCCAAGCAGAGCGCCAAAGCGGAAGGAGACAGTAGCGTGGACACCGCGCACGGCTGGGTGCCGATCCTCAAAAAGGAAAGGCAGGATGACGGCACCCTCATCGTCGAGGGCATCGCCACCGACTCCGGGATCGACCGCGACCAGCAGATTGCCGACCCCGCGTGGCTGGCCAAGGCCATGCCCGAGTGGTTTCGCTCCGGCGGGAATATCCGCGAGCAGCATGACGGCCGACGGGCCGCTGGGGTTGCCGTGGAGTACACGCCGGGCGAGGACGGGCACCGCATCCGCGCGCGCATTGTCGACCCCGTCACGATCGCGAAGATCGAACACGGCGTCCTCAAAGGATTCTCGTTCGGCGCTCGCAACGCGCGGGTCACCACCGACAAGTCCGCCGCAGGGGGGCGGATCGTCGACGGCCAGATCTACGAAGTGTCCGTTGTGGATCGGCCAGCGAATCCGCGGTGCACGCTGACGATCGCGAAGGCCGAGGGTGACGGGCCGCTCGAGCTGGTCGATGAGCCTCAGCTCGTCGAGAAAGACGATGACGAGCCGCGCTTCACACCTACCCAGTTCGCCGAGCTGCTCAAGGGCCTGGGCAAGGCGCGCGGCGCGACGACCGTGGAGAAGAAAGATTTCACCGACGAGGAGCGCCAGCAGCTCGCCGATCAGGGCAAGGCCATGCCGGACGGGTCTTTCCCGATCCGGAACGTGTCTGATCTGAAAAACGCGATCCGCGCGATCGGCCGCGCCAAAGACCCCGAGAAGGCGAAGGCGTGGATCAAGCGGCGCGCGAAGGAACTGGGTCGCGAGGACCTCGTGTCGGGTGATGCCTGGAAGGCCGACGGCGAGCCCGACGACATGGTGCACGACCCGGCCGACATCGCCGCGGTCCGCGCCGGACTGATCGCCCTGATCAAGGCTGAGCTTGATGAGCTGGAGAACGGCGAGGATGAGCTGTGCGACATCGCCGAACTCCTGTGCTCCCTCAAGATGCTCATGTGCTGGTGGGATCACGAGGCCGACGAGGGGGAGACCACCGACCCGTACCCGAACGGCGACGAGGCCCCGACCGACCACGGCGACCACCCGGTGCCGATCGTCATGGCCGCCGACGGTGAGAAAACCACCCAGACCGAGCGGGCCGCCGAGCAGGCGGAGACGCTCACCAAGGCTGATGTCGCTGCCCTCATCGAGGACGCCATCACGAAGGCCGACGAGGCCCACAAGGCAGAGCTGGCCGCTCTGCGGGCTGAGCTGGCAGAGGTGAAGGCCACCCCGATCCCGGGCGGACCGGCACGCACCCGCACCAGTGGACAAACCGCGATCGCAGCCCAGGCCGACAGCCTGCGCGCCACCGAGGAGCGCCTGCAGAAGATGGTCGACACCACGTCAGGCCCCCTACAGCAGGGCTATCGGGAGCGCTTGAAGGCCGTGCAGGAGCAGCTGCGTGAACTCGCGGCAGTGAACGGAGGCTGACCTCTCTTGAACACGAAGCTTGCCCGCAAGGGCGCCCAGATCCAAAAGCTGTTTTCCGACGTGGCCGATGATCCGGTCGCGTTGAGCGAGCGTTTCGACGACTACACCAAGGCCCTCGACGCCGCCCCGTGGGGTGTGGTCAACAGCGCGGGCCAGACCGTGGCCGGCAACCTGCAGGTCGTCAACAGCGACAGGACCGCGACCGGCAGGTTGATCCAGGTCCAAAAGGTCACCGATGCCGCCGAGCAGATGAAGGCCCTGCTGCGGCAGGACACCATCAACAAGGCGATCGGCGAGGACCTGCGCCAGTCCCTGACCACCGCGCTGTCCACGCAGCAGGCAAACATCACCAAGGACATCACACTGACCAGCCCGGTCAGCGGTGGTCTGGTCCTCTTTGACCTCAAGCACCCGGCCGAGTTCCTGGTTCCGGTCGAAACGCCGTTGCGGAACATGTTCCCCCGCACCCAAGGCGTGGGCACGAGCTTCCGGTACAAGCAGATCACCGGCATCAGCAACGCCCAGACCACGGCGGGCCTGACCCCGCTCCACCCGGGTATCTCCGACGGGACGCAGACAAACTTCGCGGCCCCCGGCTCGGCGAACAGCGAGTTTTTCAACCGTGGCCCGAAGATCAGCTACGCCGGTCAGGACAAGCAGGTCGCCTACTTCCAGTTTGGACTGTCCGACGAGGTGACCTGGTCGGCCGAGTTCGCCGGCGTCGGGTTCCAGGACGTGCGCAGCCTGTCGCAGACGAGCGTGCTGTACGCGTCGATGCTGGCCGAGGAACGCATGACCGTCTACGGCCGCGGCCTCGACACCAACGGGTTCTCTGGCAGCATCACCAGCCCGACCGGTGTCATGGGCACCCCCCGCGCCGCTGGCACGGGCGAGACCGGCATCACCGCGGACGCGACGGTCACCGTGTGGCTCGTGGCGACCACTGGTTTCGGCTACGCGCCGCCGGTGCAGGCCGGAACCGGTGTTGCGGTGACCGCGGGCCAGGTCGTGGACGTCACGATCCCCGACACCCCGGGAGCGACCGGTTTCCTCGTGTTCGTTAGCACGGCCGCGTCGCCGACCACGGCGAACGCGTTCTACTACGGCACGGTGTCCGGCTCGTTCACCCTCCAGGGCGCCATGCCGACCTCGGGGCAGGCCGCGAACAACTCCGCCTACGCCACGAACACCACGGCGCAGACCGTGGGCTACGACGGCATCATCCCGATCGTGACCGGGCCCGACTCCGGCTACGTCCACAACATCGACGGCGCGTTCGACAAAAACAACCCCGGCATCGAGTTCCAGAACGCGTTCGCCACGATGTACGCCCAGAACCTGGCCAACCCGGACCGGGTGCTGCTCAACGGCAGCGACCGCAAACAGCTCTCGGACCTGCTCAAGACGGCATCGTCGACCGGCTACCGGCTCGTCGTCGAGACCGACGGCCTGTCTGGGCACCAGCTCGGCAACATCATCACGGGCGTGCAAAATGAGACCACCGGGAAAATGCTCGACCTCATGGTGCACCCGTACATGCCGCAGGGCATCGCGCCGATCCTGAGCGACAACTTGCCGTTCCCGAACAGCAACGTCGCGTCGTGCTGGGAGTACCGGAACGTGCAGGACTACATGGGCATCAACTGGCCCGTGCTGCAGTTCACCTACGACACTTCGAGCTACTGGTATGGCACGTTCTTCTGTCACGCCCCGGCGTGGCAGGGCGCCATCACCGGTATCGCCGCGAAGTAAGACGTGGCCGGGCCGCCCGCGGGGAGGGGCGCTGGGGCGGCCCGGCCACACACCACCGTCCAAAGGAGACCGCTATGCCGTCGCGTCTGCTGCTGCCCGATGACGCTGTGCGCGAGGTCGACATCCGCACTCCCTACGGCACACGCCGCTACCGGCCCGGCCGGGACGGCACGGTCACACCCGCATCGGCCCACGACGAGCGGGCCCTGCGCGAGATGGGCGCCACCCTCGCCTCGGCCGGTGGCGGGCTCGGCGGTCGAGGGAAGCGCTGCACCTCGTGCGGGTTCCTCGGCTACTTCGTCCGGTGTGGACGGTGCGGCGGCCACTGCGAACCCGAGCAGGCATAAGGGGGCGACTGTGGTCTCGCCCTTCATCCCCGGGTCCTACCTCACCATCGAGGAGTACCGGGCCGCGCCGACCGCGCTCGCCACGAACACCCTCGTCCCGGGCGGCACGCAGGAGGACCAGGACAACGAGTTGGCGGGGCTCATCAAGCGCGCCAGCCGCTACCTGGACAACACCGCGCGCCAGACGCTCGCGGCGACACAGGCAACCCAGCGCGAACGGGTCCGCATCGACGGGCAGGGCAACTTCGTCCTTCACGCCCACCAGGACCGCGTCAAGAGCGTGGACGCGTTCGCGTGGGGGTTCAGCCCCACCAGCCTCGCCGCGATGGAGACCCCGATCCCGCCGTCGCAGTACTTCATCGAGGAGAACCGCATCCTCGTCGCCCGATCAAGCGCGGGCGGGCTGTCGTGGGTCGGTGGTCTCAACTTCATCGCCGAGCCCTCCGGCGGCACGGTGTACGCGTCGTGGACCTACACCGCGGGATGGGTCACGACCCGGCTCGCGGCTGGCGCCACGGCGGGAGACACGTCAGTGATCGTCGAGGACCCGACCGGCATCGGGCCGGGCGCGTTCATCCAGCTGATCGACGGGGCAAACCAGACCAGCGTCCAGGTCGCCGCCAGTTACACGCTGGGCTCGGCCACGGTGCCGCTCGCCGCGGCGCTCGCCGAGGACATGCCGGCCGGGGCCGGGTTCACCGAGGTTCCCGAGGACATCAAAGAGGCGTGCGTGCTCGCGACATCGCACTACATCAAGATGCGCAAGGCCGGCGGGTTCGTCATGTCCGGCACGTCGGCGACCGTGGACCAGACCACCGAAACACAGCTCGGCCCTGAGCTGGAGCAGGCGCGCCAGCTGGCGCTGCGGTACGAGCGGATCACGCCATGACCGCCCCAGCCCGCGGCGGCAGCGTGCAGGAAGTCCGGGCCGCGGTCAGCAGCTTCCTCGCGGACGGGTCGATCCCGTACCTGTCGCATGTGTACAAGGCGCCCCCGTTCGATATGGGCACGATCCCGTGGGACACGCTGATCCAGCCCGGCGAGACCGCCACGTGTTTCGCTGTGCTGTGGATCGACCGGGAGAGCGACCTGCAGCCGATCGCCATGGACGGCAAAGGTGGTCGGCGTATCTGCCGCTACGACGCCACCCTGGGTCTGTTCTTCTTCGACACGTCCGGTGACGCGGAGACAGCCCAGGACAAACTGGACCAGGTCATCGATGGCGTGAAACAGCGCCTGCGGTCCGATCCCGCGCTCGGCACTGACCCCGAGACCTCGAACATCATCGCCGCCGCCACCGAGCAGCTCGACATCAACCGGGGCCGGCCCGAACGCCAAGGCGGAGGCGACACGTTCGGCGCGCTCACCGAGGTGCTTTTCAACGTTGACTCATACGAATGGAGTTCCTGATGGCGACGGCATACCAGTATGTCGGCCCCGGCGAACGCGACTACCCCGATTGGGGTCTGCGCGTCAAACCGGGCGACGTCGTCTACCTCGACGGCCGGCCGCCCGGTGATGGGCGGTGGCAGCAGCACCAGACGCCGGATGCGCCCGCGACCGCCACGGCGGCCACCGAGCCGGCCCCGGCCGAGACGCGCCGCCCGAACCTGGCAGCGTCCGCCGAGGCCTGGAAGGCGTACGCGATCGCCCAGGGGCTGCCCGAGGATGTGGTGGCCAAAGCGACCCGTAAGGCGATTATCGACCATTTCACCGGCGCCGCCGCGCTGCCGGTCGAGCAGCAAGAGGAGTGAGCCATGGCGACCGGCGTCACCGCGTCCACATATCAGGAAGTCCTCGGGATCGCGCCCGAGCCACAACCGGCCGACGGGACACCTGTCGACCCGACGGCGTTCATCCCGATCACCAACCTGGAACCCAAGAACGTGGTTCAAAAGCTGCTCGACCAGTCATGGCGAGGCAGCATGGTGCAGACAACTAACGTCCAAAATGGACCACAGTCGTCTGAGTTGTCCATTGAGGGCAACGCCTACCCGGACACCATCGGGTTCCTGTTCGCGGGCGTGCTCGGCGACATCACCACCACCGGGTCGGCGGCGCCGTTCACGCACACGATCAGCCTCTACAACGGCGGCAACGGGCAGCCCCCCTCGTACACGATCACCGACTCGCTCAGCGCGCTCTCGACCCGGCAGTACGCATCCAGCCGGGTGCAGCAGTTCGTGCTGACCTACGACGCGTCGAAGCTGCTCACCTACAAGTCAAAGTGGCTCGGCTGGGCGGCGCCCACCACCAGCACGGCGCCCACCACGTCCTACACCACGGTGCCGCCCGCCCCGTCGTGGCAGTGCGCCTTCCAGATCGACGGCACCGCGGACCCCACCGTGGAGACGATGGAAGTCACGCTGGAGCGGCAGGACTCCGATCCGATCTGGACGCTGCAGAACGACCCCAACCCCTACCAGGTGCACGTCGGGCCGATCGAGGTCACGTTCAAGGCGACGATCGTCGCGGCGAACGAGAACGCGCTCGACGACTATTTCTCCAACACCAGCCGTCCACTGGTGATGACCTTGTCGTCGGGTAGTGGTGCGACGGCGACGCAGATCAAGATCACCGCGTCGCAGTACAACTACCAGTCGGTCACCAAGAGCCTCGGAAACTCCTATGTGGAGTATGAGATCGAGGCCCTGGCGGTCGGCAACATCACCGACGCCGGCTCCTCCGGCGGCTACAGCCCCTGCAAGGTCGTGCTGCAGAACGCGCTGCCCGCCAACAGCTACACCGCCGCGCCGTAACCGTCAACACAGGAGAGCGCCCCGCTATGCGTACCGTCACCCTCCCGTCCGGCCACACCGCCACCCTGCGCGAAGCCGGTGATCTGAAGAACAAGCACCGCAAACAGGTGCTCAAAGAGATGGGCCTGGAAGTTGACCCGGCGACCAGGCGAGCGACCGTCAACGGTGGCGAGTTCCTCGACCGGATGAACAGCGCGCTCCTTCGCGTCGCCATCACCGACTGGACCGTGACCGGCGATGACGGGCAGGTGCTGCAGATCCCGTCGCTCGATCCGACCTCGCTCGACGAGATCAGTGCCCTCGACGGCGCCGCCCTGGAGCGGGAAATCGGCCCGCTGCGCGAGGTGGTGCTGCCTGATTTTGGGCCGAGCCCGGATGAGGCATCCCCTACGCCGCCCTCCGGCGCCTGAAACGCGCGCTCAAGCTGGGTCGCCCTGATCCGCGCTTGAGCCCGCCGGAGGGATACGAGCTGTACCGGCTCATGCGCATGTTCCCCGGCCTCACCCCCGCCGACATCGACGAGCTGCCCGCGGGGTTCGTGCCGTGGGCGTTCGAATTCGACCGGATAGAGAACGAGGTACGCGCCGAGCTGGAGAAGGAAGCCCAGCGCGACGCCGAACGCGCCGCCGGAGGTGGCCGTGGTCGATGAGGTCCGCGTCGAGTTCATCGGCGGTGACCTGCTGCGCGCCGCGCTGCTCGGCATCACCGCCAACGAGGAAGAAGCCTCCCGTAGGGCGATACGCGACATGGCGCTACGCCTGATCAACTACGCCAAGCGGGAAGCCTCCGGCCCGGCCCGGACAGGCGTGCCACGCCGCAACCGCAGGGGCATGACCGTGCCCTACCGGGCAGGCGGCCCGGGTGTTGTCACCGGCCATTTGCGACGGTCGATTCTGCCCATTCGGGAAGGCCGCATCGGCGCGCACTCCTGGTTCACCGAGGTCGCGCCCGGCACACCGTACGCGCGGCGGCTGGAACTCGGCTTCTACGGTGCCGACAGCCTCGGCCGCCGCTACCGGCAGCCGCCCTACCCGTACATGAAGCCCGCGCGCGAAAAGGTCGCGCGCGAGGCGAACCAGATCATGGCCCGCGCCTGGCGGGAAGCCCTCAAACCCTGACACCGCAAGGGGGTGGACAGTGGCCGACTACCTGCCCCCGGTGATCGCCCGGCTCGTCGCCGACGTGAGCGATTTCGTCCGCAAATTCCAGCAAGCCGCGGACGAGGCCGACAAGAACAACGCAAAGATCCGCGAGTCCGTCGACTCGATGTCCGGCGAGGTCAGCAAGGCGTTCAGCAGCATCGGCAACGGCGTGTCCAGCACTGGTTCGAGCGTGCTGTCACTGCTGAAGTACTTCGGCATGTTCGGCGCCGCCGCGTCCGCGGGAGCGCTCGTCGCAGGCGGTGCGTTGGCCGCGCTGCCGCTGGCGTTCGCAGGCATCGCCGCCGCGGTGCTCAAGTCCAACTCGGCGTTGACACAGTCCTTTTCGGACTTGGGCAACCACATCAAGACCAGCTTGCAGTCCGCGGCGGCACCGCTCATCCCGGTGTTCCAGAACGTGGCCACACAACTTGGCCAGACGTTCAACCAGTTGCTGCCGCAGATCCGCGCGGTGTTCTCGTCGATCGGGCCTTATATCGGCACCTTGACCGAGGGCGTCACCGGTTTCGCGTACCAGGCCATGCCGGGAATCGTGACCGCGGTACAAGCGGCCGGGCCCGTGTTCGACGGGCTCGCCGACGCGCTGGCCGGCGCCGGAGCCGGAATCAGTGGGTTCATGTCCGCGCTCGCCCCAGCCGCCAGCGCGGCAGGGCAGGTGTTTTCCGCGCTCGGCGACGCGCTCGCCCAGGTGCTACCCGTCCTCGGGCAGGTGTTCGCCGCGCTCGCGCAGGCCGGCGGCCCGATCGCGTCCGAGCTGCTGCCTGTGATCGCGGACCTGGTCTCGACCCTGGGTTCGGCCCTGGTCCCTGTGATTCAGGCCCTCGGCCCCATGCTGGGCACGGTCGCATCAGCAATCGGCCCGCTCGCGTCCGCGTTCACTCCGCTGATCACGGCTGTGAGCCAGGTTGCCACCCAGTTCATCACGGCGTTGACGCCGATCCTGCAGCAACTGCTGCCCATCATCACGCAGATTGCCGCAGTATTCAGCCAGATGCTGGCACAGGCTCTCTTGCAGCTCATGCAGGCCGTGATTCCGCTGCTGCCGCCCCTGGGTCAGTTGGTGACCGCCGTGCTGCAGGTCATGCTGCAGGTGCTGACCGCGCTGTCACCGCTGTGGCCGGCGCTGATCGCCGCGTTCATGGCTATCTTGCCGGCCGTGATGGCGATCATCCCGCCACTCACGGACCTGGTGACCGTGCTTGGCCAGGTGCTGATCCCGATCATCCAGACGCTGTTGCCCATCATCACGACCGTTTTTCAAACCGCCGCTATGGTCGTCTCTGACGCGATGCAGGCGATCAAGGGCGTGATCGAGATCGTCACCGGCATCATCTCCGGCGACTGGTCCCGCGTGTGGCAGGGCATCAAGGATTTCCTCGGCGGCATTCTCAACGGCATCAAGGACGCCGTCTCCGGCGCGCTCGGCAATGTCGTAGCCTTCTTCGGTAGCCTCGGCGGCCGCGTCCTGAGTGCGCTCGGCAACGTCGGCGGATGGCTAGTCGGCGCCGGTGCCGACATCATCCACGGACTCTGGAACGGCATTCAGAGCGCCGTGGGTTGGATCATGAGCAAGATCCGCAGCATCGGATCGTCCATCGTGGGCGCATTCAAGTCCGTGCTGTCCATCTTCTCGCCGAGCCGCGTGATGGCCGACGAGGTCGGCGTGTACATCACCCAGGGCATCGCCCAGGGCATGATCGACGGACTCTCCTCGGCGACCCGCGCCGCGGCCACCGTCTCGAACAGCGTGGTGTCCGCAGCCCAGGTGCAGGTGTCCGGCTCGATCTCCTCGGCCGCGTCCGGCCTCGGCAGCACGGCCGGCGTCGGCGCCACGGTGGTGAACCTCAACGTGGCCGGATCGCTGATCCACCAGAACCAGCTCAAGGACCTGATCCAGACCACGTTCCTGCAGAACAACCTGCGTAACACCACCAACGGCTTGTCACTCGCGACCAGCTGAAAAAAGAGGGGTGTGCTGTGGCATCACTGCCCACGTGGCCGCTGATGGCGGTCTACGCCGACTTCACCCAGGGCCCACCGAATGGGGTCGGCTTTTCCGCGGTCGCGCTCAACGCCGGCCCCACCGCAGTCTCCCAGATCACCACCAGCCGGGGGCGACAGTACGAGCTGAACCACGCCGAGGCCGGCACCTGCAATATCAAGGTCGAGGACCCCAGCGAGTACCTCAACCCGGCGAACACCGCGTCACCGTACAACTCCGGCGGCAACCGGCTGTTGCCGTACCGGTCCGTCCAAGTTGGTGCGTGGTGGTCGCCGACCACCGGCACCACCGGCAACCTCATGAACGGCGCAAACATGCCGCCCGGCTCGACGTCCCCGTTCGATCCCTCGTTCGAATCGTCAAAGGGATGGGTCGGGTTCCTCGGCACCGAGCCCACAACCGCGCTGTCAACCGCCCAGCACGTCGACGGCGCCCAGTCGCTGGCGGTCACATTCAACACCTCGACCGACACGTTGGCGTGGGGTCTGTCCACAGTGCCCGGCCAGACCTACACGCTGTCGATGTACGTGTTCGTGCCGGCCGGCGCCACCGTCACCGCCGAGTTCATCGAGTTTCCCAACGCCATTGGGCCTACGATCGCGTCGGCGACCAGCTCGACGACGGGCGCGTGGGAACGGCTAACCATGACCGGCGCGCCCACGGGCGCCGTGTGTGCGGTCACCCTGACGTGCTCAACCACCGCGACCACGGTCTACCTCGACGCCTGCCAGCTCGAACTCGGCGACACCGCAACCGAATTCACCACCGACGGCCCGGTGTACTACCCGATCTACACCGGCTATGTCGAGCGCTACCCCCAGCAGTGGCAAGACCTGGGCTTCTGGGGTGTCCGGCCGCTGCAGTGCGTAGATGCGCTCTCCGTGCTGTCCCGAACGGTGATCCGCCAGTCCTACGCCTCCACCGTGCTCGCCGACCATCCCGCAGCCTACATCCCCTACGATGACCAGTCGTTTCCACAGACCGTGGTACTACCCCAGGGAGGCACGCCGTATATCGGCTACACGCAGCTCGGGTCTGCGACCGAAGCCAGCGGGGGAAGCGCGCAGGGCCAGGTCAACTTCGGGGGCGACTCCTTTGTGGACGGTTCGCGCGCGGTCAGCGTAGTGCAGCAGAACACCAGCCCAGTCACGCTATTTGATGGCGGGATGCTGACCTATCTGGGCACCCGGCAGGGATCGATCGCGCTCAACCCGCAAGCCGCGACCCTCGAAATGTGGATCAGATTCACCTCGGGTGTGGTCTACGGTGGCGCCGCGGCCATGCAGATCGGCGAGTCCACAGTGGGCGAGGTGACCGGACCGCTGTGGGGCCTGATGATCTACACGAGCGGCGGACGCCTGTGCTGGCACTACATCGATGCGGCGGGCTCGACGCCGCTCTGGATACTAGGCGGCAATGGGTGGAATGGCGTCGCCGACGATCAGTGGCACCACATCGTGCTGCGGCTGCTCGGCAACAACACCATGCAAGCCGTCATCGACGGGTACCCCGATGGGATCGCCGAGTTCGGCTTCGCCGCATCCGGTGGTCTCGCCATCGACAACGTCTACATGGAGGCCCAGACCTACTTCGGCGACCCCGTGACGAAGGTGTCCATGGCGCGCTGGGCCCTGTACCCCTACGTCCTCTCTGACGAGCAGATCGCTGCCCACTACCAGCGCGGCATCGGCTACCTCGGCGAGACCACCGGGGCTCGCGCGACGCGGCTGCTCGACCAGTACTGGCAGGGCCCATACGCGGTCACCGACGGCACCGTCACGCCGATGTCGCCGGACTACGACTACGACGGCCGCACCATGCTCGACGTGCTGCAGGAGATCTCGGACACCGACTCGGGACTCACGTACGTCACCGCCGGCGGCGCGGTCACGGTCGAGGGCCGCGACACCCGATACCGCCAGCAAACCGCGCGATGGGTGTTCGGCGAGCGCGAGGACCTCGGCGAGCTCCCCTACGTGGATCTGGCGTTCGACTACGACCCGACCTACGTCTACAGCGAAGTGCAGGCCAGCATCCCGAACGGCACCACCTACGATGTGGTCAACCAGGACGCGCAGCAAGCCTACGGGCAGCGCATCCTGTCGACCACACTGCACGCCGCGACTGACTGGTACGCCGAGCAGTACGCGCAGGCCTACGCCGAGCGGTACGGGCAGGCCCGCGTCCGCGTCAACAAAATCACCATCGACCCGAGCGCGAATCCCGCGCTGTGGCCGGCCGCGCTCGGCGCCGAGATCTCCCAGCGCGTCACCGTCAACCGGCGCGCACCGGGCGGTGCCACGATCTCGCAGGACTACTACATCGAGCAGATCAAGCACTCGATCGACTCCAAGTCTCTGAAGTGGACCGTTGACCTGCAGCTGTCGCCCGTGTTCGTCGATACCGCGTGGATCCTCGGCGATTCCACCTACGGCGTGCTCGGTGAAACCACAGTCTGTGTCTACTAGATCAAGGAATTGTGATGCCTGCTCAGAACTATTTGCTTCGTCCTACCGTCGTGCAGGCCATTTGGTGGGACGGGACAAATACCGACGAAGTGAACCAATTTCTTGAGCAGAATCAAAACAGCTGGAGAATAGTACAAGACGATTCGGGGGAATTTATGCTGCGCGGTCCCGGTGGTGTTCAGCACCCGATTAGTAATTCGTGGTTCACCAGCAGTGGGCTCAATCTGGATGACGCACAGTTCCAGGAGAAATACGTGCCCGGGACAATGTGGGTGGTTGCACAATGACCGCGCCTACTCCGCCTATTCCGACGTTCGTTGACGGCCAGCTCGTGCACGCCGCCGAACTCAACGCGCTGAGCGCGAACATCATGAACCTCTTCAACGAAAACCAGGGCGGATTCAGGACTCAGCGGCCATGCGTCATCGCGAGGCAGACAACCGCTCAAGGGCTTCAGGCAGGCGTGTTCAGCACCGTCAACTTTCAGGAGTCCGTCGTCAACACTGACAACATGTGGGTCGCCAGCCGCCCCGACGAGATTGTGATTAACACGCCCGGAATCTACTACGTATTTTCCCAGCTGAGGTTTCCCGTCACGGGATTCGACCCGTCCACCAAAGCGGTCGACGGCTACATTCTGATGAACGGGCGCGACTTCAACAACAGCATCACCGGTCAAACTATGGTCCCGGTACCCCTCTCTATTGGTACCACGATCGTCGCGACCACCATTGCCAATCTCGCCAGCGGCTCGACCCTCTACCTCGGGACACAGGCCAGCTTTAACTTTCAGCTGGACACCGGTGTCGGCGGCAGCTTCCTCGGCGCCCTTTTCCTGACCCCGAGCTCGTAGGCGGCCACACATGAGCGAGCAGGACCGCATCGACGAACTTTCCCGCACCTGTATTCGTATCGAACAGAAGGTTGACCGGATCGACGAAAAGCTCGACGGCCACGCCACCACACTCGCCCAGTACGGCGTACGCATCGACGCTCTTGAGCGTCACATCCAACGTAATTGGGAGCGGGTCGCCGTCTGGCTCGGCGTTCTCGCTGCCCTCGTCGCCGCCATCCTCCCCGACGTCGTGCATTAAGGAGGCACCACGCCATGCGCAGATTCCGCTATTTGTCCGAGCGCCCCGGCAACCCGTACCGGTTGGGTCGGCACCAGGTGCCTGACGCTTTCGATCCGGCGCTGCGCGCCGAGCCGCGGCGGGCGGTGCGCATTCAGACCGTCCGGCACGAGGAGTTCGTGCCCGTCTTCGATCAGGGCCAGCTCGGCAGCTGCACGGCGAACGCCGCGCTCGGCTGTTTGGTGACTGCCCCGTTCGGCCGGCCCGGAGTGTCCTACACCGAGGCGGACGCGGTCGCCCTGTATGAGCTGGAGACCAAGATCGACAACTCGCAGATTCCCGGCTCGTACCCTCCCGAGGACACCGGCTCGACCGGCCCGTGGTCCATGGAAGCTCTGAAAAAGCAGGGCAAGATCAGGAGCTACCAGCACACAACCTCGCTGCACACCGCGCTCGCGCTGCTCAACGACGGCCCGATCTCGATCGGCGTGTCCTGGTTCAACAGCATGTTCGAGCCAGACTCCGCGCACACGATCCACGTCGACCCTGACAGCGGGCTCGGCGGCGGACACCAGGTCTGCGTGGTCGCCGATGATGTCGAGGAGCAGCGTGTCCTGATCCGCAACTCCTGGGGCCCGTCGTGGGGCGACCAGGGGCACGCGTGGCTGTCGTGGTCGGATCTGGAGTGGCTGCTCGCCGAGGGTGGCGACGTGGTGCAGCCGGTGATCTGACCATGCCGCGGACCATGTACGACTCGATCACGGCCGCGGACATCCCCGCTTCTGCGGCCATGGTCGCCGGGTACGTCAACGGCACGTACCGATGGTCGGATGCGGACTGGGCGAGGTTCCCGGGCGCCGTCAAGGTCGGGATTGCGACTCGGGCCGATGTCAACGATGGGCACGTGCTCGACGTCGAGCCCGGAGACGCCACCCCCGCGCAAGCCCCGGGATGGGTGACGATGCGGCGAGCGGCCGGAGCGGACCCGACTGTCTACTGTAACCAGTCCGCTTTGCCGCAAGTTAAGGCGGCTTTCCGTGCGGCTGGCGTGGCCGAACCGCACTACTGGGTGGCGCACTACGACGGCGTGGCCGAGCTGCCCGACGGCTGCGTCGCGAAACAGTACGCCAACCCACCCGCCAGCGGCGGCCACTGGGATCTGTCCATTGTGGCCGACTACTGGCCTGGCGTAGACCCAGCGCCAGCACCCAACCCTGATCTGTCCGCGACTGCTAGGGAGGATGGAATGCTCGTCCCCGCAGGCGACAACGCTCACGTCGTCGTACCGGCTGCCGGGCGGCCGCTCTACCTGTACGTCTACGCCGCGTTCGGCCACCACGTCGACGTCCACCAGCTCGTGTGCGTCAAGGCGACGCCGAGCGGCCCTGGGGCGGCCTACGCCCCGTCGCCGTGGCCGAATGGCGGCACATTCGATCCTGACCGGCCCGGCCCTGTGCCGCTGCCCGCGGGAACCGTTGGCGTGGTTCTTCGCTACACCGCCGACCACGATTTCACTGCCTACGTCGGCTGACTGAAAGGATAATCCCTAGTGGACAAGATCAAGGAGTTTCTATCCGCGTTTCGCACCCCGGCCGGCGCCATCTCGGCGCTGTCCACCGTGGTCGCCGTGCTCGGCACGGTCGGCATCCTCGACACCGACCTGTCCGGTGCGCTGCAGGCGCTGCTGACCGCCATCCTCGGCGTGATCGTCGCCGTCGGCCACACGGCCGGCGTATCCGCGGTCGCCAAGCGCTCCGCGGTCAAGCACCTGACCAAGTAGTCCGGAAAACGCGTAGCCCCCTCCCGGCCACCAGGGCCGAGAGGGGGCTTTCGTCATGTGCGGCTCGGGCGGATTTTATCCCGCCCTTGCGCTTCCTATGTTAGGTAGGTATGTTGTAGGTGTCAGGTCGAGGGGAGCAGCCCCAGACCACTACCGAGAGGAATCGGACATGACCGTCACCACTGAATACGGGACCTGGTCCAATTTCGCAGGGCTCGGCTGCGACCGTCTGGAGGACAGCGTTGCCGAATTTCTCAATGAATTCGTCGGCTGCTACGACTTTGACGGCCTCGTGGCCGCCTACCGCGAGGCGATCAATGACGCGCTGCCCGAGGGTGTGGCGCTTTGTGGCAACATTTTCTATGGCCCGTACCCTCGCGATTACGACGCGATCGAGCAAATCCCCGAGGTGATCGAGTCCATTGATCTCGGCAGGCTCGCCGAGAAGTACGACAAGACGGCGTGACCCTGCGGACGCATTCGCACATTGGCCCCCGGTGCGACCGGGGGCCTTTTGCTCTAGAGAGGACACTATGCCTGACGAGATACCTGACGACGAGCGCATGACGCCCGCGGAATTCCGCGTGATCCGCGAATACCTGGGCTTGTCCGGTCCTTGGCTCGCCTCCGCCCTTGGCGTCTCTGACCGCACCATCCGACACTGGGAGGCCGGAAAATATCCGATTCCGGACGGGGTACGGCTCGCGATCGAGCAGATGGAGGATGACGCTGCTCGCGCCGTGGAGGATGGTGTCAGGCGACTGATGGATGTGCCGGAGCCTGCGGTGATCACCTACGCCACTGACGAGCAGTTTCGTTCCGCGCACCCCGAGGTCACCTACCCTGCGTCCTGGCATCGCGCGGTGGTTGCTCGC
This sequence comes from Mycobacterium sp., assembly GCF_029961025.1. Lineage (GTDB taxonomy): Bacteria > Actinomycetota > Actinomycetes > Mycobacteriales > Mycobacteriaceae > Mycobacterium. The sequence goes on from NZ_JASBVP010000018.1 coordinate 24,585, forward strand.
ATCGCGCACGAGGTCCCTGGGCTGGTTATCACCTACCCACCGAAGGAATGGCGCTCCGCGGAATAACCGCACAGCACGCGGCCCCCGCCCCGGTGATCCGGGCGAGGGCCGCTTTGCGTCGTCAGGGCTACATCCTCGCGCCGCAGTTAACGCAGCGCCACTCACCCTTGCCGTTCTGCTGGAAGTTGTGCCCGTTCGCACTCGCTGGGCACGCCGACTCGCTCATAGAGGGGCGAACTGGTCGGACGAGCGGGTTGGGCTTGGTTCTCATGAGGGGACGACCTCCGCGATTACGTCCCACACCTCCTTCGAGGTGGCGTGCACGCTGGCGTACACACTCCGGCCTTTACGAGCTGTGGAACGGTGGACGTTGTCAGGGTGGAGACACAAGACGTTCTTCTGCTGGGCGGCGGGGTCTGCCTGCCCAGACAGACTGGCGATCGTCGTACGCATCCAGTCGGCGACCTCGTCCGGGTTGGTGAGGACGATGTCAGTGGGCTGCGCGCGCCGGGTCTCGGTGCCAGCAGCCTTCCGGCTGGTGCTGCTGATGGGGTGCCTCTCTACGTATCCATGCCACATGCCTCCTATCGTGCCGTATGTGCGGGGGGCCACACCATCAGTCGATGGCGTGGGGTCCGGTGGGGTGTGGGGAGATACCGTCAACATCGGGATCACGTCCTGTCTGCGTTGCTGGCGTGGAAGTTGTCGCTGCCGTCACGCCCATACCGGCACTGAATGCACGGCCACTTCTCGCCGGTCTCGGGGTCGATCCAGGTTCCGGACCCGCCGCACCAGCTGCAGCTACCCAATTCGTTGTGTCCTTTCAGGTAGATGGAAACCCGGCCGGCGAGACCGGACGGAATTGATGGCGCGCCGGCCGGGCTGGGCGCACTTCCCTCTGTGCGCCCGGGTCCTCGACGCCTTGTCGCGAGGACCACCGCCCGGCGTGAGCTGGTCATCACGGACTCACGCCGCGCGGAGACTGGGTGCCCTATGCTCGACCGCGTCGAGGGTCGCGGGAGCGCGGGGGGAGGTTTCGTAGGCCCGCGAGCACCCGCCGCGCCAGCTCCACTCGCTCACTGGCGTCCAGTGGCCGTGCCGTCGTCGGCCGTGGCGGCGGAACCGGTGCCGGGCTCCGTATCGGAAGCGTTCCGGAGACTCGTTCGAATTCCACTGGTGTCATCCTTGGGCTCGTCTTTCAACCACCACGGGCGGCGAGGGCCGTTGTCCAGGGGCGTGATTCGGCCGTCCCAGCTGATGTTCCAGCTCACCGCGCGCTCCCGGGTGTCCACAGCCACGATGTGGTGGTCTTGACCAGTCGCGGGGCACCGGGAGCATCGGGTGCGGGCAGGCCGAGCAGCCCGTCGACGACCTCGACGAGGGTTCCGTCGAGCTGCCACACCACACCACCGAAGGGGTCGGTCCTCAGGGCGGCCGCGTCGGTGGTGTAGCGGACCCGGATCGCGTCAGCGTGGCCGCCGGGCCAGGTCCGCACGCCGTCGATCTGGACCAGTTGGCCGTCTCGGGTATGGGGGAAGAACTGCCATCCCGCTTCGCGCAGGTCGACCAGCCGCTGCAGCTCAGGGAAGATGGCGATCGATTCGGCGACGGTCACAGGTGGCCTCCCATGCCAACCGGCTCGGCGTGGCGGCAGTCCTCCAAGCTCACGCGCAGAGCATCCCGCCATCTTGTGAATCACGCAAGAATCACAAGAGAAATTTCGTTCGTGATTCACACGAATGGCGCAAGAGGTCCACGGTGGGTTGCGACAGGATCGGCTCGCGTGAGAAATTCGCACCAGACAGGAGGACTCCATGCAGGTGACGTTTCTGGGCACCACGTCCGGCAACACGGGCTGCCCAACCGTCTACGCCACCGACCGAGGCACCTACCTCGTTCAGGGCTCGATCGTGACTGACAGAGAAGCGCTGGCCGAACTGGGCAAACACGGCAACGGCATCCCATCACACGAGACTGTTGTCGAGATCCCGAAAGAGCTGGTCAAGTTTTTCCCGGAGCCGAACTGATGGCCGCTACGGAACTGCCTGAGTTCCAGCGGCTGTTCCGCGAGTTCCAACAGTCAGCCTGGCGATGGGAATGCCAAGGCATCTATCACGAGCCCGAGGAGCGCGAGCCGCTGCGCCGGTATCTGGCTGGCGAGCCACCAGACGACGCGTGGCGTGAGGACTTCCTGCGCCTGGTGTCGGAGTCCACCCGATCCGGGAAGTGTTGGCAGCGGGTACGGCGGATGACCGTCCCGCTGACCGACTACCTACGGTTCGAGATGGACCTTGCCGAGCGCGGCAACATCCCGGCTGGAGAGGACATCCGTGTTATCTGGCCAGACGAGGCCGCGACACTCGGGCTACCTGATCACGACTTCTGGCTGTTCGACGACGCAATCGTGGCACGGATGTACTTCGGGGCCGATGGGCTGGAACGGGTCGAGATCCTGACCGGTGAGTCCGTCGAGCCATATCAACGGTGGCGGCAGTTGGCATGGGATCATTCGCACCCATACCAGGAGTACGCCACACACCGTTGAGGAGATCGTGACCGACTTCCAGGCGAGGCGTGAAGCCTTCGGCACCCGGCTACGAGCGCTGCGCGAGGAGCACGGTGTGCTGTCCGGCCGCGAGATGGCCAAGCGCCTGGACTGGCCACAGTCGCGGGTCTCCAAGATCGAGACCGGCAAGCAGACACCCGACGACACCGACGTGATCGCGTGGTGCGATGCGCTTGACGCGCCGGAAGCGGCGGGTGATCTGCTTGCCGAACTGGAGCAACTGCGCCTTCAACAGGTGGAGTGGCGGCGGCAACTGCGCTCAGGGCACCGGCAGAAACAGGTCGAGCTTAACCAGCGGCAACAGAACGCCAAGGTGATCCGCGCGGTAGACATCGCCGCCGTACCCGGTCTGACCCAGACACCGCCCTATGCGCGCCGAATCTTCATCCGAGCAGCTGATCTGCTCGGGATTCCGCAGGACGCTGATCAAGCAGTCGCTGCCCGCATGGCACGCCAGCAGATCCTCTACCAGGGCGGCAAGACCATCGAAATCCTGGTCGCCGAAGCGGCACTCGCCCACCCAATCGCCCCGCCGGACGAAATGATCGTCCAGCTCGACCGGCTGATCTCCATGGTCGGAATGCCGCACGTCCGGTTCGGCATTCTGCCGTTGTTCCGCACGCTGCCCTACGTCGTGCCGCATGGCTACTGGATCGTTGATGACCAGGTTGCAATCGAGACCGTCACCAGCGAGCTGGAGATCGACGACCCGGAGCAAGTATCCGTCTATCACCGCATGACAGACCGGCTCTGGAAAGCAGCAGACGAGGGCGAAAAGGCGGTCGACATTCTGCGCCGGGTTGCCGAGGAATACCGACGACGTCGATAGCTGCTCATGCGACGGCCCCGGAGCACCTCGGCTCCGGGGCCGGTCTATGTAACGGGTCACCCAGTCGAGCGATAAGGACGACGCCGAGGATCGCGAAGACGCCACTCGAATGGAGCCTTATGTCACGGGCACCACGGGCCGATGATGAGCTAACTCGTGTTCTCGACCAGCGGTCTGCCATCAGGCTCCTCGAAGAGCACGGATGGCTCAAGACGCGGGGCGGGAATCATGCGGTGAAGATGACCAAGCCAGGTTGCCGGCCAGTAACGCTTCCGCATCACAAGGGCCGTGACTACCCGATCGGGTTAACACGAGCCATACTGAAACAAGCTGGACTGTCTGGAGGATGACATGAACGATCGGGAACACGCCACCTATACAGTCCGTATTCACCCTGACCAAGACGGCTTGTGGGCCGAGGTCGCCGAGCTGCCCGGATGCTTCGCGTCCGGGATTAACCTGGACGAACTGTGGGAGAGCCTTCAGGAAGCCCTCAGCCTATATCTGTCAGACGACGAGAAGAACATCACGGCCCGATTGGTCGATCACGAAGACGACGTGATCGAGGAGCCGCGCGAGTTCGAATTGTGCAGCGCCTGACACGGCAGCAACACAACACGGCCCCGGAGCACCTCGGCTCCGGGGCCGCGGCGTGCTCGGGATACGGCGGAAAAGTCATTTCTGGGTCCCCTTCGGATTGGTGAGTGGGTGGTGTGCGGCGCGCCGGCTGGCGAGCCACTGCTCTGGGCCGGGCTTGCGCCGGCGCGGGAGCGCGGTGGCGCCGATGATGATGGCGGTCACCGCGGTAGCGGCCGCGCACCCGATGCCGTCGCGGACGCGGTCGGCTGCGTCGAGGACACGCCAGCGCAGCGGGCGACGCTTCATTGCTCCTCGCATTCGTAGACGGTGGTGTAGGTGTGGCCTGGGATGTGGCAGGCCGGTGGGACGTCGGGAGTGAGTCCGGCGGCGATGGTAATCAGCACGACCGCGGCTATGGCGACGAGGATGCTGATCAGGGCGCGGACGGCTGGCGGGGTCACGGTCAGATCGCGTAGGGCCAGACCGAGACCGAGTAGGCCCCGAACCACAGCCCGGCGAGCGCGATGGCGCCGGCGACGAGCACAGCGGTACGTGTCCGCACGCGTCCAAGGCGGATCGCCGCGAGGATCAACAGCGGGAACGCCGAGAGCAGCAGCCGCACCCTGTCCTGCACGAGACCGGAGTGAACGACGATCAGGGCGACCGTCGCAGCCGTGTACAGCCACACCGGCCACGCCATGCGCACGACCGCTGTCGCGACCACTGCGGCGACGATCGCTGCCGCGGTGAGCACGACGTACGCGTCACGCCCCGCGACGAGCGCATCGACGACCCACCGCAAGGTCGTGGCGCCGAAGTCGATGCTGTTGCCCCAGCCGCGCCGGGTGATCTCGAAGTATCCGCCCGGCACCGTGCTGGTCTCGTGCACCCACAGCAGATAGCCGAGCATCCCCAGCGGCGCCACGATCGGCGCGACCGCCGCCCCGAGCTGGCGATCGGTCCGCCGGTACAGGTGCCAGAACGCGGCGACCATCACGGTGAGGATGAGCGGGGCTGCCATGGGCGAGGTAGCCCCGGCCGCGGCCGTGCACCCCGCGGCGAGCCACCACCGCCGCTCAAGCACGGCGACGAGCGCCCATGCGGATAGCGCGACGAGGAGTGCCTCGGGGTAGGCCATCGAGTAGACGACGCTCATGGGTGCCGAGCTGACGAGCACGACCGCGAGGATCTCGGCTCGGCGGCCGCCGCCGAGTCGGCGCGTGAGTCGCGCGATGCCGTAGGCGCCGATCACTCCGGCGAGGGTGGAGACCGCGATGCCGGCGGCGAGGTAGTCCCCACCGGTCAGGGCGGCGACCCCGCGAACAGCCAGCGGGTAGCCGGGGAAAAACGCCATCGCGCCGTCTGGGCTTGCTACGCCGTGCGCGTCGACCATGCCGACCGCGGCGCCGCGGTAGCCCAACTCGGCGATCTTCAGATACCAGTCGGCGTCCCACGGGCGCGGGTTGACGCGACCGTTCGCCGCCGTAAATGCCCACCACATCAGCACGCCGAGCGCACGCACAGCGAGGTAGACGACAGCGATCGATGCCGCGCACCACGACGACAGGCCCGTGGTCGCGGCCCTGTGCCGGCCTTCGCACGCCGTGACGGTGATGGTGCGCTCGACCGCGGGTGGCCGGGCGGATATCGTGGCCATGTCTGGCTCCTGGAATCGTCCAAAGTGGTCGGTTCCAGGTGGTGGTCAAGGCCAAGGGACTGGAGCCCTTACGCTCGCCGACGACATGCGTTTACGCAGGTCAGCACAGCGCTAAAGCCTTACGGACTCATAATCCCTTGGCCGCGGGTTCGAGCCCCGCCCGGCCCACCACCTGGGGTTTCGCCGAGACTCTACAGGGCACAGCGCTCGAAAGGCAAGGGATAACTCCAGCCAATTTGGGCGTAGACTGCTCGGTCATGAAAACCAGGTCCGAGCCCGTCGCGCTAGATGATCTGCGCGAGCTCCTCCCTGACTGGCAGCGACACCTGCGCGCCACAAACAAAGCGCCGAGCACGATTGCGTCCTATTTGCGCGTGGCTGACCAGTTTGTCGGGTTCTTGGTCGAGCGCGGTATGCCGACGTCGGCGAGTGCGATCTCTCGCGAGCACGTCGAGCACTATCTCGTGCATCTGCAGGAGCGGCCGAACAAGCGCACCGGCAGAAAGCTGTCCGCGGCTGAGGTCGCCAAGCAGTATCGGTCGCTGCAGCAGTTGTTCCGCTGGCTCGACGAAGTCGAAGGCGAGATCGAATCGTCACCGTTTGCCAAGATGTCGCCGCCAGCTGTCCCGGAAAAGCCGGTCGATGTGCTGACCCTCGAGCAGCTGCGCAAGCTACTAGAAGTTTGCAAAGGCAAATCGTTCGAGAATCTGCGGGACACGGCACTCATCCGCCTGTTTGCGGATACCGGCGCCCGGTGCGGCGAGATCGCGCCGCTTCGGCTCGAAAACAAGGCCGAAGACCGGCCGAGCGACCTCGACTTCGACGCGGACGTCATCCACGTGATAGGCAAGGGCCGGCGCCCGCGCGCGATCCCGTTCGGTATGAGGACCGGCGAGGCGCTACGCCGGTATCTCCGCGCTCGTGCTCGGCATCCCGCGGCCAGCCGCACCGACGCCGTATGGATCGGGCGCAAGGGCCCTCTGACCGAGTGGGGTATCCGGCATCTGCTCAAGCGCCGCGCCGAGGAGGCGGGCGTGCCCCATGTCCATCCGCATAAATTCCGGCATACCGCCGCGCACGAGTGGCTCGCCGCCGGCGGTCAGGAACAGGACGCGATGAGGCTGTTTGGGTGGCGCTCACGGGAAATGCTCGGTCGCTATGGTGCCTCGGCGGCCGACGAGCGCGCCCGCAACGCGCATCGTCGGGCCGCGTTGGGCGACCGCTTCTAGTCGAGCAGGCAGAGATCGACGAGTGGCGAGAGCACTAGGTGCAGACCACCGCACTCGTCGGGCTCGTGACCCTGGCCGTGCCCGCCGTCGGGTGGTGTGTCCGCGCCGGGCCGGGATGGCGGCGGTGCCGCTGGTGACGTCTCGGGGGGCGCCGCCTGCGACGTGATGCTCGGTGCCACCGGCGATTTCGCCGCGGACGAGTGGTGTGCTCGGCGGTCATCGTTGTCTCTGCGCCGTGCCGGCATGGGTTGGAGCGCCATCACGACGCGGGCGCGGTCGGGCTGCGCGGTGGTGGTCGGCTCGTGTGCCCCAGGCTGTGCACTGGTGGGCGGTGGTGTCGTGACCGCGGGCATGGTGGTCGGGGGTGCCAGCGTGGGTGCCGGCAGGGCGACTATCGGCGCAGGCGCATCCAGCGGAGACGTGACGGCGGTGGTGGTGCCGAGGACTGCGGCAGCGCTGGCCAGTGCGATCACGGCGGTGGCCATGGGATGTTTTCGCACCCAGCGGAGGGTTTCGGCGACGCCCTCGCTGAGGATCGCTCCACCGCGGATGAGGTGGAGTCGGCGACGTGCGGGATCAGCGTCGCGCTCGGTTTTGGCGATTTCGGCGAGGATGTCGTCGAGGTGCTGTAGGTCGGTCTCCAGACGATCGATCGTCCAGCGCAGCTCACGCTGGAGCCAACGGACATGGTCGTAAGACATGAGCGACTTCCGAAAGTGTCATTTGCCCCAATCGGATTAGGGCACTACTCCCGGTTATCGATCATGTAATTGCGAAAGTTAATTCGGATTACAGCATTCACTCTATCGGGCTAGCCGATCGATCCGGTCGAGCAGACTGCGGGCTACGGCCAGTGACTCCTGCGCCCTAGCCTTCACGTCCTCAGCTATCCGGCGCAGCTCGGCGAGCTCGGCCAGCTCGTCGTCCGACCGTGCCTCAGGCTCGCTGTCATCTACCGGCTCGCCGCCGGCCTGGATGTGATCGATGCTGCCACTCGCCCAGTGCAGCGCCCGCTCGATGGCCTTCTTGGTGCGGGTGCGCAAAGGGCGTCCATGGGCTGCTCGGAAGAGCGTCTCCTTGGAAACCCCAGCGCGGGCAGCGACCTGATCCCAGGTGAGGTCGAACTCGGCGCGACGATCGTCCATCCACCAGCCGAGCGTGCCGGGCTCGTAGTCCAAGGCCATACCGGCATCATGTCGTGACCAAACGTGACTTGTCTAGTAGGCGTAACCCACACAGAAACGTCGTTTTCGCTGGTCTGAGCGTTACACAGTCACAAAATGTCACGTTAACTGGCAGGTATGTCGACTATTCGGGCTAGACATCGAACCAGATTTGACCTAACGTGACTCCTGTGAGATCAGTCAGAGTCAACAAGGCGGCCATCCGCCGGACGCGAGAGCTGGCCGGATATACCCAAGGCCAGGTCGCGAAGCGCATCGGGGTGGATCGTTCCGCGGTGTGCCACTGGGAGTCCGAGCGCTCACCGAAACAGCCCACTGGCACGCACTTCAAAGCTTTGTGCCGTGTCCTTCGGGTCAAGCCCGAGTCACTCCTGGCGGGGTGCGATGAGGCGGCCTGAATGCTCGAACTCGCTGGCAAAGGCAAGCCGGGCCCACGGCCGCCCCGGCGCTACACGTGCGGTATGTGCGGAGGAAGCGGCACCGTCCCCGTCGACCCCAACGACCGACGCCAAGGCGACCGGCCGTGCCCGAACTGCGACGGCCACGGCACTCTCGGCTAGCGGCTTGACACCCCAGCAGCGGGTGCTGCGGGCCCGGATCGCCGCGCACGTCCGGTGGTCCCGATGTGAGGACCGCGCCGCAGCGACCGCTCCGGCCCGCGCGGCATTCAACGACCGCTGGGAGCGCCAGGTCGACCCGGACGGCGTGCTCGATCCGCACGAGCGCGCGATTCGCGCCGAGCACGCCCGAAAAGCCTATTTCACGGCTCTGGCCATGAAGTCCGTCAAAGCGCGCGCTCGCAAGAAGACCCGCGCCGCTTGATCCCCCTTGATCGATAGGAGTGATATGTCGACTTTGACCGTGACTGATGGCCGGTCACCGTTCGACCGCATCAAGCAGACCCGGCCGGACGGCTCGGAGTTCTGGTCCGCCCGTCAGTTGCAGAGCCTCATGGCGTACGGAACCTGGGAGCGCTTCAGCAACCCACTGCAGCGTGCGATCCAGTCGGCGAGCAACACCGGGATCGCCGTTGACCAGCATTTTCGCCGATCTGTGAAAAAGACTGGTGGCCGCCCGCGCGAGGACTACGAGCTGTCTCGCTATGCCGCCTACCTCGTCGCGATGAACGGGGACCCGAACAAGCCCGAGGTGGCCGCGGCGCAGTCATATTTCGCGGAGCGCACCCGCCAGGCCGAGGTGATCGAGTCCGAGCTGGATGAGCTACCGGAGTGGGCCCGTCAGCAGATCGACACGATCCGCCGCGTCGGCCGGATCGAGGTCGAGCAGCAGCGGCAGGCCGAGCAGATCCGCCAGATCGACGCCCGTGTCGCCTCGGTCGAGGGCGCCTACGACGAGTACGCAGCGCTGGGCTACGCGCGGCTGCGCGGGTTGCCGACGGATCGATCGTTTCTGGTGAGGCTCGGCCGCCGGGCTACTGACGTGATGCGCGCGCAAGGTCAGGAGCCGCGTAAGAGGAAGGACGCGACGTTTGGCCTGATCAACATCTATCCGGAGTGGGCGCTCGACGAGGCCCTCGCGGATCTCACCGCATAGACCTCCGGCCGTCGGGGGACGGCCGGGGACTCCCCAAGGAAGCGCCCGCCCCGTGTGCCAGCGCGGGGCGGGCTGGACCACCGAGTGATTGGAGCACCAGGTGGCAGAGAAAGACAGTACACCACCACAACCGCTGCGGCGGGTCGTGGTCGTGATGAACGAGGCGCACGGCTGGCCGCCAGTGGTCGAGCCGACCGAGCAGGACCTAGCCCGGCTCGCCGAGCAGGCGCAGCGGGACCTGCAGGAGCAGCGGGAGGCGGAGGAGTCATGAGCGCACACCGCACCGGCATACCCGCCCCCGAGCTGATCGCCCGCATCCGCGACGAGCGCAGGCTGCTCGACGGCGACACCGACGTCATGGTTGGCGTCGCCGAGCTGATCACCCTCGCCGACACGCCCACCCAGGCTGGTGTGGATGTGCGCCTGGTCGAGCGCGAGCCGACGAGCGTGTGCGACTGGTGCATGGTCGACCCGGCCCGGCCGGCCGAGGTGGCTGTGTACGGCGATCCGGCGCCGGACGACCCGTACGAGCCGTTGCGGTACGCGGAGGTTTGCCGCGTGTGCGCACCGCGCGCCGCCCGGCAGGCGTTGATCGAGCAAAACCCCAACTCTCGCCAGCCCATCATCGTCCAAATTGGAGTAACCCCACAATGACCAGTTTCTATGCGCCCGCTGACATCCTGCGCATGGTCGCCGATTTTGCCGAGCTGCACCACCTCGACGACGACATCACCAGCATCCGTCCGCTCGACGGAGAAGCCCATGTCCACGGCTATGACGCCAGTACCCACAGTGTCGTGGCAATGGTGCTCCGTTGGGCGCTGGCGCTCGATGTCCCCACCGTGAACGTGAAGCCTGAGTCCAATGTGAACGAAAAGCCTGAGCCCAAGTACTACCGCCTCACCGTGCGCGGCAAGATCGGCGGCCTGCGGGTCACGTTCGTCGCGCTCACCAACGGCCCGGAAACCGAGGCCCTGCATGACATGGCGATCGTCGGCGATTTGATGCTCGACCAGCTCGCCCACTGCGTGCGCGAGCCCGAGGCGGTGACGGCATGACTGAGCCCACCAAGGGAATCGCCCGCCCGGCCGAGCAGGGCAAGGTCACGGTGCCGCTCGTCGGCCCGCTGAATGACCTTGACCAGGCGTACCGGTACGCGCAGGCACTCGCCCAGTCCAACCTGCTGCCGAAAGACCTGTACGGCAAGCCCGCGAACGTGCTCACCATCATCCTGTACGGCCAGCAACTCGGCCTGACGCCGATGCAGGCCATCCAGTCCATCTACGTCGTCAACGGCCGCCCGCAGATGTCCGGGCAGCTGTGGCTGTCCAAGGTCCGCGAGGCCGGGCACCGCGTCAAGGTCTCGGACCACACCGACACGTCGTGCACGGTCACGATCACCCGGGGCGACACCGGCGAGGAGCACACCGAGACCTTCACGTGGGCCGACGCCGAGAAGGCGAAGCTCGCCCGGAAAGACACCTACCAGCAGCACCCGAAACGAATGCTGCTGTGGCGCGCGGTGTCGAACTGCGCCACGGTGATCTGCCCCGAGGTCGCACTCGGGTTCGGCAACGAGGAACCCGAACCGGTCACCGAGCGGCCGACGCTCGCCCAGGTTGCCGCCGAGCGGATGGACCAGACCGCGGCCGCCGAGCCGGAGCCGCACCCGGACCCGGAACCCGAGCCGGAGAACCTGGCCGAGCCGGACGCCGAGATGGTCGCCGAGCTGGCCGAGCTGGAGCGTGAACACACCGTCGAGGCGAGCCCGCTCCGCGACGACGACCCGGACCTGTTCGCGGGCGGTGACGACGAATGACCGAGAGGGAACACACCACCGCCGATTTGCTGCTCGAATGGGACCGGACCCGGCCGCGCTCGCAGCAGCGCGAGCTGGGCTGGTCCGAGGTTGGCGGTTGTCGCCGCCGCGCGGGCTACAGGCTCGCCGGCACGACACCGACGAATCCGGGCGGCTCCATTCAGGCCGTGCTCGGCACGGCGATCCACGCGGCGATACAGGCCCAGCTCAACGAGACCGCGCAGCCCGGCGATCTGGTCGAGCATCCCGTGTCGTTTGCCGGGATTCCGGGGCACATAGACCGGTACGAGGCTGCAACACAGACGCTGGTGGACGTCAAGACCACGACATCCCGGTGGCTGGAAAAGATCAAAGTGGACGGTCCGACGCGCTCGCACCTGTGGCAGGTCAACGGATACGCCGCGTCCCTCAACCGCACAGGTACGCCGGTGCGCCGGATCGTCATCGACTACATCGCCCGCGACACCGGCGAATTATGGCGATGGACCGGGCGACCCGACGTGGCGCACGTGCGGGAAGCGTTGGCGTGGTTGAAGAACGTGCGCGAAACGCCTGTCGAGATGCTCAACCGGGACTACGACCCGACCGGCCCATTCTGCGCCAACTGCCCGTTCTACGAGACCTGTTGGGACGGTGCGGTTCCCGATCGCGACCCGCGGTCGGTGCTGTACGTCGAGAACCCGGACGCGGCCGAATGGGCGCGCAAGCTCGACCAGGCCCGCCGCGACAAAAAGGACGCCGAAGAGCGCGAGAAAGAAGCCATCGGCGCGCTGGACGCGTTGCGCCCCAACGACATCGGCAAGTCCGACCCGGTCGACGTCGGCTACGACAAAAACCTGCAGTGGCAGATCACCACGTCCGAGCGGCTCGACACGGCCGCCGTGAAGGCCGAGTACCGCAAGACCGGTGCCGAGCCGCCCACCAAGACCAGCACCACGAAGAAGCTCGTCTTCGTGCCCAAGGAAAGCGGTGATCAGTGATGACCGTTCGTATCGCCGACACCCGCCACCAGCGTTTGACCCGCATCGGCGATTGGCTCGACCTCGCCGCCGACTGGGTCGTCGCCGCGGGCGTCTATCTCTCGCTGTTCGCGATCGGCGCCATGCTCGGCGTCGCCATCCTCGCCACCGTCCTACACGGACTGGGGGTGTGGCAGTGAGGAAGTGGATTCGCTGGCGTATCGCTTACCTGCTCGACCGGTTGCCCGGCCAGTGCTGGGCCGACCTCGTGTCCTGGGTGCTCGACAGCGGCGAATTTCGTCGCCGCAACCCGTGGTCGCCGATCACCCCCACATGCTGGTCCGACAGAGACCACAATGGATGCTGCTACTGCGGCAAGCTACGGCGCAGTGCCCCGCGCGAGACGTGGCTGACGGACGAATACGCCGCCATCCTCGACGACAGGGAGGACGCGTGAGCGCCACATACCAGCCCAACCCGCCAAGGCTCGACGACCACGCTCTGCTTGAGGAGTACGAGCACCTGGCCGGCTACGGCATGTCCGACCGCAAGATCGCCAAACGGCTCGGCTACACCGACACGCAGCACATGCTCAAGCTGCTGCAGCGGGCCCGGGAGCGTGCCGCCGGTCGAGCCGCGCTGGCCACCAGTTCCCCCAACTCGCACGCGCACACCGCGCACTATCCACAAAGGACTATCGATGACTGACACGCCCGCTCCGCCCCGTCCTGTCACCGTCCCCGAGGACCTGTGGGAACGGGTCAACAGGGTCCTGTACAACGCTGGACTAATCCTGGTCGCCATCACCGGCTCACCCACCCAGACGACCCGCTACGAGGTGCGGCCGCGCCAAATCCGCACCGCGGCACCGGGCACGCGCGATCTGTCAGAACGGGAGGCTCAGGTCCTCGGGTTCATCGCGGCCGGGCTGGGCGACGTCGAGATCGCAGAAGCCCTCGGACTATCCGTCAACACCACGAAGTCCCACGTCAAACGGTTGTTCCGCAAGCTCGGCGCCCGCGACCGGGCTAACGCCGTCGCCCTCGCCTACCAGCGCGGATTCATCGGAGGTACGAAATGAGCACCGCGCCGTGCGCCATGTGCGGCCAGCTCGCGCCCGTCGACCACGGCGGCATCCGCTGCGCCTGCACACCAGCCCGCTCGGCCGCAGAGATCCGCGGCGCCGTCCGCGCCGCCGAGGCCCGCAACCGAGCAGGAGCAAACCGTTACCGCCGCGCTCGACTGTTGTAGACCCGGCGGGGGCGCGCTCGCCGAGCTGCCCGGGCTCGACCGGGCGACACCATCCACCACCTGACCGCCGGGCCGCCGCGGGTGACCCGACCCCCGCGGCGGCCCGGCATCCACACCGATCGCAAGGAGGTGACCGTGGCGATCCACCTGCACGCAGCCGAGCCACCCAGCGGCCGGCCACTGCCAGCCCAAAAGGTCTACAACGCCTGCTACCGCGGCGAGCTGCCCGCCGAGACGCTCGACACCGCGGCACGCGAGCACCTGGTCTACGACCTATGGCTCAAGGGCTGGACCGACGTCGAGATCGCCACGCATACCTCCATGACCCTGTACACCACCGCGCGTATCCGGGCTCGGCTCGGACTCGCGCCGCACCGCGCACGGAAAGAGGCCGCAGCCTGATGTCCCGACGCCTGTACTTCAAAGTGGACGTGGACATGCCTGATCACCCCAAGATCGAGGCGTTGTCCGACCGGGCGTTCCGCGAGCTCATCCGCCTGTGGGCGTGGTGCTGGAAGCACGACACCGACGGTGAGATCACGCCGGCGCGATGGCGGAAGCTGCCCCCCAAGGTTCGTAACGAATTGATAAATGGCGAGCTCGTCGACGAGGTACATAGCGTGCTTATGGTTCACGACTATTTGGACTATCAGCAGTCCTCGGAAGAGCGTCGGAAGGCGTCGGGCGGGCACGCCAAGGGTGGCTCTCTTGGGATGCATAACCGCTGGCACGCGGCCCGTGGGGTGGTCAAAGAAGGGTGCCCTTACTGCGAGGAGACACCCCCCAACCAAGATCAACAACACGATAACTCGAGTTATAACTCGACTTATAACTCAGAGATAACAGAGAAAGAGAAAGAAGAAGAATATAAGTACTTATCCACTAGGCAGCCTGTACGTAACGCGCGCGCGCGACACGGCGTCAGCGGCCCACACAGCACCCGAGCCATCCGCCTCGTCGACCGCACCCTCGGCCGCGGACTCACCAGCGCCACCCGCACCGCCCTCGCCATCGAAGTGGCCGCGCTGCTGTCCGAAGTGGACGAGCCCACCCTGATCGCCGCGCTCCAACGCTGGGACTCCCGCACCGGCATCGGCCCCCGGCTCCTGCCCAGCCTCGTCGACGACATCCGCAAAGAAGCCCGCGGCGCGAC
>NZ_JASBVP010000019.1 GCF_029961025.1 Mycobacterium sp.
GGGTTTAACCGTGCGCGTGGATGCGGAGGTGGGGGTTACACTGCCTGCATGGGCGCGACTTCCGCCGCCACCCGGGCGGCGGCCAGCGGATATGAGGCCGGCGACGCGGAGGCGGCGGGCGCGGTCAGAACCGTGATCACCACGCTCAGCGGCGCGGATCGGCAGGCCGGGTGATTCCCTCCCAGTCGGCGCTCCGCGCTTATGACGTGTCGCATTTGACCGAGCACGCCGCCTATTGGCGGGAGCTGGCCACCCGCCGCCGCGACGTGGTGGGCGCGATCAAGGCCCAGGCTGACGCCCTGGACTGGCAAGGCGAGGGTGATCAGGCGATGCGCGCGGCGATGGCCGGGCACCTCGCCACCGCCGAAGAGCAGGCCGGGCTGCTCGACGCTGCCGCCGGCGTCGCCGAGAACGGGGCCAGTGTGCTACACCAGCAGCAGCAAGCCATCCTGTCCGGGGTGGATCAGGCCCGCCAGTCCGGGTTCGTGGTCGGGGAGGACTGGTCGGCTACCGACGCGATGTATCCGCCCGGATCGATCGGCTGGTACGCCCGGCTGTCGGCCGCGCAGGCCATCACCACAGAGCTGCGCGCCCAGGCGGGCGCGTTCGCCACCCAGGAGTATCAGACCGCCACCGACATCATCAGCGCCGCCGGTGACCTGGGCGGAGACGGCGCCATCCACCGACACATCCAAGCCGTGGGTCACGGATTTAAGTCAGACGGACCTGCGTCACCCCCGCAGCCGAACCCAGTCGAACAATTGGAGCAGGCGATTACAGCGCCACCGGCCGCACCTCCGAACTCGCCGATTCCCATGCCAGCAAGCCCGGCGCCGCGGCCGCCCCAGACGGGGCCATCCCCACCGCCTGTACCCGTTCCAGACGGGCCGCCAGAGGTGAACCCAACGCCAGGTGGGTTACTCTCGGCTGTGGGTACGGGTTGCGGTACAGGCGCGGTGGACGGCGGATTCGTAGGAGCGCCCATTCCCATCGCCGAGACGGTCACCATCCCCGGTGGCTGTGTGGGCGGGGCGCTCCTCGGTGGGGGGATGTACCTCGGCGGCATCTGGCTCGACAACATGCTGAACGGCAACGGCTGATGAAAACAACACCATCGACCGCTGCAGACCCGCGGTTCGGAGTCGTCTGGGGCCTAGGGTGTTTTGCCGGTGCCGGTCTGTTTACTTGGGAATTCTTCCGGACGACAGACCCCGGCCTGCGCCTCGTGATGCCGGTCGGCGTGCTAGGCGCCCTTGCTGCGGGCATCGCAGCCATTGTGCGGCGAAACCGCATGCGGGCACCGACAACCACGAGCTATCCGCGCTCGACCATCGCGCTGAGCCTGTTCCCCATCGGGCTGGCTGCCGTTGAGCTGTGGTTCTTTTCGCGGTCGGCGGATATCTTCTATCTGCTTGTCGCCCTCCCCATATTCGGTATAGGGATATGGGGCCTGGTCGTAGGGATAACGGAACTCAGACGGCATCGCACGTGACCTACGCGCCCAACGGTGAAACGGCCAACCAACCGAGGCGCGCGTGGCGGTCGGCATTGCGCTGGCCCTACACCAGACGGGGAACGATTGTTCTCGGTTCCGTAGCTCTTCTCATCGCCATCGTTGCACTGTACGAGTTCATCAATGCCGGCGGAGCGATATTCATCATTGGCGCGGTCTTCATCTTCACGATGGTGATCGTCGAATGGGTGAAGCTGTACCGCCACCGAGGTGACCCGGACTGGCCTCGCCGACCGCCATGGGTGCCCTCTGATGAACCACAGCCGGGCAACGCGGGCAAGCCATGACCTACGCCGACCACGCACATCCCGCCGTCGGTCATCAACATGCACGCCAGCGAAGCCCCAGGCCGTCCCACCTCCATCACGGGTGCCCCGGTATGCCCCGGCGACGAGATTTTGCAGCATCCCCTGCAAATTCTGGCCGGGGGGTCGCTGGCAGCAGTGTCAGGCCCCGCAGTGGCGCCCAGCCTGGAGGCATCTACCGCTGGGCTATTGGGCGGTGCTTCTTTGGGACGGCATCGTCGGGCTGGCAGCCTTAGTCGCCGGTCTGGTCATCGGGCGCACCGCGACCGTGAAGGCGCGGCAAGGCGCGGACAGTCCAGAACAGGCGACGCGCAGGGCGCGCGCGTCCAATACTGCTTTCTGGCCGTAGGGGCAGCTTTCTGGCCGTAGGGGCAGCGCTGCTGATACTCAGCGCCATCCGCTACCCGGAGCACCGCTACTTCAACATCGCGGTCGTGGCGATCACGGTCGCAGGTGTGGCCTTCGATTGGATCAGAACTCGCCGCAAACGGCACCGGCAGCGCACATGACCTACGCGCCCAGCGGTGAAACCGCCTCAGCCCTGCCGGAGTTGCCGGAGGGGATGCGCTGGGTGGTGGCGATAGACCGACGCCAGATCGCGGTGATCCTGCTGGAGAACGACAGGCCGGTGGCGTCAGCCGCCGAGACCCTGGAGCGCGATTCGGAACTGGATTATCCGCACCAGTCGGTTGATGTGGTGGAGCAGGTGTGCCGGCGTCTGGCCGCCGAGGTGGCGCATCAGTGGGGTTTTCTGCGCGGCCTTCAACAAAAACTCGGCGCAGGTGTCGATGTGCGCATGAGGATCGTCGACTGGAACCGCCAAGGCTAACCGCCGCTGCCCAGTGTCCCGTAAACGGTTCTGTGTGCGACCAACCCGAACAGCGGGCATGCCGAGGCAACAACTCATTAGGTTGCGTTGTTGCGGCTGCCCGACCCACCAGCAGCGACTCCCCTGACCGTCCTCGGCGGGGTTTAACCGTGCGCGTGGATGCGGAGGTGGGGGTTACACTGCCTGCATGGGCGCGACTTCCGCCGCCACCCGGGCGGCGGCCAGCGGATATGAGGCCGGCGACGCGGAGGCGGCGGGCGCGGTCAGAACCGTGATCACCACGCTCAGCGGCGCGGATCGGCAGGCCGGGTGATTCCCTCCCAGTCGGCGCTCCGCGCTTATGACGTGTCGCATTTGACCGAGCACGCCGCCTATTGGCGGGAGCTGGCCACCCGCCGCCGCGACGTGGTGGGCGCGATCAAGGCCCAGGCTGACGCCCTGGACTGGCAAGGCGAGGGTGATCAGGCGATGCGCGCGGCGATGGCCGGGCACCTCGCCACCGCCGAAGAGCAGGCCGGGCTGCTCGACGCTGCCGCCGGCGTCGCCGAGAACGGGGCCAGTGTGCTACACCAGCAGCAGCAAGCCATCCTGTCCGGGGTGGATCAGGCCCGCCAGTCCGGGTTCGTGGTCGGGGAGGACTGGTCGGCTACCGACGCGATGTATCCGCCCGGATCGATCGGCTGGTACGCCCGGCTGTCGGCCGCGCAGGCCATCACCACAGAGCTGCGCGCCCAGGCGGGCGCGTTCGCCACCCAGGAGTATCAGACCGCCACCGACATCATCAGCGCCGCCGGTGACCTGGGCGGAGACGGCGCCATCCACCGACACATCCAAGCCGTCGACAACCACTTCAAAACCGACGGACCCACACCGCAACCAAGCCCCCCGCCCAACCCGCCGCAAACCGGCGAACCCATCAAACGTCCGCCCGCGCACACCCCGCCGTCGGTCATCAACATGCACGTCGACGAAGCCCCAACCGGTCTGCCACAAAAGCCTCCGGGGTTCCCCGGGTGCAGCGGCGAGGAACAGCTTAAGGACTTCCTGGAAATCCTCGGCGGCGTGGCGACGATCGGGCTCTCTATACCCGGCGAAACGGTGACCGGCGGTGCCGCCACCGTCGGAATCATCGGCGGCGGCGCGATGGTAACCGAGGGCATGATCGGCCTGGATCAATGCAGCAAATGATGCCTTTGGTGTTGTTGGCGGCGGCGCTGGGATTGTTGCTCGCGTTTGTGTTGCGGCAGCTTATTCAGCGTCACTCCTCAAGTGCCGAGCAACGCAAGCGCAGGATGCAAGTGCTCTACGCCGTCGCGATGTTCATCTGCGCCGGGTTTCTGACCCTTGACGCGATCACCACCGACCGACTGCGCTATTTCAACATCGCGATCGCGGTGATGTCGGTCGCAGCCGCAATCGTTCAATTGCGCAAACGGCACCGGCAGCGCACATGACCTACGCGCCCAGCGGTGAAACCGCCTCAGCCCTGCCGGAGTTGCCGGAGGGGATGCGCTGGGTGGTGGCGATAGACCGACGCCAGATCGCGGTGATCCTGCTGGAGAACGACAGGCCGGTGGCGTCAGCCGCCGAGACCCTGGAGCGCGATTCGGAACTGGATTATCCGCACCAGTCGGTTGATGTGGTGGAGCAGGTGTGCCGGCGTCTGGCCGCCGAGGTGGCGCATCAGTGGGGTTTTCTGCGCGGCCTTCAACAAAAACTCGGCGCAGGTGTCGATGTGCGCATGAGGATCGTCGACTGGAACCGCCAAGGCTAACCGCCGCTGCCCAGTGTCCCGTAAACGGTTCTGTGTGCGACCAACCCGAACAGCGGGCATGCCGAGGCAACAACTCATTAGGTTGCGTTGTTGCGGCTGCCCGACCCACCAGCAGCGACTCCCCTGACCGTCCTCGGCGGGGTTTAACCGTGCGCGTGGATGCGGAGGTGGGGGTTACACTGCCTGCATGGGCGGTGTTCTTCGGGTTTTTCCCGATGCGGTGCGGGCAGCGGGCACCGGGTGGGATGCCCAGCTGGGCGAGCTGCACGCCGCACCGCCGACGCTGGAGCCCCCGGTGTTTTCCTGGCTGTCGATGCTGGCCGCCGGGGCGGTCAGCGGCACCGCGGCGGCCGTCACCGCCGAGCTGCACACCCGCATCACCGCGACTTCCGCCGCCACCCGGGCGGCGGCCAGCGGATATGAGGCCGGCGACGCGGAGGCGGCGGGCGCGGTCAGAACCGTGATCACCACGCTCAGCGGCGCGGATCGGCAGGCCGGGTGATTCCCTCCCAGTCGGCGCTCCGCGCTTATGACGTGTCGCATTTGACCGAGCACGCCGCCTATTGGCGGGAGCTGGCCACCCGCCGCCGCGACGTGGTGGGCGCGATCAAGGCCCAGGCTGACGCCCTGGACTGGCAAGGCGAGGGTGATCAGGCGATGCGCGCGGCGATGGCCGGGCACCTCGCCACCGCCGAAGAGCAGGCCGGGCTGCTCGACGCTGCCGCCGGCGTCGCCGAGAACGGGGCCAGTGTGCTACACCAGCAGCAGCAAGCCATCCTGTCCGGGGTGGATCAGGCCCGCCAGTCCGGGTTCGTGGTCGGGGAGGACTGGTCGGCTACCGACGCGATGTATCCGCCCGGATCGATCGGCTGGTACGCCCGGCTGTCGGCCGCGCAGGCCATCACCACAGAGCTGCGCGCCCAGGCGGGCGCGTTCGCCACCCAGGAGTATCAGACCGCCACCGACATCATCAGCGCCGCCGGTGACCTGGGCGGAGACGGCGCCATCCACCGACACATCCAAGCCGTCGACAACCACTTCAAAACCGACGGACCCACACCGCAACCAAGCCCCCCGCCCAACCCGCCGCAAACCGGCGAACCCATCAAACGTCCGCCCGCGCACACCCCGCCGTCGGCCATCAACATGCACGTCGGCGAACAGCCCGACCTCGATAGGCACCCCTGCCCGGCCTGGGAGATCGGGAAGGATGTGGCTGAGGGCATAGGTGGCCCGCTAGCCGTGGGCGGGTCAATCATTGGCGGTATTGCCGCCGCCCCCTTGGGGCCAGCCGACATCGCCATCTTTGGGTCTACGGGCCTCCTCGGCATAGGCGCTACCCTCGACGGCTTCGGCGACCTAGCGCAATGCAGGTGATCGGATGCACGTACACCCGATAGCTTTCGCAATCCCCGCCGGGGTGCTGGGCATTGCCCTTGCCTTTGCCTTAATTTCGTATGCCCGTCGCTGTGACAATGCGCAGCGTCGGCTTCGCATCGTTCAGTACGGGCTATTGTTGGTGGCTGCAGTCTGGATGACCGTCGATTTCTTCCTCACTCCGGCGCATCGTTGGGTCAACGGAGTGTGTCTGGCGCTCGCGGCGCTGATATTAGCCGGCGGATACGGCTACGAATGGTTGCGGCGGTCAAAGGCCCGCTCAGGGCGGTAGCGCCGGCAGCAGATGACGTATCCGTCCAGCAGCGAAACCGCCTCGGCCGTGCCGGAGTTGCCGGAGGGGATGCGCTGGGTGGTGGCGATAGACCGACGCCAGATCGCGGTGATCCTGCTGGAGAACGACAGGCCGGTGGCGTCAGCCGCCGAGACCCTGGAGCGCGATTCGGAACTGGATTATCCGCACCAGTCGGTTGATGTGGTGGAGCAGGTGTGCCGGCGTCTGGCCGCCGAGGTGGCGCATCAGTGGGGTTTTCTGCGCGGCCTTCAACAAAAACTCGGCGCAGGTGTCGATGTGCGCATGAGGATCGTCGACTGGAACCGCCAAGGCTAAGCCGAAGTTCCTCCTGGTTGGGTACGATTTGTGCGGTTGACCTGGGGTTTTTGTGGTGGGGTACTGACTACGGCAGGCCGTGGCGGTGGGACACGGCGAGGAGGTCGAAGGCTCGCCGTTGTAGCGGGGTGGGGGTGGTGGTCTTGGTGAATGCTGGTAGGTCGTGGGTGGGTTGGATGGTGTTGGCGCAGATGGTGGCTAGGTCGGTGAGCAGGCTGGTGAAGCTGTGCACCGGTTCGTTGAGGTCGGTGCGTTTACGTGCGGCTTTGTTGAGGGCTTGGTTGGAGCGTTGGGCGGGTGCGACGGGGTTGGTGCGTTTAGCTGCAGCGGCGGGTTTGTCGTGGTCGGTGAACAGGATTTGTGCCAGGGCTTGTTTCATGTGCCAGCTGATGTAGTAGGACAGCATGTGCAAGAACATGTGGGCGCGGACCCGGTCGGCGAGCCGGTGGTGGATGGGCCGCACGTCGAGTTCGGTGTTGAGGGTGCGAAAGAAGCGTTCGACGTCGGCGAGGTCTTTGTAGCGCAGTACCAGCTCATCGCGGCCCAGGGTGTTGTCGGGCAGGCTGGTGCGCAGCGCGTAGATGTCGTCGAGCTGAGTCCATCGATGTACGTCAGCCCGTTCGATGCACCCGGGGGGAGATCCTGATTGATGTCCCTGCGGGAAGCGCGATTTCGGCGAGATCGAACAGCGGTGTGCTCACCGCCAAAATCGGCGTTGCCGGAGTGATCGGGTACAGGCCGAGCGCCGCCCAGACGTACCAACTCGACAGCGCACCAGATCATCGTTACCAGGCTCGCCGACGGGTGTCGGCCCGAACTGTTCGCTGCGCACCCGGACCACCATCTCCTGCGTCTTCCACGGTTGAGCCAGATAGTTGTACAGCCACGGCACCGCGAGGCCCGGTTCGTTGCCGAGCCACAGATACGGCTCGTCCGGGCCGGCGTTGAGCTGCATGGTGAAGCGGTCCAGTCCCTCGGCCGCCGCGTCGCGTCCACCGAGGGCGGCACCAGGCCGACGATGTTCTGCGGTACCATCCAGGTGTACCGCGCGGCGTTGCCCTCCTCGAATCCATCCTGCCCCAAATCCGAAGTGGGCCCGCTGGATCCGGACTACGCCAGGAACATCCCCTCGGCGCTGCGCGGTCTGACATATCCCGTCAACGGATTGAACTAGTTCCGCCAACACTGCGCCCTGCTCTGAAATTCGGCTGCAATCACGGGTTTACCCAACGCGTCGGCGAATCGGGAGATCGCGAAGCTATCAACCAACCACTCCAACGTGATCGAGGCGCCGTCGGTGCCGTGATCGCCGCGAAACTCCGCCGTCTGCGGCGCATACCCATGCTCCAGATAGGTGGCGATCCCCGGCCGCTCCACATGGCCACCCCGCCCGGCACCGCCTTCGCTCGCTGCCTTCAACATGTAATACAAGCTCGTTTGACGTCAACGTCCTTGGCCCCGAACGTGTGCAGGTTGACGGTGAGCGGCACCACGCTGTCTCCGGTCATCTCACCGGTCGCCGCATTCGCCAGCGCACCGCGGCAATGATCCGCATTGCTGGGCGTCGTTCACCAGCGACTGCGCCATATCGCTGGCCCGGTCCGGAAACAGCAGCGCCTGCAGGGCGCCCAGGCAGCGGTAAGTTTCCCAATCGGAGAAGTTCGCGTACTGGGTGTGCCCGCGGGCCACGGTGTGCACCACACCGTCGAACTCCAGATAGCGCCCGTGGGCGTCGTTAAACGTGTTGGGATGCAACAGCGAATGATACAGCGCGGTGTAGAACCTCTTCACGTTGTCACTAGCACCCGCCACCGCGATGCGCGACAACGCCGCGTTCCATTCCCTCGATTCGGCCGCGCGGACGTCGCCGAAACTCGCTTCACCCTCGGCGGCCAGGTTGGCTCGCGCCTCCTCCACACTCACGGAGGACAACGCGGTGCGCACCTCGACCACCGAGCCGGGCGGAAACTCCACCCATCCCCCGCTCCCCCGCGAATCCGCACTGCGGGCGCCTGAGGAGACCGAATTGCCCTCCCAGGTGCCGGAGGAGGTGAACCGCCGGCTGAACGTCATCGCGAAATACACCGTGTAGGTGTTGTTCTTGCCGCAAAAGTCGCCGCTGGTCGCAAACCGGGTGATGGTGGTGTGTCCTCGCCGATCCGGATGCTCGCCGCGGAGTTGCCCGCCAGCGATCCGCCGGACCGCACGTGCAACAGCGCCGGCCGACCGTTATCCGGGTAGGTGAACCGGCTGATGCCGGCGTGGGTGGTCGCGGTCAGCTTCGCCCTCACCCCTGTGTGGGGAAACCGCACCGTGTAGTAGCCCGGCATGCCGACCTCGGTGTCGTCGTGGGCGATCCGCTCCCAGGCCCACCACGGCTGTGCGCCGATCGGGGTGGTGGTCGGCAGCATCGGGATGTCGCCGAAGGCGTTACAGCCCACCGAGGCGTGGGTCATGGAAAACCGGGTCGAGCGCTCGTTGTCGTGGTCATAGCCGGCGTAGGTGTCGGTGGTATCCGGCGTGTACTGCACCATCCCGAACGGCACCGAGGCGCCGGGGAAGTTGTTGATCTCCCCGCCCGTCTCGCTCGACCCGGTGCCGATGAGCGTGTCGACATCACCGGCCGGATTCGTCACGAACGCCGGCCCCTCGGCGTGCGCGGCGACCGGAGCCACCACCCAGACAACAGCCGCCGCCACGAAAGCGGCCAGCGGCCTTCGTAACGGCATAGCTGTCTCTTACTGCATAGCCGCCACGGCGCGTGGGCGTTTCGAGCCGCACTGCCAGGAGGCTAGACCTTGATGATCGTGAGACCGGCCGCGCCGTCGAGGGCGGCAAAGTCGTCGTCCCGGGTGACGACCGGCAGCGCCCGTGACGCAGCGACGGCGACGATCCACAGATCGTTGATCCGGACTCGCCTGCCAGTTTCGGCCAGGTGGATGCGCAGCCGCGCCCACATCCGCGCCGCTTCGTCATCGACCGGCAGTGTTTCCATGTCGGCAACAAGCTGAAGGGTCGCGAGCCGTTGCGCTCGAATATCGGTCGTGCCGGCGGCCAGCACGCCGGCGGTGAGTTCGGCGAGGGTGACCACAGTCGTGGCCACCTCGGCGGGGATCAATCGCTCCTCGAGTTGACGGCCCGTTTCGGTGGCAATGAACACCGACGTGTCGAGCACCCCCGCTGCGGGCGTCTCGCTCATCGGAGAGGCCCAAGATCGTCGGTGGTGTCACCGGCCAGCGCCGCGAGGTCGTCGCGCAAACCCGGATCGGCTTGTGCACGAGGTAATCGCTGCAGGAACTCGGTTTTGGTCAACCAGCGCCGACCCGATGGCCGAGCCGCGCTGAGCACTGCGACAGGCCGGCCCTTGACAGTGATGGTGATCTCTTCGCCGGCTTGGACGCGGCGCAGCACTCCTGCGTGTCGTTGCGCAGGTCCCGGGACGCGCCCTCGCTCCCCCACCACGTCCGATCACTCTCCAGCGCTTCACCGGCCAATCGCGGTCAGCACACTTCGCCGCGAACCGGCAGGGAACTCACGTCGCACCCGCCCGCCGCTGCCATGATGCCAGGTCGCCCCACTCGTCGGGCTCTTCAGCCGCATGCTCGTCATAGGTGGCGTAGCCAGCGTCGAACTCGGCGGAGCGGTGCCGAGCCAGCAATACCGCAACGGCTTCGTCAATGAGGGCGGCGTCGGTGATTCCCGCCCGCACGTGCCGCGCACTGCTGAGGAGTTCAGCGTCCACAGTCGTGCTCAGCCGTATGCGATTCATGCCATCAACGGTATCCCAGCCACACTGGGTTACCCGCTGATCCGGCGGAAACTGTGTTGGTTACAGCGAAGCAGCGATCCACTGGCCAGCCGCTGCGCGGCAGGACTCTGCGCCGACACGTCACCGTTGAAGATGGCGTGGTAGCCAGTGTGGCGCAAGCGATAACCAACATGAGCGAGCGCGCGAATCCGGTTGATCGTGTTCACGCGGCACGGGACGGGCGTCCAAATTGCCTGCGTCGCGACACAGCGATCGCGTTCCCCGGTAAACGAACTGGAACGGAATCGAAACATGGTCCTGCCGCTCCCGGCGCCATACGGCAAGTGGACTTCTGCATCGAAATGCCGCGACGCGGACGCGGACGCGACAGGGAAATCACGCATACTGATCCCAGCCATTCGGCTCCGGTTCGATCAGTTGCCCAAGCCGAACGAGGATGCAGAGCGCAGCAGGCGCTCGGTGAACGCGGCGACCGCCAGCTGGCTGTCGGTGGCCGCGGTCTCAGCGTCTTCGTCGGGGTGGTTCTCGATGAACTGTTTGACGTATGCCTGAGAGCCCTGCGCGGACGAATCGGCGAAATTCGCCTGCAGGTCTAGCAATTGGGTGCGCATCTCTCCTGTCGGCGGACCGAAAACCTCCAAGACCCGTTCAGCCGCCGCAGTGGCGTCGCCGTGGTCGTTGTGCAACAACACAAACGCGACGTCGTACCAGTCCTTTTCTTTGCGGCGTCCGTGAGCAGCAGCCACCTTCGCGAGCAGGAAACCGGCCAGTCCGGTGACGTTGATTTCGGCCTCACGCCGCGTTCCATGGTCGTTTGCGCGGATCTTCTGAATCACGATATCTCGTGCGGCGTATCCGGTTCCGCGCAGGTTCGCCGCGCCAAGGTGTTTGCAGCCGGTGAACTCGACCGTAGCGTTGTTCCGCTTGTTGTCGAGATCAGCCAGCAGCTCGAACTTGACCGTAGCGCGCACACCGTCAGGGTCGTTCAGCACCCATCGCCACACCCGCTCGTCATCAGGCTCAAACCCGGTGTTGAGCAAAGCCTCTTCCAAGCGCGCCGCTTGAACCGCGCCACCGGCGATCTCCAGGTTGACCTGAACGTCGACGTCGGACGTACCCGCATGCCGCTTCGACGAATTCGAGCAGAGCAGTGCAGGCACCAATCCCCCGAGAAGCACGAACTCTGGGCGTCCCCCGTAGTGATGCACCACACGTACCAGAGCGAGTTCGGCTGCTCGCCTGGCCGCGGCGGTCCGGACCGGTTCTGAGTCGTCATTCATGGTGCTGTCATCTCCTGACGTAGGTGTTCAGCCGCGTCTTCGCCGCGCACCCCGCTGATTCGAAGGTCGGCATACGCGCGAGGCCACAGCACCGAGCGAAACCCGTCGGCGACCGTCTCGGTGAGTTTCGCGCCGCCCGGCGTGGGGAACGGGCGCAGCACCAGGCGGCCGCCGTCCATCTCTTGCAGGCCAGCCGCCAGCGCGGCCCGGCGAACATCACTCCATGTCTTGCCCGCCACGTAAATCTCCAAGGGAGCCACCTCGGTCTGCATCGGCGCGAGCACGCTCGCCGAAAGTGCGCTTGTGGCCGCCCAATCGATACCGGCGGCTTGCAAGAGCCGACCGGTCTGGATGGCCCCAGCGGCAGGATCCCGCCACAGAACGCCGACTCGGATCGAGATCGGCGACCGCAGCAGCTTGGCCGCCGTTGCGTAAGCGTCGAGCAACTCGTCACGATCGGCGACGCGTCGCGCAGCGCTGGGGCCGCGTGCAGCCGAGCTGACCAGATAGCCCTCCTTCTCGAGGAATTTCAGCGCAGTCACCGCGCTGCCCATCGATATCCCGGTGGCTTCTATAACCGAGTTGGCGGTCGGGGTCGCCTGTCCCGAGAGGATTGCCTCGCAGACCGCGAGTGTGGCTGGCTTCCATCCGATGCGCGAGTCCAGCGGCACCGGCGGCTTGCCCTCTGTCTTGATGATGATCGTCGTCCCCGAGGCGTTCCTGATGACGATGTCGGCTGCTCCGGATTCGTCAACCCAGCCGACGCCTGCTTCCTTGGCAACGGCGCGCGCTCCGGGTGACATCCGTGGCGCGGCGATCACGTCGGGTCGGGGCTTCTCGTGCACGGCCTCTTCGACCTGCTGCGGCCAGCCGACGGTTAGCCAGCGGACCAGAAGATCCTTGTTGTCCAACGTCACGATCAGATCGCGTTTCGGACCCTCAGTGGAGCGCGCGCGCAGCGCGGTATGCAGCACGGCTTCTAGCGCGCCGACTGCCCTCTCCCGATACGCCATGATCACCACAATACCTCAATAAAAATTGGTACCTCAATGCTATAGTGAGGTATTGAAAAATGCTGAGGTATATTATGAGTTCGGTGCATCTACCTGCGAAAATATCCCCGCCAACCATCCATGATCAGGCGAAGCTGGCTTCCATGGCATGTGCTGGCCGCGCACCCCTGAGCTATGGCCGCGTGGTCGAGCTTCGCACCGCCATCGATGACTGAACAGCGTGTCTTCAACCGTGACCCGCCCCGCAGCGCAGCAAGGTCAAGCAGTCAGTTCCCTGCTGCTATCACCGAACTCCGCGATTGTCGACCGTCACGTAATTCCCCAGGGCTCGCCGTCACGGAATTCCCCAGGTGTGGGCCTCCTGGTAGGTCTTACCGTGTTCGCTGTGGTGTTGTCTAGCTGGCCTTGCGTCCAGGCCGCTGGCGGGGGCGGTAGCTGGGTCCGTCCCTGAGAATTTGGTGGCTGGTGTTGATGAGCCTGTCCAGTAGCGATTCAGCGACGACGGGGTTGGGGGGTGGCGTCCCAGGAGCGGTGTAAAAGTGGCCTGACGTAGGCTTCGCTCGCTTATATTCATGATTTTATGCGGTGGCGCTGACGAGCTCGGTTGGCGCCACGCTGGTTGTGGTGCGATTTTCCGAATTCCTCTGCGGCAGTTGAGTCGGTGGGTCGTGCAGTGCGCGGCGCAGATCTTGCAGCAATCGCAGCCCGGCCGGGGTCATGGTGAACCCGCGCCATCCGGCCGAGGCGCGATCAAGCACCGCCCACACCAGTTTGAGGCAGGAATGCTCACCGGGCAGCCGGCCGATCACCTTGACTCGGCGCCGCGTTTCGCCGAAGGTTCGTTCGATGAAGTTGGAATGCCGCACCCGGGTCCAATGTTCGCGTGGGAACCGTAGGTAGACCGTCAGCGAGTCGCGGTCATCGAGCAGGCACCGCATCGCCGCCGGATAGGAGTCGCGCCAACGCTTTGCGAACGCATCGATGCGCTTCTGCACATACGTGACCGCGTCGGGGCCAGGCTCGATCGTGTCGGGCACGTCGAAGATCGCCCAGTAGTCGGCCTTGACCTGCGCCTGCGCGTTCTTGGGCACCTTGGCCAGCACGTTATCCGTTAACCGGCCCTCGTCGGGGCGACACGCTCGGCGCGAGTGAGGTCCCACCAGTGGGGCTCGTGTGTGTTGACACTTGAGGTCGGTGGCTTTCCGCGTGGAGGTGCCGATGGGGCTTCGGGTGGCCGGCGACGGAGATGTCTTCGTCATTGCCGGGGAAGTCGCCGCTGGGCAGCGCGACGACGTCGCGGTGGTGAACCGGTTTCTGGCGCATCTGAAGGGCAGGAACTTCGCTCGGGCGACGCGGCGCGCGTATGCGTTTGACGTGTTGAACTTCTTGCGGTTCCTTGCCGAGCCGGGCGTTGGTCTGGCCGAGGTGCGCCCGACCGACTTGTTCGACTATCTGGACTGGCAGAGCCAGCCCAAGCGCACTGCGAGCTCGACAGTGGTCCGGTTATCCGAGCGGCGGGGCTCCGCCCCAGCGACGCAGAACCGGCGCATCGCCGCGGTGCGGGCACTGTTCGAGTTCGCGGTGATCACTGGCGTGGTGATGGCCAGTCCGGTGCCGGCACCGCGGCGCACCAGCGGGCTTCGGGCGCGTCGGGGCCTGCTGGGCCATATCCCGGCTCGTCACCCGCGGTCAGGCGGCCGGCTGGTGCGCGAACAGCGGCTATTGCCGGAAAGCCTTGAGCTGGCTGAGGTTGAGGCGTTTCTGAGCGATCTGGGCACCCACCGCGACCGCGCGATGGTGCTGCTGATGCTGCTCGGGGGACTGCGCGCCGCCGAGGTCCGCGGTCTGCTGTTGGCCGAGGTCGACGTTGGCCGCCGACAATTGCGGGTGGTCGGCAAGGGTGGTCGTGAACGGGTTGTTCCGGTGGACCGGCCGTTCTTCGCTGAACTGGCTGCTTATCTACGGCTTGAGCGGCCAACGGATTGCGCGACCGAACAGTGTTTTGTCGTACTGCGCGGACCAACCACGGGGCAGCCGTTGACCGAGGCTGGGATGCGTCGAATCTTTCGCACCCACCGTGCCCGCTCGGGCGCGGCCCGGGTGCGCCCACACCGGCTGCGGCACACCTACGGAACGGAGCTGGCCGCGGCCGGGATCGACCTGCTGGTGCTGCGGGACTTGATGGGACACGCCAGCCCCGAGACAACGGGAAGATACGTGCACCTATCGGCCGAGACCCTCGCCGCCGAATACACCGCCGCTCGCAAGGCATCGCCATGGTGAGCATCGCGGCCGTCAACCCGGCCGCAGCACCGCTGCGGACCGGCGTGCAGCTGCTCGCGGCCTACGATGTCCACGTCGATGCGCTGATGGTCGCCAAAGGCGTCCGGTTCGAGCGACGGCGCGCTGCCCGCCAGTTCCTGCAACAGCATCCCAACCCGGCAGTGTGGATGCGGCGGCCCACCGCGGCCCGGCTGGCGGATCTGCACCGGCTCAAAGCGTGGCCGTTCGTCTCGTGGTGTTTTATTCAGCGGCACCTGGTCCCAGACGTGGAGCTACTGTTGGCCAAACCATCCGGGTGCGGGCTACCGGTTGAGTGGGCCGAGCACGAGCCGGACAACGTGGCCGCGGTCGCCGAGGCCGCCGCGGTGCTGGGCTGGAGCAGCAACTGGCAGCGGCAGGTCGGGCTGCTGGCCGCCTCGACGATTTGCCTGCACGTGGGAAAACGCGTCCGGCAGCTGACTGAGGACGACTTCGCCTGTGTGCTTGGACAATTGGATGGATCGGCCGCGCTGTCTGCCTCGGCGCGTCACCACGCCCGCACCCGGCTGTTCGCCTTGCAGCAGGCCTGTTATCAGCTGGGCAGCGTGAGCACCCCGCCACGGCAGAGCGGGCCGGTGGCGGTCGGACCACTCGTGCACGCCGCCGGTGTGCGCCAGCCGCTGATCCGCACCGAAGTCGTCCGCTACGTGCAGACGATCACCACCACGCTGCGCCCCTACACCGTGGCCGGGCGAACCAAGGCGCTGCGGGTGTTCTTCGACTACCTCGCCAACCACCATCCTGAGGTGACCCGGCTGGAGCAGATCGAACGGACCCGCCACATTGAGCCCTATCTGGCATGGGCACGGACCCGGCCGTGGCGCGGCAAGAACCGCCAGCGCCGCACCATCGGCGTGGTCGCATTCCACCAAGACGTGGTCGACCTGCGCTGCTTCTTCGAAGACATCGCCGGCTGGGGCTGGCCATCGGCGCCGCCGCGGCGGCTGCTGTTCTACGCCGACATCCCACGCACCCCCGACGCGCCGCCCCGAGCGCTGACC
Source organism: Mycobacterium sp. (assembly GCF_029961025.1). Classification (GTDB taxonomy): domain Bacteria; phylum Actinomycetota; class Actinomycetes; order Mycobacteriales; family Mycobacteriaceae; genus Mycobacterium. Next base: position 15,812 of record NZ_JASBVP010000019.1, read on the forward strand.
CCAGACGTCGACCGGGCGCTGATGACCGCCGTCGCGAATCTCGATGACCCGCTTGTGCGCACCGGCCTGCTGCTGTTACGCGCCACCGGCATGCGCCTTGGCGAACTGCTCGATTTGGAACTGGACTGCCTGCTGGACTTCGCCGGGCACGGCACCTGGCTGCGAGTGCCGGTGGGCAAGCTCAACTGCGAACGCATGGTGCCGCTGGACCCCGACACCGTGCAAGTGATCGACGCCTGGATCGCCCAACGGGGCCGCCAGCGTGCACTGCCGCACCCCCGCGACGGCCGGCTAACTGAGTTCTTGTTCCTCGAACACGGCCGTCGGCCAACGTCATTCCGGCTGCGCAAGGGCCTGCTCGATGCGGTCGCCGCCGCCGAGCTGCGCGGCCGCGACGGAAAGCTGCTGCACATCACCCCGCACCAGCTGCGCCACACCTTCGGTACCAGCCTGATCAACGGCGGTATCGGGCTGCCTGCGCTGATGGCGCTCATGGGCCACGTCACCCCGGAGATGACGCTGCGCTACGCCAAGCTCGCCACGCCGACCATCCGCAGTGCCTACCAGGCGGCGATAGACAAGGTCCGCGCCGGGCAACTGCTCCCACTGACCGCCGTCAATGCCGCGCCGCCGGTGCCTGACAAGGTTGCCTGGCTGCACGCCGAGATGCTCAAAACCCGGCTCGCGCATGGCTTTTGCGCCCGGCCTAAAGCCGCCGGACCTTGCCCCTACGCCAACATCTGCGAACAGTGCGACTTCTTCGTCCCCGACCCAGCGGCCACCGCGACGATCAGCGCGCAACTCGACGACACCCGCGCCCTGCAGGCCGACGCCCAAGCCCGCGGCTGGGACGACGAAGCCGCAAGGCACCGGCGCGTCGCGGCCAGCCTCGATCAGCACCTTCAACGACTACGCCGTCATCACTCGACCGACCTGCCCTCTTGACCCTGGCCGCGAAGGCCGGTTAATTTTGGCGCGATGCACCAGGCAGCGCTGCCGCAGCGCAGCACCCATGGTGCGCTCGACCGCGCCGATCAACCCCGGTGCGCCGTCGCTAATCACCAGCAGCGGACACGCCAGCCCGCGCTCGCCGAGCCCGGTCAGGAACCCTTCCCAGGCGTCACCGGACTCGCTGGCGGCCGCGTCGAGACCGACGAACACCGGTTTGCCGTCGGTGTCGATGCCCCACGCGGCCAGCACCGGCTCGGCTGAGGCGTTGGCGTGGTACTTGAAATGCGAGCCGTCCAGGAACAAGTAATCCAACTCGACGTCATCGAGGCGGCGGGCGCTCCATTGCTCGAACTGAGCCTTGATCTCCTCGCAGATCCGCGACACCGTCGACTTTGACACCGCGGCGGCCTCACCCAGCGCCTCGACCAAGGTTGCCTCCACATCGCGGACCGACAAGCCGCGCACGAACCCGGCGATCACCAGCGACTCCAGCGCATTGGTTTTGGTCACCCCCTTGCCGAACAGCTGGGAGGCGAACCGCTCGGTGGTGCCGCGCACCTTCGGCCGCGCCAGCGTCACCGGCCCTGCAGTGGTTTTGACGGTGGTCGGGCAATAACCGTTGCGCATACCGGCGCGGACGTCCTCGCAGGTTGCGGCACGCTGGTAGCGGTCGCGGCCCAGATACGCGGTCACCTCGGCCTCGATCGCGGTCTGCAACAGCAGCCGCGCCCCGAGCCGGGCTACTTCCTCGATCGCACCCGCCAAGTCCTCGCCACCGGCGAACACCTCATCAATTTCTGCCTGCAACTGCTGCGCAGGCGATATCCTCTTCGACACGGACGTGGGCTCCTTCCTTCAGACTTGCTCGTCTTCGAGGGAACCTACGTCCGAACCCTTTTACACCGCCGCAGGGACACGACCGGTTGGGGAATAGGCCGTACCAGTCGTTCGGCGTTCTGTTGGATGTGAGGATCAGTGGCTTGCCGTTGACCGCGCGCTCGCTGATGAGTTCGTAGAGGTCGTCGGCGTGCATGGCGGTGTGTTCGCGCATCGCGAAGTCGTCAAGGATCAAAACGAGCGGTTTGGTGTATTCGCGGATGCGTTGGCCCCAGCTGCGGTCGGCGTGCCCGCCGGCCAGATCGGAGAGCATGCGGGAGGTTTTGGCGAAGCGGACGTCGCCGCCGCGGCGGGCCACAGCGTGCCCAAGTGCTTGTGCCACATGGGTTTTGCCCACCCCGACAGTGAAGGCGACAGACTGCAACAGTTGCGTGCGGTTTTACCGTGTGACGTGCGGGTGATGGCGGAGACGCATCCGTTGTTCGGGCGTTTGTTGGCGGCTCGGTCGTTTAAGCGGTGGAACGGCGTGTTGATGTTGGTGGTCGATCTGCCGGATGGCTCGCCTGGCACGATCCGCGCTGATGCGACGGACGTGTTCGGTGTCGGTGGACCGCAGGGCGCGGTGGCGGTGCTGGACGCGGCCGGCCTGCGGGAGCTGCATTCACTGGTTCAGCGGCTGTGCGCTTCGCGCGTCGCGGGAATTGTCGACAAAGCACAAGTAGGTTCGCCTCGTCCCTGATCGCGCTCACGATTGCAGGAGAGGTGAACCCACTTGCGCGCTTTGAGAATAGCTGCCCCATGTCAGCTGTCGCTCGGTCTGCTCGATGTACCGGTGTCTGCCAGTCTGTGGCAGAGCTTGCCGGAGGAGATCCGCCACCAGGTGTTGGGGCTGTTAGCCATGAACCGCCCTGGGTTCGATGGAGGCTCGGTTTATTGGATTCCGACCAGGGCTTGGTCGGTCCGTCTGCCAGCGTAGAACGTGTCCTCGAATTCTGCTGGCGGTAGGTGGCCGAGGTAGCCGTGCAACCGGGCGGTGTTGTGCCAGTGCACCCAGCCGAGGGTGGCTAGCTCGACGTCTTCGACGGTCTTCCACGGGCCGGGCCGCGCGGGACCGTAGATCAGCTCGGCCTTGTAGTAGCCGTTGACGGTCTCGGCCAGAGCGTTGTCGTAGCTGTCGCCTACGGTGCCGATCGAGGGCACTGCGCCGATCTCGGCGAGGCGCTCGGTATAGCGAAGCGAGGTGAACTGGCTGCCGGCGTCTGAGTGACAGCGCAAGCCCGCCAACACAGCTCCGCGCGACCAGCGGGCCATCTCAATGGCATCAAGCACCATCGTGGTGCGCATGTTCGAGGCCACCCGCCAGCCGACGATCATCCGGCTGAACACGTCGATGATGAAGCAGACGTAGGCCACCCCAGCCCAGGTGGGCACGAACGTCAGATCGGTCACCCACAGCTGGTTGGGGGCGTCTGCGGTGAAGTTCCGCTTGACCAGGTCCGGGTGGCGTTGGGCACCTTCTTCAGGTCGGGTGGTGCGGACCTTCTTGCCGCGGCGCACCCCGGCGATGCCGGCGGCGCGCATCAGCCGCGCTACCTGGTCGCGGCCGATGTCGTGGCCGGCCCTGACGGCGGCTTTGTGCAGCTTACGGGCGCCGTAGACGCTGTAGTTGTCCTCGAAGAGCTTGACCAGGACCGGACCCATGACCGCATCCCGGCAGGCTCGTTTCGACGGGCCGCGTTTCTTGGCAGCGTAGTAGGTGCTCGGGGCCACCGACACGCCTGCGCTGTGCAGCACGGTGCAGATGGGCTCGACCCCGAATTCTTCCCGGTTGGCGTCGATGAAGTCGACTATTTCTTGTGTTGGCGGTCGAGCTCCGCCCCGAAGAAACTCGCCGCTCGTTTCAGTATCTCGTTGGCGCGCTTGAGTTCTCGATTCTCCTGTTCGAGTTCCTTCATGCGTCGCGCCTCGGTGGTCGACACCCCGGGCTGATAGCCGTCGTCGATGTCGGCCTGGCGCACCCAGGTCCGCACCGACTCCACCCCGTAGCCAAGCTGATCGGCGACCCGGGCGACAACGCCGTGGTCGCTACCCAACTCCGCCCGTAATGTCCGGACCATCCGTACCGCTCCGGCCTTTTGCTCGGCGCTGTAGCGGCGACTCGTCGGCTTGCTCGGCGGTGACTGTTTCTTCGGCATGACTCCATCCTCGATTCCAAGGTCTGGAGCCTCCAGCATTTCCAGGGCGATTCACCAGGATGATCGCCAAAGGTGCCCTCGCTGATTCCGATAGCGCGGTCGCGGAGGTGCGCGATGCGTGACACCGTGCAGTCGGGCGTGTCGGGGCCGGCGCTGTTATTGACGACCGACAAGATCAGCGTCTCGCATCGATCCCGCGATGCCTACGTGTATGTGCGTCAGTCCACCCCAACGCAGATGGTTCAGCACACCGAATCCCTTGCCCGCCAGTACGAATTGCGCGAACGTGCGGTTGGGTTGGGCTGGCCGGCTCATCAGGTGGTGGTGATCGACGCCGACCTGGGCCGCTCCGGGGCCCAAGCCGATGGGCGGCTCGGCTTTAAGGAACTCGTCGCCGATGTCGGGCTGGGCAAGGTCGGGATCGTGTTGGGCATCGAGGTGTCGCGGTTGGCCCGTAACAATGCCGACTGGTATCAGCTGCTGGATTTGTGCGCGATCACCGACACCCTGATCGCCGACGCCGACGGGGTCTATCACCCGGCCGACTTCAACGACCGACTCGTGCTGGGGCTCAAGGGCACCATGTCGGAGGCCGAGTTGCACCTGATCAAGTCCCGCCTGACCGCCGGGTTGAAACACAAGGCAGCCAAAGGCGAACTACGGCAAGGGCTGCCGGTCGGCCTGGACTACGACGAGGACGATCGGGTGGTGATCACTGCCGATGAGGCGGTGCGCGAGGCGATCATCACGGTATTTCGCCGCTTCCAGGAGCTCGGCTCGGCGCGCCAAGTGCTGATCCGGCTGCGCGAAGACGGGGTGTTGTTGCCGCGGCGGCGCAACGGTTCTCGACGTATCACCTGGGCAACGGCGACCTACCCGGCGGTGCATGACTTGCTGACCAATCCCGCCTACGCTGGGGCGTTCGTATTCGGTCGCACCCGCACCGAAAAACGAGTGGACCCGGCCACTGGGGCCGTGCACTCGCGGGATCGGCTGGTGCCGCGTGAGCAGTGGGAGGTGCTCATCCCCGATCATCATCCCGGATATATCAGCTGGGAGGCCTATGAGTCCAACACCGCACGGCTGCGCGGTAATTGGCGCCGACCCCGCGAGCAGGCCGGCGGGGCGGTGCGCGAGGGCCGTGCCTTGTTGCAGGGCTTGCTGCGGTGCGGGCGGTGCGGGCGCATCATGCAGACCGGCTACTCGGGCACCACGGGCAACTGCCCCCGCTATGTGTGCGCCCGCGCCAAACAACTGTATGCCGGCGAGCACGTCTGCCAGAGCATCGGCGGCATCCGGCTGGAAAACACCGTCCTCGATGAGATGTTTGACGTGCTGGCACCGGCCGCCCTTACTGCCACCGCCCAAGCTCTGGCTGAGGCCGACGCCAACTACCAACGAGACCTGGCGGTGTTCGAGTTGGCCATCGAACGCGCCCGCTACGAGGCCGACCGGGCGCGTCGTCAGTTCGACAACGTCGAACCCGAGAACCGGTTGGTAGCAAGAACTTTAGAGAAGAATCTGGAAGCAAAACTGGCTGCGGTCCGCGCCGCCGAAAACGATCTGGCCGCCCAACGCGCCCGCCGCTCGGTCGCGCTGACCGAACAGGAGCTCGCCTGGATCGCCACCGCCGGCGCCGACATCCGCGCCATCTTCGATGCACCCACCACCACGGTGCGCGAACGCAAACAACTCATCCGCGCCATGATCACCGAGATCGGCCTCACCGTGCACCGCCCACGGCGCATCGCCGACCTGCGCATCGTCTGGCAGGGCGGGGCCGTCACTGAGGTCTCGATGCCGATGAACAAGCCCGGAGGGCCCCTGCGCGTCACAAGCGAGGACACCATCGCCCTGGTCCGGCGACTCGCCCAACACTACGACGACCGGGCGATCGCGGCGATCCTGGCCAAACAGAAGCGCCGCACGGCCACCGGGCTGCCCTTCACCCGGGCACGGGTGGCGACCCTGCGCGCCAACCACGACATCCCCGTCTATCAGCCGCCAGTGCAGCCCGATGTCGGACCGACAGACAATGATGTGGTCGTGGTCACCATCACCGAGGCAGAAAAGCTGCTCACGGTCAGCAGGGGCACGCTCTACCGGTGGATCCGTGAGGGCTTCATCACCGCCGACCAAATCACCCCGGAGCGCCGTGGCGCATCCGCATCGACCAGGCCCTGCGTGACCGCATCCGGCCCGAAGCACCCGAGGGCTGGCTCGGACTCAACGAGGCCGCCAAAGCCCTCGGCGTCGCCCGTCAAACCGTGTTGCACAAGGTCCAACGCGGCGAACTGCAAGCCGTCCACGTCAACCGCGGACGCCGAAAAGGCCTGCGTATCCAGGTCAAACCCGACCAGCCTGGACTATTCGACACAGCTGATAGGAGAAAAGCGCAGTGTTAACCAACCCCGGGTGGGCCCAAGAACACGACGTTGTCGCGTGCGGTGACGAAATCTAGGGTGCCCAGGTGCGCGATGGTGTCGCGTTTGAGGCCGCGGGCATGCTCGAAGTCGAATTCCTCCAACGATTTGCGTGCCGGGAAGCGAGCTGCTCGGATGCGGCCTTCACCGCCGTGGGACTCCCGCGCGGAGACCTCGCGTTGCAGGCAGGCCACCAGGAACTCTTCGTGGCTCCAGTTCTCGGCGCGGGCTCGCTCGCCCAGTCGAGAGACCGACTCTCGCAAGGTGGGCGCTTTCAATGCTCTTGTCAAGTACGCAATCTCGGCAGAAACATCGCGGCGTGAAGCGGCTTTAGTCCGTAGTTCCCCCCGCTAGACGGGTCTGGTTCTTGTTTTCCGTTGCTGAGCAGACGCTTTGCATCCGCAGCCGAACGTGAGTGTAGACATGTATTCTAAATTTGTTGCGGCGTGTCATATAGTGGCGGGCCATACTGGCTGGTTTTATGTGATATAAAGTAGACATGTATGTGGCGCGGGTGCCGAATCGCGGGTCACCGCCGGCGATTCTGCTGCGGGAGTCCTACCGCCAGGACGGCAAGGTGAAAAACCGCACCCTGGCCAACCTGTCGCGCTGGCCAGCGCCCAAGGTCGAGGCGTTGACGCGGGTGCTCAAAGGCTTGCCGACGGTGGGCGATCTATCCGAGGCCTTCGAGATCACCCGCAGCCTGCCGCATGGGCATGTGGCCGCGGTGCTGGGCACCGCCCGCGGCCTAGGTGTCGAAGAACTCATCGACCCGACACCGTCACGTCGGCGCAATCTGGTGATGGCAATGCTGGTGGCCCAGGTCATCGCCCCGGCATCCAAGCTGGCCACCGCCCGCGGACTGCGCGCCCAGACCGCGACCAGCTCGCTAGGTGAGGTGCTGGGGGTCGACGGGGCCGACGAGGACGACCTGTATGCGGCGATGGACTGGGCGCTGGCCCGCAAAGAGAGCATCGAAGACCAGCTGGCCGCACGGCATCTAGCTGATGGCACCGTGGTGCTCTACGACGTGTCCTCGGCGGCCTTTGAGGGCCGCACCTGCCCACTGGGCAAGATCGGGCACGCCCGCGACGGGGTCAAAGGACGCCTGCAGATCGTCTACGGACTACTGTGCACCTCCACCGGGATACCGGTGGCCATCGAGGTGTTCGACGGCGACACCGCCGACCCGAAAACCCTGTCTGTGCAGATCGAAAAGCTCAAAGACCGGTTCGGGCTATCCCGGGTGGCTCTGGTGGGTGATCGCGGCATGATCACCAGCGCGCGCATCACCGCCGAACTTCACCCCGCCGGGCTGGACTGGATCACCGCGCTACGCGCCCCCCAGATCAAGGCCCTCGTCGAAGCCGACGCCTTGCAGCTGAGCTTGTTTGACACCCAAGACCTCGCCGAGATCGACTCCCCGGACTACCCCGGTGAACGCCTGATCGCCTGCCACAACCCCGACCTGGCCCAACGGCGCACCCGCAAGCGTCACGAGTTGTTGGCGGCCACCGAAAAACAACTGTCCGCCATCGCGGCAGCCACCACCCGAACACGGCGCCCGTTGCGCGGCAAAGACACGATCGCCCTGCGGGTCGGCAAGGTGATCAACCGCCACAAGATGGCCAAACACTTCCACCTCACCATCACCGACACCGCGTTCAGCTTCACCCGCAACGACGAGGCTATCGCCGCCGAAGCCGCCCTCGATGGCATCTACGTGCTGCGCACCAACCTGCCCACCACCGCTTTGGACCGCGACGACGTCGTGTTGCGCTACAAGGGACTCGAAGACGTCGAACGGTTCTTCCGCACCCTCAACAGCGAGCTTGACGTGCGGCCCATCCACCACCGCCTGGCTGACCGGGTCCGCGCCCACATGTTCCTACGGATGCTGTCCTACTACATCAGCTGGCACATGAAGCAAGCCCTGGCTCCCCTGCTGTTTTATGACCACGACAAAGCTGCCGGCGCCGCTAAACGCGTCAATCCTGTTGTCGCCGCTCAACGCTCCGATGCCGCCCTGGCCAAAGCCGCCCGCAAACGCACCGACGACGCCACCCCGGTACACAGCTTCACCAGCCTGCTCGCCGACCTGGCCACCCTCTGCGCCAACCGAATCCAACCCACCGCCGACATGGCAGCATTCACCATGTTCACCACCCCCACCGCACTGCAGCACCGTGCCTTCGAACTACTCGGCACCACTCACCGCCTCGGCTACATGTAGTCAGTGGACAACACAAAACCGCAGGTCACAGCGCATTCATCACCAGACCAGGGGGAACTACGGCTTAAACGGACAGTCAGGGCCTGACGATTGGCGGCGAGCTGTCACGACGCGGCCTGCCCCTCGTGGTCAACGAGCCCTGCAGTTGCTTCATCGAGGGCGTTATTCATGCGCCGGACCTGCAATCTCAGCAGGCTCTGGATCTCGTCGGCCCCTTGGGCAATCGACTTAGCTTTAGCCTCGATGCGGGCCAGCTCCCGCAGCGCATGACGAGCTTCGTCGATCGCGTTGGCGACGATACTCACGTCTACACCCGCGTCGCTAGCCACACCTAGCTTGAGAGCTGTGCGAGCCCAGCGGTAGGCGACTTCGAGAAGCTCGCCGCCATCGCCGAAACGGCAAAGCACCTTGTTTGCGTCGTAATCGTTGAATGCCCCAACCTCCTTGGCGAAGGCGTTGTGGTCCTTGGCAACCGCCACTGCGAACGTGGCTCCTCGATTAACCATCGATTCATCGAGCATGGCCAACACGCCGCGATCACCGCGCAGCGGCAAGGCAGTCGAACGCTTCTTGGCCTCAACGACGAAGCGTGAACCATCAGGGAGCTGAACGATGAAGTCGCCGCGCTTGGAGCGCCCAGTATCTCCGGCCTGGGTGCCGACCCGCTCTACGGTGTCGCCGTAAGCGTTGGCCAGGCGGCACAGTACCTCTTCGACCTCATCTTCGAAATCGAGACCCGACGCCGGTGAGTGGTGGCGTTCTTCGGCAGCCATCGCCCGGCCTACGATGAGTTCCCGAACGCCTTGAAGGGCTTGAAGAAACTCGGATTTTGCCGGCGCAACCTGAGCGGCGACGAGCGCGGAGAGGGTTCCATCCGCGCCGAAGTAGGACTCGACCATCTTGGCCAGCTTGGAGAGGTGGCTCCCTTCGTAAGCTGGATCGAAAGCGCGATCGAGCTGGCTTTGTGTATCAGCTACCAGTTTGGCGATCCGGTATACACAGCTAGTGGCGAGGTCGGGGTTAAATGAGTCGCCAATCAGCTTGGCTAGCTCTACGCGGGCTTGCGCCACAACATTACTGGCAGCGCCGTGAGCCTGCTCGATGGACGCCGACAGGCGCGCGGATACCGACTCGGCGTGATCAGGGTCGAAGGTTGCATGGACGCGCTTCAGCAGATCGCTTTCGACAGCTCCCAGGGCTGCGTCGAAGCGCTGAGAGAGTTTGAGGAATTCCCGTTCGACAACCTCGACTTGACCGGCGACTCCCATCACCCGAAGTCCAGTGACTCCAAGCGCGAGAACTCTGCAGGCCAGGCCTGCCCGGCTTCCATCAGGGACATCGGAGAAGAAGTCCAGCACCTCGGGGTCGGTGCATTCGAGATGCTCAATGCATAAGCTGGTTGCGGTCAGATAAATCTCGGGCATAGTAACTGGTCCTTTCGGTGTCGGGCGCATTTTTCCATGCGCTTCACCGGAAGGTTCCAGCCCAACAATGCAAGTTCGACGCTTGATCCTGGTTCAGTCGATCATTCGGAGACGGCACGGCGTCGGATCGATGGCGGCAAGCAGTGGCCGCGCCATGTGAGTGAACGACACCACCGCTTGCCCGGGAGCAAGCGCAGGAAGGCGACGCCACTGGCCGTCGTCGACGCCAGGAATCACATGCCGCAGGGTACGGATGACAGCCTCATCGCTGATCTTATGCAAGACGTGATTGTTAACCAGACCGAGGACTTCCCGCGGCAAGTGTTGCGGTAACTGCGTCACGAAGGCTAGGGCAAGCCAGCGCTTGCGACCGCGTTTTGCGATCCGCGAGACCTGCTCGAAAAGGATCGGCATCTTGGCGATTCGATCGGCGGACAGGAATTCGTGGGCCTCCTCGATAATTACGATCACCTTGCGCGGCTGCCCGACCGCACCTCGGCGTTCCCATTCCTGGTATGCGTCATCTTGAGCGCGCTGGATGTTTCGCAACATGTCAGCGATGACGATATTGTTGATGGTTGGCGAGTCGGTACCTGAAAGGTCGATGATAGAGACTTGGCCGGGGCGTAAGAGCGCCCCGTAGCGGAGCGCCGGATAGCGTGGCTGGTCGAAGATACGCATGCGGTGCAATCGCCACAGGCGCGCCAACGTCGCCCGCCAGCTGACAGCGTGTTGCGGCTTGGTGGCGTTAACTCGCTTGAGGATTGCCGCCATCGCCTGAGCGCCCTGGAATTCACGGTTGTAAAGATCGAGGTCATCCGTGCTGGCGTGGTCGGCGACGGCAAGGAACACGCTTGCGAGATCGATGACCTTAGACAAGGTAAGGGTAGGGTAACCCTCCTCGAACTCGTTGAGTTCCAACACCTGACGCTCTTGTTCGGCGTTAGTGGGATAGATCTTTAGATCGCGCAGCACCTGCTTGGCCACATCGACAGTCCGAAAGAAACGCTCCTGCTGGGCATCAGTCATGTTGACGATCTCGGCCACGGTGTAGGGCGAGAGGGCCGGGAAAGACAGTCCGAACTCCGTGCGATGTGGATGGTTCGGGTGGGCAGTGTCGGTGCCGACCAAATGGAACAGGTGGGTGTTGGGAACACCCACCGGCTTCATGCCACGACGTTCGAGGGCAGCCAGCATAGCGTCGTCTTCGGTCGGCTCTCCGATATGCACGTACTCGCCCTCGGTGTCGAGTAGGACGACGGCGATCCCCGCCGCCTGAGCCTCGGCGATGAGCCTGCTGATAGTGGTTGATTTTCCTCCACCAGTGGTTCCCAGCACACCAAGGTGGCGTGGCAGCACGGATTTTCGATCGGAGGGTATACCGATAGTGACATCCGGGTCACCCATTAACACACCGAGTTGAAGATCGCCGTCCGGATGAAGCGCGGCAAGTTTTTCTTTGGGAGTCAGCACATGCACAGGACTGTTTGGGAGCGGGCGGAAGCGAGGTGGAACGACGCGGCCGTCCAGCTCTTCGCCTAGCAGTTCTACCTGGACGCGTCCGTGGTATCGAGGCATGAGGATGCCGCCGCGCACGCTCGTCGTGACGATGACGTTTGCGTCGGCGCGCAACCCGTCAGGCTCCGCAAAGGGACCCGAGGTAACAATCCCTAGATAGCGCCTTCCATCGTCAGACGTGATACGGACCATCGCCTGGATAGGCACCGCCTGAATGGTCTCTTTGGGCAGCAGGACGGTCACAGAGCCGTCCTGGGCGCCGGGAGTGTCAAACATGGTGCGACCAACAGCCCCCTTGGCCTCTTCAGGCTCGTTGTACCGCGAAACGTCGGTGATCGGCTCGAGGAATTCCCTGGGTAGTCGGGTGAGATCCCCGTCATTAGCGGGCTCGAGGTCGCCTTGTGATCGGGAGGGTGATGGATCGGACATTCGGTACTACTCCTTTATCAGCTTGCCTCAGGTCTCCGGGGGCAGCGGCTCGTTGCGAGCGGCGTAGGCGGCTTGTATTGGCCCCAGAAACTCCTCGCGACCGAAAGCCGCGGTACAGAACTGCTTAGCCATGTCGAGAAGCATGGGATAGCCGCGGTGCTCCTGGATGACCGCGTCAGCGAGGGCGATGGACGCCGCCTGGGCGCACAGCTCTTCCTCGGCGGGTCCGTAGAAAACATAAGGCGGGGCCTGGCTGGAGGCCCGGAAGACGCCGACGGCGACGGCTTCACCCGCGTTTCCAACAAATTCCTTCGCCCGCCGTAGGCGCTGTCCGCGCAGGTGGCCTTTGTTGACCATGTCCTCGATGTAGGTGCGCAGCTTGTGAATAACCGCGAATTCCAAGGGAGCGAGCGCCCGACCGATCGTAAGCAAGCCGCGATGGCCCCGGCTTGGGACGAAGATAAACCTTCGGTGATCCGTCAGGAGTTCTTCGAGGACATCCAAGCTCGGCAAGACCAGGTCCATGGCGCCTGCCCCGGTTAACAGTTCGTAGGGAGCAGGGCTGCCTCTGCCCATCCTCCAGTCGGCGCCCGACAGCCGAGTCAGCACTGCCCTTTCCGCGTAGGAGGTGATACCGCGCCGGCCTAGCTCGGTGAGCTGGTCACGGGCGTCATCAGGCCCCCGTGGTGAGTGTGCGTCACGGAGATCCAGTAGCTGACGGGCGAGCTCAACCGCGTTGACGGGCGACCCTTGCAGGTCCCGCCGGTACAGGCGATGGGCCCAGGTGCCCTCGTCACCGTGGTAGCCCACGAGTGCGATACCGATCTGAATGATTGTGAGCGCCAGGGATTCATGAACCTGGACCGTGCTGTCGCAGGCGTCGACGTGGCCCGCGAAGAGGGTGCCCCGGTGGATCTTCTCGAGTTCACTCAGATCCACCGGCCAAAATCCACCAAGAGGCGGGGCACTTGGGCGACTTCGATCACGGAGCTCTGGAAGAATGGTGGATCGGATTGCCGCTGCCGCCCGGTCCTCCTGCGCAAGGGCTTGACCGATATGGGTGTCGAGTTCGAGGCGCTCGTAAAGGCCTTGCAGGTCGGTGCCACTATGCCAGGTGGTTAGGTCGAGGACAACTTCCAGCGGCTCGCCGAAAGCTTTGGCGAAGCCGGACGAGCCGACACCATTCAATGGGGCGAGGTCCCCAGACTCGGGAGTCTCGTGCTCGTCCATCATTTCTCATTTCTCGTGCGGCTACGTCTCCCCGTCGCTTAGGAGGTTCCGACAGGGAATCAGAACTTCGACGGTCATCGGTCAAAGAACCCTGGTCGAATGCCCAGCGCAGCGAGCGCTCCCGTGGCCCGCACCTGCGCAGCTTCTGCCGGAATGTCGAAGGCTTCCGCCAGCTCCGCAGCCGCAGCCGCTACACACTCCGAATAGGTGCCTCGCAAAGGCTTTGCCCGCAGCATGTTCAGCACATCATCCCACGGAGCGAGCAGCTCCAACGCGTAGATTGAGGCGCCTTCTTCGGCTCGGAGGGTTGTTTCTGCGGCTCCCCCGTGATCGTCACGATGCAGCATGTGGGTGTGCACACCCAGCGGCACCCTTGCCAAGATGGCGCGGGCGCGATCCGCGTCGGTGGGCAGACGGTGCCCGTCGATGACGTCGAGCAGCTCGGGCGCGTCACGCATCACCCGCTGGCGGGGCACAAAGTAGTCGAGCAGTAGGTGGCCGTGCTCGTGTGCGAGAGTAAACCGACGCTCAGGTTCAGGGAGGGTGCCGTCGACAAAAATCGCGGCGTGGCCGCGCCAGGCGATTAGTAGTCCGCGTAGCCATCCCACGCCGTCGGGAAGGGGCGGCACGCCGCGCTCCTCCAACCATTCGTTGACAGCAGCGAGATGGAGCTGTTTCAAAGACACGACCATGGCTGGCGATGTCCACACCACCGCTGCTTGAACATCACGTCGTTCCCGGACGTCAGACGGCGTTGCTTCCCACGTTGCAGCCGCAAGCTCCCGTGGGCCACTAGGCGCAGGGCCGACCGGGAGTTGCTCGGCGACCACATCCCGTGCTGCCGCGAGCATCCCGGTCAAACTCGGCTGGGTCTCATTTGGTGCGGTGGCGCGACGCTGGCTCAATGCGGCGAGCACACCCGCTTCCCGGAGCACGGCCGCCAGTGCGTCAGGATCAGTGTTGACGTAGCCAGCGATCTCCGTCACATCGGTTAAAAAACGGTCAGGGCGGGGTGCACGGCTGAGCAGCAACCGCTGGTGTGATGCCGCTGCCAGTCCGAGGCGCTCCGGTATCCACCGGTCAGCCCCGGGGGTCGCCGACAACCACCCCGCGAGGAAGCCGGGATAATCCTGAAGAGCGCGAATGACAGGGCCAAGGTCAGTCGGCTTTGTCGAGCTGGCCACGGATCACCCCCAATTTTTTCTTCAAGCGGTCTTTGTGCCGCTTTACTTCCTTGGCCTGCATGGCGACAGGTAGGTGCGCGATCCCAAGGACTTCGGCATAAGAGCTTGTGCTGCGGACTCCGTCCGCCAGCAGCTCGATCAGCCGACGGTCCTGCGCATCGAAGCTGGCGATGTGGGCGCCGGCGCGTGCCGTTAGTGAGCGCGCCATGTCAAAGGGATCCATATCGTCCAACACTTTCTGTTCTACGTTTACGTTCCGGTCGGCGCCGACGACTTCGACTACATCGCTGTCGGGTACTTCGTGACGACGTAACCGGGCGCGGGCGTCGCGTTCGTTTTTTATGTCCCCGCTGATGTCTTGCCACAGGAAGGCGAGCAGCGGCCCACGCTCTGGCTGCCACCGGCTGGGATCATGGAGATACCGGGCGATGCTTAATCCGATCAGGGAGTTGACCGAGTGCGGGTCCGGCAGTTCCGTTCGAGCGAAGCGCCGCTGCAAGGCGGGCAAAAGCAGCTGGGCCATGCGATGTGCAGCCGAAGAGCGATCGCGACCGATCACGAGCGCGTCGTGTAAATGCTGCAAGACAGCCGGGTCTGGGTCAGCCTCGCTCATTTGGTACCTGGGGGCGACGTAGAACGAGGACATACTCGGTGCGCATTCGCTGGCCAAACGCGGATGGGAGGTATGGCATTACACGGCGATGGTCGTGGATTGTCCGCTCTCGCCAGTCCACAAACTCAAGCCGTTTACGGCGGGGAGCCGCACCTGCCAGTTCTGCTAGAAGGCGGTGCGTCGGGATCGCCACCCGTCTGAGGTTCGACGGGCAAATGACAAGCACAACATACCCGCCAGGACGAATCACCCGAGCACACTCGTTGAGGACCTTCTGCATGTCCCGGAAGTACCGGTACACGATCCACGCTCGGCGCGGCTCTCCCTTCAAGCTGTCGACCACCTCGTCGATCGCTGCCACCCCAGTGGCCGTCGGCATGGGATGTTCGGGCGTGGCCTCGGCTAGCGGCGCCCTTTCGCTGCCGACATATTCACGTCCGAGAATGCGGTACTGCTCGACAGTGGCGGACAGCACTTCCGGCATCCATGCCACTGCAAACATGTGAGCTCTCGTGTAGTCCAGAGCCGAGCAGTATGGAGGTGAGGTGAAGACCATATCGACGTGGTCATCCGGCATGTCGAGCATGCGGGCGTCTCCGCCGATCACCGACACGTCCGGCACTGAAATTCCATTGACGCTGAGCTGATCTCGATACTCCGCCATCATGCGGCGTGCTCGAGCCATTCGCACCGCAAAGCGCCCGATACAGCCCGGGTCGCACTCCCACTCCCGGTAATGGTGTCGGGAGTGGACGAGGTCTCGGGCGTTCGCAACCGATGTTCGGGCCACGATCAGTGACGAGAAGCATAGCCACAAAAGGTCCGCTACATCAGGATCGGTGCCCACTTGGAAAATAGCCTCTCGAATGCGGGCGAGATCGGCCGCGACCTCCGGACGAAACCAGCGTTCACAGCCAGGAAGCTCGGGGCGCCACGTATCGTCTAGTCGACCACGGTGAAGCAATCGAGCAACTTCCGCGATGCTCTTGTCGAGGGCATTTAGATCGAGTGGCGTTGCCTTCACCTTGGTAATCAGGCGGGCCAACGGGTCAATGTCGGCGCCCCGTGCCACCCGCCCAAGCAGGCAAGCCTCGACCATCGCCGTACCGCTGCCCGACATTGGATCGAGCACGACGTCGCCTGGTCGGCTGAAACTCCGGAGAGCCCACGCCACGAGCGGTGGCGGGCACCTGGCCGCAAAGGCATGAAGGCCATGGGTGGCATAGAGGTTGCCAGCTGCACTGAAGCTCAGGTCGCTCGGTGCCGGGAGCGCGTCCAGAGCATCCGCCGCCGGATTCGGCGTCTTGGCGCTTCGTTCTGCGCCCACGACACCCTCTCGAGAGCCGTCGCAATTCATCAAAACCCTGCCTGGACTCCCTGACCCGCCCACCATGCAGCCGCAGACTTGCGGTTCACCGCGCCACGCCTCTGCCGGTGGAAGTCCACATACCAACTACGTTCGACTCAGCGATGCCGGGCGGGTTGGAACCCCTCGATCGTATTGCCAACAGCGTAGATCCCACCACTGTGCAACGTTCCTTGTAGAGTGGGTGGTATCGCCGAAGATCAAAGCGGAAATGTTGCGTCGTCAAGACCTCGATCGATGTTTCCTTCTGTTGTCAGTCGGCGGTTGACATGGCCACCCAATTTATATCAGTGCGATGTCTGCAACAGTGAGCGGCGGTGTACGAACCGGAACGGCCAGCTTCCTAGCGACCCTTTGTCGCTAGGTGAACAATAGCGCGTTGGTTTCTCGAGTGAAGGTCTCGGCGGACGGCGAAGGGGTGGTGTCGCCGCCGGGGTGGGGATGTTGCGTGAGTTGGCCGAGCTGACCGGGCTGTCTGCGCAGTTCACCCCAGCGTTGGCCGACACCTATAACCCCGCAGCTCGTGCAGTTCGTCTTCCAACAGCCGCAAGCCTTGCCATTTCACGAAGGCTCACTCACAACACATCCTCGTCGTCGGCACTCGCCAGTGCAGCACGCAACTCAGCAGCCAGTGTGGGCTCGTTGGGCACGTTGGTATCAACGCACCGTCCGATAACGGGGTAGCCCGTCGGGCCAACCGGGCGACACCGGGCCGATTCGCCGCCCTCGCCTTCCTCGAGGCGCCCGATTTTGTCGGGCTCGCGTTGATGCACGCCTCAGCCATCGCGTCGGGGTCAGCGAGCGCCGCCACGATTCGGCACACCAGGTCGGTGCAGGCCTGGGGTGTCACTGCGCCGCGAAGCCGCAGCCGTCGGTGAACAGCTCTACAGCCAACCGAAGGGCGATCACGGCTGCTTTGGCTGCCGAGAGCGCCGCTAGCCTGACAGCGCGCCACGACCGTCGGGCTCGAAATCACCCGTTCCTCCCAAGGACCGCTTACGTCTTCGGCGTTGATACTCCCCCACCAGGGGGATTAGCGGTCGGGCTTTGTGCTAGCTTCGGTCGACGACCCCCGGTTCGGGGACGACGGCCTTTCTCCTCGGGGTTGGGGATTCAGGGGGGCGATTAGCGGCGGGGGCCGATTCGGCACGCTCGGCCGCATCACGACGCGGCAAGTTACCCACGCCGCCGCCGCCCTTCGGCGGCTGC
>NZ_JASBVP010000002.1 GCF_029961025.1 Mycobacterium sp.
TCTTCCCGCCCCGCCAGGCTTCCTTGTTCAGAGGCCTCCTAGACGCGCTCGCGCGTGCAACGGCTTTCACGGTGGACAGGGTGCTGGGCATCGCCCAGCGTCATCCGGGCGCCCGCGGGCTCCGCCGCCTGGAGACCGCGCTTGACCTGGTGGATGCCGGCGCCCAGTCACCCCGGGAAAGCTACCTGCGGCTGCTGCTCATCGACGCCGGTCTGCCCCGGCCACAGACCCAGATTCCCGTTACGGGTGCAGACGGTCTTCCGGTCGCCTACCTCGATATGGGTTGGGAGGACTGCATGGTGGCCGTCGAATACGACGGTGATCACCATCGGGCGGACCGGTTGCAGTACCTCAGCGACATTCGACGCCTGGAAAAGCTGGAGTGCATGGGTTGGCTCGTGGTTCGGGTGGTCGCCGAGGACCATCCCACCGACATCGTGCGCCGGGTCCGGCGGGCGCGACAGCTTCGGGCGTCGAGTGTGCGCTGAGGGCGTCGAGTGTGCGCTGAGGGCGGGAACCACGCGATTTTCTCGCCCAGAATGCACAGTCGACGCCCAGGATGCACAGTCGATAGGGGAGCCCACCGGGCGGCACGAGTTAGCGAGTTAGCGAGTTAGAACGTGCTGGTGGGCCGAACCCGATTGGCCATGTCCACCAGTGTGTAGCGGTGCGCCTGGGTCGGCGCCACCCGGGCCAGGGCGCGCAGTGACGCCTCAACCCCCAGGCGCAGGCCGTGTTTGGTGAACGGGAACCCGAGAATGTGGTTGGTGCTGGCGCGGTGGCCCGCCTCGAGCCAGTCCAACGCGGTGCCCAGCACTAGGGCGCGGATCTGCAGCACGCGCGGCTCGGTGGGCGGCAGCGCCTCGACCCTCCGCGCCGCGTCGCGGATATGCTCCTCGGTGATCTCACCGATGGAGCGGCCGGACAGCAGCGTCACCGCACTGGTCAGCCGGGCAGTGGTGAAATGCCTGGACGTGGCGGGCACTTCGTCGAGAGTGCGCACCGCACCCTCGCGGTCGCCGGCCGCCGACTGGGCCCTGGCCAGTCCGAAAGCCGCCGAGATGACACCGTCATCGGTGCGCCACACCGTGCGGTAGAAGTTGTGCTCGTCGGTGTAGCCGGCGAGTTCGGCGGTGGCGGCCAGTGCGAGCTTAGGCGCGTATTCGCCGGGGAAGGTATCCAGCACCTCGGTGAAATGCTTGATGGCGGCGTCATAGTCCCCGGTGAGCAGTTCGGAGACGGCGCGATACCAGACCAGTCGCCAGCGCCAGCCGACCCGTTCGGCCAGGTCGTCGAGTTTGCGCGTGGCCTTGGCGACATCGCCGAGGTCAAGGAGCGCACGGACCTCCATCAGCGGCAATTCGACCGACTCGGATAAGTCGATGCCCTCCGACTCCAAAGCGCCGTGGCGGACGGCGCGCAACGAATCCAGCGTCTGCACCGGCTCGGAGAGCACCGTCGCCTGGAGCACCGGGGCGGCGACATCGGCCGGATCCACCATCGGCACCGGCAGCGCGGTGACGATCTCCTTGGCGGTGAGCTTCTCCGAATGCACCTGGCCGTCGAGATAGACGTCGGTGTGCGCGACCAAGAGCGACACCCCGAAGGTCGACCGGGAGCGGGTGAAAATCGTCGACAATCCCGGCCGGGGCACCCCGGTGTCCAGGGCGACCACCTCCCGCAGCACACCCAGGAGCTGCCCGGACATCTCCTCGGCGCTGGCGAAGCGCCGCAGCGGATCGGGGTCGGTGGCCCGGCGCAGCAACCGGGCAAACGAATCGTATTTGGCCAGCACCGGGTCGTTTTCCGGCAGTCCGTCGAGGTAACGGCCATGGCGGGTGGGCAGATCCAACGTGAGCGCCGCCAGCGTGCGCCCCACCGTGTAGATGTCGGTGGCCACCGTCGGACCGGTCCGCACGATCTCCGGTGCCTGGTAGCCCGGGGTGCCGTAGAGATAGCCGAACGAATTGATCCGAGACACCGCCCCCAGGTCGATCAGCTTGAGCTGCTCCTCGGTGAGCATGATGTTCTCCGGCTTGAGATCGTTGTACACCAGCCCCTGGGAGTGCAGGTATCCCAGCGCGGGCAGAATTTCCAGGATGTAGGCGATCGCCTCCGCCACCGGCAGCTTCTCACCCTTGAGACGTTTGAGCGATTTCCCGCCGACATACTCCATGACGATGTAGCCCACCGGATTCCCGTGGCGGTCGGGATGTTCGACGAAGTTGAAGATCTGCACGATCGCGGGGTGCACCACCTCGGCAAGGAACTGGCGTTCGGCCATGGCGATCGCCTGGGCCTCGGCGTCTCCGGAATGCACCAGACCCTTGAGCACCACCGGGCGGTCATTGACGTTTTTGTCGAACGCCAGGTACACCCAACCCAGGCCACCATGGGCGATACATCCCTTGACCTCATACTGGCCAGCGACAATATCGCCTGGATTCAATTGCGGCAGAAACGAGTACGGACTTCCACAATGCGGGCACCAGCCCTCTAGGGGAGCCTTGCCGTCGGCACCGGAGCGACCCACCGGCTGTCCACAGTTCCAGCAGAACCGCTTGGACTCGGGGACCACCGGATCGGGCATCAGCGCCTCGAGGGGATCGATGTCGGGCACCCGGGGGATCTCCACCAAACCACCACCCAGTCGCCGGACCGGCGCGGTCATCCGCTGTTGCGGTTCGGTTTCGATGGTCCCCGCCGGCCCGGGCTCGATGTCGGCGTCGAGTCGGGGGCGAAAGATCGCCTGGGTGTGCGCGGGACGGCTCACCGACGATGAGCCCAGCACGTCCGCCGGCTGGGTGGCCGGGCCCTCGTCGTGACGGCTTTCCTCGTCGTGTTCCATGGTCTGGCCCATCAGTCCAGATACCTCGGGGTGGGCGGGGCCGGCGCCGGCCCCAGAGTTGTCAACCACTTGCGGTACAAGGCATTCCAGGTGCCGTTGCGTTCAATACGTTCCAGTGTGCCGTTGACGAACCGCACCAGCGCGGTGTTGTTCAGGTTGACCCCGATGCCGTAGGGCTGGGTGCCCATATTCGGGCCGACGATGTGCAGGTAGGGGTCTTGTGCCATCAGCCCGGCCAGCAGCGTGTCGTCGGTGCTGACGGCGTCGACCTGCCGCTGCTGCAGCGTCACCAGGCAGTCAGCCCAGTTCACCACCGACACGATGACCGGCGGCGGGGTGATCTCCCGAATGCGGTTGATCGACGTGGTGCCCCGAGCCTCACACACCCGCTTGCCGGACAGGTCGGCGGGCTTGGTGATCGCCGAGTCCCGGGGCACCAGAATGCGCTGGTAGGCGTCGAGATAGACGGTGGAGAAGTTCACCAGTTTGCGCCGCTCGCAGGTGATGGTCATGGTCTTAACGACGATGTCGACCTCGGATTTCTGCAACGCGGTGATGCGCTCGGCGGATGAGAGGATCCGGTACTCGACATGAGAGGGGCTGCCGAAGATGTCGCGGGCCACCTCACCGGCGATGTCGACGTCGAACCCGGTGATCTCGCCGGTGACGGGATCCCGGAAACTGAACAGGTTGCTGCCGATGTCGAGTCCGACGATCAGCCGGCCGCGTTCCCGAATATAGGCCACCGCGGCGTCGGCCTCGGCCTTGGTGGGAAACGGGCGCAGGCTCGCGGTGCGGTCGCAATGCTCGGGCTCGTGTTCCGGGGGCGGCGGCTGCGGGGGCATCACCTCCATGCCGGCCGGTGTGGGTGGGGCCAGCGTCGGCACCGGCGTCGGCAGCATGGGCACCGGGTGGCCGCAACCGGCCAGCAGGCCGACCATCGCGGCGGCACCCAGGATCCGGAGCGTGCGGGTCATTAGCGATACTCGTTCAGCCGGGGCCACAGACCCAAAGCGACCGCGACAGCGCCGCCCAGACTGAGCACTACCGCGCCGACCGTGGCACCGGATAACCCGCGGCGCGCGTTGGCGATTTCGTTGCGTAGTTGCTCGCGACTTTGTTCCATCGCCATGTTCAGCTCGCCCTCGAGCTTGTCGAACGCGGGTCTGGAGTTGTTTTCGCCGCTGCCCAGCGCCACCTCGGTGGCGGCGAGGTAGTTGCCCACCGAGATGTAGGAGTTGATCCGCTCGTTGGCCTGCCGCCACCGGGCCAGCAACTGACCGGCACCCTGCAAGTCGGCCTTGCCTGCGGCGTCGGTGCGGGACAAATATCGGTCCAGCTGTTGCTGCATGGTGTCGAGGCGTTGATTGAAGGATCGCGTGCCGCTGTCGTCGTCCCCGCGCCGCACCAGCGACAGGGTCTCATCGGCTCTGGCCTGCTGGGCCGTGATCGCGAGGTTGGTGATGGTCTTCAGTGACTCCGCCGCCGTGTTTTTGGCGTCGCGGGAGGCGGTGGTGGAAATCGTCAGCGCCGTGCCCACCCAGGCCACCATCACCAGGATCGCGAGCGCGCCCACGACCAGGCCGGGGTTGATCCGTCGCCTGGTGCGCCGCGCCAGCCACCGATGCGCGAACGCACCGAAGGCCATGGTGGTCGCGACGACGAGGATCACCGGGGCCGGAATCTGGGTCGACGCCGTCGTTTCCGCGTCCACCCGTTCCGATGTTGCCTGGTAAAGCCGTTGCGCGTCAGGCAGAATCGTCTGCTGCATCAACGTCGACGCTTCCGACAGATACGACGACCCCACGGGGTTACCGGCCCGGTTGTTGGTGCGTGCGGTTTCGATCAACCCGGTATAGACGGCCAGCTCGGCGTTGATCCGGCCCAGCAATTGCACCAGCGGCTCATCGGTGAGCCCGCTGGATGCCCGGGTCACCGCCGCCGCCGCGTCGGTAACGGCCTGCTCGTAGCGCTGGCGGACAGCGGTCGGCTCGGCTTGGGCGATAAACGCCGTCGCCGCCGCGGCATCAGCGACCGACAGCGTGGTGTAGAGCCGCCCCGCGGCGAACGCCAGCGGCTCGGTGTGGTTCAACACCGTCGATAACGCTTGCTGGCGGTGGTTGATCGTCGTCGAGGTGGCAAACGCGCTGAGCCCGCCGAGGGCGGCCAGGATCACACCGATGGTCAAAATACGGCCCGGAGTCGTCGAAATAAACCACCAGCGAGGATGCGCCGGTTCGGTTGGCGACCGCGACCCCAGGGGCTCGGTCGACGGGTGCGCCAACTCCACGGACACGTTTGCTAAGACCTCACCTTTCGGCCATTCGTGCCACCGACTCTATAAAAGAATTCTAAGAGTCGACGTTGCCCGGTGCGTAGCCGTAGAGCGGTCACTCACGACCCGTGTCGGGGTCGCTCGAGCGTCACGGCCGGCATCCTCCCGGGCTGCTACCGGGGACCCTCACCATTCACGCCGGCCCTGCGAGCCGCCGGGGCCCGTATTCTGGACGGCGTGCTCGGCGACGGTGACGGATGGGCGATCTCCCACACCGGGGTTGCGTACTGGGGCCGCTACGGCGCGGCGGGCCTGCTGCTGCGGGCGCCGCGCCCCGACGGCACGCCGGCGGTGCTGCTTCAGCATCGGGCGCCGTGGAGCCATCAGGGTGGCACCTGGGGTCTTCCGGGTGGTGCCCGGGACAGCCACGAGACCGCCGAGCAGACCGCCGTGCGTGAAGCCCACGAGGAAACCGGTCTGCCCCCCAACCGGATCCGGGTTCGTGCCGCCGTGGTCACTGCCGAGGTGCCCGGGGCCGACGGGACGTGCTGGACCTACACCACGGTCGTCGCCGACGCCGACGAACTGCTGTGCGCAGTGCCCAACCGGGAAAGCGCCGAGCTGCGCTGGGTGGACGAGAACGAGGTGGCCGACTTTCCGCTGCATCCCGGATTGGCGGCCAGCTGGGAGCGGCTGCGGGTCACACCCGCGCCCGTGCCGCTGCGCCCCGGTGACGAACGGCGCCGGCAGCTGCCGCGCACCGTGGAGATCGAGACCGGGGTGTTCGTCTGGTGTGTGCCCGCCGAGCATCGGATCCCCTCGCGGCCGAGTTCCCGGATCAGCTCGCTGCTGCAAGCGCTGCGCTGAGCGTTTCCGCGGCGGCCCGCGGATCCTCGGCAGCGGTGATCGCTCGCACTACCACCACCCGGCGGGCACCGGCCTCGAGCACCTGCGGCAACCGCCGGGAGTCGATGCCGCCGATGGCGAACCACGGCTTGTGCCCGGCGAGCGCGGCGGCGGAGCGGACCAGCTCCAGGCCCGTCGCGGGGCGGCCCGGCTTGGTCGGCGTGGGCCAGCACGGGCCGACGGTGAAATAATCGACATCCTCAGCCACCGCGCGCGCCGCCTCGGTGGGGTCGTGGGTAGAGCGGCCGATCAGCGTGCCCGGGCCGACGACTTCCCGCGCCACCCGCAGCGGCAAGTCACGCTGACCCAGGTGCAGCACATCAGCGCCCGCGGCACGGGCGATATCGGCGCGATCGTTGACCGCCACCAGGGCACCGTAACGCCGGGCGGCCTCGGCGAGGACCCCCAGCGCCGCCAGTTCGTCGCACGCCTCCAGGGGGCCGAACCGGCGCTCGCCTTCCGAGCCCTTGTCGCGCAGTTGGATGATGTCCACCCCGCCGGCCAGTGCGGCGTCGACGAACTCGGCCAGGTCGCCACGCTCACGGCGAGCGTCGGTGCACAGGTACAACCGGGCGGCCGCAAGCCGGCTACGAGCGATACCGTCGTGCACACCGTGACGGTAGCCGCTAGCGTGGAACGTGGAAAAGCGTGGAAAACCGTGTCACGGGAGTCCCGGGCCAGCAAACACGTGCGGGGCTGAGAGTGGGCACACGGTCCGCCCGGCGACGACGCGGGTCGCAAGACCCGGGGAGGGGCCGGGCGATCGGGCATCCGCCCGGCGAGCCTGCCCTTACCGTTCACACCTGATCCGGATCATGCCGGCGAAGGGAGAGACCGTGCCACCGGAGGCATCGGGGTCATTAGCCGTGATCGGCGGCGGTGTCATCGGGTTGTCGGTGGCGCGCCGGGCCGCCCAGGCCGGCTGGTCGGTGCGGGTGCATCGCACCGGCGAGTACGGTGCCTCCTGGGTGGCCGGCGGCATGCTCGCCCCGCACAGCGAGGGCTGGCCCGGTGAAGAGCGGCTGCTGCGGCTGGGGCTGGAGTCGCTGCGGCTGTGGCACCAGGGTCGTTTTCTGGACGGGCTACCGCCGCAGGTCATCACCGCCCGCGAGTCGCTGGTGGTGGGCGTCGACTCTGCCGACGTCGCCGACCTGCGCACGGTCGCGGACTGGTTGTCCGCGCAAGGTCACCCGGTGATTTGGGAGTCCTCCGCCCGTGACGTGGAACCCCTTCTGGCACAGGGTATCCGGCATGGATTCCGGGCCCCCACCGAACTCGCGGTGGACAACCGCGCGGTGCTTGAGGCGCTGCGCCTTGCCTGCGAGCGGCTCGCCGTCACGTGGGCACCACCGGTAGCCGATGTCTCGGCGATCGAAGCCGACGCGGTCGTGATCGCCAACGGTATCGACGCCCCGGCGCTGTGGCCCGGCCTGCCGATCCGTCCGGTGAAGGGCGAGGTGCTGCGGCTGCGCTGGCGAAAAGGCGCTATGCCGGTGCCGCGGCGGGTAATCCGCGCCCGAGTCCACGGGCGACAGGTCTATCTGGTGCCCCGCGCCGACGGGATGGTTGTCGGGGCCACCCAGTATGAGCACGGGCGCGACACCGCGCCGACCGTCTCGGGCGTGCGTGACCTGCTCGACGACGCCTGCGCGGTGCTTCCCGGGCTG
The DNA here is from genome assembly GCF_029961025.1 of Mycobacterium sp. Lineage (GTDB taxonomy): Bacteria > Actinomycetota > Actinomycetes > Mycobacteriales > Mycobacteriaceae > Mycobacterium. The sequence continues at coordinate 7,697 of NZ_JASBVP010000002.1, forward strand.
GGAGAGTACGAGCTGGCCGAATGTGCCGCCGGGCTGCGCCCGATGACCCCGGACAACCTTCCACTGGTGCAGCGGCTGGACACCCGCACCCTGGTCGCCGCCGGGCATGGCCGCTCCGGTTTTCTGCTGGCGCCGTGGACCGCCGAGCAGATCGTGTCCGAACTCGTTTCAGTGGGGACGCATCGATGATCGTCATTGTCAACGAGCGCCGTGTGGAAGTCGACGAGACGACCACGGTGGCCGGGCTGCTTCGATCCCTGGGCTACCCCGACCGGGGGATCGCGGTGGCGCTGGATCAGGCGGTGCTGCCGCGGTCGCGGTGGGCGACACCGTTGTCCGACGGCGCGCGACTCGAGGTGGTGACGGCGGTGCAGGGTGGCTAGCGGCAACGCGGACAAGCTGACGATCGCCGGGCGCAGCTTCACCTCGCGGCTGATCCTGGGCACCGGAGGAGCGAGCAATCTCGCGGTGCTGGAACAGGCGTTGATCGCATCGGGCACCGAGTTGACCACCGTCGCGATCCGCCGCGTCGATACCGACGGCGGCACCGGCATGCTCGAGCTGCTGGGCCGGCTCGGGATCACGCCGCTGCCCAACACCGCGGGCTGCCGCAGCGCGACCGAGGCGGTACTGACCGCGCAACTGGCGCGCGAGGCGCTGCACACCGACTGGGTCAAACTCGAGGTGATCGCCGACGAGCGCACGCTGCTGCCCGATGCCGTGGAATTGGTGCGGGCCGCAGAGCAATTGGTGGACGACGGCTTCGTGGTGCTGCCCTACACCAACGACGATCCCGCGCTGGCGCGCCGGCTGGAAGACACCGGATGCGCGGCGGTGATGCCGCTGGGCTCGCCGATCGGCACCGGGCTGGGCATCGCCAACCCGCATAATATCGAGATGATCGTCGCCCGGGCCGGTGTGCCGGTAGTGCTCGACGCGGGGATCGGCACCGCCAGTGACGCGGCGCTGGCGATGGAGCTGGGGTGCGACGCGGTGTTGTTGGCGAGTGCCGTGACCCGTGCCGCCGACCCGCCCGCGATGGCCGCCGCCATGGCCGCCGCCGTCAACGCCGGCTACCTGGCCCGGCGCGCCGGGCGGATTCCGAAGCGGTTTTGGGCCCAGGCGTCCAGCCCTGCCCGATGACGGATCGATCGGGCGCAGCACGAGGTGAAACACCTAGAACGCGGTATGTGGCCCTGGGAAGTTCGATGGCGGCCGGTCCCGGTATCCCCCCGCGCGCCCGGGGTGCGCCGTGGGGCTCGGGCCGTTCGGCACGCAACTACGCTCACCTGGTCGCCGATCGATTAAACCTCGATCTGGTGGACGTGACCTTCTCCGGCGCGACGACGGCTCATCTGCTCACCGCCCGGCAACGGGGCGCCCCGCCGCAGATCGATGCGCTCGACGGGTCCGAGGCCCTGGTCACGATCACTATCGGCGGCAACGACGTCGGCTACGTGCCGCTGCTGGTGGCCGCCTCCCTGCCGCGGCCCGCCCGGCTGCTGCCGAGGATCGCCGCTTTGCTGGATCCGCGGGCTCGGGAGGATGCCCTCGGGCGGGCCGGCGATTCGCTGCGCGAGGTCGGAGCGGCGGTCCGCCGCCGAGCACCGCGGGCCCGGGTGGTGTTTGTCGACTATCTCACCCTGCTGCCGCCGGCGGGCGTGCCCGCCCCGCCGCTGTCGCAGACCGACGCCGACCTGGGCCGTCATGTCGCTGCCCGCCTGGAGGAGCTCACCGCCGCGGCGGCGGAGGCAACCGGCTGTGAGATCGTGCGGGCCGGGCAAGCCAGCCGGGCACACCACGCTTGGTCGGCAGACCCGTGGACGGTGGGTGCCGGGTGGCCGCTGCCGTGGCGCCCGGCGCCGTTTCACCCGAACGCCGCCGGAATGCGGGCCGTCGCCGAGCTCATCGTGCGCTCAGCCTGAGCGGGCCGTGACCGGAGGGCCGCCGGCCAAGGCCGCCACGGCGCGATGCCGTCGCCCGGCGGGGGCGTCTAACCTGGGCCCGATGGTGAAAAACTTGAGGACGACGCTGACGACGATCACCGCGGTCGCGGTCACCGCGTTTCTGGCCGGTGGCTGTGTCGAGCGGTCCGGGACCTCGCGGCCGGTCACGGAACAAGCCGCTGCCACCGAATTCGCCACCGCCTTGCGCAACCGGGTCAGCACCGACGCCATGATGGCGCATCTGGCGAAACTGCAAGACATCGCCAACGCCAACAACGGCACCCGAGCGGTGGGCACCCCGGGCTATGACGCCACCGTCGACTATGTGGTGAAGACGTTGCGGTCCAGCGGCTTCGATGTGCAAACCCCGGAGTTTCAGGCCCGGGTGTTCCATGCCGAGAAGGGGTCGGTGACCGTCGCCGGCAAAACCCTGGACGCGCATGCGCTGGAGTTCAGCCCCGCTACCCCGGCCGCGGGGGTGAGCGGACCTTTGGTACCCGCACCGGTCGAGGACAGCCCGGGCTGCACGGCATCCGACTACGACGGGCTCCCGGTGTCCGGCGCGGTCGTGCTGGTGGACCGGGGCACCTGCCCGTTTCTCCAGAAGGAGGAAGCCGCGGTGCAGCGCGGGGCGGTGGCGTTGATCGTCGCCGACAACGTCGACGAGAAGGAGATGGGAGGCACCCTGGGGGAGAACTCCGACGCCAAGATCCCGGTGGTCAGCATCACCAGGGCAGACGGGGCCCAGCTGCGCGCGCATCCCGGGCCGACAACCGTCAAACTCAATGCCAGCACCCGAACGTTTCAGGCCCGCAATGTGATTGCCCAGACAAAGACCGGGTCGACATCCAACGTGGTGATGGCAGGCGCGCATCTGGACAGCGTGCCCGAGGGGCCCGGTATCAACGACGACGGCTCCGGGGTGGCTGCCGTGCTGGAAACCGCGGTGCAGCTGGGAAGCTCGCCACGGGTGCGCAACGCGGTGCGGTTCGGTTTCTGGGGTGCGGAGGAACTCGGGCTCGTCGGGTCGCGCAAATACGTTCAGTCACTGGACGTCGAGGCGCTTAAAGACATTGCGCTGTACCTGAACTTCGACATGCTGGCCTCCCCTAACCCCGGGTACTTCACCTATGACGGCGACCTGTCAATGCCTCCGGACCAGCGTGGTGAGCCGGTGGTGCCCGAGGGCTCCGCCGGCATCGAGCGCACGCTTGTCGGCTATCTGAAGTCCGCCGGTAAGGTCGCGCAGGACACCGCCTTTGACGGCCGTTCGGACTACGACGGATTCACCGTGGCGGGTATCCCCTCGGGGGGGCTGTTCTCCGGTGCGGAGGCGAAGAAGTCAGCGGAACAGGCTAAGCTCTGGGGCGGAACCGCCGACGAGCCGTTCGACCCCAACTATCACAAGAAGACCGACACGCTCGACCATATCGACCGCACCCCGCTCGGCATCCTCGGTGGCGGTGTCGCCTACGCGGTCGGGCTATACGCGCAGGACCTCGGCGGGCGCAACGGCGTTCCGGCCCGGGAGGACCGGACCCGGCATGTGCTCAGCAAGTAATGGTCACTCGGACGGGTGCCGTGGCGCTGGCGCTGGCGGCGCTGGTGGCGGGATGCGCGTCGCATGCCCGACCGTCGGCGGCACCGGCCGGCCTGGGTTACTCCCTGGCCGCCAGGGTGACCGTGGATGCGCTGCTCACGCATTTGCGGGCTTTCCAGGACATCGCCAACGCCAATAAGGGAAACCGCGCCGAGGGCACCCCCGGCTATGACGCCAGCGTCGACTATGTGGTGAAAATGCTGCGCGACAAGGGATTCGACGTCTCTACACCGCAGTTCGACAGGTTGTATACCGCGTCACCGGGAAAGCCGATGGTCAGCGTCTCCGGTCGCAGCTATCCCGTGGATCAGGCGTCCCTGCTGGTGCGCACCCCTCCCGGCGGCCTCATCGGCCGGGTGGTGCTGCCGGCACGTCCGGCCGGGTGTGCCGCGAGCGATTACCGGGCCGCCGCGGCCAAAGATGCGATCGCCGTGACCGACGACACCAACTGCTCCATCGTCGACAAGCAGAACGCCGCTGTGGCCAAGGGGGCGCGAGCGTTGGTCGTGGTCAGCGAACCCGGCAGCCAGGGCGCGCCACCCAAACTGTTCAGCCCCGGCTACTACAACCGGCTCACCGTGCCGGTCGCGGTTGTCGGCATCGACGGCGGCACCGCCCTGCGGCACGCCACCGGGCCGGTTCGGCTCATCCTAGACACCGAAACCGCCAAGATCACGTCACGAAACGTGTTGGCACAGACTAAGACCGGCTCACCAACCGATGTGGTGATGGTCGGCGCGCACCTCGACAGCGTGCACGATAGCCCGGGCATCAACGACAACGCCTCGGGGGTGGCCGCGGTACTGGAGACCGCGCTGCAACTGGGTCCGCAGCCGGCGGTGACCAACGCGGTCCGGTTCGCGTTCTGGGGGGCCGAGGAAGAGGGCATCAACGGATCCCTGGACTATGTGTTCGGCTTGGACCGTAACCAGCTCAATGACATCGCGCTGTACCTGAACTTCGACATGCTGGGCTCACCCAACGCGGGGTTTTTCACCGATGACGGCGACCAGTCCGGTCCACCGGGTTCCGGCGTTGCCCCCCAAGACGTGCCCGAGGGCTCGGCCGGTATCGAACGAACCCTGGCGGGTTACCTAAACCTGGCCGGCAAGCGGCCCGCCGATATGCCGTTGACCACTAAAGCCGACTATCGGCCATTTCTGGTAGCAGGTGTGCCGATCGGTGGCATGACCACCGGCGCATCGCAGCAGAAAACCCCTGCCCAGGCGCGGCTGTGGGGCGGCAAACCCGGGGTTGCCTTCGACCCCGACTACCACAACGCCAATGACACGGTTGATAACATTAACCGGGAAGCCCTGGCCGTCATGGGTTCCGGCGTTGCGTTCGCCGTCGGAAACTACGCCCAGTCCATCACCGGAGTCAACGGGGTTCCGCCGCACGATAAGCGGCACCGCACGCCGATGCGGCCATGAGTTCGGACGTGGTCGGCCGGCACATCCACGGGAACAACCGATGGCGCCCCTTGCCACCGGGCCTGTTTTGGCGATGCACTCGGATGACACCCCTTGCGGGGTTTGGGCTTTGGTGTCACCGCCTGGGCGAGGGGCTCAGCTAGGAAATTGCGTAGTCACTCAACGGGAAGGTCGAGCCTTCGCGCACCGCATTGCGTGTCGACGTGGGGCGCAGCAGCGACGCCTCACCGGCTCGGTTGAAATAGTAGGATCTCGACGTGACGCAGTCGCCGGCGTAGAACACCGAGTCGTCCAGCAGCTTGGTCATCCGGTCCAGGAAACGAGCGTTTGCTTCTTCGGTGACCTCGAATGTCGTTGCCCCTCTGCGTCTTACCTCCCCCAATAACCGATCCATGTGCCGCATCTGGTATTCCATGGTATTAAAGAACGACAGTCCGGAAAACCCATAGGGGCTCGCCAGACTCAGGTAATTCGGGAAATACGGGATGGACAGACCCTGGTAAGCCTGGAATCGGTTCTCACGCCACCACTTTCCCAAATTACGGCCTTCCCGCCCGACGATCTCGAAAGCCGGGAAGTTAGCCTCCCACAAGTCGAACCCGGTAGCCAACACGAGAGTGTCGATCACGGCCTTGTGTCCGTCTACGGTGACGATCCCGTCCGGCTCGATTCGCTCGATCGAATTGGTCTCCAGGTGCACATGCGGTTTGGTGAAAGCCCGGTAGTAGCTGTTGGACCAGGTGGGCCGTTTGCAGCCGAAGTCGTAGTCGGGAGTCAGCTTGCGCCGCAACTCCTTGTCGCGGATGTGAATGAACCGGTTGATCTTGGCCAGATCCGCTGCGGCGATGTTCAGCCGGCGAAACTGCCGGTAGTGCAGCACCCCGGTCACCGTCATCAACTCGAAGAGGGTGTCGGTCACCCAGCGAAACGCCCGGTGCACCGGCCGGATCCGGGCGAACACCTGTTGCAGCCACACCGGGATGGCGAAGTCGATCTTGGGCACCACGTGGATCGGGGTGCGCTGGTAAACCGTGAGGTCGGCAACCTGTTTGGCCAGCTCGGGGATCAGCTGCACGGCGGTGGCCCCGGTGCCGATGAGCCCGACCCGGCGACCGTCGAAACTGTAGCCGTCGTCCCAGGCGGTGGTGTGCACGACCTTGCCGGAAAAGCTGGCGATACCCGGGATGTCGGGGGTGTGCGGCTGGGACAAAAAGCCCGTCGCGGTGATCAGGATGCGCGCGGTCAGCGCATCACCACCGGCCAGCGCGACCAACCACAGCCGGGCGTCCTCGTCCCAGCGGGCACCTTCCACCGCCGTGTTGAACCGCATGTAGCGGCGCACGTCGTACTTGTCGGCGACGTGCTCGGCATAGCGCTTGAGCTCGGGCCCCGGCGCAAACAGCCGTGACCAGTACGGATTGGGCTCGAACCAGTAGGAGTAGGTGGTGGACGGGATGTCGACGGCCAGCCCCGGGTAGCGGTTGACGTGCCAGGTCCCCCCGAGGTCGGCCTCGCGTTCGAGGATGACGATGTTGTCGTAGCCGAGCCGGTTGAGCTGGATCGCCGCGCCGATGCCGCCGAAACCGGCGCCCACGATGATGACGTCATAGGGCGAAAGGTCCACGGGTTGACGATACTGTACCCGCGGTACCGGGCACCTGCCGCCGGGGGTGTGGCGGAAAACTCGGGCCGACCTCACCCCAGCAACCGCAGCGCCGCATCGACGGCGAGCGCGGGCACATCCAGGGTCTTCGAGGACAGGTCGTGGCGCGCGCCGGCGACCTCGACAACCTCCGTCGGGGCGGCGACCAACGCCGCGGCGGCGCGCACTTCCTCAAGGGTGCCGAAGGGGTCCGACGACCCATGGACGAACACCGTCGGCACGGTAATGCCCGACAGGTGCCCGGTGCGGGTGCGTTGCGGCCGACCGGGTGGATGCAGCGGATAGGAGAGCAGCGTCAACAGGCTCACCGCCGCCGCGGCCTCCCCCGCACCGTGCGCGACCACCATGGAGGTTTGGCGACCGCCGTAAGAGTGGCCGCCGGCGATCAGCGGTCCGCCGGCCAAACCGCGGCACACCGTGATCGCCTCGGCGATGCCGGCGCGATCGCCCGCCCCCGATCCGGACGGCGGCCCGGTCGGCCTGCGCCGTCGATAGGGCAGGTCATAGCGCACCGCCAGCCAGCCACGGCGCGCCCACTCTTCGCAAACCTGCTGCAGCAGTGGGGATTCCCTGCTGCCACCGGCACCATGGGTCAACACCACCACGCCTTTCGGGCGAGCTCGTACCCGGCCGGGTGGGTCACCCGCAGGGTGGTGCACGACACCGGCGATCTGCTCGAGGATCCCGGTCACGGGATCAGCCGGAACAGCGGGGACACCGGGCCGTGGCCATGTCCCAGGGGGTAGCCGGCGCGCAGGCATTCGGTCACCCATCGCTTCCCGAAAGCGACCGCGTCCGGCACCGTGGCCCCATGGGCAAGCGCACAGGTCACGGCGGTCGCCAGGGTGTCACCGGCGCCATGGTCGTGGATGGTGTTTACCCACGAGGAGTGGAATTCGTGAAAATCGCTGCCGTCGAACAGCACGTCGGTGCTGAGCTGGGAAGACCGCAGATGCCCGCCCTTGACCAGCACCCATCGGGGCCCCATCGCATGCAGCGCGCGGGCCGCTTCCCGCTGCGAGCCGCGGTCGAGCACCTCGATGCCGGCCAGCAGCCGTACCTCGTTTACGTTCGGCGTCACCAGGGTGGCAAGCGGAAACAGCTCCGCGCGAAGCGGATCCAGCGCATCCGGATGCAGCAAGGGATCCCCGTGCATGGAGGCGCACACCGGATCGACAACCAGCGGCACACCCGCCCCGTGGTCACGCCAGGCTTTAGCGACGGCGAGCACGACCTCACCCGACGCCAGCATGCCGGTCTTGGCGGCCTGCAACCCGATGTCAGTACACACGGCCTCGATCTGGGCTGCGATGACGTCACCGGGAACCTCATGAAAACCTTTGACACCCAAAGAGTCCTGCACCGTGACCGCGACAACCGCGCAGAGGGCATGCACCCCGAGCAGCGCACAGCTGCGGACGTCGGCCTGCAGTCCGGCGCCACCACCGGAGTCTGATCCGGCGATCGTCAGCACCCGCACCGGCGTCTCACCACGGCGCGGCAGCGGCAGATACCTCACGTCACCGGCAGATACACCCGGTTGCCGTGCTCGGCAAACTCACGCGACTTCTCCGCCATGCCCTGCTGCAGTACGGTTTCGATGTCGGCTACCGACTCCAGTCCGTGCGCGGCGGCGTAGTCGCGGACATCCTGGGTGATGCGCATGGAGCAGAACTTCGGCCCGCACATCGAGCAGAAGTGCGCGGTCTTGGCGGGCTCGGCGGGCAGGGTCTCGTCGTGGAACTCGCGCGCGGTGTCCGGATCCAACGAAAGCGCGAACTGATCCTTCCAGCGAAACTCGAAGCGCGCCCGGCTCAATGCGTCGTCACGCTCCTGCGCGCGCGGGTGCCCTTTGGCCAGGTCGGCGGCGTGGGCGGCGATCTTGTAGGCGATCACCCCGTCCTTGACGTCCTTGCGGTCCGGTAATCCCAAATGCTCTTTGGGAGTGACGTAGCACAGCATGGCGGTGCCGGCCTGGGCGATGATGGCCGCGCCGATCGCCGAGGTGATGTGGTCGTAGGCCGGGGCGATGTCGGTGGCCAGCGGACCCAGCGTGTAAAACGGCGCTTCCTCGCACCACTCCTCTTCCAGCCGGACGTTCTCGACGATCTTATGCATCGGGATATGCCCTGGACCTTCGATCATGACCTGTGCCCCACGAGCTTTCGCGATCTTGGTCAGCTCGCCCAGGGTGCGCAGCTCGGCGAACTGCGCGGCGTCGTTGGCGTCGGCGATCGATCCGGGCCGCAGCCCGTCGCCGAGGGAGAAGGTGACGTCGTAGCGGGCGAAGATATCGGCCAGCTCCTCGAAGTGGGTGTACAGGAAGGATTCTTGATGATGTGCCAAACACCAGGCCGCCATGATCGACCCACCGCGGGACACGATGCCGGTCACTCGGTTGGCGGTCAGCGGGATGTAGCGCAGCAGCACCCCGGCGTGCACGGTCATATAGTCCACACCCTGCTCGCACTGCTCGATCACGGTGTCACGGTAGAGTTCCCAGGTCAACTTGGTCGGGTCCCCGTTGACCTTCTCCACCGCCTGATAGATCGGGACGGTGCCGACCGGCACCGGCGAGTTGCGCAGGATCCACTCACGGGTTTCGTGGATGTCCTTGCCGGTGGACAAATCCATGACGGTGTCCGCGCCCCAGCGGGTGGCCCACACCATCTTGTCGACCTCTTCGGCGATGGAACTCGCCACCGCCGAGTTGCCGATGTTCGCGTTGACCTTGACCGCGAACGCCTTGCCGATGATCATCGGCTCGCTTTCCGGGTGGTTGTGGTTGGCCGGGATCACCGCGCGGCCGCGGGCGACCTCCTCGCGCACCAGCTCGGCGGGCATGCCCTCGCGGGCGGCGACGAACGCCATCTCGGCGGTGATCTCCCCGGCGCGGGCCCGCTGCAGCTGGGTGCCACGGTCGCGCACCACGCCGGGCCGGGGCGGCAGCCCGCGGCGCAGGTCGATCACCGCGTCGGGATCGGTGTACGGGCCGGAGGTGTCGTACAGGTCGAAGTGCTCCCCGTTGGACAGGTGCACCCGGCGGAACGGCACCCGTAAACCCGGTAGACCCTCGAGATCTCGATACCCCTTGCTGCTGCCCGTGATCGGTCCGGTGGTCACGGACATCGGCTCGACGGGTGCGGACAGATCGGTCATGAACATCTCCCTACGACGGCATTACCCGGTCAGGTTCATACGGTCGACGGCCCTCAGCCGTCCTCTCAGCGCACTCGGCGTGCGCTCCCGCGCGTGGACTTGTGACTCCACGCTAGCGCAGCCCTTGGCAAGGGTGGGCACGGTGGGCAACGTGCGCAAGGTGGGCAAGCTTCGGCGGCGGATGCTCACCGGCCGGCTCAGCACTCCTCCATCGCCTCGCCGAGCTCCTCGAGGATGCGGTTGTGGTGGTTGTTGGCCATGATGTGCCCGGCGGCGATGACCAGGGCCACCGGCCAGTCGATGAGCTCGAAAGCGGCCAGCGCCGCCAGGCCGGCGTAGTAGGCGAGCTGGTCCGGTCGCGGGACCATGACCTGCCCGACGATCGGCAGGTTCACCGCGAACGTCTCACCTTCGCGGATCTTCTGGACGGCTTCGCTTTGCGGAGTTCCGCGGCGCGACGTTTTTTCGACCATGTTTTGCCTTTCAGTAACGATGTGTTTGCCGACAAGCCGGGTGCCGCGGTCACTGTCGGAAATATGTCGATGACCGACGCCCTCACCGATCAGTTGCCTCAGGTCCTGGCACCAGTGTTAACCGTGCCGCTGATTCAGTTGTATGCGGTGCTGTGGCGCGTCGGCGTCGTGGAGATCGTGAAGACCCGCCCGGCGTCGCGCCGGCAACGGATGGCGGTTCTGGCTCGGGCGTACTCCGGCCAGTTACAAAGCGCGTAGCGGCGGCCACCCCCAAGGTCGCCACGGCCGCCGACCCCAGCCCCTGCGCCCAGGCGATCGGACCCAGCGGGGTGCACCCGAGCAGCTGGCTGACACCGGGAATGCTGATCAACGTCCCCATCGCCGCCAGCGAGCCGGCGGCGGTAAGCACTACCAAGGGGGCGCGGGAATCCAGCAGGGTCTGCCCCAGTTGGGCGGTCACCAGCGCGACCAGCGCCACCGTGGACGCCCGTTGCCGACGTCCGGTGAACGAGGCCATCGCCCACGCCGCGGTGGCGGCGGCCGCGGTGGTCGCACCGCGCACCCCCACGGCACGCCACAGCGCGGACTCGTCGGGGCCGCGTCCGCCACTGCCGCCCGCTTGGGCGGTCGGGCTGACCGCAAGGGCCGCCGCCGGCAACGCATCGGTGAGCATGTTGACCAGCAGCAGCTGGCGGGTGTTGAGCGGCGAACTACCGGTGATCGCGCTGCCGATGATGGCGAACGCCACCTCGCCGGCATTGCCCCCGAGCAGCACCGACACCGCCGCCTGCACCCGCCGCCACAGCTCCCGGCCCTCTTCGATCGCGTGCAGCAACGCTTCGATGCGCCCGTCGACCAGCACCACATCGGAAGCCACGCGAGCCGGGTCGCTGCCGCGCGAGACGACCCCTATCCCGACCGTGGCGGCCCGGATGGCCGCGGCGTCATTGGAGCCGTCGCCGACCATCGCGCACACCTTCCCGATGCGTTCCAGCGTCTGCACGATCTGCACCTTCTGCTCCGGTGACATCCGGGCGAACACCACCCGCTCGGCGACGGCACGCTCCTGCTCCTTGCGCGACATGGCGTCCCACTCCAGCCCGCTGATCACCTGCTCGGCGCCGACCCGCATGCCCAGCTCGTCGGCGATCGCCGCCGCGGTGATCGGATGATCACCGGTGATCAGCCGCACCGCCACGTCCCGCTCGCGCAGATCCGAAATCAGGCGGGCCGCCTGCGGACGCGGCGTGTCGGCCAGCCCCAGAAAACCCACCAGCGAGAGCTCCGCGGTGGACAAGCCGGCGATCAACTCGTCGTCGTCGGGGTCTTCCTGCACGGCCTTGACCTGATCGGGGGTCAGCCGTCGCCGCGCGACCGCGATCACCCGCAACCCGCCGGCCGCCAGCTCGTCGACCTTGGCGTGCACGCCGAGGGGAAGCTCACGGCAGGCGCCCAGCACCACCTCCGGCGCGCCCTTGACGGTGAGCTCGCCATCCGACACCGACGCCGAAAACGACCGACCGGAGCGAAACGGCAGGTGCGCGTCGGGTTCGGGAAGGGTGTTCGAGCCGTCCGCACCCGCCGCCTCGATGATGGCGCCGTCGGTGGCGTGGATGTGTCGGCCGCCGTTCAGCGCCGGGGGCGCGGCCTGCGCGGCGCAACGCAACACCTCGTCGCGGGAATGACCCGGCGCGGCGTGCACCTGAACCACTCGAAGGCGGTTCTCGGACAGCGTTCCGGTCTTATCGAAACACACCACGTCGACCCGCCCGAGCGCTTCCACCGACCGCGGGATGCGCACCAGCGCGCCGAACTCCGTCAGCCGACGCGCCGAGGCCTGCTGGGCCAGGGTAGCGACCAGCGGCATCCCCTCGGGCACGGCCGCCACCGTGACCGCGATGCCACTGGCCACTGCCTGGCGCAAACCCTTGCGACGCAACAAGCCGAGGGCGCTGACCAGAACACCTCCGGCCGCGCTGACCGGCCACGCCCGGTTGGTGAGACGGCTGAGTTGATGCTGCAGCCCGATCGGGGGGAGCTCGCCGGCCGCGAGTTCGGCGGCGCGGCGCGCCTGGGTGTCGGCTCCCACGGCGGTCACCACCGCCACCCCGGTTCCCGCCACCACATTGGTCCCGGCGTAGAGCATGCAACGTCGCTCCGCGAGGTCTGCGCCGGGTGTGGCTTCGACCTGCTTTTCCACCGGCAGCGACTCACCGGTGAGCGTCGCCTCGTCGACCTCGAGGTCGTCCTCCTCAACCAACCGGGCGTCTGCGGGGATCACTTCATCGGTTCGCACCTCGATCACATCGCCCGGCAGCAGCTGCTCGGCGTCGATGTCGGTGTACTGCGGCGTGCCGTCCGCACCGGTTTCCACTTTCCGGGCCGGAGGAACCTGCAGCGCCAGAAGCCGGTTCAGCTGGCTCTCGGCGCGCAACCGCTGGCTGGCTGCCAGGATCGAGTTACCGGTGAGCACCGAGCCGACCATGATCGCATCGACGGGTGAACCCAGCACCGCGCTGGCCGCCGAGCCGATCGCCAACACCGGGGTCAACGGGTCATCGAGTTCGGCGCGAACCGCCTTGAGGAAATTCCACACCGCTTGCCGGGGTCGTGCTGCCAGCTCGGCGCCGCGCCGGGCGGTGCGCAGACCCCCGACCAGCGCACGGGTCGGCCCGGGTCCCGGCTCGGCGACGGGTTCTCGGTCCCGGGATTCCGGCGGCGGCAACAGCTCGCGGACCTGTTCGACCGACATCGCGTGCCACTCGTGGGCCGGTGCCGGCCGGGGCGCAGGCGTCCGAACCACCCCGCGCGCCAGCAGGTATCCGGTGAGCACACCGGCCGCCGCCCCGGTGGTGACCGGCCCGGGCCCCCGGCCGCGGACCCCGGGCAGCATGAAAAGCGAACCCAGCGCCGAGGCGGCGGTGGATAGCTCGATACCTCGTCGGGTCGCCGACTTGGCCGCGGGCAGGGCGTGCAGCACCCGCCAGGCACCGGCGAGATCGGCCAGTATCAGGTCCGCATACCAGGGCGGGGGACCGGTGCCGGGCGCCGGCATGATGCCCAACGACAGGTCTGCCGACGAGAGCGCGCGGGTGCCGGCCGATGACAGCACCGCCACCGTGTGCCCGGCCTGCTGTAAGGCGATGACGGCGGCGGCCAGCGCGTCATCGATCGAGCCGTTGTCGAGTTTCCGGATCTCGTCGAAAGAGGGCGCCAATTCACCTAGTTCGGCGACGTCGACCGTGACCAGGTCCAGTCCGGATCGGCGGGCCTCCGCCATCACCGCCGACGCCAGCGGCTCGTGTGCCGGGCAGATCAACGCCTGGATGTCACCGGGCTCGCCCGATTGTCGTACCGGCATGCCGGGCACCGGATGCCAGCCGGGGCCCAGGTCGCGGTGCGTGAGCAGGCTCTGTGCGCTGTGCCAGGCCGCCGCAACCTCGTCCTCACGGGCGCCCCGGATGCGCAGTACCCGCAATTGGTCCCGGCACAGCACCCGGGGGTCGATGACAAGGGCGTCGACCCGATCCAGGCGGCGCAGGCTATCCAGCCGCAGCGGCAAGACCCGGTGCTGGTCGGCCAGGCCGCGTCCGAGGGTGGCGGCGAACGATTCCCGGGTGGCTTTCATCGCCTTGGGCACGGCCACCAGCGCCGCGGTAGCGGCCATGTCCACCCGGCGGGTGGCGGCCCCCACGGCCGCGGCGCCGATCGCCTGGATCCACGCGCTGCGCTGAATGTGGCGTTCGACGGGACCGGGGGGCACCGGCACCGGCCGCCGCGGCGGATGAAAAGCGCGGTTGTCGGCATAACGGGCCAGCTGGGGCTCGTGTCGGGCCCACGCCTGGGCCGCGGCGCGGCATTCGGCGGCTTTGAGCATCTCGGTCATCAGATCCACCAGCATTGCCGCCGGTGACAGGGTCACGGTGTGCGCGGCGGCCATGGCCAGCGTCAGCACGGTGTCGGTTGCGGGCTTGCCGATGCGATTCTCGAGCAGGCTGCGCAGCCGCGGCTGCAGGCTCACGGCCGCCACGGCGGCTTCGACGCTGTTCGGGAGCCGCGGCCAGCGCAATGCCCGGCCAACCACCGTTGCGCTCAGCCCGGCCGCGTTGACGCCGACCGTGAGCAATCTAGCCGCCAGCAGCAGCCCGTCGCCCGGCAAAGGTTCCGGGTGGGCAGCACGCTGGCCGTCCACCGGCGTCGGGGAGCGGTGAGCGCGTTTCTCGGCGTTCGCGACGGCACGACACAGCTCACCCAACGACGGGTGGTCGTCGCCGAGGCCGACGACCACCCGCGACAACGGGTAGTTCAGACTCACCGAGGTGACCCCGGGAAGGTCCCGGACCGCCTCGAGCACAGTCCGGCCGAGCTCGGCGCCGTCAGCGCCGCCAAGTCCGCGTACCTCGACCCAGGCGCGGCCATCGCCCCGCGCGCAGTGCCGGCCCAGCGCCGGGGCAAGCTCGTGGGAGAACGCTTTGGCACCCTGCCGCAACGGAATGGCGGCGATAGCGACGCCGGCCGTGGCCAGTGAGGTTGCGGCCGTTGTGGCGGTTTGCACCGATGCGCCGGCCAGCGCGGACGTCGCTTGAATGCCCGTCGCGACGGCACGCAGCGGCAGGAACCTTCGCACGGACCCGACGGTACCCAATCCTTACTCGGCGGCGGCCGCTAACGACGGGCCCCGGCGCGCGACCGGGCGGTCGGTGTTGTCCTCTTGGCCGCGGCAGTTGCCTTCTTCTGGGGCACCGATTTGGCGGGCTCTGCCGTTTTCGCCACCGCCGTCACCGGTGTGGCCGTCCCGTTGCGACGCTGGCTGAGGTGCCGCAACAGCAACGCGGCACCGCCCACCGTCAACACCACCGGCCACTCGAGCACACCGGTAACACCGAGCGCGCCCAGGGTCAACGCGGCCGCGGGCGTGGAGTGACTTCCGCTTTTCACGCCGCTTTTCACGCCGCGCCGCACGCCTTCCGCGGCACCGGTCACCCCCCCGATAACGGCGCTCACCGCAGCACCGCCCACGGCGCCCGCGGCCTCGGTGGTCACCTCCGCTGCCCGACCCACCGTTCGACCCACGCTGCGAATCGCGCCGTCGACGACACCCATGATCTGCTCACTCCCTGTGCCTTAGTCAGCCCCGCTGCAATCTCAGCTAGGGACGGTATACCCGCAAACGGGCAAATTCCATGCCATCAGAATATTCTGTTCAGATCGCATAAATCGAGCGCTTCGCCCCGACTCGCCACGAAGAAAACCGCAAACATGCGCGACCGTCTGGCGGTGATGTGCCGCGGCTCACCCGAGTCGAACGTCAACTAGCACCGGCACGTGGTCGCTGGGCGCCTTGCCCTTGCGCTCCTCGCGGACGATCCGCGCGGCGGTCACCCGGGCCGCCAGCGCCGGCGAGGCCAGGATGAAGTCGATGCGCATACCCCGGTCCTTGGGGAAGCTCAGCTGGGTGTAATCCCAATAGGTGTAGACTCCCGGGCCCGGTGCGAAAGGCCTTACCACGTCAGTGAATTGAGCATCAATGATGGCATTGAACGCCTTGCGCTCCGGCTCGGAGACATGGGTACGGCCGTGGTAGAACTCGACGCTCCAGACGTCCTCGTTCGTCGGGGCGATATTCCAGTCGCCGGCCAACGCGATCGGTGCCGACGGGTCGTCACGTAGCCAGCCTTCCGCTGTATCACGAAGCGCGGCAAGCCAATCCAGCTTGTAGGTGTAGTGCGGGTCGTCTAGGGTCCGGCCGTTGGGCACGTAGAGGCTCCACACCCGAACACCGGCGCAGCTGGCCGCCAAGGCGCGAGCTTCCGCAGCGGCCTTCCCCTCCGGGCTGTTGCGCCAGGCGGGCTGACCGGCGAACCCGACCTCGACGTCGCGCAGCCCGACACGAGAGGCGATCGCCACACCGTTCCACTGGTTGAAGCCGACATGTGCGACCTCGTAGCCCAGTTCGACAAACGGCAGGGCGGGGAACTGGTCATCGGCGCACTTGGTCTCCTGCATGGCCAGCACATCCACCTCGGCGCGCCCCAGCCAGTCAAGGACCCGCCCCAGGCGGGTGCGAATCGAGTTCACATTCCAGGTGGCCAGCCGTAACGTTCCCTCTGGCATGGCTGTCAGCGTACGACGCCACCGGATAGTAACGGCCGCGATGGTGCAGGGTGAATCCCAGGGAGTCGACGAGGCCGTTCGCGGTGGTGTTTTCGTCGGCAACACGCACGTAGCCACGGGTGGCGCCACGATCCGCGCCCCAGGCCAGCAGCGCCTCACACAGCCTGGTCAGGTGCTCGGATCCACCCGGCGCAGCCGCCACGGTGACCGACGACAGGCCCACCCAGCGGGTGCCGTCGGGAGCCTCGGTCACCGCAGCTCGCCCGACTGCGATACCGGCGCAGACGCCGAACACCACCTCCCCGTCGAGGACCGCGGTCAGCACATCGACGGGTATGGCGCGGTGGTAGAGCCGCAGCCAGGTGTCGTCGGGGCGGGCGGCCAAGGTGACCGAGGGGTGCGGCTTGCCTGCCGACACGTCGCGCACCAACATCCGGTTCGGGCGTTCGCCGGCGCCGGGAAGACCCAGCAAGCGGTCCGCGATGGCCAGCCGCGGTGTCAGGCCCCGGTGCCGATACCAGTCGACAATCGCCGGGATGGTCCGGTAATCAGCCGAAACATCCAGCGGCACTGCGGAATTAGCACGCAACGTGATACCGTGTCCGGCGCGCAGCAGCCAGCCGTCTACCGACTGCTGCTCGATGCCGGGCCAGGCCAAAGCGGCGGCGTGCTCCAGCGCACGGATGTGGGCGTTTCGCACCGGGGTGGCGGTCAATGCCCGCAGCGCCACCACGTCCGCGGTTTGGATTTCCACGACCTTGCCGGTCTTGGTGCGCAGTCGCACTACCGGATCGATAGCCAGCAGATGGCCCACCGCATCGGTCAGCGGCGGGATCGACCCCGCCGGCCGGCGGTAACGCACCGTTACCCGGGTGCCCGGCGCGGGCCAGGAGATCATCCGTGCCCGAACGGGTCGGGTCCCTCGCCCGGGGTCCACGACAGGCCCGGAACCCCCCAGCCGTGGGCCTTGATGGCCCGTTTGGCGGCCCGCGCATACCGGCCGACGAGGCGGTCCAAATACAGGTAGCCGTCAAGGTGTCCGGTTTCGTGCTGCAGCATCCGCGCGAAAAGCCCGGTGCCCTCGATGGCGATCGGGTTGCCCTCGGCATCCAGTCCGGTGACCCGCGCCCACTTCGCCCGACCGGTCGGGAATGACTCGCCGGGAACCGACAGGCATCCTTCTTCGTCGGTCTCCGGGTCCGGCATGGTCTCGGGTATCTCGGAGGTCTCAAGTACCGGGTTGATCACTACGCCCCGGCGACGCGCGGACTGCCCGCGCTCGTCTGCGCAGTCGTAGACGAACACCCGCAGGCCCACCCCGATCTGGTTGGCGGCCAGGCCAACCCCGTAGGCGGCGTCCATGGTGTCGTACATGGTGGCGATCAGATCGCCCAGCTCGGCAGGCAGCGAGCCGTCGGCGCCAACCGGGACGGGAGTCGTCGGGGTGCGCAGGACCGGATCTCCGACGATGCGAATGGGGACAACAGCCATGATCGCCAAGCCTAAGCCGGGCGACGATGCCGGCCGCACAGCGGCCGGAGGAGGAGCACGGCCACCCCCGCGCAGCGACGAGTGGCCGATGCGCCATCGGGCCGGGCGTGTCGTGGCCCAGGGTCACGGCGCCGCCGCCGTGGCCGTGGTTGAATATTCGCCGAAACAAAGCCGATTAATCAGAATTCACCAGACGGTTCCAGGGGAAGCGATATGGATAGCGCCATGGCGCGGGCAAATCGATCGGGGGACGACTCTGAAATCACCGACGGGCTAACACGCCGGGAACGCGACATCCTGGCATTCGAACGCCAATGGTGGAAATACTCCGGCGCTAAAGAAGAAGCGATCAAGGAGTTGTTCTCGATGTCGGCGACGCGCTACTACCAGGTGCTCAACGCCCTCGTCGACCGGCCGGAGGCGCTTGCGGCCGACCCGATGCTGGTGAAGAGGCTCCGACGACTACGTGCCAGCCGGCAAAAGGCGCGGGCCGCGCGGCGGCTCGGCTTCGAGGTCACCTGAGGCCGCTTTGCGGTCTACGGTCCGCTTCTGGATACAGTCCGCTTCTGGATACAGTGGGCCCGATGAACGAGCGCATCCCGGATTCTTCGGGGCTCCCGTTGCGGGCCATGGTGATGGTGCTGCTGTTCTTAGGTGTCATCTTTTTGTTGCTCGGCTGGCAGGCCATGAACTCGGGCGGGAGCGCCGACGACGACTCGTCGCGGGCGGCCGCCGTCACCACGACCACCACCCGGCCGTCGCCACCAGCGACACCTGCGGCCCGGCAGGCGGCGGTACGGGTGTACAACATCTCCGGGCAAGACGGCGTGGCCGGGCGCACCGCTAACGAACTCAAAGCGGCCGGTTTCAACGTCACCGATATCGGCAACTTGTCCCTGCCCGATGTCTCGGTCACCACGGTGTATTTCACCAATGCCGACAGTGAGCGCGCCACCGCGGAAGCCGTCGGCCAGAGGCTCGGGGCAGCGGTCGAACCGCGGATACCCGAAGTGGCCGACCAGCCGCCGGGTGTCATCGTCGTGGTGGCCCGCTGAGTTCCATTGCCCTGGCACCCGGCTGTCCTCAGCGGGCCGTCCCGGCCCGCATCGTCGCCGGACTGAACCCGCTGATCCCGCTCCTCAGCGGGCCGTCCCGGCCCGCATCGTCGCCGGACTGAACCCGCTGATCCCGCTCCTCAGCGGGCCGTCCCGGCCCGCTTCGTCGCCGGGATAGGCTCTCGATATGCCTAAGCCCACCAGCAACATCGCCGCCCTGATGTCCGCGACAATCGCCGCCGCTCCGATTGCGCTGCTGAGCGCCTGCACCCCTAACCAGCCCCCGACGTCAACCCCGGGCACTACCCCGTCCATCTGGACCGGGTCTCCGTCGCCGACGACGACACCACCGAAAGGGGAGCCCCAGAGCCTGACCACTCGCCTCAGGGCCCCCGACGGGACCCAGGTCGCGATCGCGAAGTTCGAGTTCGACCCCGGCTATGTCCGTATCACGGTGGCGACGACCACCCTTGGTCAGTTGACACCGGGATTCCACGGGTTGCACATCCATCAGATAGGCAAGTGCCAACCCAACTCGGTCGCGCCAACCGGTGGCCCTCCGGGCAACTTCCTGTCCGCCGGCGGGCACTACCAGGTTCCGGGACATACCACGCAGCCCGCCAGCGGTGACCTGACCTCGCTGGAGGTGCGCAAGGACGGCGCGGCACTGCTGGTGACCACCACCGACGCGTTCACCAAAGACGACCTGTTGGCCGGGGAGAAGACCGCGCTGATCATTCACGCCGGTGCGGACAACTTCGCGAACATCCCGCCGGAACGCTACACCCAGGCCAACGGGACACCTGGTCCCGACGAGACCACGTTGACCACCGGTGACTCCGGCAAGCGGGTGGCGTGCGGTGTCATCGGTGCCGGCTAGCAGAAACGAGGCCCGAATAGATTTCGCCGGCTCGCCCCGGCCGACCGTCGGGGTGGAATGGGAGCTCGCGCTTGTCGATCCGAAGACTCGGGACCTGAGCAACGAAGCCTCCGCCGTCATCGCCGAAATTGGCGAAAACCCCCGCGTGCACAAGGAATTGCTACGCAACACCATCGAAATCGTCAGCGGCGTCTGCGAGTCCACTGCCCAGGCCATAGAGGATCTGCACGACACGCTGCGCACCGTCCGGCCGATCGTACAGTCCCGCGGGATGGAGTTATTCGGTGCGGGCGCACACCCGTTCGCGCGGTGGTCGGCCCAGAAGCTTACCGATTCGCCACGCTACGCCGAGCTGATTAAACGCACCCAGTGGTGGGGTCGGCAGATGCTGATCTGGGGAGTGCACGTGCACGTCGGGATTCGGTCGGCGGCGAAAGTAATGCCGATCATGACCTCACTGCTCAATTATTACCCGCATCTGTTGGCGCTCTCGGCGTCCTCCCCTTGGTGGGCCGGTGAGGACACCGGGTACGCCAGCAATCGCGCGATGATGTTTCAACAGCTCCCGACGGCTGGCCTGCCGTTTCATTTCCAAACCTGGGCAGAGTTTGAAGGCTTCGTGTATGACCAGAAGAAAACCGGGATCATCGACCACATGGACGAAATCCGTTGGGATATCAGACCCTCGCCACATCTCGGGACACTGGAGGTGCGAGTCTGTGATGGGGTGTCCAACCTGCGCGAGCTGAGATCTCTGGTCGCGTTGACGCACTGCCTGGTGCACGACATGGAACTGCGACTCGACGTCGGCGAGACGCTGCCGACGATGCCGCCCTGGCATGTTCAGGAGAATAAGTGGCGCGCTGCTCGCTACGGTCTGGACGCCATCATCATCTTGGACGCCGAGGGTAACGAACGCCCGGTCACCGATGACATCCCCGACGTGCTCAATCGCCTTGAGCCCGTTGCAAAGCTGCTGCACTGCACGGACGAGCTGGCGGCGGTGGAAGACATCTGCCGCTTGGGTGCCTCATACCAGCGGCAGCGGCGGGTCGCCGAAGAACACGACGGAGACCTGCGCGCGGTCGTCGACTCACTCGTCGCCGAACTGGACATCTGATGGTCGTCGGTGGGTCCGAAGCCGTCCTGCTGCCGATGTTTCCGCTGGAATCGGCGCTGCTGCCCAACGAGGATCTTCCGCTGCAGATTTTCGAGCCACGCTACACCGCGCTGGTGCACGACCGTCTGCGCAGCGGCGATCCCCGGTTCGGGGTGGTATTGATTTCCCGTGGCCGCGAAGTCGGCGGTGAAGACGAACGCTGCGATGTCGGCGCGCTGGCAAGCATCGTCGAATGCGTTGATCTCGGTTCGGGCCGCTACCGGCTGCGCTGCCGCACGGGCGGGCGGATCCGGGTCTGTGAGTGGCTGCCGGATGACCCCTACCCGCGGGCGAAGGTGCGGGACTGGCCCGACGAGCCCGGCGAGTCGGTGACTGCCGGACAGCTCCGCGAGCTGGAAGCCCGGGTGCTGGCCTTGTTCGAACGGATCGCCGCCGCCCGTGGTGTTGCGCCGCCGGCGCGCGAGGCCCTCCTGGGCTGCGGGAACGCCCCGGTGGACGCCGGAGCGCGTCTGTATGCGCTGGCGTCGCGAGTCCCGATCGGCCCCGCCGACCGCTACGCCGTGCTGTCGGCGCCGTCGGCCGCCCAGCGGCTGGCCGCGCTCAGTGACGCCGTGGACACGGTCACCGCGATGGTGGATTTCCGTCTGTCAGACGACTAACGGTCGCGATGACCTTGGGGCCACGGCAGCTCAGCCGAAGCGGGACGGAACTCTTCGGTACGTGCAAACGACTAACAAGACAGTGCACGCCGTGCAGTGCCGAAGCTCTGACGAGAGGGGTGCCGCGCCGGGCCGATTTGGCCCGGTGGCCTCATCCCCGTTGTGCACCCACAGTGGCACCCCCGTGTGCCCCGGCCGTAAGGAGGTGAGGACGAGATGCGTCAAGACGCCGGCCCGGGCGACAGTCCAAGCCCTAAGTCGTTGACCCTTTCGTTTCGATCCGGCCCCGGCACCGTTTCCGAAATCGGGTTGCGTCGAGTCGCCTGACCCCTGCCAACTCATCGGAGGCAGACCCCTTTCAGCGCTCCGGGATAACACTCCAGCGGTCCGGGTTCGGCTGTTCCGTTGAAGGAGAATTCCAATGGTTTTCATGGGCATCCAACCAGGATTGATGGATTTCGGCGCGCTGCCGCCGGAGATCAACTCCGCGCGCATGTATGTGGGCGCGGGCTCGGGGCCGATGCTGGCCGCCGCGACGGCCTGGGACGGGTTGGCGGCCGAGCTGAACCCGGCCGCGGCCGCCTACACGTCGGTGATCTCCCGGCTGACCAGCGAAGGCTGGCACGGTCCGTCGTCGGAGTTGATGGCGGCTGCGGCCGCCCCCTATGTCGGGTGGCTGAGCGCTGCCGCCGAGCAGGCCGAGCAGGCGGCGGCGCACGCCAGGGCGGCGGCCGGCGCCTACGAAGCGGCGTTTGCCATGACGGTGCCCCCGACGGTGGTCACGGCCAACCGCACGCAGCTGGCATCCCTGGTCGCGACCAACCTCTTGGGGCAGAACACCCCGGCGATCGCGGCCAATGAGGCCGCCTACTCCGAAATGTGGGCGCAGGATGCCGCGGCCATGTACGACTACGCCGGCTCCTCCGCGGCCGCCACCACGTTGACCCCGTTCACCCCGCTGACGGACACCACTAACGCCGCCGGTCTGGCCGGGCAGGCGGCCGCGGTCACCCAGGCCGCCGGCGCCTCCGCCGGCACCAACGCGCAGTCGGTGCTCTCCGAGCTCACCTCCGCGATACCCCAGGCGCTGCAGGAGCTCGCCGGGCCGGCGCAGTCGGCCGCCTCCACGTCATCGTCGTCGTCGGCGTCGTCGGGGCTATCGAACCTGATGAATTTCCTGGACAACCTGCAAAGCTCCCCGGCGGGGAACGTGGAAAGCTCGCTGCTGTCGTCGGGGATCGCGGACCCGACGAACATCCTTCAGACCTTGACGGGGTTTAGCAGCTTTATCTCCAGCGGCGGCTCCGGGGCGGCGGACGCCGCCGGCGGGGCCGCCGATGCCGGTGCGGCCGCGGCCGGTGGCGCGGCGGCGGCCGGTGCCGGGACGGGCGGGCTGGGCGCGCTGCGCGTGTCGGTGGGCGGGGCGGCCTCGATGGGCAGGCTGTCGGTGCCGCCGAGCTGGGCCGCGGCCGCGCCGGCGACAAGCCCGGCCCATTCGGCGTTCCACGCCACCGAGTGGACCCCCGCCACCCCGGACACCGCCGCCTCCGACCTCGCAACGGAAGGCATGCCCGGCATGCCCGGGATGCCGATGCTGGGTGGGGTGCCGCTGCGCGGCAGCGACGGTACCCCCCGCTACGGCTACCGCGTCCACGTGGTAGCGCACCCGCCGGCGGCCGGTTGACCGGATGCCGGGAGGGGATTCCCCGGCGCAGCCGGGCAATGTCGCAACACCAACCAGAGTCGACGGCCGGCGTTGAGCCGGGCGGCGAGCGGGCGCTGCCGAGCTTTCCCCGGCGCTCTCAACCGGCCGGCCTGCGCAGCCCCAGCCGCGCCACCGACCGGCGGTGCGGCTGGGACCGGCGGATGGCGCGGCGAGCGGCCCGCCGTTGCCTGGGTTTGTCGCCCCAGGCCTCCGAGTGCGCGGCCACCCAACGGTGGCTGCGCACGGCGAACGGGATGTGACCCAGGTAGGCGACGATGAATACCAGGATCAAAAGGTACGGGGCGACGACCGCGGCGGCCGCGACGATCGCCAGCCCCGCCAGCAGCAGGGCCGCCAGGTTCGACGGCACCTTGATGGCGTGCATCTTCTTCATCGGGATCCTGCTGACCACCAGCAACGAGCAAGCCGCCAGCCACGTACCGACCGACCATGGTGAACTCCACCACCCCTCGCCGAACTGCAGGGTGGCGGCCAGCGGACCCAGCACGGTGATCGCGGCGGCCGGGGCGGGCATTCCGACGAAAAACTCCCGCTCATAATCGGGCAGGCTGGGATCCTCGATCAAGGCGTTGAACCTGGCCAGCCGCAACACAATGCAGACCGCATACAGCAACACCGCCACCCAACCCGCCGGCGCAGCCGACAGCATCGACACATAAACCACCATCGCCGGCGCCACCCCGAAGTTCACCGCGTCGGCCAACGAGTCGATCTGCTCACCCATGCGCGACTCGGCATCCAGGAGCCGCGCCACCCGCCCGTCCAGCCCGTCGAGAATGGCAGCCGCGGCAATCAGCGCTATCGCGGCGTGCGGTTGGCGCAGCAACGCGAACCTGATCGCGGTGAGGCCCGCGCAGATGGCCAGCACGCTCATCGCGCTGGGCAGGATGCGCAGGTTGACCGCTTTAACCACCCGCCCGGCGCGGGGCTTGGCGATCATGGCAGCTGGGCCAGCACGGTTTCGCCGGCGAGCGCCCGTTGGCCCACGGTGACCAGCACGTCCGCCCCTGCCGGCAAGTAGGTGTCCAGCCGAGAGCCGAAACGAATCAGCCCGTAGGTCTCGCCCGTGGACAACCTGTCTCCGGCCCGTACATCGCAGACGATGCGCCGCGCCAAGAGCCCGGCGATCTGCACGACGACGACCTCCGCACCGCCGGACGTGCGGATCCGCACGCTGGTGCGCTCGTTGTCGTTGCCGGCCGCGGCCAGGCCGGCCGGCCGGAAGCGGCCCGACCGGTGCCGCACGGCGAGCACCTCACCGCCGACCGGGGCCCGCTGCACGTGCGCATCCAACAGCGAGAGAAAGATGCTGACCCGCGGCAGCGGCGCGGCGCCGAGGCCCAATTCAGCGGGCGGTGGCGCGGTGTCGAGCGCCCAGATCAGGCCATCAGCGGGGGCAACCACCACACCCGGGCGGGTGGGCGGCACCCGGTGCGGGTGGCGGAAGAAGCCCGCGCACGCGCCCGCCGTCAGCAGGCCCGCGCGGCGCACCCACCGGTAGCCGCGTCCGGCGCGCGCTCCCGCCAGGGCCACCGCCAAACCGGCGGCGATGAATGGCAGCCCCGCGGGGTGCACCCGGGGCACCGTCCGGCGTGCCAGCCCCAGCAGGCGCTGGGGGGTGAAAACCGGGTCGTCGCAGAGGGGGCGGCGCGCCACTCGGCCATCCTACGGAGCCCGGGCGGCTGGGGCGCCTACCTGAGATCCCAGACCTGCAGCGCTGACCCGGCGGGCACCTCCACGACGTCCTCGGGAATATCCAGCAAGCAGTTGGCCGAGGCCAGCCAGCGCAGGTGGTGGGAGGCCGGTGGCCCGCACCCACTGACCGCCGTGCCTGCGGCGTCCAACACGCCGCGGCGGAACTGCCGCCTGCCGCGCGGCGAGGTCAAGGTCTCGGTGAGCACCGCCGAGAGTCGCGGCCGCTCCGGCACCGGCAGGCCCATGGCTCGCCGCAATGCGGCACGGACGAAGACCTCGAAGGACACCAGCGCGCTGACCGGGTTGCCGGGCATGGTGACGATCGGCGTGCCGGCCACCCTCCCGATGCCCTGCGGCATTCCGGGTTGCATCGCCACCTTGACGAATTCCACTCCCTGATCCCCGGCACGCCCGAACGCGTCTTTGACCACTTCATAGGCGCCCGCGCTGACCCCGCCGCTGGTGATGATCAAATCGGCGTCACCGGCAAATCGATCCAGCGCGGCGGCGAATTGCGCGACGTCATCCCCGACGGTCGGGGTGGCGACGACCAACCCGCCCGCGTCGCGCACCGCCGCGGCCAGCATGATCGAGTTGGACTCATAGATCTGGCCCGCCCGCAGCGGCGTGCCCGGTGTCACCAGTTCCGACCCGGTGGAAATCACCAGCACCCGCTGCCGGGGGATCACCGGCAGCTCGGGCAATCCCAGTGCCGCGGCCAAACCCACCACCGCCGGGGTCACCACCTGTCCGGCCCGCAGCACCAGGCCGCCGGCGCGGACATCCTCGCCGGCCCGGCGGATGTGGCGTCCCTCGTCGACGGCGGCATGAATCGCCACGGTGTCCGTTCCCCCGTCGGTGGACTCCACCGGCACCACCGCGGTGGCACCGGCCGGCATCGGCGCGCCGGTCATGATCCGGTGCGCGGTGCCCGGCTCGAGCGTGGGTATGTCGGTGCGTCCGGCCGGAATATCGTCGGCCACCGGCAGGCTCACCGGCCGCTCGGCGCTCGCCCAGGCTACCTCGTCGGCACGTACGGCATAGCCGTCCATCGCGGAGTTGTCGAAAACCGGCAACGGTATCGGCGCGATCACATCGTCGGCCAGCACCAGACCCACCGCGTCGGCCAGGGGCATCGCCACGGGTCGGCGCGCGGTGATCAGGTCGGCGACCACGCGTTGATGTTCCTCGACCGAGCGCACCCCGCCATTATCGGCCGGCCGCACTTTCGGGCGCCGAAACCGCCGGGCGGCGCTGCCGCGCGCCCCGCCGTATCGGTGCCGAACGGTCGGCGCCACCTCGACGCAGATCACGGGTCGATGAATGCCAAGCGCCATGACGGCCCCGCCCGACATGTTCTTGCACTCGGCATGGTCGAGTGCTAAGAATGCAGTTGGCACTCGCGACCGGTGAGTGCTAGGTCGGGACGGTGAGATCCAGCTCAGCTGTGGTCGTCCGTCGCGGGCACTGCACCCGGCCACAGACGTGTCATCCGCGATCCGGAGGAAGCACTTCGCAATGGCCAAGATAATTGCGTACGACGAGGAGGCCCGCCGAGGCCTCGAGCGGGGCCTGAACAGCCTCGCCGACGCGGTACGGGTGACGCTGGGGCCCAAGGGCCGCAACGTCGTCCTGGAAAAGAAGTGGGGCGCCCCCACGATCACCAACGACGGCGTGTCGATCGCCAAGGAGATCGAGTTGGAGGATCCCTACGAGAAGATCGGCGCCGAGCTGGTCAAGGAAGTCGCCAAGAAGACCGACGACGTCGCCGGGGACGGCACGACGACGGCCACGGTGCTGGCCCAGGCGCTGGTCAAGGAGGGGCTGCGTAACGTGGCTGCCGGCGCTAACCCGCTGGCCCTCAAGCGCGGCATCGAGCAGGCCGTCGAGAAGGTCACCGAGACCCTGCTCAAGGGCGCGAAGGAAGTCGAGACCAAGGAGCAGATCGCGGCCACCGCGGCCATCTCGGCGGGCGACCAGGCGATCGGCGACTTGATCGCCGAGGCGATGGACAAGGTCGGCAACGAGGGTGTGATCACCGTCGAAGAGTCCAACACCTTCGGCCTGCAACTGGAGCTCACCGAGGGGATGCGCTTCGACAAGGGCTACATCTCGGGTTATTTCGTCACCGACCCCGAGCGTCAGGAAGCGGTCCTGGAGGAGCCCTACATCCTGCTGGTCAGCTCCAAGGTGTCGGCCATCAAGGATCTGCTGCCGCTGTTGGAGAAGGTCATCCAGTCCGGCAAGCCGCTGCTGGTCATCGCCGAGGACGTCGAGGGCGAGGCGCTGTCGACCCTGGTCGTCAACAAGATCCGCGGCACCTTCAAGTCGGTGGCGGTCAAGGCTCCCGGATTCGGTGACCGCCGCAAGGCGATGCTGCAGGACATGGCGATCCTCACCGGTGGCCAGGTGATCAGCGAGGAGGTTGGCCTCACCCTGGAGAACGCCGACCTGAGTCTGCTCGGCAGGGCCCGTAAGGTCGTGGTCACCAAGGACGAGACCACCATCGTCGAGGGCGCCGGTGACCCGGAGGCCATCGCCGGGCGGGTAGCCCAGATCCGCCAGGAGATCGAGAAAAGCGACTCCGACTACGACCGCGAGAAGCTGCAGGAGCGGCTGGCCAAACTGGCCGGCGGTGTCGCGGTGATCAAGGCGGGGGCGGCCACCGAGGTGGAGCTCAAGGAGCGCAAGCACCGCATCGAAGACGCGGTCCGCAACGCCAAGGCCGCCGTCGAGGAGGGCATTGTCGCCGGCGGTGGTGTGACGCTGCTGCAAGCGGCCCCAACGCTGGACGAGCTCAAGCTCGAGGGCGACGAGGCCACCGGCGTCAACATCGTCAAGGTGGCCCTGGAGGCTCCGCTGAAGCAGATCGCGTTCAACTCGGGGCTGGAGCCCGGCGTGGTGGCCGAGAAGGTGCGTAACCTTCCGCCCGGTCACGGCCTGAACGCGCAGACCGGTGTCTACGAGGATCTGCTGGCCGCCGGTGTCGCCGACCCGGTCAAGGTCACCCGTTCGGCGCTGCAGAACGCGGCGTCCATCGCGGGGCTGTTCCTGACGACCGAGGCCGTCGTGGCCGACAAGCCGGAGAAGGAGAAGGCCGCCACTCCAGGCGGAGGCGGCGGCATGGGCGACATGGATTTCTAGTTCGGCGACGATGCGGGCCGCGCAGCGGCCCGAGGAGGAGCCGGACAATCCGGTCCAGTCGGCGACGATGCGGGCCGCGCAGCGGCCCGAGGAGGAGCCGGACAATCCGGTCCAGTCGGCGACGATGCGGGCCGCGCAGCGGCCCGAGGAGGAGCCGGACAATCCGGTCCAGTCGCGAAGGAGCCCGGTCCCCTTGGGGACCGGGCTTTTTCGTCGCTTCGGCTGTCGCCTCCGGACTTCGGTTAGGCGGTCGCCGACGAGGGTGCCCTGAATACCACGCAGTCGTAGGCGTGTCTGCTCGCACACGTCGGTTCGTCGCCGGCCAGCGGACGGTGCAAGAGCGCACGGGTGGGCACCATTCGCACCGGCGTGGCGGCGTCGGCGTCGACGGCGGTCTCGGTGTCGGCGTCGACGATCAGCGAATAGTCGCCCGGATCTCGCGGCGGCCATACCAGGGTGGCGGTGCCGAGCCGGGACAAATTCTCGCGGGTATGTCCACCGATCGGCCCGATATCGAACAGCCGGCCGTCAAACATCGGCTCGACTTCCACCGCCCGCACCCGCCAGTCGTCGTTGACGGTGATGAGATAGGCAAAACTGTAATTGCTCAGAGCGTCGGCCAACCGCTCGAGATCCACCTGTGCACTCACGGGGACAACTGTATTCGGCTGCGGGAGAATCCGGCGCTGCCGAGCGGGGGTCGGCGGTGGCCGGATGGCGCGCCGCGGCGTCCGGACATCACCGCACAGCGCCGCCGGGTCGGCGTCGACCGCGGATCAGCCTGCCGGGGCGCGCGTCGGTGGGCACCCCGTTTTCAGCGATCACCTGGCCGGACACCACCGTCGCCCGGTAGCCGTCGGCGGTCTGGTTGAGCCGGCGCCCACCCGCGGGCAGGTCGTAGGTGATGACCGGCTTATGCAGCCGCAGCCGGGCGTGGTCGATGACATTCAGGTCGGCCTTGTAGCCGACGGCGATCCGGCCGCGATCGCCCAGCCCGGCGACACGGGCCGGCACCGAAGTGAGTTCGCGGACCGCCGCCGGCACCGAAAACCGTCCGGATGCCCGGTCGCGCGCCCAGTGGGCGAGCCAGTACGTCGGGAAGCTGGCATCACAGATCATCCCGTAGTGCGCGCCGCCGTCGCCCAGGCCGAGCACCACGTCGTCGCGGTGCAGCAACTCACCGACGGTGTCCAGCGAGTAGTTCACCAGATTGCCCACGGCCACCAACAGCATGGCGTGCCCGTCATCATCGAGCAGCCGGTCGTAGGCCTCCTCGATCGGGCGTACCCCGCGGGCGCGGGCGCGGGCCGCGATGCTGTCGGATTGGCGGGGCTCATAGTTGGGCTCGTCGCCCAGCGGAAAGATCCAGTCCCAGGCCTGGGCCAGATGCTGCAGCGGGTGGCCCTGGCCGGGCTTGTCGGCCAAAATACGGGCACGCACCTCGGGTTTGCGCATCTCGGCGACCCGCCGCTGCAGCGGCAGGTGCGCGATCTCACGGTAGCTGGGGTAGAGCACGAACGGGTTGGCGGACAATTCCAGCCCGATCACCAGACCAATGGGGCGCGGCAACAACTGTGCGGTAAAACGGGAGTCGGCGCCCGCCTTTTTGTTGGCGTTCTCGATCATGGTGATGGCGTCCGGCCACGCCGGCTCGCCGGCGTTGCCGATCGCCAGCGTGAAAGTGACCGGCAGGCCGACCTCCTCGGCGACGTCGAACACCTGCTGCAACACCGGCTGGTACCCGCCGACGGGAATGTCGGGAACGAACTGGATCAACCCGCCACCCCCGTCGGCAACACCCTTGGCGATCTCGAGGATCTCCTCGCGGGCGGCGTCATAGCTCGGGATCTGCGAGCCACTCGCGGTCTTGTGGATCATCAGCCGTGACGACGCGAATCCCAGCGCCCCGGCCCGCATTGCCTCCGTGGCCAGCGCCCGCATCCGCGCGAGGTCCTCGGCGGTCGCCGGCTCGCGGTCGGCACCGCGTCGCCCCATGACATAGACCCGCAGCGGGGAATGCGGCAGATAGACGGCCACGTCGATGTCGCGGGTGCCGGCCTCCAGCGCATCCAGGTATTCGGGGAAAGTCTCCCAGGTCCACGGTAGACCGTCGGTCATCACCGCGCCGGGAATGTCTTCGACGCCGGCCATCACGTCGACCAGCACGTCGTGGTCCTCTTGGCGGCACGGCGCAAAACCCACCCCGCAGTTGCCCATCACCACCGTCGTCACCCCATGGGCCGAGGACGGCGTCAACCGATCCGACCAGATCGCCTGCCCGTCGTAGTGGGTGTGCAAGTCGACGAAGCCGGGCGTGACCAGCAGCCCGGTCGCGTCGATCTCCCGGGTCGCCTCGCCGTCGACCGTGCCGACACCGACGATGACGCCATCGCGGACCGCGACGTCACCGCGGTACGGCTCGCCTCCCAACCCGTCGACAATGCTGCCGTTGCGGATCACCAAGTCATAGCTCACCCAAATAATCTACGGCCGTGCCGGCACCCCCGGCCCGCGCCCGTCCCGACGGGCACCTCCTGGGGTCCTCTCTCGGATCCGCCTTCCGTGAAACACCGGGCCTCTTCCGTGAAACGCCGGGCGGGCCGTAAGGTCGCCGGTATGTCCAGCACCGACGCCGCCGCCGCCCGGGAGTTGCTGCGCGACGCGTTCACCCGCCTGATCGAGCATGTCGACGAGCTCACCGACGGACTGACCGCCGAGGTGTCCGGCTATCGGCCCACGCCGAGCGCCAACAGCATTGCGTGGCTGATCTGGCACAGCGCGCGGGTGCAGGACATCCAGGTCGCCGAAATCGCGGGTGTCGAGCAGGTGTGGACTCGCGACGGCTGGGTCGATCGGTTCGGCCTGGATTTGCCGCGCGACGACACCGGTTACGGGCACGGCGCCGAAGACGTGGCGAAGGTGCGGGCACCGGCCGAGCTGCTATCGGGCTACTACCACGCCGTGCACAAGCTCACGCTGGAGTACCTTGCCGGCGTGACCGTCGAGGAGCTGTCGCGCATCGTGGACCGGCGCTGGGACCCGCCGGTGACCGCGGGTGTGCGCCTGGTCAGCATCATCGACGACTGCGCCCAGCACCTGGGCCAGGCTGCCTACGTGCGCGGCATTGTGCCCTGACGGCGTTGCCGCGGTGAGCCGGCGGGCGCTGGCGGGGCCTGGTGCCCGGCTGGGTAGGTTTCTTTTAGGGAGGCATCTCCCGACGCGGCCGTCCCGGGGGAGGCGACGTGCGATTCGCAGCAACGATGGTCCTCTGGCTAGCCACCACGGCGGCGCTGGCGGTGGCGGTCCCCACGGCATGGGTGCAGGTCAACCTGATCGATGCCGACGGTTACGCGGCCCTCGCCCGCAAAGCCGCCGGGGATCCGACCCTGCAGTCGGCCATGGCAACCGTGCTCACCAGCCGGGTGACGACGCTCATCGCCCATGGTGGACGCCCCGACGACAGCTCACTGGTGCACGACGTGGCCAGTGCCTACACCGCCGGCCCGTCGTTTCCGCCGAGGTTCGCGCAGGCGAGCAAGGTGGCCCACGAGTGGTTGTTCGGCGGCGCCGTGGCCCCCACGAACACCGATTCCTGGGTGCTCGACCTGACCCCCATGATCGACGACAATCCGTTTCGGCAGCTGCTGAGCGACTTCGACGTGCAGGCGCCCGCGACAATGACGGTGCCGTTGACCGTGGATCGGTCAAAGACATTGCAACCCGGCAGATTACGGCCCCTCACCAGCTGGGGTCCGCGGGTGAGCATCGGTGCGGCGGCGCTCAGCGCCACCGCCGCGCTGCTAACGCTGGCCGCTGCCCGCCGCCGCTGGCGGGCGTTATCCGGCCTCGGCGTCTCGGCGCTGCTGGCCGGGGCGGTCGACTGGGCGGTCGTCACGGTCGCACACCGCCGCGTCACCAATGCGCTCGACCACAGCGGCGGCGATATCGGCCAGATCGCCGAGGTCTTGGCCAACCATGCCGAAACCGGCATGCACCAGTGGCTTGACCTCACGCTGGCCGTCGGCGGCGTGCTGACGGTGCTGGGGGTGTCCGTCGCGGCCCTGAGCAGGCTCTGGCAATCCGGGACGAATCGCTGAATCGCGGTGGTAACACCGGACTCGACACAGCCGTCCGTTGTTGCCCCCCACCGCCGTCCGCCCGCCGTAACGATCCGACATTACCGACGCTCAGCTCTGGCGTCTCTGGCGCCAGCACATTAGATCAGCTAATCTATGCGTCAATAGTTAAGGAGGATGGTGGACATGGCAGGAGACCGGGCCGGCGGCCAGAAAAGCGGCCGGAAAACAATGGACTGACGCGCTTCGGTAGTCGCATCACCTCAGTGGATCCCGGCGGCGCAGCGTTCGAGGGCCCGGCCGATGCCCCGGGCGATCCGATGGGCGCCGGTGACTTCCTCCAGCCGCCCGTCGAGTTCGTGCGCCGGCCCGACGGGAAGCGCTGAAGCGGTATTCATCGCCAGCTATTAAAGGCAGCGACAAGAAGAACGAGGGTGTGATGCTTGGTGTTCTCAAACGGGTGTGGATGCCGGTGCTCATCGCGGCGGTCGTCGCCGTCGGCGGCTTCACCGTGTACCGAGTCCATGGCTACTTCGGCGCGCACGGCAACGCCGGCGGCTCGTCGGTCAAGTTCGAAGACACCAAGCCGTTTCGTCCCAAGGTGGTGATCTACGAGATCTTCGGCCCGAGCGGCGCGGCGGCGGACATCAATTACCTGGATCTCAATGCCACACCCCAGCGTGTGGACAGCGCGCCGTTGCCGTGGTCGCTGCAATTGTCGACCACCGACCCGGCGGTCAGCCCCGTCATCGTGGCGCAAGGCCACAGCGACACCATCGGCTGCCGCATCACCGTAGACGGCGTGGTCAAGGATGAAAGGATCTCCTCCGGCGTGAACGCCCAGACCTTCTGCTTGGTAAAATCCGCATGACGGCGACGACGAGCGACCCGCCGACCGACGTTCTGCCGGCGCCGATAGCAGCGGTGCGGGCCCGGTTGCCGCGGTGGATCCGCCGGTTGGCGGTACCGATCATCCTGGGCTGGCTGGCGATCACCATCCTGCTCAACGTCACCGTTCCTCAGCTGGACGTCGTCGGCGAGATGCGCACGGTGTCGATGAGCCCTCAGGACGCGCCGTCGATGATCGCGATGAAGCGTGTCGGACAGGACTTCCACGAGTTCAAATCCGACAGTTCGGCCATGATCGTGCTGGAAGGCCAGCAACCCCTCGACGACGCGGCGCACCGCTTCTACGACACCGTGGTCGCCAAGCTGCGGGCGGATACCAAACACGTCGAAAACGTCGAAGATTTCTGGAGCGATCCGCTAACCGCGGCGGGGTCGCAAAGCCCCGACGGCAAGGCCGCCTATGTGCAGGTGTACCTGGCCGGCAACCAGGGCGAGAGCCTGGCCAACGAATCCGTCGCCGCGGTGCAGCACA
The DNA here is from genome assembly GCF_029961025.1 of Mycobacterium sp. Taxonomy (GTDB): domain Bacteria; phylum Actinomycetota; class Actinomycetes; order Mycobacteriales; family Mycobacteriaceae; genus Mycobacterium. The sequence continues at coordinate 41,312 of NZ_JASBVP010000002.1, forward strand.
TCGTCAACACCACCCCGGCGCCGCCGGGCGTGAAAGCCTACGTGACCGGGGCGGCCCCGCTGCTGGCCGATCAGCGTATCGCCGGCGACCGCAGCCTGAAATTCATCACCGGGCTCACCTTTGTGGTGATCATCGTCATGCTGCTGTTCGTCTACCGGTCGATCGCCACGGTAGCGCTGGTCATGACGATGGTCTTCCTGGAGTTGGCGGCGGCGCGCGGCGTGGTGGCGTTCCTGGGCTACTACAAGATCATCGGGCTCTCCACGTTCGCGACCAATCTGCTGGTGATGCTGGCCATCGCCGCCTCGACCGACTACGCGATCTTCCTGTTCGGCCGCTATCAGGAAGCCCGCACGCTCGGCCAGGATCGGGAGTCCGCGTTCTACACGATGTATCGCGGGACGGGCCACGTGATCCTCGGCTCGGGCCTGACGATCGCCGGCGCGACCTTCTGCCTGCGCTTCACCCGGCTGCCCTACTTCCAGACCCTGGGTGTTCCGCTGGCGATCGGCATGCTGGTCGTGGTTTTCGCCGCCCTCACGCTGGGGGCGGCGGTCGTGGTGGTGGCCAGTCGTTTCGGCTTGCTGGAGCCCAAGAGGGCGATGCGCATCCGGGGATGGCGAAAAATCGGCGCGGCGGTCGTGCGCTGGCCGCTGCCGGTGCTGGCCGCGACGGTGGCGGTCGCGCTGGTCGGCTTGATCACGTTGCCCAGCTACCGGCCCGGGTACGACAACCGGGCCTATATGCCCGCCGACATCCCGGCGAACCTGGGATACGCGGCCGCCGACCGGCATTTCTCCCAGTCCCGGATGAACCCGGATTTGCTGCTGCTGGAAACCGATCACGACATGCGCAATCCGGCCGATTTCCTGGTCATCGACAAGGTGGCCAAGGCGGTCTTCCGGGTGGCCGGCATCGGGCGGGTGCAGGCCATCACCCGGCCACTGGGAACCCCGATCGACCACGCGTCGATCCCGTTTGCGATCAGTATGCAGGGCACCACCCAGCAGCTGAACATGCAGTACATGCTCGATCGCATGAACGACATGCTGAAGATGGCCGACGACATGCAGCGGATGATCAACACGATGGAGAAAATGCTGGAGCTGATGCGCGAGATGTCGCAAACCACCCACAGCATGGACACCAAGATGCACGGCATGTTGGGCGACATCCAGGATTTGCGGGACGAGATCGCGAACTTCGACGATTTCTTCCGGCCGATCCGCAGCTACTTCTACTGGGAAAAGCATTGCTATGACATTCCCATCTGCTGGGCGCTGCGGTCGATCTTCGACGCGATCGACGGCGTGGACACGATGACCGACGACTTTCAGAATCTGCTGCCGGACGTGGACCGGCTGGATTCGCTGATGCCCCAAATGCTTACGTTGCTACCCCCGATGATCGCCACCATGAAGACCATGCGCACCTACACGCTGACGATGCAGCAAACCATGGGCGGCCTGCAGAATCAGATGAAGGCGATGATGGAAAACCAGTCCGCGATGGGCCACGCGTTCGACAAGGCGAAAAACGACGACTCGTTTTACCTGCCCCCGGAAGCCTTCGACAACCCCGATTTCCAGCGCGGCATCAAGATGTTCCTGTCGCCGGACGGTCACGCGGTGCGGATGATCATCTTCCACGAGGACGATCCCGCGTCCCCCGAGGGTATTGCACGCGTCGAACCGATGAAGCGCGCCGTGCACGAGGCCATCAAGGCGACCCCGCTGGAAGGCTCCAAGGTTTACCTCGGCGGCACCGCGCCCATTTACCAAGACATGTCCACCGGTGCCATGTACGACCTGATCATCGCCGGAATCTCAGCGCTGTGCTTGATTTTCATCGTCATGCTGGTGATCACCCGCAGCGTGATCGCCGCCGCCGTCATCGTCGGAACCGTGTTGCTGTCGCTGGGAAGCGCGTTCGGTTTGTCGGTGCTGATCTGGCAGCACCTGGTCGGGCTCGACGTGCACTGGATGGTGCTGGCGATGTCGGTCATCATCTTGTTGGCCGTCGGCTCGGACTACAACCTGCTGCTGGTGGCGCGATTCAAAGAGGAGATCCACGCCGGCCTGAACACCGGCATCATCCGCGCGATGGGCGGCAGCGGGTCGGTGGTCACCTCGGCCGGGCTGGTGTTCGCGTTCACCATGATGGCCATGGTGGTCAGCGACCTGCGCGTCATCGGCCAGGTCGGCACCACCATCGGCATGGGCCTGCTGTTCGACACCCTGGTGGTGCGCTCGTTCATGACCCCATCGGTCGCCGCGCTTCTGGGCCGCTGGTTTTGGTGGCCGGAGCGCGTGCGCACCCGGCCCGCCCGCTCGCGAGTGGCTCCGAAGGCACCCGCCGGCCGCGAGTTTGCGGGCGCCACCCCGAGCTGACGCGGCGGGCCTGGCGTTAGCCCGCGCCGGTCCCCCCGGCGGTCAGCATGCGCCACAAAAACCCGAAGCTCAGCGCCGATTTGAACGCGGTCTGCGCATTGTCCGCGGCGCCGGCGTGCCCGCCTTCGATGTTTTCGTAGTACCACACCCGATGCCCCGCTGCTTGCAGGGCGGCCGTCATTTTGCGGGCATGCCCCGGATGCACCCGGTCATCTCGGGTGGAGGTGGTGATCAGCACCGGCGGGTAGCGTCGATCCGCCGAAATGTTGTGGTACGGCGAGTATTCGGCGATGAAAGCCCATTCGGTCGGATCGTCCGGATCACCGTATTCCGCCACCCACGACGCACCCGCCGAGAGCCGATGGTAGCGGCGCATGTCCAGCAGCGGCACGTGGCATACCAGCGCCCCGAACAACTCGGGGTATTTGGTCAGCATGACGCCCATGAGCAGCCCGCCGTTGCTGGCGCCCTGCGCTGCGAGCCGGTGTACCGTGGTGATGCCGCGGTTCACCACATCGGTTGCCACCGCGGCGAAGTCTTCGGCCACATGGTGCCGGCCCGCGCGCATCGCCTGGGTATGCCAGCGTGGTCCGTACTCGCCGCCGCCGCGGATATTGGCCAGCGCGTAGGTGCCGCCGCGGGCCAGCCAAAGCCGGCCCAGCACGCCGTCGTACCCGGGGGTGCGGGCCACCTCAAACCCGCCGTAGCCCTCCAGCAGCGTGGGTCCGGGTCCGCTCGCATCACGGGGCCGCACGACGAAATACGGGATCGCGGTGCCATCCGCAGATGTGGCGAAATACTGTGCGATGCAAAGGTTTTTGCTGTCGAAAAACTCAGGTGCGGACTTGATCGGCGCCGGCGGCTCATCGGCGGCGCCGCGCAGCAAACGCGATGGGGTGTCAAACCCGCTGCAATCCAGGAAAAACTCGTCACCGGTATCGTCGGCGGCGGCGATCACCGTGGTGCTCGCCGTCGGGATGTCCGTTACCGCTCGGCGCTCCCAGCCGCCGGGTGTGACGATCTCGACGCGGCTGACCACGTCGAGAAGGGTGACGATGATCAGCCGGTCACGGGTCCACGCGTACTGGTGCAGGCAGGTGTGCTCGTCGGGTTCGAAAACCACCTTCAATCGTGCAGTGCCACCGAGGAATTCGTCATAGTCGGCCGCCAGCAGTGAGCCCGCCGGATAGCTGGCGGCACCGGTGAGCCAGTCGCTGCGCAACTCGATCAATAGCCATTGGCGATGCACCGATACCGTTGCGTCGGTGGGAGCGTCGATGCGGATGAGCTCCGGACCGCGCAGTTCGTACACCTCGTCGTTGAAAAAATCCAGGGCCCGCCGGATAAGGGTGCGTTCGAAGCCGGGCGTGCGATCCACCGACGCGGCCACCACCACATCGCTCGGTGCCCCTTCAAACACCGTTTCGGCATCGGCCAGTGGCCGGCCCCGTCGCCATCGCTTGACGACCCGCGGGTAACCGGATTCGGTCAGCGAGCCGTCGCCGAAGTCGGTGCCTACCAAAACGGTATCGGGGTCGGCCCAGCTGATGCGGGTCTTGGCTTCTGGCAATACGAACCCGTCGGGAACGAATCGGCGGGTCAGCATGTCGAATTCGCGCACCACAGCCGCGTCCGAGCCGCCGCGGGACAGGCCGATCAGCGCACGGGTGTGGTCGGGTTCGATGACGCTGGCCCCGGCCCACACCCAGTTCTCGCCGTCGGCCCTGGCGAGCGCGTCGACGTCGATCAGCACATCCCAGTCCGGAACCTCGCGACGGTAACTGTCCAAGGTGGTGCGCCGCCACAGCCCCCGCGGGTGAGCGGCGTCACGCCAGAAGTTGTAGAGGAACTCGCCGCGGCGGCGGACATAGGGGATGCGGGCGTCGGTGTCGAGCACCTCTAGCGCCTCGGCCCGCATCCGCTCGAACTCACCATCCCCGTCGCAGAACTCGGCCACCGTCCGCGCGTTATGCGCACGCACCCAGTTCAGCGCGTCCTCGCCGGTGATGTCCTCCAGCCACAGATAGCGGTCCTCAGCTGCGTCACCGGGCATGAGCCCATTGTTGCCGTGGTGACCGCTGGGGCCGGGGGGCGGGGGCGGTTCCGGGTGGTTGCGGCGCGCCCCGCCACCGGTGGGGCACGCCGCAGCGGTACCACCCTCATCCCCGAAAGCGGCAGTAAGGTCGAACACCGTGATCCCGCTGCCCCGTTCTTGGCTGCTGGCCGGCGCCATGCTGGTCGGCATTGCTGCCGGATGGGTGGCCGGAAGCGCGGCCACCGTGCTGGTGCCGACGCGGGTCCGCCCGGACGCGGTTATCGCGCTGGTGGTCGGTGTGCCCGTGGGCGTCGGACTGGTGCTGATCCTGTTGTCCCGGCGCCGGTGGATCACCGCGCTGGGCGCATGTGTGCTGGCGGTGGCGCCCGGGTGGTTCGGGGTGCTCGTCACGATCCAGGCGGTGTGCGGTGCCTGACGAGGAGTCACAGCCGAAAACCGAGCCCTACACCCCGCTCTTTGACACCGGAGCCTGGCCGCAGCCACCACCGCCGCCGGGCGCGGGGCAGGTAGCGCCCGCCCCGCGGGGGGCGACGCGTCCCAAGCATGAAGAGCCCGATCCCGCCGGGGCTCCGGCCGTCACCCCGCAGGGGGAGTCGGGCCCTGGTGCACCGGCGGTCTCGCTCACCCCGCCGTCCGGGCCGATTCCGCTGCCGGCGCAGCCGGTCGCCGTGCCCGGCCGCTACCACTACCTGAAGTGGTGGAAGTTGATCCTGGTGATCGCCGGGGTGTGGGTCGCGGCGGCCGCGATCGGGCTTGGCCTGTTCTCCTGGTGGTACCACGCGATCGACAAGAGGCCGGCGGTGTTCGCCGTTTTGGCCTACATCGTGGTCTGCGCGGTCACGGGCCTGATGCTGGCGATGGTGCCCGACCGGCCGCTGCTCGCGGCGCTGGCCATCGCGCTGATGTCCGCGGTGTTCGCGTCGGTGGCCGCTGCGGCTCCGCTCTACGGCTACTACTACTGTCGGCATGTTCCCCACTGCCTGGTGGGGATCGTTCCGCACTGACCGGTGCCCGGCGGGATGACGGCGGGGCGGCTGCGATCGGGGCGGGCCCACGACCGTGGCTTCCGATTGGCGGCGCCCGTTAGGGTAGGGGCCGTGACTCATTACGACGTCGTCGTCCTCGGAGCCGGCCCCGGCGGATACGTCGCGGCCATTCGCGCCGCCCAGCTCGGGCAGCGCACCGCGGTCGTGGAACCGAAGTACTGGGGCGGTGTCTGCCTCAACGTCGGTTGCATTCCGTCTAAGGCGCTGCTGCGCAACGCCGAACTCGTGCATATCTTCACCAAGCAGGCCAAGACGTTCGGAATCAGCGGCGAGGCGAGGTTCGACTACGGCGTCGCCTATGATCGCAGCCGCAAGGTGGCCGAGGGCCGCGTCGCCGGCGTGCACTTTCTGATGAAGAAAAACAAGATCACCGAGATCCACGGCTACGGCCGCTTCCGGGATCCGCACACGCTGACGGTGGATCTCAATGACGGCGGCACCCAGACCGTCACCTTCGACAACGCCATCATCGCCACCGGCAGCAGCGCCCGGCTGGTGCCGGGAACCGCGGTGTCGCAGAACGTCGTCACCTACGAAGAGCTGATCTTGTCAAGGGAGCTGCCCGGTTCGATCATCATCGCCGGCGCCGGTGCCATCGGGATGGAATTCGGCTACGTGCTGAAGAACTACGGTGTCGATGTCACCATCGTGGAGTTTCTGCCCCGGGCGCTGCCCATCGAGGACGCCGAGGTGTCCCAGGAGATCGAGAGGCAGTTCAAGAAGCTGGGTGTCAAGATGCTCACCGGGACCAAGGTGGAAGGCATTGCCGACAACGGCTCGCACGTGACGGTGCGGGTCAGCGCGGACGGCCGAACCGACGAGCTCAAGGCCGACAAGGTGCTTCAGGCAATCGGTTTCGCGCCCAATGTCGACGGCTACGGGCTGCAGGCCACCGGGGTGCGGCTGAACGAGCGCGGGGGGATCGGAGTCGACGACTACATGCGCACCAACGTCGGCCACATCTATGCGATCGGTGATGTCACCTGTTTGTGCCAACTCGCCCATGTCGCCGAGGCGCAGGGCGTGGTGGCTGCCGAAACCATCGCCGGCGCTGAGACATTGCCGCTCGGCGACTACCGGATGATGCCGCGGGCGACGTTCTGTCAGCCGCAGGTCGCCAGCTTCGGGCTCACCGAGCAGCAGGCCCGCGACGAGGGTTATGACGTGAAGGTCGCCAAGTTTCCATTGACCGCCAACGCCAAGGCTCACGGGATGGGTGACCCCAGTGGTTTCGTCAAGCTGGTGGGCGACGCCACCCATGGGGAACTGCTGGGCGGGCACCTAATCGGTCACGACGTTTCTGAGCTGCTGCCGGAGCTCACGCTCGCGCAGAAGTGGGATCTGACGGCAAACGAGCTGGCACGCAACGTACACACTCACCCGACCATGTCGGAGGCGCTGCAGGAGTGCTTTCATGGTCTGCTCGGCCACATGATCAACTTCTGAGCGCGCGTCTCATGATTCGCGTCGAGACCGCCGCAGGCGCTGCCGGCGGAATGCTCATCGGCTACATCGGCTGGCTGGTGGCCTTTTCAATCGGGGAGGCGACCACGACGGTGAGCCGCTGGAGCCTGGACGTGTTGGCCCTCTCCGGTGCACTCGCGGTCGCGGCCGGGATGTGGGGCTGGCGGCTGCGTCGGGCACACCGGTATCCATGGGCGGCCTTCGCGTTCGCGCTGCCGGTTTTCCCCGTCGCGCTCACGGTGGCTGTGCTGCTCGACATCTATCTGTAACACCTGTAACACCCCGCCCGATGACGGCCTGCGGTGCGATGCCGGCTGCGGCTGATCGGCCTCTCCATCCGAACCGGGTTACCGGGACTCCCGGGTCACGCGGATCACGGGCCTTTCGCCCGTAAACAAGACTGCTAGTATCGTTACGATACTGCTGGTATCATTAGTGATCTTGGTACGGCCGAAGGACCGCTCATGCTCCACCGGTGGATCGAAGGACACGCCGTCCAACGCATCGCGCTGCGCGACGGGCTGGTGCTTAATCTGGACGATTACAACCAGCTCGTCATTTCCGGATCGCTGCGGCTGACCCTGCCCCCGGCAGAGCTTCACCCTGCCGAACAGGTGCTTATCGATCCCCGCAACCTCTCGGGCTGGCAGCGGGCGCTGCTGGATTTCGCGGGAGCCACCTGCACCCGGGCCACCTGCGCCGAGAACGGCCACCTGCACCTCGAGTTCTCCAGCGGCCACCAGATTGACGTCGGGGGCGACGCTCATCGCATCGCATGGGAGTTGTATGGCAAATACCGCGGTTATGCGGTCTGCCTGCCCGGCGGCAGGGTGCGCGCCGTCCGGCATGATCTTCCCGAAGACAACGACACCGCGGTGGTGCCCGCCTAAGTCTCCCGCCTAGGTCTAAGGGCGAGAGCGCTTAACGGAACCCCTGAAGTGCGGCGTCTCCCGACACGCCGAACACTCCCCTGGCTCATCACCCGACTACGCCGGCTGGGCGCCGAGGGTTTTGATCGTTTGCACTTCGCTGTCCTGAAAAGGCCGTCCATCCGGCCGCAGCAGGTCGTGAAACCACACATCCGGGATCGTCGAGTACGGGTGATCCCACGAGTCCCAAGGGAAGTAGGTCTGAGTCTTCCCGGCAACCAGTCCCCAGTTGAGGGCGCCAACGTTGTATCGCTTTGCGATTGGCAGGATTGCGTCAACCGTGCTGCCCAGCGGCCGAGCCATGTACTCGGTGCAGAGGATGGGCCGGCCCAGCGGGGAAAGCTCACCGATCCGAGACTCAAAAGCCGCCGGTTCGCCATAGCAGTGAAAGGTGATGACGTCGGAGTTGTCGAGCTGGCTCTCGCTAATAGCGCTGCGACTCCCAGGATCTGCCCAATCACCTTGCCACACAGCGCTTGTTAACGGTTGACTGGGATTAACCGAACGCGCCCACCGGACCACCTGGGGAAACAGCTCGGCGACACGCTCCTGTTTGTCTTTGCGTTCGACGTCGCGATAGACGCGCGCGGGGTTGTCGGGTTCGTTCCATAGGTCCCAACCTAAAACGCGATCGTCATTGCGGAATTGGCTCAACACACCGGTGACATAGTCATAGAGCACCCGGGTATAGCTGCGATCGGCGATGCGTTCAGCACCCGGGCTCTGCACCCAGCCGGAGTTGTGTATCCCGGGCCTGGGTGCGCGCTGCGGACCGGACCTGGGCAACGGATCCCAGCAGGAGTCAAACAACACGAAAAGTGGTTTGATGCGGTGACGGGCGGCAATTCCGACGAACTGGGCGAGACGTGTTTGAAAGCCCTGGCGATCCTGGGCCCACAGCTGATCGTGAAGGAAAACCCGCACGGTGTTGAGACCATGGAACCGGGCCCAGCCCAACTCCGTGTCGATGCGCCGGGGGTCGTATGTGGCGGCCTGAAACATCTCCAGCTGGTTGATGGCGTTCGAGGGTATGTAGTTCGCTCCGACCCGCCAACCTTGCGCCCGATACCAGCGGTGGGCGCGGTCTGCCGACCACCGGCCCGGCTCCCCGGAGGCGCGGGGTAGTTGGGTCATCGCCATGCCTGCTGCCAGCAACAACGGTAGCTTCAGGACCGTTCGACGGTACACGAAGCGACCATAATTTGCTCGGAACGCTAACCCTGGTATTTGCCAAGCGAGTCGCGTTCGTTTTGCGACGAGAATAGTTACCCCCCGCCTCCCCGTCGGATTCGGCCGGATGCGGTCGGCACTGGGCTCACAGCCCCTTCGCCCAGCGCGGGGGCTGATATCAGTTGAATATCATTTGAAATGTCGTCGGGTCTGCGCACCCGACGGTAGCTCGGTCGGTACGGCCGTCGTTTAGTCGGACTCGGCAAGCAGCAGATAGATCTCGCGCCGGGCGTTTTTGAGGATGGCCAGGATGCGCTGCTGCTGTTCAGCGCTGGCCGTATATGCGGATTGCGCCACCGCGCCGAACAATTGACCCAGCGCGGCGCGCAAGTTGACCTGACCCACGTCGACGCCCCCGACGATTTCCTCCCACGGCGGGATCTGGATCTTCTCGGCGGCGTCGCGACCTTTGTCAGTCAACTCGAAAAGCTTTTTGCTGCCTTCGCTTTCGGAACCGGTGACTAGCCCCTCGTCATCCAGCAGCTGTAGCGTCGGGTATACCGAGCCCGGGCTTGGCCGCCACAGATCCCGACTGCGTTCGGTAATTTCCCGGATCATCTCATAGCCATGCATGGGTCGCTCGGCGAGCAGGGTCAAGATGGCCGCGCGAATATCACCGCGGCGACCGCGACGGCCGGAGCGGAAGCCGCCCCGGCCGCGAGTGCCGCCCTGGCCGAAGCCGAAACCGAAATCGAAACCAAAATCGGCGCCCGGCCGAAAACCCAAACCCACTTCCGGACCGGGCCCCTCGGGACGCCCGGGTCCGTGCCCATACGGCGGTGGCGGCGAAGGGCCGGAAGCCTTCTTCCCCGGGGCTTTCTTGCCCGGAGCTTTCTTGCCCGGAGCCTTCTTTCCGGGGGTCTTTGTTACGCCGGGACCGTGCTCGTGGGGAGGTCCGGGGTGGGGGCCAGGGCCCGGTCTGGGACCTGGGACGAGTTTTGGTTCGCGACCAGGGCCGGGATGCTCGCCCCACCCTTCACCGGGGCCGAAGCCCGGTGGGATGCCAGGTTCCTCGTCGCCAGGTTCCTCGTCGTCGGGTTCCTCGTCGTCGGGTTCCTCGTCGTACTCGGCTTCGAATTCGGACTCCTCGTCGTATATGGGTTCCCAAGCGGCGGGACGGTCGCTCCCATAAAGCTCAACGTCCCCGGCCTCCCCCGGCCGCGTCCGTTCACTCCGCCACCCGCTCCCCGATCGTGGTTCGTTCATGGATGTCTCCCGGTTTCCGGCAAGAAGCATCTGCGGTAGGCTGCTTCGATATATTACGATATATCGACAATGAGAGCGATGCAAGACGGTGCAATGGGGATAATGGGGCTGCCGCAGTACCCGAAGTGGGTGCCGTCAAGACACCCGCACCCGATTGGGCAGCCGTGACCCGGCGCCCTTCGACTAGAGCGCCGGGCCAGATTTGATTACCGGTTTGATTACCGACGATTCGTGATCTCAGGGGGTCGGGGCCAAAGACGCCGGTGGCTGGCCCGGTCCGGGGGTCACACCACCGGGCCCGCGGACGGGCCCTCTCGGTGCCATCGGCCCTGATCCGCGGTGCGCATGACGCGGGTGGAACACGGCGGCGTGGTGGTGCTGGGGGCGGAAGTGATGCGGCCCAGCGTGTCTGCCTAGCACGAAGCCGCTGAAGAACACGACCGCGACGACGAACACGGTTCCGGCGACGATCGCCACCCAGGCCGCGGCCTGGTAGAGCCGGTTCGGTCGGTGCAGCGCTGCGGTGACGGGCGGGGTCCGCCCGGTGATGGGTTCTGGTGTTTCAGTCATGCCTCCTACCCTGTCGGGCCTACCAGTGCCGCGGCTATGTGCTGGCTATGCAATCGCTATGAGCAGCCCGGCTAGCTTTGCTCGGGCTTATACGGGTTGACCGCGAACTGGATCACCCGGTAGGGCGCGCGGGCGCGGGGGTCGGCGTTGTTCCACTGGCTGACGAATACCCGCACTTCATCTAGTGTCGAGCCCGGTGAGATGTAACCGCCATAGGGTTGCGCGAGCCGGTTGTCGGAGGGGGGTGGCAGGCTATCGGCGGGTTCCGGCCACTCGTCGTGTCGCACCACCGTGGTCACCGGCGCGGTGCCCAGCGATGTCGGATCGTCGGCCACCCTGATTTCCATGTTGCCGGTGCTGGCGTTGAAATACGACAGCACCGCCTTGCCGTCGATCTGCTTGAAGCTCATCTCCCCCACCCTGTCGCCCCACAACGGTGTGGGTGGCTTGTTCCAGCCGCCGTCGGCCGCCCAGCCCTGCCAGCGAGAGCGGTCGGTGAACGCCTCCGGCGTGACGCGGTACAGCACCACCGGCTGGGTGCGCTCGAAGCTGTCGGCCACGATGTACACCCAGCCGCTCGGAGAGTCGGCGGTGGGGATCGGGTCGTAATATCCGCTGATCTGCGTCTGCCGGCCGTCCTGGTACGACGCCTCCCGGATAGACCCGGGGACCGTCGGCCAATTGTCTTCTGCCGGATTGGCTTTCACCAGGCGTGAATTCTGCGGTACCAGGTTGACGGCGGTGGTCACCAGCAGGTAGCTCTGCCGGTTGATCTGCACCACGCCGGCGGGCAGCTGAGAGGCACCGGGTGGGGTGGGGTCGGCCAGCAGGGGTTTGTCCACCCCCATGACGCCGAAGTAGCGCACCCCGGCCGGGCTGTCGACGGAGCCAGTTTCGACGCGCAGCGCGACCGGAGCGTATCCGCGGCCGAAGCCGACCCCCTCCCCCGGGAAGCTGTCACCACAGACCTGCAGCACGCCGCTGGGGAATTCCATGAACGCACACAGATCGGTGGCGCCGATGCCGTAGTCCCGGGTCGGGGTTCCGGTGCCGGCGGCCGGACCGATCCGCACCACTTCACCGGGTGCCAGCGGCTGCAAGATCGGCTCGGGCCGGGGCGCGGGAGGATCGGCTCTTGCTACCCAAACTCCATGTGGCACAAGGAAACACGCCACCGACGCAGCCATCAGCGATGACCGCGTGACCCGGCGGGTGCGGGCCGAACTCACCCGCGGATCACAATTCGGCGAGCAGCAGCTCGGCGATCTGGATGGTATTGAGCGCCGCCCCTTTGCGCAGGTTGTCACTGCAGACAAACAACGCCAGGCCGCGCCCGTCGGGCACGCTGCGATCCTGTCGGATCCGGCCGACCAGCGACTCGTCGACACCGGTGGCGGCCAACGGCGTCGGCACATCGACCAGCTTCACACCCGGAGCGCCGTCGAGAAGCTCGCGGGCTCTGCGGGGTGAGAGCGGCCGGGCGAACTCGGCGTTGATCGACAGCGAGTGGCCGGTGAACACCGGAACCCGCACGCAGGTACCACTGACCAAAAGGTCGGGAATACCGAGAATCTTGCGGCTTTCGTCACGCAGCTTCTGATCCTCGTTAGTCTCGCCGGAGCCGTCATCGACCAGGGTGCCGGCCAGCGGAACCACGTTGAACGCGATCGGCGCGACGTAGGCGCTGGGCGTCGGGAACTGCACGGCACCGCCATCGTGCACCAGGTGCTCGGCGTGATCGATAACCGCGCGGGTCTGCCCGGCCAGTTCGGTCACCCCGGCCACACCGCTGCCGGACACCGCTTGATAGCTGGAGGCCACCAGGCGTACCAGGCGGGCCTCGTCGTGCAGCACCTTGAGCACCGGCATAGCGGCCATCGTGGTGCAGTTGGGGTTGGCGATGATGCCTTTGGGTCGGTTGTGGGCGTCACGGGCAAAGTTCACCTCGGCGACCACCAGCGGGACCTCGGGATCCTTACGCCACGCCGAAGAGTTGTCGATCACCGTCGCCCCGGCCGCGGCGAAGCGCGGCGCATGCAGCCGAGACACCGTCGCCCCTGCGGAAAACAAAGCGATGTCCAGCCCGCTCGGGTCGGCGGTGGCAACGTCCTCAACCTCGATCTCCGCACCGCGGAACGCGAGCTTGCGGCCCGACGAGCGGGCGGAGGCGAAAAACCGCACCGTCGTGGCGGGAAAGTCGCGCTCGTCGAGCAGGGTGCGCATCACCTGGCCCACCTGACCGGTGGCGCCGACGATCCCGAGCGCGACCATTACCGCCCCGTCCCGGCGTACACGGTCGCCTGTTCCGTGCCGCCGAGACCGAACGCCTCATGCAGTGCGAGCACCGCCTTGTCCAGTTCGGTGTCCTTGATCAGCACCGAGATCCGAATCTCGGAGGTGGAGATCAGGTCGATGTTGATCCCGACGGCGGCGAGCGCTTCGCAGAACGTGGCGGTGACGCCGGGATGGCTGCGCATGCCCGCCCCGATCAGCGAGACCTTGCCGATGTGGTCGTCGTAAAGCACCTGGGTGAAACCGATCTCATTTTTGAGCGACTCGAGCTTGGCCACCGCGGTGGGTCCGCTGGTGCGTGAGCAGGTGAAGGTGATATCGGTCTTGCCGTTTTCGACCTTGGACACGTTCTGCAGCACCATGTCGATGTTCACGTCGACATCGGCGACCGCGCGAAACACCTTGGCCGCATAGCCCGGGAGGTCAGGAAGTCCCACGACGGTCACCTTGGCCTCGCTGCGGTCGTGGGCCACTCCGGTCAAGATAGGGTCTTCCATAGGCTTGTCCTCGATCGATCCGGCAACGACGGTGCCGGGCTTGTCCGAATACGACGAGCGAACGTGCACCGGAATGTTGTAGCGGCGGGCGTATTCGACGCACCGCAGCATCAACACCTTCGCACCGCAGGCCGCCATCTCCAGCATTTCTTCGAAGGTGACGGTGTCCAGCCGGCGGGCGTTGGGCACGATCCGGGGGTCTGCGCTGAAAATACCGTCCACGTCGGTGTAGATCTCGCAGATGTCGGCGCCCAGCGCGGCGGCCAAGGCGACCGCCGTGGTGTCCGAGCCGCCGCGACCCAGCGTGGTGATGTCCCGGGTGTCCTGGCTGACCCCCTGGAAACCCGCGACCAGCACGATCTGGCCCTCGGCGAGCGCGGATCGAAGTCGGCCCGGGGTAACGTCGATGATTTTCGCATTGCCGTGCGTGCCGGTGGTGATGACACCGGCCTGCGAGCCGGTGAACGAGCGGGCCTGAGCGCCGAGCGACTCGATGGCCATCGCCACCAGCGCGTTGGAGATGCGTTCACCGGCGGTCAGCAGCATGTCCAGTTCGCGGGGCGGCGGCACCGGACACACCTGCTGGGCCAGCTCCAGCAGGGCGTCGGTGGTGTCGCCCATGGCCGAGACCACTACCACCACGTCGTTGCCCCGCTTCTTGGTCTCGACGATGCGCTCGGCGACGCGGCGGATTCGTTCGGCATCGGCCACCGACGAACCGCCGTACTTCTGCACGACGAGCGCCACTATCACCTCTCGATTCACCAGCATCGCTGGGGTTTAGGTCCACAACAGAATACGTGGGTCCGCCCGGCGACAGCGCAGGCCATGCGAGGCCTCCCGGCCCCGGCCCGAAAACCCCGGGGCCGGCGCCGGCGTCCCCCCGGGCCGGACCGGCATTTCGGTAACCGGACCCCGCGCGGTAGAGTACCCACTGTGCAGCGGGTGCTCCTTCTCGGACGCCGCGGCGGGGTCTGATCCGGACCGGCTTCCCGTCGCGGGTGTTCGCGATGCGCCGGTCTGAGGTTCCTTTTCCGTAACCCTGGAGCAATTCACTGTGACAAGCTTTTCCCGGCCTTCCCCCGACGGCGCGGACGCGTTCACGTCGGTTCACACCATCACCAAGCCCGCGGGCGCGCCTAATCCCGGCCAGCCCGCGTGGAACACCCAGCGCGGTTCCAGCATGCCGATCCATCGCTACCGCAGCTACGCCGAGGAAGTCGAACCGATCAGCCTGCCCGACCGCACCTGGCCCGACCGCGTTATCGACAAAGCCCCGCTGTGGTGCGCGGTGGATTTACGCGATGGCAATCAGGCCCTGATCGACCCGATGAGCCCGGCGCGCAAGCGTCGTATGTTCGACCTGCTGGTGCGGATGGGCTACAAGGAGATCGAGGTCGGCTTCCCGTCGGCGAGCCAGACCGATTTTGATTTCGTCCGCGAGATCATCGAGCAAGACGCGATCCCCGAGGACGTCACCATTCAGGTGCTCACCCAGTGCCGTCCGGAGCTGATCGAGCGCACCTTCCAGGCATGCCGGGGCGCGCCGAAAGTGATCGTGCATTTCTACAACTCGACATCAATCCTGCAGCGGCGCGTGGTATTTCGCGCCGACCGCGCCGCCGTGCTGGAGATCGCGGTGCAGGGCGCCCGTAAATGCCTCGAAGAGGCGGCCAGGTATCCCGGAACACGGTGGCGGTTCGAGTACTCCCCGGAGTCCTACACCGGCACCGAACTGCAGTACGCGAAGCAGGTGTGCGACGCTGTCGGCGACGTTATCCGTCCGACTCCGGACAACCCGATCATCTTCAACCTGCCGGCCACCGTCGAGATGGCAACCCCCAACGTCTACGCCGACTCGATCGAATGGATGAGCCGCAACTTGAAATGGCGTGAGTCCGCCGTCCTTTCGCTGCATCCCCACAACGACCGCGGAACCGCCGTCGCTGCAGCCGAATTGGGGTATCAGGCGGGTGCCGACCGGATCGAGGGCTGCCTGTTCGGCAACGGCGAACGCACCGGCAATGTCTGCCTGGTGACGCTGGGGCTGAACCTGTTCTCCCGCGGCATCGACCCGCAGATCGACTTCTCCAACATCGACGAGATCCGGCGCACCGTGGAGTACTGCAACCAACTGCCGGTGCACGAAAGACACCCCTACGGCGGTGATCTGGTCTACACCGCGTTCTCCGGCAGCCATCAGGACGCCATCAACAAGGGGTTGGACGCGATGAAGACCACCGCGGATGAGGCCGGGTCCGACGTCGACGACATGCTGTGGCAGGTGCCGTACCTGCCGATCGACCCGCGTGATGTCGGACGCACCTACGAAGCGGTGATCCGGGTCAACTCCCAGTCGGGCAAGGGCGGGGTGGCCTACATCATGAAGACCGACCACGGCCTGGTGCTGCCACGGCGGTTGCAGATCGAGTTCAGCCGGGTCATCCAGAAGATCGCCGACGGCGAGGGTGGGGAGGTCTCGCCGAAGGAGATGTGGGAAGCCTTCGCCGAGGAGTACCTGGCCCCGGTCCGGCCGCTGCAGTGGGTGCGGCAGCGGGTTGTCGCCTCCGAGGTCAACGGCGGCACCGACCGTATCGAAGCTGTGGTGCGGGTCGACGGCGTGGAGACTGAGATCAGCGGCACCGGCAACGGTCCGCTGGCCGCCTTCGTTGACGCGCTCAGCCAGATCGGCTTCCACATCCACGTCTTGGATTACTCCGAGCATGCGATGTCCGCCGGAGAGCAGGCGCAGGCCGCAGCCTACGTCGAGGCGTCGGTGGTGAGGATCGCCAGCGCGGCGCAGCCGGGCGCAGCGGGTCCTCACCCAGGGGACAGCGTGAGGATCGCCAGCGCGGCGCAGCCGGGCGCAGCGGGTCCTCACCCAGGGGACAGCGTGAGGATCGCCAGCGCGGCGCAGCCGGGCGCAGCGGGTCCTCACCCAGGGGACAGCGTGAGGATCGCCAGCGCGGCGCAGCCGGGCGCAGCGGGTCCTCACCCAGAAGACCACGGCGCTCGGCCGGTATGGGGCGTGGGCATCGCGCCGTCGATTACCACCGCGTCGCTGCGCGCCGTGGTATCGGCGGTGAACCGCGCCTGCCGCGGTTGAACCCGGGGCCGAGTCCGAATTCGTCGAAGTCCGCGGCGTTCGGCGAGCGGTGGGTCAAAACAGCGCGTACTGTCCGCCTGGGGCCGTCGCACCGGTGAATTCCGCGGTATCGGTGCCGGCGGCGACGTCCTCGGCGCACTCCAGGAAAGACACTTCGGAGACCACCGGCACGCCCAGCTTCCGGGCCAGGTAGCCGTTGCCGTGCTTGGGACACGGTTCGTTACAGACCACCAGCGAGGTTTCCGGGTCGACGGTATCGGAATAAGCCAAGCCGGCGTGCAGAATCCTCTCGATGAGCTCCTCCTGGGTCCGGGTCACCTGGGCGGTCAAGGCCACCCGCATCCCCTGGACCAGCGGCTTGCCGTGCACATACCGGCCCGGGTTGCGATAACGGCACGGCATCCGTGACGCCAGCGTCCGCAACGGGCGCAGCTCGTCGTGGGTGACCCGGCCATTGGGCCAGCGCCGACGGGTGACCGGACGCACGGGCAGCCACACGCCGCGCTCCCGGGCCCGCTCAAGCGCCGCGGGAAGCACCCGGCTCAACACCAGGGCGTCGTCGAGCGCGTCATGCGGCCGCTGCTGCACCACCCCCCAGTGCGCGGCGAGCGTCTCCAACCGCACATTGTCGACGCCGAGGTCTAACCGACGGGCCAGCTCGACGGTGCACATGACGGTGTCGACCGGCAGTTCCGCTCCGGCCATCTCGGCTTCGGCGGCCAGGAACGCGTAGTCGAACGCGGCGTTGTGCGCGACCAGGGTGCGGCCGCGCAGCACCTCCACGACCGTGCCGACGATCTGGGCGAACCGCGGCTGGTCGGCGAGCATCGCGGCGGTCAGGCCGTGCACATGGGTCGGGCCGGGATCCACCCCGGGATTGAGCAGGCTTACGACGGATCGCTCCATTCGGCCCTCGGGATCTAGGCCCAGCACGGCCAGGCTGATGACCCGCGCCGGACCGGGCCTGAAGCCCGATGTCTCGACGTCGACGACGGCCCAGCCGCCGCCGGGAACGGTGGCCGGCCGGCCCCAGGTCATACTCGGGGTCATCCTCGGGCCTGCCACCGGGGCATTCGCATGAATTGAGGATGGCACGTCGCACCGACGTCACCGGGGTCACACCGACCCGTGTCGTGACCTTAAACTGCGCGGGTGATCACCACCCGGGCACGTCTCGCACTCGCCGCCGGAGCCGGCGCGCGGTGGGCGTCGCGGGTCACCGGGCGCGGCGCCGGAGCCATGATCGGTGGGCTGGTCGCCATGACATTGGACCGCTCGGTTCTGCGGCAGCTCGGCGCCGGACGGCGCACCGTCATCGTCACCGGCACCAACGGCAAGTCGACCACCACCCGGATGACCGCCGCCGCGCTGCGCACGTTGGGCGCTGTGGCCACCAACGCCGAGGGTGCCAACATGGATGCCGGCCTGGTGGCCGCGCTGGCCGCGGATCGCGACGCTGGGCTGGCGGTCCTGGAAGTCGACGAGATGCATGTGCCGCACGTCTTGGACGCGGTGGAAGCCGCCCTGGTCGTCCTGCTCAACCTGTCGCGCGACCAGCTGGACCGCGTCGGCGAGATCACCGTCATCGAACGCACCCTGCGGGCCGGGCTCGCCCGGCACCCGAAGACCATCGTCGTCGCCAACTGCGATGACGTGTTGATGACGTCGGCGGCCTACGACAGCGCTCAGGTGGTGTGGGTGGCCGCGGGCGGCGGGTGGTCACGCGACTCGGTCAGCTGCCCGCGCAGCGGCGAGGTGATCGTTCGTGAGGGCCACCACTGGTATTCCACGGGAACGGATTTCAAACGACCCCGCCCGCACTGGTGGTTCGACGAGGACACCCTATACGGGCCTGACGGGCTGGCGCTGCCGATGCGGCTGGCGCTGCCCGGCTCGGTGAATCGCGGCAACGCCGCCCAGGCGGTCGCGGCCGCTGTCACGCTGGGGGCGGATCCCGCGAGTGCGCTGACGGCCGTGTCGAGGGTCGACGACGTCGCCGGACGCTACCGGACGTGGCGTCTCGGTGAGCACATCGTCAGGCTGCTGCTGGCCAAGAACCCCGCCGGGTGGCAGGAGGCGCTCTCGATGGTGGATCGGCACGCGGACGGGGTGGTCATCGCCGTGAACGGACGAGTCCCCGACGGTGAGGACCTATCGTGGCTGTGGGACGTGAGCTTCGAGCGGCTGGCCGACGAGCCCGGCGGATCACCGGGCGCCGGGGGGCCACGAGGCGAAGCCGGCGGGGATAAGCGGAGCGAGCGCCCACCGGTGGTTGCCGCCGGCGAACGGGGCACCGACCTGGCCGTGCGGCTTGAATACGCCGGGGTGCGGCACACCCTGGTGCATGACCCGGTGGCGGCCATCGCGTCGTGCCCCCCCGGGCGGGTGGAGGTCGTCGCCAACTACACCGCATTTTTGCAGCTGCACCGGAGCTTGGCGGGGCTCAAATGACCCGTGCGGCCGACTCGGTGGTGCGGATCGGGCTGGTGCTGCCGGACGTGATGGGCACCTACGGCGACGGTGGCAATGCGGTGGTCCTGCGGCAACGACTGCTGTTGCGGGGCATCGCGGCGGAGATCGTCGAGATCACGCTGGCCGACCCGGTGCCCGAGTCGTTGGATCTCTACACGCTGGGCGGTGCCGAGGACGCTGCGCAGCGGCTGGCCACCCGCCACCTCATCAGACATCCCGGGCTGCAGCGCGCGGCCGGCCGGGGGGTGCCGGTGCTGGCTGTTTGCGCGGCGATTCAGGTGCTCGGGCAGTGGTATGAGACCTCGGCCGGGGAACGGGTCGAGGGCGTGGGTCTGCTCGACGTGACCACTTCGCCGCAGGCGAAACGCACCATCGGCGAGTTGGTCAGCACGCCCGTGCTCGTCGGCTTGACCCAGCCGTTGACCGGTTTCGAGAACCACCGCGGCGGGACGGTCCTGGGCGCCGCGGCATCGCCACTGGGCGCGGTGCGCAAGGGGGCGGGCAACCGGCTGGGCGAGGGCTTCGACGGCGCGGTGCAGGGCAGCGTCATCGCCACCTACATGCACGGCCCGTGCCTGGCCCGCAATCCCGAGCTGGCCGACCTGCTGCTGACCCGAGTGGTCGGCGAGCTGACGCCGCTGGAGCTTCCCGAGGTGGAGCTGCTGCGCCGCGAGCGGTTGCGAGCGCAGCGGCCTAAACCATGGCGCGGCGGCCGGTGAGCGCGCGGCCCAGCGTCAACTCGTCGGCAAACTCCAGATCACCGCCCATCGGGAGCCCCGATGCCAGCCTCGTCACGGTCAGCCCCGGGATGTCGCGCAGCACCCGCAACAGGTAGGTAGCGGTCGCCTCACCCTCGGTGTTGGGGTCGGTGGCGATGATGACCTCGCAGATCTGTACCCCCTCGGCCGGCTCGCCGATGCGGTTCAGCAGCTCCCGGATGCGCAGCTGGTCGGGACCGACGCCGGACAGCGGATCCAGCGCGCCGCCAAGCACGTGGTAGCGGCCACGGAATTCGCGGGTGCGCTCGATGGCCGGAATGTCCTTCGGCTCCTCCACGACGCAGACCTGCGAGCCGTCCCGCCGCGGGTCGGCGCAGATGCGGCAGCGCTCGGCGTCGGAGACGTTGCCGCACATCGAGCAGAACCGCACTCCCTCGCGAACCCTCGCCAGCACCGCGGTCAGCCGGTCGATCTCCGGCGGCGCGACAGACAACAAGTGAAAGGCGATGCGCTGCGCGCTCTTCGGCCCGATACCCGGCAGCTTGCCGAGCTCGTCGATGAGATCCTGGACCGGGCCCTCGAACAAATCAGGACTCCGCCTTGCCCGGCACGCCGCCTAACCCGCCGGCCAGCGGCGCCAGCCGGGCCCGCGCCATGCTGGTGACCTGTTGGGCTGCGTCGGCCAGTGCGCCGACGATCAAGTCCTGCAACGTTTCGATGTCCTCGGGGTCCACGACTTTGGGGTCGATCTTCACGGCCACCACCTCGCCGTTGCCCTTCGCCGTGACCCGCACCAGACCCCCGCCGGCTTGCCCGTGTATCTCGGTGTCGGCGAGCTGCTGCTGGGCTTCGATCAGCCGTTGCTGCATCTGTTTCGCCTGGGCGAGCAACGCCGACATATCCGGCGGTTGGCCTCCGGGTTGCATGACGGTCCCCTTGCATTGTGGTCTCGACTTGGTGTCGCCTGCGGTTCTCGCGCGGTTCGAAGCATTCAGCGTAGCCGCCGTCGCGCTACGGTAACCCAATGCACGCGCCCGTTTGCCTCCGTGTCGGGGTGGCGATGGCCGCCGGTGTGCTTGTCGGCGCCTCGATGCCGGGCATGCCCATGGCGGCCGGGGTTCCCGCGAACGTCGCCGGCATGATCGTGTTCCTCGACCCCGGGCACAACGGCGCCAACGACGCGTCCATCACCCGCCAGGTGCCCACCGGTCGCGGCGGCACCAAGGACTGTCAGGCCAGCGGAACGGCGACCAGCGACGGCTATCCGGAGCACACCTTCGCCTGGGACACCACGCTGCTGGTCCGGTCCGAGTTGAACGCGCTGGGGGCTCGAACCGCCATGTCGCGCGGCGACGACACCTCGGTGGGTCCCTGCGTCGACGAGCGGGCCGCCATGGCCAACGCGGTGCACCCCAACGCGATCGTGTCCCTCCACGCCGACGGCGGCCCGCCGACCGGGCGAGGCTTCCACGTCAACTATTCGGCTCCCCCGCTCAACCCGGTCCAGGCCGGCCCGTCGGTGCAGTTCGCGCGGATCATGCGTGACCAACTGGCGGCCTCGGGTATTCCCCCCGCCAATTACATCGGCCAAAACGGGCTGTACGGGCGATCCGACCTAGCCGGACTCAACCTGGCGCAGTATCCGGCGATCCTGGTCGAATTGGGCAACATGAAAAACCCCGCCGATTCGGCGCTGATGGAGACCCCCACGGGTCGGCAGAAATACGCCGACGCCGTGGTCCGTGGCATCGTGGCCTTCCTGGGCACGCAACCACAGGCCCGGTAGGGCCCACACTTCGACCGGCCCAACCCGCCCACCGGTGCGCCCAGGCGGATCCCAAAACCGCCGGCAAAACACTAGGGTTCCGAGCGTTCGAGTTCTTTTTTCAGGTTGGCCAGCACCTCGGCCTGGATCTTCTTCAGGCCCAACGGCGCAAAGGTCCTTTCGAAGAAACCCTTGACACCGCCCGCGCCCGTCCACGAGGTCTTCACGGTAACGCTGCATCCGGTTCCGGCCGGAGCCACCGTCCAGTTGGTGACCATGGAGGAGTTCGCGTCCTTCTCGATCACGGTGTGCCCGGCGACGTCGACGCTGGCCTGCACGTCACGGACACGTGATTTGGTGGCCTGCAGCTTCCATGTGGCAACCGTGCCCTGCCCCTTGCCGCCCCGCACCACCTGGTACTCGCTGAAGTGCCGCGAGAGGATCTTCGGGCGAACGGTTTGATAGTCGGCAAGGGCGTCAAGGACCCTCGCCGGCTGCGCGTTGATCACAACGGTGCTGGCTGCGCTGATCTGTCCCATGCGGCAAGACTCCTCTGTCACGGTGGTGGCGCTCCGGATGTCGGCGTCGTGCACGCGCCGCCCCTGGGGACTAGGGTATATGTGATGCCCGATGCAGCAGGCGGATCAGCGGCGTATGCGGCGGGCGTCGAGCGGTTGTTGGCGAGCTATCGTGCCATCCCCGCAACGGCGTCCGTCCGGCTTGCCAAGCCCACTTCGAACCTGTTTCGCACCCGGGTTAAACGCGACGCCCCGGGTCTGGACACCTCGGGTCTGACCGGCGTCATCGCCATCGATCCCGAGGCCCGAACGGCCGATGTGGCCGGGATGTGCAGCTACGAAAAGCTGGTGGCCGCGACCCTGCCCTACGGAATGTCGCCGCTGGTGGTGCCGCAGTTGAAGACCATCACCCTCGGCGGTGCGGTCACCGGGCTGGGTATCGAGTCGGCATCGTTCCGCAACGGTCTGCCACACGAATCCGTGTTGGAGATGGACATTCTCACCGGGGCCGGCGAACTGCTCACGGTATCTCCCCGCCAGCATGCCGACCTTTACCGTGCTTTCCCGAATTCCTATGGAACACTGGGCTATTCAACTAGGCTGCGGATTGAGCTGGAGGACGTCACGCCGTTCGTCGCGCTGCGGCACGTCCGGTTCCACTCGCTCGCCGAGATGGTCGCGACAATGGACCGGATCGTCGACACCAAGGGTTTCGACGGCGTTCCCGTGGACTACCTCGACGGGGTGGTGTTCAGCGCCGGTGAAAGCTATCTGTGCGTCGGTGTGCGGACCACCACCCCCGGCCCGGTCAGCGACTACACCGGGCAAAACATTTACTACCGGTCGATTCAACATGACGCCGGCGTCAAAGAAGACCGGTTGACGATTCACGACTACTTCTGGCGCTGGGACACCGACTGGTTTTGGTGCTCGCGTGCGTTCGGCGCCCAGAACCCGCGGGTGCGCCGGCTCTGGCCGCGGCGCTACCGGCGCAGCAGCGTCTACTGGAAGCTGGTGGCCCTAGACCGGCGCCTCGGGATCGCCGACCGCATCGAGAAGCGCCGGGGTCGCCCGCCGCGCGAACGCGTGGTGCAAGACGTCGAGGTGCCGATCGAGCGCTGCGCCGAGTTCCTCAAGTGGTTCTTAGACACCGTGCCCATCACACCGATCTGGCTGTGCCCGCTGCGGCTGCGCGATCGTGACGGCTGGCCGTTGTACCCGATCCGGCCCGACCGCACCTACGTCAACATCGGGTTCTGGTCCTCGGTTCCCGCGGGAGCGACCGAGGGTGCGACAAACCGGTTGATCGAGGCGAAGGTCGGCGAACTCGACGGTCACAAGTCGTTGTACTCCGACTCCTACTACACCCGTGAGGAGTTCGACGAACTCTACGGCGGGGAAACCTACAACACCGTGAAGAAAGCCTACGACCCGGATTCGCGTCTCCTCGATCTCTACGCAAAGGCGGTACAACGACGATGACGACGATCAAGGACCCTACCCGCACCGCCGGCAAGCTCAGCCTGGCGGAGATTTTGGCGCTCTTCATGCAAGGCGGATCGCGGCCGCTGAAGTTCACCGCCTATGACGGCAGCTGCGCCGGGCCCGACGACGCCGTGCTGGGCCTGGATCTGCTCACCCCGCGGGGGACTACCTACCTGGTCACCGCGCCCGGCGAGCTCGGTTTGGCCCGCGCCTACATCGCGGGTGACCTGGAGCCGCGCGGCGTGCACCCCGGCGACCCGTACGAGCTGTTGAAGGCACTGGCCGAAAGGCTCGAGTTCAAGCGGCCGTCGCCGCGACTGCTGGCCAGCGTCGTCCGCTCGGTCGGCCTCGAGCACCTGATGCCGATCGCACCGCCGCCCCAGGAGGCCCGGCCGCGGTGGCGGCGGATCGCCGAGGGCTTGCGGCACAGCAAGGCCCGCGACGCCGAAGCCATCCACCATCACTACGACGTCTCCAACGCCTTCTACGAAATGGTGCTCGGCCCGTCGATGACCTATACCTGCGCGGTCTACCCGCACCCGGGTGCGACGCTGGAGGAGGCCCAGGAAAACAAGCACCGGCTGATTTTCGAGAAGTTGCGCCTGCGACCCGGCGACCGGTTGCTCGACGTCGGCTGCGGCTGGGGCGGCATGGTCCGCTACGCGGCCCGCCGCGGTGTGCGGGCCGTCGGGGCCACCCTGTCGGCCGAGCAGGCCGCCTGGGCGCAAAAGGCGATTTGCGACGAAGGGCTCTCGGAGCTGGCCGAGGTCCGCCACTGCGACTACCGCGACGTCCCCGAGACCGGGTTCGACGCGGTCTCGTCGATCGGGCTGACCGAGCACGTCGGGGTGAAGAACTACCCGTCTTACTTCGGCTTCCTCAAACGCAAGTTGCGCACCGGCGGCCTGCTGCTCAATCACTGCATCACCCGCCCCGACAACAGCTCGACATTCCGGGCCGGCGGCTTCACCGATCGCTACGTTTTCCCCGATGGGGAGCTAACCGGGTCGGGGCGGATCACCACCGAAATCCAAGAAGCCGGTTTTGAGGTGCTGCACGCGGAGAACTTCCGCCACCATTACGCGATGACGTTGCGCGACTGGTGTCGCAACCTCGTCAGCCGCTGGGACGAGGCGGTCGCCGAGGTCGGTCTGCCCACCGCCAAGGTGTGGGGGCTGTACATGGCTGCGTCGCGGGTAGGCTTCGAGCGGAACACGATTCAGCTACATCACGTGCTGGCAAGCAACGTCGACAAGCACGGCCGCGATGAGTTGCCGCTGCGCCCGTGGTGGCAGCCATAGCACACTGCGCGACGGCCGGGACTTCCCGAGGTTTCGGCTAGCCGTTTTCGATGCGCCTGGCACCGAGATGGTTTTGCAGTAATTCGAGCGCCACTTCCTCGGGATCGCGTTCCCTCTCCGGGGCGGTGTCTCGGCCCGCTTCGGCCAGCATGCGCTCCTCCTCGGCACGCTGAGCGGGGTCGACGGGCGCGGGTGTATCGGAAGCTCCGGTCGATGGCGCGGCCGTCTCGCACCGTACCCGCCAATCCACCCCGAGCACATCTTTGAGTGCCGCGGCAATGACGTCGGCGTTGCGTTGTTCGCTCAGCCGTCGGGCCAATGGCGCCGATTCATGGGTCAGCACCAACGTGTTGTTCTCTACGACGCGCACGGTGGCGCCGGCCAGCATCACCTCGGTGGTGCGGCTACGCCGTCGCACCTTGTCGCGCACCGCCGGCCACATGGTTCGCACTGCAGCCGCGTCGGGTGCACCGGGGACCGCGGTCGCCGCCGGTGGCCTGCCGGGTGGCCCGTCGTTCGCCGGCGTGCCCGGTTCGGGCATCGGGACGTGGGCGGCTTCGGACGGGGTTTTGCGCGCCGGCCCGCTCGGGGTCGACCGATCCGAAGCAATGGGCGCCGGAATCGACATGTTAAGCCGGGTTTCGATCCGCTCCAGGCGCTGCAGCAGCGCCGACTCGCTGTCGCTGGCCGACGGGAGCAGCAGGCGCGCGCAGATCACCTCGAGCAGCAGACGCGGGGCCGTCGCACCGCGCATCTCACCCAGGCCGGCCTGCACCACCTCGGCGTAGCGGGTCAGCGTTGCCGGGCCGATGCGGGTCGCTTGGTCGCGCATCCGCTCTAGCACGTCCTCGGGCGCGTCCACCACGCCCCGGGTCGCGGCATCGGGAACTGCTTGCAGCACAAGAAGATCGCGAAAGCGCTCCAACAGATCAGCGGCAAAGCGGCGGGGGTCGTGGCCGGCCTCGACCACGGATTCGACCGCCCCGAACAGCGCCGCGGCGTCCTCGGCGGCGAGCGCGTCGACGGCCTGGTCGATCAGCGCAATGTCGGTGGCGCCCAGCAGCCCCAGCGCCCGCTGATAGGTCACCCGAACCCCATCCGGACCCGCTTCAGAACCGCCGATCAGCTGATCCAGCACCGAGAGTGTGTCGCGTGGCGAGCCGCCGCCGGCGCGGATCAACAACGGATACACCGCGTCGTCGACGATGACGCCTTCTTGGCGACAGATCCGCTCAACTAGTGCCCGCATGGTGCGCGGCGGCAAAAGCCGAAACGGATAGTGGTGGGTGCGCGAGCGAATGGTCGGCAGCACCTTCTCCGGTTCGGTGGTGGCGAATACGAAGATGAGGTGTTCGGGCGGTTCCTCCACGATGGTGAGCAGTGCGTTATATCCCGCGGTGGTCACCATGTGCGCTTCATCGATGATGAACACCCGGTAGCGCGACTGCGCGGGCGCGTAGAACGCGCGGTCCCGCAGCTCGCGGGTGTCGTCCACGCCGCCATGGCTGGCCGCATCGAGCTCGACGACGTCGATGTTGCCGGGTCCGTTGGGCGCCAGCGCCACACAGGACTCACAAACCCCGCACGGGGTGGGCGTCGGTCCCTGCGCACAGTTCAACGAGCGGGCCAGGATGCGCGCCGACGACGTCTTCCCGCAACCCCGCGGCCCGGAGAACAGGTAAGCGTGGTTAATCCGCCCCGCGGCTATCGCGGTGGACAGCGGCTCGGTGACGTGCTCTTGCCCCACCACCTCGGCGAAGGTTGCCGGCCGGTATTTGCGGTAAAGGGCCATGGTCGGTCAACCCCGCCCGGAGACGCGTTCGGGCCGGGCCAGAAGCGTCTCGGTGGCCGCCAGCAGTGCACAGGTCGCCAGCCCGTCGATCGCGGTGCGCAGCTCCGGTATCGACGGGTATGTCGGCGCGATCCGGATGTTTTTGTCCTCCGGGTCGTGGCGGTACGGGAACGTCGCACCCGCCTCGGTGACCGCGATACCGGCGTCCTTCGCCAGAGCGACGGTGCGCCGCGCGGTGCCGGGCAGTACGTCGAGGCTGACAAAGTAGCCACCCTTGGGTTCCGTCCAGGTCGCGATCTTAAAGTCGCGCAATCGTGTCCCGAGGATCTCGGCGACCAGCGCGAACTTGGGCGCCAGCAGTTGCTGGTGGCGCAGCATGTGCAGGCGAACACCGTCGGCGTCGCCGAAAAACCGCAGATGCCTCAGCTGGTTGACCTTGTCCGGACCGATCATCTTTTTACCCGTGTATTGCAGATACCAGGCGATGTTGCCCAGCGATCCGCCGAAGAAGCTGACGCCGGCACCGGCGAAGGTGATCTTCGACGTCGAGGCGAAGACATAAGGCCGGTTGGGGTTGCCGGCCTTGGCGGCCAATCCGAGCACATCGATCTGCGGAACGAAATCCAGCGTCAGGGTGTGCACCGCATACGCGTTGTCCCAAAACAGTCGGAAATCGGCTGCTGCCGTTCGCATCTGGACCAGCCGGCGCACTGTCTCCCAGGAGTAGGTGACGCCGGTCGGGTTGGCGAACACCGGTACCGCCCACATGCCCTTGATGGCGGGGTCGACGGCGACCAATTCTTCGATCAGGTCGACGTCCGGGCCGTCCCCGCGCATCGGGATCGGAATCATCTCGATCCCCATCGACTCGGTGATGGCGAAATGCCGGTCGTAGCCCGGGACGGGACACAGGAACTTGACGGCGGGTTCGTCCTTCCATGGCCGTGGCGAGTCCACGCCGCCGTGCAGCATCGAGAAAACGACGATGTCGTGCATCATCTCCAGGCTGGAGTTGTTGCCCGCGATCAGGTTGGGCACCGGAATGGATAGCAACTCGCCGAATATCGCCCGCAGCCCGGGCAGGCCGTGCAGGCCACCATAGTTACGGGTGTCAGTGCCCTCCTCGTCGCGGTAGTCGTCTCCGGGCAAACTCAGCAGCGCGTTGGACAGGTCAAGCTGCTCGGGTGAGGGTTTGCCCCGGGTGAGGTCCAGGGCCAACTTCATGGCCCGCAGCTTCGCGTAGTCCTGCTGGTGGCGCGCATGCAGAGCTGCCAACTCCGCACGACTGAGGGAATCCAACGACACCTCGCGCCCTTTCACTCGCGCCGTTTCACCGGGAAACGCCGTGGCGCCTTAGAAGGCGTATCAAGAAGTACCGGGTCCGGCCCGCCAGGGGCCGCCGACTTGGGGGACCCCGCGCACCCGCCAGAGCCCGTTGACCCTTGCTGCCTTCCGGCCCTGGGGGAGTTCACAGGATGGACGCCGCACGGGGTCCATCGCGAGTGTAGTACCCGGGCGGGAGTGATCGGCGCCGGCCAGATGAGGCTCGGCTACCATGGCCGACGGAGGATTCGCCTAGTGGCCTATGGCGCTCGCCTGGAACGCGGGTTGGGTTAATAGCCCTCGCGGGTTCAAATCCCGCATCCTCCGCGCTCGGTCCGAGGTGCGACCAGACGTGGTGGTCGGGCCTTTAGGCCAACGTGAGCCCACCAGCATGAGGAGGGTTATGGGGCGCACCGTCGCCATGCTGTGGCACGCGTTGTTTTCCGTTGCCGCCGGCGTTCTCTACTTCTTTTTCGTGTTGCCGCGCTGGCCTGAGCTGATGGGCGACACGACGCACGCCCTGGGCACGGCGCTTCGGATCGTCGTGGGCGCGCTGATCGGACTGGCCGCGTTGCCGGTGGTGTTCACGCTGTTACGCACCCGCAAACCCGAGGCCGGCACCCCGCAGCTGGTCCTTTCTTTACGGATCGGATCGATCGCGGCCCACACGCTGGCCGGGGTGCTGATCGTCGGCACCGCGATCAGCGAGATCTGGCTCAGCCTCAACGCCGCCGGGCCGTGGTTGTTCGGGATCTACGGGGCCGCAGCTGCGGTTGCGATCCTCGCGATTTTCGCGTTCTACCTGTCGTTCGTTGCCGAACTGCCACCACCGTCGCCGAAACCGGCCAAGCCGCAGAGGGAACCCATACTCCGGCGTCTGCGCCGCAAGAGGGACCGCAAGAAAGGGCCGGAGACCGCCGAGGTCGAGGTCAGCGAGGCCGAGACCGTCGAGGCTGAAACCGTCGAGGCCCAGACCGTCGAGGCCGAGGTCAGCGAGGCCGAGACCGTCGAGGCCCAGACCGTCGAGGCCGACGAGGCCCAGGTCAGCGAGGCCGACGAAGCAGTAGACGTCGGGACGGGTGCCGAAGCAGGCGGGCCACCGGACCCGTCGGCACAGCCTGCGCCAACCGCTCCCGCCTCCGGGCCCGAATCGGGTACCGAAGAACCGCCGGCGGCTGAGGATGCCCTCACCACCGAAGCGCCCCGGGGGAGGTTGCGCAACCGGCGGCCGAGGGGTAAGTCGTCGATGCGACCCCGCCGAGGCCGCCCCCGCGGCGGGGTCGCGGTCGAAGACGCGGTCGACGACTAAAAACTAAAAAGAGGGCCTAAAGGGGGCTAGGAGGCGCGGCGCATCACGTCCAGCCCCACACCGACATGTCGGCCGGTGGGTAGTGCGCGCAGTTGTCGGTTTCTTTCGCGACGACGCCCTTGTTGTTGAAGAAGATCTTCATGTGGTTGGGCCAGGCCAGCCACAGCGGGTCGGCGACGGGCGCGTAAAAATGCCCGGAATAATCCCGGCGTTCTGCCGGTGACAGCGAGAAAAACCAGTGCGCCTTGTCCTGGGTCGCCTGCTGAACGTTCGGGTGATTGTTGTAGTCGATCATGTACCGCTCGTAATACACCGGGGCGAAGTCTCGGGCGGCTGCCAATATTTGTTCGGCGGTGCAGGTGGTCTCGATCATTCTCCGGGGAATGGGGAAGTCGTCGGTGGAATCGTTAGGGTCGGCCGCGGCTTTCGCGGGTAAGGCCGTCGCAGCCATCCCAAGGGTGAGCGCTGCGGCACCTGCACACAGAACCGGACTCAAACGAAATCGGCGCATAACCGTCACTATAGGCCGTTTCATCCTGGGCGAGAACGGGACCGGTGCCTTAGGACGCCCGGCGGCGGGTGCGGTGCTCGGCAGCGGTGTCCGACCGCACCCGCCAGTTGCCGACCGAAGTGAACGATGTGTCAGCATCAAGAGATGCCGATCCCCGACATCGCCCGCGTCCTGGGTGCCGCGGCCTGGACGGCGAGCGTGCTACTGGTCGCACCCGGCGATCATCCTGCCGCCGTCGCTGACCCGTGTCCGGACAGTGAAGTCGTGTTCGCTCGCGGTACCGGCGAACCCCCCGGTGTCGGACGGGTCGGCCAGGCGTTCATCGGCTCGCTTCGTGCGCAGGTTCCCGGCCTATCGCTTGGCGTCTACCCGGTCAACTACCCCGCCAGCAGCGACTACGTCAACAGCGCCTCCGCCGGCGCTAACGATGCGAGCACCTACGTCGAAAACCTGGCCGCCAAATGCCCCGCCACCAAAATGGTGCTGGGTGGCTACTCTCAGGGCGCCGGCGTCATCGATTTGGCCACCGATTCGATGCCGCCCCAGGTGGCCAATCACGTCGTTGCGGTCGCCCTCTTCGGCAATCCGCAGAGCACCTACGCCAAGTCGCTGGCGGGTGGTCAGCTGCCGACGATCAGCCCGCTCTACCGCGCTAAAACCATCGACTTGTGTGTTCCCGGTGACATGATCTGCTCCGAGGGCGGCAGCATCGTCCCGCACCTGTTGTATGTCCCGGAGATGACCGACCAAGCGGCCGCATTCGCCGCTAGCCGGCTCCAGCCCGGCGACGATGCCGGCCGCGCGGCGGCCTGAGGAGGAGCCGGGCCATCGGCTCCAACCCAGCGACCCCGGCGACGATGCCGGCAGCGCGGCGGCCTTCCTGCCCGTTTACGTGGGTACCTTGGCGGCGATCTGGTTGGCGATATCGACAGCCGAGTTCTTCGGATCGGCGCTGCACGTGTTGACGTCGATAATCACGTTGTTTCTGACCGCCAGCGCCCGTCCACAGGCCCAGCCCTCGCCTGGGGCGTTCTCCAGGGTTGCGATGGTGCTCAGCATGCCGTCGGTGTGGGATATCGCGCCCACGGTCCACTGCGTTTTGGACTGGATATGCGTGTACTGGTGGCAGGCCTGCCACTTCTGCGCCGAGGCGTTGAAGAAGGCCTGCGCTTGTTTGGCGGAGGGAAATAACACCACTGCCTGCTCGGCGAAATGAGTGAAGTTATCGCCCTCTTGGAGGGTTTGATCACGCACCGCCATGAAATTGCTGCCGGCGTAGACCTGGGCCTGTGCCGCGCCATCGATGGCCAGGCATTCCCGCGGTTCCATCGTGGCGCTGTCGTCGGGCATCGCGACGCGGCTCTTCGTGACCGTCATGCCGGTTGCCCCCATGGCGGCATTGATCTGCTCGGGTGTGAGCAGAAACCCTTTCAGCGCACCCTCTGCAACCGGAGGCGCAATTTTTTTGGTGGTGGTCGACGTGGTGGTCGTCGTTTTGTGGCTCGGGTTGCCGGCGGTGCTGCATGCCCCGATGAGCATGCAGAGCGCGGCAGCACCGAACGCGGCCATTAGTCGACCCATGTGTTAGTCCCCACTTTCGCCGCCATCCCAACCCCTCGGCACCGTACGGTCCCGTTCGCGGTTGACCGGTTACAGCCTGCCTTCCATGCTAGGAAGCTCCGCGGCTCGAAGGCCGCCGTTTCCGCCTGCACACCGCCGTCCGGCTACCCCGATGCGTTTCGGTCGGTCCTCGGGCGCCGGATGCCGCCGATCATGCCCTCACTCAGCCACCGGGGATGGCGATGTCGGCCGGGACTCCCGCGACACCGTCTGCGATCAGACGGTCGATGCCTGCCTGGTCGACGCCTAACTCGGCGAGCACCGCTTCGGTATGGGCGCCGAGCGCCGGGACGGGCCCCATCACGGCCTCGACATCGCGAAACGAGACGGGCGGCAATACCGCGTCCACCGGGCCGGCGGGCGTGTCCACCCGCCGCCAGCGGTCCCGCGCTGCCAACTGCTGGTGTCTGACCAGGCCGGCCATGTCGGTGATTTGTGCGGCGGGCACGCCGGCTGCGGCGAGGCGGGCGTCAAGTTCCACGGTGCCGAAACGGCGGGTTTCCCCGGCGACCACGCGGTCGCATTCCTCCCGGTGTGCGACCCGCTGGACGTTGGTGGCAAAATCCGGGCAATCGGCTAGGTCGGGCCGATCGAACACGTCGCGGACCAAAGCCTGCCAGCCGCGGTCGTTCTGAACACCGATAAGTATCTGACCGTCCGCGGTCGGGTAGGCGTTGTATGGCGCGATCGCGGCATGGCTCAGGCCCATCCGGGGGATTTGACGACCCTGGTAGAGCCACACGTACATGGGGTGGCCTAGCCATTCCACCGTGGCGTCGAACATCGAGATGTCGATCACCGCGCCCCGTCCGGTGCGGGTCCGGCGAAAAAGGGCAGCCAACGCGGCCTGACTTGCATACAGGCCGGCCGCGATGTCCGCACAGGGGATCCCGGTCTTGGTGGCGGTCTCCGGGGTGCCCGTGACCGAAATCAGGCCCGCCTCAGCCTGCACCAGCATGTCGTAGGCCTTGCGGTCCCGCAGGGGACCGCCGGTGCCGTACCCGGTGATACCGACAACCACCAGCCGGGGGTTGCAGGCAACGAGATCCTCGGCGCCCAGGCCCAGCCGTTCGGCTGCGCCCGGGGCAGTGTTCTGGACGAACACGTCGGCGCGGCCGATGAGCCGGCGCGCCAGGGCTTGTCCTTCGGGCGACTTCAGATCCAGCGCCACCGATTCTTTCCCCCGGTTCAGCCAGACAAAATGTGAGGCGAGGCCACGCACGGCCTGGTCGTAGTGGCGTGCGAAATCGCCCTCCCCGACCCTCTCGATCTTGATCACCCGGGCGCCGAGGTCGCCAAGGTGGCGGGTGGCCAGTGGCGCCGCCACCGCCTGCTCGAGAGCAACCACGGTCACACCGTCGAGAGGGAGCAGCTCAGCAGTCACAGCTGACAGGATCACCTGCCACCCTTTGGCCTGTCCAATGCTCAATTGGGAATACGTTGCCGGTTGTGAAAGAGTTGCGAGCTATGAATCTGCACCGGTAAAAACCTGCCGGTCGCGCACTCCGCTAGGTTTTAGTCAGGTCTTCGAAAGGGTGTCCCGCCCTCGTAGCTCAGGGGATAGAGCACGGCTCTCCTAAAGCCGGTGTCGCAGGTTCGAATCCTGCCGGGGGCACCAAGCGTTTCCGCAGGTCAACGCCGGTTTCCGGGCGACTGACTAGTCTTCTTCCCTCCCTTCCGGTCGGCACTTGGTCGGTGTTTCATTGCTATCAATTGACACCGACTGGCTTGCAATGGTCCGCCGCGCCGCTGCATTCAGACGCGAAGCGACGTCGTAAAGGTCTGTCGGGAAGAACCCCGCATAGTGGTTCAGCGTCGTCGCGGCTGATTCGTGCCCTAGAAGGCGTGACACAGCCACGACCGACGCCCCTTCCTGAATGGCCAGGGACGCTGCAGTGTCCCGGAGGTTGTGCGGAGTGATTTTCAGGGCCAGGGCCTCAACCGCCGGGTCGAAGACGTCACGGCGCCAATTGCGGTTCCGAAGTGGTGTGCCATTTGCAGACGGGAAAACAAGTGCTTCAGGTTCGCGCTGCGCCCCGTATCTTCGGAGCTCCTCAGACACAACTTGCGGGATCGGCACAGTGCGCGCCTGGTGATCCTTCACCGGTGACAGCTCACCCCGTGGTGCTTCCTCCGAGTACGCGCGGCTCACGCGCAGTGTGTTCTTTCCAAAGTCGACGTCTGACCAGCGGAGCGCCGCCAATTCGCCCCACCGCAAACCGCAGTATCCCGCCACAAGTACCAGCAGACGATCCCTTGAGTCTTCGAGATGGCCAGCCAGCCGCCAGAGCTCGTCATGCGTTAGCGGCCGTGGGTCGTTGCCCTGGATCTTCGGAAGCCGTATGCCGGCGGCCGGGTTGCGGTGAATTGCGCCATCTCGAACCGCGTAGTCGAACACCCTTCGCAGAACACCTAGTGAGTGCCGGGCCGTCGCCGCAGACTGTTTACGCGAAATGTCAGCCGCCCAGGCTTGGACGTCCGATGGCCTAACCGACACCAGTGGGCGTCGACCAAACGCAGCCGCAATCTGTTTCCCGATCACGCCTCGTATCTTCCGCTCGGTTGCGGGTTGCCGCACAGGCTGCGCTGACAACCAGATCTCGCACCACTCCCGGACCGGCTTCTCCCCCGCTCTAGGGTCCGCCCATACACCCGTCTTCAGTGTCTCGAGCTGTTTGCGCTCCCACTCCTGAGCGTCTCGCTTCCGCGGGAAGGTGCGAGAGGCAACATAGCGGCCTCGGTAATACACCCTTACCCGGTAGACCCTCGTCCCATTCGGACCAAAACGGGGTTCAATCACGACACCTATCCGTCCATACGTGACTCTCGCCGCAAGTCGAGCCATTTCTCGACTTCGGCTGCGTCCCAACGCAGCGCCGTTCCGACTCGAATCGCCGGCGGCCCCTCGCCACGAAGTCGCCACGCTCGGATACAGCCAACAGACACCTTTAGCCGCCGCGCCAACTGTTCGATTTTCAGAAGCTCACTATCCACTGGATACCAATCCCGTACGCCCCGTATTTCTTTAGATGTCACCCCATACCCCTCCCACCGACTGCCTGCCTCACGCGGCCGCGGCCAAGACCGCGGCCTTGTGTTCGAGCACTGTGCATCACCACACGCAGAATCTTCCGAATCCGCACCTCGTTGAAGATCAACCCACCGACCGCCCGTCTGATAAGTCCCTCCTCGCGACGCAAAGAACATCCAAGGGATTCAGCGCGAATTCCGTCATCGCGCTCACATAACGGCGAATTGCATCCTGGGGCACGTACGGGCTTCTGAACCGCACCATCTGTCCCGCAATAGAAGTCACACCAACACCGGTAGGAGCACCGATAGGTGAAATTCCGCTATCCGCGCTGTACTCACCAAGCACCGCAGCGGCCGCTTCACGCGTACGGACAGAGAAGCAGATACGTAATCCACAGTTGTCACGCGTACTCGTAGGAATGCTATCGGCTGTAGGACGTTGCGTACTGAGCACGACGACGACCCCTGCGGACCGACCTCGCTTCACCAAATCTCGTACACAGGAGTCTATTTCGCCTCCAACAATCTTTTCCTCCTTACTTGTGAACGAGCGCGAATCCAGGTACGCCTGGCACTCGTCAATCACCACGAACACGACTGGATGGTTCCGCGAGGGTCGAGCGCTCCATAGATTCGGTTGACCGTACAAATGCAGTGCATTCCTCAGCCGTTCACACATCACTGTCTGAACATCCTTAAGGGAATCCCTGACCCCCGCGAGATCACCAGCTTCCTCGCCACTGATGTAACGATATGCCCGGGGCGCAAGCACTTCCAAGTCATAACCCTGCTTGCCATCAATGAGAAGCCATTGGACGTCCTCTCTATGAGCCATCGAGGTGAGCGCAAACGCAAGCCATGCACTCTTCCCTCCTCCGGGTACACCTCCTACTACAACGCCGCTCACATTGCGGCAATCGCCGACTATCGCACGGCCGTCTTCGTCGACGCCCAAAGGAAGATCGAACCCGCTACCAACAAACGGGGCCGGCAGCACAATTGATTCCCGTAGCGGATCACGAACACGCAGATGCAATTCAAACGTGCCACCCCACGGCTCAGTGACAGTCACTTCAAGTACTCGCAACGCGGACCCCAGCTGGCCGCAACGCCGCTGCCATGTATCCTTACTCTGACCCGGGACGCCACGGACTAGTACCGCGAGGCCGTATGAGGTTTCCCGAATCCCAAGAATTGCTGGGATGTATCGAACAATTCGCCTCTGGCCACGTCGACCGCCCACCACAACGCGAGCCGCCTGAGTCACACGACTGCGCCGCAGATGCGCAACTACCGTCAAGCCAACGATCTCAAGAAGGTCACCCCACTTGTTTTCGCTGAGTAACACAGACATCGCAAAACGCAAATCCGGTCCGTACATCGCCGTGCGACGCCGTCGACGCCAACTGATCGCAATAATCACCAATGCGGCACCAACCGCGACAGCACACACAGCGCGGAAGGAGGGAACCCCGTAGCCTGAGATTGCTACCATCCACACAATGCAGATGAAGGCGCCCACGCGCCCTAGAAACCCGCGCATAGGTCACGTCACCGAGCGCTTGTCACGCTGACGAACCATGATGGTTTCATTTCTGGATGTGCCCTCCCTCAGCCGTTTTTCCGCAATCGGGGACAGCCGTTCGGGAGGGGGAACATCCCACTCCCACTGTGTGGGATGTGGCGACGGCCAGGACCGCTGATCCAGCAGATTGAAACCCAAGATTCTCGACCGAGCATCGTCGGATGGACGCCACCGATGACCGGCGTAGTACTTCAACCCGAGCGTCGCTGCCGGAGGATCATTCAGGTATCTGGCATACCGACATTCTTCGGAACTGACATGTACACATCGATCAACATTCGCATTGCACACTCTGCACAGCAGGCCACGCACAGCCCCAGTCAGATGATCGTGGTCAATCACATGGCCGCCCGGCACTCCACATGAGGCACACGACGAGCCGAACGCCGCCACCAGCCGCTGAAAGATACTCTGCCGTAATGGTTTAGAGGGAGCTGTCGCCGGCACATCCCACCCAATGCCCCTGAACCAGAGGCATGACTTTTGCTGCAATTCGCCTATTGCACTTCGCACTTCAGAAGGGGATCGATAGTACAGCCACTTGGTTGGCGCCGTCGTATCACTGCGGTCGCAACATTCGCCAATAAGCAACGTCTTTATGACCATCACTTGACGACGCACGGGGAATGCCGCCAATGGGTCGGCCATCTCAAGTATCCGCCAATCCAGCCGCAACAACACAAGCGATGCTCAGCACCGCAAATACCGTGAGCATCCGACCTACATTCATGACCACGCCCTACCTGGCGAGACGATGCACGAAGGTCCCCACACCACACCGGACCGGTCGACCACCACGACCATCGGTTCACCAAACGGATCCGAATAAGGCGGCCATTTGACCGCAGGAAGCGGACGACAATCCGAGATGCCCGGAACGTCGATGAGGCCTGATGACGATGGACCCGCATGACTCATGTCCCACGCTGGCCTGACATATCGCGATTGCGACAGCGGCCGGTTCCGCGGCGATGACTGATTCCGCGGCATCATTGACGTTGGTGATGCAGCCTGCATCACCAACTCAACTGTGAATCCGAGGGCCGTCACCACCGCACATGCGCTGAAGAGCAACAGCAGCCATCGCGTCATGGTCGCTGGCCCGCGCATCCACGCAACGGCTGCCCGCATCTGACCCAACGGCGACAGCCGGAACGGATCGCAGTAATGAAAGCGATTCGGAGTCCGCATTATTCGCCACTTGCCCGCCGTGACCCGCCGCGCAGGAGCTGGTCCACTGAACCCACCGCAGTCAACGTCTGCGCGTACACCGTTACCGCCAACACGCCGCGAGCACCTCGATCTCCGAAGCCCTGCCGTACATCCGCACGAATGGATAACTCTGCGGCACCTTCAACGCGGAAGATAGTGCCGGCCGGCACAGTCTCAAGCGGTGTAGTCGTTTCCAAGACCGCACCGTCCAGGCCGATGCCTGCCACCGAGACCGCCGCTCCAGACAGTCTGTGAACTGCCGAGCCGTCCCTTTGAACCACATCATCCGTAGCGGCGCCGTCTCGATACACTGCCCGAGTTCGTCCTCCGCCGCCTGTACCGATTACCATCAGCGAGTCCGCTGGCACGGGCACCCTAAGTGTCGTCAATTCGGCCATTCCACAATTCCTTTCACGTCACCGGAGCCACTTGCCCCAGGTGTCATGCAGAATGCACCACGGTAGGGACTCCCAGCGACGGATGCCCGAGATTCACAACTTCGCTGGTCAAGGCCCATCCCGGCGTAATCCGCTTTACCGCCAGCATCGGTCTGCCGGCGATTGCGGATCGTGTCGCTCCTCGGCGATACCGTCATCGCTATGAATGAAGTAGATCCAACACTCATGAACGACCATTCACTCGAGGCGACAGCTACAGCGCTGAGCGATGCACTGAACCCACTCGCGAAGCTGGCAAGGGGCGCTGGTGGTGGACAAGCCCTCGTCCGAGCGGAGACCGGCATTGAGATCAGCAATGCAAAACGCCTGAGGCAGCAGACCTATAACGCCCTCGCGCAACCGGTGAACAAAGCGCTATTTATCACCGGCTGCCTGCCACCAATTCCACTTCAAGGTAATGGTGACCCCACCGCCCACATACCGCTCTACCGAACCAGTTGGAAGCACCTCGCATGTCAGTACGCCATCAACATGGCATCTGCAATTCAGCGAATGAAATATGCCCTTCTGGTAGAGGTCGCCAGGAGAAGTAGCCAACGCCAGATTAAGGCATTCACCGCTCAGTATTGGGCCCAGAACATCCAGCCATACACGGCGAAAATCACGACCACTCAAGTCTCAATCGCAGAAACCGCTCAGAGGTTCGAGTCCGCACGCATCTGCTATGTTCGCGTGCTTAATAGTCCGTTAGCCACTTGGGATGTATGCAGACGTGCGCGCAACAAACTTTTCATAACAACCTGGCATCTCATCGACTTGCTCGACCAATTTGCACATGTTGCGCAGCTAATCCACGACGAAGCCGAAAAGTATCGCGCCCAATACACGCGTAAGTCAATAAAGAAAGCTGCGTCGGTGCAAACAACATATCTGAACACGATATTCAATCATCGACGCTTGTCCAACGAAGTTAAAGGCCTGCACAGAACAATTCCTGCTAAACATCCGTTACAACAACAATTCTTATACAAGACGGATGTAGACACGCTTCTCAACCGATGGCACGCCGCAAATGCGGCTGCTGGGTCGCAGCTAGAACGTATCCTTACCAGAGCTCAGAGATACGCTCACGAGGCACGTCGCATTCACGATGTGCTATCAGACGCGCTGAACGCTGACGCCAGCCTGACCTCACTCTCATCCCTTAACATCTACCAGTTCGAGTTTGACACATTAACAGTCGCGGCGACAGCATTCTGAAACGAGGCCCCTAATCGGACTTCTGACCCGGACCGCGTATCCACCGAATACAGTCAAGCCCACGGCAATGGCAGTGAGGGACCGCAATGACATACACTGACGACAAACAAATAACCAAGTATGCCGACTTCCCCTAGAGGAGCCCACACCATGACCCAAACCAGCGGCGATGACGAACTCGACATCCTCTATCAGCAATATGCAACACACATCCGACCGCTCATCACCCAAGCCAACGACGGCCAATGGCGTGCCCAATACCCAGGCCTAACATGGCACGTCACCGCCAGCAGCGAACAAGCCGCCGCCGACGAAATCACCAAAGAGGCACTACGCCGTCTCGACGCAGGCCAAGACGATGCTCAACCTCCACACGACCTACTCAAACGCCATCTGACTAATCCAATACCCGGCGTCTACGCCCTCGACCGCGAACTCTTCCTATACCTACGCGGCCACGCCGGACACACAGAAATCCAACGCGCCTTCGAAGAAGCCGAACGTCGCCGTGGCCAAGGCCGCACCTACACCAAAAACGAATACCTCACCGAACACCAACAGCATGACGAGTAGAGCGTTATCGGATGGTCCGACACATGCGCTGACCGGCGGATTGTCAGTATCAATTTGGTGGCAAACGGGCACCACAGGCTGGGCACCAGCGAACCTCTCGGCCGAGTAGTGCTTCCAGCGACGACAGATCGTGTGTGCGTAGCGTGCATGTTTGGCGCGCGAGGTGACTTCTGATCATGTCGACGATGAACTTTGCCCGCTCGACCAGTGTGGTTCCATACCGTTCATCGCAGTCCAGCCCGCGGGCGATCGCATCGCCTTCGTCCAGCTCGCGGTCTTCGTAGCGAGCTTCGCCCGCAACACCGGTACCAATCAGGGCCTTCCCGACTTGGCTCAATTTAGTGCGCAGTTGCGTCGCCGATGGCGGTGAGGGCTTGGTGGAGGTCGTCGGGTAGTGGGTGTGCGGCAGTGAGGGTGTGGTCGCCGGCTTGGATGGTGATAGTCCGATAGCGACGGGCGGTGCGTATGAATTTCTTTATACTCCAGCCGGTTTGGCGTTCGATCCAGTGGCTGACGGCCAGCGCGGTGACGACGATGCTCAGGTGCGCTTCGATGGAGTCGCGTAGCCGATGGTAGATGGGTCTGGCAGCCAGGTCGTGCTTGGACATTCGGAAGCTTTTCTCGATGTGCCACAGCTGGTGGTAGGCGCTGATGACGAAGTCAGGGGTGTGGTCGGTCAGGTTGGTGGTGTAGCCCTTCCACCCGGCCAGGGCGCGGTTTTTGGCTTCCAACTCCCGGTTGACCGTTGTAGCGGCGCCGGTGAGCTGGATGTAGCGGTTGCGTTTGACCGGGGCTTTTCCGGCGACGGCCCGTTCGGCTTTGGCGATCTGCTCATCGATACCGTGCAGGGTGCGCCTGGCCCGGTCAACACGGTACTGGTAGTAGATCATCCGGTCAGGGACACCGCGGGTCTTCTCGGTCGAGCTGGCCGGCCAGGGTTGGGTCAGCACCAGCTGATCGGGAACCGTCTCGCCGGGGTGTTGGGCCTGCCATTCGCTGACCACACCGGGCAGATGTGGGATACGGGTGCCCAAGATGAACCGCACACTCGCAGCGTGCAGCGCGATCTGGTTGGCTTCGAGGATCATCCCGGCATCGGCGACTATCGTGACATCAGTGAGGCCGTGTGCGGTTTTGAAGGCGTTGATGACCGGCAGCATAGTCGCGGTCTCGACCTTGTTGCCCTCGAATGCTTCCACTGTCAACGGGAATCCTGATGCGTCGGTGAGTAAGCCGAGAACAATCTGGGGTTCGAGGCGTCGTTCCTTGGAAAAACCGGGTTCGCGGAATCCATCGCCGCTATCGGTCTCGAAGTACAGCGTGGACACATCGAAGAGCACCAGCGAGGTTGGCCCCAACCCGGCGTGCGCGGAGCGGGCCTTGGCCAGTGCTTGGCGCCAGCTGGGTTTAGCATAGGTCGGCAGACGGCGTTTGAGCGTGGCATACGAGGCCGCGGGTATTCCGATCTCATTGAGTACCCGGGTGGTGTCGAGCTTGCTGGCCGATTCGATGATCCTGGCCAGCGTCAGTTCACGAAACACGTTGTCGCTTTTGGTCGCTGACTCAAATCCAAGCACTCTGTAGGCTGTGCACAGGGCGTCCCACAAATGAGCCGCCTGCGACGAGGTGATCGGCAGCGGCTCAGTTCCAGCCGGGGCCTGCACACCCAGATCCAGCACTTGTTGGCCCGCGGTCAACCGCTGGGCGGCGGCTGCTTTCAACACGGCCACTTCCGCGGCATCGTGGGCTGAGCCGATGTGCTCGATCTGGCGGGCTCCGCGCCGCGAGGACCACACGACTTGTACCGCGACCGCCCCGGATGCGGTCTTCACGGTGCGGACATACGCCATCCAGGCAGCCTACGAACCCAAAATTAGTGCGCAAATCCCGGCCACGCGGCACCCAAACCAGCAGGTCAAACAGCTAACGGTCAAAAAACCCGGAAACGTGAGCCAAGTCAGGTCGTAGCGAGCTTCGCCC
This sequence comes from Mycobacterium sp., assembly GCF_029961025.1. GTDB lineage: Bacteria > Actinomycetota > Actinomycetes > Mycobacteriales > Mycobacteriaceae > Mycobacterium. The sequence goes on from NZ_JASBVP010000002.1 coordinate 82,954, forward strand.
GCAACACCGGTACCAATCAGGGCCTTGACGAAGTGTCCGCTGGACCGCAGGTCGAGCTCGATGCGCCATTCGCCGTGACGCTCACGGAAGAAGAACGAATGGTCATCGACCACCCCGGCCCGACCCGGATGCCGATCTGCGGGTCTGGCTGCGCGCGTATGCCACCAAACATCCGTGCCATGGGTTTCGGCGCGCCTGGGCGGCGTTGCGCCACGATGAGGGCCGTGAGGTCAACAAAAAGAAGGTCCACCGGCTGTGGCGTGAGGAAGGACCGCAGCGGCGGGCGCATTCGCCGCGTAAGCGCGCGGGGGTGTCGTCGGCGCCGCAGGTCGTCGCGGACGCACCCAAGGTGGTGTGGGCGATCGATTTTCAGTTCGACTCCACCATCGACGGCAAGGCCGTCAAGATCGCGTCGATGGTCGACGAGCACACCCGCGAATCGCTGCTGAACATCGTGGAGCGCTCGATCACCGGCGAGCGTCTCGTCGATGAACTCGAGCGGGTGTTCGCCACCGCCGGTGGACCGCCGCTGGTGCTGCGCATGGACAACGGCCCGGAGATGATTTCGCAAGCGTTGCAACAGTTTTGTGACGGCACAGTCGGATTGTCCGACATTCCACCCGGAGCGCCGTGGGACAACGCCTACATCGAATCGTTCAACAGCAGGCTCAGGAAGGAGTGCCTCAACCGCAACCACTGAACCAACCTGCTGGAGGCCCGAGTAGTCATCGGCGACTTCAAGCACGAACATAATCACCGGCACCGTCACTCCGCACTGGGCTACCTCACCCCGGCCGAGTACGCTGCCCGATGCAGCCACACCCACACCCCTGTGGCCTGCGAAATCAACTGAATCCAGAACAACAAAACCCGACTCTAGAACCGGGTGGACTGTTCGTGGGCATTCAGGGTGAGCACGTAGGGGTAGGGATCCGGCGCTGGCGGTGAGCAGCGTGTCGACGTGCTGGGGCCTGGTTTGTTGTTCATGGTGCCCGGGCGGCACGGTGATCAAGTCATTGGTAGGCGACGGCCCTCCCGTCGTCTCTTGGCCGAGTGCTACGGGAGGGCCGCCTGTTTGCGCTTGGAGGCGCAGTGGTCACCGTAGAAGCAGATGTCGATCAAGTCGAGTGCAGGCTGGCGGCCGGTGAGTTGAGCTGTCCGTCATGCGGGAGTGTGCTGGCCGGCTGGGGACGGGCTCGACCGCGGCAGGTGCGCGGCCCGGATGGGCCGGTGGAGCTGTGTCCGCGCCGCTCGCGGTGCACCGGCTGCGGGGTGACGCATGTGTTGTTGCCGGTGAGCACGTTGTTGCGCCGCGCCGACACCGCGGCGGTGGTGTTGTCGGCGCTGGCGGCGAAAGCCACGCGCCGGATCGGGTTCCGCCGGATCGCCGCGGAGCTGGCTCGCCCGGCCGAGACGGTGCGCGGCTGGCTGCGCCGCTTTGCCGAGCGGGCCGAGGCGGTGCGCTCGGTGTTCACCGTGTGGCTGGCCGCGGTGGATGCCGATCCGGTGATGCCGGATGCGGCCGGCGGGGTGTTCGCCGATGCGGTCGTGGCGATTGTGGCGCTCGCGGTGGCCATCACACACCGGTTTTTGCTGCCCACGGTGTCGCTGGCCGAGACGGCGGTGGCTGTGTCGGGTGGGCGGTTGTTGGCACCGGGCTGGCCCGGCGAGCGGGCGCAACACGAGTCGACCCTGCCGCCGAGGGTCGAGAGGCCGTAATTGTTTGCGCTGTCGTGTGTTTGACAGGCAGCAAAGGAGGACGGCCGGTGGCGGTCGATGATGAGGACAAGGTGCGGGCCGAGCGGGCCCGAGCGATCGGATTGTTCCGATACCAGTTGATCCGAGAAGCCGCCGATGCGGCGCATTCCACCAAGGAGCGGGGAAAAATGGTGCGCGAGCTGGCCTGCCGGGAGCACGTCGATCCGTTCGGGCGGAAGGTGCGCATCAGCCGCCAAACCATCGACCGCTGGATCCGCGACTGGCGGGCCGGCGGGTTCGACGCCCTGGTGCCCAACCCGCGCCAATGCACCCCGCGCACCCCGGCCGAGGTGCTGGAGCTGGCGGTGGCGCTGCGCCGAGAAAACCCGCAGCGCACCGCCGCGGCGATCCGGCGCATCCTACGCACCCAACTAGGCTGGTCTCCGGATGAACGCACCCTGCAGCGCAACTTCCACCGGCTGGGGCTCACCGGCGTCATCGTCGTCGCCGCCGTCGCAGCCTGGTCCCTAATCCAACTGTCTCGCCAGCCGTTGCTGCAGGACGAACCTTATATAGATGGGGGACCCGATGCTGCTCACACGCGAATCGCGCAAATACGTTTCGCGTTTTGACGTCCAGCACCATCAATGACGCGAGTTTAGTTCGATTACATGAGGCCCAACGTCAGTGACCCACTGCAATTTCCATCTAATGTGGTGGCTGACGCTGCACGAACTCAACACCGTACTGACCCAGCAGCGATGAAATCACTTCTGCCCCAAAATCTTCAGCAGTCTCTAAGACTTCCACGATCAGACTTGGCCGCCACACCACCAACCGATACCAATCGCGCCTTCGTATCTCGCCGACTGGTTCACCGCCCAGATCCTCGGCGGCCACTTCTTCGTCGCTAGCTTCCGCCGTGTTCCCCCGCGCGTCAAGCAACGCGTTCCATAGCAACTCACGTTCAGAATCCGGTTCGGCGCGGCGGCGGGACCATACGATCTGCCGCCGGCCCTTCGAAGCCCGCTCCCATTCATGCCAAACACGCCACTCGCCAGGCGGCGTCACGTTCGCAACTTCGCCAGTCTCACTGTCAATAACCGCCCAATCCCCGTCGCCCGCGGCCACCACTGACCACCGACGCGGCGTCCGAATACCAAACCCCCGAGCGTCTACCGAGTCGGCCAACTCGGCGAGTACCTCGAACGGGGTCTTGTTTCGCTCGACGATTCCGCCCTTCGTCAATGAACCAGCACCTATCTCCATTCCAATCCGCGTGGCCACGTCATATGTTGATTTCGACAAGTAGCGGCCTACGTACTCAGCTCCCTCGTCCGTGATCTCACGGACATCTACTGCAACATAGCCCGGCATTCGGCAGTCCGCCTTGAGCAATCCAGACGACCATCGCTGGTAGATTCGCGATGCAAATACGTTGCGCCCCAGCCAGCTTCGGTCGACATCGATACCTAGAACCGCTTCAATGTCCGACACCAATCCCGCTGACAATTCACTCATCGAGAACACGAGTGCGTGGACATGCAGGTGCCAGCCATTGCCGCCATCGACGGGCCGTCCGTAGGTCGCCTCGACGACACGAACCAGACCAGCTACTCCGAACCGCTCCGCGTCACCCATCACAGGCGCCAGCAGCACCGAGCGGCCGCCCTGAACAGTCCTCCGTGCACGCTGCCCCGTCCACGTACGCCCGCCAAAAGTAGCTCGCCACGCCACGCTCAATGCGTCCCACAACTCAGAGAGCGCGTCTCGACCTGAGTGCCGCATCGTCAGCGTCAGCATGTACACACGACCCCCACGCCGGCAGCACTCCCGTACTGCTGCGCCAATCTCTTCGGCGCGAGTATGGGCGATCACCCCCGAACACCGAGGACAGGCCCATACTGACCCGCACGTCATGAGGTTCTGATAGCTCGCGACCATCCGCCCATCGACCACTCGACGCCGGACAACAACCCCCTGGCCGTCATCGGGATCGCAAATCGCATCGTTGTGCAGCATCCGGCCGCAACACCGGACCGCCTTCAGCGAAGATGCCTGCCACAACATCGCCCGAGCTGCCCACCGGACCCGACGGCGTTCCTTCGAATCGACCTCGGGCAACCCGACCTTTTCACCAGCCACTTGCGGTGTGAAGCAATAACTCTGAGTACTACCAAGAGCGCTCGCTGCGCTCGCGCCGCCGGTCCTCTGGCCCTTCGCGCTTGGCGCGCTCCGGGCCGCCGGGCCGCCGCACGACACCGCGGTGCCCTCGCTCGTCTCAACGGCCATCACCGATCACCGCCCTTCGAACCGGGCCGGTGGAAATGGCGATGGCGCCTGGCGGCCACCTTTACGTACAAAGCGGCAAGCAAGTTCACCCAGGCCAAGGCATGATCGGCGTCAACAGCGTCCAGTCCGGTCAGATCAACTTCACCGAGTCCGGCCACCTCGGCAACAATCGGATCGGCCAGCACCAACCATCCACCGGCGTACTTCACCCCGCGGACAAAGGGCCACTCATACTCAGGCACCCACGCCTCGACCCGCGGCCGAGCATCCTTGTCGTCGCGGTAGTCCCGGACCTCGTAACCATGATCAGCGGACGCAATCGGCTCATGCTCTGCTGCACTCGAGTCCTCCACCGATTCGGCAATGGGCTCGGCCGCCAGTTGGACGTATGGGGCATCGATGGCACGTTCGTTGAGCGCCTCGTAGACCTGCTGCGCGTACTCATCAATCCCGAGCGCTGGCACACTGCGCGCCGTGTAGTCCCTCAGGGCGGACCGCACAGCATCCGGGTCGCCCACCCCCAGAGCGCCGCTGACGAGCAGATACCGAACCCCGAGCTCATTGGCCAGCGCCCGCGCTTCTTCGGCGGTCAGGTGGTGGTCATGTCGCTCCCAAGCCGACCGGAATCGGACCACAACCTCGCCGGCCTCCACTTCCACCGACCAGCCGTCTGGCATCTGGCTCATTTGGCACCGCCCCGGTTAACCGTCACGGTGGTGTTGTCGAGCGCCCGCGATACAATCAGCTCGCGCGCGCAAACGGTGGTATTCACATTCGCCTCCGTGGAGCCCCCTGGTTGCAGCCGGGGGGCTTCGCTCATTTCCGAGCCCGGTAACCACCGCTGATCTGTGGTCGGTGCTTGGTCGGTGACTCCGCGACACGCCGTGGCTCGTGGTGGTGCTGGATGGCGTTATATCGCCAGCTCAGAGCACCTTTCGGGGCGACGGCCGGGAGAGCTTGCAGGCTCTCCTAAAGCCGGTGTCGCAGGTTCGAATCCTGCCGGGGGCACGCTCAATCGTGCGATCGTGGCGCGTTGTCGGACCCCCAGGGATGATCGAGCCATGAGCGACGAAACTTCGTCAAATACCCAGGTCAGCTTGGAACCTCCCGGTACGGCGGCAATCTATGCGTGGGGCGAGGAACCCGAGGGCGGGGACGAGCCGGAACACGGGTACGGCGATAGGAGGGCCGGGCGGGTCGGCCGCCTGCTGCGCAACCTGGACGGCCGGATCATCCCTGCGGCCATCGCCGCGATGGCCGTACTGGCGGCGGCTTTCGCCGGAACGCTAGCGTATTCCTCATCGCAGCCGGAGCACTTCAGCATCGCGCCGGTGCCCATCGTGCAAGTCCCGGCACCCAATACGCCCGCACCCGCACCCAAGACGGTGCCCCGGCCACTGGCTGTGTCACCGAAGCCACAGCTGGCCGCGCCTCAGCGGCCCGCAGTCCCGGCACCCGCTGTGCAGGTGCCCCGCCGATGGGTGCCTTCTCAGCCGCCCCCGGTAGTCCAGCCCCCACCGCAGCCCGGAGCTGACCAGAAGTTTTTAAACTCACTCGCGCGGGACGGTATCTATTTCCGCAATGTGCCGGTCGGAATAGCCAGCGCGCATGACTCATGTCAAGCGCTGGAAAACGGTGAAACCGTCCAGCAGCTCATCCATGAAACTCAGCTCAAGAGCCCGGACTTGGACTATCGTCAGGCGATCGAAGGCACATACGACGCTATTGACGCCTACTGTCCGCAATTCGATAACCGGTAAAAATGCTTTCTACCCTGGTGACGTTCGCCGGGAGAATAACCCCTCGCCGTCGCACCGACGCCGAGCAAAAAAGCAAAAAATTGAGTGCCAATATCGTCAAGGACCGTGGCGGGGACATCGGCCTTGAATAACACCACGGCAACGGTTGATGATGCTCGATGAACTACTGTTACGAGGAAGCCCGAGTCGGGGACGGGGATCGGCGGGAGCGGAGCGGCCCGCAGGCTACCAACGGCCTGGACCACGCCGCGGGGATAGCCGGCGGATGCACGAGGGACGGTGACTGGATTGAGTGCCGAAAAAGGCGCCGGCAAGGCCGAGATCGTCGGCGCTGACTCCGGGGCGACGGCGGGCAAAGAGGAAACCGGATCCCCAGAGGAAACGTCGCTGACCAGCCTGGTCGAGCAGCCCGCCAAGGTGATCCGGATCGGCACCATGATCAGGCAGCTGCTCGAGGAGGTACGGGCGGCGCCGCTTGACGAGGCCACCCGTACCCGGCTGCGCGAGATCCACGCCATCAGTATCCGAGAACTCGAGGACGGCCTGGCACCGGAACTGCGAGAGGAACTAGACCAACTCACCTTGCCGTTCAGCGAGGACACCGCACCCTCGGATGCCGAATTGCGCATCGCCCAGGCTCAACTGGTCGGCTGGCTGGAAGGGCTGTTCCATGGAATCCAGACCGCGTTGTTCGCCCAGCAGATGGCCGCCCGGGCGCAGCTCGAGCAGATGCGTCAGGGCGTGCTGCCTCCGGGAGCTGTGCAGCCCGGGCAAACCGGAGCGTCCGAGACCGGCCCGTACCTGTGACCAGCCAGCGGTATCGACCATCGGTGATGACCGGTAGGAAATCCTCCGTTACCCAGGACCGCGCGCGACGGGGCGGGCCGGATCCGAAATCCACTCGGACCATGACCCGGGAAACAGCGGCACCACGCACCCTATCGCGGCGAACGCGGCAATCGTGACCGTCGCAGTGACGCCCGAGCCACAGTAGACACCGACATGGTCGGCGGTCCCGATATTTTCGATATTGTGGGCCGCCAATATCCGGTGGAGGGCGCTCTGGTCGAGAAACGTGCCATCGCCGGCCAACACGGCGGTGCTGGGAATGTTCTTGGCGCCGGGGATATGGCCCGCGACCGGGTCGATGGGCTCAACGTCGCCGCGGAAGCGTTCGGGCACCCGGGTATCGATCAGCGTCAGCCCTCCGCCGCCGCAGTGCTGCGCGGTCAACGTCGGCAGATTTCCGGCATACAAATCACGCTGCGGCACGGTGACGTTCCCGACTTGCGGGGTTACCGAACCGGTGTCCAAGTGACCCTCGGCCGACCGCCACGCAACAAGGCCCCCGTCGAGGATACGGACATTGTCGAGCCCGGCCGCGGTTAACACCCACCATGCCCGCGCTGAACCGACGCGATTCCAGTCGTCATAGGCCACAACCAACGTATCGTCACGGACTCCCCAGCGGCGGGCGGCCGCCTCGATGCTGTCGCCCGACGGCAGCGGATGACGGCCGCGGCCGGCGACGGTGCGATCGCTGAGTTCGTCCTCGAGTGACACATACACCGCGCCCGGGACGTGGCCCTGAAGGTAAGCCGCGTACTGATCCGGCTCATCGAACTGCCACCGCACGTCGAGTACGGTCACCGGCTCGTGAGCCCGGATAAGGCGGGCCAGCTCCGCGGCCGTGATGAGCACCCGGGAGCGCGCGTCCACCGGCTCAGGCTACTCGACGGATCCGGCAGCACAAACGGCAGAAGTATCCGGCGGTGGCGGCTCCACACCGAATATCGGCACCCTAACCACCTGGTGTGCTCGAACGTCGATATGAGACCCACGGTCCGCCCGAGGGCGTCCGGGCCGGGCGCGTCTTCCTCGAGGGGCAATGGTCCTGCGCTGTTGGGCCTTTGGCCCCTATTTGCGTGGGCGTGAACGGGTTGATTCTTGGCATGTCTTAGCCCCGAGACGGAAGAGTGCGGCAAACATGAAGCGTTGGGAATGATCGTCGGGCCGGGGCGTCCGGCAGCTCATCCGGCCGGGCTGGTAACGAGGAAACGCTGCCTGGGGCGGACCCGAGACAGACCGGGAAGGATCTGGGAAGGACTACCTGATGGCGACCGCGGTGGGTATCGATCTGGGGACCACCAACGCGGTGATCGCGGTGTGGCGTGACGGTGGGCCGATGGTGATCCCCAACGCCGAGGGTTCCCGAATCACCCCGTCAGTGGTGGCTTTCACCGAGTCCGGTGAGCGCCTGGTGGGGCGATCGGCCTGCCGGCAGGCGATCATGAATCCCAAGGGCACCATTCATTCGGCGAAGCGCTTCATCGGCCGGCGCTTCGCCGAGATATCCGACGAGGCCAAGGCGGTCGGCTTCGATGTGGTGGCCGGGCCCAACGGCGAGGCCCGGTTCGATGTGCGTGGCGAGATCGTCGCCCCCGAGCAAATCAGCGCCCAGGTGCTGCGCAAACTTGCCGACGACGCGAGCAAGTTTCTCGGTGAGCGAATACGCGAAGCCGTCATCACGGTTCCCGCGCATTTTGCTGACGCGCAGCGCATCGCCACCAGGGATGCCGCAAGGATCGCCGGATTGGAGGTGCTGGGCATCATCAACGAGCCCACCGCCGCGGCCCTGGCCTATGGCTTGGACAAGAAGGGCCACCAGACGGTGCTGGTGTTCGACCTGGGCGCGGGCACCTTCGATGTGAGCCTGCTGGAGGTGGGGGACGGTGTGGTGGAGGTGCGCGCCACCGCCGGTGATGCGCATCTGGGTGGCGATGATTTCGACCGCCGGCTGGTCGACTACCTGGCCGAGGAGTTCCAACGGCAGAACGGTATCGACCTACGCCAGAACGCCCAGGCGTTGCAGCGATTATTCGAAGCGGCCGAACAGGCCAAGATCGAGCTGTCCTCGGTCGCGCGGACCCGCATCGACATCCCGTTCATCGCCGCTGATGCCGCCGGACCCAAACATCTGACAATGCCCATCATGCGCTCGACGTTTGAAAACCTCACCGCCGATTTGATGGAGAGCTGCCTGGCTCCGGTAAGGCAGGTGATGGCCGATGCGAAGGTGACGGCCGTCGACATCGACGAGGTCATCCTGGTCGGAGGGTCGACGCGGATCCCGGCGGTGCAGGCGCTGGTGCGCCGGCTCACCGCGGGCATGGACCCCACCGTGGGCATCCACCCCGAGGAGGTGGTGGCGCTGGGCGCCGCGGTGCAGGCCGGGGTGCTGACGGGCCAGCTCTCCAACGTGCTGACGCTGGATGTCACAGCGCTGTCGCTGGGGGTGGAGACCCACGGCGGGGTGATGACCAAGATTATCGAGCGCAACACCACCATCCCGGCCCGCCGGCGCGAGGTTTTCACCACCGCTGAAGACAACCAGCCCGCCGTCGATGTCGTGGTGCTGGAAGGTGAGCGCGAAATGGCCAGTGACAACAGGGTTCTCGGACGATTCACATTGCACGGCATCCGCCCCGCACCGCGCGGTGAACCGCAGATCGAGGTCACCTTCGACGTCGATGCCAACGGCATCCTCAACGTCACCGCACGTGACAAGGACACCGGCGCCCAGCAGCACATCACCGTACGTGAGCGGCCCGGCCTCGATGAGGGTGACGTTGAACGCATGATCGCCGAAGCCGAGCATCACCGCCGCCGAGACGAGCGGCTGCGTCGCGAGGCGGAGGCGCGCAACGAACTCGATGCGGTCGCCTATCAAGTCGAGCGGCGGCTGGCGCAGTTGGGTGACTCGGTGGCGGCCCATGACCGGATGCGCGCCGAAACGCTGATCGCCGACGCCCGGCACGCCGTCAAGGAGCAGACACCGGTGGCGCGGGTGCGCTCGTTGACCTCGGACCTGCAGCAGCTGCTCTACGGGCTAGAGCCCTCGCCCGCCGCCGGCGCCGGACAGCCCCACGGGGTTCGCCCGGATGACGACGATGTCATTGACGCCGAATTCGGTCGGGGCTGAACATCGTGGTGGCGCGTGACTACTACCAGACACTCGGGGTCTCTCGGGACGCCACCCCCGAGCAGATCCAGCAGGCATATCGGCGGCTGGCGCGCAAATATCACCCGGACATCAACAAGGATCCCGGCGCCGAGGAACGGTTCAAGGAAGTCAACGAGGCCTACCATGTGCTCTCGGATCCGAAGACCCGGGAACGCTATGACCGGTTCGGCGAAGACTTTCGCCGGATCCCGGAGGACTATGACGAGCGTGCCGGCGCCGGTGTGGGCGGGCGTGCCGGGGGCGGTTTCCGCGGCGCCGGCATCGACATCGATGACCTGCTGAGCGGTATTTTCGGGGGGGTCGGGGGATTCGGCCCGGTTCCCGGCGCCGACCAAGAGGCCGAGCTGCAGCTGACCCTCGAGGAAGCCTACCGCGGGGGCACCCGCCGAATCAGATTGAACGGCCGGGCCTACACCGTGACCATTCCCGCCGGCGTCACCGAGGGACAGCGCATCCGGCTGGCCGGTGAAGGCGGCCGGGGCAGCCGCAACGCCCCACCGGGCGATTTGTACCTGGTCGTGCACATCACGCCGCATCCCCGATTCCGGCTTGACGGACGCGACATCAGCACCGACTTGTTGATCTCACCGTGGGAGGCGGTGTTAGGCGCGACCGTCGCGGTGCCCACCCCCGCAGGGGAAACGAAGGTCAAGGTGCCGCCGGGCTCCTCGACCGGTCGGCGACTGCGATTGCGGGGGGAGGGCATGCCCAACCCGCGCGGGTCACCGGGAGACCTATACGCCGAGATCAAAATCGTGGTGCCGGCCAAACCCACCCACCGGGAACGGGAGCTATTCGAACAACTGGCCGCCGAGTCCAGCTTTGATCCGAGGAGGGCACGTTGAGCGAACCGGCTTTCAGCGGGCGCTACCCGCTAGCCCGCCCGCCCCGCTTGCATATCGAGACCTTCGCGCAGCGTTGCGGGCTGCACCCGGACACGGTGCATAAATTCGTCGCGCTGGGGCTGCTGCCCTGCCATCCCGACGCCCGGGGGGAGCTGTGGTTCGACCCCTCGGCGGTGGCCCTGGCCGGCCGGATACAGCGGCTGCGGGCCGGCCTGGGACTGAATTATGCGGCGATCGGGCTGGTGCTCGATTTATTAGACCGCATCGAAGAACTCGAATCCGCTTCTGGCAGACGGCGCAACAGGATCCCACCGTGATTGCACGGTGCCGCGGCGCGCACCGAATAACCGCCGGCCCACCGGTGCCGCCGCGAACCGGCGGTGCGCTATTTCGATCCAGATTTCGACCCAGCGTTGGTCGCTGAGGAAGGCAGGAACATGCAACCACCCATCGTGCAATGCCCCAACTGTGGGCAACGCAACAGGATCCCCGCCGCCGGGCCGGGGAAACCACGGTGCGCCCAATGTCGGGGCTGGCTTCCCTGGATCGTCGAGGCCGGCGATGATGATTTCACCGAGGTCGTCGAGAAGTCCTCGGTCCCTGTCCTGGTGGATTTGTGGGCCCCCTGGTGCGGACCGTGCCGAATGGTCGGACCGGCGCTCGAGCAGCTGGCGACCGAGCGGGCGGGGAAACTGAAACTCGTCAAAATCAACGTGGACACCGCGCCCGCGGTCTCCGGGCGTTTCGGGGTGCAGGCCGTGCCCACACTGCTGGTCATCGACCACGGCCAGCTGCTTGCGCGGCAGGCCGGCGCCGCACCCGTCGCGGTGCTGCGATCCTGGCTGGACCAAGCCCTTGCGCAGGGTGTCACAAGGTAGCCGGGCCGCGGCGGCGCCGGATATGCGTTCGGCTAATCCCCGGTCGGCGGGGCTTGGCAACGGAACCGGGTGCGCCCGCGCGCACCATGTCAATCGCCGGCGACGCCGGCCTTGTTCAGCAAGTTAGGGGTGGCGGCATGGAACTCCCGATGTCGGGGCGGAAAACGATTGACCTTCCCGGGCACTGGCTGCTGGCCAGACTGGGAAAACGGGTGCTGCGGCCCGGCGGTCGCGGGCTGACCGAACGGATGCTCTCCGCGGCGGGGGTGCCGGGGGCCGATGTGGTTGAGCTGGCGCCCGGTCTGGGTGTCACCGCGATGACGGTCCTGCACCGCAAACCCGCCAGCTACGTCGCCGTCGAATTCGACGAGGACGCGGCGGAGCTGACCGGTGCGGCCATCGGCGCCCGCGGCCGCGCTATTCGGGGTGAGGCCGCCCACACCGGGTTGCCCGATGCGAGCGCAGACGTGGTGGTCGGTGAGGGGATACTGACCATGCAGACCGATGCCCACAAGCCCGAAATCGCACGGGAGGCCTACCGCGTGCTTCGACCGGGCGGCCGCTACGCCATCCATGAGATGGTGCTGCAAGACGGCGTCGACGAGGACGCCAAATCCGAGGTTCGCCGGGCCCTGACCCGCTCGATCAAGGCCACCGTCGATCCGCTGCGGGCCGCCGAATGGCGGCAGCTGCTCACCGACGCCGGCTTCCGGATCGACAATGTGTTGTTCGCACCGTTGCTGCTGTTGGAGCCGCGCCGGGTGATCGACGACGAAGGACCGTTGCGGGCGCTGCGGTTCGCGTGGAATGTGGTGCGCGATCGCGATGCCCGTGAGCGGGTGCTCGACATGCGCAACACGTTCCGCAAGTACCGCGACGTGTTGACCTCGATCGCGATCGTCGCGACGAAGGCCTAGCCGGGACGCCGGCCCGCTGCCCGGCTCGGCTGCACACGTTTCGGTTCGCCCGGCATCTTCGGGGTGCCATCGTGTTACCCACCATGCTCACCGGCATTTCTGCAGTACGCGAGCATCAGCCATGCGGCAAGTTGTCGGGCGAATATTCACCGCAGTTTGTCGGGTCGGGCTTGTATTCGCCCTCGACGCCCTCACCGAGTGGCCGGGTGTTGTCGGAGGACGGCTATAGCTTTGGCGTATGAGCACACCACCTCCATTCTTGCCTCGGCGAACCGCTGCGCGCTTGCTGCAGACCGGCGATAAAATCAGCATTCCCGTACAAAGCGACGGCATTCAATCCGTCGGCCAGTACGCGACGATTACCGCTCTGGAGGACGACGAGCCGAACCGGCGCATCCGGATAATCGCCAAGATTGACGCTACCGGCGAGACGCTGACGATCGCGGTGAAGCCGAGCCATGAGTTCGACCGGCTGACCAAGGACGACGATCTGCGTGAGGTGGTCATCGTGCCTGCGACGGACTACTGGAAGTGGATCGGCACGCACGTCAACGATCCGCAGACCGGTCAGCGCGTGCAGATCATCGAGGTTGTACCCGGGCCGCACCCGGAGGACAACCACGAGATCCTGGCGATAGTCGTCTGGGACGGGCAGAAGCGCCGAGCGCTATTCTCCGAACTCACCGGCTCGATGGTCTTCGAGGACAACTGACGCTGGTCACCAACTGGGACGGATGGACAACGCCTGAGACTCATCCCGAAGCGGGCACGGTGATGGCGTTGGCCATCATGGCTTTACTTTTGCGGAATTCCCTCCAGCTAGTAGAGGGCCCTCAGCCGACCGCCACGAGCTGCCGCTGCCGGTGCTCTGCGGCAGCCTCCACGATCCGCTGCGCGGTCCGGTAGTTAATCCCGGATGCTTTGGCGGCAGCGTTTATCGACGCGCCCCCACGGGTGGCCGCCAGCACCGCGATCACGGTCTCGACGGGCTGTGTAGTCACCCCGGATGCAATCAGCTCCAATGCAAGGTCTGCATCGGCCTGTGCAATTTCTGCGTCAGCCTGTGGCGCCTGGGTTTGCGCTGAGTCCTGCACTGTGTGTGCCGGGTTGGGTTGTACCGATGCAGAGGGCGGTACCCGTATGCCGCCCTGTGCGGACGCTTTGAAGTTGGCCTTTGCCCTCTGCACGGGCGTTAATGCTGCCGTATGTACTGGCGCGGTTTGTGGACTGACACGAGGTGCACGGCGTACCGGTTTGTCCCCGAGCGCAACCAGCATTAGCGTGCTGACGGCCACCGCCGTGTCGATGATGCCGGGGAAAATACATGCACTTGCAGTGCCATACCCGGTGACTCGCATCAGATCCCGCAGCGCCAAAAAGCTCACGGCGAACGCACCGGCGCCGATGGCTGCCGTAGCGCTAACCGCCCAGCAGTAAACCCTGCCGGATGCTCCCGCACGGACCGCGACGGCGATGCCGTGCACAGCAGCCAGGAGGGCGATGGGAGGCACAGCGGCGGCACCGATCTGGACGACGACATGTGGGATGTACGGCAGCATCGCGTGGGTGATGTTGCCGATCAGGCTAACCGTGGTCGCACCGATCAAGAGGCCCCAGAAGAAGCGGACAGCGCGCCGGTGATTTCTTTGGGTGATCTCGGTCTGGCCCGAAGTGCTCATCGCCGCCGTTCCTCCGTCAGTTGTTGTGTGATGGTCTTCCCACCCACCGACACCACCAGGCTGGCCTGCACACCGAGCGCAGTCAGGTATGCGCGCAAGGTCGACAAGAGGAGGTCGGATTGGCGCTCGATCCGGCTGATCTGACCCTGGCTCATGCCCAGTGCAGTGGCCAGTTCGACCTGCGTTCGTCTGGCGGCGTGACGTATCTCAGCAAGGTCAATCACGGTCCAATACTACATTCATGCTATATAGCTCTCAAGCTATATAAAGTCTTGTTGCAAATATAGATCGGCTGGTTCAATCCCAGTACCGGGCAACACTATCTATGCAGGTAAACAGCGGTATCTAGGCGAACGAAGTATCAGCCGTGCAATAAAGCCGCAGTCCACCGCTTAGCGTATTGCACTGCGATGATGTGGCGCGCAAGCTGCTCCGTATGCGCGACCCTCGTCACGACGATTGACTCCGAGCTGCGGTTACTGGCCGCCGTTCGTCGGGTGTGCCGAGAGCACGGGGTGCTGTCGTGCATGCGGTTGGTTGACGAATTGTTGGACGACCGCAACGCCCATTGACGATGAGGTGTCGTTGTGGCTGAACCCTGAGACGAGCGAAAAGAAGAAAACCAGCAGCCAGATCAGCCAGATGACGGCGCCGATGATGGCAATAACTCGATGGGCTTCCAGCGGGGCCTTCAGGGAGGACACATTGCCGTACTCGTCGACCCTGACTATCCTTTGGCGCTGGCCAGCAAATGCGGTCATCAGCAACCAAACAGGAACCCACAAGGAGCACGTGACCAGGGATAACAGCAGGTGCAGGACATGGTTGACCGGGCGTCCTCTGGCCACGACCGCCCAGGTGTCCGCGCGAGACATCACACGACCACCGTGGCTTGCCATCGCCATCAGCTGCTGATCGAGGATCTCAGAGCGCTGCTGTGAGGAGAAGACGCGGGGCGTGTTCACGGGACGGGATAGTACTGCTCCGTCCACTCCTAGTCGCCGTATTTCCGCAATGTGGATGGGGGGAAGGCGGTGCCAGGGCGGCCGGCCCGAGCCCGGCGGCTAAACTTCTCTCGCCGCTGGCGGGGGTTTGAGGCAGCGGGCTGCCGTAGTCACCCAAATCTGCGTAGCCGCCCGGCATCCCGTAACCGGACACCTGTACCAACAGGTGAACCGGTGAGCGAACTGACCGCGATGTTCGGGATCAGCCGAAGCACATTGTTCAGGACTCTAAAGGTCTTGAAGAAGCAGGAGTCGGTGCCCACCTGAACATCCAATCCACGGTACCGCTCAGGCAATCGAAGCTAGTTCAAATCACAGAACACATCCACAACGCCCGCGTCCTGCCAACGGTAGAGTAAAAACTCAGGACAAGCCTCAAAGTCCTAGCAACCAAGGAGCCCTAGCAACCAAGGAGCCCTAGCCGGTGGGGGCTTCGGCAGGAAACCAATTCAGGGCTCGGCAACCTCCGCAGGAGGCTCGCCGAACGGTTCGTCGGGTCTCCAGCCGGACCCGGTTCGGGGTGTGAAGCCCGGCCATGCGCCGTCGCCTCAATTCCTTGCTATCCGTTCTAGCAGATTCAGCGAGGCCCGTCAGGGGCTGGCGCAGGCGGGGCCAGGAACAACGCTGGATCAGCTATGACGACACTGGGCGGTACATCGCCCTGGCGGGTCAGCACAAGAGGGGTCCGCCATACGTCTCCTTGCTGGCCGCATTCATTGGTTAGAGCGGTGAGGGTCGCAACGCCTTGGAGCGTGCCGTCGGGCTGTGGCTCCAATGACCAACTAAGCGTGACGGCCTGGGTAATTTTTCCGTTTGTTGCTCCAGCGCATTGTTCCGCTGATCGAAGAGTGGGTGTGTCCTGCCAGTGACCGTCGGCGAAACGGAGCACGTGTCCGAAACCCGTGGGCTCTTGGTGGTTTTCGTCGGCCAGTGCGGCCCCGGCGGCAACGCATCCAGCCGATGTGCACAAGGAACGAAAGGCCCACCAATGTGTCTCGTCGGCAGCGGGACCGTTTATTGCGGAACCGTTTTCCGTCTGCTTTGTGATCTCAAAGTTTACGCTATAGGTGCCATCAAGCCCGGCCCCCCCCAACAGTCGGGGCTGCGGTGCTGGTCGTTGGGGAAGCGGTGACCATCGCCGGATCGGCCACGGTGACACCCAGCGGCACGTCGCCCATCCGCGACGCCACCAACGGGACCTGGAACACCGCTCCTTGGCGGCCGCATTCATTGGTCAGGACGGTGTCGGTCAGGCCGCCGCGAAGCGTGCCGTCGGGCTGTGGCTTCAACGACCACGTAACCATTTCGGTGTTCGCGCCCGCGACGACGCTTTTCCCGTCTGCTCCCAGGCAATGTGGATACTGTGCTTGGGTCTGAACGGGTGTTCGCTGCCAGTGACCATCAACAAAATGGAACTCCGCTGTATGGCCGGGGGCCATCGCCACGTCATGGTTGTTGACGTCAAGCTCGGTCCCGGTAGCAACGCAACCGGTAGGTCTGCACGATGACCGGAATGCCCACCAAGCGCTGTTTCCGATACTTGACCGCGATGAATCGGGCGCGCCGTTTTCCATCTGCCTTGCATAGTCGAACTCCACCCGATAAGTGCCGTCGAGCACGGCAGCAGGTGGGGTTGGGGTTCTCGTTGGCGGTGTGGTGGTTGTGGGATTGTCCCACTCGACCACGTAGAGGGTCGCACCAATGGCGGCCAACACCACCACCGCTATCTCCGCCCCGACAAGGATCGGGCGCCGCCTGCGCTGCCTCTTTGCCGCGGCCGGCTCGGTGCTCGATGGCAGGCTGTCCTCAGAGCGCAGCGGGGGCTTCGCGTTCGTCGACTGTGGTTTCGCGCTGTATCGCTCCACCTGCGCGGCTCCCGCTGTGCGGGCGGCGACGGTGATGCCAGCCGCAGTGAGACGATCACTTTCCGCGTCGCCGGCGGTCCGCTCACTGAGCCGCATGGCGAACTCGCGGCACCGGCCGAACCGGTCGGTGGGGTCCTTGGCCAACGCTCTTGACAACACCTGATCGAGGTGCGCCAACTCCGGGCGCCGATCACTTAGCTTTGGCAGTGCTGCGTTGAGGTGTTGGCTGATGACAGCCACCGGGTTGGAATGCTGATACGGCGGGGCGCCCGTGAGCAGGTGAAACGCGGTGGCCGCCAGCGCGTACTGGTCGGCGCGCCCATCCAGCTGCAGCCCCATCAACTGCTCAGGTGCGCAGTAAGCCACCGTGCCCACCGTCATATTGGTCGCCGTCAGGCCGCTGACGTCGGCCAGTTGGCGGGCTACTCCGAAGTCGGCCAACAGGATCCGTCGTTCACCGTCTTCTGGCTCGGTGAGCAAGATGTTGGCCGGCTTGACGTCGCGATGTAACAATCCCCGCTGGTGGGCGTAATCGAGCGCCCTGGCCACCGCGGTGACGATGACGGAGACGTCATGTGGTGGCATTCCGGCCGGGTACTGGGCTTTCATTAGCTGCCCAGCGTCGGTGCCCTCGACGTAGTCCATCGCGATCCACAGTTGACCATCGAATTCGCCGCGATCATGCATCCCGACAATGTTTGGGTGCCACAGTTCGGCGACGAGGTCGGCTTCGCGGTGGAACCTCTCGCGGAATTCACGATCTGCGGTGAGCGCCTCAGGAAGAATCTTCAACGCGTCGCGCCGGCGTAATCGGGGGTGCTGAGCGAGGTAGACCTCGCCCATCCCCCCAGAACCCAGCAGCCGGAGGATGGTGTACCCAGCAAAAACCGTGCCGATCGCCAAAGGCATGTGCGGATACTACCGCCGTCACTGCCGCTGCCGATCGCTTCTGGCGAAGCCGCCTTGCTCACCAACCCCCGACGGCGGCGTGGACACCGATCGGGTGTTCACCGACAAACTCTCCGGATCGCCAAAGACAGCCCGCCCGGCCCTGAGGGGCGATGCTCGAGTATGCCCGCGCCGGTGACACCGTCGTCGTCACCGCCATCGACAAGCCCGGTCGTTCCGTCGCGGAAGTCACTCGCACCATCGCAGACTTAGCCGACTTCTGTCACTGCCGGTCCGGCCCTGCGTGGGTTGGCGGGCAGTCCCGGCAACCTGGTAGTTATCGGCTCCCGTCGCCGATTACCGCATTCGGGCGTTGAGATAGGCGAATATCGCGTCGAGTTCGTTTCATGAACGGTGCACGCCCACTGCTGGACAATGAGGTGCGCATCGTCAGCTACATGTGCACAACGAAATGGGTCTTGGTCGAGGCTGCGCGGCGTCGGGTGGCTGAGATTGCGGCCCGCGCCGATAAGCAGCACCCTCGGGTGTTGGCGGGTGATGAGTGCGCTGTGTTCGGCGAGTTGCCGGCCTGCTGCAACGTGATTGGGTTTGCACTCACGCGCTAACCGTACCGCTGAATCGGTCGCTTATCGCCTGACTTTGCAGCATTTTTAGAGCGAATTGTGTTGCACGGACCCAAGTTATCCGCATTGCTTATCGACCAGCGGCCAGTCTGACGGTAGGTCGAACAGCTCGTGGATTACGAGGTTGCCGTTGGTTCTGAGGACTTGTCCGTCGTCTTGGAGAGTGTTTGTTGCGAGCCCGTATGTTTCGAAAATCGGCATTGGCGCCCACGGGTTGATCCACATGCGTGGAGTGTCTTTAGCGGCTCCCACCGGGTCGATGTTTAGGCCCATCAGCACGGCAGACACCCGAGTCCCACCCAGCGGGTCCGCGCGCCAATATCCATTCGGAAGGCGACCCAGTGGAGTGAATTTCGGTTCCCCGTAAGGGTTGAACAGCGTGGACCTCGATCCGAACAGCGCATCGTCGATCTCGTCGTCGTCGATGAAGACCGTCGCAGTGTTGAGCGCGACAATAAATGGGTATTCGAGCGGTGTGTCGACGTCGGTGTACTTTTTGCCCTTGTCTCTGACAGCTCGTCTGATGAGTCCTACGTTGTCGTACATCACTACGCGCGCTGAGTGCAGGCCCAGCAGACGCGTGTATTTGCCGCGTTGCTCAGGGGGCAGGGCGTAGGCGGTGTACAAAAGCTGCCAGTCGCCAATAGGAAGCGGGAGAGTCGGCAGTGGCTTGCCGGCCTCACGGGCGGCGACCTCGTCGTCTGCATTCAACCCTTGCAGCCACTTTTCGATCGGTGTGCGGATCTGGGCAATGCGGGGCTGCTGCCTTCCCTCTTGTTCGATATCGAGTATCAGGATGAAGTCGGGGTGGCTGGCCTTGTTGGTGCAGTCGAATATCCACGCCTCCAACGCGTTCCTGGGCCTTTCGATAACCGCCTTGCATTCAACGTAAGTGCCTGCGCCGTCGCGGGTTATCAGGAAATCTGGCTTTTTGCCGTTGGGCAGCGTGGGGTGCGGGGTGACCTCGTACTCGAGCAGCCGGTAAAAGGTGTACATGTACAGCTCCCACCAGGCGCCGAAATGCTGATCTTGATCGCGGCTGCGGAAGTCTTTCCTCAGCCTGCCACCGTGGTCCGGGTAGTGGCTGTACCACTCTTCCAGCTCGTCGCGCACGCGAGCCCACTTGGGTTCATCGACCCGGTTGTAGAAGTCAAAAACACTGCCACCGTATGACATCAGAGAGGAATCGTTTCGCGCGAATTGATCAAACAGCGTCTTCCTGGGTGGCCCGGTCACACAGTCAACTTTAGCGCGATTTGCACCGATATCGCCGCCATGGCGGCTACTGCGGCCTGAGGCCACGGGGCGGCATATCGCTCTACCGCACGCACGCCAGCCCGTCGAGCAGAATGCAGCCGGCGGCCAACGCCGGCCCAAATGTGACGGTGCCGCACTCGGAATGCCACACCAGATGCCGTCCACACGAGCATCGGGTGCGAATATGGTGGGCGTGGAGGAGTCTGATTTGCCCGATGACCGCGAGCTGCGGATCACCGACCGGGCGTTAGAGGGCATGGACGCCGACCATGATGATTGCCCGTTCTGTCTGGGACGGGCCGCGGCGCATCGCGGCGACGATTAGGACGCCAACCCGTTTCCCGAGGTTGACTTTCCCAAGAAGTTGGTCCGGTGGTACGACTCCGACTGCGGGTTATGGGTCGCGGGTCACAGCCTCGGGTCCATGGAGCCGGGCGGACTGTTGTGGTTTGAGCAACCAACCGCGGTTGAAGACCGGAAATGATTTCGCGCGTCAATCGCGGACGTGCACCGCGATGGCGTCGATCGGTTGGCCGGTGCTGACCGCGATCAGTGAACGCGCCATGTCTTCGATCTCGCCGGCGTGGCGTGCTTGTGTGAGTTGGTCGATCTCGGGGTGGATCATCCACCAGCGGCCGAATAGACGCTGATGTTGTAGGTGTGCATCGGGCATGCCGTGTGACTCCGCACTACGGCGAAGGTGACGATGCTACCGTACGTAAACGCTAGGCCCTTCTCACTGACGTTTCGAGATCCTCTTCGCGATCGTCTCACGCACTCGCTCAGGCTGAGACAGAGCGTCGAGCAGGTAACGGTAGAGCAGACCTTGAGGCACTAAACCGGTGCTCGTATACCTTTGGCCCTCGCAGATCAGGTCTTCGCCGGTGATGTTGCGCTCGACCATGTCGCCGAGGCATTCGCGGGTGTGTTCGTCGATGATCGACACGGTCTTGATCGGCCGCCCGTCGGTGGTGACGTCGAACTGAAAATCAGCAGCCCTGCCATAAATCGAGCGGTCCACCTTCATCAGGCCGTCCCGCTGAGCGCCGCTGACACGGGCTGGCCGGCAATTTTCACAAATCCCGATGTAGGTGATTCGTGCAAGTATTACGCTCTAATCGACGGTTCGGGCAACGTCACAAAATTGCCGAGTCAAACTCTCGGCATAAAAGGATTGGCGCATAGAAAGGAGCGCCTCGACATGAACCAACTGATTGCCGCCGTTCCAACAGTGGCTGTTGCAGCCTTGGCTGCTGGGGCCGTCGCACTAGCAACCCACGCCAATGCCGACTTTGTTTTCGACATCTGCCCATCTGGTATGGATGGTGTCGTTGCCGGCACACCTACATCGTGCCCGTTCGCCGACAATGTGCGGGAAAATTACTTCCGCTACGGTGGTCCGCTCATCGAAGCATACAGCCCTGTTACGGGCGAGATTTACGCAATGGACTGCAGTGACGCCCACTTCATCGCGCGCCTTAGCGATGGCGAGACTCACCCAGGCGTTCTTTGCACTGGCGGCAATGATGCAGCGGTGGTGATCTGGTGAAATACTTGATATTACGTCCAACACCAGGGAGGAAGCGGGCCGATGGGGTCAGCGGTCGAACTGGCCAAGTGGTGGACGAATGTCCGTGGCGTACCTACGTCGGCGCTCTTGTGCTATGCCAAAAGATTATGAGGCCAAGTACCGGTATAGGGTCGCTCGACTGACGCCCAGGAATCGGGCGATGTCTTTGGCGGTATGACCATCGGCCTTCATTCGCCTCGCTGTGGCGATGTGGTCTGGCTCTTTTACCTTCTTGGGTCTTCCGAACCGGGTGCCGTTGGCCCGCGAAGCCATTCGCTTCAGCGCCGTGCGCTCTCGGGTCAACTCGCTCTCGTATTCGGCCAGCGACCCGAGGACGCCGATCATCATCCGCCCCGCTGCGGTACTGGAGTCGATGCCGTCGCTGGTAGACACCAGGGTAACGCCACGATCCGTTAGTGCCTTGACGGTCTCGAGGATGTGCAGGGTGTTGCGCCCTAGACGGTCTAGTTTCCACACCACAACGGTGTCGCCTTCGCGGACGTATTCCATAAGAGCAGTTAGCCCTGGACGGTCGTCCCGGGCACCAGACATGATGTCGGAGAAAGTTCTCGCGACACCGGCAGCATCGAGTGCAGCCTGTTGTTGTTCAAGAGTCTGCGAGACTGTCGAGATACGTGTGTAACCGATGCGGATACCGAGATTGGTGCCGCCAGTTCTCTTCTCACCCGCCTGACTCATAAGTGTTGGAACACCGTTGGTGAGATGGATATTTCTGAGACGAACTTCCGAGACATTGCGACCAGGACGATCCATCACCCTCAAGGGGCACGACGGTGTGTCTCGAATGTGGTCTATTTCGAGACGGCGTTCAGTTCTGTTCGGGCCTGGTCGATTTGGTCGTATGCGTAGGTTGCCCGTGATCGTGGGGTGGTCCGTAGTGCGGTCGTCGTTGCCACGAAGACGACCCAGATGGACGGGCGGGGTAATTTTCGTGCCCATGGTGTGTCCCCCGGTGGATGAGTCCGCCGTGTTTTAGACCGTAGTTCCCCCCGCTAGACGGGTCTGGTTCTTGTTTTCCGTTGCTGAGCAGACGCTTTGCATCCGCAGCCGAACGTGAGTGTAGACATGTATTCTAAATTTGTTGCGGCGTGTCATATAGTGGCGGGCCATACTGGCTGGTTTTATGTGATATAAAGTAGACATGTATGTGGCGCGGGTGCCGAATCGCGGGTCACCGCCGGCGATTCTGCTGCGGGAGTCCTACCGCCAGGACGGCAAGGTGAAAAACCGCACCCTGGCCAACCTGTCGCGCTGGCCAGCGCCCAAGGTCGAGGCGTTGACGCGGGTGCTCAAAGGCTTGCCGACGGTGGGCGATCTATCCGAGGCCTTCGAGATCACCCGCAGCCTGCCGCATGGGCATGTGGCCGCGGTGCTGGGCACCGCCCGCGGCCTAGGTGTCGAAGAACTCATCGACCCGACACCGTCACGTCGGCGCAATCTGGTGATGGCAATGCTGGTGGCCCAGGTCATCGCCCCGGCATCCAAGCTGGCCACCGCCCGCGGACTGCGCGCCCAGACCGCGACCAGCTCGCTAGGTGAGGTGCTGGGGGTCGACGGGGCCGACGAGGACGACCTGTATGCGGCGATGGACTGGGCGCTGGCCCGCAAAGAGAGCATCGAAGACCAGCTGGCCGCACGGCATCTAGCTGATGGCACCGTGGTGCTCTACGACGTGTCCTCGGCGGCCTTTGAGGGCCGCACCTGCCCACTGGGCAAGATCGGGCACGCCCGCGACGGGGTCAAAGGACGCCTGCAGATCGTCTACGGACTACTGTGCACCTCCACCGGGATACCGGTGGCCATCGAGGTGTTCGACGGCGACACCGCCGACCCGAAAACCCTGTCTGTGCAGATCGAAAAGCTCAAAGACCGGTTCGGGCTATCCCGGGTGGCTCTGGTGGGTGATCGCGGCATGATCACCAGCGCGCGCATCACCGCCGAACTTCACCCCGCCGGGCTGGACTGGATCACCGCGCTACGCGCCCCCCAGATCAAGGCCCTCGTCGAAGCCGACGCCTTGCAGCTGAGCTTGTTTGACACCCAAGACCTCGCCGAGATCGACTCCCCGGACTACCCCGGTGAACGCCTGATCGCCTGCCACAACCCCGACCTGGCCCAACGGCGCACCCGCAAGCGTCACGAGTTGTTGGCGGCCACCGAAAAACAACTGTCCGCCATCGCGGCAGCCACCACCCGAACACGGCGCCCGTTGCGCGGCAAAGACACGATCGCCCTGCGGGTCGGCAAGGTGATCAACCGCCACAAGATGGCCAAACACTTCCACCTCACCATCACCGACACCGCGTTCAGCTTCACCCGCAACGACGAGGCTATCGCCGCCGAAGCCGCCCTCGATGGCATCTACGTGCTGCGCACCAACCTGCCCACCACCGCTTTGGACCGCGACGACGTCGTGTTGCGCTACAAGGGACTCGAAGACGTCGAACGGTTCTTCCGCACCCTCAACAGCGAGCTTGACGTGCGGCCCATCCACCACCGCCTGGCTGACCGGGTCCGCGCCCACATGTTCCTACGGATGCTGTCCTACTACATCAGCTGGCACATGAAGCAAGCCCTGGCTCCCCTGCTGTTTTATGACCACGACAAAGCTGCCGGCGCCGCTAAACGCGTCAATCCTGTTGTCGCCGCTCAACGCTCCGATGCCGCCCTGGCCAAAGCCGCCCGCAAACGCACCGACGACGCCACCCCGGTACACAGCTTCACCAGCCTGCTCGCCGACCTGGCCACCCTCTGCGCCAACCGAATCCAACCCACCGCCGACATGGCAGCATTCACCATGTTCACCACCCCCACCGCACTGCAGCACCGTGCCTTCGAACTACTCGGCACCACTCACCGCCTCGGCTACATGTAGTCAGTGGACAACACAAAACCGCAGGTCACAGCGCATTCATCACCAGACCAGGGGGAACTACGGTTTAGAGTCCTGTGCCCCCGGGTGGGGGGCGGAAGGGACGATGAATCACATGGCTGGCCGCAAGAGGCATTCCGCCGAGGACATCGTGCGCAAGCTGCGCCGTGCTGATGAGCTTGCCGCGGCGGGAATGACCAATGAGGAGATCGCCGCCGAGCTGGAGGTGTCGGCGGCGACGCTGTACAACTGGCGGCGCACCTACGGCGGTATGAGCGTCGATGCCGCCAAGGAGACTCTTGGGCCATCATTGACACCTGAGACTTGGAAAGCCCCGTGACACCGAGGGATTCGACCAAGCGCTCTATCCGCCGGATGGACACCCCCCAGCAGGTAGCAGGTAGCCCCCACCGACGTGAGCGCCCGCTCGGCACGCTTGCGGCGGGCCAACCGCCACCCCGGGAAATAGCTGCGCTGTCGCAGCTTGGGAATCGCCACTTCGATCGTGCTGGCCCGGGTATCGAAATCATGATGCCGATAGCCGTTACAGAGGTTGGACCGCCCGTCGCTGCGCTGGCGATAGCCCGCACCGCAGATGGCGTCGGCTTTCGCGTCCATCAAGGCGTGGATGAACGCCGACAGCAACCCGCGCAGCAGATCGAGGCTCGCCTCGGCGAGTTGATCGGCCAACAGTTTCTCGACGTCGCTAAGGTGGGATGAGGTCATCGCGTTGCTCTCCTTCGATTGACTTTTGCTCGTCGTTTCGAAGGATCACGCGATGACCGCCCGCTACCCGGCTACGACACGCCTGGCAGCCGCAACACGCTGTACACTACGCCCCTGGACGTAACTATGCCAAGCGATCTTACTCCGTTACCTAAGTGCGACGGCTGGGTTCAGCGAACAATGCGGCCACCGACTCAATTAAAGATTGCGCAAGCACCCTGGAAAGACGCAAAGAACCTGCCTGCTGCTACCCACGCACGAGTTGACGATGACGTATTGCGCTATCACATGGTGCGCGGGTTGGTGTCCGAAATAATTGTCGCCGCAGGCGGTATTGAGCGAGAGATCGAAGCTTTAAGGGCAGCTCGTCAAATTGCACAAGCGTACGTCGACACCTACATCAAAAAGCACATACCCGCGCCTGAGACGGGACCACCAACCGTTGGGCTCAATGCTTCGCGTCATGCAGCGTATGCGGTAATGAATGCGCTGACTTGGGCACGGGCGGTCGATGACCGGGTCAGGCGGAACGACCCCGAGGGGGAGCCTGCAGGACTGCTTGCAGCATTGGAAGACGGTCCGCTCAAGACGGCAATAGAGTGCCGTTTTGAGAACGCAAATTCCGCGCTGAAAGACGCACGGAAGTTCGGCAACTACGTCCTCCATGCGGGGGCAATACAAGGCGGGTCATCACCAGGTTTTGCGGTTCGACAGGATAGAACTGTCTACTTTCCTTTTCCAGATGACCCGACCAACAATAGAATCGACACCTGGGAGCAATTTCGGTACAAAGATGGCCGCGACGCGTTGTCATACTTAGAGAAATTATTTGCCACTGTCGCAAAATTTATCGATGACATGCTGGATGCTTTCGATGCTCAGTCATGACGGCGTTGGTCAAGGAGTCCGAAATCTGACACCTGACGCCCTTCGGCGTGTCGACGTCGGGCGTGTCTATACTTGCCCCCAGGGGCGGTAACGAGGCTCTTCAATCTTAATCGGGCAGTTATACGAGACCCGCCGTGGCGCGCCCCGCGGGCGGCGACCCGTGATTCCTGTCTCGAAGTCGGCCTTGCTACCATCGAGGGGCTTGTGGGGTCGTGTGGTCCATTGCAGGGTCATGCGCGTGTTCGAGACTTGGACCCGATCAACAACGCACCACCAAGTATTGTGATTTCGGCCGTGCTCACCAAATCACTACTTCAGCATTCTCGCCGGCGTAGCAATGAGTCGACGTCAACACCTCACCGTCGGCCATGTATGCGCGGTACAAACCCTCGCAGTCCATCTCATAGAGTTCTCCGGTGACCGGCGAGTACGCGGGGAAATGGTGGCACCCGCCGCAAGCGAAGAAAGCAGCTCGCACGTTTTCGGCGAATTCACAGGTGGTGTGCCCGCCCACTACGCCCTCAAGCCCGTCGGGGCACGGGACGAATACGTCGGCTTTGGCGGGGGGTGCCAGTGCTGGGCTAAGCCCAACGGTGACGACCGCGACGGGGCCCACACCGATCTTGATTGGCCTGCTCGTGCCTTAGCGTAGGACGTGGCAGGCTCGGATGGTGCGGATTTAGCAAATTGCGTCACTGCGTTGATCAACCCCTCGGGGGCGGGCGGCAAAGTCTCGGGGCAGCCTCGTCTAAGCCCGAACCCTCAGCCAAGAAACTGCGGAAAATCCGCAGTCCAGCAGAAGTAGGTTTATGATCCCGACTTAGGTTCGGCCCGTACTGGACATGGGGGGCGCGGACATGAAAGCACTACTGCTGGCACCGCTGGCGGCAATGGTGGTCGGTGTGATGTCGGCACCTTCAGCGCCGGCCTACTCGGCGATGTGCCCGCCCGGGACTCTCCCCAAAGCTGGCGGGCCTGCTGGCACCCCGTGGGTATGTGTGCCTAACCCGGCGTACACCGATCCTTCCGGTTGCCACATCGACCAGTATGGCGCACACGTTATCTGCCCAGGACCACGCACGTGCGGCCCCTTCGGATGCAGTGACGGGTCGCCCTCGCCCGGCTGAGCCGTTAAAGGATCAAACATGAGAATTGTTGTACCGCTTGCATCCTGGCTAGTGTCGCAGCAACGGGACTATTGCTGATCGGGCTTGCGCTGGGATCAGCTCCGGTCGCGTCGACTGATACGGTCGGTGACCCTTGCCCTGACTGGATGAAGATCCGGCACAGACTCATCGACCGGACAGCAGATGTTCTGCGCCGCTCCCGGCAGCCCAGCGACGGGGCTGACGTGGCAGCCATGGGGGCATGGGGATCGCTGCCCGTCGTCGGACCGGCGGGAAGTCCACCGGGCAGTCGAGCGAGGGATACGTCGTCTGGTGTTTACAGGGCAGTCGGGCCTTGCTTTCCGGTGGACGGACTCTGGAGAACCCATCAACCCCCATGTGGAGCGTGTACTCGCTATAGCTGTTTTGGTAATCGGGGGTTCAAGAGAGGTGAAGCAAGAAATCCCGGGGGGCGATGGTTATCGAGCGCCGATAAGAACACCGGGACCATGCGCGGTTATCCTCATTAGGCACCCACGTATCCGCCGATATGACCGACGGCGCAGCCAGATCATGTTCTGGGTCATCCGAGACCCGAAACCAGCCGTTTTGCTTCTGTTCCTGTAACCCGCCGACAGCCAGTTTGTGGCTACTAATGACCCTCCATTAACGTTGCCGCCCCGGCACATTCCACGTCCACTTGCGCGATGCTTGGCGATACGTCGAAGTTGTACACCAGGTTGTGCTCGATGACTGGCATAGGCACACCGTCCCTCAAATCGACCTGGATGCGATGGAACAGATCGAGCATCGCCGCCTTGTTCTGGTACGTGACGTCGTGATTGGCCAGGCAGCCCAGAAAGTCACTGTCCTCATCGGCATGGGCGGTTGGAGCGAAAGCAACCAGGGCGGTAGCTGCGGCTATGAATGCCACCTCAATTCTGGACAAGTTCTCCCTCCTCGACCATGATCACGACTCGCGCCTGGTCGAGGCAGCCATCCGACTAAAGCGCCTCAGGCATGGGCCGTCTGCATTCAGATTCTGCTTCGCCTCATCCCCATTGGGGTCGTTTTGACGCAATGTCCGGCTCGGGTACCGGGTTAATTGAGAGGCGAGCCGCCTATCAGTGCCCTGGCTGACCGGCAGGTCGGGTGACGGGTCCCTAACCTGCGGGGCTTGCGGCTCCGGCCGGAGCCGGGGTCCAACTTTTTTGTTGATTTTTTGGCAAACCGGGTTGATCTTTGGCAAATCGGCGGAACATAGATACCACGCCAACGAGTGCCTTCAGCGCCCATCTGGCTACTGCGTAGGCGCACGCCAATGACGACAGCTCATGGTGACCTACTGCAACGGTAACCCACACCCTCAATAGCTCTATCTTCCCCCTGAATGCTTTATCCACCCGGTCGGCCCATTGTGTTCGGGGGCATTCAGGTTGAGCACCTGGGGTAGGGATCCGGCACTGAGGGTGATCAGTTCGTCGGCCGGTCGTATCTGCGTTTGGTCTTTGTGGTGCCGGGGCGGCACGGTGATCACGTCGTTGTAGGTGACTACGTGAACACGGCCTGGGCCGACGGGGATCGGGACACCGCGCCAATCCAGCAGCTTGTCGACATGTAGGCGCACTACTTCGTCATGGCAGATCCGACAACGTGTCTCCCTCCGTCGCAACGCCGACCTCAAGGCGTTGATCTTCTGCACCATCGCGCTCAGCTGACGGTGATCAATGGAAGCGCGGAGGTTCTCTTGTGGGTGCATGCTCTCAGCATCTACATCTCGCGGGATACTCCCGACTAACCAGAACGCCGTATGCCTCCATCCCCCTGATGGCCGATTCGGCGCGGAGCATGCCGATAACATCACCGAGGCTGGCCAGCATGTGCTTGGCTATGGGGCAGTCGGTCGAGAACCTGTAGCACTCTAGAAAGCTGAACGTTCTGCCGTCGTAGTCGCCTGGCACCAGGTCACGGCTGACCGTGACCCTAGAGCCGGTGGGGATGCCGTGGGCATTCGTCGCCGCCACCATTCGCCTGCGGTCGGCAGCACCGACTTCGCCGTTCAGGTACTCGTAAGACTTCAGTTTCTGCCGACGCCGGTGGGCATCCAGGGCAATCGACCCTTGGGGATCAGTCTCGGCCACCACCAGCTTGTAATGGTCCTCCTTGGACCGCACCGTCCTGTGATCCCGTTGCAGGTAGCGAATCCAGTTCTTCCAGTGGATGACTGTGCCGCCGTGATCCAGGACCATCTGGTAGGTCAGGGGGCCGATCTCCTGGTCGATCCTCTTCATGACCTTCAGCGGGAGCTTGCAGACCGATGTCTTCTTCTTGGGTTTGGGCTTGGGTTTGTGCTGGTCAGATTTTTCCGTACTCACAACACCCCCCATGGCCTGGCGCGGTGTCTCTACCAGGAATCGGTACCTGCTGGCGTCGGCATATCCCTCACCACTGAGGCCCTTGACCTGACCCCGCTGCACCTGCTTGGTGATGCCGAGGATGCAGAGCCTCTTGAGGGCGCTGCAGACTGTTTCCTTGTCGACCCCAAGCCTGTGTGCTGCGGGACGGCAGGGATACGTGAACGTCTCCTGATTGAGCTTATGCATCTCGGAGACCATGTCATCGAACAGAGCCACCAGAGACAGCTTTGGAGGTCTCCCACGGCGTGTTTGTGCTGATACGGATTTATCCGTACTCACAACACCCCCCATAGCACAGGAGGGGTGGTTCTCTAGGTGTTGACGTAGTGGGGAGACGTCAGGGAGAACCACGGCCCGGTGGTTGCGCTCGGCTAGATCCCAAGCCTTCCGAAGATCCTTCCCTATTCGTTCCCGGTGTACGGGTCCAGTCAGTTGAAGGATGTCGGATCTGTTCCGCTTGTTGGAACGCCCCAGCTTCTCCGACGCCGCCCAAGAGAACTGGTACCAGTCGGCAAAGTCCTCTTGGGTGTTGCCATGCAGCATCATGGACATGGCGACACTCACCAGGACACCGAACAGCTCTGACTTACTCAGGTCGTCGGGGTTGAGTTCGAGGGTTACGCTCCACTTGGTGAGGCTGTCGGCATAGGTGTCGTCTGCGAATGACACGGGGATGGGGGTCTCATGGAGACGCCGGATCATCGTCGAAGCGGTCATTTCCGACCACTCCGGCACAAGTCACTGCCCGAAGTGCTATGACAGATAGACAGTCGCAGTATCTGGATTGGCCGCCTGCTGGGGAGTGGGCGGCTTTCTCTTGTGGTCACGTCACCACCGTTTCGAACTGGTACCAGCCGTCTTCGGATGGGTTGAACCCGTCAGGGACATCGCTCTTGAGTTCACTCAGGGTGATCACCACCTCGCCGCTCTTGGGTGGCGATCCAGTCCTCAAGCACACACCGGCGGTAGTAAACCCGGCGGCCCACCCGGAAGTAGGGGGCGAAACATCCCTTGGCCCTTCCCTTCTTCTGGCTGCTGCGCGGAATGAGGAACTCGACCTCGACGTCGAGCGGGGTGAGCACCTCGGCTTTGGTCTCAGACACGTTGGTCCTTTCACCCGGTCTATGGCGACCGTCGCCGAACGAAGCGTTATCTCCGTTCCTTTTTTCTGGGCCGCGAGGGTCCCCCGATACAGTGCGGTGCACGAAAGAACCTTGGGTCGCCCAAAACTTGGTGCCCCAGTGCCCCCTCGGGTCCCGCAACCGACAGCTCAGCCCCTCCCCAGGCGGCCCCCCTGCCCACCATCCAGAGCCACCCCGACCTCGACCAAGAGTTCTTAAGCCTGCTGTCCAGCAATGGAATTACCTCGACCAACCTCGCCGCCACGGTGAATGCCGCCCACACGCTCTGCACCAGGCTTAGCCTGGGTGAACCCGAGCCGCAGATCGTGCGGGACTGGCTGGCCGGATCAACCGACATGACCTTGGCCCAGGCGCAGTTCGCGGTGGACACCGCGATCAACATCTACTGCCCGCGAGGGTAGCCCGCTAATGACCAGGTTTACGACTAAGCGAGTAGCTGCCTGGGATGAGAACACGCCTGTCATCGCCAGCGAATACGACACCGAGCTGCCGGCACCGTCGGTTCTACCTTGCTTCCAAAAATTGTGAAGGTTCTACGCAGCTTATGAGACAAAAACCGCAGGTCACAGCACCTGAGAATCCGATTTGGGTGCGAAAAATGCGCCCCGAGGACTCATACCTATTTTGTGTCACTTGTGCTTGTGGACTGTGATCCTTGGCTTATTCCGCTCCTGAATTTGTGGAGGTGGTGCGTAACTGCGCGCCACAAATGCCACACAGCGCAGGAGGCCAAAAATGACGTCACCCGATCCCACCCCAATAACTGCCGCCCTGGGAGTCGAGCCCACCTATTCGGCGCGAGAGGCTGCTGCCTTGCTTGGCAGGTCTTATTCCTGGATTGACCAGCGGGTGCGCAAAGGCCAGTTCGTCAAGCCCGACGGTACGGTGATACAGCCGCTGCGCTCACCGGGTGGCTACCGGTGTTTCACCGTCCCGGTGCTCAAAGAAATAGCCGCATGCTGCTACCGGCACCGCTGGTTTTCGATGGACAAACTGAAGGCCGTCTACCGTCAGATCCTGGTCGCGGCCTACCGGGACGGCGAGTACAAGATCCCGAGCTGAACGCCCCGCCAACGCGAACGTTCAATCGGTGGAATAGCAACGGCCTGGCCTGTGACGAGCCTCCAGCAGAACTCCGGGTACTTTTCCCAGCCTCAGTGCGAAAAGACCGTCAGAAGCGATTCTAGGGCTCTTTTTTAGCGATCTAGAGCCGTTCCTCTGACAGCAGGCCCGCATTAACCGATGCCTTGAGTGTTGCCTCAGGTATCAAAGCATTAGTAATTTCCGCAAGTGTCCAGGTGCCATCCGAAAGGGTGCATTTAGCGCACCGAATCTGCGGCCACGTCCTCGCAGGTCAGTCGGTGTTACCTCCAAATGGGAGGGAAGTGGATGGGGGGGACCCAGGGGGACGGGAGTGCTGTATGAACAAATTAGAAAAAATTGAGAAAAAAAGATTAGAAAATGAATATGGACAAGCTAGAGAAAGGTTTGAAAAAAATCTCAGTTGTTACCCAGGTAGACGAGAAAGACTGGTATATTTATCAGCCGCCCCCACTATGCTTAAGCTCGAGTTTAAGCCCGTAATTTTCCGCTACCTCAATCATCGTCCGGCTAAGGATATCGGTATCCATCTGGGGTACCAGAAACGAATCATGGACAGGTAGTGGACATCTTCCAGTTATTTGGACCATTCTTGTCATCACGTCTATGGCCATGTCAGAATCCTGGCGCTGGAACCGTGCCCCGCAGTCTGATCCGAAGTACTTGTCGATACGATGGTGCTGTTGCTGGATAGCGATTACTACTCGTTCCGCAAGGGCTCGGCATGGTTTGCGATTACTCGACTCGATGCCACTCGCCGCTCGTAGCTCAGGCAAATCACGCAGTTCCTCGGTGATAGCAAGGATGCCGCTAGTGACGCTAGAAGCGTTGAATAACGTATTGACTGCGATCTTGACCAAGGCTCGGTCAAATTGGCCAATGATGTACTGGTCACCGTCGGGGATCGGCTCACCAGCTTCTGAATAGGCCATCGTGATGTGCAAATTACAATAATCGACCTCAACCATGGGATGCGCTGCGCCATCAACGATTAACTCAAGTTCACAGCGCTGCTCGGCGCGCATGTTTTGGAATGATGTGCCGTGGCAGTAGAACCGGCCTCCACGATCAAAAGACTCGTTGAAGATCCGACGTCCGATGGGGATGTCGAACTTCTGTCCACGATGGCGGAGGTAGAGTTGGGCCAAGTGGTCGTTCAAGAACCGTACCTGCTCGCGCATGGCTACCGTGTCTGCCGTATCCACGTAATCGACTTCGGTCTGGTCGGCACGGTCACGGAGGACGATTGTTTCCACCCGCTTGGAGATTCCACGGCGCTCCGACGCGTCGACTAGAGGTCCGACCAGGGACATGAGCCGCTCGGTAGCACAAGCCACCGACTGCCATCCCCGGTGATTGGGATACCAGCGTCCGAGCGTGTGATCGATTAAGCCAGCACCCTGTAGGGCGTCCATTGCATGCGTAACGTAGTGCCAGGTGTAGAGGGGGTCCCCGTCGCGGTACCGCTTCGGTCGGCTATAGGGATCTTTCCCCCGGGGGTAGTGCACCCCACCGCCGGTGATCTTTTTTTCGGTGACGATCGACCGTGCGATAGCCGCTGCGGCGAATCGCATCCGGTCGGTCAGGGTATCTGGCAACAACGGCGCAAGTATTTCCACCACCCGCTCTAGTTGGTCGTCGCTCCACCGGAGAACCAGCGGACAGTGGTCCCCAAACAGGGGATCATCGAAGAGATTTTGGAACCCCATCTCAGGCCGTCCAAGCGCGACTACTAGGTCTCGCCTGCCGAAGATTGCCCCCGCGAGAAGACAGCGCAGCTCCGATCTGCGGTTCCGTAATGGCCCACCCGCCACTCTCCACAAGCTGGTGAGCCTCGTCGAGCCCCACTAGGAGTGTCTGAAAAGCCATCAACCCGCCTGTCCATCACCCAGCGGTACCGAGAGCGACCACTTTGTTGATTGCACGTAAACGTTTTGCGGGAAAATTCTCTCGGCTTCACTGGGCCCCATTCGTCCTCACCCTGGCTCGCCACTCCTCGATAACGGTGTATCTAAGGTGCCGTAGGTCGGCTACGAGCCGTTCGGCATAGCCCGGGTGGATGCGCCAAACCCTGAAGGCCGCGTCCCACTGCCCGGCCCGCGACAGCAATTCTTTAAGCGCGGCTACCTCGCGCTTGTCGTAATAGTCGAAGTAGACCAGGACATCGTCGTAGTGCTCACCGATCCACTCGCAGGTGACGGCGCAGTCGCTCACAGCAGCCCTCTGCTTGCTGGTGCTGGCGTGCCCGGAGTCAATGTCCAGGTGGTGATGAGGGTGTTGGGGGCCGCCTCTTCCCCGGGGGTGGCTTCTTTTTGGTTTTGTCATGCGGAACTGCCACCACCCGCCTGATGCGATGTGCGCAGTAGCTCGCTGATGCGGATGAGCTGTTTTTTGGATAGCGTCACGTCGGAGATGATCTGCAGCAGCTGCGCCTCCAGCTGGCCGCCGTCGGGCTCGACTGCCCCGCGCTCGGGCCCGACGTCACCGGTATCGTGGACCGCCTCACGGCGCTGCCTGGCGCGCCTCGAGGCCTTCAATTGGGCCCGCTGCAAGGCGGCCAGGCGTGCGTTCTTAGCACGCTTAGCGCGCTCTTCGGGACAAAGAATGCCGTCGGGGTCGACTTGGCGCTCGAACGCGTCGAGCATCGCCCGGCGTCCAGGTGCGGTCGCTGCTAGCCGGTCGGGCTCGTTGGCCCAGCGGACGTTGGCGGCGATCCGCGCACGCAGACTCCGCTCGGCGGGGGACAGGGGTGTTATAGGCATGCGGCACCACCCTTATCGGGAAGCGGGCCGCTCTCGCCCGGAGGTGCTGCCGCGCGCAGCTCGTGTCGCAGGAGCCGACGATGATGAACTTGGTACCTATATGCTACAGTAGCGGTGCCGGGGCGGCTAGACGAACCGGCTCACCGGAGCGCGTCCGTCACTTCGAGGGCTGCGCTGTGCTCGCTCCACTAGCTTCGCCAGCTTGTCGCCCTCCGGAAGTGGCGGCGGCGGATCACATCTGCAGGGGCGGATATCACGACGCCTCCATTCACCGTCAGTACCATCCGGACATGCCCAATACGTCGCAACGGGTTTGCGACAGCGGCGGCAGCGCACAAGCACCATCGGTTGCGGCATGTTGAAGATTGAGTACTTCTTCATACCCGATCACCCCGGCGTAAGCGTCGTGCGGCCTCGCGGGCGCGATGGTCGGCGGCGCTAGCGCCGTAGCGTTCGAGCATGGTGTCCGACCGCCACCCCATCAGCCTTTTCAAATCACGCTCCTGGCCACCAGCAAGCAGGAAGTCGTGGGCGTGGGTGTGCCGGAAGCGGTGTGGGTGGATCGCGGCGGGGTCGAGCCCGGCCATAACCGCCCGCACCTTCAGGCGCTCGCGCACACCGTCGGGGGTGAGCCGCCCGCGCTCACCCAAGAACAGCGCAGGATCGGATGCGTAGCGATGCCCACGCCGCGCCCGCAGGTAGCGGTCTAGGGCCACCGCCGTCTTCGAGTTGAAGTAGCCGGCCCGGACGCGGCTGCCCTTACCGGTCACCTGCACGGTCCCGGTGTCGAGGTCTAGGTGCTTGATACCGATACCGGTTAGCTCGCTCACCCGCAACCCGCAGTCGATGAGCAGCCGGATCATTGCGGCGTCCCGGAAGTCCATGAACGTCCTGCCCTTGCAGGCATTTAGCAGTGCGGCCAACTCCTCGTCGGCAAGCACGGGTACCGGTGGCGGCTCGGGCTTGTCGACCGTCAGCCCGGCTAGCGGGTCCGTGCAGATGATCTGCTCTGCGAGCAGCCAGCTGGTAAATCGGTGCAGTCCGCGCCAGCGGGTGAGGATGGTGCCATCGCTGAGCCTGCGCCGCCGCAGCGATTCCAGCCAGGCCTGCACGTTATCCCGCGACAGGGCAGAGAGGTCTGTGGGGTGACCATGTGCGGCCAGCCACCCGCAGAAGTAGCGGACGGACTGACCGTAGAGCACCCGGGTGCGCTCTGACTTGCCTTCGACGTACAGGACGCGATCGAAGCTGGCGGCCAATGACTCCAAGGTCTCGGGAAGGGACACGGTGACCATGTTATCGGGCGAGTACCACTCATGCTAACTCGATTTTCCCATCAGTCGCGCTCATTACCCCAGTTCAAGTCCCTATTTCGGCTCGGCTGCACACGTTTCGGTTCGCCCGGCATCTTCGGGTAGTTCGGCGGGTAGGGCATGTCACCCAGGCCACGCTCTTCGTCGGCCCGCGCCAGTGCCAGCAGCGGGGTGATCGACTGGTCGAGCCCGTCCATGCCGGCCCATGGATCCTCGCGGCGTGCCACCAGCCCGGGCACGGTGGCCATGGTGTAGAACTCGGGTTCGGCACCCGCCAGCTCATCCCAGGTCAGCGGCATCGACACCGTGGCAATCGGGGTGCGCCGCACCGAATACGCCGATGCCATGGTGCGATCGCGGGCGTTCTGGTTGAAGTCGACGAAGACACGCGGGCCGCGCTGCTCCTTCCACCACGATGTCGTCACCGCGTCGGAAGCGCGGCGTTCCAGTTCCCGGGCCAGCGCGATACCCGCCCGGCGCACCAGGATGAAATCCCAGGCGGCGGCGATTGGCAGAAACACGTGCACCCCCCGCCCGCCGGATTTTTCGCGAAACCCACCAGGCCGAGTTCGTCGAGCAGCGGCCGCAACACGTCGACGGCCACCGCGCGCACCTGGGCAAACCCGACACCGGGCTGCGGGTCCAGGTCGATGCGCAACTCGTCGGGGTGCTCGGTGTCGGGGCAGCGCACCGGCCACGGGTGCAGCGTGACGGTACTCATCTGCGCCGCCCACACGATGGCGGCCGGATGGGTGACCTTCAGCGCCTCGGCGGTTCTTCCCGACGGAAACGTGACCCGGCAGGTGTGCAGGTAGTCGGGATGGTGCGGCGGTATCCGCTTCTGGTAGATCTCGACCCCGTCGATGCCCTCGGGGAACCGCTGCAGATAGGTGGGACGGTCGCGCAGCGCGGCCAGCATCGGTCCGCCGGCAACGGCGCGATAGTACTCGACAAGCCTGCGCTTCGTTCCGTTGAGACCCAGCTTGGGAAAATACACCCGGTCGGGGTTGGTCACCCGGACCGTTACCCCGTCGATATCGAGTTGTTCTGCGGCGCTTGCCATTACGGCTCCAACGACTAAGGGCTGGAGGTGGTGTGGGCGCCGGTAAGCGTGATTCACCGGTCTGGGCACGCAAAAGCCCACGTCATCATCCTGCAGCAGCGTAGCGGTATCAGGGCACGGCCACACCCGCCGACCACCGTGCCGATGCCCGGTCACGGCGCAAGTAAACGACGGTGGCTGCGCAGGGCACAATGAGCCGGTGCGGCTGCCCGTCATGCCACCGGTCGCCCCCATGCTGGCCAAAGCGGTTTCGTCGATCCCGCCCGGCGCGTGGTATGAGCCCAAATGGGATGGCTTCCGGTCGATCTGCTTTCGCGACCGGGACGAGGTCGAGTTGGGCAGCCGCAACGAGCGGCCGCTGACCCGGTACTTCCCCGAACTGGTCGCGGCGATCAAGGCCGAGCTGCCGGTGCGGTGCGTGGTCGATGGCGAAATCGTCATCGCCACCGGTCGTGGCCTGGATTTCGGGGCGCTGCAACAACGCATCCACCCGGCCGCATCGCGGGTGCGTCTGCTCGCCGAGCAGACGCCGGCTTCCTTCATCGTGTTCGATGTGCTCGCCCTCGGCGATGACGACTACACCGGGCGGCCGTTTGGTGACCGCCGGGCCGCGCTCGTCGACGCGATGGCCGCCGTGGGGGCCCGTTCGGGCCGCTCGATTCACCTCACGCCGGCGACCACCGACTTAGCGACCGCCTGGCGCTGGTTCGACAAGTTTGAAGGCGCGGGCCTGGACGGGATCATCGCCAAGCCACCGACCCTCACCTACCAGCCGGGCAAGCGTGCCATGTTCAAGATCAAGCACGAGCGCACCGCCGACTGCGTGATCGCCGGCTACCGGGTGCACACCTCCGATGAGCACGCCATCGGCTCGCTGCTGCTGGGGCTTTACCGAGACGGCGGCACCCTCGTCCCGGTCGGTGTCATCGGCGCCTTTCCGATGGCCGACCGACGGCGACTGTTCACCGAGCTACAACCCCTGGTCACCACCGTCGATGCCCACCCGTGGAGCTGGGCCGCCCTCCACGCCGGCGGACGCACCCCTCGCACAACCGAAACCTCACGCTGGAACGCCGGCAAGGACCTCTCCTTCGTACCGCTGAGGCCCGAGCGCGTGGTCGAGGTCCGCTACGACCACATGGAAGGCGAACGATTCCGCCACACCGCCCAATTCAACCGCTGGCGACCCGACCGCGACCCCCGCTCCTGCACCTACGCGCAACTCGAACATCCGCTCACCGTCGGCCTCGGCGACATCGTTCCCGGCCTTTAGACCGCTACCGTCAGCGTCGGCAGCATGGTGC
The DNA here is from genome assembly GCF_029961025.1 of Mycobacterium sp. GTDB lineage: Bacteria > Actinomycetota > Actinomycetes > Mycobacteriales > Mycobacteriaceae > Mycobacterium. The sequence continues at coordinate 120,990 of NZ_JASBVP010000002.1, forward strand.
GCAATGTTCTTCGACCTGGATCGAAAAAATGGCGGCCCCATTCGGCGCCCGGCGAGATAGCGCCACGCGGTCAGCTCCCCTCACCGCGGCCCGCAACCGTCGGATGGGCCATCAGCCGATCGAGAAACGGGCGCTGACCGCCGACCAGTTTCCGGCGGGCCTGCGCCACCGGAAACCATGCAGCCCGGTCGATCTCGGGGAAGGTTTGGATGCGCCCGGACCCCTTGGGCCATTCCATCTCGAAGGTGTTGCTGTGCGCGTCGCTCACATCGAGATCACCGGGCACGGCGAAGACGCTGACAATCTTGCCGCTGGGTTGTTTCAGCGACCCCAAGTCGATTCGCGGCCCGGCGGGTGGGGGCAGTCCGATCTCTTCGACGAACTCGCGCTGCGCGGCGGCCCAGGGATCTTCACCTTCGGGGTACTCCCCTTTCGGGATCGACCACGCCCCATCGTCCTTCTCGGCCCAAAACGGGCCGCCGGGATGGGCGATGAGCACTTCGACGACCCCGTCGCTGATCCGATACAGCAGCAGGCCCGCGCTGAGTCTGGGCATGCGCGCTACACCCCGGTGGCGCGTTCCAGGTCTTCCAGCGACACTTCCAGATGGGTGAGCAACCGCTGCAGATGCGGCACACTGCGGCGGCACCCCACCAAACCGAAATCCAGGTTGCCCGCATTGTTGACCAGTGTGATGTTCAGCGCCTGGCCGTCCAACACGATGGACAGCGGATAGTTGCCGTCGAGCCGTGCACCCCGGCAATACATGGGCTTGGCCGGTCCCGGCACATTCGAGATGACGATATTGAACGGCGGTGGCGTGGCCGCGATGAAGCCGGGGACCGCCACCAGGGCCAACGGCGCAATGTTGAACGCCGACAACACCAGTGCCTGAAGCCGGGGCAACTCGGCGAAAACTTTCTTGTTGCGCCGCATCGATGCGCTGATAGTCTCCAGCCGTTTCGCCGGGTCGGCGGTGTTGGTGGCCAGGTTACACAGGATGGTTCCGACGAGGTTGCCGCCGCTGTCGGACTCATCCTGGGAGCGCAGGCTGACGGGCACCATCGCGATCAGCGGCGTGTCCGGCAGCGCGTTCTGCTCGGTCAGGTAGTAGCGCAGCGCACCCGCGCACATCGCCAGCACCACGTCGTTGACCGTCACCCCGGCCGCTTGCTTGACGCTTTTGACGCGCGCCAACGGCCACGACTGGGCGGCGCACCGGCGGGCTCCGCCGATCTTGACGTTGAGCATGGTGCGCGGCGCTGCGAACGGCAGCGTCAGCTGTTGCTCCCACAGCGCGGCGCGGGCGAGATGAAACATCGACGGACCAAGTCCCACAATGGAACCCGTTGTCCGCGCCAGCGTGTGCAGCCGGGATGAAAGGCCCCGCTCCCGGGGACGTCGAGGCAGGCTCCACATCGCGCGCACTTCAGGGTCGTTCGGGTCGGTCGAAAGCGCACGCTGCATCAGCTTCAGCGCCGAAACGCCGTCGATCAGGGCGTGGTGCAGCTTGGCGTACACCGCGAACCGCCCGTCGTCGAGCCCCTCCACCAGGTGCAGTTCCCACAACGGGCGATGGCGATCGAGCAGGCTGCCGTGCAACCGGGAGGTCAGCACCAATAACTCACGGACCCGCCCCGGGGAGGCCAGTGCGGACCGCCGGACGTGATAGTCGAGGTCGACCTCGTCGTCGTAGGCCCAGCCCCAGTGGGCGATACCGCCGAAGAGGGTCGCGGGGCGCTTGCGGAACGTGGGCGCAACGTCTCGACTGGCGATCATTTCTTTATAGATCTCCGCGATAAACTCCGGACCGGCGTCTTCGGGCGGCTCGAACAGCTGCAAACTGCCCACGTGCATGGGGTGCTCACGGGTTTCGAACAACAGAAACATGGCGTCAACGGGCGATATCAGCTCCATGAGCTCATTACACCCGTGCCAGCGGTTGTTTAGCGGCGCTTCGGCATGCTTGCGGCCACTTCACCCCTACGCGTGATTCCAGAGCAGCTCGAACTCGCGGTGCCGCAGGTGCATCACCGTGCCCGCTTGCTTCCTAACACAAACGCGAAACGGTCGGTGAAGCACAAGACCTCTGATGGGTGGGTCTTTCGGATCTCGTCGACGCCGGCATCCAGTTCGTCGTCGCCGAATTCCGACAGCACCGACAGGTATCGGCTTTTGACCATTTCCAGATACCTGGGTGTGGGGAAGCGGCGAGGGAAGGACTCATAGCTCACCGACGTCCGCAACCCCGCGTCGCGCAGATAACCCGCGACCACCTCCGGTTCGGGCTGCAGCGATTCGAAAAGTTTAAGGGCAGACCGAAATAGCGGATACTCGATGCGGGTCGGCAGCATGATGATCAGCAGCCGCCCATCTTCGGCGAGCAAACGCGCCAGGCCCGCCAGCGTTGACCCCGGGTCGCAGAAGTGGTGCACCGCCTCCTTGATCAGCAAGCGGTTCACCGGGTGCACCGGCAGCGTCGCGCGGCCTGCGGCCAGGTCTTCGGCCGTTGCCTGCACCGGAACGTAGGCGGCTTTCTCGGGCAGCTGTGCGAGCATGTCCGCGCAGGGATCGACACAGATAACCCGCGCGGCGACGTCGCCGAGCCCGCGGCAGTAAAGGCCGGTTCCACAACCCACATCGACGACCTGCGAGGACGCCACCGGCTGTAGGTACTCCACGATCAGCCCGTTCATCCAGTCGAGGAACGCCGAGCTGCAGGCCCAGTGCCGGTCGTAGACGCACGCCAGCCGGGCATAGTGCCCACTGGTGTCCCCCGGCAGTGCCCCCGCGCATCCACCCGGCACGGCGGCCATCATAGCGGTGGCGGAGGGATTTGAACCCTCGGACGGGGTTACCCGTCACACGCTTTCGAGGCGTGCTCCTTAGGCCGCTCGGACACACCACCGCCGAGCAGCTTACCGAACCGCACGCCGCTTACCGCACCCGCTGGCGGGCGAAGAATTCCTCCAGCGGCGCGGCGCACTCATCGGCCAAGACCCCGCCCCGCACGGCCGGGCGGTGATTGAGCCGGCGATCACGCACCACATCCCACAGCGAGCCCACCGCGCCCGTCTTGGGTTCCCAGGCGCCGAACACCAGTCGCGCGACCCGTGCCAACACCAGCGCACCCGCGCACATCGTGCACGGCTCGACGGTGACCGCCAGGGTGGTTCCCGTCAGCCGCCAACCGTCCCCGAGCGCCCGTGCCGCCGCCCGCAACGCCAGGATCTCGGCGTGCGCGGTGGGGTCGCCGAGGGCTTCCCGGGCGTTGACCGCTCGGGCGAGTTCGCTGCCATCGGGGCCCACCACCACCGCACCCACCGGCACGTCGCGCGGCCCGGCCGTAGCGGCCACCGCCAAGGCTGCCCGGATCAGCTCTTCGTCGTCGATCACCGACCGAGACGCTCAAGCACCGCCGACAGTTCCTCGGCAAACCCCATTTCCCTCGCTATCCGGCCGAGCTGCTCATCGGCGTACAGGTCGGTCTCGTCTAAGATGACGCCCAGCACGGCCTCGGGCAGCCCGACGTCGGACAACAACCCCAAATCGCCTTCCTCGAACGGCTCGGCGTCCTCGAGATCCTCGGGATCGATGTCGGCGTCGAGGTTCTCTAGGACCTCGGCGGCAATGTCGTAGTCCAGCGCAGCGGTGGCGTCCGATAGCAGCAACCGGGTTCCCGAGGGCCCGGGGCGCACGATCACGAAGAATTCGTCGTCGATGTCAAGAAGGCCGAAAACCGCTCCCGCGCTGCGTAGTTCACGTAGCTCTGTTTCGGCGGCGGCGAGACTCGTCAGCGCCGCGGGCCGCATCGGGAAACACCGCCACTTCCCCTCTTCCCGCACGACGGCGACGCCGAAGCCATCGGGCTTGTCGGCGCGCGCGGAGACACCCTGTGCTCCCATGCGCGCAACGCTAGTCGCTGACCAGTCCTCTTGACCAGCAGATCCAGGGTTTCGAAATGCGCAGCGGGACGCGCAATGCCCGCCTCCTCACCGACCCGTTGCCCGGGCCGAATCGTCCCCGAGGGGAAGGCCTCACACCGCCTTGCAGCCGGATACCGTCGGCAAATGTGCCAACCTTACAGGGTGGCCAGGACACCGGTGTGCGTACTCGGGTTGGGTCTGATCGGCGGCTCCATCATGCGGGCCGCCGCCGCGGCGGGCCGAGAGGTCTTCGGCTACAACCGCTCGGTGGAAGGCGCCCAGGCGGCCCGATCCGACGGCTTTGATGCCACCACGGACATCGGCGAGGCCCTGCTCCGCGCCGCCCGCAGCGGAGCGCTGATCGTGCTCGCGGTTCCGATGCCGGCGGTGCCGGCCATGCTCGCGCGTGTCCGCGAGTCGGCCCCCGACTGTCCGCTGACGGACGTCACCAGCGTCAAAACCCCGGTACTCAAGGAGGTCGTCGCCGCCGGTTTGCAAGCCCGGTTTGTCGGCGGTCACCCGATGGCGGGCACCGCGCACTCGGGTTGGTCGGCCGGGCACGCCGGATTGTTCTCCGGAGCTCCCTGGGTGCTCAGTGTGGATGATCACGTTGACGCCGCCGTGTGGTCGATGGTGATGACCTTGGCGCTGGATTGCGGGGCGCTGGTGGTGCCGGCCCGATCCGACGAGCACGACGCGGCCGCAGCCGCCATCTCGCACCTGCCGCACCTGCTGGCCGAGGCGCTGGCCATCACCGCGGCCGAGGTACCGCTGGCCTTCGCGCTGGCCGCCGGATCTTTCCGCGACGGCACCCGGGTCGCGGCCAGCCCACCCGATCTGGTACGGGCGATGTGTGAAGGCAACGCCGCGCAACTGCTGCCGAAACTCGATCGGGTCATCGGGCTGCTGCGCCATGCCCGTGATTCGCTGGCCGGAAACGGCTCGCTCGCAGAGCTTGTCGAAGCGGGCCATGCCGCGCGAACCCGCTACCACAGCTTCCCACGGACCGACATCATCACCGTGGTCATCGGTGCGCCCAACTGGCGCGAGGAGCTGGCGGCCGCGGGCCGGGCCGGCGGGGTGATCAGATCCGCTCTGCCAAGCCTGGATAGTTCACGATGAATCCGTCGGCATCGGCGAGCACGGTGGTGTCCGCGACCGGCGATTTCACCGTGATCGACTGCGGATTGCCCGGGCCCACGCTGCGGTAGCTCACGGTGGCCGCGGTGACGGCCATGTCCGGCAGGTACACGTAAACCAGCGGCACCGTGATCGAGCCCGCCCGCTCATGCAGGCCGGTGCGGCGAATCGCCAGGGCGTTGAAGAAGGGACTGAAGACCACGTCGATGTCCAGGGCACCGTCATAGGCGGCGCGCGACTCACCCCGATGGTCTGTCAGCAACCACATGTTCTCCTCGTCGCGGGCGATGGAGAGCTGGCGTTCCCGCTCGGCCAGTGTGACGGTCAACCCAATTCGCTTGGTGGCGCCGGTCTCGTCGGTCTGCACGTCGTAGTAGGCGCTGAACGCCGGCTGTGTTTTGGTGGCGGCGGCCACAATCTGGCCGTTGGCCTTGATCCGGTTCCCCGACAACTGCACCCGCACTTGTTCCATGCGCGAGCTGTCGGGTGCCCGCCAGGTCAAAATCGCCGGCCAGACGCGCTGCGCCGAATCGGAGGAGGCTGCGTTCACGGGTCTACCGTAGGCTACGGCTCCCGGGCCGGCGACGACCCTCTTGTTGGGTTACCTTCGCCGCAGGAAAGGGCAAAGATGACACTATGAGCAGCAATCCCCCTGCCCCGTCCGATCAGCCGGACAGCACCGCGCCGCCCGCTGCGGAACACGACGCGGCACCAAGCCCGACGGTCACGTTCACCCGCACGGGCGCCGTGTGGACGTCGCTGGCCGTGGGGTTCTTGATCCTGATCGTGCTCCTGATCTTCATCACCCAAAACCCCGCGTCGGCGCCGTTCACCTTTCTGGGCTGGCATTGGAGCCTGCCGCTCGGGGTGGCTATCCTGCTCGCGGCGGTGGGCGGTGGGCTGATCACCGTGCTGGTCGGTACTGCGCGGATCTATCAGCTGCGCCGGGCGGCCAAAAAGGGCGCTGCCGCCCGGCGTTAGGCACGCGGTTGCAGCGGTGGCGTCAACCTGCCCTGGCGATCGCCGGTGCCCGCGTCACGGCCGGGCATCAGCGTCGCCGTGCCGACGGCTCCGCGGCAATAGGTCCCAGACGTGTTCGGTGCAGTTGACCGACACCACGCTGGCCGTGGCGGCACGGGAGAACAGCAACCGGGTCACCGACGCATAGTCGATGGGAAAGGACAGCAGCCGCTTGGTTCCCAGGATTTCGTGCAGCACCACGTTGATTACCCCGCCGTGGCTGAACACCGCCACGGTGTCCAGATGATCGGCTGCGCCGACAACGTCCTCGAGACCCGCCCGGACCCGGGCCCGGAAGACGTCTTCATCGACCGAGCTGGGTAACTGCCCGGCCGCCAGGCGCGCCCACTGCTCTGGGTGCTCGGCGCGAATCTGCTCGACGGGGATATACACCGGTAAATCGCGGTCATATTCGGCGAACCGCTCATCAACCTCGACGGGCAGGCCGCGAGCCGCCGCAACCGGTGCCGCGGTCTGGATCGCGCGGCGCTGCGGGCTGCTGACCACCCGGGCGATGGGGTATCTGGCCAGGGCCTGCGGTAACCGCGCGGTTTGTGCCAGCCCCTCGTCGGACAGCTCCGGGTCGGAGCCCCGGCCGTGATCGCTACGCAGCGGTAGGGCGTGCCGGACCAAGAGCAGCTGCATGTCGTCATCCTGTCGTCGAGCCGATCTGGGTAGATTCTCAGATCGCCCGCCAACAGGCACACCTGCCGGGTCGCGCCGGGTCGCGCCGACCGGGTGCGCTCAGGTCTCCGCGAGCGCGCCGTGCAGCGACTTATTGGCCTCGGTGATCGCCGCCAAGACCTTGGCCCTGGCGTCGGCGAGCTTTGCCTTCTGCTCGTCGGTGCCAGACCACACGATCTTGCGCGCCAGACCGGCGAGTTCGAAAAGCCCCCAGCGGATCTTGATGACATCGCCGAACTGGGCCGCTCGCGCGAAAAAGGCGTGGGTGGTCTCGCTGCTGATACCCCGCCAGGCCAACAGGTTTTTGCCGAGCTCGGTCAGGGACGCCACGCCATTGTCGACGCTCACCAGGCCGCGGCCCGCGAGCACCCCGATGGCGAGCTCGACGAGTTCCCGCGGCGGGGTAAATGCGCCGTCGGTCGCCTCGGTGGTGCGCTGCACGATCTGTGCGGCATCGGCCGGGCCGTCGAGCAAGAGTGCCAGGGTGCCGAACGCCGCGCGCTTGAGAAAGCGTGGCTTGCCGAACCCCCGCCCAAAACCGGGTCCGCCGAAACCCGGCCCGCCGAAACCGGGCCCTTTGGCGCCGAAACCGGGCCCAGCGAACCCCCAGCCGGGGCCGAACCCCCCGAAACCAGGTCCGTCAAAGCCGAGACCGCCGAAACCCGGCCCGCCGAAACCGGGCCCCCCGGAAAATCCACCGTAAACCATAACTGCCTTCCTTTCCTGAGCATCCTGAGCAGTAGCCCCCAGCAGTGGCGGCAACCGATCACCGGAAACCACCACCCAGGCTAGTCAAGATAGTTGATATAGGTCAAGCTAGTTGATCTAATCTTGATGCTGCCTTGCGGTGCTCGCCGAGCCGCAGGTCAACCCAGATGTGCCGATAACAGCCAGGCGGCAGCCGACTTTCGGCCGTTCGGTTCGTCGTCGAACCGGATCTGGGGTGCGCCCGGCCCGGCCGCGAAGCCCTCGGGCAATTTCGCATAGATGCGGGCGGGCTTGATCTCGTCGATCACCCAGTACCGGGACACCACGCGACGCAGTTCGTCTTCGGTGACCGCAAACGGCGGACCTTCCGGCACGGCAGCCTTGTCGAAGACCAGCACGAAGTAGGACGCGCCCGGTGCGGCGGCACGGACAATCGATTGCTGGTATCCCTCGCGGGCCTCGACCGGGATGGAGTGGAACAGGGTGCTGTCGACGATGGTGCCGAACCGACCGTCATATCCGGTGAACGAGCTGACGTCGGCCACTTCGAAACGGGCGTTGCGCAGGCCGCGTCTCGCCGCCTCGCGGCGGGCCAGGTCGATGGCGGCGGGTGATGAGTCCAGCCCGACGGTGGTGTAGCCGCGTTCGGCGAGATGAAGCGAGAGGGCGGCTTCCCCGCAGCCGACATCGAGCACGTCGCCGTGAAACTTGCCCCGCTCGACGAGCGCGGCCAACTCCGGTTGGGGTTCGCCCAGGCTCCACGGAGGGCGCTCCCCCACCCCGATTTGGGTGGATTCACCGCGGTACACCGAATCGAAATCGAAGACCTCAGTCATGGCGTCTTGCCTATCAATATGGTTGATATATGTCAAGATGTTTGACATGAGCGATTTCCAGGATCAGCCGCTTGGTTACCTGCTGTACCGGGTGATGTCGGTGCTGCGACCCCAAATGACCGCGGAGCTGGGGCCGGTGGGGCTCGGGCTGCCGGAGTTCGTGTGTTTGCGGATCCTGGCCCTGGCGCCCGGGCAGTCCAACGCCGAGCTGGCCCGTAGCACCAATGTCTCACCGCAGGCGATGAACCTGGTGCTGCGGGGGCTGCAAGACATCGGCGCGGTAACCCGGCCGTCCGGGGTGTCGTCGGGGCGGGCGCTGCCGGCCCGACTGACCGGCAAGGGCAGAGCCCTGCTGAAACGCGCCGAGACGGCGGTGCGTGCCGCCGACGAGCGCCTGCTGGCTCCCCTGACACCGGCCGAGCGCCGTGAGTTCAAGCGGCTTCTCTACCTGGTGGGATCCCAAGCGGCCGAGAACGATTCCGCGTCCCCGCCGTGCTCGGGCCACCGGTCGTCGTCGGAAGCACTCGGCACCCGACGCCAAGGCGCTGCCGACCGACTGAGCTGAGCCTCCTCCTGGTGTGCCGATTGTCGTGGGCCTAACGCGCTGGGCGCGCGCACCTTCGCCTTAGAACTGCAGCGCGGTGAAATGCCAGTCCAGCACCTGTCGGTCGGGCTGGTCCTGGGACTCGCCGACCGCGTAGACCAACGACCGGAGCTCCAACACGCCGCCCCGGGAGGTCGGCTCGGCCGACTCGACGTGCAGCTCGCTATAGAGGGTGTCGCCCTCGTGCACCGGGCCGGTGTGGTCGCAGGACCGCCAGCCCAGCACCGTGGCCAGGTTCGGCAGCAGCCGGGTGGTCTGAGCCAGCGCCAGCCCGATGGTGTGCCCGCCGTACACCAGGCGGCGCCCGCCGACCCGCAAATCGTGATGGGTGGCAGCGATGTTCAGGGTAAGACGGGCGAGCTCCGGCGCGCCGGAAACCACATCGGCGGTGCTGCGCCACACGGTGCCGGCGCTGCTCGCGTCGAAATGCGGGCCCGGGACCCGCGCCCGAAACGCCCGGCCATCCCAGTCGGCGGCGGGGTCGGACGCCGGCGCCGCGGCGCCGGCGCCGATGGTGGACAGATCGTCGCCGGGCGCCGTGTCATCGGGGCGCCAGCCGGGACTGGCGGGCAGCATCGCGCAGCGGTAGAAGTCGAGCACCAACCGGTCAGCCTGGTCGATGGTGGTCATCCGCAGCGCTGCCAGGCCCGTCGGCGCGCGGCCCGGCCTGAGCCTGTTGGCGCGCAGCCCGACCACCTCGGTGCGGGTGTAAAGCGTGTCGCCGATCACCGGGAACCGGTGAAACACCAGCCCCCGGTAAAACAGGTTGGCCTTGACTCGCTGGGTGACCACGGTGCTCTGCCCGATCGCCACATCACACACCAGCGCCGGATGTGCGAGCGCCGCCGGCGCGCCGGTCACCGCGGCGGCCAGATCGGCGTCCAGGGCCAGGCGCAGTCGATCCCCCACAATCGCCTGGTGCGCCGCGGCCAGCCCGGAGGTCAGCGTCATCGCCGGCGCCGAATCGAACACCTGGCCCACCGAGAGGTCGTCGAAGTAGGGCCCGCCCACGAGCACCCCGGCCTGCCCACCATCGGAAGTCACAACGCCACATGCTGGCAGTCTTTTGAACGGCGGGTCAACACGGCCCTGGTTTGGAGGTGGCAGTGGTGAGCAACGGATTGCCCGACGAAGAAGCCATGCTGGTCGCAACCGTACGGGCTTTCATCGAGCGGGACGTGAAGCCGAGCGTGCGTGAACTCGAACACGCCAACACCTACCCCGAGGCGTGGATCGAGCAGATGAAACGCATCGGCATTTTCGGGCTGGCCATCGCCGAGGAGTACGGCGGGTCACCGGTGTCGATGCCGTGCTATGTGCTGGTCACCCAGGAGCTGGCGCGGGGCTGGATGAGCCTGGCCGGCGCGATGGGCGGACACACCGTCGTCGCCAGGCTGCTCGGGCTGTTCGGCACCGAGGACCAAAAGCGGCGCTATCTGCCGGGGATGGCCACCGGTGAGCTGCGGGCCACCATGGCGTTGACCGAACCCGGCGGCGGCTCAGACCTGCAGAACATGTCGACCACAGCGTTGCCGGACGGGGATGAGCTGGTGGTCCACGGGTCTAAGACCTGGATTTCCAACGCCCGGCACTCCGGGCTGATCGCACTGCTGTGCAAGACCGATCCGACGGCCACGCCACGCCATACGGGCATCTCGGTGCTGTTGGCCGAGCCCGGGCCCGGCCTGACGGTGTCACGGGATCTGCCGAAGCTGGGATACAAGGGTGTGGAAGCCTGCGAGCTGTCGTTCGACGGTTTCCGGGCGCCCCGGTCGGCGATCCTGGGTGGGGTGCCCGGCCGGGGCTTCGCACAGATGATGAAGGGTCTGGAGACCGGTCGCATCCAGGTGGCGGCGCGGGCTTTGGGGGTCGCGACCGCGGCATTGGAGGACGCGCTCGCGTATGCCCGGCAGCGGGAGAGCTTCGGCCGGCCGATCTGGAAGCATCAGGCCGTCGGCAACTACCTGGCGGACATGGCGACCAAGCTCACCGCCGCGCGTCAGCTGACCCGCTATGCCGCCGAGCGCTATGACAGCGGTGAGCGCTGCGACATGGAGGCCGGGATGGCTAAGCTGTTCGCCTCCGAGGTGGCGATGGAGATCGCCTTGAACGCGGTGCGGATCCACGGGGGCTACGGCTACTCCACCGAATACGACGTCGAACGCTACTTCCGCGACGCGCCCCTGATGATCGTCGGGGAGGGCACCAACGAGATCCAGCGCAACGTCATCGCCGGGCAGCTGGTCGCCCGCGGCGGCGTCTAACTAAGGGTTCCGGCAGGCATGCGATGTGCGATGCGGGCCAGCCGGTCCGCTCGGCTAAGACCCCCGAGACACCCCGCCGCCGGGCTATGCCGACCCCCCGAGCCGAGCTCGACCACGGCCGGGCCCGCACCAAGCACTACCACCACCCCGAGAAACTGCTGCACGGGGATAAGACGACGGCGGGCCGTAGGCGCCGTTAAGCGACCGCTCCCCCGGGGCCCGGGGATGGTTGGAGTTATCGGCTCGCCGAAATGTCGGTGCCGAGGGATAGCGTTCCCCCATGACTACCAATGAAGCGAAGAAGGCCCCTGCCGCGATCGACGACCTCGATGCTGTGCTGGATCGCATCGCCGTGCTGCCGCTACATGCGCTGACGACCCGGCAAAAGTCGGTGCTGTTGACGCAGCTGGAAGCGGTGCGGCTGATGTTGTCGGCCATGATGATCAGCACCTCCGGAGCGCGGGGCAACGATCGACCGGCGAGCGAATCTGGGCAGGTTCGCAATTGCGTCGCTTCATGATTGACGTCCCGCTGCTGGCATCGCTGCAACGCCGGTTGATCTACTTTCCGTCGCGCGCGCCGGTGCCCACCGTCACCGGCGTGTTGCCCGGCGGCCAAGACGTCGTGCTGCAAACCCAAGACGAAATCCGGCTGGGCGCTTGGTTTTTGCCGGCCCGCCGTGGCGGGCCGGCGGTGTTGGTCTGCAACGGTAACGCGGGCGACCGAATGATGCGCGCACCGCTGGCCGTCGCCCTGCACAGAGCGGGTTTGTCGGTGCTGCTGTTCGACTATCGCGGCTACGGCGGCAACCCCGGCCGTCCCTCGGAGCACGGGCTGGCCGCCGACGCTCGAGCCGCGCGGGCATTCCTGGCCGCTCGCGCGGACGTCGACCCCGACCGCATCGTCTACTTCGGTGAGTCGCTGGGGACGGCGGTGGTGGTCCGGCTGGCACTCGAGGCGCCACCCGCCGCGCTGGTGCTGCGCTCGCCGTTCACCTCGCTGACCGACGTCGGGCGGTTGCACTACCCGTGGCTACCGGTCGCGGCAATGCTGACCGATCGGTATCCGTCGATCGACCGGATCGCCGGGCTGACCGTGCCGCTGCTGGTGATCGCCGGCGACCGCGACACCCTGGTCCCTGCCGAACTCAGCCGACGGCTCTACGATGCTGCTTGCGGACCAAAGCAATTCGTGCTCGTTCCGGGAGCGGACCACAACAGTCCTCAACTGCTCGAGGGCCCCGCGATGATCGACGCGATCGTGCGGTTCTTTCGTGAGCACGGCATACTCGACGGCTAGCGCGCTGCGCTTACCGAGACCTGGTGCGCTTGTGCACCGGTGTGTCCCGATCGAGCACCGCGCACAGTCATCGTCGATCCGACGCTGGCCGCGGGCACTGGGCGCCCCTCGGCTGACACGGAATCACTCCAGCAATGGTGGATGCGACATAGCCAGCCGGTGAACGGGAGAGGTATGGCAGGCAACGGTTCCAGGGATTGAGCGAGATCGTTCGCGCGCTCACGCCGACAAGGCGATATGGTTCGTCCCGTGACCGAGTTGCAGGTGCAGTATTACCAACGCCACAAAGACATCGACGCGGCGATCCAGCAGATGATCGCGCTGGTCGAACGGGACATACGCAACGCGGGTGCGGCGTTCCTGGAGGCTGATGAGGAGGCCGCCGATGCGGTGGAAGCCGGCGAACGCGACATCGAGGACTCCTACGAGCAGGTCGAGCACCTGGTGATGGGCCAGTTCATTCGCCAGGCCCCGGTTTTCGCGGGGGAGCTGAGGTTTCTGCTGACGGTGTTTCGGATCTTGCCGGAGTTGGCCGGTGCGCATGAGCAGGCCGCACAACTGGCTCGAAGAGGCCTCACCGGGCTGGCGGGCGAGCTTCCCGACCGGGTGCGCTGCCTGATCAGTGAACTGATCGATGCCGCTGCGCAGATGTGGCAACGGGTCGCAGCGGTCTATTTGAGCGGCTCCGCCGAGATCGCCGACGACACCGAGGAAGACGACGACGAACTCGACGAGCTTCATGCCAGCCTGAGCGCCGAGTTGGCTTCGGCCGATATCCGACGGCCGGTTCTCCTGGAAATGGGTTTGATCGCGCGGGTGCTGGAACGGCTCGGCGATCACGCGGTCGAAATCGCGCGCCAGATCGAGGCGCTAAGCCCGGCCGCAATCGACAGCGGTGCCTCCTAGCGACTCGCCGGACCGCACGGCATCGACCAGTCCTCACCCAACCGCATCGTTGCCACGATGCTCGTGCTCATGAGGGCAAAATACGTTGTGCACCACCGTCCGGTCCGCGGCGTCACGTTCACGGTGCCACCCGCTCGGGGAATCGTCCCAGGCCCGCCTTTGAACAGCAGTCCGGTATCGGTGCGCGGCAGCTGCGCCTCGCGCGGGCTTCCGGCTCCTCGAGCCGTCTAACTTTAACGGGTCAGATGTCAGGTGATAGCCGCTGCGGACTCCGGTGAAGTAGCGGTGCCGACGTCAGGATGTCTGACCGCGGTGACTACGCGAGCCGTTGTTTAAGCGCTTCGAATTCGTCTCGCACACCGGTGGGCAGCCTTTCGCCAACGAACTCCAGCCACTCCTCGATCAGCGGCAATTCCCGGCGCCACTCGTCGCGGTCGACCTCAAGCGCCTCCGCGACATCAGCGGGGTCGATATCCAGCCCGTCGAGATCTAAATCCCCCACGGCGGGAACGATGCCGATGGGCGTCGTGGTGCCACCGGCCCGGTGCTCAATCCGGTCGACGACCCATTTCAGCACGCGACTGTTCTCACCGAATCCGGGCCACAGGAAGCGCCCGTCGTCACCGCGGCGGAACCAGTTGACAAAAAACACCTTCGGCAGCTTGGACTCGTCGGAGTTCTTCCCGATGTCGATCCAGTGCTGAAAGTAGTCACCGATGTTGTAGCCGCAGAACGGGCGCATGGCCATCGGGTCGCGCCGCACGGTGCCGACCTTGCCTTCGGCCGCAGCGGTCTGCTCGCTGCCCAGGGTGGCGCCGATGAACACCCCGTGATGCCAGTCACGGGCCTGAGTGACCAGCGGCACGGTGGTTTTGCGGCGACCCCCGAACAAGATCGCCGAAATCGGCACGCCCTGCGGATCATCCCACTCGGGCGCCAAGATCGGGCATTGCGACATCGGCGTACAGTAGCGTGAGTTCGGGTGGGCGGCAGTGGTTTCCGTCTCCCGGAAATACCAGTCATTACCCCGCCAGTCGATGAGGTGCTGCGGGTCGCCTTCCAGGCCTTCCCACCACACCTCGCCGTCGTCGGTGAGCGCGACGTTGGTGAACACCGTGTTTCCCGCGGTGATGGTGCGCATCGCGTTGGGATTGGACTTCCAGTTAGTACCCGGCGCCACCCCGAAAAACCCGGCCTCCGGATTGACCGCGTACAGTCGGCCGTCTTTGCCGAACCGCATCCAGGCGATGTCATCGCCCAGGGTTTCGGCGCGCCAGCCCGGGATCGTCGGCTGGATCATCGCCAGGTTGGTCTTGCCGCACGCCGACGGGAAGGCCGCCGCGATGTAATACACCTTGTTCTCGGGGGAGATCAGTTTGAGGATCAACATGTGCTCGGCCAGCCAGCCCTCGTCGCGGGCCATCACCGACGCGATGCGCAGCGAGTAACACTTCTTGCCCAGCAGCGCGTTGCCGCCGTAGCCGGAGCCGTAGCTCCAGATCTCGCGGGTTTCGGGGAAATGGGTGATGTACTTGGTGTCGTTGCACGGCCACGGCACGTCTTTTTGGCCCGGCTGCAGCGGGGCGCCGACGGAATGCAGCGCCTTGACGAAAAACCCGTTATCGCCGATCTTCTCCAGGGCCGGTGTTCCCATCCTGGTCATAATCTTCATCGAGACGACAACGTATTCGGAGTCGGTGATTTCCACACCCAGTTTGGGATCCTCGGCACCGAGCGGGCCCATGCAAAACGGCACCACCCACATTGTGCGGCCACGCATGCATCCGCGGTACAACTCCGTCAAGATGGACCGCATTTCCTGAGGGTCCATCCAGTTATTAGTCGGTCCGGCGTCGATCTCCCGCTCAGAACAAATGAATGTGCGGGCTTCGACTCGCGCCACATCCGAGGGATCGGAAAGCGCGAGATAGGAGTTGGGGTATTCCTTGTCGTTAAGCCGTGTGAACGTGCCCACTTCGACCAGGTGCTCGCACAGCCGCTGCCACTCCTCGTCGGAACCGTCGGCGAAGGCCACTCGGTCGGGCTGGGTGAGTTCGGCCACCTCTTCCACCCAAGACAACAGCCCCTGGTGATTTGTCGGTGCGCTATCCAGCCCGGGAATGGTCGCTGACGTCATCAATCTCTCCTACTCGGTTTCATCGCGGCGTCGGCATCGTTGTGCACGCTTTTTGCCCACACGGCTTTTACGATGGCCTTGTTACAGGCTATCGCGGGTCGGTAATCGGGAATGCTCGGGTCTGGTATCGCTGGTATCGGCCGGCTCACGGGAACGATTTTGAGCCGTTATCGCTGTTATCGTTCGCGCTCGTCGCGGCCAACCGACCGTCCTCGCCGCCGGTGTTGCCCCGCGATTTTGCCGGCACCGCGGTGTCGGCTTGGTCGGTGTCGGGTTGGTTCGATCCGGCCAACTCCGCCCGCACCGCATCCAGCGCGGCCTGCAATGTCGGCATCTCCCGGTCGCGTAAAGTCGCAGCCCGCGCCGCCGCGATAGCCAGTTTGCGCAACTCGCTGTCGATCGCCCTGATCTGCCCGGCAACCCGGGTGTTCTCGGCCTCCTCCTGTGCGCCCAGGGCCGCGCTCAGCGCCGTCTCGGCGGCCAGCACCCGGGTCGCGACGAGCTGTTCGGCCGCCGAGCGCAGCGACCCGACGGCTTCGCCCACCCACCGGTCCAGCACCGCTCGGTCCTGCAGCAGCCCCCGAATACCCACCACCCAGACCGTGACCGCCAGCCCGATCGCCATACACCCGACGATCCCCGCGGCCGCCAGCCCGGGGGCCAGGTTGGCTACCAGCCGAGTCAGGGTCAGCGCGACCCCGAGCCCGAAACCGGCACCCAGCACCATGGTCAGCCGGGCCTCCAGCCGCCGCGATTTCAACGGCGGGTCCGCGATGTCGAGCTGCGGTGGCTCCCCGCCGGAAGGCACGTCCACCGGCAGGTTCAGCGCCCGCACCACATCGGTCAGGTGAGCGCTGACTCCGTCGTCGACCTCGGTGACCACGGTCTGCATCCGGCCGCGCGCGTAGCCGGCGAACTCCGGCAGTGTCCTTCGGGTGAGACCGGACGCGTCCTCTTGCAGCTCAGAGCGCACCGACGCGCACCGGTTGCGCGCGAAATACGACAGCTGGACCCGCGCTTGCTGAATCTGACCGCGCAGCGCGGCGGTGCGTTCGGATTTGGAGAGCCGCCGTTGCCGCAGGATGGCGTTGCGTTGTTCGCGCAGTGCGTCGACCCGCGCCCGCCGCTCGGCGCCCTCGGCGTCGCGGTGATAGCGAAGGGCGATTGCCTGCAGTCGGGATTCCCACGCTCGCAGCCTGTTTCGCCGCTCACAACCCGGATCGGCGAGCTGCTCTTCGAGCACGGCGACCAGATCATCGACTTGGGGTTCGCCGACAGCGGGTGCGGCCGCCACCCCGACCCAGGGCACCGTGGCGTAACGCGGTGCGTGCGCCGCCAGGAGTTCGCGGTCAACGGCGAGGGTGTCGCGCCACTTACGGTGCACGTCGATCTTGGACACCGCCCCGATCACCACATCGGTGTTGGCGGCGGCGGCGTCGAGCACCACACAGTCCGACCCGGTCAGGACGGCGGCCGCCGAGACGACGAAGACCACCGCCCGTGGCGCGTCACCGGGTGCCAGGGCATTCGACTCGACGAAGACACACCGGGGCAGCCGCTCACGGAGCGCCGCGACCACGCTGCTGACCCCGGCCAGCCACGGGCCCGTCACCAGCACGAGGTCACGATGGCGGATGGTCGGTGCCGCCAGCCGGGGCCTGATCGCGGACACCAGCGCGTCGACCTCGGCGACCGGGTCATCGGGGGCCGCATCGCTCATGGCGAGTCCTCGGATCCGCCGACGGTGAAACCAGCGGAGGGCCGAAGCGACCCGCCGGAACGCGACCACAGCCGCAGCGATCCCCGCACGATATCCCGACCGCAAGACCGCTGCACGGCGCTCACCGCCGCCCGGCTGTAGCGCTCCCAGCGCACCGCGCGCAGCAGGTTCCCGGCCGGCTCGCCGGACTGGCCCGCCTGCGGGCCGGTCCCGGCCACGACCCGCTGCGCGGCGGCCATCCGGGCGATCACCAGAGCGTCGCCGGACAGCAACTCCCGGAGCCGGCCGTCGGCGACGGCCAGCGCCTCCAGTTCGGCGACTGCATCGACAATCCTCAGGTAGCGCGCTTCTGCGCCGAGGTCGGTGACCCGCTCGGCGACGGCGTCAACACGGCTGACGCGGCGCAAGAGGGCGCACACCTCGTGATCCGCCCGGCCCTGTTGCACCGCGGCGACCGCCAGCGTGATGCCGAACACGTCGAGGGTGCCCACCAGCCGCCGCCACACCTCGGCGGGCACGGGATGCCGGCCCGCCACCCCGGCATCCGGTGAATCCGAGTCGAGGCTCCGGGCGAGGGTTCGCAGCGCTTCCCACGCCGCGTCATCGAGCAGGTCGTCGAGCACGGCGACGGCGAGTAACCCGGCCATCGGCTCCGTCGGCGCTCCGGTGAGCACCGAAAAACGGCCGCAGGCGTTGCCGGCCGCCGCGATCGGGTCCGGCGCCCGGCCGGACGGCGGAGCGGTCAAATCCGCCTTGTTCAGCACCACCAGCACCGGCTGACACGCCGCGGCGATCGCGTCGCGGTCCTCGGGTTTGACCACCTCCGCGATGACGTACACCTCCACGTCCACCTCCACGTCCGCGGCGCAGGACGCTGAGGTCACGGTGATCCCGCGAGGGGACCCCGCGCGGTCGAGGGCGTGAGCCACGGTGCCACGGCCAACTCCGCGACGCCCCGACACCCTGACCCGCAGCGGCGCGGCGACCCGACGGGCGATCGCGGCCACCCGCGGATCGGCGGCGTCGGCAGCGAACCGGTTCAGTTCGTTGACGAAAATCTGGTGTCCCTGTTCACGCATGTCGCATCCCGCCACCCCGCTTCGTCGGCCCGGCTTCCCCGGCTGCCGCGGGGACCGCCCCCGGCCCGCCCGGGTAAGCCGTACCCGCATGGTGTCACCGATGCCCGCGAGACGCGAGCCACCGTAGCCGTTATCGCTCGTTATCTGGAGGAGGGGGAGGGGAAAGGGGGCTTGACCTGCAGGGACGCTGTCACGGTCATGCCCGCGACGGGGTCATAGTTCAACGGTAGAACGGGGCCTTTGCAAGGCTCAAATCGGGGTTCGATTCCCCGTGGCTCCACCAAAAGCTTCGGCCAATATCGCCGGGCCAGCTGTGCTTGACGGACCCGTGCGACAGCACGATTCAGACGGTTACCCGGGCCATGTGGTTTGGCCGCGGAACTCGGTTGCTGAGGATATTCCCGCCGGCACCGCCCAAGGCACCGATCGCAACCTGTGACGCGAACGATCCGAGCCGCGAATCGCGTGACGGCTATCGGCACCGCGATTTCGACACCCGCGCCGGCACGATCGAGCTGGCGATCCCCACGCTGCGGCAAGGCAGCTATTTCCCGGAGTGGCCGTTGGCGCGCCGCGCACGCGCCGAGCGGGCGCTGACCAGCGTGGTGGCCACCTGCTACCTGCTGGGGTCCGCGAGAACGGGTGCGTGATCGGGGTGCACACCCTGATCGCCACCGGCGTCCACGCCGAGGGCTCCCGCGAGGTCCTCGGGGTGGCCGTCCTCATACACCACGTCCGTGGGCTTGGCCCTCGCATCGTATCCAGGCTGGCTACCATCGATGCATGGCGGCCGACACCCCTGGCCGGCAACTGAGGGTGCTAGCAGCCGGTCTGCACCAGCTGGGCGACGAATGCGAGAAGATCGGCGGCGAGCTGGCCGCGGCTGGCGCGCCCATGGCGGTCGCCGCTTGGCCGTGGCAATCCAACACCGGCACCATAAATATCGCCGCGGCGGCGGCGGGCAAAGACGTGGTGGCCATAAGGCAGCGCATCGCCACGCGCGGGGCTGACTATCACGCGGCGGGCACCGCCTACACCGCCACCGATGACGACGGCGCGGCCCGGTTTCGCGGGCTGGTGAGCTGATGGCCGGTGTGCCGGGGGGCTGGCCCACGCTCTCGGAGCTGAAGGCCTCGACATTCGATCACCTGGGGCGCTTCGCCGACTGGTGTGAGCGCATCGCCGGGGTGGAGGCAGCGCTGCAGCGGCTAGCCCGCGAGGTGCGCGCCCCCGGGGGTGTGGAGTGGGAGGGTGAGGCCGCCGACGCCGCGATCACCCAGGCCGAGACGGATGTGTTTCGGGCGCGCCCGTTTTTGTGGAGCGTCGCCGATGCCGCGGTCATCGCCCGCAACGGCCAAGACATGCTCGAGGCCGGCCGGCGGGCGGTCTTGGACGCGGTTGATGACGCCGAGCGCGACGGTTTTGTGGTCCAGGAGGACTACAGCGTCACCGACACCCGCCGGTGCGCCACCCGCGCCGACTACCAGCAGCGTCTGGGGATCGGCGCCGCGCACTCGGATTACATCCGCCACCGCGTCGCTCAGCTGGTCGGCAACGAGCGGTGGCTTAACAGCCAGCTCAAGCAGGCCACCAGCGGCTGGGGCACCCTCACCTTCGAGGAATCGGGCCCCGGGAAGGCTCAGCCAGTTGACCGTCATTGGAAAAAAGACGGCGGGCCAAGCGATCTGCCGCCTGAGGATCCCAAAAAATTCCACGACTGGTGGCAAAGCCTGACGCCGGAACAAAAAGACCAGGTCTACAGCCACGCCCACGACATCGGCAACCATCCCGGGATGCCGTGGGACCCGCCGGATCATTTGGGCAAGGACCACTAAACCGGCTGCACCTGCAGGAGCTGCAACAGCATGCCCAAAGCGAGGTTGACCGGCTCCAACACCAAGCCGATGAGCTGGCGAGTAAGGCCTACATGGGTGATCACGACAGCGCCGCCCAACTCAGCGCCCTAATCCCTCAGCTGGCAGCGGCGAAACACACCCTCGAGAGCTACAAAGCCGTGCAAGCCGATTTGAATCGCAACGACGGGATGAAGCGCTACCTGGGACTGATCGACGACCAGGGTCACGCCGCGATCTCCATCGGAAACCCCGATACCGCCACCCGTAACGCCATCTTGGTGCCCGGCACCGGCCAAGACACACTGGCGATCAACGGAAGCGACTCCAAAGCAGCAGCCATGTACAACGCCGCGCGGGACGCCAACCACAGCCTAAAGCCGGGCGATGTGGCGGTGACGACGTGGATGGGCTATGACCGCCCGATGAGCCTCGATCACGCCGAGTTCCCCGATCTGGCGCGCGGAGGCGCCGCCAACCTGGATGCGTTTGAAGCCGGCCAGCGCGCCTCCCATGTGGGGGCACCCTCGATCGACACCGTGATCGGGCACAGCTACGGATCCACGGTGGTGGGCGCGGCCGCCTCGGGCGGGCATCACCTGGACGCCGATAACGTGATCGCTGTGGGCAGCCCGGGTATGCTGGCCGGCCACGCCGGGGAGCTGAGCCTGGATCCCGGCGCCCAGGTGTATGCGATGCGCGCGCAGAACGACATCATCGGCGTGGCCGGCATCGCCACCGAGTGGACGCTGGGGCCAGAACCCGACGACCCCGGGTTCGGCGCGATCCGGCTGCAGGCCGACCCCGGCCCCGCCGGCCCACTGGGGCTGCCGTCGGTGGCGGCCCATAGCAGCTACTGGAACCAAGGAAACAAGGCGCTGGACAACATGGGGGCCATCGTCGCGGGCAAGCCGCCGCCCTACGTTACTGGAGACCGATGAGCCATCTCATCACGGCACGCACTGCCGTGATCCTGCTGGCGGCGGTGCTGGCCGGCGGGTGCGCCCATTCAAGCCCGCTGGGCCCGCCCATCCCCACCGGGGCAACCATCATTGGAGGACCAGACATGGCATCGTATCCACCACCGCCGCCGGGCTGGAAACAGCGCCCCGTGATCCCGAAAAGCCAGCAGCAAGCCCAAGACACCATCCTGGGCTATCTGAAGAAAACGCTGCGGGCCCTGCCGGCGGGCACCACGCTCGACGCCACCGGCTATGCCGTTCCCAACACACCGCCGTGCGAGGACGTCATCACCGGCACCCCGCCGAAGGACCTCGAGACGATCGGTGACCTCAAGCTTCCTCCCGGCACCGATCCCGTCGCCATTGTCGGCAAGGTCGGCGATGTCTGGAAAGGCTGGGGCTGGTACGTCATCGAGCGCGAGGGTTTCCGCAAACCCAACCGCTTCGGGTATGCCCCGGACGGCTATAGCTTGCAGATCAAGGCAAAAGATCCCGTCACCGACCCGCCGACGCTCATTGGCGTCTCCCCGTGCTTCCCCGCTGATCTGCCCGATGACCGCAGCCCCTTCCCGATGGTGCTCAAAGCCGATTGAGGCTGTAATGCCGCCGCCCTCGGCCCAGAGCCCGACACACCCGGGTTCGGCGCGATCCCCCTGCAGGCCGACTCCGGCCCCGCCGGGCCGCTGGGGCTGCCCAGCGTCGACGCCCCACAGCAGCTACTGGAACCCGGGAAACAAGGCGCTGGACAACATGGGGGGCATCGTCGCGGGCAAGCCGCCGCCCTACGT
This sequence comes from Mycobacterium sp., assembly GCF_029961025.1. Taxonomy (GTDB): domain Bacteria; phylum Actinomycetota; class Actinomycetes; order Mycobacteriales; family Mycobacteriaceae; genus Mycobacterium. The sequence continues at coordinate 142,916 of NZ_JASBVP010000002.1, forward strand.
TATCGGAGGCCGATGAGCCATCCCATCACGGCGCGCGCCGCTGCCGTCGTGCTGGTGGCGGTGGTGCTGGCCGGCGGGTGTGCTCATCCCAGCAGGCTCGGCCCGCCGATTCCTTCTGGGGCAACCATCATTGGAGGACCAGACATGGAATCGTATCCACCACCGCCGCCGGGCTGGAAACAGCGCCCCGTGATCCCGAAAAGCCAGCAGCAAGCCCAAGACACCATCCTGGGCTATCTGAAGAAAACGCTGCGGGCCCTGCCGGCGGGCACCACGCTCGACGCCACCGGCTATGCCGTTCCCAACACACCGCCGTGCGAGGACGTCATCACCGGCACCCCGCCGAAGGACCTCGAGACGATCGGTGAGCTCAAGCTTCCTCCCGGCACCGATCCCGTCGCCATTGTCGGCAAGGCCGGCGATGTCTGGAAAAGCTGGGACTGGTACGTCATCGAGCGTGATGGTTTCCGCAAACCCAACCGCTTCGGGTATGCACCGGACAGCTACAGCTTGCAGATCAAGGCAAAAGATCCCGTCACCGACCCGCCAACCCTTGAGGGTATCTCCCCGTGTTTCCCCGATGATCTGCCCGATGACCGGAGCCCCTTCCCGATGGTGCTCAAAGCCGACTGAGGCGTGCAATGCCGCCGTCCTCGGCCCAGAACCCACCGAACCCGTTATCGGTTGAAAACAACTGTTGGATATCAATCCGCGCCACCGAGCACCTACATCATGGGTGCATGAGCCACCATGGACCAATGCACGCGCGGCGCGAGGCGGGATCGGTCAGCCTGCCACAGGCCCCTGAGACCCAACCACGCGCGCGATGTGCTGCCAGCCGCTACCCCCGGACCACCGAATTCCGGTCCCGCCGTTCGGCCCTCTCGAGCGCTCAAAAAGACACCTGGGACCGACTATGGCCCCAGCTGGGCGCGGAAGCCGCGGCGCTGGGCGCCGGGGGGACCGCGCGGCTGGACACCACGGCCTGGTTTGGCCGCAGCGCCCCAGTAGTTCTAGAAATCGGCTGTGGCAGCGGCACGTCCACGCTGGCGATGGCGAAATCTGAGCCAGACGTCGACGTGATCGCGCTAGACGTGTATCGCAGGGGGCTGGCACAGCTGCTGTCGGCGCTCGACCGGGAGCGCGTCGGCAATGTCCGGCTGATCCGCGGGCACGCCCTCGACGTCCTCGAACGTCTGATCGCGCCGGGTTCACTGACCGGCGTCCGGGTGTTTTTCCCCGATCCCTGGCCCAAGACGCGCCACCACAAGCGCCGCCTGCTGCAGCCCACCGCGATCAGCCTGATCGCCGACCGGTTGCGGCCCGGCGGGATCCTGCATGTCGCCACCGACCATGCCGGTTATGCCGGACAGATCGTCGAGGCCACAGCTGCCGAACCCCGGCTGCGTCGCGTCGGTACGGACCGTCAACCGCTGGCGATTTCGGTCGCGCGGCCGACCACCAAGTACGAGACGAAGGCCCGGAATGCTGGCCGCCCGGTCTTCGAGCTGATCTGGGAGCGACGCTGACCATGACCATGACCGAACAAGCCGCCATGGCAACACCCGATGTCGTTAGCGCGATGTCGCCTCCCTCGGCGGTCCCGTCGCTCGACGGGGGGTGCGGGTTCGCTGCGCCCGGCCACCGGGTGCTGCTGGTGTGGGACGCTCCCAACCTGGACATGGGCCTGGGCTCCATCCTCGGGCGTCGGCCCACCGCCCTGGAGCGCCCCCGGTTTGACGCGCTGGGCCGCTGGCTGCTGGCCCGCACCGCCGAGATCGCGGCCGGACGTCCGGATGTCGCGATCGAACCCGAGGCCACGGTGTTCACCAACGTCACCCCCGGCAGCGCCGAGGTCGTCCGGCCGTGGGTAGACGCATTGCGCAACGTAGGGTTCGCGGTATTCGCCAAACCCAAGGTCGACGAGGATAGCGACATCGACGCCGATATGCTTCGCCACATCGACCTGCGGCGTAAAGAAGGGCTGGCGGCGCTGGCAGTGGCCTCCGCGGACGGTCAGGCCTTCCGGCAGCCACTGGAGGAAATCGCGGGGGTCGGGGTTCCCGTCCAGGTGCTCGGATTTCGCGAACACGCCAGTTGGGCGCTAGCGTCGGATACCTTGGAATTCATCGACCTGGAGGACATCGCCGGTGTTTTCCGGGAGCCGCTGCCGCGAATCGGCCTGGATTCGCTGCCTGAGCAGGGGGCGTGGCTGCAGCCGTTCCGGCCGTTGTCCTCGCTCCTGAGCGCTCGTATGTGAGACTGGTAAACCACCGCGCGGGGTCGCCACAGAACCAGTAAGACATCTCAGGAAGTTGAAAGTCAAGCCGTGAGTGGGAGAGGAGGTGGAAACGCCCGGTGTTCGTCGTAGGGCTGGCCGGTTTGCAGGCAGTGGTGAAGCTGGCCGAGGAACTTGTTGAACAGGTGCCGTTGGGCTTGGCGGTTCCAGTCTCCGGCCGCGCGGCGGGCGTCGTAGTGGCGGCGGGCTCCCGGGGAGCTGCGCAGCGCGGCCAGCGCCCAGATCGACCCGACAGTTGCCAGGCGCCGGTTCTTGATATGGCGGTGTGTCACTATGGTTTTCTTGCCGCTGGCTCGGGTGATGGGGGCGGATCCGGCGAAGGCCTTCAATCCGCGGGCGTCGGCGAAGCGGGTTCGGTCGTCGCCGATCTCGGCCAGCACCCGGGCGCCGGCCAGCTTCCCCAGCCCGGGAAAGCTGGTGATGATCTCGGCGTCCGGGTGTCGCTCAAAATGGGCGGTCGCCGCCTCAGTCAACTCATCAGCGGCGGCGCTGGCGGCCTGGAACTGGCGCAGCAGCGCCGTCAGCTGAATGCCCATGGCGTTTTCGACTGCGGGCGGCTGGTGCAGGTAGGTGCCGGTGAACACCGCGCGCAGCCGCTCGACGTCGCGGTCGAGGTCGCGGCGGCGGCCGGCTTTGATCAGCAGTCGGCGCAGCCGCGCCGGGGTCAACCGGGCAGCCTCGGCGGGAGTGGGTGCGGCGGCCAGGATGGCGCGGGCATCGGCGCGGGCCAAACCCCCGCTGGGCAGCCCGGCAAAGGCGATGATCGCGGCCGGGTAGAAGTCCTTGAGCAGGTCACGGATCTGGTTGCCGATCTGCTGGCGCGCCCACACCGCGTCTTGCTGAGCCCGGGCCAGCACCCTAATGGCCTGGGCCAGCTCGGTGTCGGCAGGCAGCGGGCGGTGCGCGTCGGGGTCGGTGCGCACCATGTTGGCCAGCAGCACCGCGTCGGTGGCATCGGATTTGGCCCCCGACAGCGCATACCGCGCCCGATAGCGGGAGGCCGCCAGCGGGTTGATCGGATAGATCACCCGACCGGTCTCGCGCAGCGCAGCGACCCACAGCCCGCGGTCGGTTTCGATCCCCACCGGGATCGGATCATCGGCGGTGTCGCCGGCATCGGCCAACAGCGTCAACAGCTGGGCGAAGCCGGCCGCGTCATTGCTGACCCGTCCGCGCGCCACCACACGCCCGTCGTCGTCGACGACCGCGACATCGTGATGATCAGTGGCCCAATCAATTCCACAAAACAGTGCCAAGGCATCCCTCCGGTACTCGGTGATTGTGTTGTCCCCGGCGGAGTTGTGCGGCGCCCTAATCGCAGGACTCGATGGTCCGTCATCTCAGTAGCCGTCCGTGACTCCAGCCCACCGCGAGACCTCGTTCTATCGAAGAGCTCAAGGCTCGGGAACAACCATCAGGAAGTCAACCCCGCGGCAAGCTCGGGCAACAGCATCCCACCACCCACACACGTGACCTGCCGCCAGGCGCGCCGCTCTTTCACAAGGCGTCGAACGCCGGGAGACACCAGGCATCAACCCGGCGGCAGACCCCGCCAGAAACAGACCCCGGTCAACACGACCAGCACCCATCCCTACTAACCGATTAGGAGACTACGTGTTCGCCTGGTTGGGTCGAGTTGTCTACCGATACCGGTTCATCGTGATCGGGGTCATGGTGGCGCTGTGCCTCGCGGGCGGCGTCTTCGGGATGAGTCTGGGCAAGCACGTAACCCAAAGCGGATTCTATGACGACGCCAGCCAGTCGGTGAAAGCCTCGAAACTGGCCGACGAGGTCTACGGCCGCGATCGGACCGGCCACATCGTGGCGATCTTCCGCGCCCCCAAGGGCCAGACCGTCACCGATCCGGCATGGTCGAAGAAGATCGTCGCCGAACTCAACCGGTTCCAGAAGGAGCATCCCAAGCAGGTCCTCGGATGGGCCGGCTACCTGCGAGCACCCGACTCGAAGAGCCCGGTCGTTCAGGGCATGGTGACTCCGGATAAAAAATATACGTTCGTCAGCATCCCGCTCAACGGCAACGACGACGACACCATCCTCAACAATTACCGGGCCATCGCGCCCGACCTGCAGAAACTCGATGACGGCAAGGTCAAACTCGCGGGCCTGGAACCGGTGGCCAACGCGTTGACCGGCACCATCGCCCGAGACCAGCAACGAGCCGAAGTCCTCGCGCTGCCACTGGTGGCGGTGGTGCTGTTCTTTGTCTTCGGGGGGGTGATCGCCGCCGCGCTGCCGGTGATGGTCGGCGGCCTCGCCATCGCGGGTGCGCTGGGCATCATGCGGTGTATCGCCCTGTTCGGACCGGTGCACTACTTCGCCCAGCCAGTGGTGACGCTGGTCGGCCTCGGCCTGGCCATCGACTACGGGCTTTTCGTGGTGAGCCGGTTCCGGGAGGAAATCGCCGAGGGCTATGACACCGAGGCGGCGGTGCGCCGCGCGGTTATGACGGCCGGGCGCACGGTGACGTTCTCGGCCGTGATCATCGTGGCCTCGGCAAGCGGACTGCTGCTTTTCCCACAGGGCTTCCTGAGGTCGCTGACCTACGCCATGATCGCCTCGGTGATGCTCTCTGCGGTGCTCTCCATCACGGTGTTGCCGGCCTGTCTCGGGGTATTGGGCCGCCACGTGGACGCCCTGGGTGTTCGAACGCTGCTTCGGGTGCCTTTCCTGGCGAACTGGACGCTCTCCCGCGCGTATGTGAACCGGCTGGCTAACCTCCTGCAACGCACCAAGACGCGTGAAGAAGTGGAGGCCGGCTTCTGGGGCAAGCTGGTCAACCGCGTCATGAAGCGGCCGTTGATGTTCGCCATCCCGATCGTCATCGCCATGGTTTTGCTGGTCATCCCGTTGGGCAATTTGCGCCTGGGAGGCATCAGCGAAAAATACCTGCCGCCGGGCAACCCGGTGCGCCAGGCGCAGGAAGAGTTCGACCGGCTGTTCCCCGGCTACCGCACCGAACCGCTCACGCTGGTGATCCAGACCATCAACCACAAGCCCGTCACCCCACAGCAGATCGCTGACATTCGTAATCAGGCGATGGCGATCAGCGGGTTCACCGAGCCGAGCCACGATCCGGCACAGATGTGGCAGGAGCGCCCCTACGCGCCGGGCGCGTCGAAAAACCCGTCGGTCCGGGTCATTCAGAACGGCCTGGTCAACCGCAACGACGCGGCGAAAAAGGTCCGCGAGTTGCGCGCCATCACGCCCCCCAAGGGGGTCACCGTGTGGGTCGGCGGCACCCCGGCGCTGGAGCAAGACAGCATCCACGTGTTGTTCGCGAAGCTGCCGTTGATGCTGGTGATTCTCATTAGCACCACGACGTTGTTGATGTTCCTGGCGTTCGGATCGGTGGTGCTGCCGGTCAAGGCCGCGGTGATGAGCGCGCTCACGCTGGGGTCCACGCTGGGCATCCTGACCTGGATCTTCGTCGACGGGCACTTCTCCAAGTTGTTGAATTTCACGCCCACCCCGTTGACGGCACCCGTGATCGGGCTGGTCATCGCGGTGGGTTACGGGTTGGCCACCGACTACGAGGTGTTTCTGGTCTCCCGGATGGTCGAAACCCGGGAACGCGGCATGTCCACCGCTGAGGCCATTCGGGTCGGCACCGCGACCACCGGCCGCATCATCACCGCCGCCGCGCTGATTCTGGCGGTGGTGGCGGGGGCGTTCGTGTTCTCCGACCTGGTGATGATGAAGTATTTGGCTTTCGGGCTGATCGCGGCGCTGCTGCTGGACGCCACGGTGGTGCGGATGTTCTTGGTGCCCTCGGTGATGAAACTGCTCGGCGACGATTGTTGGTGGGCCCCACGCTGGATGAAACGCTTGCAGACCCGCATCGGGCTCGGCGAGATCCACCTGCCCGCCGAGCACAAGACGCGACCGCCGCTCGCTTCCGGGGTTGACCGGTCCGCCGTGGCCGCGCACGCGTCTGTTGCCACGGCGCCGCGGCGCACACCGCGCAACCCCATCCGGCCCGGCGCGGCCCCCGAGCACCCTCCCACCCGGCGGCCGCTCCCCCCGACCGCCCCGTCCGGAGGGAGCGCCACCCCGACGCCGGCCGGAAACAGGGAATCTCAGGAGCCTCCGACGACGCGTTTCTTCGCGCCCGGGAAGGCCGCGCCCGACACCCGCCCGTCCGCCCGGCGTCACCCGGATACCGGACCGGGGCCGGGGGCATCGTCGGCTCGCCGGGATGACCGCGACATCGAATCGTGGCTCAGCGAGCTGCGCAACAAACCCGAGCACACTGATCGACCCGCTGAGGGCGGCGACTCCGAACCGTCCACCGAAAAACTCCGCAGCTGCGGATACGGTGACGGCGGCGGTGAGGTTGAGAAGGCCCGTCCGCGCCGCGGCGGTGGTCTCAGCGCCCAGGACCTGTTGCGCCGAGAAGGCTGGTTTTAGCTCGCCGGATTGGAGCCGTGTTGCCGCTGCGGGTCCGGTGTTACGTGGTCTACCCGCTGCTCGTCCGTGGGCGGCCCTAGGGGGCGCATCGCAGCTGCAGCGGATGGGCGCGACGCCAGCAAAACCTGGAAGGCGGTGTTGAGGAACGCGACGGTCGGAACGGCCAGTAACGCGCCGACCACCCCGGCGAGCACCCCGCCGGACGAGATCGCCAGCACCACCGCCAGCGGATGGATCGACACCGCCCGCCCCATGACCAACGGCTGCAGAACATGCGCCTCCAGCTGGTTGACCCCGATGAGCAAACCGAGCGTGAACAGCGCGTACAGGAATCCCTTGGCGAGCAGGGCCACCACGACGGCCAGAAACCCGCTGATCACGGCGCCGACCAGGGGGATGAAGGCGCCGAGAAACACCACCGAGGCCAACGGCAACGCCAGCGGCACGCCCATGATCGCCAGGCCGGTGCCGACCCCCGCCGCGTCCACCAGAGCTACCAGGAAGGTGGCCCGCACATAGCCGATCAACGTCCCGAATCCCGCACGGCCCGCCGCACGCACCCGATCGCGGACGCTGACCGGGAAGATCGTGGTGACGTAGTGCCAGATGTCGCGGCCGTCGTAGAGGAAGAAGATCAGCGTAAACACCATCAGCAACGCGGCGGTGACCATTTCGGTGAGGGTGGCCGCCGTGGACACCGCGCCGCTGGTGATCTTGGCCTGATTGCGGCGGAGCGCCTCGATCGCCGCGTCGCCGGCGTTGTCGATCTGCTGGCGGCTCAGATGCAACGGACCGTGGATCAGCCAGCTGCGGGCGGACTCGATGCTGCGGGTCACCTCGGCAACCAAAGCGGGCAGACCGATGACGAACTGGCTGATGACGAACGCCAGGATGCCGCCGACCACCGCAACGCCCGCGAGTAACACCACGGCCACCGCACCGCCACGCGGCACGCCCCGCCGGACCAGCCAGTCCACCGCCGGCTCCAGCAGCGCCGACAGGATCAAAGCCAACAGCACCGGAACCACGATGATTTCCAGTTGCTTGACCGCCCAGAGGAACACCACCAGCGCCACCAGGATCACCACCAAGCGCCAAGCCCAGGCTGCGGTTTTGCGAACTATCGGTTCGACCGAGTCGTCGTCGCGGCTCGCCGGCATGACGGTAAGCGTAATCCGGAGGTTCCCGGGCGGCCGGCCGCTCCGCGGGGCAGCGACCAGCGACACGACCGCCGCGCCGCGAAAGCGATTATCGGGGCGTCCGCGCGGCTACCCTAAACGACGTGCCTTTTAACGCACCGGCCCGCAATGTCCACCGTCAGCAGGAGGAGGCCGCTCGCGGCAGATACTGGTGGCTCCGGTGGGTCACCCTGGCCATCGTGGCCACCGTGCTCGCGGTGGAGATTGCGCTGGTGTGGGACCAGCTGACCAAGGCGTGGACGAGTCTGTTCTCGGCCAACTGGTGGTGGCTGGTCGCCGCCGGACTGGCGGCAGGCGCCTCGATGCACAGCTTCGCCCAAATCCAGCGCACGTTGCTGAAATCCGCCGGGGTGCGAGTCAAGCAATGGCGGTCGGAAGCCGCCTACTATGCCGCAAACGCGCTGAGCACCACGTTGCCCGGTGGACCGGTGCTCTCGGCGACGTTTCTGCTTCGGCAGCAACGACTGTGGGGCGCTTCGACGTTGGTGGCGTCGTGGCAGCTGGCGATGTCGGGGGTGTTGCAGGCCGCCGGGCTGGCGGTGCTCGGCCTGGGCGGCGCCTTCTTCCTGGGTGCGAAGAACAACCCGTTCTCGTTGCTGTTCACGCTCGGCGGCTTCGGCGCGTTGCTGCTGCTGGCTCAGACGGTGGCGTCGCGGCCCGAGCTGATCGACGGAATCGGGGTGCGGGTCTTATCGTGGGTCAACTCCATTCGCGGCAAGGCTCCCGACGCCGGTGTGGACACGTGGCATGAGATGCTGACCCAGCTGGAGTCGGTGACCTTGAATCGCCGCGACTTAACGATGGCGTTCAGCTGGTCGCTGGTCAACTGGGGCGCCGACGTCGCTTGCCTCGGCTTCGCCGCGTACGCCGCCGGCGGTAACGCGTCGGTGGCCGGGCTGACGGTTGCCTACGCGGCCGCCCGCGCGGTCGGCACGATCCCGCTGATGCCGGGCGGCCTGCTGGTCGTTGAGGCGGTGCTGGTGCCCGGCCTGGTATCGAGTGGCATGTCCCTGCCGGATGCCGTCTCGGCCATGCTGATCTACCGCGCGATCAGCTGGTTGCTCATCGCAGCGGTCGGCTGGGTGGTGTTCTTCCTCATGTTCCGCACCGCTAACGAGGCCGATCCCGCCCCCGCGAACGGCGCTCCGGGCCCGACGATGCCGTCGGCCTAAACCGGCCTAAACCGGTGACCCCGGGCCCCGGCCCGCCGGCCGGGGTTCGGGGTGGACCTACCCAGTAGCGCTCGGCGCCACCGGCGGGGGACCCGGAGGGGGCCCCGCCGGTGGCGGGGGCGACGGGGGTTTGGGTGCCCCGGGCGGGCCGACCGGGATGCCGGCCACCGGTTGCGGCGCTACGAGCGCACCCGGCGAGCCCGGTGGCCCGCCCTGGCCCTGTGTCGCCTGCATGAAGCCGAGCACCTGCGGAATCGTGATCGGCAGGTTGCACTGCGCGGACAGACCCGCCAGGGGCTGCGAAATCGTCTGCAGATCGCCGGCCACCTTCGGGTGGGCATCGAAATAGCTCTTCAGCAAAGTAACCGACGGGGCACCGGCGGGCTGACGCAAGATGGCGGTCATCGCCTGGTCAGTCTCCGGATGCGAATCGAGGTAATCACCCGTCGACTTGGCGACCGAGCCGGCGGTTTTGGCAACCTCGCTGGCGGCACAGGGATCGGATGCCGCGCTCACCGACGGCGCAGTCGGGGCGCCAGCCGCACCACCACCCAGCCCGGCGGTGATCAAGAGGCCCAGAAGCGCAGCCCTTGTCTTCATCGATTACTCCTCACAGATGAACAGATGACACCACCGTCGACCCCGGCAAACGCCGCTGGTCAGATTCCCCGGCCCGTGCTCCCGGCGCTCCCCGGCGGGTATCGTCGTCCGTGGGCATCGGGGCGGCTGATCTCCAATCGAGTGACCATGCGCCATCCTGCCATTTTCCGTGGTGCGCTCGCCGATACCCGCGCCGATGGCCGTTCCCGCGGGTACCCGTCGTCGCCGCGCGATCCGTCGCCGCCAAGTCGTTGCAGTTCAGCGGCCGAAAAGCTGGATTGCTTTAGCGCCCGCTGCGGTAGGCTCGCGGGCACGTAATGCCGGAGAACGCCCGAGAACGCCGGAGAAGACCCGAGGGGGAGACCGAAAATCCAGCAGTTCATGATGCACCTCAGCGGCACCCTGCGCAGACTCCGCTGGCTGGTCTTCACAGGGTGGTTGCTGTCGTTGGTGCCGGCGATTTATTTGGCCATCACCCAATCGGGCCACCTCACCGGCGGTGGTTTCGAAGTGGCCGGATCGCAGTCACTGCGGGTCCACGACCAGCTCGAAGAGCATTACCGCGAGCAAGGGGCGTCACCGTTGGCGCTGGTCGCGGCGCCCCGCGCCGACGCCAGCTACCAGGACATGGCCGCCGCCGTTGACCTGCTGAAGCGGGTCGCCGGCGAGGTCCCTGGTGTGACGGTTGTGCCCGACCCCCGCCAGCCGGCCCCACAACCCGACCGGCCCTACGTGGTGTCGCTGCGGATGACCACCCCTAACACCAGCGACGTCGCTAAAAAGCTGCGCGAAAAGATCGGCGTCAAGGGGGATCAGCCCGGGCGGATCGGCAACGGCCATGTGCGGCTGTACGTGATCGGGCAAGGTGCGCTCAGCGCGGCCGCGGCGGCCAACACCAAGCACGACATCGCCGACGCCGAACGCTGGAACCTGCCGATCATCCTGATCGTCCTGCTTGCGGTCTTCGGTTCGCTTGCCGCAGCGGCAATCCCGCTGGCCCTCGGTGTCTTCACGGTGGTGGTCACCATGGGGCTGGTTTACCGGCTATCGACCTACCTCACGATGTCGGTGTTTGTGACCTCCACGGTGTCCATGTTCGGCATTGCGCTCGCCGTCGACTACTCCCTGTTCATTCTGATGCGCTACCGCGAGGAGCTGCGCGCCGGACGTCAGCCGCAGGAAGCCGTCGACGCGGCGATGGCAACCTCGGGGCTCGCGGTGGTGCTGTCCGGGATGACCGTCATTGCTTCGCTCACCGGCATCTACTTGATCGATACCCCCGCACTGGCGTCGATGGCTACCGGCGCGATCCTCGCGGTCACGGTCGCGATGCTGACGTCGGCAACCCTGACCCCGGCGGTGCTGGCAACCTTCGGCCGCGCGGTCGCCAAGAGGGCGGCGATCCTGCACTGGTCACGGCGGCCGGAGAGCACCCAGTCGCGCTTTTGGGCCCGCTGGATCGGCGGGGTGATGCACCGGCCGTGGGTGTCCGCGCTGATAGCGTCGGCGTTCTTGATCGCCATGGCGGCGCCGGCGTTGTCGATGACACTGGGCAACAGCCTGCTCCGGCAGTTCGACTCGTCACATGAAATCCGCGCCGGGACGGCGGCGGCGGCCCAGGCGCTCGGGCCCGGCGCCCTCGGGCCGGTTCAGGTGCTGGTGACGTTTCCCCACGCCGACGCGTCCGCACCCGCGCACAGCCGGACACTGGCCGCGGTCCGCCGCGAGATGGCCCGTGCCCCCGGCATCGTCTCGGTGTCTTCCCCGGCCTTCGCCGACGACGACGGCAGCGCATTGCTGACCGCGGTGTTATCGGTGGATCCCGAGGATCTGCGTGCCCGGGAGACCGTCGAGTGGCTGAGAAAGCACCTGCCGGCGGTTGCGGGAATCGGGTCGGCGCGGATCGATGTCGGCGGCCCGACCGCGCTGATCAAAGACTTCGATGACCGGGTGTCGAAAACCGAACCGCTGGTGCTGGTCTTCGTGGCGTCGATCGCGTTCGTGATGCTGCTGATTGCCATCCACTCGGTGTTCTTGGCGTTCAAGGGTGTCCTGATGACCGCGCTGTCGGTGGCCGCCGCTTACGGCAGCCTGGTGATGGTCTTCCAGTGGGGCTGGCTGGAGAAACTCGGTTTTCCGCCCACCGGTTCGATCGACAGCACGATCCCGCCCCTGGTGCTGGCGCTGACCTTCGGTTTGTCGATGGACTACGAGATTTTCCTGCTGACCCGCATCCGGGAACGCTTCCTGCAAACCGGTCATACCCGTGACGCGGTCGCCTGTGGCGTGAGCACCAGCGCCCGCACCATCACCAGCGCGGCGTTGATCATGATCGCGGTGTTCATCGGCTTCGCCTTCGCCGGCATGCCGCTGGTTGCCGAACTCGGGGTCGCAAACGCCGTCGCGATCGCGGTAGATGCCACCGTGGTGCGACTGGTGCTGGTTCCCGCCCTGATGGCGATGTTCGCCCAGTGGAACTGGTGGCTGCCCCGCTGGCTGGCCCGCATTCTGCCCTCGGTGGACTTCGAGCGGCCGCTGCCCGAGGTAGACCTGTGCGGTGTCATGGTCATCCCCGACGACTTCTCCGCGGCGGCGGTGTCCGGATCCGATTTGCGGGCGGTCCTCAAGTCGGCAGCCAAGTTTTCGCACCTGGCTCCCGACACCGTTAGCGTGGCCGATCCGCTGGCCTTCACCGGCTGTTTGCCCGGTGGGGATGCGCAGGCCCGGACAAATGGTGCCGAGTCCGTGGCGCGGCGACCGGCCCTGGTTGGGGCGACGGCCACCGTCGACGGACACCCACCGGCCGGAAAGCGTGTCAGCGGTTTGCCGCACCGCAACGGTCGCGCCAAGCCGCGGACGGTCCGGGCGCTTCATCCGGTCACCCTGTGGCGAAGGCGGTTGGCCGTCGCCCTCGACGCGCTGGAAACCGAGGCGGCGGGCACTGGGATCGCTCCGGCATACACCCGGCGCGGCCCGGTGGAAACCACCACCGTCCAGCTGCCCACCGGTGATCGGCTACCGGTCCCGACCGCCGCCGAGACGCTGCGGCTCCAGGCCTACCTGGTCCTCTGCCGCAACAGCAGCCGCGACTATGTGGAATTCGCCGAGCTGGCCGAGGCGGTGCAACCCGAAACCGCCGCCGCAGTGCTGGCCGGGATGGATGGCTATTACTGTTGTCAACCGCCCCGGCAGCTGTGGATCGCCACCCAACTGGTTCGCCGGCTCGCGGATCCGCATCCGTCTGACGCCGATGACGAACTCCGTCCCCCCGCGGAGACTGCAGACTGGGAGCAGGTCAGACGGCGCTGCCTGGCGGTGGCCGTGGCGATGCTGGAGGAAGGCGAGGTGAGGTGAGGTGACGTTGGCAGCGGACCGCCGCCGCGGCCCGGCTCCCCGGTCGCCCGCGGCGGACCGGCATCCGCCGGGTGCCCAGCCGCCGGGGGGGGACCCGGCTGCCGACACGATGCCCCAGTCGTCCGGCGCCGCCCCGCCGCGCGATACCAACCGGCCCGTCGAATTCTGGTCGACGGCCGCTATCCGCTCGGCGTTGGAGGGCGGGGACATCGCGACCTGGAAACGCATCGCCTCGGCCCTCAAACGCGACCCCTACGGGCGGACCGCCCGTCAAGTCGAAGAGATCCTGGAGTGCAGCCGGCCCTACGGCATCTGCAAAGCGCTGCGGGAGGTGCTCGAGCGCGCTCGCATGCACCTGGAGGCCGACGAACGCGCGGAGGTGGCCCGCCACGTGCGGCTGCTGATCGCCCGGTCGGGCTTGGGTCAGCCGGAATTCGCGTCTCGTATCGGTGTGCTCCCGGAAGAGTTGGCCGCATACCTCAACGCCGAGGTCAGCCCCTCGGCGTCGTTGATGATCCGGATGCGTCGGTTGTCTGACCGATTCGCCAAGGTGAGGTCACGGCGTTCCGGGGAGGACACCTGAGCGGCGTGGCGCGCAGCGGGTCGGGCCGGCAGGCGCGAGGCATTAACGGGTGTTGATCGGCGACACGTCGAGGACCAGCCAGCGGCCGCCGCGCTTGGTCAGGGCCACCCGCAGCGCCAGCACCGCCCGGCTGGGCTGCTGGCCCGGGGTGTCCTGGGTGGCGCGCAGGATCACCGCCACGCTGGCCGCCGACGGCCCGATCGCCTCCACGCCGGCGGCCAGCGTCTGCGCCTGCGCGGTGACATCGCGGCGGGCGAGATCGGCCGTGGACTTGGCCAGTTGGTCTTTGAATGCGGTCGCCTGCTCCGGAACCATCATCGCCGCGGCCCGGTCGGCCGAGGCCATCGGGTCATGCGGGGAGAACGTCGCCGTCGCCTCTGCCATACCGGTGGCGATCCGTACCACCTCCTGCGAGTCGCTCTTCAGCTCGCGGTCGGGTATCGACCAGCGGATATACCCGGTCCACACCGCCGCCACCAGGGCGGCAGCGCACACCGCGACGACCGCCAGGCGCAGCCCGGGTGCGTCGTCGTCGGTGCCGAGGGTCACCGCATCCCGGCGCAGCAGCCAGACGTTGACCGCCATTCCTTCCACGACCAGCAGCACCAGCACCGAGCACGCCGCGACCCACCACCGCGGCCAGCCAAGGACCACGCCGATCATCAGCAGCGCGGCGACGGCACCCAGCGGTGCCGCGAGGTCGAACGCCAGCACCCGCCACAGGTTTCTCATCGGATGGACCCGACCCGCGAGATCATCAGCTTGCCGTCCACGTCGGAGACGTCCAGGCGCAGATTCCAGCGCACCGTCGAGGGCTTACCGCCGGCGTTCTCGGCGACCGATGTGGCGACCACCATGACGGTGTCGGTGCGGGTGGCGACCGCGCGCGGCAGCGGGTCCGGGGCCGACGGGCGCACATCGGACCGAGCGTCCGGGTCTCGGTTCACCGATTCGATGGCCACCGCCTCGATCCTGCCGGTGCTGCGGGCCTGCAGCCGCTGCACCACCTGTCGGTAGGGCGCCATTACCGCATCGAAGTCGACGTTGAGCTCGCCCACGGTTTCGTCGTGCAGCCGCCGCAGGCTGGCCTCGACGTTGTCGGTGTTCATGTTGATCAGCACGCCCGTCCACTCGGCGGCGGTCTGCAGCACACGGCTCTGGTAGTGGCGCTCATCGACGTCGTCGCGGTGCGCCAGCCAAATAACCGCGGCCATCGCGACCGCGCCGACCGACAACGCTCCCAAAGCCGCGGACGCGATTCCGTAGGCCGAGAAGACCCGGCCGTTCGCGGCCGCGGCGGCGTCGTCGTCGGGTGACTCGGTGGGCCCCGCCTCTGGCATGGCCGTGAGGGTACCCGCCTTCGGGCGCGGGTTTCGACCCCGGCGGCGGCCGTCGCGACTGGCCCGCATCGCGGGGCATGCGACGATGGCAGCGTGACGGCACAGGTTCTGCGATCCGGCATCGATCTGAGCTATCTCGACGCCGACATCCGCCCCCAAGACGACTTGTTCGGTCACGTCAACGGCCGCTGGCTGGCGGACTACGCCATCCCCGCCGACCGCGCGACCGACGGCGCCTTCCGGGCGCTGTTCGACCGCGCCGAAGCCCAGGTGCGGGATCTGCTGACCGAGGCCAGCGAAACCGCGGCGCCGGCGGGGACCGACGAGCGGCGCATCGGTGACTTGTACGCCAGCTTCCTCGACGAGGACACCGTCGAGCGCCGGGGTGTGCAGCCGTTACTGGACGAGTTGGCCCTGATCGACGACGCCGCCGATCCCGCCGCCCTGGCGGCGGTGGTCGGCGCGCTGCAACGCACCGGGGTCGGCGGTGGCGTCGGGCTGTACGTCGACACCGACGCGAAGGACTCGACGCGCTATCTGATCAACCTCACCCAGTCCGGCATCGGTTTGCCCGACGAGTCCTACTACCGCGACGAGCGGCATGCCGCCGTGCTGGCGGCCTACCCGGATCACGTCGCCCGGATGCTTGCTCTGGTGTATGGGGGTGCGCCCGCGGACCACGCCGGCGCCGCGGCACGGATCGTGGCGCTGGAGACCAAGATCGCCGCCGCGCACTGGGACGTGGTCAAACGCCGCGACGCGGATCTCGCCTACAACCTGCGAACCTTTGCAGAACTGCAGTCCGGGGCGGCGGGATTTGACTGGGCCGGCTGGGTGCACGCGCTGGGCGGCTCGCCGGAGTCGGCCGCGCAGCTGGTGGTGCGCCAGCCCGATTACCTGAGCGCGTTCGCCCGACTGTGGGACAGCGAACACCTCGACGACTGGAAACACTGGGCGCGCTGGCGGGTGATCCACGCCCGCGCCGCGTGGTTGACCCGCGATCTGGTCGCCGAGGACTTCGCGTTCTACGGCCGGCTGCTCACCGGCGCCGAGCAGATCCGCGATCGCTGGAAGCGGGGCGTGTCACTGGTGGAGCGGCTGATGGGCGATGCCGTCGGAAGGCTTTACGTCCAGCGGCATTTCCCGCCTGACGCCAAGGCCCGCATCGACGCCCTGGTGGACAATCTGCTCACGGCCTACCGGATCAGCATCAGCGATCTGGACTGGATGACTCCGCAGACCCGAGAGCGCGCCTTGGCCAAGCTGGACAAGTTCACCGCCAAGGTCGGCTACCCGAAGAAATGGCGGGACTACTCCAGGCTGGTGATCGACCGCGGCGACCTTTACGGCAACTACCAACGCGGCTACGCGGTCAACTACGACCGGGAGCTGGCCAAGCTCGGCAGACCGGTAGACCGCGACGAGTGGTTTATGACGCCCCAGACGGTCAACGCCTACTACAACCCGGGGATGAACGAAATCGTTTTCCCCGCAGCGATTCTGCAACCACCGTTCTTTGACCCCGAGGCCGACGACGCCGCCAACTACGGCGGTATCGGAGCGGTGATCGGCCACGAGATCGGTCACGGCTTCGACGACCAGGGGGCCAAATTCGACGGGGACGGCAACCTGGCCGACTGGTGGACCGAGAAGGACCGCGCCGAGTTCGGCGCCCGCACCAAGGCGCTCATCGAGCAATACGACGCGTACGTTCCCAGAGACCTTGTGGGCCAACCCGGCCCGCCTCACGTCCAAGGCGCGTTGACGGTGGGGGAGAACATCGGGGATCTCGGCGGACTGTCCATCGCGCTGCTGGCTTACCAGTTGTCGCTGGCCGGCCGCCCGGCCCCGGTGATCGACGGCCTGACCGGGGTGCAGCGGGTGTTTTTCGGCTGGGCCCAGGTGTGGCGCACCAAATCACGTGCGGCTGAAGCGATCCGCCGGCTTGCGGTGGACCCGCACGCACCGCCGGAATTTCGCTGTAACGGCGTAATCCGCAACATCGACGCCTTCTATGACGCCTTCGGTGTCACCTCAGGCGACCGGCTCTACCTGGATCCGCAGCGACGGGTCAAGATTTGGAACTAGCCGTCACGCTCATGCCAATACGCAGCCGGCGGCGCAACGCGTTGCGCGACTCACCCGACTCACAGGGTCTCTAGCTGCACCCTCGGTGCCGTGCCACCGGTTCACATCTGCCAGTCGTTGGATCCGTCGTTCTTCGAGTAGGTGCCAACGGAGTTCTTCACCACGATGGGGTCACCGGCGCCGAAGTTGTCGTAGAACCACTTCGCGTTGGAGGGGCTGATGTTGATGCAGCCGTGGCTGACGTCACGATAGCCCTGATCCGACACCGACCACGGCGCGCTATGCACGAAATCACCGCTATTGTCAAAGCGCACGGCATCGGTGACCGTCACCTTATAGCCCCAAACGGAATCGACGGGGACCCCGTATGTCGAGGAATCCATCACCACCGTGGGCATCTTCTCTTGAACGTAGTAAATACCGTTGGGTGTTTGATGGTTGCCCGCCGCCATACCCATTGACATCGGGATGGTTTTCTCCACCTTCCCGTTGCGGGTGACGGTCAGCTGGTGGGTCGCGTCGTCGGCCGTCGCCACCAGCGCGTCCCCGGTCCGAAAACTCGAGGTGGTACCGGCCGCATCGATTCTCACCGTGGTGTTGGCCGGCCAGAAGCTGAGCGGCCGCCACCGCACCTGAGTCGGGGTCAACCAGTAGAACTTGCCGGGAACCGGCGGATCCGAGGAGATGTGGATCGCCTGCTCGGCCATCGGCCGGTCGGCGATGGGCCGCTGGAAATTGATGATGATCGGCTGAGCCACACCCACCGTCGCGCCGTTGGCCGGGTTGAACGTCGGCGGCAGGAACGGTGGCTCACCGACGAAGGGCGCGGGGTTCTGCCCGGCGACGGGGCCCACGGGTGCCGCGGCGGGCTGGATGGGGGCCGGGGAACCGGCCAACGGGTCAGCCGCTAACGGCGGCGGGCCGGCGGGTGGGGTGTCCGCCGCCGACGGATCACCGGGAAGCGGCTGGTCGGGGTCGGCCGTGGCCGGCCCACTGACCAATGTCAGCCCGAGGGCCAGGCCGGCCGTGCTGAGAGCGGCGAGAAGCGTACCCCTCGTCGATCGCGACATATGCATACCTCCAGTCAGCTCCTGCCCCCAGTGTCGCAGCTGAGCGTCGGGACGTCGAACATGTGTCGGCTCGCCGTCGTCCCGGCCAGCGCGACACCCACCAGCATCGCCGATGCGACCAGCATCATCGGAACACTGTGCTGGTACAGCAGCCCCCCGGCCAGAGAACCGGCCATGATGCCGACCTGAAACGCGGCCATGTACAGACCCGACGCGCCGTCCGGATCGTCGGCTCCGGCGCGCATCGCCGCGGCTTGCAGCATCGGCGACCCGGCGTTGGCCGCCGCGCCCCACAGCACGAAGGCGCCGGCCCCCACCAGAACCGTCGTGCTGGTCGGCCGAGTGCCGAAAGCCAGCGCGCTCAACACCACGAAGGCCCCCGAAATCCCGGCCATGCACACGATGACGGTGGCCCTGGGGTGGCGGTCCACCGGCCGGGCCACCAGCGGCATCGCCGCCAGGCCGGCAATACCGTAGGCGGCCAGCAGCCAGGCCACGTTCGGTCCGCGCACCCCCACGACGTCGCGAATGATCACCACGATGTAGGTGTAGGAGATGTAGTGGCCGGTCACGGCGATCAACGTCAGCACGCTCACGGTGACCAGCCGCAGGTTGCGGTGGTGGTGCGCACGGGATCCGACGCGCACGAGCTGGTCGGGGCTCAGCGCCAGCGGCGGCAGCACCGCCCACGCCGCCAGCGTGACGGCCGCGGCGACCACGGTGACGGCGGCGACCGCCTGCCGCCAGCCCCACGACAGGCTCAGCGCCGCGGTAAGCGGGCTGCCGACCACCACGGCCAGGCTGATACCCGCGTAGATCGCGGTCGTTGCCCGTCCGGAGTGGCTGGCAGGCACCAGCCGGGTGGCGATCGGGGCGACCACCGACAACAGCAGGCCGTGGGTGATCGCGCACAGCACCCGCCCGCCGGCCAGTACCAGGAAGTCGCGCGCCAGCGCGGAGATCGCCTGGGAGACGGTGAGACAGGCCAGCGACAGCAGCAACGCCCGGCGTCGCGGCCAGTGTGCGGTCCAGCGCACCAACGGGATCGTCGTCAGCGCCGCGACCAGGGCGTACCACGCCAGCAGGGTTCCCACCACCGGCACACTGACGTGCAGGTCGCGCGCGATCGCGGGCAGCGCGCCCACCGGGAGGATTTCCGCGGTGACATAGATGAAGGTCGCCGCGGCCAGCACCATCAGCTGGGCGGCGATCCGCGGCGTCCACGTGCGGCCGGGCCGGGTTTCGGCGGTGGCCCCGGGCGACCCGGCGCCGGGCACCCGGCGGCGCGACCGCGCCGCTCCTATCGCACGGGTTGGCCCCACGGCCCCTACTCAATCACGCGGTCGGGGTATCCACCCACATCAGGAGCACATCAGGAGCGCACGAGTCGTGCGATGGCCGCAGACGCCTCGGCGAGCTTCACCGTGGCCTCGTCGCCGCCGGCGATCACCGCGCGGGTGACGCAGTGGCCCAGGTGCTCGTCCAGCAGGTTCAGCGCCACCGACCGCAAGGCACTGTTCACGGCGCTGATCTGGGTGAGGACGTCGATGCAGTATTGATCCTCCTCGATCATCCGCGCGATGCCCCGTACTTGGCCCTCGATCCGGCGCAGCCGCTTGGCGTAGTCGTCCTTCCGCTGCGAATACCCGTGTGCGGATGCCATCTTTCCTCCCAGCGTCTTCGGCGTCGATCTCGGTGCCGCCAGCGATCCGAAGGCGCCGGGGTTACCAGCCGTCATCTGCCACCTCCGTAATAGATACCCCCACGGGGTATCTCGCCCAATTTTGGAGAGCATAGCGCAGCGCGCATACTTGGACGATGGTCGAAACACCCGACACGCGCAAGGCCGTCGACATCAAACCGCGCAGCCGAGACGTCACCGACGGTCTGGAGAAAGCCGCCGCCCGCGGAATGCTGCGGGCGGTGGGGATGGGCGATGAGGACTTCGCCAAACCGCAGATCGGGGTGGCGTCGTCCTGGAATGAGATCACGCCGTGCAACCTGTCGTTGGCCCGGCTGGCCCAAGCCGCGAAGGACGGGGTGTTCGCCGCGGGCGGCTACCCTCTTGAGTTCGGAACGATTTCGGTGTCCGACGGCATCTCCATGGGTCACGAGGGGATGCACTTTTCGCTGCCGTCGCGGGAGTTGATCGCCGACAGCGTCGAGACCGTGATGCAGGCCGAGCGGCTCGACGGCTCGGTGCTGCTGGCCGGCTGCGACAAGTCGCTGCCCGGGATGCTGATGGCGGCCGCACGGCTGGACCTGCCGGCGGTGTTCCTGTATGCGGGCACGATTCTGCCCGGGTGGGCCAAGCTATCCGACGGCAGTGCGCGCGAGGTCACCATCATCGACGCCTTCGAGGCGGTGGGGGCCTGTGCACGGGGTCTGATGCGGCGCGAAGACGTCGACGCCATCGAGCGGGCCGTCTGTCCCGGCGAGGGCGCGTGCGGCGGTATGTACACCGCCAACACCATGGCCAGTGCCGCTGAAGCCCTGGGCATGTCGCTGCCGGGCAGCGCGTCCCCGCCGGCCACCGACCGGCGACGCGACGGTTTCGCGCGCCGCAGCGGCCAGGCCGTGGTCGAACTGCTGCGCCGCGGCATCACCACGCGCGACATCCTCACCAAAGAGGCCTTCGAGAACGCGATTGCGGTGGTGATGGCGTTGGGGGGCTCCACCAACGCGGTGCTGCACCTGCTCGCCATCGCCTACGAGGCAAACGTCAAGCTGTCGCTGGAGGATTTCAGCCGGGTCGGCGCGCGGGTTCCCCACCTCGCCGACGTCAAGCCGTTCGGTCGTCACGTGATGTTCGACGTCGACCGCGTCGGCGGTGTCCCGGTGGTCATGAAGGCATTGCTGGACGCCGGTCTGCTGCACGGTGACTGTCTGACCGTCACCGGCCGGACCATGGCCGAGAACCTCGCAGCCATCGCCCCACCCGACCCGGACGGGAAGGTGCTGCGGGCACTGGACAACCCACTTCATCGGACCGGCGGGATCACCATCCTGCACGGATCGCTCGCCCCGGAGGGCGCGGTGATCAAGACCGCTGGCCTGGAATGTGATGTATTCGAGGGCACTGCAAGGGTTTTCGACCGGGAACGGGCCGCACTGGATGCTCTGGAGGATGGCACTATCACCGCAGGCGATGCGGTGGTGATTCGCTACGAAGGCCCTAAAGGGGGTCCCGGAATGCGTGAGATGCTCGCCATCACCGGCGCAATCAAGGGAGCGGGCCTCGGCAAAGAGGTGCTGCTGTTGACCGACGGGAGGTTCTCCGGAGGCACCACCGGCCCATGCGTCGGGCATGTGGCCCCGGAGGCGGTCGACGGCGGACCGATTGCATTCCTGCGCGACGGTGACCGGATCCGCCTGGACGTCGTCAATGAAACCCTGGACGTCTTAGTCGATAGCGATGAATTCGCCTCCCGCCGTGCAGGCTTCACGCCGCTGGAGCCACGCTATACCACCGGTGTCCTGGCCAAGTACGTCAAACTCGTGGGCTCGGCCGCGATCGGAGCGGTGTGCGGTTAGACCGCGGTTATGCCCTGGCCGTCGCAGGGCGCGCCCTTGCCCGGCCGGAAGACCCGCCCGGGCAAGGGCAGCCGGAGGTTAGCTTGCCGGCTGGCCGTACTTGCGCCTACTCATGCCTGCCGGCTGAGCTGCGCGCCCGCATACCGAAGTACACGGCGGTTATACCCAGGCAGGCCAGCACCGCACCGGCGACGAGATTCGACCAGATCATGCCGGCGGTCGGGTGCACGCCGTGCACGACCCACGGCGAGATCATGAGCCAGACACCGAAAACCGGCAACGTCCAGGTCATGCCATGGGTGCGGTCCAGTGCCGCCGCGAACCCATATGCCAGTACCGCGACCGCGATGCCGACGATCAGATCGTTGCGCGCCAGCGGTCTCGTCGTGGCAAATCCCACGATCCACGGCGACAACGCCGTGTAAAGGCCGGTCAGCAAGGCCAGGCCGAAGGTGAACTGCGCGGTCATCGATTCGGCTGCGCGCTCATAACCGGCCCGCAGAGCCAACAAATCGGGGTGCTGTTCGATCGATGGATGTACGGTGCTCATTTCGTGACCTTTCTGTTATACCGCAAGCCTTTTGGGCTTACCGCAACCCCTCCACCTGTCCCAAGATTACGCTTGCTATCACGATGCCGGCGTGCCTCACCTACTTTGAGCGCGTGGCCGACGGTGGTGCCTCACCTATTTTGAGCGCGTGACCCGGAAGGCTTGCCTGGTGTGGAAGGCAAGATCGATATGGCTGCCAGGCGACAGGTAACGAACAAACTGCGAGGTCAGTACCGCAAGGCGTCGAAGGCGGACAAGGGCAAGATCTTGGATCGGGTGGTGGCCACCACGGGGATGGGCCGCTCGACGGCCCGGCGGATGCTGACCGGCCCGAGACTGCTGGACCCGGCCGAGCAGGTCGACGGGCGCACATTGCGGGCGCGGGGCTTTAGCGACGACGCCAGGGCGCTTTTGGAGCATGTGTGGGCGTTGATGGGCATGCCGTGCGGCAAGTACCTGGTGGTCATGCTTCCGCTGTGGCTGCCGCTGCTGGCCGAAGCCGGTGATCTCGACAAGCCGTTCGCCACCGAGGCGGCATTGGCGCAGCTGAAGGCGATGAGCGCGGCCACCGTGGACCGCTACCTCAAACCGGCCCGGGCCAAGATGCGGATCAAGGGCATTTCGACAACGAAACCGTCTCCGCTGCTGCGGAACTCGATCAGCATCCGTACCTGCGCTGATGAGGCACCGGAGGCCCCCGGGGTGATCGAGGCCGATACCGTGGCGCATTGCGGCCCGACGCTGATCGGCGAGTTCGCCCGCACGCTGACGATGACCGACCTAGTGACCGGCTGGACCGAGAACCACTCGATCCGCAACAACGCCTCGAAGTGGATCACCGCCGGCATCGAGGAGCTGCAGGAGCGGTTCCCGTTTCCCATGGTGATTTTCGACAGCGATTGCGGGGGTGAATTCATCAATCACGACGTCGCCAAGTGGCTGCAGGACCGCGACGTCACCCAGACCCGCTCGCGGCCCTACCAGAAGAACGACCAGGCGCACGTGGAGTCGAAGAACAACCACGTGGTGCGCAAACACGCGTTCTACTGGCGTTACGACACCCCGGCAGAGCTGGAGCTGCTCAACGAGCTGTGGGCGCTGGTGTCGCTGCGGTTGAACTTCTTCACCCCGACCAAAAAGGCCGTCGGCTACACCACCACCGCCAACGGTCGCCGCAAGCGGATCTACGACAAGCCAGCCACCCCGTGGCAGCGCCTGCAGGCATCGGGAGTGCTTGATGCCCAACAGCTGTCGGAAGTGGCTGCCCGGATCGAAGGCATCAATCCAGCCGATCTGACTCGGCAGATCAACACCATCCAGATGCAGCTGCTGGACCTGGCCAAGGTCAAGACCGAGGCCCTGGCCGCCGCCCGCCACATCGACCTGGAAGCATTACAGCTGTCAATCAACCGATTGGCCAAGGCGAAGTAGTGCAAGCATCCACGCGCTCACTATGTGTGAGGCACCAGCCCCCGCTTCGCGCTCACTTTTATGTGAGGCACGGCGGATGCCAGCAACGACGAGCGGGCGGGTTCACGGCCATCAAATCGGCCGGGCGCGCACGGTTGCCGTCACCGGTGCTGGCGTGCACGAAAGCCCGTCGGCTCGGCGCCGTACCGATTGCACGCGCACCGTATCCGCGGTGGTATCCATACCGTTGTCGGGCGCTTCGATGCGCAGTTGCACGGCGGGAACCGAGGTGAGCCATGGACTTCGCGGATCGGCTTCGCATCGATACCCCTGTGGGACAAGCCGGTATGGGGGGCGGTCTGGCCGGTGCGGCACTGGCCGCTGCGGTCGCCCGGGCCGGCGGCCTTGGAACACTGGGGCTGGCGGCGCCCGACAAGCTCCGAACGGCGATCGGCGACGTGCGCGCCGCGGCCCCGGGCCGCGCCGTAGCGGTGAACCTGTTAGCGCCCTTCCTGCGTCGCAGCCACGTCGCGACGTGCGTCGACACCGGCGTCGACGTCGTGGTGCTGGCGTTCGGCGGAAGCCGACGGCTGGTCGGGCACCTTCGCGATGCCGGGATCTTCGTTTTCGTGATGGTGGGTACCCCAGCTCAAGCGCGCCAAGCCGTGGGCTGGGGCGCTGACGGCCTGATCGCTCAGGGCAGGGAGGCCGGTGGTCATCTGGTGGGAACCATGCCGGCGCTCGAGTTCCTGCCGCAGGCTCGCGCGGTGGCCGTCGGGCGCCCCGTGTTGTTGGCCGGAGGGATTGCGACCGGCGCCGACACCCGGGCCGCACTGGATGCGGGCGCCGACGGCGTCATCGCCGGAACGAGGTTCTTAATGACCTACGAGGCCAACGCCCATCCCGAATATCAGCGACGAGTAATCGACGCCGAGACGACGATAGAGACCACACTGTTCGGCACGAGCTGGCCGCTCCGGCACCGCGTCGTCCCCAATGCCGCCACGCAACGGTGGTGCCGCCCGGACGGCAGGGCCAAGAAACTCCCCGCCGCATTGAACGCGTGCAGCCGTCCGCTATCGGTGCTCGGCCGTCTCGACGCCGGTACCTTGATCCGGCTGCAGTCGCCCACCCTTCCGCTGTTCACGCCGCTGCCGCCGCTCTCCGGAATGCCGGCGAGCTGGGTTGACCGCACCGCGCTCTACGCCGGGGAAACGGCACTGCGGATTGGCGAGATCACCTCAGCGGAGCAGGCCGTCAAGGATCTGACGCCGCGCGGATGACACCGCGGGCGCTACTTCACCACAGCGAGCGCGAACCCGTCCCATCCCTTGGCGCCGACGGTCTGGATCACGGCGGTGTCCAGGCGGGGATGCTCCCCCATCAACTGCAGTGTTTGGCGCGTCGCCTGCGCTTCCCGACTGTCGACGGGCGGATTCAAAACCTCCCCCTCGCGAATGACATTGTCTATCACGATAACTGAGCCGGGGTGGGTGAGCCGGATGGCCCATTCCACATATGCCGGATAGTTTTCCTTGTCGGCGTCGATGAACACCAGGTCGAAGGGGCCGCCGGTCACCGCCGGCAAGGTGTCCAATGCGGCACCGACCACCACCTCCACCCGGTCACCGACACCCGCCCGAGCCAGGTTGGCGCGGGCAACCTCGGCGTGCCTGGGTTCATATTCCAGGGTCACCACCCGTCCGTCGGGCTCGGCGCCGCGTGCCAGCCAGATGGTGCTGTAGCCACCCAGCGTGCCGATCTCCAGGATCCGGCGCGCCCGCATGGCGCCGGCCAACAAGCAGAGGAACTTGCCCTGCTGGGCCGAGACGGCGATCCGTGGCAGCCCGGCGGCGTCGCTGGCTTCCAGCACGGCCGACCATGTCGGATCCTCACCCACCAGGGTGCGATCCAAATACGCGTCGACGTCCCGTGCGGTTGGCTTCTGGCTCATTCAGCCAACATTAGCCCGGCGACGATGCGGGCCCGCAGGGCCCGAGAAGGAGCCGGGCCATCACGGCCCGCCCGGCGACGATGCCCGGTGGCACGACGGCACGCCCCGCGCCGGCAGGGAGGAACTCGTGATTGGCGCCGGCAACAGGTGGTTACTTTATACCCGTATGGGGTATATGCTCTTATTGGCCGTCTGGGCCCGTCGAGGACGGCCGCGAGTAATGAGTAATGAAATGACCGCAGGTCCCAACACAGATAAGGGGTTACGTCAATGGCAAGCTATGAATCCGGAACCGTCCTGACCTGTGCGCACGAAGGCTGTGGCTGTCGGGTACGCATCGAGGATGAATGCCACTGCTCCGGTGCAGGTGCCCCGTATCGATGCACATGCGGTAGTGAAATGGTTCCCGTCGGGTAAACCGATCCGGCATGCACTCACGGGCTTGTCAGAGCGCGGCAAGCCCGTGAGTCGTGTCGATGGGGTGCTCGCCGCGCCGATGGACCACGACCGCGTCCAACACGGCCTCACCCCCGGGCGAAGTGGCCGGGGTGCTGCGCGGACTCGTCGGTGCCGCACGGGCCGCCAGCGTTCACCGGCTCACGCTAATCGGACACCTTCCTTGGCGTACACGACGCGCAACACGTACCCGAGTTCCGGTCCCATCACCAACTCGGCCAGGGTACACATCGTCGCGACGAACTGCGGCCCGTGCGCCGGCCGGGTGTTGCACAGGTGATGTGCGAGTTCATGGAGCACTACCAGCTCGCGCATCGCCCAGTTCGTGCCGTCACGGTCAGGCACCGCGATAATCCCTGTGCCCTCACGGCTTTCGTAGTGCGCCGCGGCGGCGGCCCGCCGTGCCCGGACCGTCAGCGGAGCTGCCGTGGGCCAATGCCGGCGCACCGCGGGCAAGCCCAGCACGTCGTCGACATAGCGCTGCACCGCGGCGACCGAGCCGAACCGCGCCTCCGGCGGCAGCGTCAACCG
Source organism: Mycobacterium sp. (assembly GCF_029961025.1). Classification (GTDB taxonomy): domain Bacteria; phylum Actinomycetota; class Actinomycetes; order Mycobacteriales; family Mycobacteriaceae; genus Mycobacterium. The sequence goes on from NZ_JASBVP010000002.1 coordinate 169,484, forward strand.
AGTTCCGAAGAACTCCACAGCGGGTAAACCGTGCCCGGCGGCACGGTCGAACAAGGTCCGCACAAATTCCTCGGCCGCATACACCCTGGACCGCTGGGCATCGCGGGCCAGGGGCGCTCCGGCACCCCGGCGTGCGCTCACCGGTCCAGCGCGGCACGCGCCGCTGAAAGTTCCAGGTTGTTCCCGAGACGTGCCTGCCTGCCGGCCCGGTCGCCGGCCCGCCGCGCCGCCGACGAATACCCGGCCGACGCCCTGCTCGCCCGCCAGATGCCGCGCGCCTTCGACGCGCTGCGATAGTAGTCACGCAATTCGATCTCCTTGTTCCGCAGCGCGATCGCGGTGCCCGGCGGACGGCCGTGATCCCTCTCGGCCGCTCGCCGGGTCTGCTCCCGGGCCGCGGCCAGCCGCTGTCCGACCCGGGCCCCGAACGCCAACTGGAAGTTCAATCTGGCCGTGATCGCCGGTGTGGGCCGGTAGGCCCCGGAGGCGATGTAGGCGTCGGATGCCCGCACCATCTGCACCACCAGGCTGGCGTAGAGGGCGTGGCTGACGTCGATGTCCTCGGCAAAGCCATAGGCGTAGACGAAGGTCGAATTCGACGCTACGTCGCAGCGGACGTCGTTGGCGGCGGCGATCAGCACGAACAACTGCGCGTAGGTGCGCAAACCCTTGGTTCCCGCCGTACCGATGGTGATGGTCCGCTGGATCGGCCTCTGGGCGGCCGGCCGCCGAGTCGCGTGCGATCGGGCCACCGCCAGATCGATGGATGTCGCCGTGGCCAGTCGTTGCGCTGCCGCCATAAACGCCTCGGCTTCATGGGGATTGTCGGTACCTTCGGCCTGGCGCAACAAGGCGGCGATGCGTGAGAGCATCTTCTCGTCGGTCATAGCGTCAATCTAAAGGAGCGGCGCGACATTTCCGGGTACCGTCGCCTCACAGCCGCGCCGTGATCCATGAGACGACGTCATCGAGCACCCGGTGGCGCTCCGGCTCGTTGAAGACTTCGTGATACAGCCCCGGGTAGACCTTCAGCTCGACATCGGAGGATCCCACGCATTCGACCAGGCGGCGGCTGCCCTCGACCGGCGCCAGCCGGTCCTCGGAACCGTGCACCACCAGCAGCGGCGCACCCAGAGCCGCCGCCCAGCGGGGCATGCTCTCGCCGAGCCGCAGCAGCGCGCGGGCAATGCCGGCGGGAACCTTGCCGTGGTGTACCAACGGGTCGGTGTGGTACGCGTTTACCACCGCGGGATCGCGGGATATCGCGCTGACGTCGAGATCCCGCAGCGGCAGGCCGGGCGCGACGAGGCCCAGGGCCTTGGCGGTGAGTGCCAGCAGGGCCGGCACCGAGGACTGGGCCGCCAACGCCGGGCCTGACAGCACCATCAGGTCGTAATTGTCGGGGTGTTCGACACCGTAGCTGAAGACCACGCCGCCACCCATGCTGTGGCCCAGCACGACACGCTTGAGACCGGGATATTCCTTGGCGGCGACGCCGAGGAGGGTGTGGAAATCCCCGGTGTATTCCGACAGGTCCCTCAGCAGCACGCGTCTGCCGTCGGAGCGCCCATGTCCCCGATGGTCGAGTGCGTAGGTCACCAGCCCGCTCGCGGCGAACCGCCCCGCGACGTGGTCGTAGCGGCCGGCATGCTCACCCAGGCCGTGAGAGAGCACGACCACGGCCTTCGGGGCGGTGTCCGCGGGGTCAGGTGCCCAGACGTCGTAGACGATGCGCACACCACCCACACCGTCGAAGGCCCCTTCACGCCGGCTGATAGTCATCAGGGCAGCGTAGACCGTATTCGGCGAGCTTCCCCACCCCGGGATTCTCTCCGTCAGGCCGCCGGTATCACCGTGAACGGCCGACCGGGGCGATCCTCACGTCACGACGAAACCGCGTTTAACGGCGCTGTTCTCCGCGCGCCATCCGCCCGCGGTAGGACGGCTTAGCCTGGAGCCATGCCTGCCGTCGTCGAGGTCCGGCGCGCCGCGGACCGGGCCGTTACCAAGACCCCCTGGCTGAACTCCAGGCACTCCTTCTCGTTCGGTGATCACTACGACCCGCACAATACCCACCACGGGCTGTTGCTGGTGAATAACGACGACATCGTCGAGCCGGGCGCCGGGTTTGACACCCACGCGCATCGGGACATGGAGATCACCACCTGGGTGCTGCAGGGTTCACTGACCCATCGGGATTCCACCGGCAATCGCGGGGTGATCTATCCCGGCCTGGCTCAATTGATGTCGGCAGGCAGCGGCATCATGCACTCGGAAAAGAACGAGTCAGCCACGCGGCCAGTGCATTTTGTGCAAATGTGGGTTGTCCCGGATGAGACCGGGCTCCCGCCGGGTTACCAACAGCACCACATCGACAGCCGGGTCCTGCACAACGCATTGACGCCGGTCGCCTCGGGAATACCTGGTCGGGACGCCGCCATTGTGATCCATAACCGAAACGCCGCCCTGCTCTGCGCGCGGCTGGACCCCGGTAAAGGAGTTGACTTGCCGTCGGCTCCCTACGTGCACCTGTTCGTCGCGCGTGGGCGACTGGTCCTGGAAGGCCTGGACGATGGCGGCCGCCTCGACGAGGGTGACGCCGTGCGATTCACCGCCTCCGACAGCCGGCGGATAACGGCCACCACACCGTCGGAAATCCTGGTCTGGGAGATGAACGCGACTCTCGGTGGCTAGCCGAGCGGGCGTACCCCCCGAGCGATCACCCACTAACCCAAGAAAGACCCAGCGGCTGAAGGTAATTGCCCCGCCGCCAAAGCGTCATAAGACCGTTACTCAAATCAACGCTGTCGCCCGTGCGGCCGATGCTGTGGTTGTCGTATGGGTGTCTGCGCGGAAACGGCTGCCGGGCCGCGTCGTGCGGCCGGCGTGCGGCGTCTGGTGACCTGCTGTGCCGTGCTGGTGCTGTGGGCCACCATCGGCCACCCCCCTGCCCACGCCGAAGGGCGTGACCAACTGGCAACCGCCATCGCCACCACCCGCGGCTCATACCTGGTCTACAACTTCGGGCCCGGTCATCCCGCACCGATGCGAAACGCCAGCGGCAACTGGTATGACATGAACAACGGCGGTCATCTGATGATCATCAAAGCGGCGTCACAGCGGCTTTCACCGCACCTGCTGGTCGATACCCATACCGGTTACCAGGCCCGCTGCGAACACAACCCGGGCGCGCGGACATCCGAAGGGTTATGGCAGGCTTCAGAAACCTATCCCCCACTGACGGCCTGGCAGGTGTTGGGGCAACCGACGATCGCCATCAACGCCAACTTCTTCGACGTACGTCCACAAAGGGGCGGCTCGTGGCGACAGACGGGCTGCAGCTCACCGGTGGGTGCCTACGTCGACAACACCCGGGGTCAAGGCCGGGCCAACCAGGCGGTCACCGGTACCATCGCCTACGCCGGCAAACAAGCACTCACCGGTGGAGATGATCACTGGAGTGCGCTGGCGACGATGATCTTGCCCGCCGACGGCGCGCCATATGTGGTGCGGCCCAAAAGCAAAACCGATTACGACGCCGCCGGTCCCGTCGTTCAGGGACTGGTGGACAAGGGCGCACGGTTTGTGGCGGTGAGCGGGATCGGGCTATTGTCTCCCGGCGACACCGGGCAGCTTAACGACGGGGGGCCCAGCGCGGCACGAACCGCCATCGGCTATTCGAACGCGAAAGATGAAATGTACATATTCCAGGGCGGTAGTTACACGCCGGACAACATGCAGGATTTGTTCCGCGGTCTGGGCAGCGACACCGCGATTCTGCTCGACGGCGGCGGATCCTCGGCGATCGTTCTCCGCCGCGATACCGGAGGGATGTGGGCCGGTGCGGGAGCACCGAAGGGAAACTGCGACACCCGCCAGGTGTTGTGCGATTCCCACGAACGCGCGCTGCCCGGCTGGCTCGCGTTCAACTGACCCCAGCCGCTGGAGTTTTCGGGTTTGCGCCGCTTTTGCGGCGATCCGTGATTGGGTATTCTGCCCCGAGCCCAAGATGGCGCACAGCCTTTCGACCGATCCACCGCAATGCCCTGAATCAGGTTGGAGACAACGCGGGTGCGATCCCGTTTAATCGGCTGTTCCTGGGTAATCGGGTGTTTAGATCCGCGGTGTCAAATCCAGCGAGGTAATGGTGGTCATCCTGGTTACCCGCCAGCGTGCGTGGTCACGCTTCATGAACAACCGGTAGGACAGGTATTTCAGTGAGGGAACACCTTTGGTCACCGGGCTGGTGGACGTTGTGTTGGTGTATACGAGAGCGACTGCTTCGGGCCCATCCAACGATTCCACCGCCGCCGCGACCACCTGGGTGTTGTTGGTTACCTTCGCCTGTTTATTAGCCGGCGCGATCGCATCGATAAATTTGCGGTACTGGGCTTCGAAATCGCCGCTGAGATACTTCGCTGCGCGGTCGGGTAGCTTATCCAAGTTATCCGGGGTGTACGTCCACAACGTGGTGACGGCATTGGCCGCCGTCCGGGCGATGTTCATTTTGGTAGCCACGGCGGCTTCATCGGCGAGGTAGGGCTGCACCGTTGCACCTGCGAAGGCCGCCGATCCCACGAACAACACTGCCGCCACACCAATTGCGATGGCCAGACGCTTGCGGACCGGACTGCTAGGAACGACTGCGTTATCCGGTTCGGCGGCCGTCGCGGCTGTGGCCGTTTCCTCGTCGGGCGCCATATCGTCCACGGCGGTATCCGCTCTGCCCAGGCTGATATCGGCGGATTGGGTTGATGTGGCATCGTTTTCGATGAGATCATCCGCGGATTCATCGGCCTGCGCTGGCGGCTCGACTCGCTCTGCGGGGATTTCGGCAGCTTCACCTTGGGATGCTGCTCCAGTCACGGAGGCGATATCGGAAGTCTCGTTGATCAGATCACTTGCAGCAGGCTGCTGATCTTCCACTGATTCCCTTCCTGCTTAGCCGTTGCCACCCAGCGGTTCGTCTTCTCGAATATTCGCTTGCCGTCCGGGGATTTCGACGTCATTTCGGTAGCCACCAGTACATTGGCGCTGCCATCGTCATTCCACCTTTCCACGCCGGCGTCCAATACGGTTCCCTTGGTTGGTTCCGCCCTGGCGACCTGCAGCAGGATCTCGTTCTCCCTGTCCTGATACTGTTTGGCGAAGTCGCCGGTAGCGTGCGCTAAAACGCGATCTACATAGTCGTTGGCATGAAACGGATCCACGGAGGTGAACTCCGTCATGAACGATCCGACGGCGACGAGCACCGTTTTGTCGTGTGCTGCCGCTCGTAGATGGGATTCATGAAGTGCCAGGATTAATGCGCACACCGAGATGGCGCTTGCCGCAGCAAGCGTTGCCAGGCTGATCGCGAGCGGTGCGCGCCACTGTTGTGGTGGCTTCCACTGCGTCGGGGGTCGAATCCGCAATCGTCTCCGCGACCGGTTTTCCCGTTCGAATACAAGCGACCGTTCACCGGGCTGAATCCTACGGCGCGGACTCATTTACCGTTCCCGGACGGTACAGGTTTGGTCAGCACGGTGAGGTCGTCTATGCGCCAACGTGTATCTGCTCCTTTGACAAAGGCTCCCCGGACGGTCGCACTGATAAACCGTTCGCCAGGCGGCGCGCCGCGCCGGCCCTGCAAAAACAACAGCATGGTCGCATGATCTGGTGTCACCGACTGCACCGCGCTGTTGGTCACCCAATATTCGTTGTCGACCGGGTGGCCACTTTTTACCGCGCGCTGCTGGGTTGCCAGCTGCTCACGATATTTATCGGTCGTCAGCGAGCGCGCATGCTCAAAATCCCTCTCCAGCGTCTTGGGGTGGTAGCTCAGCATCTCCGCCACGAGCTTGGGGCCCTGCACCGCGATCTGCGTGCGGGCCTGATCGACGGCGCGGTCACGCTGGTAAACCACGAAATAGCTCACCGCGGCACCCGATGCGCATACCAGCACCGCCACCGCCACCAGTGTTGTGGTCCACCGCCGGATCGCGGCGGGACGCTGGGACGGCCCGACGCGCCGCACCTCGGTGTGCAACAACAAGTCGGCGAAGGTACGCCGTCGCGCATCCCACAGCGGCCAAAGCCAGCCCACCAATACCGACACGGTATCCAGCAAATGGGCGAGATCCCTGAGCAGCAGCCGCCACGGTCCGACCGGTGCGCCGTCACGGCCCACCACCCGGATACCGGCGGCCGCGCGACCCAGGCTCCAACCCGTGATAGCCGGCGCCAACAGCCGGTTGACCGCCATGAGCAGGATCGCCAGTCCGCCGATGCCGACAGATGACCAAAACCATGTGCTGCGCAGCGGCGCCGCCAAAGCCTGGGCGGTCAACCCCATCGCCACCACCACCGCGACACCCGGCAGCAGATCTACCGCAACAGCGCCGGCACGTAAGTGCCAGCGCGCCAAATCATTCGGCGATGCTTCCCGAACGTCCTGGGTGGCCGTCGTCGGCTCGACCACCGCTGTCATTTCGTCACCTGCTCGAGCTTGGAAATCTTGTACTTCCCGTTATCGGGCGTCATCTTCGCCCGCAGGCGATAGCCGTTTTCCTGGTCTTTGGCCTGAGCGTTAGACACCTTGACGCGGAGGGCCACCAGCACGTCGACCGAACCATCACGGTTGTTGCGCTCCACCGCGGCGCGCATGTCCGACACCTGAACATGGACGTTGGCGGCCTGATACGCCTCGACGAGCAATCCGCTATACAGCGCGGCTTGGGTACCGAAAGCACCGGTAGAGCATTCGATCATCTTCTGTGCCGCGGCGGCCATGGCGGCAGTATCGGGCGCCTGCGTCGCGGCGACACAGTCCTTGGCCGCCGCGACGGCCGCCTTATCGGCGCGGGCGATCGTCTGGTCCGCACGATGGGCGCGCAACGCGAGATAGCCACCCGCCCCGACACCACCGGCGAGGAGCAAAAGCGCGGCCGCGATGCCGGCCAGCCATCCGCCGCCGCCCAGGCGCGAGAGTCCCCGCTTGACCTCGGGTGCCCCCTCGGACGCATCCTTATGGCCGCCCTCGGATTCCTCCGAATCCTCGGTCGTCGCCCCGATCTCAGCCCGGTCGGCTCCGCCCTCGGATTCCTCCGAATCCTCGGTCGTCGCCCCGATCTCAGCCCGGTCGGCTCCGCCCTCGGATTCCTCCGAATCCTCGGTCGTCGCCCCGATGCCGGTCCGGTCGGCTCCGCCCTCGGATTCCTCCGAATCCTCGGTCGTCGCCCCGATGCCGGTCCGGTCGGCTCCGCCCTCGGATTCCTCCGAATCCTCGGTCGTCGCCTCCGAAAGCGACGGATCGTGGTCACCGGTAGGGTTCAACCGACCGGTGCCAGCATCTCCTTCCACCCGTCGTCTCCTGTATTGCTCGAATTTTCGACCGTCCACTTCATACCGTCAGGCCCCACCAATTCACCGCTTTGGGGACTGTAGACCGCCGTGGGGCCCAGGCTGGGAGTGTAGACGCAGGGGTTGGGTTGCTGTCCGTTGCACTGCACGGTGCCTGCGCCCGGGCGTTGCAGCGGATCGCTGATCGGTGGCGGTGAGCCGCCCGGAGGCAGCCTGTCGGCCGGAGCCGGGTTGAGGCCGTTGTTGACCGACGGCGCCGGTATCACCCGGCCCGGATCCACCGGCTGATCGCAACGCGCCCCGGGTGCCGGGCAGTTACGGACCTGATTGGGATCGCCATACCAGGGGTTGGTGCCCAACGGAATGTACGGTTTGTCGCTGCGGCATTCCCGCGGCGTGGCGGCGCGCTTGCCGGGGACGTCGACACAGGGAACGTTGCGGGATCCGCGCACCACGTTCGCTGGGGTTTCTTGCGGAATCTTGCAATACAACCCCGTCGGCACCGGCTGTGAGCTGGTGTCCGCCGGTGACCGCCATTCGGATGCCGGAAGGAAGCCGGTCAGACATGGGGGCGGCTGGTTGATCGTCAGCGCCAGGTCCAGCGATGCCAGACCCTCCTTGTCAAACGGCGCGGTGACCGCCTGGGCGATGGCTGCCCCCTGCGGCAAAAACACCAGATATTGCTCGAGGCCCTTGTGGTAGCGCTTGAGCATGTCGAGCACGATCGCGAGATTCGCCAGCGTCGCCGGAAGCGACTCGCGGACATCGCCGAACACCGCGTTGACCTGATCGGCTGTCGGAGGAGCCTGGGTGAGGATTCCGCGCACCTGCTCGTCGGTGTGCGCGGCCTGTGCGGCCAGGCTGTTGAGGTTGCGCGCCCACCGTTGGATCGCGTCGCCGGAGCTGACTTGGCTGTCGAGGATCGGCCCGGAGTGTGAAATGATGTCGTTCACATCGCCGATGTGGGTCTTGAAATCACGGGTGATGGCCTGGGTGGCATCGACCAGCCGTTGCAGGGCGGGCCCCAGCCCCCCGACCGCGTGCGACGTCTCGTCGAGCAGCGCGGCGATCTTGTCCTTGGGCAGCGCTTCCAGCCCCCTGTAGGCGGTGTCCAGCGCCGGCCCGATCTCCGACGGCACGCTACCCCTGGTGATCGTCTGTCCCGGCGAAAAGTACTTGCCCGGGTTGCCCACCGACACCAGGTCCAGATACTGCTCACCGACCGCGGAAACCGTATGCACGTTCGCCGACGCGTCGACCGGGATCTTGTACCTGCTGGCGATGCTCATGGTCGCCCGCGCTCCCGTCTCGGTCGGCTCGACGGCGGTGACCTTGCCGATGGTGATCCCGCGGTAGGTCACGTTAGCGGTGGCATACAGCCCGCCCGACGCCGGCAGGTCCGCCATCAGTGTGTATTGCCCGATTCCCATCAGGGTGGGGATCCGCAGGTAATACCAGCCCAGCACGACGGTCGCGACCACGGTCAGGATGCCGAACAGGATCAGCTGGCGCTTGATGAAGATGCTCAGCACTGTCGATCCGCCCTTTCCACCAGCGGCCCGCCGGGCACGTCATTGGGGTTCGGCGTGTAGCGAACGTCGGGAATCATGGTCTCGGGATCGCGGCCGTATGATTGCTCCAGCGCGCGCAGCGCACCCGAAAATCCTGTTCCGGTAAGAAACGCGTTGTCCACGGCGCTCAGCGTCAGGTCGAGCGTCAGCGACAAGTTCATATAGTCGCCTCGCATCGACTTCGGCACACTGTCGACGTCGAACGGCTGGGTACCGAGTATCTTCAGCGCCCCCAACAGATACGGCGCGGCGCGGCCCAGTTCTCGCAACGGGCATGGCAGTGACTGCAGGTCTTGGCGCAAGCCGTCCCGCGAGGCCGACAGGTACTGGTCGGCTTCCTGGCTGAGGCGGCCCAAAGCGCCGACCGCGTTGATCAACAGGTCCTGCTTGTCGGCGAAATGCTTGATCAGCGGCGGGAATTCGGTGAGCGCCCGATCGATAGCCGCCGAACGGGGGCCGACGTACGCCAACAGACGGTTGGTGGAATCGATGGCGCGGGCGATATCGTCGCGTTGCCCGTTCAGCTGGGCGGTGAAAGCGTCCAGCTTGCCGAGCAGAGCGTGTATCTTCTCGGCGCGCCCCTTCACGAGGTAGTAGATCTCGTTCTGCAGCACCTCGAGGTTGGGCACACCTCCGCCGCGCAGGATCAAGGCCAGGCTGGCCAGCGTTTGCTCGGTGCTGGGGTATGCCGACGAGTTCTGCAGCGGGATGGTGTCGCCCTCCTGCAGCAACTGGGGGGAGGGGTTGGGCGGCGCGGCCAGCTCCACATGCTGGGTACCCAGCAGGCTCGTCTGCCCGATCTTGGCGGTGGCGTTCCTGGGGAGCTTGACGTTTTTGTCCAGACTCAGCGTCAGCGTGGCGACCCAGTTCTTCAGCTGGATCGCGCGTATCTTGCCGACGAAGACGTCGGCCACTAACACCTTGCTGTTGCCGTTGATCGCCAACGTCTCCGGGACCTGCACGTAAACCGTGTAGGAGCCGGGACCGGTGCCCGGGCCGCCGGGGATCGACACATTCGAGATTCCATGCCAGCCACAGGAACTCACCATCAACGCGGTTACCAGCAAGGCCAGCCCCCGCCGGGTCCGGTCTCGGGCGCGGCGGGCCAACGTACGCACCGCGTTCATGAGCCCGGCCCCCTGGACCCCGCCGCTCCGGCGGGCGCGGGTGTCGGGGCGACCGGTCCCGGGACCACCCCCGGCGCCGGTGGCGGCGGGGGGATCGGCACCCGCGGGGCCGCCACGCCGATCGGCGGCACCACCGGGTGCTCGTCGTAGGCGTTCGGCGGCCCCGGCGGGGTCTGCAACCCTCCCGGTGGGGGCGGCGCGTCGGGGCCGCCCATCAGTTCGGCCAGCGACTCGGGGGTCAGCAGGCTCGCCGTGACCGGCCCCACCTGGGTGCCCTGCATGCCCGGCGCAACAACCCAGCCCGGCTGGGTGTTGCGGTGCGATAGCGGCGTGTCCGGCACCCAGATCCCCGGCACCGTGGTGTCTTTATACCCGTTGGGCGGCTGCAGCCGCGGCTCGGAGTAGGCGACTTCCTTGGGGAGCGTCTCGGCGGTGCTGAACAGATTGAGCCCGAACGGCGGGTAGTTGAACTTGATCGCATCCAGGATCGGCGCCAGGTACTGCGCGCACAGCTCGGCGGACTCCTGATAGCCCAGCCGGCTACCTGCCTGAATCGAGCTGCAGATGAACTGCATCGGGTTCGCGAAGTTCTGCAGGGCCGCGATCGCCACGACCGCGCCGTGCGACGGGTGATAGATCTGGTTAACGTTGGCCGCCGCCGTCGGCAGAACGTGCAGGCCGGTCTCCAAACCGTTTAGCGGCTCGGGCTGAACCAGGGCCGTGGTGGCCGCAGCCAGGTTGTCAACGTCGTGGGTGAGCACCTCGCGGTTCTTCTGCAAAAACGGCCGCAGCGTCGCAAGCAGGCCGTCGAACCGCTGTGTCGCGGTCGCCAGGTCCCGATCGGAATGGGTCAGGCTGTCGGTGAACCGGGCCAGGTTGGTGTTCAACGCCACGAACTGCTGATCGTCTTGGTGCAGGGCGTCGACGAACAGCGCCAGGCTGCGCAATACCGCGAAGAAGTCTCCCCGGCCTTCGTTGAGCGCGCCCAGCGCGCGCGACAGGCTCTCGAAGGTGACGGCAATCTGTTGACCCTTGCCGGCCAGCCCGTCGGCGAACGACTCGATCACCTCGCCGAAGGGCCCCTTGGGCTGCTCTTTCGTCGGGCCGAGGCGGTCGACGATGGTGGTGACGCTGTTGCGTAACTGGTCCCATTCCGTAGGCACCTGGGTGCGCTCGATCGGGATCACGGCGTGATCGCCCATCACCGGACCCCCCCGATACGGCGGCTCCAGTTGGATGAAACGCGACGCCACCAGGGTGGGGTTGAGGATCACCGCCGAGGCGTTGGCGGGCACCCGGTACCTGGTGCTGTAGTGGAAGGTCACCCTCATCTTGTCGCCGGCCGGCTCGATCGCGTCGATCGAACCCACCGGCACCCCCATGATCCGCACCTTGTCGCCGGCGTAGAGCGCGTTCGTCTCGGGGAAATAAGCCACCACGGTGTTGGTGGTCAACTCCCGGTAGAGCTGTCTGCCCACAAACGCCGCACTGAGAGCCAGCACCACCGCAAGGGATCCGACGATCACCGAGACCCGCGACATGCTCGGCAACCGCAGGTTGCGGATATCGAAGACGGTGCTCACTTCTGACTCCCTCCGGTCTCGGCTCCGCTGCCGCCGGTGCCCCCGGGTGTGATGAACGGGGCCGGCAGCTGGGGTCCCGGTCCCGGAGCTGCGGGTGGTCCCGGCGGCAGCATGGGCGCGAACGTCGACGGCGGCGGTGTCGGGCCGGCCGGCGCCAGATGCTCGGTGCGCGCCCCCGGCGGCGCGTTCGCCGGCAGCGGCACCGGTGTTCCCGGCAGGTCCGGCGGAGCCTCACCGGGCCGCCCGGCGATCGGGATCCCGGGTGTCGGCGGCAGACCGTCGGGACGCGGTTCAGAGGTCTGCACGTCGATCGGCGCCGGGAAACCGCCCCCGAACGGGCCCACGTCGACACCCGCGCACGGCAACGGGTTCCACGGGCGCGGCAGCGCGTCGGGTGCCGGCGCGTACGAGCACGCCGAGCCGGGCGGGACGGCCGGTCCCGGGTGATCCGGGGTGCCCTCCGACACCGGTGGTGCGGGCGGCGGGGCGCCGTTGGGGAAGCGGGTGCCGTTGGGGTCCGGCCAGCGAAACGCCGGCAGTCCGGCGCTGCGCCAGAACTCCTCGGGGTCGATACCGCGTTTTTTGAACGCGGCATCGACCCAGGGCTGCAGAATCCAGGACGGCAGCAGGTTGGCCAGGACCACTTTGAAGTACGGTCCCGACGCGACGGCCTCGTTGATGGCCGCGGCGGCTTTGCCGAGGGCCCTGAGCACCTGGGCGAGGTCGTCCTTGCGCGCCACCAGCAAGTCGCTGATGCTGCGCAACTGTTCCAGGACATGGTTCAGGTTCGGGTTGTCCTCGATGAGCCCTTGCAGCTGCGCCGAGACCGCGGATACATTCCGCAGCAGCGCGTCGATAGCGCGGCTGCGCTCGTTGAAGGCGGCCAGCAGCGTCTTCGCGTTGACCAGCAGCCGGTCGATCTGCTGGCTGCGGTCACCGAGCACGCCGGCCACCTTGTTGGCCTGCGCCAGCAGGTGTTTGACGTCTTCGTCACGGTTGCCGATGGTGTCGGAGAGTTTGGCCACCCCCTCCAGGACCGGACTGAGGTGCGGATAGGTCTCGTTGACCGTCTGCGACAACACGCTCAGCGACCGTTTGACGGTGTCGATGTCCCAGCCGGCGGCGGCCTTGGTGACATCGAAAAACGCGTCGTAGATCTGGTAGGGGCTGGTGCTTTGGCCCAGCGGCAACACGCTTCCGGGCCGCAACGCCTGAGCGCCCCGGGGCTCGATCTCGAGCACCTTTTTACCCAAGATGGTGTCGGTCTTGATCGCCAACCGGCTCTGGGTGCCGATGGGGGTGCCGCCGGTGGAGAATTTGATCAGGATGTGGTCACCGGCGATCGTGAGCGCCTCCACGATGCCGACGTCCACGCCGGAGATCCGCACCTTGTCATTGGTGTTCACCCCGCCGGTGTCGGTGAACTGCCCGTAGTAGCTGGGCTGGGCAAACAGCATCGGGACGCTGGTGAGGCTTTGGCCCACGGCGGTGAGGAGCACCGTCACGGTAATGCCCATGAGCCCGATGCGAAGCCGGTTGGGCGGTTCCAGTGTTCTCATTGCGGCGTGCACCTACCGCTGGGCTGCTGCCAAATCCTGACCGTGCGGACTGGGCCGCCCGGCTGCAGCCCGTTCCACTTGATCGTGACGTCGCAGGCGTAGAAGTTCACCCAGTCGCCGTATGTGCCGACGACACGCCCGATCGTGTTCAGCGCGACCGGGGCCCGGCGGAAAAGATCGTCATAGCTATCGCGCTGGTCGATGATCGGTTGCGCAACCGCCTGCAGGTAGTTCAATTCCTTGTGCAGCAAGGCGCGGTTGTCGCCCAGGAGATCGGCGAGAGTTCCGGCGGCGTTGCTGATGTGTGCGGTGCCCGCGGCCAGCGGGTCGGCGTGATCGCGCAGCCCGCTGATCAGTCTTTCGAAGTTCTCGAGGGTCTGGTCGAACTCCTGGCGATGCCGGACCGTGGTGTCCAGCACGGTGTTGAGGTTCTTGATCACCTCCCCGATCGCCCGGTCCCGCTCGGCGATGCGCGATGTGGCCTGCGCGGTCTGATCGAGAATGTCGTTGATGGTCCCGCCCTGACCCTGAAACACGGTGATGATGGCTGAGGCGATGGTGTTGACTTTTTCCGGATCGAGCGCCCGGAACAGCGGTTTGAAGCCGCCGATGAGCGCATCGAGATCCAGGGCGGGCTGCGTCCGTGACAGCGGGATGAAGCCACCCGGCGGCAGGATCCGGTCGGCGGCCTCGCCCTGCCCGCGGTTGAGCTCCACGTAGCGGTCACCGATCAGATTCAGATAACGGATTGTCGCGGTCGTCGACTGATACAACGGCACCGAACGGTCGACGGTGAAATCCACCCGCACCCGTCTGCCGCCGTCAACCAGCCGCACGTGTTTGACCTTGCCGACCTCGACCCCGCAGGCACGCACGAACTGACCGTCACGCAACCCGCTGGCGTTACTGAATTCCGCGGAGTAGGAGTACGTCCGCTCGAAGCGCAGCTGACCGAACACCACCACGATCACGGCGGTGAAGAGCAGCAGCACCAACGAGAAGATGCCGAGTCTGATGAGCGTGCCGGTGATTTTCATGGGTTGATCGTGTTATCCCCTACCTGGCGGCCCCACACGTACTCGATGGCGTACGGAGAACCGGTCTCGATGTGGTTATACGGTGCCACGCTGTTGCCGGTGTCCATGACCAGCGCCGGCGCGGGCCAAAAATCACGGGTGATCGTCTGCCAGCAGCCCGGCGCGCCCCCCGGCCCGCCGTGCGCGTTCAGTCGCGGCAAATTCTCCGGGTAGATATAGGGATTTGGCGCCCCGCCCACCAGCCCGGCCAGTCCTAAAAGCCCCTGGCTCAGCACCGTGCCGGTCAGGCCGGCGGGGGTCAGTATCGCCCCCAATCCGGACAGCACCTCGGTATTGGTCCGCAGCGCGTAGCCGCCGCGGCCGCCCGTTACCTGAAAGATCTTGGGTTCGACATCGTGGTAGTTGCGGACCGTGCAGAAGAGCTCGGGACTGTAGGTGTCCAGCAGCTGGGCGGTGGGCACCAGATCGGCGACCCCCCGCTGCAGGTATGGGCCGCCCCGGTGAAAGATGTCGGCCCCGGTGTTACCCAACCCGGCCGCCGCGAGCAACGCCTCGTCCAGATCTTTTTCCTGGCGGTGCACGGTGCGCGCCGTGATCACCGCATTGGTGAGGAAATCCACCAGATCCGGTGCACTGTCGGCGTAGATGTCCCCCAGTGCCGCCAACTGCCGGATGTCGTGACGGACTTGTGGTTGTTGCGGATTGACGTCGTCAAGCACAGCGTCGGCGTCGACCAGTGACTGGCCGAACTTATCCCCCAGCCCGCTCAACGCCTGCGCGGCCGCACTCAGTGTCAGGTTGACCTTAACGGGATCTATCCGCTCGGCGATCGAGGTGATCGTCTGGAACAACGTGTTGATCTCCGTTGTCACCGACCTGGCATCGATCACATTCTGTGGCGTGATCCGTTGTGGTGTAGGATGTTTCGGAGACATCAAGGACACATACTTTTGTCCGAACACGGTGGTGGCCACGATCCTCGCGTCCACGTTTGCCGGAATCAGCTTCAAATATTTCGGATAAACGTCCAAGATGAACTTGGCTGCCGGCTTGCCGTCCTGACTGACTTCCGAAATGCTTGCCACCCGGCCGATTTGCACCCCGTTGTAGGTGACCTTCGCCCCCGGATCCATCACCAATCCCGCCCGGGAGGAAAGCATGGTCAACGGCGTTTTCGGCGTGAAGTCCCCCTTGTATTGCAGATATACCAGCCACACCACCAGTGCAAGAACCAGAAAAACCCCCACCCCGATCACTCGATACGGTCGGGCCGGCGGCTTGTTCGGCTTCCCTCGCGGCACGGTCATGGCTTTTCCTGTTGGCTTACACCGTGAAGTTGAAGTTCGGATCGACCCCGTAGAGCGCCATTTCGGCCAGCAGGATCACAACGTTCACCGAGACCAGCGAGAAGCGCATCGAGCGGCCCACGGCCTCACCGACACCGACCGGACCGCCGGCGGCGTTATAGCCGTAGTAGCAATGAGTCAGCATCACGACCGCGGCGAGAATGACGACCTCTCCGAAGGACCAGAAAACGTCATTGGGGCGCAGAAATGTCCGGAAGTAGTGGTTATAGGTTCCGGCGGCCTGTCCATAGAGCACCGTCGTGATGACCGCCGGCGACAGGAACGACATGATGAGCCCGAGCGAGTAGAGCGGGATGATCACCACCAGCCCGGCCAGCACCCGGGTGGACACCAGATAGGCCATCGAGTTGATGCCCATCACCTCCAGCGCATCGATCTCCTCGCTGATCCGCATCGCACCCAACTCGGCAGTGGCACCGGCGCCGACCGTGGCGGCGAGCACGACGCCGGCGACGACGGGCGCGACGAGACGCACGTTGATCAGGGCGGCGACAAATCCGAGGAGCGCCTGAATACCGATCTGGCCCAGTGACGCCAGGCCCTGGATAGCGACCAGCGACCCGGAGGACAGCGTCACGAAAGCCATGATCACCGCGGTGCCGCCGACGACGGCCATGGCCCCGGTTCCCATGCCCACCTCGGCGATCAGCCGCAGGATTTCCCTGCGGTAACGGGCCAGTGCCCACGCGATGTCGCGACCGCCGACCAGCGTGAACCAGCCCAGCTTCCCGGCTTCGTCCAGTGAGCGGGTCGCGGCACCGCCGTAGCGACGCAAGTAGGCGACGGTGCGCGGGAAGCGGGCGCGCAGGACTTGGGCCGTCGTCATCTCAGTGCCCCGATCCGAACCGCACCCCGATCGCGGTCAGCACCACGTTGACCGCATACAGCGCGACCACACACAGCACCACGGTCTCGTTGACGGCGGTGCCCAGCGCCTTGGCGCCCCCGCGTACGGTCAGGCCCCGGTAGCAGCCGACCAGGCCGGCGATAAGGCCGAACGTCAGGGCTTTGATCGTCGAGATCACCACTTCAGGAAGGCCGGTGACCAGGGTGAGCGTGGCCAGATACGCCCCGCCCGAGACGTTTTCCAGGTAGACACCGAAGAGGTAGCCGCCGACCAGCCCCACCATGCTCACCAGACCGTTGAGCAGCGTCCCGACCACAGCCGAGGCGAGCACCCGGGGCACCACCAGTCGGTGGATCGGGTCGATGCCGAGCACCTCCATCGCGTCGATCTCCTCGCGGATGGTGCGGGCGCCCAGGTCGGCGCAGATCGCCGTGGCCCCTGCGCCGGCGATCACCAATACGGTCACGATCGGGCCGATCTGGGTGATCACCGCAATGCCCGCGCCCGCCCCCGAGATGTCGGCGGCGCCGACCTGGATCAGCAGAACGTTGAAGGTGAAGATGAAAAGCGCCGTCACCGGCACCGACACCGCCATGGTCGGCAGGATCGCGACCCTCATGAGAAACCAGCACTGCAAGACGAACTCGCGCCACTGGAACGGAAAACGAAACAGCGCCTTGCCGGTCAGCACACACATCCGGAAAAATCCGCCGATCATGATCAGCGGTACCCGCATCTGGTCGCGCAGGTAATCGAGCGGACCCACCCTGGTCGGTGCCGTCATCGCCGTCCCCCCGCGGCCCGGCCGCGAATGCCCCGGCGTCGCGGCACATCGTGCCCCGCGCCTCCCGCTTGTCTCAGCCCCAGGTGTGTGACCGCCGGCTCCTTACTCGCAGGTAGTAACGGAGACCACCGGACTCTACCCGATAGTTGGTTGGGGAAGTGGCCAATCGGCACTATTAGCCTGATGTCAATCCCGCAGCGCGACTGGGCCACACCTCGGCCCGGCCAATGACGTCGAGCTCAACGGCGGTCGCGTCCGGGTTCCGGTAACCGCTCATCAATGTCGGTGCCCGGGAGACAATTTCACGGCGTCCTCGCCGAGCAGCACGCAGGCGACCGGGGACCGGTGACCCACTCCGCCGCCAGCACGCCGAGCAGCCGTTCAGCGCCGGCTTGGCCTACGGCGACCGCCGTGAGGGGAGCGGCATCCTCGTCGGGCCCACCGGCACCATCGACCGATTACCAGCCGGCCGCCAGCTGCTCGGCGCGCTTTTTGAGGTTATCGGCCAGGTAGTCCAGCGCGTTGTTGATCGCCTTTTTCACCATCGGTGAAGGTATCGCCATGGCGGGCTCGACATCCATGTCCACCGTCAGCAACGACGTGGGGCCGATCTCCACCACGCTGAAGAGCTGCTCTTGTTTGGTGAACAGGTCACCCTGCTGCATGACGGTCTGGATCTGGGTCGGGCTGGGATAGTACACAGCCTGGATGTAGGTGCCCTCCACGCCGGAGACCACGGTGTCGATACGCAGCTGGCTGGGCCGCCCGTCATCGTAGCGGGCTAACACCCACAAACCCTTGACCTCCTCGTTCCACTGGGGGTACGACTCGAAGTCGGCCACTATGGCCATAATTGAGGCCGCATCGGCGGCGACCTCAACGGTCTTGCTCACGAACGGCATAAGCCGAGCATATCGGGGCCCCGCCATCGGGCCGGAAACCGGCGAAGTCGCGGACTATAGGGCCGATTATAGGTTTGTCCAGCGCTCACCGGATCGGCTTTCTTCCAAGGTAATTCACGAGGATTTCGGGTCCTGAAACCGGGGGTCAGGGTGCGACGACGCGGGCGAGGTATCGCACGGCCGGCTCACCCGCATGCAAACAAGGCGAACCAGGGGCCGGCTACGGCTCGTCGAACAACACCGCGGCGTTGAGGTAACCAGTTGGATCGAAAGCGGCCTTGACGGTCCGCATCGCGGCGATGTCGGCCGGCTCGCGTGACATGCCGACATACGCGCGTTTGCGGCTGCCCACGCCGTGCTCGGAACTCACGTTGCCACCGGACTCTTCGACGAGATCCATCATCGCCGGGTACAGTTCGGGCTCGCGTTCCGGCGCGCACCCCAGCACGTTCAGGTGCAGGTTGCCCTCGCCGACGTGCCCGAACAGCACCGGCAAGGCTTCGGGAACGCGCGTCTGAATCAGCCCCATCGCTTTGCGGGCAAACTCACCGATCGCGGACAACGGGAGCGAAACGTCGAACTTCAGTGGCGGCCCGGACACACCGAGGATCTCGGTGAGCGATTCCCGCACCGCCCACAACCGCTGCCGGGAAGCCGCATCCACACCGACTGCGGGCTCGTCGCACATCCCCGCGCCGCTCAGCGCCGCACCGAGCCGCTGCGTCTGATCATGATCGGCGGCCAGCTCCACCAACAGCAGCCAATCGCCCCGAACAGGCGCGGACACGCCCAAGTGCTCGAGGGTCAGCGCACTGGCGCGGCTGTCGATCAGTTCCAGTGCCGCAATCCCCTCGAGGTCGCGAAACACCCGAGCGGTGGCGACGAGCGCGTCGAGTTCGGCAAACCCGCATATCGCCGTCACCCGATACTTGGGAACGGGGCGCAGACGCACGTCCAATGCCGTGATGACACCCAGCGTGCCTTCGGCTCCGACAAACAGTGCCGGCAGGTCATAGCCGGTGTTGTCATGGCGCACCCGGTTGTGGCGGCGCAGCAGCGACCCGTCGGGCAGCACCACCTCCAGGCCGACCACCTGATCCCCCATGTTTCCATAGCGGACGGTACACAGGCCTCCGGCGTTGGTGGCGGCCATGCCCCCGGCGGTCGCGGAGTCTCTGGCCCCCAGGTCGACACCGAACAGCAAACCGGCCGCGGCCGCGGCACGCTGCACCGCGGAAAGCGTGGCGCCGGCGCCGACCCGGACACACCGCTCGACGGCGTCGACATCGCCGACGGCGCACAGCCGCTCGGTGGACAGCAGCACATCGTCGTGTTCCGGCACGGTGCCCGCCACCAACGAGGTGCGACCCCCCTGGATGGTGACATGCCGCCCGGCGTCGCGGCACACCCGCAGCACCTCGGCGACCTCCTCGGCCGACCCCGGCCGGACCAGCGCACTGGCGCGGCCCCGGTAGCGGCCGGTGTAGTCGACGCTGCGGCTGGCCAACACGTCGGGATCGGTGAGAACATGGGCTGCGCCCACCGTGGCCGCCAGCCGCCGCAGAATGCTCGCTGTCATGGCGCCGGTGTATCACAGCCGCGGATGCGGACGTCGGCGGACTAGGATGACGGTTTCGGCCGCGGCCCGGCGAGACGCCGGTCAGCGGTGCTCGACTTGCCCCGAGACGCACCCCAAGACAATCCAGATCATCGGCGTGTGTCGCTTTCGACCGTCGGGCCCAGCGGCGACTCCCTGCGGATGGATTCGTCCCGGATCAATCCCCGCAGCAGCGCGGTGCTGAACTCGGCCGCGATTTCCTTGGCCGTGCGCCGCCCACTGGGCCGCAGCCAGCGGTAGCTGCCCAGCGTCATCCCGATATAGCCCAGGGCCACCACGTGCGAGTCGCAGTCGTAGAACTCGCCGCTGGCGATGCCGCGGTCGATAAGGCCGTGCACGTGCTCATAGACCTGGGCCTCCTTCTCGCGGATCTCGGCGACCTGCTCTTCGGTGAACCACTCGGTGATATAGGGCTGCTCCTGGAAATACACCGCGGCCTGTTCGGGATTTCGCGCGATCCCGGTCAGCAGGCGGACGGTGTACTGATACAGCGCTTCGCGGGCGGTCCAGGACGGATCGTCGTGTACGGCGGCCAGCGTTGCCTGGGCGGCGCGGCGGTAGATATCGAACAGGATCAGCGACTTGCTGGCGTAGTAGTGGTAGACCGTCGCCTTGTTCAGACCGACCACATCGGCAATGTCGTCCATTCGGGTGCCGTGATACCCCCGGGCCGCGAACAGCTTGGTGGCTACCGCCACTAGCTCTTCACGGCGGGAGACCCCGTTTTCGGATGGCATGGCTACTCACTATCAGAGTCACTGTCAGAGCACTATCGGAGCACTATCGGCGCGGCCGGCTGGTGGTGCGGTCTCAATCAACTAGTTGGACAGTTTAGGCAATGCGATTGTTCGCTGTCGTCCCGTTCCCGGATGGGGGTACACTGCTGCACGAAGTTGCGACTCGAGAGGTGAGCCGATGGATCCGAATCCGGACTACGACATGAGCGACGAGATCGAGTTCTTCTTCAATTACATGACGTGGGGTTTTCGTGGTGTGGTCGATGGCAATGGCTACCCGCCGCCGGCCTATCCTCCGGTCTGATCCGTCTCACCCACCCGCGTCGGCAGGAGCGGTCGGCGCACTACAGGGCTTTGAGTTCCTCGGTCACTTCGGTCACTGACTTTTTGGCGTCGCCGAACAGCATGGTGGTGCCGTCGGCGTAAAACAGCGGGTTGTCGATGCCGGCGAACCCGGAGTTCATTGACCGCTTGAGCACGATCACCGATTTCGCCTTGTCCACGTTGAGAATCGGCATTCCATAGATTGGCGAGTTGGGCTCGTTGCGCGCCGCCGGGTTGGTGACGTCGTTGGCGCCGATGACCAGCGCGACGTCGGTGCGGGCGAACTCGTCGTTGATGTCGTCCATGTCCTTCATCGCGTCATAGTCGACCTCGGCCTCGGCGAGCAGCACATTCATGTGCCCAGGCATGCG
The DNA here is from genome assembly GCF_029961025.1 of Mycobacterium sp. Taxonomy (GTDB): domain Bacteria; phylum Actinomycetota; class Actinomycetes; order Mycobacteriales; family Mycobacteriaceae; genus Mycobacterium. The sequence goes on from NZ_JASBVP010000002.1 coordinate 190,652, forward strand.
CCCGGCGACCGGGTGGATGGCGTATTTGACCGGTACCCCACGGGCTTCGAGCAGCGTCGCCAGGTCCTTGACGGCGTGCTGGGCCTGCGCGACGGCCATCCCGTAGCCGGGCACCACAATCACCTGATTGGCGTAGGCCAGTTGGATGGCTGCGTCGGCGGCGGAGGTGGACTTGACGTGCCTGTCACCGCCGGCGCCGGCCACGGCGACTCCCCCGCCACCGAAGCCACCGGCGACGATGGCCAGAATGGAGCGGTTCATCGCCTTGGCCATCAGGTTCGTCAGGATCGAACCCGAGGCGCCGACGATCATGCCGGCCACGATCATCGCGGTGTTGTTCAGCGCCAGCCCCGCCGCCGCCGCCGAGAGCCCGGTCAACGCGTTGAGCATGGAGATGACGACCGGCATGTCCGCGCCGCCGATCGGCAGCACGACCATCAGCCCCAGCGCCCCGGCGGCGGCCAAGAGCCCGATCATCCACCACAGCGGAGCCCCGCCGCTGCCCGGATGCGCGTGTACGCCGATGACGACGGCGCACGTCACCGCGGCGGCCAGCAGGAACACGTTGAGGGGCTGCTGCGCGGCGCCGACCCCGATGGGCCGGCCGGGCAGGATCTCCTGCAGCTTGCCGAACGCGATGCACGAGCCCCAGAACGACACCGACCCGATGATCGCGGCGAACAGCGACGCCACCACGATGTGCGCGGTCGGTGACTCGCCATATTTGAACGCCGAAAACCCGGTCGTTTCAATGAATTCCGACAAGGAGATCAGCGCCACCGTGCCGCCGCCGACACCGTTGAAGAAGGCCACCAGCTGAGGCATCGCGGTCATCTTGGTGAACCGGGCCGGCGGGACACCCAGCACCACACCGAGCACCAGGCCGGTGACGATCAGCATCCATTGGGTGGTATGCCGAATCAAGATCAGGGTGGCGATCACCGCGATCCCCATCCCGACCGCGGCGATCAGGTTGCCCCGCACCGCGGTCTTGGGTCCCGTCAAACCCATCAGGCCGTAAATGAACAGCGCGAACGACACGATGTAAAGCAGCGTGACCAGGTAATTCATCGACGTTGCCCATCCGTGTCGGCCACGCCGGATTGTCCGGCTCCGCCCGCCACCGGCTCGCGGCCGGGAAGGCCGCCATCGCGAACCGCTTGCCGGGCGGTAGCGCCGGAATCGACACGTTGTGGCTTCTTGCCCTTGAACATCCCCAGCATCCTGTCGGTGACGATGAATCCGCCGATCACGTTCAGCGTGCCGAACACCAACGCGACGAACAGGATGATCTGCAGTGTCACCGACGGATGCTCGATGCGGCCGAGCAGCAGCAGTGCGCCCAGTACCACGATCCCGTGGATGGCATTGGTGCCCGACATTAACGGGGTGTGCAACGTGTTGGGCACCTTGGAGATCACCGCAAAGCCGACAAACCCGGACAACACCAGGATCGCCAGATTCGATAGTAGTTCGTCATACATGGCTGGCCTCTCCCTCGGTTATCAGCGATTAGCGCCGCTTCGCATCGCTGCGCGCTGCATCGTCGCCGGTGCGGGTCACGCAGGTCGCAGCGACCACCTCGTCGTCGAAATCGGGTGCCAGTCTGCCGTCCTTGATCAGCAAGTCCAGTAGCGCCGTGATGTTTTTGCTGTAGAGCTCGCTGGCGTGCTCCGGCATGCTCGCCGGCAAGTTCAGCGGCGCGGCGATGGTGATGTCGTGTTTGACCACGGTCCGGCCGGGCTCGCTGAGTTCGCAATTGCCCCCGGATTCCCCGGCAAGATCCACCACGACACTGCCGGGCTTCATCCCTTTCACCGCCTCAGCGGTCACCAGGCGCGGCGCCGGCCGTCCCGGCACCAGCGCGGTGGTGATCACCACGTCGAAACCCGTGATCGCCTGCTCCAGTGCCTTCTGCTGCTGGTCCCGCTCCTGCTCGGTCAACTCCCGGGCGTACCCGCCCTCGCCGGACGCCGTGACGCCCAGGTCCAGCCACTGTGCACCGACCGACTCCACCTGCTCGGCAACCTCCGGACGCACGTCGTAGCCGGTGGTGCGTGCACCCAGCCGTTTCGCGGTGGCTAACGCCTGCAGCCCGGCGACACCAACACCGAGCACCAGCACGCTGGCCGGCTTCACCGTACCTGCGGCCGTCGTCAGCATCGGGAAGAACCGGGTCAACTCCGAGGCGGCCACCAATACCGCCTTATACCCGGCCACGTTGGCTTGCGACGAGAGCGCGTCCATCGACTGCGCCCGCGAAATCCGCGGGATCGCCTCCAGGGCGAACGCCTGCACACCGGCTGCGGCCAAAGCGCCGATCTGGTTGTCGGCAACACGCGGCGCGAGGAAACCGATCAACGTCTGCCCACGGCGCAACTTGCCAACCTCCTCAGGGGTCGGCGGCGCGACCTTGACCACGATGTCCGCCGCCCACGCATCCCCGATGCTGGCGCCGGCCGCGGTGTAGAGGTCGTCGGGAAGCATCGCCCGCCTCCCCGCACCCGACTCCACCACAACCGCCACACCGTTGTTCACCAGCGGCGCCACCGCCTTCGGCACCAGTGCCACCCGCCGCTCGTCGGGCCGGGACTCGGCAACCACCCCAACCGTTGTCTCTGTCTGTGTCATCACGTGCGCATCTACCTTCTGGAATCCTTTTGGGCTGCCCCCTCGACCGCTCCTGCGCAATACCCTAATTCCGGGTAGTTCCAGGCTGGTGGCCGGATTGGTGGCCAGTTCCCCGTGATCGGGCGGTAAGTACATGCGGCATCGCGGCAGTGGTACTCGTGGTGGTGGATGTCAAACCGGATGGTCCGCACGGTTCGAGCCACTGGCGCCGGTCTTGGGATTGGCGCGGGTGACGCGTCCACGCGGTTTCGGGTTTCATGGCATTCGGGTAGTCGATGAAAGGCACACCACTCCTCGGTCTTCTCGATTCGATGGCAGCCGGCACGCTCTGTAGGCACCACCAGGGGCCGGGCAACAACTGCACTGGCCGTGCCGACAGATTGCCCAGCGATTGGGTCTCACGACCGTCACAAGCTAACCTCATATTTCCTATTTGTGATATTTGTGATATTCAAGGCACGCACGTACTGGACACCTCCGAGCTGCCGCTCCTACCTGCTACCTGACCAAAACACCTGGTGGTTGCGGGTCTAGTATCACCGCCGGCCGTTCTCCTCGGCTGTTGCAAAACGGGTAGGACACAGTGGACGATCGCAAAGAGGCCGCTGGTAAAACCATGCTTTTCATGGTCAGTCACCCCGACCGGAATCGGTAGGGATAGAAATCCTGTGAAATCACAAAATCAGCTTGTGTGAGCGAAGCCATAGCCCGCTCGGCGGGGGCTACTGATGTTTCATCTCGGCCCGTTGCGCCACCGTCTTCGCCAGCCCTTTGACTTCCCGGGCTCGTCGATCCCAGACGTGCCGTTCGCCGCTTCGGTGGGCGTGCCATTGGCGACGACCACCGTCTCGGGTTTCGGCCGCCGTCCGCAAAGATGCTCGCGGCCCGCGGAACCCGGCGTGCTCCCGCCGGAAGCGGGATGGTACCGCTTTGGTTGCGCGCGGCCGCTTCGCGGGGACCGCTCCCGGGAAGGTCCGGGAGCTGTCATCATTGCTGCCGGATTGCTGCCGGCCCGACGACGCGCCGTCCCGCGGTGTCCTATCGTGGCGGGCATGGATTTCGCAATGTCAGCCAAGGCCGCCGACTACCAGAAGCGCCTGTCTGACTTTATGACCGAGTACGTCTTTCCGGCCGAGGCCGACTACGACCGCTACCGGCGGGAAGCCGGTCCCCACGACCACAGCGTGCCGCCGATCATTGAAGAGCTCAAAAGCAAAGCCAAAGAGCGTGGCCTGTGGAACCTGTTCCTGCCGGCCGAGTCAGGCCTGACCAACCTGGAGTACGCCCCGCTGGCCGAACAAACCGGCTGGAGCATGGAACTCGCCCCGGAAGCGCTTAACTGTGCCGCACCGGACACCGGCAACATGGAGATCCTGCAGATGTTCGCCACCGAGGAGCAGCGCGCCCAATGGCTGCGCCCACTGCTCGACGGCGAGATCCGCAGCGCGTTCTCGATGACCGAGCCGGGGGTCGCCAGCAGCGATGCCCGCAACATCGAAACCACCATCATCCGCGACGGTGGCGACTACGTCATCAACGGCCACAAGTGGTGGACCTCGGGGGCGGCCGACCCCCGCTGCAAGCTGCTCATCGTGATGGGCCGCACCAACCCCGACGCCGCCGCCCATCGCCAGCAGTCGATGATCCTGGTGCCGACGGACACCCCGGGGGTGACGATCGTGCGCTCCACCCCGGTGTTCGGCTGGCAGGACCAGCACGGGCACTGCGAGGTGATCTACGACAACGTCCGGGTGCCCACCAGCAATCTGCTCGGCGAAGAAGGTGCCGGATTCGCGATCGCTCAGGCGCGGTTGGGGCCGGGCCGAATCCACCACTGCATGCGTGCGTTGGGCGCCGCTGAACGCGCGCTGGCGCTGATGGTGGACCGAGCCCGTAATCGGGTGGCGTTCGGTTGTGCGCTAGCCGATCAGGGTGTGGTCCAACAAGAAATTGCCAAGTCCCGCAATGAAATAGACCAGGCCAGGCTGTTGTGCGAGAAGGCAGCCTGGACCATCGACCAGCACGGCAACAAGGCGGCCCACCTGTTGGTCTCGCAGATCAAAGCGGTGGCTCCGCAGGTAGCCTGCAATGTCATCGACCGAGCCATCCAGGTACACGGTGCGGCCGGAGTCAGTGACGATACTCCCTTGGCTCGGCTCTACGGCTGGCATCGGGCGATGCGGATCTTCGACGGTCCGGACGAGGTGCATTTGCGAACCATCGCCCGTGCTGAACTCACCCGGGAGAAAAGCGCTTTGGCTGCGGCGGTCACGTGATATGGCTGCGACTGTTCGAGAACTGAAGGGGGCGTGGAACTTTCGCGACGTTGCAGAGAGTGTCGGTGCACTGCGCCCTGGGCGGCTTTTTCGTTCCAGCGAACTGAGCCGCCTCCACGACGACGGCCGGGCCGCTTTGGCTCGGCTGGGCATCACCGATGTGGCCGACCTGCGCTCACCCCGCGAGGTCACCCGCCGGGGACCGGGCCGGGTTCCCGACGGTGTAATTACCCACCTGCTGCCGTTCCCCGACCTCGGCACCGACCAAACCCACGCGAATGGCGCGGCACCGCATAAGCGGGCATTCCGGCAGCTGCTGGCCGGCGCGCTCGACAACCAACCGCCCGAGCAGGCCGCGGCCCGTTACATGATCGAAGAGTACCGTCGATTTCCCACCGCCAACGGTGCAGAACACGCGGTGCGACAGGTGATGTCGCTGCTAGCTGCCGGCCGTTCGCTGCTGGCGCACTGCTTCGCGGGCAAGGACCGCACCGGATTTATCGTCGCGGTCGTGCTGGAGGCGATCGGTGTCGAGCGTGACGCGATCCTGGCGGACTACCTGCGCAGCAACGACGCGGCCCCCAGCCTGCGCTCGCGGATTGTGGAGATGATGCGACAGAACGCGGACACCGGGCTGACCCCCGAGGTGGTGGCGTTCGCCCAGGCCCGCCTCTGCGACGAGGTGCTCGGTGTCCGTGAGGAGTACCTGGCGGCCGCGCGGCAGGCAATCGACCAAGCCTACGGTTCGCTAGACGGCTACCTGCATGCCGCCGGCATCACTGCGACCGACGTCGCCCGGGTGCGTGGTGCACTGCTCAGCTGAACTCGTGACACGTCACAACCGGCCCGCCGTCCGGCGGGCCGGTTCCCTGCGCGGCAACGCCTCGAGACGATCCATCCGGTCATCAACGCCAAGGCGTTGCTAGCGCAGCGCGAAGCTGGCCTGCTTGGCGTTGGACAGGTCGGTAATCTGCGCCCACCGCGCAGCCACCTCATCCACCGCCGGCGGATTTTCAAAGCTGACGCCCGCGTTCTCGAATAACGCCACTCGTTGTATTTGGCCGCCGCCCACGATGAACACCGATCCGTTATCGCTGCATTCCTCGGTGCACAGATACCCGACCACCGGCGCGACGAACTCGGGCTTGAGCTTGTCCAACACCTCCGGTGGCAAAATGTCCTGCGTCATCCGGGTCTTCGCCAGCGGCGCGACCGCGTTGGCATGAATGTTGTATTTGGCACCTTCCAACGCCAAGGTGTTGATCAAGCCGACTAGCCCCATCTTGGCCGCCCCGTAGTTGGCCTGCCCGAAGTTCCCGAACAGACCACTGGTCGAGGTGGCGACGACGACACGGCCGTAGCTCTGCTCGCGGAAGTGCGGCCAGGCCGCCCGCAGTACGTTGTAGCCCCCGTAGAGATGGACCTTGAGCACGGCGTCCCAATTGTCGAACGACATCTTGTGGAAGGTGCCGTCGCGCAAGATGCCGGCGTTGCTCACCACACCATGCACCGCGCCGAACTCATCGAGCGCGGTCTTGATGATATTGGCCGCTCCTTCCGCACTGGCGACGCTGTCGTAATTGGCAACAGCACGGCCGCCGGCCGCTTTGATCTCGCCGACCACGTTATCGGCCATCGCGGAGCCTGCACCGGTGCCGTCCCGGGCGCCGCCGAGGTCATTGACCACGACACACGCGCCTTCGCGCGCCAGGGTCAGGGCGTACTCGCGGCCCAGTCCCCCACCGGCTCCGGTAACGACGATGACACGGTCCTGCACTCCGGGCATAAGCGTCCTTTCTACGGGTATCGGTCCGGCTCCTCCTCGGGCCGCCCGGCCCTCGTCGTCGCCGACCGGTCTCATGGTCCGGCTCCTCCTCGGGCCGCCCGGCCCTCGTCGTCGCCGACCGGTCTCATGGTCCGGCTCCTCCTCGGGCCGCCCGGCCCTCGTCGTCGCCGACCGGTCTCATGGTCCGGCTCCTCCTCGGGCCGCCCGGCCCTCGTCGTCGCCGGACTAAAACAACCGGCGCGCCAACTTCTGCGCCCTCTCTGTATACGGGGGGTAGATAAAGCTCGACAAATCGGGTCGGGTCGGCTTGGTGAGCACCGACTTGCGGTGACTGAACTCCTCGAATCCCCAGCGCCCATGGTAGGCACCCATGCCCGAGGGGCCAACACCACCGAACGGCAGCTTGGAGGTGAAGTATTGGAAAGCCAGGTGGTTGACCAGCATGCCACCTGCGGGCACCTCTCTGATCACCCGCTCGCGCACCGCACGTGTTCTGGTGAACAGGTACGCTGACAACGGCTTTGGCCGAGAATTGACGAAACGTATTGCCTCATCAAGCGATTCGACAGAAACAATCGGCAAAATCGGGCCGAAGATCTCGTTTACCATCAGCGGCTCATCGGGATCGGGGTCGACGACCACGGTCGGCTGAATCCGCAGACCGGGTGCATCGGTTTTACCGCCGAGAACGATGGTGCCCTTCGTCTTGGCCAGGCAGTCGGCCAGCCGATCGAACTGGCGCCGATTGACAATGCGCATTCCGCCGGGTTCGTCAGCCTGAAACGTGGTGATGGCCTCGCCGATCTTGGCCACCAGCTGATCGCGGATCTTCGCGTCGACCAGCACGTAATCGGGCGCGATGCACGTCTGACCGGAGTTCAGCAGTTTGATCCAGGCGATCCGCTTCGCCGCGACATCCACGTCTGCGTCCGCCGCGACGATCACCGGGCTCTTACCCCCCAATTCCAGGGTTACCGGGGTCAGGTGGGGCGCGGCGGCTTCGTAGACTTTGCGGCCGATCTCGGTGCCGCCGGTGAACGCCACTCGATCGAAGCCCTCGGCGATCAAGCGCTGGCTCACCGCGGCGTCACCCTCGATCACCACGATTGCGTCGGTGTCCAGGTAGCGTGACGCCAGTTCGGCAATCAACCGTGACGACGCCGCGGCGATCTCAGAAGGCTTGAGCACCATTGTGTTTCCGGCCGCGATCGCCCCAATAGCCGGACCCAGCGTCAGCAGAAACGGGTAGTTCCATGCCCCGATGATCAGCACCGTCCCGTAGGGCTCGTACTCCACCCAGCCGCGGCCCGGCAGTTGCGCACGTTCGAGCAGCCGGTACCTACGACGCATCCAGCGGCCTACGTGCCTGGCCGCATACCTCGCCTCGGCGGCGGTGCCCGCGACGTCGGCCATCCAGGCCTCGAAAGGTTTGCGATCGAGATCCTCCGCGAGCGCGCCGGCAATCGCGGACTCGTTCTCGGCCATCATTCGTTCAATGGCACGGAGCTGGGTGCGCCGCCACTCCAGAGTCCGGGTGCGACCGGTTGCGAATGTTTCCCGCAAGTGGGCCACTGTCTTGGGGATATCCGGACCGGACGATACCTTTGCCTCAGCGGTTTGTGCGGTGGTTTCAGTCGTCATTGGGGTCCCCTTTCTGACCGCCGGAATGCCCATCCTAACCAACCGCTCGGTTGGGCAACAGATGTCCGTGGGCCGATACCGACCACCGCCGCCGTCGGCGCTTTTCCGCCGTCACGGTGCCGCCGACCGCTAGACACGCCTTTCACCCGGGGCAGGAATCCCGTGGCTCACCGTTTTTGCCAGCGAACCCGCAGCCGGTCGACCGGGATCGTCGCCGGCTGAGTGTTACCGCCGCTGCCCCGTCACAAACTCGGCGAACGCATCCTTGTCATCGCCCATCGGCACGCCGTCGATCCATCGGCCCAGCCGACGCATCTCGTCCGCCGAATTCTGGGCGACAGCCCGCCAGCCGTGCGCATTGAGCCACTCGACGACGACCCCGCGGTTCTCGTCGTGATAAATCAGATCCTGGATATCGACGCTGTGCTTGATGCCCAACGCGTCGGCCACTTTCTGAAACCGCTCCCGCATTTCCCGTCGCCGCTCATCGGGGTGGCTGGCCGCGGTCTCGACCGCGATCCGGCTGCCGGGCGAACTCAGTTCGGTGATCCGCTCAAGCAGCCGATCCTGCGCCTCGGCGGTCAGATACATCAGCAGCCCCTCGGCAAGCCACGCCGTCGCGGCCCCTGGGTCAAAACCCTTGCCGAGCAACGCGGTCGGCCAGTCTTGCCGGAGGTCGACGGGAATCTCCCGGCGCTCGACGGACGGCGTGACGCCGTGCGCTGCAAGTGTCTGGGCCTTGTAGGCGAGCACCTTGGGCTGGTCGACCTCATAAACCGTGGTGCCCGCCGGCCAGTTCAGGCGGTAAGCGCGGGAATCCAGCCCGGAAGCCAAGATCACCACCTGCCGGACCCCGGCCCGCACCGCCTCGGTGAAGTAAGCGTCGAAGAAATGCGTCCGCACGGCTTGATAGTTGCGCATGTGGTGGAAGAGTTTCGCGCTCTCCGCGTCGATGGACTCCAGCTTGGCGACCATCGAGTCGTCAAGCATCGCCTCCCATACGCCGGTGCCGGCGTCGGCGACGAGCAGCTTCGCGTAGGGGTCGCGGATCAGCGGATCGGGCTGGTCGGTTTCGATGGCCCGGGCGGCCGCCACCATCACCGCGGTGCTGCCGACGCTGGTGGTGATGTCCCAGGTGTCGTTGTCGGTGCGCATCGTGCTCATCGAGTCCCGCTTTCTGCGACTGCTTTTCGCGATCAGCCGGCCGCAACGCCGGCCGCGCCGAAATATGCTCGCACCAGTGTGCTGTTCACGGTTGCGTCAAGCAGGTCCTGGGGTATCGGCCGGCCCAGTCGGGCCATCTCGTCTCGGCTGTTGACGGCCTGCACCTGCCAACCGTGGTCGGCGAGCCACTGTACGGCGTCCGCACGGCCGGCGTCGCCGTAGGTCAGGGTCTCGACGTTGACATCCAGACCGAGCCGTTCGCGTATCCGCGCCCACCGGGCCCGGCGCGCCGCCCGGGAGCGCTGGTTGTTGGCGTCGAAACTGAACACTTCGACGGCGATCCGGCTGCCCGGTGCGCTGAGCGTGGTGATCCTCTCGAAAAGCCGGTCTTGAGCGTCGGCGGGCAGGTACGGCAGCAGCCCTTCAGCCAGCCACGCGGTCGGTTGGGTGTGGCCGAAACCGGCAGTCGTCAACGCCGCCGGCCAGTCGTCACGCAGGTCCACCGCGACCGCGCGCCGCGTCGCCCTGGGCGCTATCCCGTGCGCTTGCAGTATCCCGGTCTTGTACTCCAGGACTTTAGGCTGGTCGATCTCATAAACCGTGGTGCCCGCCGGCCAGTTCAGGCGGTAAGCGCGGGAGTCGAGTCCTGCGGCGAGGATCACCACCTGACGAATGCCGTCGCGAACCGCCACCTCGAAGTACTCGTCGAAAAAGTGGGTGCGCACCGCCTGGTAGTCGCAGCTCACCCGGTGGGCTCGACGCCCGTTCTCGTCATCGGCGATCCAGCCCATATCGGGGCTGGCGAGCCGCGCCCACGCCGGCCCGGCTGACGACACCAGCAGGTGGGCGAACTCGTCGCGGATCAGCGGAGCCGCTGACGCCGTCTCGACCGCCCGGGCGGCGGCGACCGATAACGCCGTGGCGCCGACACTCTCGGTGATGGCCCAACTGTCCCCTTCGGTGCGCACCCTCACCACGTCATTCAGATCAGTCATGTCGTGAGCCACCCTATCAAATAACTTAGGAAAGCTATACGTTGTGTGGGCGACGTCACTGCGGGCCCGCCATGTCGCAGTGGATTGCGTTGTTGAACTCAGGGTTCCGGTTCGGCCCGCCACAGCGTGCCGGCCAGCAATTGACGCAACACCTCACTGATGGCCCGCACCCGCGGAGGATCCCCCAGGAATCCGGCGTAGAAGCCGATGCCGCACAGCACCGCCAGCAACGTCTCGGTCACCGAAGGAGCGTCGGCATCGCCGGCGAGTTCACCACGATCGACCGCGTCGTTGACCGCCCGGGATAAGAATGACCGGACCACCGGCAACGCTTCGTTTTCGCCACCGCCGAAATCCGGATGCCGTTGCGATTCCAGCACGGAGGTAATCAGAAACGCCGCGGCCGATGGATTCTCGGCATCGGCCTGAATCGCGGCGGCAATAAACGCCGATAACCGTCCGGGCAGCGTCGTCTCACGCTGGGCACGCTCGATGGCCGTGGTGACGAGCAGGTCGTTGGTCTGCTCCACGACCTCCCGATACAGCATCCGCTTGTTGGGAAAGTAATGGTTGATGGCCGGGCGGGTCAGATCCGCGCGGACCGCGATGGCCTGAAACGTCGCGGCGTCGTAGCCGCGTTCGCTGAATACCTCCCGAGCTGCGCGAACAATCCGTTTTCGCGTTTCCGCCGCTTTCGCTGCAGGGGGACGCCCCGGCCCCCGCCTCGCCGTTTGCGGCACAGCCGAATTGTGCCACAGATCAATGAAGCCGAAATTAAGCCGACTCCCCGGGCAAACGGCCGCCGCGCCGTCGCCGGTCTCGATCGGCACGGGGCGACCCGTCTTGAGCCGCTGCGCACCGGCACCACCGGTTAAGGTCTGAAGTCATGCCAGACGCGGACGGAAACGGCCGTGACAATGCCGGTGGGCGGTTCGGCGCGTTTGTTCGCGATGCCGAATACCTGCGTAAGTGGCTCGTCTTGGGCATCCTGGTCGGCGTCATCGCCGGTTTGGGGGCGCTCACCTTTTATCTGGCGCTGAAATACACCACCGGATTTCTGCTGGGGGACCTGGGCGGCTACCGCGTCCCCACGCCGCTCGGCGAGGGCAACAACCCCGGGTCGGCCGGCTACCGTCGGCCGTGGGCGATCCCGCTGGTGACGACGGCGGGTGCGCTGGTCTCCGCGTTCATCGTGGCCAGGTTCGCCCCGGAAGCCAAAGGCCACGGCACCGATAGCGCGATTGAGGCCGTCCACACCGACCCGCGGGCCATTCGCGCCCGGGTCGTGCTGGTGAAGATCGTGTCCAGCGCGCTGACCATCGGCTCGGGTGGCTCCGGTGGTCGGGAGGGGCCCACGGCCCAGATCTCGGCCGGCTTCGGCTCGCTGCTGACCCGCCGACTGCACCTGACCGACGACGACGGCCGCATCCTGGTTTCCTTGGGCATCGGCGCGGGCATCGGGGCCATCTTCGGCGCTCCCCTGGGCGGCGCGGTGCTGGCGGCGTCGATCATCTACCGCGACGATTTCGAGTACCGCACGCTCTACCCGGGTTTCATCACCTCGGCCACGGCGTACGCCGTGCTCGGCTCGTTTCTGGGCTTTGACCCGATGTTCGGCTACATCGATGCCGAGTACCGATTCGAAGAAGCCTGGCCGTTGCTGTGGTTCGTCGTCCTCGGTGTGGCGGCGGCCGGGGTTGGCTGGTTGTACGCCCGCGTTTTCTACGCCGCCGATGCGTTGACCGAGCGGCTGCCCGGCGGTCCGGTGCTCAAACCCACGATAGGCGGGCTGGCGGTCGGATTGTTGGCATTGCTGATCCCGCAGGTCCTCAGCAGCGGCTACGGCTGGATACAGCTGGCCACCGGCAAGGAGTCACTGTCGGCGTTGCCGTTGTGGATTGTCGTCGTCCTCCCGTTCGCGAAGATCATCGCCACATCGCTGTCGATCGGCACCGGCGGTTCCGGCGGCATCTTCGGACCCGGGATGGTGATCGGGGCATTTGTGGGGGCCGCGGTCTGGCGGCTGGGCGCGCTATTACACTTGCCTGGGATACCCGACGCCCCAGGGATATTCGTCGTAGTCGGCATGATGGCCTGCTTCGGCAGTGTCGCCCACGCACCGCTGGCCGTGATGATCATGGTCGCCGAAATGACCGGATCGTTCGCGGTGGTGCCGGGAGCGATCATTGCGGTGGGATTCGCCTCGCTGCTCATGTCCCGCAGCCCGGTGACCATCTACCGGGCGCAACGGCTCAATCGCCAGACCGCCGAGGCCGAACGTCAACGCGCGGCGCAGCGCTGAGCGGGTCCCCCGGGGTGATGGCTTACAGCGAGCCGATGTTGTGCACCGCCAAGCGCGGCGCGCGCCGCGGCTCGCGGGCCAGGCCGCTGGCTTGCAGCAAGCGGATCACCCGATGGCGGTGCGGTCGCATCGGTTCCAGCAACTCGAGCATGACCGCGTCGGTGACGGGGTGACCCAACAGCGTCCAGCCGATCATTTTCGGGATGTGGTAATCACCCACCGACACCACGTCGGGGTCACCGAACGCCCGTTGAACGGTCTCGGCCGCGGTCCACGCCCCCACCCCCGGCACCGACATCAGCGCCGCCAGCGCCTGCGCCGCCGGGCGCGACACCAGCCGCTCCAGCGACGCCGCCCGGCGCGCGCAGCTAACGACCGTGCGGGCCCGTCGCGGATCGACATTGGCCCGGTGAAACTCCCAAACCGGAATCTTTTGCCACCCGTCGGCGGACGGCGGCACCCGCATCCCCGCCGGCGCCGGCCCGGGCGCCGGCGTACCGAACGTGGACACCAGCATGCGCCACGACCGGAAGGCGTCCACGCCGGGCACCCGCTGTTCGAGGACCGCCGGGATGAGTGCCTCCAGCACCCGGCCGGTGCGGCCCAGCCGCAGGTGCGGCACCCGCCGGTGTGCGGCGGCGACCGTCGGGTTGCGCGGCGTGAAATCCGACGCGTCGTCGTCGGCTCCCAGGAGCGCCGGAAGACCGTCCAGAAATTCCTCCGCGCCGTCTCCCCACGCGACGCAGTCCACGGCGGTGGCCTCCGCACGGCTGATGCGGGCCGTGACCGGCCCGGTGGGCAACAGGCTGGTGCGCCAGATCGTGCGATCGGGGGCAACCCGAAAGCAGGGGTCGCGCGGTCCGCGGCGCAGCGGCGCCAAGGTGATTCCGATGGCGACCACGCCCGGGAACGTGACCCTTCGGGTTCTCGTCGCTACCACTCGCGTCCCCTCACCGCAGATCGCAACGCGAATCGCACCAGATCATAGGCTCGGCGCGGCGCGGTGCCCGGCGGCACGCGCATGATTGACCACGGCCGGCCTCAGCGACAGGATGACACTGTGATCCGCGCCGGTGAGGATGCAGGGCGACGCCAAGGTCGGGGACGGCGCCGATGACCACGCCGTTCGACAACCCACAGGCCGAACTGGCGTGGACATTCCTGCAATGCCTGTGCCAGGGTGGGGACGTCGACGAGTGTTTCGCGCTGCTCAGCGACGACTTCACCTACTGGAGCGCGGTGACCCGCACTGCGATCGACAAGGCCGCCCTGCGGCGGGAGATCGACCGGCACAATCGCCGCGTCGAGACCACCCTCGAGCTCATCCGTTGTGTCACCGACGGCGACAGCGTGGTCATCGAGGCGCAAAACGAGGGGGTCACCGCCGACGGCGTGCCTTACGCCAGCCCGTATGTCTTCCTCTTTGAAACCCGTGACGGCTTGATTCGCTCACTGCGGGAGTACAGCGATACCCGGCTGGCGGAAGAGGTGTTCGCTTAATCGCCGCTTACTCGGCGCTGAGGGTGATTTCGGCTTTGTCGGGGTAGAAGGCGACATGCCCGGCGATCGCCGCGACCGCAGGATGGGGCTGCTCATAGGTCCAGATCGCATCGTCGACGGTGCCCGCCGCGGTGGTCACACTGTAGTAGCGGGCTTCCCCCTTGAAGGGGCAGTACGTGGTGGTGTCGGTGCGCCGCAGCCTCTCTTGGACGACATCGTTCATCGGAATGTAGTGCACGGCAGGGTAACTGGACTCCTGCAACCGCAACGCCGCCGTGGTGTCGGCAACGAGTTCGCCGTTGACCCGCACCCGCACCCGCGCCGTGGTCGGTTCGATGGTGATCGGGTGCTCGGTGCCGGATTCCAAGACGATGCGATCGCTCATCTGCGACGTCTCCTTGAGCGTGCTTTACGTGTGGATTGCAGATGTAACGCCGATCGGCGGCAAACATTCCCGTGGTGCGTGACTCAGGCCGGCCCGAAGGCCAAGCCCACGGACGTGGTGTATGAGTTCGCTCGATCGCGTGACCCTTCGGGATGCAGTTTAGACCGAAGTTGCGGCGGGTCAGTTAGGCAATTTGGGGGTTGAGCTGGGGTCTGTGCGGGTTGGTCTGCCGAAGGTGTAGCCAGTGAATATGGTGTGTTGATGCTATTGATTGACGAGTTCGCCTTGTAATATTCAGTTATGGTCAAACCTGTGCGGATGCACGTAGCCCGGACTCCGAGCAAATATGTGGACAAGGCCGGCAACGTGCACCGCTATGAGTCGGTGCTGGTGCGTCGCACCTACCGCGACGGGACGAAGGTCCGCCACGAGACCCTGGCCAACCTGTCCAAGTTGCCCGCGGAGGTGATCGCCGCGATCGAGGCGACGCTGAAGGGACAGGTGATGGTGCCTGCCCAGTCGGCCTGCACCATCACCCGCTCGCTGCCGCACGGGCATGTGGCCGCAGTGGCGGCGATGGCGCGTCGGCTGGGGTTTCCGGCGCTCCTGGGTCCGGCGTGTCGATCCCGCGATCTGGTGCTGGGGTTGGTTATTTCGCGGGTGATCCGTCCGGCGTCCAAGCTGTCAACGTTGTCGCGGTGGGCCGATACCACCTTGGGGCCCGACCTGGACGTGGCTGGCGCCTCCACCGATGAGGTGTATGCCGCGATGGACTGGCTGGCGAATCGTCAGGACGCGATCGAGAAGAAGCTGGCCGCTAAACACCTTGGGCCAGCGGCGAACCCGTCACGGATGGCGTTGTTCGATCTGACCAGCTCATGGGTGACCGGGCGGTGCTGTGAGCTGGCCGCCCATGGCTATTCCCGCGACGGCAAAAAGGGCCTGCCGCAGATCAACTACGGGGTGCTCACCGACCCGGCCGGACGCCCCGTGGCGGTGCGGGTGTTTTCCGGAGATACCGCCGACCCGGTCGCGTTCACCGACATCGTCGAGGTGCTGCGCGACACGTTCGGGTTGACCCGGCTGGTGCTGGTGGGGGATCGCGGCATGATCACCAGTGCACGCATCAGCGCACTGAGAGAGCTTAACACCGATGCGGGAACCGGTTTCGGGTGGATCACCGCCCTGCGTGCACCCCAGATCGCCACCCTGGCCGCCGACAAGGGACCGCTGCAGATGAGCCTGTTCGACACCCAAGATCTCGCCGAGATCGCCCACCCCGACTACCCCGGGGAACGGTTGATCGCCTGCCGCAACCCCGCCCTGGCCGCCGAGCGGGCCCGCAAACGCGCCGCGCTGCTAGCCGCCACCGAGGCCGACCTGGCCGCCATCGCCGAGCGGGTGGCCCGCGGCACCCTCAAGGGGGCAGGCAAGATCGGTGAAGCCGTTGGGCGGATCATCGTCAAACACAACGTGGGCAAGCATTTTCACCGCACCATCACCGACACCAGCTTCACCTACCAGCGTGACCAGGCCGGCATCGATGCCGAGGCCAGCCTCGATGGCATCTACGTGCTGCGCACCAGCGTCGACGCCGATACCCTCACCCCAGCAGCCGTGGTGGAAAGCTACAAAAACCTCGCCCACGTCGAGCGCGACTTCCGCAGCATCAAGGCCGATGATCTGGATCTGCGGCCCATCCATCACCGCCTCGATAAGCGTGTCCGCGCCCACGTGCTGATCTGCCTGCTGGCCTGCTACCTGGTCTGGCACCTGCGTAAAGCCTGGGCGTCGCTGACCTTCACCGACGAACACCCACCCGCCCGCGACAACCCCGTCGCGCCCGCACAACGCTCACCACAGGCCCAGGCCAAAGCCTCGACCCAGCACGACCCAGACGGTAACCCGCTGCGCAGCTTCCGCGGCCTGCTCGATCACCTAGCGACCCTGACCCGCAACGACATTCACTACCACGGCACCAACGCCACGGTACCCACACTGGCCGAACCCACCCCCGACCAACGCCGCGCCTTCGACCTTATCGGCACCCCCATCCCGCTGACCGCCGCGTAGCCAGAACCACGACCCCACACCACCAGCAAAAACCCACGTCAGCCACGAATCCACCCACCCAAACCGCCGCAACTTCGGTTTAGACGGGATGGGGGGCTGGGGCCCCGCTCGCATGTGAATGTAGGTTGCCGTCAAGTTGGTCGGTGAGGGCACCCGCGGTGATGTAGTTGTCGCAGGTTACACAGATATTGGCATACGGGCATGTGCCAGCGGCCGGATGGCGAGCACAGTAACCGTGAGCGACACGGGTTTTCAGCATCTCGCTGTGCAGACAGCTGATCTTGTCCGACAGGACGGGCCTGCCGACTGGATGAGGGTGAACTGGCGGCGCATCTTGCCCATCGCTTTGTCGTACGCGGCGCGTAGGGCGGGCGAGGCCAGGGTGGCGTCCAGCGTTGTCCCCGCTGGCAGCGCCCGCAGCGTTTTCTTCAGATAGCCCAGGATGGTGTCTTGGGCTTGTTGCTGGTGTTTCGGGATCACGGGGTGCTGTTTCCAGCCCGGCGGCGGTGGTGGATACACGTCTGGTCCTTCGATGATGGTTGCCCCGGTGGGGATGGGCGGGCCCAGCGGGCTTGAATGGGCGCACCCGCCGGCGAGCACCGCCGCCACCAGCACGACGACAGCGACGCGCACCCTGATGTTGTCCAGCGCCTTGTTTCCCGGGTTCCAGTAGCTGCTGTGGGCGTCGACGCTGGGCAGCCCCAGCGGCCCGGCGGGTCCCGGGTCGGCCTGCAGCCGGATCGCGCCGGAGGCGGCCGCGCCCACCACGGTGGACCCGTACCCAATGATTTTTCGTCGCTCCGTTAAGGAACGCCCATTGCAGCCTGCCGGACGAGGGATACCCGTTCCCTTGGACAGACTGTTGGTCACCGAACCACGAGGAGACGAGATGATGCGGTGGCACGCCGTTGGACGAGATCGGGTGAACACTTTATAGTCGAGGTGTCGCTGTCCCTCGGACGCAAGTGTGACCTCGCCTCACAATCCGCGCGACACATCATCGTGTATCAGCCACCCCTTCTTGCAGGGCTTGCGCGGCCTTTCGGCCCTCGTCGGTGAGTTTCATCCAGGCGTACCAAATCCAAGCCGACGGATCATCGTAACGGTTGAGATAGACCTCGGCGATCTTGCGCATCGACTCCTCAAGCGGCTCATTCCAGGGTTCCCACCGTCTGCCCTCACCCGTCATCGCACCGAGCACGAACAACCCGTCGCTGACCAGGGAGCGAATCACAGCCAGGGTTTCGTTTTGAATCTCCGCCAACGACGAGGACGGGTTCCACTGAGTCACAGTTGAAGAAACAGCAGCGAGGGGTAAGACATCATCCACAGCACCGAGTATCAGTTCTCGGCGTATGTCCTCGCGTGAGACCAGCTTCGATTCGGTCATTGATCCAGCTTAGCGAGGCGCACGCAGGTTGCCGGTGACAGAGCGCGGCAGCCTGAACTGTCCGACACGCCCTCTTGGAACCCGCCGCGTTTCCGGACGGGCAGCATATCAATGCCCGCTTGCGGGGCCTTCCATCCATTCGTCTTCGGGCGTCTCGCCAAGCCAGTGGGGGTGAGCGTGCGGAGGGGGCACCACGTGAGGACCGAAAGCCTGCCCGGGTGCACCGAAGATCGGAAGCCCCGGCTCAACAGGCGCTTTGGGTAACGGCTGAGCGGGAGCAGGTGCAGGGCCCGGAGCGGCAGGCGCTCGGGGCAAGGGCTGTCCAGGAGGAGGTTCGCCAGGCGCGCGAGCTGGTGGCTCTGGTGCCGCCTTGGGCGCGACCGGCGCACCGGGCGGAGCCGGGATGTTCGGCACACCACCCCTGGCGGTGTTGACGTGAACCTTCACGTATTTGTCATCGGGTGTGCGGATGTCGATGGTGGAGCCGTGGTCATCGCTTTCGCGAAACCCGACCCGTGTGCCGTCACTGAGTACAAATTCGTCCCCTGGGTAAGTGCTGCTCCCGTCGAACCCTTTTGCGTTTTTGGTCAGCCAATCCCAGAGGTTGCGAAGGTCGTGCTCGCTGCGAATCTCTTTAATGAACGAGGTGGTGCCTTGAGGGAGGTCTTTGATCGCCTCGCGTATGTCTTGAGCCGAGGGGGTGGACGGCTGCGGGGGCTGGTCGGGCCCGGTCTTCCAGTCAACGAGCTGAACATGCCCGTCACGCTTGCCGTACGGGGACCGCCCGGCACCGGGCGGCTCCTCGAACGTCAGGGTGCCCCAGCTCGCGGTCACCTCTTTAAGTTGGGCGGTCAGGCGCTGATCGTTGGCCACCAGCCCACCGACACGGTGGCGGATGAAGTTGGTGTGCGCCTCGGCTTGGGCTCGGCGCTCAACCAACTGCTCGCGCGTGGTGGACTCGCGGGTATCGGTGCAGCGGTAGTCCTCGGTCACCTCGAAGCCGTCGCGCTGCGCATCATCGACCGCCTCCTGCGCCAGACGCTGGCCGGCCTCCAGGATGTCTTGGCCGCGGCGGGCGATCGCCGCCGCGTCGGACAAGCCCCACACAAACGGGCGCGCCCGAAACACATCCATCTCGGCCTGGGTGATCGCCGCATCCCCAGCCGCGCCCTCCCACTCCACACCGCCGGGCGCGCGCACCTTGTGGGCCAGCTGCTCCAAGACGTGCTCGGCCTCCCCGCCGACGCGCTCACACCAGTCGGCGAAGCGCCCCAGGTGATTGAATGTCGAGGCCTTCAGCTCGGAGAGGGTGGGCCAGCCCCCCGGGACACCGGCCATCAGTGCGCCAGCCCGCGAAACCGGGCCGCGCCGTCGTCATCGGTTGCGGTGTAGGCGGTGCCCGCCGCGTGATAGTCAGCTCCGCGCGTGGCGATGCGCTGCGTCATGGCCACCACGTCTTTGCCCGCCGCCGCGGCGATATTTATGGTGCCGGTGTTGGATTGCCACGGCGAAGCGGCGACCGCCATGGGCACGGCAGCCGCGGCCAACTCGCCGCCGATCTTCTCGCATTCGTCGCCCAGCTGGTGCAGACCGGCTGCTCGCACCCTCAGTTGCCGGCCAGGGGTGTCGGCTGCCATGCATGGATGGCAGCGGCCCGCTCAAGCGGGCGCTCACCCGTTCGGTCATCACGGGTGCTGACGCTAGTCGCACGCCACGCGGTGGATGCGCCGATCCTCAGCCGGTAACCATTACGATGGCCGGAAGGGAGAAACATGACGGTGTACGGCAAGGCCATTCTCGCCGGCGGTTGTTTTTGGGGCATGCAGGACCTGATCCGCAGGCTGCCCGGCGTGGTGTCGACCCGGGTTGGCTATACCGGGGGCGATGTCCCCAACGCGACCTACCACAATCACGGCACACACGCCGAAGCGATCGAAATCGTCTATGACCCCGCCCGCATCGACTACCGCACCCTGCTGGAATTCTTCTTTCAGATCCACGACCCCACCACGAAGAACCGGCAGGGAAACGACGTCGGAACCAGCTACCGGTCGGCGATCTTCTACCTTGACGATGAGCAGAAGCGGATCGCGCTGCAAACTATCGCCGATGTCGACGCGTCGGGGCTTTGGCCCGGCAAGGTGGTGACCGAGGTCAGCCCGGCCGGGGAGTTTTGGGAAGCCGAGCCCGAGCACCAGGATTACCTGGAGCGTCACCCCGGCGGGTACACCTGCCATTACCCGCGGCCACACTGGAGGCTCCCACGGCAAGCTGCCGCCGAACGCTGACCGCAGCCGTCCGGCACCGCTCAATGGTGCACACCCCGGCGCCGGGGCCGTATACTGGCTCACCTCCCCAGGCTGCTGTTACGGAATGGGTACACGATGTCGGAGGACGGGAAAACCGCCCGGGCGCTGCTGCCGTTGCGCGTCGCGCTTCTGGTAATCGGGCTGTTTTTTATTTTCGGGATTTACGCTCAGGGCCAGATGCGGCCTTCCGCCTGGCGATGGGGCCACGGGCACTCGCATTACCCGTTGATGCTTCTCGGGATTTACGTCACACTCGGGGTCTTCCTGCTGGTCGCGGCGCGCAATCCGCTGGCCCACCGCAGCCTGATCTGGTTCACGGCGGTCTCGAGCATCGTGCACGGCGCCATCATGGCGGCCGAGGCGGTTGCCGACGCGACCGAGCGGGCGCACTTTACCGGTGACGTGGCGACGCTGCTCGTCATCGGGGTGGTGCTGGCGTGGTTAATGGCCCGCGCCGAACTACCGAGACACGCGAAAACACCCACCTGATCGGCGCTCACCCCAGTCCGAACCCGCCGAAGCGGCCCGGATCTCAGCGGTGGCGCCGATGCACCGCGATACGCCCGCCGTTTTTCGGTGTGAAGGCAACGCCACGGGCGTGCCAGTTCTCCCCTGGTGCGGTAGTCGTTTCAATAGTGAAGTACCGCAGCACGGTTCGCAGTACCACGTCCATCTCCATGGCGGCGAACGCGGCTCCCACACAGCGGCGGGTCCCGCCGCCGAACGGAATCCACCCAAAGGCCGGTGGCTTGGTCCCGAGGTAGCGCTGCGGGTCGAATCGCTCGGGGTCGACGAACACGTCGGGGTTGGCGTGTATTTGGGCGATGTTGACCACGACCGAATAGCCCCGGGGAATAACCCATTCGCCAAGCTGGTACCCGGGCGCGATGACACGCCGCCCGGAGAAATCGATGACCGTTCGCGCCCGCTGTACTTCCAGTATCGCCGCCCGGCGCAGCTCGTCGGCGTCGGTGGCGGCCTCCGCGGCCAGCGCCGCCAGCACGTCCGGGTGGCGGCTCAGCCGTTCGAACGCCCAGGCCAAGGTCGCCGCGGTCGTTTCGTGCCCGGCCGCCAGCAGTGTCAGCAACTCGTCACCAATGTCCTTGCGCGACATGGTTGAGCCATCCTCATACGTGCTGCGCAGCAGCAGCGCCAGGATGTCGGTGCGCTCCGCGAAGTGCGGGTCCGCGCGCTCGCCCTCGATCAGCTTGTCGACGACGATGTCATACCTGCGCCGCCGCTCGGCCAACCGTCCCCAGGGGCTGTAACGGCCACAGGTCCGCGCCGGCCTCGGGAGCGCGGCCAGCCGCGAACCCAGGGTGACCCACGGCGGGATCAGCCGCCGTAGCTCGTCAAGCTCGGCGCCGCCGGCACCAAACACCGCGCGCAGGATGACGTTGAGCGTGATGCGCATCATTGACGGCAGCGTGGCGAACTGCGTGCCGTCGGGCCAGCCGGCGGTCTCGCGCAGCGTCTCTTCCTCGACGATGCTTTCAAAGCTCTTGACGCTCCTGCCGTGAAACGGCGGTGCCAGCAGCCGCCGCCGGCGGCGGTGGTCGTCGCCGTCGAGCGCGAACACCGAACCCGACCCGAGCAACCGGCTCAGGTTGGGCTGGATATTGCCGAGATCCTCCGGGCCGGTGGTGAAGATCTGCTTGGCCAGCTGCGGGTCGGCGACCACGACGGTGCGGCCCCAAATGGGCAGATCCACGGTGAAAACATCGCCGTAGCGGCGCGCCAGCGATCGCATGGTATGCCGCCGTGACATCAAGAACGCCGCTCCCAGGACCGCTTTGGGGATCCGGACTCCCGGCGGCAACACGGTTGCCGGCAACACCGGCACGGCGGTGACTGCGTCAGTCATCACGACTCCCGACAGCGACGTGGTACGGCGGTGTACCAGGTTTCCCAGGTACGGTACTCTCTAGTACCAGACTTGACAAGCGTTGACTCCCCCGAAGGGGGCGCGGTCATGACAGCGGTGCCCGCCGACCGTCCCAGCGACGTCGATCCGTTTCGGCGACGGCTGCTCGACGGGCTGGCCGCGTCGATCAGCGAGCGCGGATACCGCGCCACCACCGTGGCCCACATCGTGCGTCATGCCCGCACCTCCAAGCGCACCTTCTACGACCGGTTCGCCGGCAAGGAGCAGTGCTTCCTCGAGTTGCTCCGTGCCGAAACCGAGAGGCTGGCCGAAAATATCCGGTCCGCGGTCGATCCCGACGCCGACTGGCGTCACCAGATCCGTCAGGCGCTGGAGGCCTACGTCGGCACCATCGAGTCCCGTCCGGCGATCACATTGAGCTGGATCCGTGACTTGCCCTCGCTGGGTGCGGCGGCGCGTCCCGTGCAGCGCGATGGGTTGCGGTTGTTGACAGACCTGCTGATCGAGCTCAGCGGCAGCCCCGGCTTTCGCCGGGCGAGCCTGCCGCCACTGACGGCGCCGTCGGCGGTGATCCTGCTGGGTGGGCTGCGGGAACTGACCGCGCTCGCCGTGGAAGACGGCAAAAACGTCCGCGAGATCGTCGAGCCGGCGCTCGACGCATGCCGTGCGCTGCTCGGCCCTCGACGCTGAGCCGCGACACCGGCCACGCTCGTGGCTAGGCTCGACTTGGTTGCGGCGATTGGAGGACTGCGATGCGGCTATCGACCCGAAATCAGCTTAAGGGGACCATCTCCGAGGTGGACCTCGGCAGTGTGATGGCCATTGTGAAGGTGCGGCTCGACGGCGGTGACCAGGTCGTCACGTCGTCGCTCACCAGGGATGCGGCGGTTGAACTCGGCCTCAAGGCCGGTCAGCCCGCCACGGTGTTCATCAAATCCACCGAGGTGACGATCGGCGTGGAATGACGTGCCCAAAGGCGGGCCGCGTCAGCCCCGCAGGAAGCTGCGGACCCGGTCCAACACCAGATCGGGTCGCTGCTCGACAATCCAGTGGCCGACACCGTCGACTAACTCGAGCTCGAAATCGGTTGCCCACCGCGAATATCCGCGTAGCAGATCCGGCGTGATCACCGGGTCACCGGTGCCGTGCAGCCAGCGCACCGGGACGTCGACCCGCGCGTCTGCGTATTCACCGCGCAACCAGCGCAGCGCCTCGGTGGTCAAAAAGCTGCGATACCAGCGTGACCCGGCCGCCGCATGTCCGGGTTCGCGCATGCACTGGGCGTAGATCCGGACATCCTCGTCGGGAAGCGTGAATCCGGAACCCGCCCACACCATCAGCAGCCGCGAGTAACGCGCGCCGGGACGGGCGATCAGGCGGGGGCCGAGGACCGGAAGTGCGATCGGGATCTGATACCAAAACCGCCACAGCTGCCGCAGCATCCTCAGGTCGCGCATCGTGCGGGGGGCCACGGTGTTCAGCCCGAAGAAGCCGCGCACTTTCGCCGGGTGGCGCACCATCATGATGAAGGAGACCGGCCCGCCCCAGTCGTGGGCGATCAGTTTCACCGGCCCCACACCCAGCCGATCCAACACGACCGCCAGGTCCTCGGCCATGTCGCTCTTCAGGTAACGCGAACGCGGCGCCGAACTCCAGCCCGCCCCACGCAGATCCGGGCACAGCACGCGATAGCCGTCGGCGGCCAACGGCCCGATCAGCGGGTGCCACTGCCACCAGTTCTGCGGAAAGCCGTGGACCGGCATCACCGCCGGCCCGTCCGCAGGACCGGCGTCCGCGACGTGAATCGTGACACCGCCACCCAGATCCACAAACCTGTGCTCAACGCCCTGCAGGGCCGGCATAGTGACCATGGGGTGAGAACTTAGCGGATGCCCGCCCGCGGAAGCACCATGCGGGCTCGCACAGATCACCACCGCCGGCGTACCGGGCAACCCGGCAAACCCACTAGCCGAGCCGTTGACAAGGCGTCAGGATAAGGCATGGGCGTCAGGATGGCCGATCTGCTCGGCGGTACGCGGGATGCCCTGCGCTATGAACCCACCGAGAAGCGGCTACGCGTGTACCTCGCCGGCGAGCTGATCGCGCAGACCGGTGCCGGGCGGCTGGTCTGGGAACCGGGCCGCGTGGTCCCGACATACGCGGTACCGGAATCGGATGTCGTGGCGCGGTTGGAACCTGCCGGCGTCGTGGCGGACCCCGGCGGAAAACCACCGCGGTATCCGACGGCCGCAGCGGCTGCGCACGCCTGCGCGGGCGAGGTGCTCGACGTTATTGCCGGCAGCGGGGCCAGGCGCACCGCGGCGGCGTTCCGGCCGGCGGATCCCGACCTGGCCGGCTATGTGGTGCTCGACTTCGGCGCGTTCGACTGGCGCGAAGAAGACGAGCCCATCATCGCGCACCCGCACGACCCGTTCACCCGTATCGACATCCTCGCCAGCAGCCGACACGTCCGCATCGAGTTGGACGGGCGGCTGCTGGCCGAGTCGTCGCGGCCGCTGTTGCTGTTCGAGACGTTACTGCCGGTCCGGTTCTATCTGCCACGTAGCGACGTCGTCGTTCACCTTGAGCCGAGCGACACCGTCACCTACTGCGCATACAAGGGACGGGCGTCCTACTTCTCGGTGCCCGACGGCCCGTCGGATGTGGCCTGGACGTACCACGAGCCGCTGCATGATGCCGAGCCGGTGCGAGACCGCATCGCCTTCTTCGACGAGCGGGTGGACGTCATCGTCGACGGCGAGCGCCGACAGCGCCCGGTGACGGCGTGGTCAGGCTGACAGTGGCCGGCTCGCGTCGACGCGCGGTCGGCAAGCTCGCCGACATCACGGGTCCCGGGCTCACCGACCGGTGGGGTGTGACGTGCGCTGACCTGGGCGCGTCGGTACTGGCGCTCAACGGCGCGCTGGTATCGGTGTTCGGAGACACATTCTCCGGCAACAAAGTTGGTGATGGCGACTGGCGTTCGCCGGTCATGCTTATCGGCACCGGGGACGCCGATCATCAGATCAGCTACCAGCGCGCCGGGGGCGACGACCCCGGTTACGCGCGCCAGCTCTGGCATTACCCGCACCGCACCGGCTTCTCCGGCCGGGCGCGCCGCGGGATCAGCACGGTAATCCCCTCGGATCTGCTGCGGGTGGAAGACGCGCTGTACCTGCACGCGATCGTCAACCGCGGTTTCGGCAACGTCGTCTGGACGGAGATCTGGCGATCGGATGACTGTGGTATCTCCTGGCACCATTTGGGTGAGCGGGCGAAATTTCCGGGTGGCCTGCATCGCGGTTATGCACAGTGCTGGTCGTGGGATTACGACCCTGACGACGGCTGGGTATATGTCGTCTCGACCGGGTTTCAGCGCGACAAGGGCATCGTCCTCAGGCGGGTGCGTCCCGCCGATCTCGGCGACATGTCGAAATACTCGGGGTGGGGCTATGCCGACCGTCGATGGTCGTGGGGCAACGAGCCGACCCCGATCACGCCCGATGGCGAAACGTGGGGCGAGTTGTCGTTGCGACGGCTGGCTGCGGGGAAGTGGATCCTCGGCGGATTTCTGTCATCGCAGTACGCATTGGGCTATCGGGTCATCCACTCCCCCACCGATGTGTCTGAGGCGACGCTGCAGCTGCCGGTTCTGGGGTCGGCGTGGAACGCCGAGGACCACCACAACAATCGGGTCGCACAGTTATACGGCGGATATGTCCTTCCGGGCTCGCGATTGGATGTCGCCGGCGGCGTCGGCCTGGTGGTGTCGCAGTGGAACACCGCACACGGCTGGCCCTACCGAGCGATGCAATTCCGCGCGACGCTGCGTGATACCACCCAGTCCGGTCGCGAACAGCCGGACTCGGTCAACCGGTAACCGCAGCCATCGATCGGGCTGTCTGCGCTGTTCGTCCGTGACGCGTGTTAGTTAGCCGTCAGGCGGTGTCGGGAATCCAGTTGCCGTGGAATCCGGCGGGCACCCGATGCGGCAACGCGACGCTGGCGATGGTCTGCAGGGTTTGGGCGTCGAGGATGGCCAGTTCGCTGCGATCGGTAGGCCGGTCGTAGAGGTAGCCCATGAGCACACCGTCGTCCTCCGCGGCGTCAGCCGATGAGGGACAGAAGATAAACTCGCCCAGCACTTTTCCGGGACCAAACGAACGCGACTGGGTGCTGCCGCGGACGAAATCGTGCTTGAGCAACGCATCGCCGTCGTGCGCATCCACGCCGAACATGGGGGCATACCCATAGCGATACCGCTTGCCCACGAGGCGCTCGTCGATGCGGGGGAACTCCTGTCCGCGTTCGTCGAAGCGCGTCTCGCGCACCTTCCCGTCGCTAAAATCCACCGTCCAGCGCTCCAGGGTGGGCGGGCCCTCGTTGGGCCCGCGGTGGTCGGTGTCGAACATCTTCGGGTGTCGCACCACATCCAGAACAATGGTGTCGCCGTCGTCGTAGGCGTTCATCGGGTGAAAGACGTAACACGGTTGAACGTCGAACCAGCGAACATCGGCGTTACCGCCGTCGCGGGGCATCACCCCGATGCGCGCCGGGTAGTTCGGGTTCCAGGAGTAGGGAAGCCGCCGGTCAGAGTCGTTTCGGACCCGTTGGCGCGCGGCGATCGGATCCGGGATGCGAACCCGGCCGATCAACGCCGAGAGCACCAGCCGCGCGGGCAGGCGCAGGCCGGCCGGCACGCTCATGGCCGCGGCTTGTCGGGCGTCGAAGGTGACCGGCAGGTCGTAGAACACCACGTGGCGCTGCGTCAGGGAGAAGTCGTGCATCATCGGACTGCCGGCCACCTCCACGTCGACGATGCGCCGTGCCCGACCGTCGACCCCGATCACCGAGTACTGCACGGTGTTGCCGCGGTTCATGCTGTAGGAGACCGCGTGCAGCTCACCGGTGTCGGGGTCGCGTTTGGGGTGGGCGGTGTAGCCGCCGGTCAGCGTGCCGTCGAAGTCGCAGACGCCGACGGTGTCCAACTCGTCGGTGAGCTCGTAGTTGGCGATGCCGCCCTCGATCAGCGCGATGATCTTGCCGGCGTGGCCGATGACGTTGGTGTTGGCACCGATATTCGCCGGCCCGAAATGCCCGGCCGGTGGCCGTTCGCCCAACGCCCGGGCCGCCAGTGGGGCGCGCACCCAGCGGTTGCGGTACCACCGCGCCTTGCCGTCACGCAGGCGGATGCCATGCACCATGCCGTCGCCCACAAACCAGTGATAGAGCTCGGGATCGACCTCCCCGATCGGGTTGGGTCCATTGCGCAGATACCGCCCGTTGAGGTACTCCGGGATCGTCCCGCTGACCGGGAGGTCGGTGAGGGTGTACTCCTCGCTGATCGGGGCGAACTCGCCCTCGAGGTAGCGGTTCGTCATCGCGGCTCCTATAACGGTGTTATGCCGATAGTTAGGTATAACACGGTTATGGCAGGATGGCAACCGTGAGCGGCGGCCCGCGCGAGCGGCTGATCGAGGCGGGAATTCGTCTGCTGGAGCGAGAGGGCCCGCAGGCGCTGCAGGCGCGAAAGGTGGCCGCGGAGATCGGCGCCTCGACGATGGCGGTCTACACCCATTTCGGGGGAATGACCGGCCTGCTCGATGCGATCGCCGGCGAGGCATTCGCGCGCTTTGCGCAAGCCCTCACCGAGATCCCCCGGACCGAGGATCCGGTGGCGGACTTCTTCGCCATGGGCGCCGCCTACCGCCGCTTCGCGCTGGCCCACCCGCAGCGCTATCAGCTCATCTTCGGCATCTCCTCACCGGAGACGATCACCCGAAAACGCACCGATCTCACGGTCACCGGCAGCGTCACCGGCGGTGCAAGCCGGGCGGCCTCGTTCGAAGCGCTGCTGAGCGTGGTGCGCCGGATGATCGCGGCGGGCCGCATCCGCGACGACGGTGAGTTGGCGATCGCCGGGCGACTGTGGAGTCTCATCCATGGAGCGGTGATGCTGGAGATCGCCGGGTTTTTCGGACACGAAGGCCACGGACTCACTCAGATCCTCGGGCCGATGACCGTTGACCTACTCGTCGGCATGGGCGACGACCGTGCCAAAACGATCGCCTCGATGCTCGCGGCGGCCGATAGCTACCGGGGTGCCCGCCACATCGGCCACAGCGGCGGACCACCGCCGGGAAGCACGATCTCCCCGACGACGGTAAAGCCGAAACGCTCGTAGTACGGGACATTTTCGGGTTTACTCGACTCCAGATAGGCCGGACAGTGTTCGGCGTCGCACCGATCAAGCCGGGAGCGCATCAAGGCTTGCCCGAATCCCTGCCCGCGCACCGTCGTGTCGCTTCCGATGACCGCCAGATACCAGTGCGGTTCTTCGGGGTGGTGACGGTCGAGCACTGCTATCGTGTCGCGCGCCACCGCCAACCGAAACCCGAACGCGGCGATGAGCGCCGGCAACATCGCCAACTGCGCGCGCGCAGACTGCTGCCATCGGTTGGGCGGATCCCACAGCGCCGCAGCGCCGATTACCGGACCGTCACAGGCTATCTCCACGCCGCCGCCGGAAAGATGGTGGTGCCGTGTCAGCGTCGCGAACAAGCGCGGCAGGCGCGCCTTGCGTGATCCCGCGTCGGGCATCATCCAGGCCGCGACCGGGTCGTCGTAGAACGCCCTCCCTAAAACGCGGGACAGCCCGCGGATATCGGCTTTCCGTGCCGGGCGCGTCTGAATACTCACCCGGCCAGGTTAGCGACGCCCGCACCACGACCACCAGCGAAGCTAAGGGCCGGGACCGCCGGGCAGGCACTGCCTGGGCCCGGATGAGCGCGGACACCGCCGGGTTGAGAAGATCAGAATCATCCGAATCATTGCAGAAGATCAGACTCAGAAGAGGTAGCGGACGATGCTCTCGGCGACACACGCCGGCTTGCTCGACCCTTCGACCTCGACGGTGGTCGACAGCGTCGCCTGTACCGCACCGTCACCGACGTCCGCGACGTCGACGAGCGAACTCTGGGCGCGCACCCTGGCGCCGACCGGCACCGGCGCCGGAAAACGAACCTTGTTCAGCCCGTAATTGATGGCGAGCTTGATGCCGTTGACCGCATATATCTGCTGCCAAAACCGCGGTAGCAGCGACAGCGTCAAGAAACCGTGCGCGATGGTCCGCCCGAACGGTCCGTTGGCCGCTTTCACCGGGTCCACGTGGATCCATTGGTGATCCCCGGTCACCTCGGCGAACCGATCGACATCCTCCTGGGTGATGGCCACCCAGTCGCTCTCTCCAATGCGCTGGCCCTTGGCCGCGGCGAGATCAGCGGCTGACTCGAAGGTACGCATGGGTTTCTCCTTTGCTCACACGCGGCATCGGCGCGCCACATCACCCGTGAAGGAGCCGGCCAATTGACCGGCAATCGACCGGCCGATTGACCGGCAATTGCCGGCAATCGAATCTAACCGGCCGCATACCGGCCGGCCAAGGGTGTCGTCACCGCGAACGGGCGTCGTCCGCTGTGGGCGAGCGCCGCGCGGCTGCTTGTGGGGCCGCCTGAGTCCGCACCGTCTCCGAATCGTTAGCCAACCGCGATCCGTGGTTTCGGCGGTGACAACCCGAAGACGTGGCGGCGCTGTGTTTGACTGCCGAAGAACCACATTCGGCCGCATCCTGCGGCCGATGACAGTTGGGATGGGTGGGAGCTATGAAGTTCGTTGAAAGGTTGCGCGGCACCGCGGCCGGCTTGCCGCGCCGGCTGATGATCGCCGCCGTCGGGGCTGCCTTGTTGCCCGGTCTGCTGGGAGCCGTCGGCGCTTCGGCGACCGCGGGCGCCTTCTCCAAGCCCGGCCTGCCGGTCGAATACCTGCAGGTCCCCTCGCCGTCGATGGGCCGCAACATCAAGGTGCAGTTTCAGGGCGGCGGGCCGCACGGCGTCTATCTCCTCGACGGCCTGCGCGCCCAGGACGACTACAACGGCTGGGACATCAACACACCGGCGTTCGAGGAGTACTACAAGTCGGGCCTGTCGGTGATCATGCCGGTCGGCGGGCAGTCCAGCTTCTACACCGACTGGTACCAGCCGTCGCAGGGTAATGGCCAAAACTACACGTACAAATGGGAAACGTTTCTTACCAGGGAGCTACCGCCGTGGCTGCAAGCCAACAAGGGGGTCTCGCCGACCGGCAATGCCGTGGTGGGCCTGTCGATGTCGGGCGGTCCCGCGCTGATCCTTGCCGCCTACTACCCGCAGCAGTTCCCTTACGCCGCATCGCTTTCGGGCTTTTTAAACCCGTCTGAAGGATGGTGGCCGACCCTGATCGGCCTGGCGATGAACGATTCCGGCGGCTACAACGCCAACAGCATGTGGGGGCCGACAAGTGATCCGGCCTGGAAACGCAACGACCCGATGGTCCAGATTCCCCGGCTGGTCGCCAACAACACCCGCATCTGGATCTACTGCGGCAACGGCACCCCCAACGACCTCGGTGGCGACAATATGCCGGCCAAGTTCCTGGAAAGCTTCACCCTGCGCACCAACGAAAGCTTCAGGGACAACTATCTCGCCGCCGGCGGGCGCAACGGGGTGTTCAACTTCCCGGCCAACGGGACGCATTCCTGGCCGTACTGGAACGAGCAGCTGGTTGCGATGAAACCCGACATCCAGCGGGTTCTCAATAGTGCGCCTAACCCGGCCTGATGCCCGCCCGACATCGGCGGCAGCGCATCCGGGCGCTGCCGCCGATGTTTTCGTCCTGCATTTCGCTGCTGCGGGCCATCGGTGCCCGCGCCGGTAACCCCGCCCGGGCCTGGCCTATTGATCTCCGCACAGCCGGCCGATCGCCCGCAGCGGGATGGGCAGCCACCCGGGTCGATGCCGCGACTCATAGCCCGCTTCATAGACCGCCTTGTCCAGTTCGTAGGCGGCCAGCAGCAACGGCGAATCCCGCGGGTCGACCCCCGCCCCGGCCGTGTAGCCATCGCAGAACGCGGTGCTGTTGCGCTGCACCCATTCCCGGGCGCGCGCAGCCAGCTGCTTGTCGGGGATCTGGTCCACCAGCGGCCCGTAGGCCGCGTAGTCGTAGGACCGTAACACCCCGGCGACGTCGCGCAGCGGCGAATCCGGCGCCCGCCGCTCGCTCAACGGCTGGCCCGGCTCGCCCTCAAAGTCGATCAGCAGCCAGGTCTCCGGGGTACGCAGCACCTGTCCCAGGTGCAGGTCCCCGTGCACGCGCTGAACGGTGATCGTCTCGTCGGCAAGCTTTTGGAATCGCTGTTCGATGGCGGGGACGTACGGCTCCAGCTGCGGCACCGCCGCCGCCGTCGAGAACAGCCGGCCCAGCATGGTGTCGATCGGGAACGCGACCTGCGCGGTGCCCAGTTGATCGGCCAGGGTGGCATGCACCGAGGCGACCGCTTCCCCGAGCCGATAGGACTCAGCGGCGAAATCACCGCCCACCTCATGGGCGTACAGATCCCCCTCGGCGAACAAGTCACGCACGCTCGCGGTGGCCATCGCCCACCCCTCCGCCGCGTTCGCCGCGTATGCCGTCAGCATGCCCAACGCGTAACGGGTGGCCCCGGCATCGCCCCCCAGCAGCGCCTCATAGGAGCCGAGCAGCCGCGCCACGTGCGGATTGCCCGCCCGGGCGAGCACCCGGTTTAGTTCGATGTCGGGATTGATACCGCCGGTGACCCGGCGATACACCTTGAGAATGGCCTGTTGCTCGAAGATCACGCTGGTGTTGGTCTGCTCGGCTTCGGCCACCCAGGACTCCGTGTCCAAGGGCAGCACGACATCCGGCTCCTTGGTGAACGTCACCGCACCGCGCACCGCCGACGAGTCCATCAACGACAGCAGGTATTGAGCCGCGGCCGGCTCGTAGAGTGCGTCGTGGGCGGTGCGGTCCCGGTCCGCGCCGATGGTGGCGATCGCGGTGTACTCCGCGATGGGTCCGGAACTCCAACTGATGATCACCTGGTAGCGCTCCGACGAACCGTCGGTGTACCCGACATCGAGCAGCACCAGATCGAGGTCCTCACGAAGGGCGACGACGACACCGGGTTCGACACGCGACAGTTCCCGACCCCGTCCGGCATACCAACGTTGCTGTGGCAACCATTCTGACCAGGGCAGATTGGCTGGCGAACTCATGGCGTCTCCTCGGCGGCGCTCAACTGGAACCAGTAGAACCCGTGCCCCGGCAGTGTCAGCAGATACGGCAGGTGGCCGATGCGCGGAAACTCCACCTGCCCGGTCAACTCCACCGGGGTGTACCCGTTCCAGTGCTGCAGGTTCAGTTCGATGGGCTGTGGAAAGCGTGACAGATTGTTGACGCACAGCACCGTGTCCCCCGCGGTCTCGCGCACATACGCCAGCACCGAGGGGTTCGAGCCGCCCAGTTCACGAAACGACCCGACGGCAAATGCGTCATGCCGACGGCGCACCGCCAGCATGGTGCGGGTCCAGTTAAGCAGCGACGTCGAGGTGGCGATTTGCGCCTCGACGTTCACGGCCTGGTAGCCGTACACCGGATCCTGGCTGGGCGGCAGGTAAAGCCTGCCGGGGTTGGCGCTGGAAAAGCCGGCGTTGCGATCCGGCGTCCACTGCATCGGCGTGCGCACCCCATCCCGATCACCCAACCAGATGACATCACCCATGCCGATTTCGTCCCCGTAGTAAATGACCGGTGAACCGGGCAGGGAAAGCAGCAGCGCGGTAAACAGCTGGATCTGGTTCCGGTCGTTTTCCAGCAGTGGGGCCAGCCGGCGGCGAATGCCGACATTCGCCTTCATCCGAGGATCCTTGGCGTACTCGGAGTACATGTAGTCGCGTTCTTCGTCGGTGACCATCTCCAGCGTCAACTCGTCGTGGTTGCGCAAAAAGATTCCCCATTGGGCCATCTCGGGGATCGGCGGGGTCTGCGCCATGATTTCCGAAATCGGGAAACGCGACTCACGACGGACCGCCATGAAAATGCGTGGCATCAAAGGAAAATGAAACGCCATGTGGCATTCGTCGCCGCCGGTGTCGGGGTCACCGAAGTACTCGACAACATCGGAAGGCCACTGATTGGCCTCGGCGAGCAGCACCCGACCCGGAAATTCGTCGTCGACCACTTTGCGAACCCGTTTGAGGAACGCATGCGTCTCGGGAAGGTTCTCGCAGTTGGTGCCCTCACGTTCGAAGAGATAGGGAACGGCGTCCAGCCGGAACCCGTCGATTCCCAGGTCGAGCCAGAAGCGGATCACGTCAAGCATCGCCTCTTGCACGGCCGGATTGTCGTAGTTCAGGTCGGGTTGGTGCGAAAAGAACCGGTGCCAGTAGAACTGGCGGCGAACCGGATCGAACGTCCAGTTGGACTCTTCGGTGTCGACGAAGATGACCCGCGCATCGGCGTACTTGTCGCTGGTGTCACTCCACACGTAGAAATCCCCGTAGGGCCCGTCGGGGTCGCGCCGGGACTCCTGAAACCACGGGTGGGTGTCGGAGGTGTGGTTCATCACCAGATCGGTGATCACCCGGATGCCCCGCCGGTGCGCGGCGTCGACCAGCGCGACAAAATCGTCGACGGTGCCGAATTCCGGCAACACCTTGTAGAAGTCGCGGATGTCATAGCCGCCGTCCCGCAGCGGGGAGTCGTAGAACGGGGGCAGCCAGATGCAGTCGATGCCGAGCCACTTCAGATAGTCGAGCTTATCGATCAACCCCGGCAAGTCACCGGAACCGTCGGCGTTGGCGTCGTAGAACGCCCGCACCAACACCTCGTAGAACACCGCGCGCTTGAACCAGGCCGGGTCGGCGGGCAGAGCGGCGGCATCGGCGAAGTCGTCGGCGCTGGGATGCTCGACCACGCCGCCTTCGACGTGGCTGCCGTCCGCCGGATCGTGTCCGACGCTATCCGCTGCGTGGTCCATCAACGTCCACGATGCCACGATCACCCGCGACCGGGCACCCAATCACGGGCGGTGCCAAACGAATTGGTGACGTCGGTCGGGTATCAGCCGGGCGGGCCAGCCGCCAGCGTCACGTTCGCGGTGTGCTCACCGGTCAGCGGACCGCGCCAACCCACGGAGACGGTGTCGCCGGGGTGATGCCGATCGAGAATGTTGGTCAGCTCGGTGGCGGAG
Organism: Mycobacterium sp.; assembly: GCF_029961025.1. Classification (GTDB taxonomy): domain Bacteria; phylum Actinomycetota; class Actinomycetes; order Mycobacteriales; family Mycobacteriaceae; genus Mycobacterium. Next base: position 225,074 of record NZ_JASBVP010000002.1, read on the forward strand.
TTAACGGGTTGGCCGTCGATCGAGGTGATCACGTCGTCGGCGGTGATGCCGACCTGCGCGGCGGGCGCATCCGGCAGCACCCGCACCACCTTGGCGCCGTTGTTGCCCTGACTACTGACCCCCACCCCGAGGAAGGCGGTGGGGCCGATGTGCACGGTGCCCGACGCGGCTCCCGACTGGATCTGCCCGGCGATGGCCCGAGCCCGATCGATCGGGATCGCGAAGCCTTGCCCGCCGTGGGAGAAAAACTTGAAGTTGCCGGAGGCGGCGGTGTTCATCCCGATGACCTGTCCGGCGCTGTTGACCATGGGCCCCCCGGAGTCGCCGGGCCGGATCGGGGCGTTGGCCTGGATCATCCCGGTCAGCGTTTCCGAACTGCCGGTCAGCGAGTCGGCCGCCGAGATCGTCTGGTTCAGCGCCACGACGGTGCCCGGGACCGCGCTCGGTGTTCCGTTGGCGCCTTCGGCATTCCCCATCGCGACGATCGGGTCCCCGACGGCGACCGAAGACGAGTCACCCAGGTTGGCGGTGGGCAGGCCGCCGGCCCCGCGAAGCTGCAGCAGCGCGACGTCTTGGTTGCGGTCATAGCCGATCACGTCAACGTCATAGGTCTGGCCGTTGCCGATGTCGGTGGCCGTGATGCTCGTGGCGCCCTCGATCACGTGGTTGTTGGTCAGGACCTGCCCGTTGGGGGTGAGCACGATGCCGGTTCCGGCCCCCACCGCGCTTTGGTAGCCCATCTTGGTGTCGATATTGACCAGGGCCGGACCCACCTGCGCCACCATCGCTGCGGGGTCGAGCGGCGGCGCTTCGCTGAACAAATCCAGCGACAGTGTCGACGGCGAGGCATAGGCCGGTGCCGCGAGAAGACCCAGTGCCAGCACCGCCGTCAGACCCAGTACCCGCCACGACCGCCACCGTGCGCAGCGGTGCGATCCGCTCATCTGCTACCTCCTGCACAGCCTCGAAGGCCCGGCTCGATTGTCGAGTCCACCACACCGTAGACCAGACGTCAGAGCCCAGACTAATCGGCGAACCGCCGCGGCAAACAACTCCGGCCGGTGCCGATGCCGCTGCGGCGTGTCGGTCCGCCGCCTCGGGGGGTGCCGAGCCCTGTGGGTCGCGATCGAACCCGGCCGTCGCCGGGCCCGCACCGGTGAGACCCGCCGGCCACTCAAAGTTCATGGACGAGTCCATCGCCGTTCACCGCAAATGGTTATCGTTCCCGGGTGATATCGGCCCAGGTCGGCAAACTCGGCTACGCCGCCCGTGTCAAAGCTCTGCGCGCCGGGATGACGGCAACCGTCGGGCCGCGTGGCTTCGGCGTGACCGTGGGGGCGGCCCTCACCGCAACGGCGCTGTGCGTTGCCGGCTGCTCCAGTCCCGCAGGGCCGCCGAATCAGGCGTCGGGGGCGAAGATCGCCGCGGTGGGGGCGGAAAACGAGTACGCCAACGTGATCAGCCAGATCGGCGGCCAGTACGTGGCGGTAACGGCGATCATGAGCAATCCCAACACCGATCCGCACACTTTCGAAGCGGACCCCCAGGTCGCGCGGACGGTGAGCGCGGCCCGGCTGATCGTGCAGAACGGTCTGGGCTACGACGACTTCATGACCAAGATCGAACGGGATGCCGGTGGTGCCGGCCGGCAGGTGATCGACGTGCAGAAGCTGCTGGGCCTGCCGGACTCCACACCCAACCCGCACCTGTGGTATAAGCCATCGACCATGCCCGCGGTGGCGACGGCCGTCGCCCACGGCCTCGCCACCATCGACCCCGCGCACCGGGCGTACTTCGAGCGCAACGTCACCACCTTCGACGACTCGCTGCAGTCCTGGACCCGGGCGATCGCGCAGCTTAAGGCCGCCTACCCGGGCGCGGCCGTGGCGACGACCGAACCGGTGGCCGACTACCTGCTGCAAGCCGCGGGCATCAAGAATCTGACGCCGTGGGCGTTTCAGGCCGACATCATGAACGGCGTCGATCCCTCACCGCAGGATGTGGCCGTCGAGAAAGGCTTGTTCACCGGGCATAAGGCGCAGGCGTTCGTCTATAACCAACAGGTCACCGACTCGCTGACGCAGTCGCTGATCGCCCTGGCCAAGCAGAACAACGTCCCGATCGTCGGCGTCTATGAGACCATGCCCGCCGGATACGACTACCAGGCCTGGATGACCGCCGAGGTGTCCGCGCTGCGCAACGCCATCGGCCGGCACCAGTCCGCGCCAACCCTGCAATGAGCGTCGCCGACGGGACGAGCCGGGAACCCGGCGACGTGCCCGACGTCCTGGCCGTTGAGGGCGTCAGCGTCTCGCTGGGCGGACGCCTGATCCTCGACGAGGTGGGGTTTCGCCTCGCCGCGGGTGAGTTCACCGGTTTGATCGGAGCCAACGGCGCCGGCAAGACCACCATCCTGCGGGTCATCCTGGGTCTGCAGGCCGCATCCCGGGGACGGATCCTGATCCAGGGCCGCCCGCTGACCCGGCGCCACCGCTCGATCGGCTATGTGCCCCAAAAGCTGCTGATCGATCCCGACGCCCCGGTGCGCGCCCGTGACCTGGTCGCCCTCGGACTGGACGGGCAACGCCTGGGTTTTCGTCTCCCGTCCCGGCAGCGCCGCCGGCTCACCGACGAGATGCTGGAGGCGGTGGAGGCCACGCGTTTCGCCGACTCCCGGGTAGGCACCCTGTCCGGCGGCGAGCAGCAGCGGGTGCTCATCGCGCACGCGCTGATCAGCCGCCCCCGGCTGTTGCTTGCCGATGAGCCACTGGCGAACCTCGACATCCACAGCGGCCAGGAGATTGTGAACCTCCTGGCCCGGATCGCCGCCGAGCAGCGCGTCGCCGTGCTGCTCTCCGCGCATGACATGAACCCGCTGCTGCCGGTCATGGACCGGGTGGTGTATGTGGCCCGTGGGCGGGTGGCGAGTGGGACGTGCCGGGAGGTGGTGCGCAGCGAGGTGCTGAGCAGGCTGTACGGGCACCCGGTGCACGTCCTGCGGGTCGATGGGCGGATCCTGGTCGTGTCCGGCTCGCCTGTCGGCGCCGGGGCCGAGTCCCCGACCCCGGCGCCCGAACCGACCCGCCGCCACGATGTCTGCGAGCCCGCGGTGACGGTGTGATGGCGGCCGTTCTGCAGGCCCTCTTCGCACCCGGTTTCTTCCACAGCCAGCCGGTGCGCCAGGCGATCCTCATCGGCACCATCGTGCCGGTCGTCTCCGGTGCGGTGGGGGTGATCACGGTGGTGCGCGCCCAGTCGTTCGCCGGGCACGCCCTGGGGGCCCTGGGCACGCTCGGCGGCTCCGGCGCCTTCCTGCTCCACATCCCCCCGCTGTGGGGCTTTTTGGGCTGCGGGTTCCTCGTCGCCGGTGTCATCGAGATGGCGGGCACGCAGCGGCGAAGCGGGCGCGACGTGGCCACCGGGCTGGTGTTGAGCGCCGCGCTGGGTCTCTCGGCGCTCTTCCTCTACCTCATCACCGTGGCCGACACCACCACCGGCGTGACCATGACCATCCTGTTCGGGTCGCTGTTCGCGCTGAGCGGCGTCACCGCACCGGCGATGCTCCTGTTGGGCCTGCTCTGCCTGCTGGTTCTCGCGCTGCTCTACCGACCGCTGCTGCTCAGCTCGATCAGCCCCGAGCTGGCGGCCGCCCGGGGGATCGCGGGACGTCCACTCGGGCAGGCTTTCTTGATGCTGCTGGCTCTCTCGGCGGCGCTGTCCTCGGTGGCGGTGGGCACGATCCTGAGCACCGCGCTGCTGATCGGCCCGGCAGCGACCGCGCTGCGTTTGACCAGGAAACCCGCGACGGCGATGTTAGCGGCCGCGGCGGTCGGGGTGGCGTCGACCTGGGTCGGGGTTGTCCTCGCCTACGACAGTTTTACCTGGCCGCCCAACGGAAAGGGGTGGCCGGTGAGTTTCTTCGTGGTGGCCGTGGTCTGCACCGCCTACCTGCTCGCCGCGTTCGCCGGCCGCATCCGGGGGGGACGCGGCCGCGCCACGTTCACCGGCGTGCCGGCGACAGCGTCCGAATCGGCCGGCTAGCACCCGGCGGGGCTGACGTGTTCGCCGACTACATGCTCAACGCCTGGAAGGTAGCGACCATCGTGGCCGTCGTCGCGCCCGTGGTCGGCTTCTTCATCGTGTTGCGCGGCTCGGCGTTCGCCGCTCACGCGGTGCCGGAGGCCGCCTTCGCGGGCGCCGCCGGGGCGAGCCTGCTCGGCCTGAACACCGTCTTCGGGCTGGGGGTGTTCGCGCTGGTCGCCGCGCTCGCCATCGGTATGCTCGGCCGGCGCGGACGCCACGACGTGGTGATCGCCCTGGCCCTGGTGCTGATGCTCGGCCTCGGGTCGCTCTTCCTCAGTTGGAGCTCCGAGTACTCCCTGGAGGTCTACTCCCTGCTTTTCGGAGAGGTGCTCGGGGTGAGCAACACCGAGATCGGCATCACCGCGCTGCTCGGCGCGCTGTGCCTGCTCGCGGTGGCGGTGCTCTACCGCCCACTGCTCCTCAGCTCCCTTGTTCCCGAAATCGCCGCGGCGCGCGGGGTGCGCGGCCATCGGATGGACTTGGCTTTCCTCGTGCTCGTCGCGCTGGCCACCACCGTTGCCGTCCCGGTGACCGGGGCGCTGCTGATGGTCAGCCTCTCGGTCGGGCCGCCGGCCGCCGCGCGCTGTCTCACCGGCGAGCCGCTGCGGGCCATGGCCTGGTCCGTGGCCATCGCGGTCGCGACCGCGTGGTCGTCGATCGCCGCCGCATACCAAACAAACTGGCCGATCGGTTTTTTCGTCACCGCTTTCGCGTTCGGCGGTTATGTCCTGGCCCGCTTGGTGCGCGTTGGTCGCGGGCGCTACCACGCGGCACGTGCGCCGCTCGCGGACCGCGATCCCGGGATTGCGACGGCCCGGACCGCCTGAGGGCACACCGGTGCGGCCGCCATCGCTCCCGGTCGACACGCTTTGATATGTAATTCGTTTTGTCAACCAGGCAGGGGGAAGCAGGCGCCGCGGCCGTCGCCGGGCGCCTGCTTCCGGTTGACCGAATCGTCCCGGTTGGCGAGCGTGTCGAGGTTGTCGACGCGGGTGTCAAGTCTGATATTCGCGGGTTGGTTACCGCAGGACGGACTGTTCTGCTGGAGTGGATCGCGGATCTAGAGGTCGAGCGTCATCATGTTGTCAGGCAACAGGATTGCTCATAAAGCGTTCGCGGGTCACTCCCAGGCGCTGCCGCCACCAGGCTCGATTCGGGCAGTTGTGGAGGGCGCGGGTTTAGCTGTCGAGGACCGCCAGTGACCAGCACCAGCCCGCCAGTTCGCGGGCGATCGCGGTGTTGGCGACCACCGGGCGCTTGTTACGGGCATCGAAGCGACACCAGCGCTCGTGCAGGCGCCGGTTGGCCTGTTGGCCGCGCGCCCGTGCTGCCGGGCTGGCCGCGTCCCAGCGGCGCCGCATCACCATTCCGGGTCGGTAGGGCTGGCGGTGATGCCAGGCCGCCTCGATGAGCAGTCGGCGGGCGTGGCCGTTGCCGGTCTTGGTGATCGCCCCCTGCGAGCGGGAAGCCCCCGAGCTGTACTCGCATGGCACCAGACCCAGGTAGGCGCCGATCGAGCGGCCGGTCAACCGGTGCCAGTCGCCGATCTCGACGGCCAGCCCAAACGCCGTCAGCGTCGAGACCCCGCGCAGACAACCCAGCCGGGTCACCACCGGGGTGTAGGCGCTGTCGGCGGCCAACTTGGCGATCGCCTCGTCGAGGCGGTTACGGCGATCCACGGTGGCCAGCATCGTGTCCAGTGCCGTGTCGTAGGTGAGCTGCAACGCCGGTGCGTCAAACCGCTGCCGCTGCAGCCACAGTTCGTGCTTGCCGGTCCAAGTTCCTCCACCGGAATAGATAACCCCCTGCCGCAACAGCAGTTTCGACAATCGATGCCGGGCACTCATCAGATCCCCGCGGCAGTCCTCTCGTGCCCGCACCAGATCTCGGGCCGCCTCCTGCTCGGCGCTGGGAACCGTGACCTCCACAATCTGACCCAAATGCAGCAACCGGGCCAGATGCGCCGCATCACGGGCATCGGTCTTGACCCGATCCCCGGTCGGGCGTTGCAGCTTCGACGGAGCGGCCACCAGACACATCACCCCAGCCGCCACCAGAAAGCGCGCCAGACCGAACCCCGTCGGGCCAGCCTCATAGGCCACCGCGACCCGGCCCGGCAACGATCGCAACCACTCCAAAATCTCCTGATAATCCGGGGTCAACCGACGTTCGAATACCTCACCGGTATCTCCGTCCAACGCGCACCCAACCACCGACCGCGCATGCACATCCAAACCAACACTCGTACGCTGAACCTTCACTGGGGCCTCCCACATCTTGTGGCTCTACCGGCCAGGACCCGTTTCCTGTCGGCAACCCACGTTCACATGTGAGCGAGGCCCCAGCCCCCCATACCGTCTAAGCTGGCTCGGTGGTCGACTTCGACCCCAGGGCCAGCTTCGCCCGAGCCGCGGTGGCGCGACTGGCCACCGTCACACCCCAAGGCATGCCGCATCTGGTGCCGGTGGTGTTCGCGCTGCAGGACGATGTGGTCTACACCGCCGTCGATGCCAAACCGAAGACCACCCGCCGCCTGCGCCGGCTGACCAATCTTGAACGCAACCCGTGGGCCAGCATCCTGGTCGACCACTACGCCGACGATTGGGCACAGCTGTGGTGGGTCCGCGCCGACGGCCTGGCGACCATCCATCGCGCCGGACCGCCAATGCAGATCGGATTCCGGCTGCTGCGCACTAAATATCCTCAGTACCAAGCAATTTCGCTTGAGGGACCGGTGATCGCGGTTGCGGTGAAGCACTGGGCCAGCTGGCACGCCTAATCCGGGGATCTGCTTGGCGAACCCGCGCCGTTAGCCACCGCCACCGGTTCCGCCGGCCGGGTGGCTGCCTGCTCGGCTGCGCCGGGCCGCGACGGCGTTCCCCGCTCCAAGAACCTCAACAACTCAACCGGGAACGGCAATACCAGCGTGGAGTTCTTTTCGGCCGCAACCTCGACGACCGTTTCCAACAGCCGTAATTCCAGCGCGGCCGGGTGCTCGGCCATGACCTGCGCCGCTTCGGCCAGCTTGCGGGAGGCTTGCAGTTCGCCGTCCGCGGTGATCACCCGGGCGCGTCGCTCGCGTTCGGCCTCGGCCTGGCGTGACATCGAGCGCTTCATCGAGTCGGGCAGCACCACGTCCTTGATCTCCACCCGGTCGATGTGGATCCCCCAGCCCAGCGCCGGGCTGTCGATCATCAATTCCAAGCCCTGGTTGAGACCTTCACGGTTACACAGCAAGTCATCGAGGTTGCTCTTGCCGATGATCGACCGCAGCGAGGTCTGCGCGACCTGCCCGATCGCCGACATGTAGTCCTGCACATCGACGGCGGCCCGCACCGGATCCGAAACCTTGAAGTAGATGACGGCGTCCACGCGCACGGTGACATTGTCGCGGGTGATGCCGTCCTGGGCGGGCACCGGCATGGTGATGATCTGCATGTTCACCTTTTGCAGCCGGTCAGCCACCGGAATCAGCCAGGTCAACCCCGGGCCGCGAACCCGCGGCTGCACACGACCCAACCGGAACACCACGCCTCGCTCGAATTGCTTGACGACGCGAACAGACGCCGCCAGCCACAGCGCCCCGAGGCCGAACGCGGTGGCCAGCAGGTACCAGGTGATCATCGGTGTCTCCACTTCCGGGCGTCAGCTCCGGTGGCGGATTGGCGAGTGCGCCATCCTCGCGCCGCAACCCGGGCCCGAGTTCATGCCTTTGATTCTGGCACCGGCGGTCATGCGCCTTCAACAAGAATCCGCGGGCGGACAAGCGTCGCGGGTCCTTTGAGTCCGGCGGCGCCATCCGGCACCGCTGTCTGACAGCTGCCCTTCACGGCGCGCCGGCAGGCGTGCGGGGCCCACCCATCCGGCAACCCTGCGGCGAGCGTCGCTTGCCCCCGACTTGAACAGCATGTGCCCTTGTGCTGAACGGCGCTTAAGGGAATGGTGACTTATGGGGTCCGAGAGCCTTGGGCACGCCGGCAAGCGAAAACCATGCAGGGTAGAAGGAGAGGAACGCCATGGCAGACAAGACGACTAATTCCCAGGGCGGCAAAGCCGCTCCCGCCGCAAAGAGTCCGGCCGTTATTCGTAATGTGGCGTTGGTGGGGCCGTCGGCCGGCGGCAAGACCACCCTTGTCGAGGCCCTGCTGGTCGCAGCCGGCGTCTTGAGCCGGCCCGGCTCCATCGTCGACGGCACCACGGTCTGCGACTACGAAGAGGTGGAGATCCGCCAACAGCGGTCCGTGGGTTTGGCCGTGGCCTCGCTGGCGCACGATGGCGTCAAGGTCAACCTGATCGACACGCCCGGCTACGCCGACTTCGTGGGAGAGTTGCGCGCGGGGCTGCGCGCCGCAGACTGTGCTCTTTTCGTGATCGCGGCGAACGAGGGGGTCGACGAGCCCACCAAGTCCCTCTGGCAAGAGTGCAGCCAGGTCGGCATGCCGCGCGCCGTGGTGATCACCAAACTCGACCACCCCCGGGCGAACTACCAGAGCGCGCTCTCTGCCGCCCAGGAAGCGTTTGGCGACAAGGTGTTACCGCTCTATCTGCCCGCCGGTGACGGGCTGATAGGACTGTTGTCGCAGACCCACTACGAGTACGTCGGCGGCACGCGGACAGCGCACCCGCCGGACGCCTCATCCGCGGATCAGATCGAAGAGGCTCGCGGGACGTTGATCGAGGGGATCATCGAGGAGTCTGAAGACGAGTCCCTCATGGAGCGTTACCTGAATGGCGAAAAGATCGACGAGTCGGTGCTGATCAAGGATCTGGAGACGGCGGTTGCCCGCGGTTGCTTTTTCCCGGTGATCCCGGTGTGCAGCACCACCGGTGTCGGCACGCTGGAACTGCTGGAGATCGCCACCAGAGCATTCCCCCCTCCCCTGGAACATCCCCTGCCGGAGGTTTTTACGACCAATGGAGTGGCACGCACCCACCTTAAATGCGACGCGGACGCGCCGCTGCTTGCAGAGGTGGTGAAAACGACGTCAGACCCTTATGTCGGCAGAATCAGCCTGGTGCGGGTGTTCTCCGGGACCATCAGGCCCGACACCACGGTTCATGTGTCGGGTCATTTTTCGTCCTTTTTCGCGCCGTCGACGGGCGCCACCGGCACCCACGCCGACCACGACGAGGACGAGCGCATCGGTATCCTCACTTACCCGCTCGGCAAGCAGCAACGACCCGCCGCGGCCGTTGTGGCGGGCGACATTTGCGCAATCGGCCGGCTCAGCCGCGCGGAAACCGGGGACACGCTGTCCGACAAATCCGACCCCCTGGTGCTCAAACCGTGGACGATGCCGGAACCGTTGCTGCCGGTGGCGGTGCAGGCGCACGCAAAGGCCGACGAGGACAAGCTCGCGGTCGGGTTGGGACGGCTGGCCGCCGAAGACCCGACACTGCGGATCGAGCAGAACCAGGAGACCCACCAGGTGGTGCTCTGGTGCATGGGCGAGGCTCATGCCGGTGTGGTTCTCGACGCGCTGGCGAGCCGGTACGGCGTCACCGTGGACACGGTGGAGCTCCGGGTGCCACTTCGGGAAACCTTCGCCGGCAAAGCAAAAGGCCACGGCCGCCACATCAAGCAGTCCGGCGGTCATGGCCAGTACGGGGTCTGTGACATCGAGGTCGAGCCGCTACCGGAAGGCTCGGGATTCGAATTCGTCGACAAGGTGGTCGGTGGTGCGGTGCCGCGGCAGTTCATCCCCAGCGTGGAGAAGGGCGTTCGCGCGCAGATGGAAAAAGGGGTGCTCGCCGGTTACCCGGTGGTCGACATTCGAGTCACCCTGTTTGACGGCAAGGCCCATAGCGTGGACTCATCGGACTTCGCGTTTCAGATGGCCGGTGCGCTGGCACTGAAGGAGGCCGCGGCGGCCACCAAGGTGATCTTGCTCGAGCCGATCGACGAGATCGCGGTGTTGGTGCCCGACGACCTGGTCGGCGCGGTGATGAGCGACCTGTCGGGCCGCCGCGGGCGGGTTCTCGGGACCGACACCGCCGGGCACGAGCGCACGGTGGTCAAAGCCGAGGTGCCGCAGATTGAACTCACCCGTTACGCGATCGACCTGCGATCGCTGTCGCACGGCGCGGCATCGTTTACCCGATCGTTTGTCCGCTACGAGCCCATGCCGGAGTCCGCTGCCGCCCGGGTGATGTCCACGGCGTGAGGATCCGGGCAAGCTCGGTGAATTGGCGCCTGCCGGGCGGCCGTAAGGCCGAAAGTTACCGACCGCCACACATCAGGGGCATTCGTCCGGCGCTGGGTGGATCTCGCCGCCCGGCGGTCGGCCCAAAGTGACCAGGGAGGATCCTTGTCCACACTGCATGGGCTTCCCGCCCATATTTTGCTGAACCACTTCATCATCGTTTTGGCCCCGCTCACCGCGGTGTTGCTGATCACCTGCGCGGTGTGGCCGGCGGCGCGCCGGCGACTGGTCTGGCCGGTGCTGGCCCTGGCTGTGGTCACCCTTGTCTTGACCCCGCTGACCACCAGTGCGGGCTGGTGGCTGCAGGAGCGGGTTCATCAGTCACCCGCCGTGGATACCCACACGGCACTCGGCAACACCATGATCTACTTCTCCACCATGTTGCTGGCCGCGGCCGTCCTCCTGGGCTTGGTTCACCGGTATCAGGAACGCGGGCGTGCGGTTAAACCCCTCGTGCAACTGCTGATTACCGTGTTGGTGCTCGCTGCCGCGGCAGCCGTGACGGTCCAGGTGTACCGCATCGGCGTGTCGGGCGCGAGGGCTGTTTGGGGAGGTCCATTGGCGTTTAGTGCCCCACGAAGTAACGGAATAGCTGGTGTGGCATAGATATTGCGGATATTGCGGTCGAAGCCGCTATCGACGTCGGGGCGATCCCGCTCGGTGCGGGTGAAACCAGCTCAGCGGGGAGGAAAACAACGCGGCGTTGGGAATCCGCTACGGCCGTGAGACATGCACCGCGCCGCACATTCGCCGCTTGCCTTTGGGTCAGTCTGGGGACCGACCGGAGCCGGTTTCCCATCTCGGATCGCTGGCTGCCGGTTGATGGAATCGCCGGTTTGTCTTCTGGTCGCCCGCGTGAGGAACAAGTCCCTGGATTATTAGGACCAAAGGCACTGTTCACAGCTTGACGGCGTAGACATTATCGACGCCATGACTGAGACACCCGAATCCCGCGCCGGAGCGACCCACGGGCCGCGCGCGGTTGAAGCGGTACGCCGTGAAGACCGGATCAGCCGGCTGAACCAGGCGCTGGCCTGGGTGGGCATCGTCGCCGGTGTCACCTTCGTTGTCGCGGTGATTTTCTTTTCCGGGTTCTACGTGTGCGCGTATTCGCATCGGGGCCCGGGTGGACCGGCGGACTATAGCCGCCAGATGCGGCCCGGCGGCATGATGGGTCCCGGTGGCATGGGACCCGGTGGCATGGGACCCGGCGGCATGATGGGGCCCGGCGGCATGATGGGTCCCGGCGGTGGCATGGGGCCCGGTGGCATGGGTCCCGGCCAGCATTCGCCGACACCGACAGCCCCGAGCGCGCCTCGCCCGTAGCCTCCCCCTCAAGCTCAAGGAAAAAGGAAAAAGGAAATTCGAGCCTCTGAAACGGCCGCCGGTGGCCAAGTGTGGTCAACTCCTGCGAGCCGGTGACAGGCCGGTGCGTGGGACGATCACATCCGTGCCCACGGGCGATGATCGGGCTGATGGTCCGCCGGCTGGAACCGGCGCCTGGGCGTCGGCCCCGGCAGAAAGCCTCAACCGCTGCCCGAGGCTTTCCCAACACGCTCTGAGTTCCGGTTCACCCTCGTCGATCACGGCATGTGGTGAGAACTCCAGGGAATACATCTGGGCGGTGTCGTCATGATCAATTTGGTCACCGGCGGACATTGGTAGTGGTGCTGCGGCAATCCATCCACGCAGAGGTAGTACGCATTCGCATCGTTGGGGTCCGCCACGTAATTGATCCCCGCGATGTCAGGGCAGGTGAAATCGGTGTCCTGGGGCATGCGCGGCGGCACGGCGCGTGCCGCGCCCGGACTCAGAATGGTCACCCACCCGAGGCAGACGGTGGCCCCGGCAGCGGCCACCCGGATAGCCTTGGCGAACATGAGCATTCCTCACTTTCTGTAGCGGGGTCGGGCAGCTTATTTGCACTCCACATGCGGGTGGGGTGTTTCGACGCGGGTCTTTCGGCCCGGCGCCATCGCCGAACGTGATCTGTGAGTCATCGACCCTGGGTCGGCCCGTGTGGAAATTAGCGGCCGAAATTAATGACCGAAAAGGCGTCGTTTCTCCTCGCTGAATTCCTCGTCGGTCAAAATCCCCGAGTCGCGGAGCGCGGCGAGTTCGCGCAGGAGTTCGACGCGTTCACGTACCTCGGCGGTGATTCCCCTCCCCGGAACGCCCGGCGACGTTTTGGGTGGCTGTGCGGGTTCATGGGTAGCCGCCGCCCCCGGCGACGCCGCGGGTTCGCCGGCCGGCCGAACACGCTCCCGCCGGCCCGGGCTGACCGTGCCGCCGATCGCGCGCCCGGCCATACTCGCCACCGCCAGCTCACCGAACAAGCTTCCCTGACTGTCCGCGAAGGCTTCCGGGGCCACGCTCAGGCCAGGGGTCGGCGACGCCACCGCGACGGGATGTACCGCCGGGATCGCCGTCGCCCAGCTCATCGGCACCGACAGCCCGCCGATCGAGGCCGCCTCCCCCATGCCCGCCGACACCGCCGAGCGCACCGCACCCAACTGGTCGAACCGGTCCATGATTCGGCCTTCCATGCCCGTAAGTTCGCTCAGCGTGCCCGTGATTAGCTCGTGCGTGCTGGTGATTTCTCCTTGTTCGGCCATAATTTTCGCGTCGGCGTCCGATGCGGACCCCCATGCGCCCGACGTCGCGCCCAGATCGGCCGCCGCCAGGCCCGCACCCGCATTGCCCGGAAAAGATGCCAAATCCAGGCTCTGCAGCAGCGCGGTGAGTCCCGACGCGGGCGGCGTGGCCGCCGGTGCCGCCTGCAACGGCGACGCGAGCCCCTGGAGCGCGGTGGGCACCGCGGACGGCAGGTGCGACAGCACCGTCTGCGTGGTGGTCGCGGCCGACCCGCCCCCGGCCCCGGCGACCGCGGCGGCTTGCCCGGAGACTCCGCCCGGATTGGCGATCGGGGCGGGCGGAGTGAACGGCGTCAGCGCGGTCGCGGACGCCGACGAGCCGGCGTAACCATACATGACCGCGACATCCTGCGCCCACATCTCGGCGTACTGCGCCTCGGTGGCCGCGATCGCCGGGGTGTTCTGCCCGAGGACGTTCGTCGCCACCAGCGCCATCAGCAGGCTGCGGTTGGCCGCGACCACCGATGGTGGCACCGTCGAAACGAACGCGGTCTCGTAGGCGGCCGCGGCCGCTTCGGCCTGGGCGGCGGCCTGCTCGGCCTGCGCGGCGGTAGCCGACAGCCACGCCGCGTAGCGGGCCGCCGCGGCGGTCATCGACGCCGAGGACGGGCCCAGCCAGGGCCCGGCGGTTAGCTCCGAGATCACCGAGTTATACAATGCCGCCGCCGAATACAGCTCGGTGGCCAGCGTGCCCCAGGCCGCCGCGGCGGTCAGCATCGGCCCCACCCCCGGTCCGGCATACATCCGCGCGGAGTTGACTTCCGGTGGTAATAACGCGTAATCCATTGCCGCACACCTTTCTAGCTGACAGTGATGGCATTGGCGGCCTCGGCGGCCGGATGTGAATCGGTACCGGCACCCAGGACAGTCACAAACAGTTCACGGTGCCCTTTGATGACCCTGATAGCTAACGAATATTGTTGGTAGGAAATATTTTCTGTTGTTCCAGGGGGAACTCGGCGGGATCCATCTGTCGCGGACGATAGCGACGATAGCTGTGCCCGCTTCAAATTGGTCCACCGTGGCGTTGCACAGGACAGCACCCGTAGGCGACGATGAACAAGCGTAATATCAAGGACAGCAATAATTTTATCACCTGACGCAGCGTCATGACACCGCTTATCACCTGACGCAGCGTCATGACACCGCGCTCTTCGTGTTCTTCGCGGCCGGCTTTCGCGATCCGTGCGCGGCACGGCACCGGTGGATGGGCAAGCGACGCCGCCGGGCGGTAGACCGACGTGTTCGCCAAGACGAGCCAGAGCGTGCCCATCGGGCATCAGCGTGCTAACCGGTTGACGACGCGGGGAAACGCGCGGCGAAAGCGAAAGACATGTCATCTCGGCACCCTCTCGCCTGCGTGTCCGGGAGACGGCCCGGGACCGTCGTGGCCCACTGGAGCTGCGGCAGCCCTTTTGTTCCGCATCCGGCAACCGGGTCGTTACCCCTGGGGGGTATATTATCGTGCGGCGGCTGGTTGTGTCCCGGGTTCGGGGCAACGAACACAGGACAACCACGACCCGCCCGGAGCGGGTGATGGATGACACGCTCTCCGCAGCGCGTTCCCCGAGCGCCCCGCACGGCCACGGCACCTGGCCGTGGGTAACGAATGAGGAGTTCGCGATGTCCGGCGTTGACGTTATCGTCCTGACGGGTGCGGCCCTGGCCATCGCCGTGCTGGCGTGGTTTTTCTTCGCCCCGCGCCGCGCCCGCGCCGCTGCGCTGACCGACGGGGTTCAGCACGTCCGAATAACCGTCCTGGGTGGCTATAGCCCCAACGTCGTCGAGGTCCGTCAGGGCATTCCGGTGGAGATCGAGTTCGACCGGCAAGAAAGCGGGGACTGCACGTCGCGGGTGGTCTTCCCCGACCTGCAGGTCGGGGCGGCACTGCCGGCACATCGGCGCACCCGGGTACGGTTCACCCCCCGGCGGGCCGGGTCATTCGACTTTGCCTGCGGGATGAACATGACCCACGGCACGCTCGTCGTCATCCCCGAGGCCACGGCCGCCTCGCCACCCGAACGTCAGCAGCGGGTCGGCCCCGGCGCGCGACCCACACCGGCGGACGGCGCTGCCGAGTCGAACGCCGCGGAGACCGAGGCCGCCGAGACCGCAGAACGGCGGGCCGAGATCACCGGCCTGACCCGCCGGGTGCTGATCGGCGCGCTGCTCACCGCGCCCGTGCTGTACGCGGTGATGGCTCAACCATTGCAACCGTCGGGCGCCCGGTGGGTGCCCACCGTGCTGCTCAACCACTGGCTGCAGCTGGCGCTGATCACACCGGTAATGTTCTACGTGGGTTGGCCAATCCATCGCAGTGGCTGGCTCGCGTTGGCCCATCGCAGCGCCGACATGAACAGCTTGATCACGCTCGGCACCTTCGCGGCCTACGGCTACAGCCTGCTGGTGACGCTCGCCTCCACGGCCCTGCCCACCGGGCTGCGCAGCGTGTATTTCGAGGCCGTCGGGGTGATCCTCACCCTGATCATGCTGGGCCGGCTGCTGGAAGCCCGCGCCAAGGCCGGCACCGGCGAAGCCATCCGCGCCCTGCTGGGCCTGGAGGCGCGCACCGCCCGCGTGGTGCGCGGGGGCGCCGAAACCGAACTCCCCGTCGAGGAGGTGGTGGTCGGCGACGAGATCCTCATCCGCCCCGGTGAGAAAATCCCGGTCGACGCCATCGTGTTGTCCGGCCAGTCCGCGGTGGAGGAGTCCATGGTGACCGGCGAACCGATGCCCGTCACCAAACACGTCGGTGACACCGTCATCGGCGCGACGGTCAACACCACCGGCTCGCTGCGGGTACGCGCGATCAAGGTGGGCGCGGACACCCTGCTCGCCCAGATCATTCGCATGGTCCAGCAGGCTCAGGCATCCCGGGCACCGATCCAGCGCCTGGCCGACGCGATCTCGGCCTATTTCGTGCCGGCGGTGATCGCCATCGCCGTCGCCGCTTTCGCGGTCTGGTTCGTCGCCGGCCCGGCACCCGCACTGACGCCGGCGCTGGTGTCGGCGGTGGCGGTGCTGATCATCGCCTGCCCGTGCGCGCTGGGCCTGGCCACCCCGTTGTCGGTCATGGTCGGCACCGGAAAGGGCGCGCGCGCAGGCATACTGATCCGCTCGGCGCAAGCTCTGGAAACCGCACACCGACTCGACACCATGGTGCTGGACAAGACCGGCACCATCACCGCCGGCAAACCTGTCCTCACCGCGGTGCACGCGAGCGGGACGCTGCCGGAGGGCGAGCTTCTTGCGCTGGCCGCCGGCGCCGAAGCCGGCAGCGAGCACCCGTTGGCCGCCGCCGTCGTCGCCGGGGCCCGCGGCCGCGGCCTAAGTGTTCCCGCGGCCAGCGCCTTCGACTCGATCACCGGCAAGGGAGTCCGGGCAACGGTCGCGGACCACAGCCTGCTGGTGGGCAACGCCGCCTTGTTGGCCGAAAACGGAATCGACACAAGCGGACTCGAGCGAATCGCTGTCGACCTCGCGGCCGTGGGCAACACCCCGATCCTGGTGGCCGCCGATGGGCAACCGGCCGGGGTGCTCGCCGTCGCCGACACCGTCAAGGAGGACTCGGCCGCGGCGGTCGCCGCCCTGCGCAAGCTGGGCCTGCGGGTCGTGATGATCACCGGGGACGACGCCGCCACCGCGAAGGCGATAGCCCGCCAGGTCGGCGTGGAGCGGGTGCTCGCCGAGGTCCTGCCTGAGCACAAAGCCGGCGAGATCCGCCGGCTGCAAGCCGAGGGACGCCGGGTCGGGATGGTGGGCGACGGCATCAACGACGCCCCTGCCCTCGCCCAAGCCGATGTCGGATTTGCCATCGGGACCGGCACCGACGTCGCCATCGAATCCGCCGACGTCACCCTGATCTCCGGGGCGCTGGCCGGCGTGGTCACCGCGATCCGGCTCTCCCGCGCTACCATGCGCAATATCCGGCAAAACCTGTTCTTCGCCCTGGTCTACAACGCCATCGGCATCCCCGTCGCGGCGGGCGCGCTGTACCCGCTGCTGGGGCTGCGGCTCTCACCGATGATCGCTGCCGCCGCGATGGCCCTATCCTCGCTGTCGGTGGTCGCCAACGCCAACCGCCTGCGCCGCTATCACGTCGAGCCGTTGCCCGCGGCCCAGCCGTCGATGATCGAACCGTTGGTGAAAACGGCTGCCGCCCAACATGAATCCGTGGCTCGTCGGGGATAAGGCGTGTCGGGCGCCCGCCGGTGATCGGTTATGACGAGCCGCCTCCGGCCCGGCACGCCTCGGTGCCCATCGCCGGGTGGGCTACGCCGCGACCTTGGGTGACCCACATTGGCTACCCGTACCCCCACGGGGTAGCCAGCTATAGTGGTTACATGCCGCCCACTTTGACCCGAGGTTGCGCCGCCTCGACGCGTCCGTGCCCGGACACGCGGCGGCGGCCGACGATCAGCCACCCGGACGCCGTTGCGGCGGCCGGGTCCGGGGCCGGCGACGGCGAAAACCACCGAGGCGTCGGCGGGCGACGGGGAGGTCGCCTCAGCGCAGGAAGGCAAGGTCCAGCCCGATGACCAACACGCTCGAACAGCAGCGGCACGCCACCTATGGATATGTCGCGCACAAGGACAGCTACGCTAAGCGGCTGAGCAAAATCGAGGGTCAGGTCCGCGGCATCGCGAAGATGATCGAAGAAGACAAGTACTGCATCGACGTCCTCACTCAGATCAGCGCGGTCAGCAGCGCCTTACGATCGGTGGCGTTAAACCTGCTCGACGAGCACCTTGATCACTGCGTGAGCCACGCGCTCGCCGAGGGCGGCAAGGAGGCCGAGGTGAAACTCGCCGAAGCCTCCGCCGCCATCGCACGGCTGGTCCGCTCCTGATCTACCGGCCCCACCGAGTCGACCCGGGTGAGCGCCACGCCCGGGAATGCACCGCTCGTGACTACCGGCGGCCGATCGCCCCGGCCGAGGGAAGGGCCGGTCGGTTGGCGAATATACCCTACCGGGGTAGGGTAGCTGATGGCACGGACCGCCAGCACTCTGCAGGAAGGACGAGACGATGAAGGAAACCGGGACCTGCCACTGTAAGTCCACTGGTTGTCGGTGCGCCGACCACGCGTGCACCCGGGCATCCGGCTGTAGGTGCGGTCACGCCGATTGCCGGTGCAACAACTGATCCCCTCCGGCCAGGGCCTCGACGTCGCGGACTGCGTGCCGAGGCCCTGGCTTTTTTGCGGCAGGGCCAAGAGTAAAGCCGAAGCGTTTGCGCCCGACGCCCGCTGCGGCTGCGCGCGCCATCAGAAGAAGGGACTATCGACCCTATGGGGGCCTGCGGTTCCCGCCCAGGCTGAAGTCACTACATGAGAGTGTTGGAGAAGCGGTCGAAGGGATGCGCCAATGATGTATGACGGGGACGGCTGGATGTGGGATGGCGGCGGCTGGGGAGGCTGGATCGTGATGGTCATTGTGATGGCGTTGTTCTTAACGGCGGTGATCGCGGCCGTTGCCCTGGCGATCCGTTATCTGGGCGGTTCAGCCCCCGCAGAACCGCCCGGCTATGGGCTCTCACGCGCGGAAGAGGTGCTCGCCGAACGCTTCGCGCGCGGTGAAATCGACGAAGAGGAATACCGGCGGCGCATGGCGGCGCTTCGTGAACACCGCTGAACCCGAGACCCCGTCAACCTTCGCCGGCCGGCCTTGGAATCGCTGTCGGCCCGCCAGCGAGAATCGGAAACGGGCACAGTTGCCTGCGATGCGAAAGGGGTGGACGTGCTAAGGGCAGCCAGGTCGCTATTCGTCCTCGCAGGTGTCCTCGCGACGGCCGTGGCGCTATCAACCGGGCCGGGCTCGGCGGCCGTTGCGACACCCAGCGCGGTGCCCGGTGTGACCTCGATTCAGCCGGCGAGCGGCGAGGTGGTCGGTGTCGCGCATCCGGTCATCGTCACCTTCAACGGCCCGGTCGCCGACCGAACCGCGGCCCAACGGACCATCAAGATCGTCTCTCCGAGCCGGACGCCCGGGCGCTTCACCTGGGTGGCCGACAATGCCGTGCAATGGACTCCGGTGGCGTACTGGCCCGCCCATACGACGGTGACTGTGCGGGTCCGCGGCTTATCCACCGGATTCGACACCGGAGACGCGGTGAAAGCCGTTGCCAGCATCTCCGCGCACACCTTCACCGTCAGCATCAACGACCAGGTAGTCCGCGTCATGCCGGCATCGATGGGCAAGCCCAGCCGCCCAACGCCCGTTGGTCATTTCAGCGCCTTATCCAAAGAGCGGACCGTGACCTTCGATTCGCGAACCATCGGCATCCCGCTCAGTTCTCCCGAGGGCTACCTGATCCAGGGTCAGTATGCCGTCCGGGTGACATGGAGCGGCGTGTACGTGCACTCGGCTCCCTGGTCGGTGGACTCACAGGGCTACGCGAACGTCAGTCACGGCTGCATCAATCTCAGCCCGGACAATGCCGCCTGGTATTTCGACACCGTGCATATCGGTGATCCGATCATCGTGGAGAGCTGAGCGGCACCGGGTTCACGCCGATGTCCCCGGTAACGTTTCCATCCGGGGAGGGGCCAGCGGCTACCGTATCGATTCCTCGAGCCACGGGGTCAGCCACTTCACCCCCTCCGGAGTAAGGTGCACGCCGTCGCTACGCACCGGTATGCCATCGACTTTCGCGGTGTAGACCCCGTCGGGGGCGAGCTTTTTATTCAGGTCCAGTACCGCGATGTTGGGCCGATCCCGCACCGTGCGGCGAAGCAACCCGTTCCATCGATCGACCCGCTCCGGTTGGTCTTCGGGATACAGGCTGCCGTCCGGTTTTTCACCGCGCCGGCTATACGGTGCGGTGGCAACCACCACCCGGGCCCCGGTGGAGCCCAGGATGTCCAGCGCCCGCTGCAGTTCTGCGGTCAGATAGGAATCGAACGCCGGGTCGCCGATGTGGGTCCAGCGTCCCTCATTGACCCGGTCAATCGTTTCCCAGCGACCGATGACCAGCAGTGCGACGTCGGGCCGGTCCCGGCTCACTTGCGCGGCCCACCGGGCGGGCCAGCTATCGCATTCCGGCTTCTGATCGATGACCTGGCCGAAATACCGGTACGGGCCGCTGCGGACGATGCTGCATCCGATGACGGTGTGGTCGACGAAATTAAACCCTGGCGTCGCGGGCAGATAGTGCATCAACGTCCAGGCGATCGAGTCGCCGAAGACCGAAACCGTGAACGGCCGGGCGGGATCTCGCCGCGCCACGGCCGGCACGGGCCGAGATCCCACCGATGGCGCCGGTGAAACCACCGCCACCGGCGACACCCCGGGCGGAACACTGCGATCGGGCACCGGCGCGGGACCAACGCCGGCGGGCACAAGTAGCACCGTCACCGCGGCGGCCGTGGCGACCGTGGCGCCCGCCAACCGCAGCAGCGGCACCCCAACCGGTTGCCACCGCCGGACGGGCTGCTCGATCAACCACCAGGACACGGCGGCCATCGCCACGGTGGCGGCGCAGCGAACCGCAAACAACCGCCAGCCGCACCATCCGGTCCGCTCGCCGTTGAGCACCAAAAAGATTGGCCAATGCCAAAGATAGACACCGTATGAGATGGCGCCGAGCCACACCAGGGGAGGCCAAGCCAGCAACCGGGCAACCGGCCCACGCTGCTCCAGCGCCACCGGAGCGATCACCACGACCGCCGCGACGGCCACCGCGGCCAGCAGTCCCGTGTGAAGTTCCCGCACACCGCCCGTCGCATAGTGCGCACCCGCCGCCAGCCCCGCCAGGCCGATGACCGGCAGCACCCGGGCGGCCCACCGCGCCCGGCGGGAGCGGAGCACGCACCGGCCGCGGTTCAGTGCCGGCCAGTCACGCACCAGCAGAGCCGACGCCGCAGCACCGGTCAGCAGGGCCTGCGCACGGGTATCGGTGCCGAAGTAGATTCGGTGGTGCGAGGCCTGCGGAAAGAAGACCACGACCGCGGCGGCCGAGGCCAGTGCGCCCAGCGCGGCCATCACGAACACGATGAGCCGAACCCCGCTCACCGTTGCCCACAGCCGGTAGCGCCGGGCCCACGCCGCCAACAACACGGCCACCGCGATCAGCACCAGCGGCCAGAGGACGTAGAACTGCTCCTCGACACCGAGCGACCAGGCGTGCTGCAGCGGCGAGGGTGCGGCGCCTTGCGTGAAATAGTCCGTTTTCTGCGCGACGAATCTCCAGTTCGCCACCCACAACAAGGTGGCGACGGCGTCCTCTCGCAGCCCGGCGACGGCCTCCTGCGGAAACCACTCGCGAGCCACCGCGAGAGTTACCACCAGCAGCACCAGCGCCGGCAACAGCCGACGGACCCGGCGCACCCAGAACCCCGCGGGATCGATGCGGCCGGTTCGCCCCAGTTCGTCGAGCAGCAGCGAGGTAATCAAAAAACCGCTCAGGACGAAAAACACGTCCACGCCGATGAACCCGCCACCCATACCGGGGATGCCGCCGTGTTCGGCGAGCACCAGCGCGACCGCGACACCCCGAAGCCCGTCCAATGCCGGGATGCCGCGCCCGGACCCCGGGCGAGCCGGTGACCGGACGGGGGCGACCCAGCGGGTCCGGCGGGCATAGTGAACCGGCGCAGGGTAGGACCTGGCCGGTTCAGTGCCCGCTCGCCCCGCACCCGGCCGGTCCGCGCGAACAGCGCTGTCGGTGCTGCCGATACGTCGATTCCCCCTACCTGTCGGGTCGCAGCAAGCTTAGCCGCGATCGACCCACCGTTGCGGAAGACACGGCGATACCACCACTATTCGCAAACTATTCGCAAACTATTCCGAAACTAGTCGAAAACCTGGGCACGACTCGGGCATCACCGGGGCGCGTAACCTAGGATCGCCTTGGTTTCCAGGTACTCATGGAAGCCGAAGCTGCCCCATTCGCGACCGTTGCCGCTTCGCTTGTAGCCTCCGAAGGGAGCCTGGATGTCGAAGGCGTGGTTGATCGTCACCCAGCCGGCGCGGATCTTAGCGGCCACCTCCCGCGCTTTCGCCAGGTCGGCTCCCGAAACATAGCCCGCCAGACCGTAGTCGGTGTCGTTGGCAATCTCGATGGCCTCATCGAGATCGTTGTAGCCCTGAATGCAGAGCACCGGCCCGAAGATCTCCTCGCGCGCGATGGTCATGTCGTTGGTGACCCCGGCGAAGACGGTGGGCTTGGCGTAGTAGCCGGTATCCAGGCCCTCGGGACGACCGAGGCCGCCGGTGACCAGTGTGGCGCCCTCGTCGATGCCCTGCTGGATCAAGCGCTGCACCTTGTCGAACTGCGCCCTTGAGGCCAGCGGTCCGATGGCGCGGCTGGCCTCGGGGTTACCGACCGGAACCTGTTCAGCGGCGTCACGCGCTATTGCGATGGCCTGCGCCAGACGCGAATTGGGTACCAGCATCCGCGAGGGCGCATTGCAGCTCTGGCCGGTGTTGAGCATCATGTTGACCACACCGGCACGGACGCTGCTCTCGAATTGTGCGTCGTCAAGAATGATGTTCGGGCTCTTTCCCCCCAGTTCCTGGGTGACCCGTTTGACGGTCGGGGCGGCTCTGGCGGCCACGTCGATGCCGGCGCGGGTCGACCCGGTGAACGAGATCATGTCGATACCGGGGTGGCCGGACAGTGCCGCACCCACGCCCGGACCGTCGCCGTTGACGAGGTTGTACACACCGCCCGGCACCCCCGCCGCGTCAAGGACTTCGCTGAAGATGTAGGCGGAGTACGGCGCCACCTCGGAGGGCTTCAAGATCATCGTGCACCCGGTCGCCAGCGCGGGATACACCTTGACCGCGATCTGGTTGAGCGGCCAGTTCCACGGTGTTATCAGCCCGCACACCCCTATCGGCTCGCTGACCAGCAGGGTTTCCCCGTGTTGCTCCTCAAACGCAAAATTTTTCAGCACGTCGATGGCGGTCACTAGATGACTCAGGCCAAGCTTCACCTGCGGCCCGGCCGCCAGCGACGGCGGAGCACCCATCTCCTCGGTCACTGCCTCTGCCAGATCTCCTGCACGCCTTTGATATTCAGAACGGATCGCCTGCAGCAGATCAAGGCGCTCCGCACGGCTGCTCTGCGACCAACTGGCGAAGGCCCGGCGCGCGGCGGTTACCGCTGCGTCGACGTCGGCCGCCGAACCGAGCGAGATTTTTCCGGTGATCTGTTCGGTGGCAGGATTTTCGACATCAAACAGGTGGGGTTGGGCCGGGTCGACCCATCGGCCGTCGATATAAAACTTCACATACTCGCGCATGACGCCATCCTCCTCCCCCGCCGACTCCCCCGCCGGGTCCCCGGGAATGCCCCCGGGCGTGAACTCGGCATGGTCCGACGGTGTGCGCTGGCGGCCCTCGTGCCGGCCCGGACGGCCACGGGGGGCCGGACGGCCCGACCCACCCCCGCCCGGGAAGGCCGGCCGGCCCGAACAGCCGGCGACCGGCACGCTGGGTACCCTTGCTCACGTGTTTGCCGCCCTCGTTGCCGCAGGCGTTTCACCCGGCGGATCGTCGCGCCGTGGTGGTGTCGCACCGAAACACCCAACCGGATGCGCAGCGTGTGAATAATTGGCGAACGTACAACGACACGATGTGGGCGCTCCGCGACGGCCCTCGCGGTCGCGTCCCGAAAGGCTGGCGGACGTGGGTGAGGAACTCGAACCAAAACGGCTCCCCGACACCACCCGGGATCGGTTAGAGGCTGAGCTGGCCCGACTGCGGGAACGACGCCGCCGGCTGGAGGTCGAGGTCAA
The DNA here is from genome assembly GCF_029961025.1 of Mycobacterium sp. GTDB lineage: Bacteria > Actinomycetota > Actinomycetes > Mycobacteriales > Mycobacteriaceae > Mycobacterium. The sequence goes on from NZ_JASBVP010000002.1 coordinate 248,754, forward strand.
AAGCGACCGTGGGATGGTGGGCGATCACGGGGACGCCGCCGAAGCGATCCAGCGCGCTGACGAGCTGGCCCTGCTCGATGAGCAGATCCTCGAACTCGACCGGATGTTGCGCACCGGGCGTGGACGGTTGCTGGCCGACGACACGAAGACGCTGCCCGCCGGCACCGAAGTGACCTTGCGGTTTGCCGATGGCACGGTCGCCACGATGCACGTGATATCGATCGTGGAAGAAACTCCGGCCGGCGGCGAAGCCGAGACGCTGACCGCCGGCAGCCCGCTGGGACGGGCATTGGTGGGGCACAAACCCGGCGACATCATCACCTACCCGACGCCCCAGGGCGAGAACCAGGTCGAGTTGCTCGACGTCAAGTTCCCGGCGTGACCGCCTCGCGCTGCCCGGCGGCGGGCCGGCGCGCGCCCGTAGACTGCCCGCGATGACCCGACCGTCCGCTGACCTCGCCGCCCCGCGTGCACCCCTGAGGTTGACGACACAGGTGTGGCGATTCGTCGTCACCGGCGCCCTGGCGGCGGTCATCGATTTCGGTCTTTACGTGGCGCTCTACCGGGTGCTTGGGGTGCAGGTCGATCTGTCCAAAGCGGCCGGCTTCGTCGCCGGCACGGTCACCGCCTATCTGATCAACCGCCGGTGGACGTTTCGGGCGTCGCCGAGCACCGCGCGCTTCGTCGCCGTCATGGCGCTCTACGGGCTCACCTTCACCGTGCAGGTCGGGCTCAACCACCTGGGTTTGGCGTTGCTCGGCTACCGGGCCTGGGCGGTGCCCGTCGCGTTCGTGATCGCGCAGGGAACCGCCACGGTGATCAACTTCATCGTGCAGCGGTCGGTGATTTTTCGGGCCCGCTGAGCACGCTCACCGGCCCACCCCAGCGGGCCGCATGGCCCGGCAGCTCCCCGGACGCGGCGCATCCCGCACCGTCACCCGGTGGGGCGGTACCCTCTGTGACGATGTTGACGACCAAACGGCTCAGCGGCTGGGGCCGCACCGCTGCCTCGGTGGCCACGGTACTGTCCACCCGCGACCCCGAGGAAATCGCCGCGGCGGTGGTCCGGGCCGCCGACGCGGGCGGCCGAGGGGTGATCGCGCGGGGCCTGGGTCGCTCGTATGGCGATAACGCCCAGAACGGCGGCGGGTTGGTGATCGACATGACCCCGCTGAACACCATCCATGCGATCAACGCCGACACCCGCCTCGCCGATGTCGACGCCGGCGTCAGCCTGGATCAGCTGATGAAGGCGGCGCTGCCGTTCGGGCTGTGGGTTCCGGTGCTGCCGGGAACCCGCCAGGTCACCGTCGGCGGGGCGATCGCCTGTGACATACACGGCAAGAACCATCACAGCGCGGGCAGCTTCGGCAACCACGTCCGGTCGATGGACCTGCTGACCGCGGACGGCCGGATACGTCACCTCACCCCCGACGGTGAGGACTCCGAGCTGTTCTGGGCCACCGTCGGCGGTAACGGCCTGACCGGCATCATCTTGCGGGCCACCATCGAGATGACACCCACCCAGACGGCATATTTCATCGCCGACGGCGACATCACCGCCGGCCTCGATGAGACGATCGCCTTTCACAGCGACGGCAGTGAAGCCCGCTACCCGTACTCGTCGGCCTGGTTCGACGCGATCAGCGCACCACCGAAGCTGGGACGAGCCGCGATCTCACGCGGCTCGCTGGCCACCGTGGACCAGTTGCCGAAAAAGATTCGGAAGAATCCATTGAAGTTTGATGCGCCGCAACTATTTACGTTCCCCGATATCTTTCCCGGAGGCCTGGCCGGCAAGTATACGTTCGCTGCGATCGGTGAGCTGTGGTACCGCAAGTCCGGAACATATCGCGGTGAAATCCAAAACCTCACCCGGTTCTACCACCCGCTGGACATGTTCGGGGAATGGAACCGGGCCTACGGACGGGCCGGATTCCTGCAGTACCAATTCGTGGTTCCGACCGCGGCGGTCACCGAGTTCAAGGCGGTCATCCGGGATATCCAGGCCAGCGGGCACTATTCATTTCTGAACGTGTTCAAGCTGTTCGGTGAGGCCAACCGGGCACCGCTGAGCTTTCCCTTCCCGGGCTGGAACATCTGCGTCGATTTCCCGATCAAGCCCGGCCTTAACGAATTCCTTGCCAAACTTGACCGCCGCATCCTGGAATTCGGTGGCCGGCTGTACACCGCCAAAGACTCCCGCACCACCGCTGAGACCTTCCACGCCATGTATCCGCGCATCGACGAGTGGATCGCGCTGCGCCGCAAGGTCGATCCCGTCGGTGTTTTCGTCTCCGACCTGGCCCGGCGCTTGGAGCTGCTGTAATGGTGCTCGACGCGCTGGGAAACCCGCAAGCCATTCTGCTGCTCGGCGGCACCTCCGAGATCGGGCTGGCCATCTGCCAGCGCTACCTGCAAAACGCGCCCGCGCGTGTGGTGCTGGCCGCGCTGCCCGATGATCCCGGCCGCGACGATGCGGTGGCACAGATGACGGCCGCAGGCGCTAAGGCGGTGGAGCTGATCGACTTTGACGCTCTCGACACCGACAGCCATCCGAAGGTGATCGAGCGGGCTTTTGCCAACGGCGATATCGACGTGGCTATTGTCGCTTTTGGGCTGCTCGGCGACGCCGAGGAACTGTGGCGCAACCAGCGCAAGGCGGTACAGATCGCTGAAATCAATTACACTGCAGCGGTTTCCGTCGGAGTCCTGCTGGGTGACAAAATGCGCGCCCAGGGTTTCGGTCAGATTATCGTGATGAGCTCGGTGGCCGGCGAGCGGGTGCGGCGGTCCAACTTCGTCTACGGCTCCACCAAGGCGGGTCTGGACGGCTTCTATCTGGGCCTCTCCGAAGCGTTACGCGAGTTCGGTGTTCGTGTCTTGGTGGTCCGCCCGGGGCAGGTGCGCACCCGGATGAGCGCGCACCTCAAAGAGGCGCCACTGACCGTCGACAAGGAATATATCGCCGAACTGGCGGTCACCGCATCCGCAAAAGGCAAGGAATTGGTTTGGGCACCACCGGCATTCCGCTACGTCATGATGATCTTACGACATATCCCGCGCAGAGTCTTCCGCAAGCTGCCCCTTTGATCATGCGCAATGCACTGGCCGTCCTGGGCCAGATGGCTGCGGCGGTGGTGGCGGCGGTTGCGGTGGCGGTGATTTCGCTTCAGGCCATCGCCGGGGTCAACTGGCCCGCCTACCCGTCGTCCAACCAGTTGCATGCCCTGACCACCGTCGGTCAAGTCGGCTGCATCCTCGGGCTGATCACCGCCGGCTGGATGTGGCGGCGGGGGCGGGGCGCCGCCGGGAGATGGTGGCGGCTTTCGGCTCGGCTCGCGGCGCTGGTGTTTATCTCGGCGTTTTGCGTGGTGACCCTGGCCATGCCGCTGGGCGCGACCAGGCTGTATCTGTTCGGCATCTCGGTGGACCAACAGTTCCGCACCGAATATCTGACCCGGCTGACCGACACCGCCGCGCTGCGCGACATGACCTACATCGGCCTGCCGCCGTTCTATCCGCCGGGCTGGTTCTGGGTCGGCGGGCGTGCCGCGGCGCTGACCGGGACACCGGCCTGGGAGATGTACAAGCCGTGGGCCATCACCTCGATCACCATCGCCGCCGCGGCGGCACTGGTGCTGTGGTGGCGAATGATCCGCTTCGAGCACGCGCTGATGGTCACCACGGCCACCGCGGCGGTGACCCTGGCCTACGCCTCGCCGGAGCCGTACGCGGCGATGATCACGCTGCTGCTGCCACCGGTGCTGATCCTGACCTGGTCGGGCCTGCGGTCGGGCAGCCGATCCGGCGGTTGGGCCGCGGTCATCGGTGCCGGGCTTTTCCTGGGCGTCACGGCCACCTGTTACACCCTGCTGCTGGCCTTCACCGCGTTCACGGTGGTGTTGATGGCGGTCCTGCTGGCCGGATCCCGCCGGCGCCGGGGGCTGCGCAGCGCAGCCGACCCGCTGGCTCGGCTGAGCGTCATCGCCGTCATCGCGGCGGGTATCGGGTCGAGCACCTGGCTGCCGTTTGTGCTGCGGGCCGCGCGCGACCCGGTCGGCAATGCCGGCAGCGCACAGCACTACCTGCCCGCCGACGGCGCTGCGCTGCCCTTCCCGATGCTGCAGTTCACCGTGCTGGGCGCGGTCTGCATGCTGGGCACCCTGTGGCTGGTGGCGCGGGCCCGCTCGTCCGCCCGGGCGGCCGCGTTGGCGATCGGCGTACTCGCGGTGTACCTGTGGTCGCTGCTGTCGATGCTGGCCACGCTGGCGCGCACCACGCTGCTGTCGTTTCGGCTGCAGCCGACGTTGACCGTGCTGCTCACCGCCGCCGGCGTATTCGGGTTCATCGAGGTGGTTCTCGCGCTAACCGCGCGGGCCCGCGAAAACGGCCGGGAGCGCGGCTGGGGACGCGGTGTCGTCCCGGTGGCCGCCGCGGTGGGGTTGGCCGCGGCGATTGCGTTCAGCCAGGACATTCCGGAGGTGCTGCGACCCGACCTCACGATTGCCTACACCGACACCGACGGCTTTGGCCAGCGCGGCGATCGCCGCCCGCCCGGCGCCGAGAAGTACTATCCGGCCATCAACGCCGTCATCGCCCGGACCACCGGGAAACCCCCCGACCAGCTCGTCGTGCTGACGGCCGATTACAGCTTTCTTTCCTATTACCCCTACTGGGGCTTTCAAGGGTTGACACCGCATTACGCCAACCCGTTGGCGCACTTCGATCGGCGGGCCGCCCAGATCAAAAGCTGGTCCGGCCTGCACACCGCCGACCAGTTCCTGCATGCCCTGGACACGCTGCCCTGGCAGCCGCCGACGGTGTTTTTGATGCGCCGCGGCGCTGGTTCTGGCCCGAGGGCCAGCTACACGCTGCGGCTGGCCGCGGACGTCTACCCCAACCAGCCCAATGTCCGTCGTTACACCGTGGACTTGCGGGCCACCCTGTTCGCCGACCCGCGGTTCGTCGTCGAGCACATCGGCCCGTTCGTGCTCGCCATCCGCAAGCCCGTTCCGGGGCCCCGATGACCACCGAAACCGCACGTGACGAGTCACACAATTACCATCTAGGTCCGTGACCACCGCGGGCGCGAACTACCGGACCACCGGGGATGACCGGACGGCCGGGGACGGCCCGATCGTCGAGGTCGACCGGACCGACCTCGACACCCGGATCACCTGCGACGCCCGGACCGGCCGGGACTACCGCATCGCCCGAAAGGTCGCCATCGTCGCCGGCCTCACCGGCGCCGTGCTCGCGCTGCTCACGCCGCTGCTGCCGGTCACACAGACCACCGCCCGACTGACTTGGCCGCAAAACGGCGTCTTCGAGAGCGTGGCGGCGCCGCTCATCGGCTACGTGGCCACCGACCTGTCCGTCAGCATCCCGTGCCGGGCGGCCGCCGGCCTGACGCCCGGCACCACCAAAACCGTGTTGCTGTCGACGGTGCCCAAGCAAGCGCCCAACGCCGTCGATCGCGGGCTGCTCATCGAGCGGGCAAACGGTGACTTGGTGGTGGTGGTGCGCAACACCCCGGTGGTCAGCGCCCCGATGAGCCAGGTCCTCGGCCCGGCCTGCCGGCGGGTGACCTTCACCGCGCACGCCGACAAGGTGACCGGCGAGTTTGTCGGGCTCACCCAGGGCCCGCACGCCGACCACCCCGGAGCGCCGCTGCGCGGCGAACGCGGTGGCTATGACTTTCGGCCGCAGATCGTCGGGGTTTTCACCGACCTTTCCGGGCCGGCGCCGGCGGGGCTGAGGTTCTCGGCGACCGTTGACACCCGCTACAGCAGCTCGCCCACGCCGCTGAAGCTGGCCGCGATGATCCTCGGGGTGACGCTGACCGTGGTGGCGCTGGTGGCGCTGCACATCCTGGACTGCTCCGACGGTCTGCGTCACCGGCGCGTCCTGCCGCCGCGCTGGTGGTCGTTCGGCGCCGTGGACGGCCTGGTCACCGCGGTCCTGGTGTGGTGGCATTTCGTCGGCGCCAACACCTCTGACGACGGCTACATCCTGACCATGGCCCGGGTGTCCGAGCACGCCGGGTATATGGCCAACTACTACCGCTGGTTCGGCACACCCGAGGCGCCGTTCGGCTGGTACTACGACCTGCTGGCGCTGTGGGCCCATGTCAGCACCGCCAGCATCTGGATGCGGCTGCCCACCCTGGCCATGGCGCTGACGTGCTGGTGGGTGATCAGTCGCGAAGTCATCCCCCGGCTGGGCCACGCCGTCAAGCGCAGCCGGGCCGCTGAATGGACGGCGGCGGGCATGTTTCTGGCCGTCTGGTTGCCGCTGAACAACGGGTTGCGGCCCGAGCCGATCATCGCCCTGGGCATCCTTTTGACGTGGTGTTCGGTGGAGCGCGCGGTGGCGACCAGCCGGCTGTTGCCGGTCGCGATCGCCTGTATCACCGGCGCGCTGACGTTGTTTTCCGGGCCGACGGGTATCGCGTCCATCGGCGCCCTGCTGGTCGCGATCGGGCCGCTGCGCACTATCGTCCACCGTCGCTCTAAACGGTTCGGCGCGCCGGCGCTGCTGGCGCCGATCATGGCCGCGGTGACCGTCACCGTGATCCTGATCTTTCGCGACCAGACCTTCGCCGGCGAGGTCCAGGCGACCATGCTCAAACGCGCCGTGGGACCCAGCCTGAGCTGGTTTGACGAGCACATCCGCTACGAGCGGTTGTTCATGGCCAGTCCCGACGGGTCGGTGGCGCGGCGCTTCGCCGTGCTCGCGTTGGTGGTCGCGCTCGCGGTGTCGGTGGCGATGTCGTTGCGCAAGGGCCGGATTCCGGGCACCGCCGCAGGACCCAGCCGGCGCATCATCGGCATCACGATCATCTCCTTCGTCGCGATGATGTTCACCCCGACCAAATGGACACACCACTTCGGGGTGTTCGCCGGGTTGGCCGGATCCCTGGGGGCGCTGGCCGCGGTCGCGGTGACCGCGGACGCGATGCGCTCCCCGCGCAACCGCACGGTGTTCGCCGCCCTGGTGCTGTTCGTGATGGCGTTGTCGTTCGCCAGCGTCAACGGCTGGTGGTACGTGTCCAATTTCGGTGTGCCGTGGTCGAACGCGTTCCCGGAATGGAAGTTTGGCTTCACCACCGCGCTGCTCGGGCTGACGGTGCTGACATTGCTGGTGGCCGCGTGGTTTCACTTCGCCTACGACGGTGGCGGCCCGCCGCCTCGGCGTTTTCGGCGGCTGGCGGGCATCGTCGAGTCCCCGTTGGCGATTGCGTCCTGGACGCTGGTCTTTTTCGAGGTGCTGTCGCTGACATTGGGGATGACCGAGCAGTATCCCGCGTGGTCGGTGGGGCGGTCTAATCTGCAGGCGCTGCCGGTTGTGGGAACCGGCAAGACCTGCGGGATGGCCGACGACGTGATGGTGGAGCAGGACCCCAACGCCGGCATGCTGGCACCCATCGGCGCGTCGGTAAAGGACGCCCTGGGCGCCGGCCTCGACGAGGGGTTCGAGCCCAACGGGATTCCCGCCGACGTCTCCGCCGACCCGGTGATGGAACGCCCCGGCGACCGCAGCTTCCTGGCCGACGACGGCCTGGTGACCAGCAGCGAGGCCGGCACCGAGGGCGGTACCACCGCAGCGCCGGGCCTCAACGGCTCCCGGGCCCGGCTGCCCTACGAGCTGGACCCGGCCCGCACACCGGTGCTGGGCAGTTGGCGGCCCGGGGTCCAGATCCCGGCCAGGCTGCGATCGGCCTGGTACCGGCTGCCGCCCCGCGACCAGGCCGGGCCGCTGCTGGTGGTGTCGGCCGCCGGGCGATTCGATCCCGGCGAAGTCCAGGTGCAGTGGGCAGGTGACGACGGAAAACCCACCGGAGCAATGGGATTCGCCGATGTGGGGGCGGCACCGGCGTGGCGCAACCTGCGGGCGCCATTGGCCGCGGTCCCGCGCAGCGCCACCCGGGTCCGGCTGATCGCCGACGACGACGACCTGGCTCCGCAACACTGGATCGCGCTGACTCCCCCGCGGATTCCTCGTCTTCGCACGCTGCAGAGCGTGGTCGGCTCCACCGACCCGGTGTTACTGGACTGGTTGGTTGGCCTGGCGTTCCCATGCCAGCGGCCGTTCGGCCATCAAAACGGTGTCATCGAAACGCCGAAGTGGCGAATCCTGCCCGACCGTTTCGGCGCCGAAGCCAACTCACCGGTCATGGATAAAAACGGTGGCGGGCCGCTGGGCATCACCGAGTTGCTGCTGCGCGCGACCACCGTCGCCAGCTATCTGAAGGACGACTGGTTTCGAGATTGGGGCGCCTTGCAGAAATTAACGCCTTATTACCCGGACGCCCAACCGGCTCGCCTGGAGCTTGGCTCAATGACCCGCAGCGGGCTGTGGAGCCCCGGGCCGCTGCGCCACTGACCTTACGATCCGCCCGACGGCGAACCGGCCGAACGACTCGTTAAGCATAAAGCAGCCGAGGGGACGGCTCGAACGAGCCACGAATGAGGTTGTGTGCCCGCGGAATCCGATTACTTTGCCTCGGCAATACACCCGGCATTGGGACTAGCCGTGGGCTAGCCGGCCGTTGCCACCTGCTTCATCTGCTGCTCACAGCAGACCTCGCGATGCTCCATCTCGGGTGGGCACGGACACGGCTTTTCGTACACCAGCACGGCACCGCAAGATTCACACTCGTATCGGTCTCCGGCGCTGCGAGACATCTTGACCTCCCTTAAAGGTTTCGGCGCGCATCACTGATCGACTGCACAATCGCTTCGGCGAGGGATGAACAGCCGTAACGGCATAGTACCCATATTTGGTTTGCACATCCCGGTTTTCTGGCACGCTATGTTCCCGGGAAACCGGGTATTGCCCGCCGATGCGAGCCGAAGCAAGCACGGTACCGACGAACGTATCCGCGCATCCCGCCGATGTCGTGGGGTGGCTGTTAGCTTAGCTACCCGAAACGGGGATGCCTCGAGGAGCACCGCATGCGGGCGGGCGCGCGACAACGCCGGATAAGCCATGGGCTTCTCCTGCGCTGAGACACGCCCGGCGGCGAAATCAGGAGGCCTTCGACTTCCTGCTGGCACAAATCGCTTCGAACACGCCGGGGTCCAACAAGGTCGACGTGTCACCGAGCGGGCGGCCCTCGGCAACGTCACGCAACAACCGTCGCATGATCTTGCCACTGCGCGTCTTGGGCAGTTCGGGCACCACGTGAATCTCCCGGGGCTTGGCAATCGGTGAGATCTCCCGGGCCACCTCTGCCCGCAGTTCGTCCGCGATGTCTGCACCGCGGTGTTTGGCGTGCTCCTCCAGGATCACGAAGGCGATGATCGCCTGGCCGGTCTGCTCGTCGCTGGCTCCCACCACCGCCGCCTCGGCCACATGCGAATGGCCCACCAACGCCGACTCGACTTCTGCGGTGGAAATCCGGTGCCCGGACACGTTCATCACATCGTCGATACGACCCAGCACCCAGATGTTGCCGTCATCGTCATAGCGCGCCCCGTCACCCGCGAAATACCAGCCCTGCTCGGCGAATCGCGACCAGTACTGCTCCCGGTACCGCTCCGGATCCCCCCAAACGCCGCGCAGCATGGCCGGCCACGGCTCGTCCAGCACCAGATATCCCTGCGCGTGCTCGCCAAATTCGTGGCTGCGCTCCACCGTGTTGCCGTGATCGTCGACGACACGCGCGGAGATGCCGGGCAACGGCGCGATCGCCGAACCGGGCGTCAGGGTGCTGACTCCGGGCAGCGGGGCGATCATCGCGGCGCCGGTCTCGGTCTGCCACCAGGTGTCCACGATCGGAGTCCGGTTGCCGCCAAGCACATCTCGATACCAGCGCCACGCCTCGGGATTGATCGGCTCGCCGACGCTGCCGAGCAGCCGCAGGCTGGACAGGTCATGGGCATCGGGAACCTCGCGGCCCCACTTCATGAAGGTGCGAATCAACGTCGGAGCGGTGTAATAAATGGTCACACCGTACTTTTCGATCACCTGGAAATGGCGGTGCTGGTCCGGGAAGGCCGGGGTGCCCTCATACACCACCTGGCTGGTGCCGTTGGCGAGCGGGGCGTAGACGATGTAGGTGTGCCCGGTGACCCAGCCGATGTCGGCGGTGCACCAATAGATGTCGGTCTCGGGTTTGATGTCGAACACGCAGTGGTGGGTGTACGCCGCCTGGGTCAGATACCCGCCCGAGGTGTGGATGATTCCCCTTGGCTTTCCGGTGGTCCCCGAGGTGTAGAGCAAAAACAGTGGCTGCTCGGAGTCGAACGCCGCGGGCGTGTGCACCGGTGACGCCGTTTCGACCGTGTCCTGCCACCACAGGTCACGCCCGGAAGTCCACGGGACGTCGAGACCGCAGCGCCGCACCACCAGGACATGCTCGACCGATTTCTGATCGGCCACCGCCTCGTCGACGGCCGCCTTGAGCGGCGCCGCGCTGCCGCGCCGGTACTGGCCGTCGGTGGTGATCACCAGCTTCGGCTGGGCGTCTTGGATGCGGGCCCGCAGCGCCGTCGCGGAGAACCCGGCAAACACCACGCTGTGCATGACCCCCAACCTCGCGCACGCCAGCATGGCCACGATCAACTCGGGCACCATCGGCATGTAGATCACCACGCGATCACCAGGGCCCAGGCCGAGTTCACCCAGCGTGTTGGCGGCCCTGCAAACCTCGGCCAGCAGCTCGGAATAGGTCAGGGTGCGGCGATCGCCGATCGGCTCACCCTCCCAGTGGATCGCCACCCGATCGCCGTTGCCGGCCTCCACATGACGGTCAACGCAGTTGTAGGCCACGTTGAGCTTGCCACCGACGAACCACCTGGCAAACGGCGCGTTCGACCAGTCCAGCACCTCCGTGAACGGGGTGTCCCAGGTGAGCCGACCGGCCTGCTTGGCCCAGAACGCCAAACGATCCCTCTCGGCCTCTCGGTAGAGTTCTTCGGTCGCGTTCGCGTTGGCGGCGAACTCTGCCGGTGGTGGATAGGAGGACGTCGCGGTATCAGCCTCGGCCATGTCCGCAGGGTAACCATCCAAGGTTGCCGCAACGTTGGCCGCAGAGCCCCGGCGCGGGTGGCACCGCCCGGCGGGTCGCGTTCGTCGCCAGGCCCATCGGGGCCGATCCGGCGGTGCTGCTCACAGGTTTCTGGCGAAACCCGGCAGCACGACAACGTCTTGGCTGCTCAATTCGGTGACCGAGGAGCGGGCCAGGCCGCGCAGGGCCGAATCGATGCCGCCGCGAATGACGTCCAGGACGTTCTCCACCCCACCCTGGCCGGCGGCGGCCAGCCCCCACAGGTAGGCACGCCCGATCATCACCGCGCGGGCGCCGAGCGCGATCGCCTTGACCACATCGCTGCCCCGCCGCACTCCCCCGTCGAGCAGCACCTCGATCTCGGTGCCGACCGCCTCGGCCACCGCCGGGAGCGCCCGCACCGAGGCCGGCGTGGTGTCGAGGTTGTTACCACCGTGGTTGGACACCGAGATCGCGGTGGCTCCGGCGTCCACGGCACGCTTCGCGTCATCGACGCGCATCACACCCTTCAGCATCCACGGCCCGCCCCACGTCTCACCGAACCAGCGGATGTCCTCCCAGGTGGGAGGCGGCGTTTGCATCCACTCCCCGTAGGCGCCGAAAAAGGTCGGCGGCGCCTGCCCGGGAACGGCCATGTTGGGGACGGTCAGGTCGGGCATGCTGCGGGCCCGGGCAAACGACGCCAGCCAGCGCGGGTGGGACAGGGCTTCCGGGGCGTAGCGCAGCAGGGCACGGAAATCCATCCGCTCGGGGATCACCGGGCTGCCCCAGTCCCGGCCGTGGGAGAAGGACCAATCCAGCGTCAGGATGAGCCCTGTGACGCCGGCCGCGCGCGCCCGGTCGATCCGTTGGGCGATGCGTTCCTTTCCCCCCGACCAGTAGATCTGTAGGAACGTCTTCGGGTTTGCCGCCACGATTTGTTCCACCGGCCTGCTCGCGAACGAGCTGAGGCCCATCGCGGTCCCCCGGGACGCGGCCGCGCGTGCCGCCGCCAATTCCCCGTCGGGGTGCACGGCTTGCACGCCGACGGGCGAGATGATCACCGGCAGCGCGATCTGCTGACCCATCACGGTTGTCGTCAAATCACGCTGCGCCGACTGGCCGGCCACATGCGGGGCGAACTGCACTTCACGGAACGCGGCCACGTTGTCTTCCAGCGTGAATCCGGCTTCTGACCCGGCGATCAACGCCGCATAAACCGACTTCGGCAATCGGCGCCGGGCCAGCCGCTGAGCCTGCGCAACCGTCTCGAACCACCCACCGCTCATCACCGATGTCCTTATCGTCGAACTTTTCGTCGAGCCCTCAGCACTCCCCGCAGGGTGCACCACTCCGGCCAGACCACGGCCGGCCGAACGGCAATGAGGGTACGCTGCCGCAGGCATCCGGCCCACACCCCGGCGCCGTAGCTGATGTTCGCCGCCAAGTGTCCGGCAAGAAATCGGACGGGATCCGGTGTGCATCCTCCGGAAAGCAGCGCCCGTAGGGGTGGCGCCAATACCAGTGCGGCGATCACCAGCCGCCGATACCGTCTCCCCGGGCGTGCCGGGCCGTGGCCTGCCAGCACCACCGGCAGCAGCACCGGCCCGGCGAATTGAGTGCAGTACCGCCCGAGGCCGAACCAGGTTTGTGCAATACCGTCGAAAGCCAGCCTGATGACCGTCGAACCCGGCAGCCCGCGGCGGCGCCATCGGCCGGTGACCGACACCACCGACAGCGTCGCGATCAGGGCCGCCAGCACCGGGCGGCGGGCCATCACACCCAGCAGCACCGCGGCCGGCCACGGGTGCACGACGAGTGGGGCAATCGCCGACGGGTGCCGACGCCCCAGTGGCGCCGCGGACGTACCGTAGCGGAAGCGCCGCGCCAGCAGGCCCGCCCAGTCCTCGGGTTCGGAATGCATGACCTGGACTTGGGGCTGGTAGCGAATCAGTTTGCCCGCTTCGTGGATGCGCCAGATCAGATCCACGTCCTCGCCGTAGCGCAGGCGTTCGTCGAAGGCGCCGATCTCCTGGAGCACCGCGCGGCGCACCAGCAGCGCGGCCGTGGGAACGTACGGCACCGCCGTCCCGGGCATGACGCGACACTCCCGGTCACCCATGTCCAGCGCGCCGAGGCGCGCCGCGAACCGCCCGGCCGACGTGCGAGACGGCACCGCCACGATCCGGGGCGCCACCGCGGCGACCAGGGGATCGGCCAAATGGGCGGCCAAAAGCCGGATCCAATCGTCTGCGCAAACGCAGTCGCTGTCCAAAAAGGCGACCGCATCGGTTCGGACCGCCGCGATCCCGGTGTTTCGCGCCGCCGCCGGGCCACCGCAGCTCTCCCGCCGAATCACCGTCGCGCCGAACTCTTTCGCCGTGGCCGAGATCTCGGCCGGGTCGGCCGACCCGTCATCGACGACGATCGTCGGATAGTGCGACGGCACCGAGGCAAGGCAGCGGCGCAACATGGCGGCGCGATCACGCACCGGGATGACGACCGTCACCGCGGGCGCCACGGGGAGCTCCGGCGGGCGGGGATGGGCCGCGCTGACGTCGGTCAGCCGTCGCCCGAGTACCCGGGCGCCCGCCGAGTGCGCCGGGCCTCGGGTCAACTCGGCCCAGGCCTCCCGCCCCGCGCGGGTGAGCCGCAGCACCCGCGGCGGCGATCCCCCCAGGAACGTCTGGGCGTCGAGCAGTGTGGTCCTCGCATCCAGGACAACCGAAAAGCCTTCAGGCAGTGGGTGTCTCACTGCAGCAATCCCCCATCGACGGGAAAGACGTCACAGCCGGCGCCGGCGCCACGTTATCGACCTATCACGATCGACCTATCACGGGAGTCTAGAGTCTGCGTTGGCGCATCCGTTCGGTCACCGGCCCCGGCTTGCCCGCGGGATCGTTGCCGAAGGTCTTTCCCGGCGCCGGGGTTGGCTATAAGTTAGAACGCGCCCAGCGAGGCGCGTTGGCGTCAGTGTTGCGCAGCCGGCACGGATATGTCGGGACGCTCGACGACTTCGGCACGACGCGCGTCGCGACATTGGTGTCGCACAGAAAGGTCCGATGAGACAATGCAGGTCGAGGAACTCCTCAAGCCGTTTCCGATCAAGGAATTCCACCCGTTTCCCCGGGCGCTTCTCGGGCCCGGTGCGCATGAATTGATCGGCCCCGAGGCGCTCAAGCTCGGTTTCAAGAAGACGCTGGTGATGACGACCGGATTGCGCGGTTCGGACACCGTGCACAAGATCGTGGAATCGTGCAAGTGGCACGGCCTGGAGGTCGTGGTCTATGACAAAGTGGAATCGAACCCCAAAGACTACAACGTCATGGAAGCGGTCGAGCTGTATCAGAAAAATTCCTGTGACAGCTTCATTTCGATCGGCGGAGGCTCGTCGCACGACGCCTGTAAGGGTGCCCGGATATCCGTGGCGCACGACGGTCGCAATATTAACGAATTCGAGGGGTTCAACAAATCCGAAAATCCCAAGAACCCGCCGCATATCGCGGTGTCCACGACCGCGGGAACAGGATCGGAAACCTCGTGGGCGTACGTGATCACCGACACCACCACGAATCCCGACAAACCGCACAAATACGTCGCGTTCGACGACGCCTGCGTGACCACGCTGGCAATCGATGACCCGGTGCTCTATTACGATTGCCCGATTGCCTTCACCGCGCAGTGCGGTTTCGACGTGTTGGCCCACGCCTCGGAGCCCTACGTCTCCCGGCTGAATTTCGCGCCGTCGCTGGGCAGCGCCCTTTACGCGATCAAGCTCACGGCCGAGAACCTGCGGGAGGCGACCTGGAACGGCCAGGACCTGCCCGGCCGCCAAGGCATGATGTACGCCCAATACATCGCGGCCCAGGCCTTCAACTCCGGCGGTCTGGGCATCATCCACTCGATCTCGCATGCCGTCAGCGCCTACTACGACACCCATCACGGGCTCAACAACGCGATCGCGCTGCCCCGGGTCTGGGCCTTCAACATGCCGGTCATGTACAAGCGCTTCGCCGAGATCGCCGAGGCGATGGGGGTTGACACCTCGGGCCTGACCGACGTGCAGGCCGCCGATCAGGCGCTGGCCGCCGCGGTGCGGCTGCTGCGCGACGTCGGCATTCCCGAGAAGTTCACCGACGTCAAGCAGGACAGCTACATCAAGAATCGCCTGGGGCAGGGGCCGACGAAGTTCTACGAACAACGCAAGGTCATCAAGGGCGACCAGGAGGACATCGACAACATCACCAACCACGTGCTGGGAGACGCGTGCACACCGGGGAACCCCAAGGAGTGTACTTTCGAGACGGTACGACCCGTGGTCGAGCACTGCCTCAACGGCGACCTCGACGACCTGCTGAGCTGAGGGTCGCCGACTCGGGGGTGCCGATCTCCTGGTCGGCACCCCCGGGCCATTCCGGAGGGTCGCGGCCACGACTAGTGAAAGGACTTTGGGTGGACACCCTGGCGGCAGCCCCGTTCGACTCCGTCGACGATGTCATCGACGCCTTGGCCGAGCACGGCTATATCGCCGACCGCGCGCTGGCCACCACCGTGTTCCTGGTCACCCGCATGGACAAGCCCGTGCTGCTGGAGGGACCGGCCGGGGTCGGCAAGACCGAGTTGGCGAAGGTGCTGGCGCTGGCGACGGGGCGACGCCTGCTTCGGCTGCAGTGCTATGAGGGTCAAGACGAAACGAAGGCGCTCTACGAGTGGGACTACGGCAAACAGCTGCTGTACACCCAAATTCTGCGGGAAAAAATCGGTCAGGTCATTGCCGATGCCGCGGATTTGAGAGAAGCGGTCGAGCGGATCGGCGCGCAGGAAAGCGTTTTTTTCTCCGAACGGTTCCTCGCCCCTCGCCCCCTCTTGGAGGCGATTCGCTCCGAACAGCCGGTCGTGCTGCTGATCGACGAGATCGACCGGGCTGACGAAGCCCTGGAAGCGGTGCTGCTCGAGATGCTCGGCGAATACCAGGTCTCGGTGCCGGAAATCGGAACCTTCTCCGCAAAACAACCGCCGTATGTGGTGCTGACCTCCAACAACACCAGGGATCTCGCCGCCGCGCTCAAACGGCGGTGCCTGCATATGTTTCTCGACTATCCATCCGCCGAGCGCGAGCTGCAGATCGTCAAAAGCAAGAAAACCGGGCTGCCGGACGCCCTGGCGGCGCAACTCGTCGACATCGTGCGCGGCCTGCGCGAACTGGACCTGCGCAAGGCGCCCAGCATTTCCGAGACCATCGACTGGGCCCGCACGCTGGCGGTGCTGGGCGCCGAGGAGATCACCGCCTCGACGCTGGCCGCGACGATATCGGTGGTGGCCAAGTACGAAAAGGACGTCCACAAGGCGTTGCAGGTGCTGCCGCGGCTGGTGGACCCCAACGCGACAATCCCCGACTCGCTCGCGGCGCACCACCACCACGACCACGTCCATCACAAGCACCCCCACGTGCACGACGACGCGGCTGAGGGGCGGGCAACCCAGGCCGCTAGCGAGCGGCCCGACACCGCCGGCCCCCCGCGCGTGCCGGCGGCAGCGTCACCGCGTCGCGGATCCAACGGGAACGTCAGTCCGGGCCAGGCGAACCTTTCATTCGCTCGCCGCCGGAAGTTCTAGGCCGGCCATGGAAGCCGCGATCCACCGGTTTGTCCGGCTGCTTCGGCTCTCCGGGCTGCGTATCTCGGTGTCGGAGGCGCTGGACGCGATGCGCTGTGCGGGCCAGCCGGGGATGCTGGCCGACCGGGAGGCGCTGCGCTGCGCGTTGCGCCTGGCGCTGGTGAAGGATCGCCGCGACCTGCCGACATTCGAATCGGTCTTCGAGGCGTTTTTCGCGCTGATTCGCGTCGGCGCCCCCGACGAGCACACCCATGGTCACAGCCATGACGACCTCACGGATACCGGCCAGCTGGAGTCGTTCACGATGTCGGATCGGCCCAGCGATCTCCCCCTGCAAACCCATCAGCATGGGCCGCCCGTCGATATCCGGGAATTTTTCGACCCCGATGACCTGGCGCAGCGATACAACCTGCACCAGGAAGCCAACACCATCGACCTGGCGGCGCTCACCGAGGAGGTGGTGTTCGCCAAGGGCAACGACCCGACGACGGCGGAGCTGCCGCGGGTCCAGTTGGAGACCAACCGGCTGCACGGCGCGGGCGCTCCCGGAAAGCTGTCCCGGGCATCCGGCACGAAGGTCGACGCCGATCTCAGCGTCGCCCAGCAGGAGATGCTGCTGTCCTGGCTGAATGCGATCGACGACGAGACCGACGGCGCGGATGAGACCGCGCAGCGGCGGCTGGCCGGCGCCCTGGCGAATCTGCCGGAGGCGATCAAACGCTACCTGGAGGCCTTGCTGGCCCTGGAGCAGCGCATCGTCGAGTCCGCGCAGCGTCATCAGACGACCGCGGCGACGATCGGCGAGGCCGAGCGCGCCGAACTCGAGGAGTCGCTGCGGCGCCTGACCCGGACCTTTCACGGCGCGCTGACCAGCCGGGTGTCGGTCGGCCGGGGGCGGATCGATCCCTGCCGCACCATGCGCCGCAACATGCGCTACGACGGAATCCCGTTTACCCCGGTAACCGTCCGGCACGCCGAAGACAAGCCCCGGCTGGTCGTGCTGGCGGACGTGAGCTTGTCGGTGCGGGCAACCGCCCGGTTCACGCTGCACCTCGTGCACGGACTCCAGCACCTGTTCTCCCAGGTCCGGTCGTTCGCCTTCGTTGCCGAGATCGTCGAGACCACGGATCTGTTCACCGACCGCGCCGCCGACGAGGCGCTGGCCGCGGTGTTCGGCGGTGAGCTGCTCGACGTGGACGCCAACTCGAACTACGGGCTGGCGTTCGGCCGGTTTCTGGCTGAGCACCGCTCGGCCGTCACCCGCCGCACCACCGTCCTGGTGCTCGGGGACGGCCGCGGCAACGGCAACGACCCGAACCTGGCCGCCTTTGAGGCGATCGCGCGGGCCGCGAGGGAAGTCATCTGGCTCACCCCCGAGCCGCGGCATTCGTGGCGGCTCGGCGGCTGTGACCTGCCGGTCTACGCGCAGCACTGCAGCCGAGTGGAGGTGGTGCGCGACCTGTCCGGGCTGGAGCGCGCGGCGGCCGCCATCGCCGACCGCACCGCGGCGGCATAATCGGACCCGCAATGCCGATCCCGGGCCTCGGGTCCGCACCCGCGGAGCCGTTTCGCGCGTTCCCGCCCGGGGTGTACCAGGACGCCCGGATTCACGTCGGCCACCGCCGGGCGGGCCTTGGGGACGGCGGTGGCACGCTGGTCACCCGAACCGCGCACTTCGAGCTGTACCGAAGCCCCGAACGCTGGTGCCTGATCCACGAGCTGCACCCAGACCAGCTGAGCAACGACCTCACCGGGATGCTCGTCGATGAGTTGTTCGCGCCCGGCTGGCTGCAGGGCAACCCGACATTCGAAAGCGCGTTCACCGGATTGGTGCGCACCACGATCGACGATCCGCTCCGGGCGTGGCTGGTGTTCTACCGAAACACCCTCGGGGACCTCCAGCACGCCCGAAGCCCGCATTCCGGTGGCCGCCCTGCGGGCACAACGGCCGGGATGGCTCCCGTCTACGACCGCGCGCTGACGCTGGTGCCGGCGGGCCGGGTGCTGGATCTGGGCTCCTGCTTCGGTTTTCTGCCGCTGCTGCTGACGGGGACGCGGCGGCACACGGTCACGGCCAGCGATATTTCGGCGCCCACGATGACGTTGCTGGCCACCGTCGCGCACGCTTTGGGCCGGCGCATCGAAACGATCGCCTGCGACGCCGCTCGAGTCCCGCTGCCCGACAACGCCGTCGACACCGTCACCGCCATTCATCTGCTCGAGCACCTGACCCCCGAGCACACGATGGCGGTGCTCCGCGAAGCGCTTCGGCTGGCCCGCCGCAGGGTGATCGTCGCGGTGCCCTTCGAGCCCGAACCCAACCCGGCGTTCGGTCACCGGCAGACATTCGACCTGCCCGCGCTCACCGAGATCGGCCGCGGCCTGGGGACCCGCTGTGCCGTCTTCGAACATCACGGCGGCTGGCTGGTGCTGGTCCCGGAGTGCGCCGACGCCACCGACCCGGTCACCCACCGACCCGGCCCCGACCGGCACCGCTGACGGGCAGCTGGGCCGCCGCCGCGGGCCCGGGCGCACCGGGTTCCGGGGTGCGCGGTGGGTGAACCAACGTGAAACCAACCTCGCGACCCTACCCTGGACGCCATCCACGGCCGCCGGACGCGCCACACGAAGGGGCAATCAGGATGAACCGTCGATGATCAACCGCCCGCGACCCAGTCGATGGCGGTGTCCTTCGTCGAAGGTGTTTGCGCGATGAGCACCGGCAGATATCGGGAGCTGTTCGAGGCCAGCCTGAAAGATCCCGCGGGTTTCTGGTCCGACGCGGCGCGGGCGGTGACCTGGACCCGTGAGCCACAGCGGGTACTCGACGACAGCAATCCCCCGTTCTACCGGTGGTTTCCCGACGCGGAACTGAACACCTGCGCCAACGCGCTGGACCGTCACGTCGCCGCCGGGCGCGGCGACCAGGCGGCGCTGATCTATGACTCGCCGGTCACCGGCACTCGACGCACCTACAGCTACCGCGAACTGCTGGAGGCGACCTCGCGGTTTGCCGGGGCGCTGCGCGCGCTCGGGGTGGGCAAGGGTGACCGCGTGGTGATCTACCTGCCGATGATCCCCGAGGCCGTCATGGCCATGCTGGCGAGTGCCCGGCTGGGCGCCGTGCACTCGGTGGTGTTCGGCGGCTTCGCCGCCCACGAACTCGCGACCCGCATCGACGACGCCCAGCCGAGCGTTGTGGTCTCGGCCTCGTGCGGCATCGAGCCGACCCGGGTCGTCGAGTACAAGCCGATGCTGGACGCCGCGCTGGAATTGTGCACCCACAAGCCGGCGGCGTGCGTCATCGTGCAACGCGACCAACAGCGCTGCCCGTTGACCCCCGGCCGTGACCTGGAATGGCACCAGCTGGTCGCCGGCGCCCAGCCCGTCGATCCGGTGCCCGTGGCGGCCACCGACCCGCTGTACATCCTCTACACCTCGGGCACCAGCGCGGCGCCGAAGGGCATCGTCCGGGATAACGGCGGGCACGCCGTCGCGCTGCTGTGGAGCATGCGCCACATCTACGACATCGAACCCGGCGAGGTGTTTTGGGCGGCCTCAGACGTCGGTTGGGTGGTCGGCCATTCCTACATCGTGTATGGCCCGCTGCTGCACGGCGCGACGACGGTGCTCTACGAGGGTAAACCCGTCGGTACCCCGGACGCGGGGGCGTTTTGGCGCGTTGCGTCCGAACACCGGGTGAAGGCCCTGTTCGCGGCCCCGACCGCGATCCGGGTGATCCGCAAGGAGGATCCGGAAGGCGCGCACATCGCCCGCTACGACCTGTCCGCGTTGCGCTACCTCTTCCAGGCCGGGGAACGGCTGGACCCCGACACCTACAACTGGGCCTCACAGAAGCTGGGCATTCCGGTGATCGACCACTGGTGGCAGACCGAAACCGGCTGGGCGATCGCCGCCAACCCGATGGGCGTCGAGCCGCTGCCGATCAAACCCGGCTCACCCACCGTGCCGATGCCGGGCTATGACGTGCGCATTTTGCGGGCCGACGGCTCCGGGTGTGAACCGGGTGAGGAGGGCGCGATCTGCATCAGGTTGCCGCTGCCGCCGGGCACATTGCCCACCCTGTGGCGTGACGACGACCGCTACCAGGCGTCGTATCTGTGCGAGCATCCCGGCTACTATCTCACCGGGGACGGCGGGTACCTCGACGAGGACGGCTACTTGTTCGTGATGGGCCGTATCGATGACGTCATCAACGTTGCCGGACACCGGCTTTCCACCGGGGCCATCGAAGCCGTGCTGGCAACGCATCCGGCTGTGGCCGAATGCGCGGTGATCGGTATCGCCGACGAGATCAAGGGCGAGGTGCCCCGCGGATTCGTGGTGCTGAAGGCCGGGGCTTCCGCCGCCGGCCTGGCCGAGGAGCTCATCGCGCTGGTGCGCGAGGAAATCGGCGCGGTCGCCGCCTTCAAGCAGGTGGAGGTGGTTGCGGCGCTGCCGAAAACCCGCTCGGGCAAAATCCTGCGCAAGACCATGCGCGGCATCGCCCACGGCAGAGACGAGCCGGTCCCGTCCACCATCGAAGACCCAAACGTGTTGGAGGCGTTAAAGCCGATCCTGCGGCCTTGAGCCGCAGCAAAACCCCATCAAGCCACTGGAGGAGGGTGCAGTTGAAGGCGCTGGTTTATCACGGAGCCGGAAAGAAAGCGTGGGAAGACGTCCCCGACCCCGGCATCGAGCACCCGACGGACGCGGTGGTGCGCGTCGAAGCGGTCACGATCTGCGGCACCGATCTGCACATCCTCGGCGGCGACGTGCCCGAGGTGACCCCCGGGCGGATACTCGGGCATGAGGCCGTGGGAACCGTCACCGCGGTCGGCTCCGGCGTGCATACCCTGGCGGTCGGGGACCGGGTACTGGTGTCGTGCATCAGCTCATGCGGCAGCTGCCGGTACTGCCGCCGGGGCAGCTACGGGCAGTGTTTGGGCGGGGGCGGCTGGATCCTCGGTCATCTGGTGGACGGCACCCAGGCCGAGTACGTGCGGGTGCCGTTCGCCGACAACTCCACCCACAAGCTGCCCGACGGGGTCGGTGCCGAGCAAATGCTCATGCTCGCCGACATCCTGCCCACCGCCTACGAAGTCGGTGTCCTCAACGGCCGGGTCCGTCCCGCCGATGTCGTGGCCATCGTCGGCTCGGGCCCGATCGGGTTGGCGGCGATCCTGACGGCGAAATTGTTCAGCCCCAGCCACATCGTCGCGATCGATGTGGCGGATTCACGGCTGAAGGCGGCGCAGGGGTTCGGCGCCGACGTGGTGGTTAACCCCGGTGTCGACGACCCCGCGGCGGTGATCGCCGGGCTGACCGGGGGTTTGGGGGCGGATGTCGCGATAGAGGCCGTCGGCCGGCCGGAGACGTTCGAGCAGGCGGTGCGATTGGTCCGCCCCGGCGGACATGTCGCCAACATCGGCGTCCACGGCGAGCCGGCGACGCTGCACCTGGAGGATATCTGGATCAAAAACCTCACCATCACCACCGGTTTGGTGGACACCTTTTCCACGCCGACGTTGATCGAACTCGTGGCCAGCGGCCGGCTGGACACCGCGCCGATGATCACCCACCGGTTCACTCTCGACGAGTTCGAAACCGCCTACGACGTGTTCGGCCGGCCGGCCGACACCGCGGCGCTCAAGGTACTGCTCAGCGCGTCCGCCCAGCCGGCTGTGGTGGGGTGACGTTCGGCCGGCCGCAACGTCAGGCGATTCATGGAGGTTGGCACTCCCCGACTCCGACCCGGCGGAGGTGGCTAGCATTGGCTGCAGCCCGGCGGCGCCGCGTCGGGAACTGTCGCACACCGTGGTGAAGGACCTACGATGACCCGCACTCCCGAGGAAGTATTCGCCCATCACGCCCAGGCGCTCGCCGCCGGCAACCTCGATGAGATCGTCACCGATTACGCCGATGACGCGATCTTCATCTCACCGAGCGGGGTCCGTCGCGGCCGGGACGGCGTTCGTGCCGCGTTTGCGGAGCTGCTCGACGGCATTCCGAACGCGGTGTGGGATGTGAAAACCCAAATCTTCGCCGACGACGTGCTGTTTCTGGAATGGGCGGCCGATTCCGCGAAAGCCCGAGTCGATGACGGGACCGACACTTTCGTGTTCGCCGATGGGTTGATCAGGGTCCAAACCGTCCGGTATACGCTGCAGCCCAAGGGATAACGCGGCATCTGGTGCAGTCCGCCGGGCCGCGACCCGCCGGCTTGCGGCCCCGGCCGGACAGTCCCGCGCGGTGAGGATCGCGGAACGACAGACATCGGCGCCGGGTGCTGTCCGCGGCGCCGGCGAGGTGGATTAGTTTGACTGCATGCCAGTCCAACGCGTCGCGTCGCCATTGATGCTCGAACTCGAGCCGGTCATCATCGACACCTATTCCCGCCACATCGAGACGGCCGCACCGTGGTATGCGCATGACTATGTGCCGTTTGACCGTGGCCGGAATTTCAAGTCGCTCGGCGGCTGCGATTGGGACCCGTCGCAGGTTACGCTGCCAGATCACGTCACCGACGCGCTGCAGATCGTGCTGATCACCAAGGATAACCTCGCCGGCTATTATCACCGGCTGGCAGAGCATTTCGTGTTAGCGGGCTGGTGGGGCAAGTGGATCGGCCGCTGGACCGCCGACGAGGCCCTGCACGCGTTCGCGCTGCGTCAAAACCTGGTGCTGACCCGCCAGATCGACCCCGTCGCCAGCGACGGGGTTCGCGTCGAGCAGGTGATGAAAGGCCGCCCGCCCGACGACCATACCCAGGTCGAGGCGCTGGTGTTCATGACGTTGTGGGAGCGCGCGCACGCGGTGTTTCTGCGGCGGCTGGCCACCCGGATCGACGAACCCGTGCTGCGTGGCCTGGTCGAGGTGATCGCCGCCGACGAGGAGCGCCATGAGACGTTTTTTGCCGAGATGGTCCGGGCCTGCCTGCGCATCGTGCCGGCGGCGACGATCGCCGCGATCGTTGCCTGTGCCCTCGAACTGCAGGTGGTCGGTGCGGACATCGACGCCTATAAGGACAAGGTCCGCCGCGTCGCCGAGGCCGGCATATTCGGCCCGGACACCCTGCGCGACGTGATTTCCGACCGCATCAAGGCCTGGAATCTGGCGCAGCTTCCCGAGCTGAGCACCTTCATCGTCACCTGAGCCGATGCCGCCGGCGGCGGCAAACCACCCAAGGCGGCCATCGGGGCGCGCCGCGACACCATCGTTGGCAGCGCCCGCTTTACACCGGTGTTGCGGCTGGCGGTGGGGGGTCGCCGGGCCGGCGGCCGCGGCACGCCTCGCGGCGGCGTGCCAACCCGGTGTCGGATTTTCCGCACCGATGTTTCCGGTCAGCGTAAGGTCAGGCGATGAGCCGGATTTCCACCCTGGCCCACCGGGATGGATTCGTGCCATTGGATGCAGGCATTCGGTCCGGAAAGGACGGGAAGGAACACCCATGAGCGCACTGACGGTTACGGTCACCGGGATGACGTGCGAACACTGTGTCAAATCGGTACGTGAGGAGGTCGGCAACATCCCCGGTGTCACGGCGGTGGACGTGGATCTGGCCAGCGGCAAAATGACCGTCGAAAGCGATGGCCCGATCGACGCCGACGCGGTCAAGAACGCCGTGGAAGAGGCCGGCTACCAGCTGGCCGGCTGAGGGCCCACTGGCCGGGCGCGTACCGCGGCTTACGCACCAGGCCGGCCGGCCCTGAGGCGGGGACAGGTGCTGCCCACGGGAGCGGTGATCAACGTTTAGCCAACCTTTGCGTGTCAATTTGGTCACAAATTGCTCTGCGTGGATGAGAGGCTGCACGGATGACGGTCGGCGCCGACATGACTCGGCATATCGAGTTACGAATCGGCGGCATGACCTGCGCCTCGTGCGCGGCCCGGATCGAGAGGAAGCTCAATAAGATCGAGGGCGTCGTCGCCGCGGTGAACTTTGCGACCGAAACGGCCAGCATCGACTACTCCGGGCGGCTTTCACCCGAGCACCTGGTGACCGCGGTTGAGCAGGCCGGCTACAGCGCCCAACTGCCGCAGCCCGCAGCGCCGCCCGCAGCCGCCCAAGCGGCGCCGGGCGAACCGGATCCTGTCGTGGCATTTCGGCAGCGGCTGCTGATCTCGTTGGTACTGAGCGTGCCGGTGGTGGCGATGGCGATGATTCCGGCGCTGGAGTTCCCCAATTGGCAGTGGCTGTCGCTGACGCTGGCCGCCCCGGTGGCGGTGTGGGGGGCGCTGCCGTTTCACCGGGCGGCGTGGGCGAATCTGCGCCACCGGACCGCCACCATGGACACCCTGATCTCGATGGGCACCCTGGCGGCATTCGGCTGGTCGATTTATGCGCTGTTCTTCGGCACGGCCGGAATGCCGGGAATGCGGCATCAGTTCGTGCTGACCAGCGCCCGCACCGAATGCGGGGCCACCATTTATTTGGACGTTGCCGCGTGTGTCACCACGTTCATCCTCGCCGGTCGCTACTTCGAGGCCCGCTCGCGCCACCGCGCGGGCGCCGCGTTGCGCGCGTTGCTCGAACTGGGCGCCAAAGACGTTGCGGTGCGCCGCAACGGCCTGGAGCAGCGGATCCCGATCGATCAGCTGGCGGTGGGCGATGAGTTTGTGGTGCGCCCCGGCGAGAAGATCGCCACCGACGGGAGGGTGATCGAGGGCTCCGCGGTGGTGGACGCGGCGCTGCTGACCGGGGAATCGGTGCCCGTGGAGGTTGTTCCCGGCGACCCGGTGACCGGCGCGACGATCAATGTGGGCGGACGGATTGTGGTGCGGGCCAGCCGGATCGGCTCCGACACCCAACTGGCGCAGATGGCCAGGCTGGTCACCGAGGCGCAGCGCGGTAAGGCGCGGGCGCAGCGGTTGGCCGACACGATCTCCGGGATCTTCGTGCCGCTCGTCATCGCCTTAGCGCTGGCGACGCTGGCGTTTTGGATTGGCACCTGCGGGTCGCTGACCACGGCGTTCACCGCGGCGATCGCGGTGTTGATCATCGCCTGCCCATGCGCGCTCGGCCTGGCCACACCGACCGCCCTGTTGGTCGGCACCGGTCGCGGGGCGCAACTGGGGATTCTCATTAAAGGCCCCGAGGTGCTGGAAACCACCCGCCGCATCGACACCGTCGTTTTGGACAAGACCGGCACCATCACCACCGGCACCATGACCCTGCTCGAGGTGGTCGCCGCCGACGGTGACCAGCCCGATGACGTGTTGCGGCTGGCGGGTGCGCTCGAAGACGCCTCGGAACACCCGATCGCCAGGGCGATCGCCAAGGCGGCACGCGAGCGGTTCGGTGAGCTGCCCGCCGTCGAGGGTTTTGAAAACCTGGAAGGCCTGGGCGTGCAGGGTGTCGCCGGCGGGCACGCCGTGGTGATCGGTCGCCGACGGCTGCTGGCGGAGCGCTGCGGGCAGCTGCCGGAGACCTTGGCGCGGGCGTTACAGCGGGCACAGGCGGCGGGTCAGACCGCGGTTGCGGTGGCCTGGGACGATAAACCCCGCGGGGTGCTGGTGGTGGCCGACGCGGTCAAGCCCACCTCCAAAGACGCGGTCGCGCAATTGCGCGCCCTCGGGCTGACACCGATCATGCTCAGCGGTGACACCGAGGCCGCAGCCCGCACCATCGCCGCGCAGGTCGGTATCGACCGGGTCATCGCCGAGGTGTTGCCGCAGGACAAGGTCGACATCGTGAAGCGGCTACAAGCCGAGGGCAAAGTTGTCGCCATGGTCGGCGACGGTGTCAACGATGCGGCGGCGCTGGCCCAAGCGGACCTGGGGATGGCCATGGGCACCGGCACCGATGTGGCCATCGAGGCCAGCGACCTGACATTGGTGCGTGGTGACCTGCGGGTGGTTGCCGACGCGATTCGACTCTCGCGCAAGACGTTAGCCACGATCAAGGGCAACCTTTTCTGGGCCTTCGCCTACAACATCGCCGCGCTGCCGCTGGCGGCCGCCGGAATGCTTAACCCGATGCTTGCCGGCGCGGCGATGGCGTTCTCGTCGGTGGCCGTCGTCGGGCACAGCCTGCGGCTGCGCAAATTCGAGCCGGCCGCGGCGCCGCCACCGCGCCATTCGTCGGCCGCGGGAAGCCGCGGGCAACACCGGGTACCCGAACCGCTGGGCGTCGCCGGGTCGTAACGGTCACCGGTTTTGATTCTTTAATTTCGTTAATTTCGTTGTTGCGTTGCGGGTTGCGTGAGGGGCGCGGCCGGCCGCGGCGATTAGGGCCACGACGCCTTAGCACCGGTCACCCGGTGACGACGAGACAGCGGGAACCGGCTGGAGGTCAGTCGAGCATCCGATACTGCAGCGCGCCAGATGGACACCGTCTGACCTGGGCGGCCACCTCTTCCGCCGACGCGGCATCCGGAGTGATCCACGGGTCTTTCGTGGTGTCGAAGACCCGGGGCAGACCTCGGACGCACTCGCCCGCGTGGATGCAGACATCCGAGTCGTAGGTGACCTCGATCTTGCTGCCGCGATAGGCGTTCTTTGCCACGGTGGAATCCCTTCATGCGGCCGGCGTTTTCCGCCCGGCCCTGTCTTAACCTTAGCCGCTAAGCGGGCACAAAACCGGTCAATAGCCAATTGTCAACGCGCACAACCACGATGGGGCTCACCGCCTCACCCCGGGACGTTGGCTTTCAGCGTCGCCAGGGCGGCGGCGCTCAGCCGGGCGAGTTCGTCGGCCTCGTCGCGGTCCAGGGTGGCCGCCAAAATCTCGGCCATCCGGCGATCGGTGGTCCGCTGCACCTCGGCGTAGCGATCCTTCTTGTCCGCGCCGTCGGCGAACGGCTCGGGCCAGCCGAACATCTTGGCGTACTCGTACCCCTTGTTGAGCATGTGGGCCTCGATAGGGGTGATTCCCGAGAGCGTCAGGGCGCTGACGTGAACACCGCCCCACAGCTCCCGCAGGACGAACATCACCTGCAGCGCCCGGGCCGGCGCGTCATCCGCCAGCGGCATGGTGCGCCAGCCGGCGTACAACGGCAGGCCCGCGGTGGGCGTCCCCGCAATGATCTTCTCCCCCAAAGCGGCGAGGCGGTCCAGGCCTTCGCCGCCCGCCAGGTACTTTCGGGCGAAACCGGCAACCTGGTCCCAGTACACCTTCGCGGCGCCGGCCGCGCCGCGTACCGCGACGCCTTTGTCCCACAACCCGGCAAGGAAATGGGGTTCGAACACCGCGAACACCGCGCTGACCGTGGTGCCGCTGGCCTCACCCAGCACCCCGCCGCGACCGGCGACATACGCGGCGAACGGATCCTCGTAACCGGCCGCGGCGCTTTCGGCGAAGGTCTCCGGGTGCAGCATGAACGTCGCGACCGCCGCCTCGATGGGCGGGCCTGCGAGGCGGGCGGGCTCTACCATCGCGTCATAACTCATGGCCGTTCTCCTTCAGCGGGTAGTTGATTCGTTTTGTTGTTCAATCTGTTCCCGGCCGAGCCCGCCCACCGATATACCGGTGAGCCGGGCCGACGGGTGTTCACCGATCGATCGTCAGCCGACATCGACCGGGACCGGCTCATCGGGTGTCGGCGCAGGCGGGCTCGGCAGCTCCCGTTGCCGGCGAAGCTGATTTCTGGTCAAGGCCCCCAGCATGAGGCCGTAGCCGACCACCAGGATGCCCACCGCGGTGAGCAATGGCGCGAACACCGTCAGCGGCGGCCAGTTGGTGTCAACGATCACGTAGTTCTTCTGCTGACGTTCCAATGCGGGGATGACGTCATCACGGAAATAATCCCGGATCTGCGGAACGGAGTGAGCCGGTGAGCCGTTGAAGCGGGTCAGCTTGCCGGCGCCGGGCACGTTCGCCCAGCCGTCGGTCACCGTCCGCAGATTGGTGATCAGCTGATAAATCTTCGGGAATTTTGAGTGCAGGGTGTCCCACATCTGGGTAGAAGTCACGTGTGACACGGAAGCCAAGTGGTCGATCAACCGGATAGCGTCGGCGGTGGACGCCGAGAACGGCACCCCGTCCAGCAGCCTGGCGGTGTGCGGGAAATCAAGGTGCACCAAATCCTCGACGACTGTCACGGGAACACCGACTTCCTTTGCCACGTAATCAAGTAGCTTCGGGTACTCCTCGGTCACACCCCCGTCGGGCAAGACCGCCGGACCGAGGGCATTGACGAACACCGAGATGAATTCGATTCCCGCGCGATCCCCCTGCACGCGGTCCAGCGCAAACATCGGGCGGGTGTGGTTGAGCAAGACCTGCCCCCCGATCAGCCGCGGGAACAAATTCAGGCCGAGCACCAGCCCGACCACGGCGACACCGACCACCGGGACGACCACCCACGCGAATTTGAGCGGATTTTCCGGCACTCCCCGCCAGGTTGCCACGACCATCGTGGTGCCGAAGAGGATCACCACGATACCCAACGCCAGCAGCAGCGGGGCCAGGAACTCGACTCCGCCGCGGGTACCCAACGGCCGGAAGTTGCCCTGCTGTTGCTCGACGGGGGCCACCAGCTCCTGGCTGAAGTAGTCGCGCAGCTGGGGCATGGTGCGCACCGGCGTGCCGTTGAAGCGGGTGAGTTTTTCGGTGCCTGGAATATCGTCCCAACCCGACGTCAGCTTCGGCAGATTGACAATCACCTGGTAGATCTTCGGGTAATCGGTCTGCAGCAGGTGGTCCACCTGGTCCGGCGTGATGAGCAGGGCGGTGCTCAGGTAGTGGACCAGCTTGGGCAGTTCGGCGCTGACCTCGGGGAGGGTCAGCGAAGTCAAGATACCGTTGATATGCGAATAGTCTTTTTTAAGCATGGCTTCGGCATCTGATCTGGGACGTCCGGTCTGTTCGGCGACGAAATCAATAAACGCGGGCACTTCGGCCTTCGCGCCGTCTTGATGCATCATCGCGTCGGCGGCGTTGGTCGCGGCGGAGACCATCTGAACACCCGCACGGTCGCCTTTGACCCGATCCGGCACGAATGCCGGATTGAGGTCGTTGATCAGGTGCTGCGCGGCGATCAACCGGGGAAAGAGCTGCCAGGACACCACGAGGATGACCACAATCACCCCCACTGCCACCACGCCGGCCCACGCCAACGGAACTTTTCTGTGACCCATGCGCACCTTGGTCTCCTTGCGGCTAGATCTGCGGTGTCAAATCCAAAAAGCTGATGGTCGCCATCTTGGTCACCAACCATCGTGGCCCCCGCTGTTTCATATCCAGCCGGTAGCCCACGTATTTCAGCGACGGAATGTTTTTGGTCAACGGGCTGGTCGCCGTGGTGTTGGTCAAAACCAGCGCCACCGCGTCCGGAGCGTTCAACGATTCCACGGCCACCCCGACGACCTTTGTGTTGTCGGTCACCCGTGCTTGCTTGTTGGGCGTGATCGCCGCCTCGAGGAATTTGCGGTATTGCGCATCGAAGTCGCCGCTGAGGTATCGACCGGCGCGGTCGGGCAGGGTGTCGATCGTTTCCGGTGTATAAGTCCACAACGTGGTGACCGCGGCCACCGCGGTGCGCGCCACCTTCATCTTATTGGCCGCGGTGGCGCGGTCGGCCAGATAGGGCTGCGATGCCGCGGCGGCGAACGCCGCCGAGCCGACGAACACCACCGCCGCTGTTGCGACCGCGCCGAACAGCCAGCTGTCCCGCCACCCCTGGCGACCAGCACCACCGGGGGCTTCGTGCGCCGGCAGGCCGGCGTCGTTGTCGCCGGCATGAGCCTCGGCGGCAGCACCGGCGTCGGGGCCTTCGTCGGTCAGATCATCGGGTTCAGTCTGGCGATTTTCCACCGTTCCCCTTCCTGCTTCGCCGTGACCACCCACCGGTTTGTTCGTTCGACCTGGAGTTTGCCGTCCGGGGATTTCGCGGTGAACTTCGTCGTCACCAGCACGTCGATGCTGCCGTCATCGTTTTGCCTCGAGACTCCGGCGTCAAGAACGCTGCCCGTCGTCGGCTCGACCCTGGCCACCTGCAGGAGTATCTCGTTCCGGTTTTGCCGGTACTGCTGGGCGAAATCACCCGTCGCCTGGGCCAAGATGCGATCGGTGTAGCCGTTGGCGTGAAACGGATCCGGCGAGGTGAATTCCGTCATGAAGGACCGCACGTAGGTCAGCGCCGCGGCGTCGCGGATTGTCGCTTGCCGCTGCGTTTCGTGGGAATACAGGTCCAGTGCGCACACCGTGATCGCGGCCGCCGCGGTGGCCGTGGTGAGGATCGCCACGACGGGCAGGCCCCAGCGCCGGGGCGGTGGCGGCGGCGCGGGATAGCGCGGCTCGCCACCGGGTGTCAGTTTGCGTCGCGGGCTCACGGTTTTGCCCCGGCTGTCTTGGGTTCGGTGGAGACCGCGATGTCATCGACGCGCCACCCGCTCGCGCCACCGGGCTTGACGAAGGTCACCCGCACCGCAGCGGCGAGGTAGCGCTGATTGGGTGGTGCGCCCCGCTCACCCTGCAAGAACAACAGCATCGTGGCCCGTTGGGGTGTCGCGGACAGCACCGAACTGTCGGTCACCCAATACTCGTTGCGCACCGGGCCTGCCCGCTGCGCCGCCCGCTGCAGGGCGGACAATTTGCCGCGGTAGTTGTCGCTCGCCAAAGACAGCGCGCGGTCGAAATCCCCGCGGATGGTCTCCGGGCCGTAGCTGAGCATTTGGGCGACCATCCGTGGACCCTGCACCGCGATCTGCGCGCGGGCGTCGGTGATCGCCCGGTCGTGTCGGCGCACCACGGTGTCGCTGATCGCGGCGCTGACCGTGCACAGCGCCGCGGCGGCGGCCATCACCGCCGCGGCCAGGCGACGCCGGGTGCGATCCGGTGTCCCCGGTGGCCCGAGGCGCGCCTCGGTACCCACCAGCATGTCCGCGAAGGTCCGTCCTCGGGAATCCCATAACGGCCACAACCACCCGAGGAGCAGCGGGGCGGTGTCCAGCAGATGCGCCAGATCGCGTAGCAGCAGCCGCCACGGTCCGGGGCCCCCGCCGTTGCGGTGCACGACCGTGACACCGAAAACGGCCCGTCCCAGGCTCTGCCCGCGAATCACCGGCAAAAGCAGCCGGTTGATCGCCGTCCACAGCATCGCGATGGCGCCAATCGAGACGCACACCCACCACCAGCCGCCGCGCAGCGGCACCGCCAGCGCCACCAGCACCGTCGCCACCAACACCGCGGCGCCGGGCAGGATGTCTACGGCCAGCGCCCCGGCGCGCGCCGTCCACGGCGCCGACACCGGCGCCGCCCCGTCGTTTACCCCGCCGCTCGTCGGGTCCGCTGCGAGCGCCGTCACTTGGCCACCTGATCGAGCTTGGCGACCTTGAACTGCCCATCCTGGCGTACTATCTTCACCCGCACCCGGTAGCTATTTTCCCGGTCGGGCGTGCCTTCCTGGGAAATCGTGGCCCGAAAGACCACCAACGCGGTGATCGAGCCGTCGTCGTTGGTGCGTTCGACGGCGGCATCCATGCCCGGCAACCGGACATGGAGGTTCTGCGCCTGGTAGGCCTCGGTCAAAATCGCGCTGTACCACGCCGCCTGGGTTTTGAATTCGCCGGTGGCACACTCGTCGAGCTTGCGCTGGCTGATGGGCAGCGCGGTCACGTCGGCGGGTTGTGTGGCCGCGATGCAATCTTTGGCGGCCGTGATAGCCGCGGCGTTGGCAGCGGCGACGGCGGTGCTGATCTGGTGGGCTCGCAGCAGCATCAACCCGCTGACCGCGGCGCCGGTAGCGAGCAGCGTCAGCACCGACGCTACCGCGATCAGCCAACGCCGCCGCCGGCGTGATAGGCCGTCGGCGGCGGTGGCCGCGTCGTCATCGCGAGGTGTCAGCCGGCCGGGGCCAGCATCCTCTTCCATCCGTCGTCTCCTGAGACTGAGTTTTGGACCCAGTAACGCACACCGTCGGGGCCGGTGACCTGGCCGGCCTGGGGGCTGAAGGCCAGGCCCGGCGGCTGGGCGGGGATGTAGACGCACGGGTTGGGCTGCTGTCCGTTGCATTCCACGGTGCCCGACCCGGGCCGCGACAGCGGATCGCTGACCGGCGGCGGCGTCCCGGGTAACTTGTCGGCGGGAAGCGGATTCAACCCGGTGTCGATTGTCGGTGCCGGGATCACCTCGCCCGGGTTCACCGGCTGGTCGCAGCGTGCTCCCGGAGCCGGGCAGTTGCGGATCTGGTTGGGGTCGCCGTACCAGGGGTTGGTGCCCAGCGGCGTGTAGGGTTTGTTGCTGCGGCACTCCTGCGGTGTCGCGGCCCGCTTACCGGGGACATCGACACACGGGATGTTGCGCGCCCCGCGCACCGCGTTGCCCTTGGTGTCCTGCGGAATCTTGCAGTAGGTCCCGGCCGGCAGCGGTGCGATGCTGGTGTCGGCCGGGGATCGCCACTGCGGCGCCGGCAGGAAACCGGTCAGGCAGGGCGGCGGCTGGTTGATCGCCAACCCCAGGTCAACACGGGCCTCACCGGGGAATGCCAGCGTCGTCGTCTGGGCGACCGCAGGGACCTGTGGCAGCAGCACCAGCACCTGCTCGACACCCTTCTGGTAGCGCATCAGCAAACCGGCAACGATATCGAGATTGGCCAGTGTCTGCGGCAGCGACTCACGCACACCGCTGACCACATCGTTGGCGTTGTCCAGGGTGGGGGCGGCGTTGGTCAGCACGCTTTTCAGCTGCGGATCGGTGTGGGCGGTCTGGGCGGCCACGAGGTTCAGGTTGTGCACCCAGCGCCGGATCTGGTCACCGGAGGCGGCCTGGCTGTTGAGCAGCGGGGCGATGTTGGCGATGACGTCGTCGACGTCGGCGGTGTTGTTCGCGAAGTCACCGGCCAGCGCCTGCGTCGAGTCAACCAGCCGGTGCAGCGCCGGGCCCAGACCGCCGAACGCCCGCGCCGTTTCGTCGAGCAACTGGGAGATCTTGTTTCTCGGCAGCGCGGCCAGGCCGCGCTCCAGGGCATCCAGGGCCGTCCCGATCTCGGCGGGCACCGTGCCCTTGGTGATGGTTTGCCCCGGCGACAGGTACTTGCCCGGCGCGCCCGTGGACACCAGATCCAGGTATTGCTCGCCGACCGCCGACACCGAATGCACGTTGGCGGTCGCGTCGACCGGGATCTTGTAGCGGCTGTCGATGCTCATCGTCGCGACCACACCGGTTTTCGTCGGCTCCACCGCGGTGACCTTGCCGATGGTGACGCCGCGGTAGGTGACGTTGGCGGTGCGATACAGGCCGCCGGACGACGGCAGATCGGCCTTCAGGGTGTATTGGCCGATACCGACAACGGCCGGCAGCCGCAGGTAGTAGCCGCCCAGGCCCAGCAGCGCGATCACCCCCAGGATGGTGAACACGATGAGCTGTTTCTTGACGAACGGGGTGATCACGGCTCACTGACCTCTTTCCACCAGCGGCCCGCCCGGTGCGTCGTTCGGGTTGGACGTGTATCGGACATCGGGGATCATGGCGTTCGGGTCGCGGCCGAAGGACTGCTCGAGCGCGCGCAGCGCTCCCGAGAAGCCGGTCCCGGTGAGCAGCCCGTTGTCCAGAGCGGCGTAGGTGAGATCGAGGTTCAGCGAGACGTTCCAGAAGTCGCCCCGGAAGGACTTCGGAACGGCGTCGATGTCGAACGGCGCGGTGAGGGCGATCTTCAGCCCGGGAACCACGTACGGCGCCGCCCGGACCAGCTGGGTGAGCGGACGCTGCAAAGACACCAGGTCGCGGTGCAGCGGCGCCCGCGCCGGCCCGACCATTCGCGCGGTGACGTCGCTGAACCGCCCCAGCGCCTCGACCGCGTCGATGACCCGCCCGCGGGAGTCCGCCAGGTAGGTCACCAGCGGCGGCAACTCGGTCAGCGCCCGATTCAGGGTGCTGTTGTGCTCCGCGGCCATCGCCAGGAACCGGTCGGCCGAGTCGATCGCGTGGGTGATGTCGCCGACCTGCTCCTCGAGCCTGGCGGTGAAGGTGTCCAGCCTGCCGAGCAGGGTGCGAATCTGATCGGCGCGCCCGTTGACGATCTTGTAGGCCTCGTCCTGGATCACCTCCAGATTCGCCAGGCCCCCACCCCGCAGCACCATCGCGATGCTGGCCAGCGTCTGCTCGGTGGTGGGGAATGCCGACGAGTTCTGTAACGGGATGGTGTCGCCGTTTTCCAGGAGCTGCGGCGAGGGGTTCTCCGCCGGCGGCGCTAACTCCACATGCTGGGTGCCCAGCAAACTCGTCTGACCGATCTTCGCGGTGGCGTTGCGCGGCAGCCGCACCCCCTTCTGCAGGTCGAGCGTCAACACGGCGACCCAGTTTTTCAGCGTGATCGCCCGCACCCGCCCGACGTAGACATCGGCGACCATGACCTTGCTGTTGGTGGTGAGCGCCAGCGTGTCGGGCATCTGCACGTAGACGGTGTAGGAGCCGGGTCCGGTGCCCGGACCGCCGGGGATCGGCACGTTGGCGATGCCGTGCCACTGGGCGCATGAGCTCAGCGTGAGGGCACTCGCCAGCACGGCGACTGCGCGCCCGGCGGCCCGACGAAGTCGGCGCCCGGTGCCCACCGCCCGCGGTGACGGCACCCCGCCCCCGGCGGTCACTGACCCACTCCCGTCGGGGCCTCGGCGGGCAGCGGACCCGCCACCGGGGCCGGCGTGGGCGGCACCGGGCCGGGGATCACCTCCGGGCCGGGCGGGGGCGGCGGTATCGGCACCTGCGGGGCCTGCAACCCGATCGGCGGCAGCACCGGGTATTCGTCGTAGGCGTTGGGCGGACCCGGTGGGGTTTGCAGGTTGGATTGCACCGGCGGGATATCCGGTCCGCCCATCAACTCGGCCATCGACTCCGGCGTCAGCAGGAAGCTGGTGGCCGGGCTGACCTGCACCCCCTGCATCCCGGGTGCGGTCACCCATCCCGGTGCGAAGTTGCCGTGCGACAGCGGGGTGTCCGGTGCGAATATCCCGGGCACGGTGGTGTCTTTGTAGCCCGGCGGTGGCTGCAATCGCGGCTCGGAGTAGGCGACCTCTTTCGGTAACGTTTCGGCGGTGCTGAACGGCAGGATGCCGAACGGTAGGTAGTTGAACTTGATCGCGTCTAAGACCGGGGTCAAATACTGAGCGCACAACTCGGCCGATTCCTGATAGCCGAGTCGGCTGCCGGCCTGGATGGTGCTGCAGATGAACTGCAACGGATTCGCGTAACTGCTGACCCCCGGGATGATCGGGATGATCGTCAACGCGCCGTGGCTGGGGTGATAGACGTTGCTGACGTTGGCCGCGAACGTCGGGAAGACGTGCAGGAACGTCTCCAGGTCGTTCGCGGTGTCGGGCTGCACCAGCGGGGTGGTCGCCTCGGACAGGTTGTTGACGTCGCGGATCGCCACCTGGCCGTTGTCGTTGAGGAACTTGCGCAGCACCGGAAGCAAGGCATTGAGCTGGGTGACCGCGTCCGCGACGGCGTGGTCGTTCGGGGTCAGGCTGGCCGTCAGCTGGGCCAGGTTGTGGTTCAGCGACACCAGTTGCTGCTCGCTGATGTGCAGCGCATTGAGGAATGTGGCCAGGCCGCGCAGCACCGCGAAGGTTTCTCCGCGGCTTTCGTGCAGCGCCGACAGCGCGGTGGACAAGCTGTTCAGCGACTTGTTGATTTCCTCACCCTTGCCGGCCAGCCCGTCGGCGAGGGCTTGGATGGCATCCCCGAACGGTCCCTTGGGCTGCTGCGGGGTCGGCCCGAGCGCCTTAACGGTCTTGCTGATGCTGTCACGTAAATCGTCCCACTCCACCGGTACTTGGGTGCGCTCTAGGGGGATCACCGCGTTGTTCGTCAGCACCGGACCTCCGTTGTAGGGCGGTTCCAACTGGATGTTGCGCGCCGCAACCAGGGTGGGGTTGACGATCACCGCTGAGGCGTCCGCGGGCACTTTGTACTTGTTCTGATAGTGAAAGATCACTTTCATCTTGTCGCCGGCCGGCACCACCCGGTCGACCGCGCCAGCCGGCACGCCCATGATCGTCACCTGGTCGCCCGGATACAGGGCGATCGCCTGGGTGAAGTAGGCGACGATGGTGTTGGTCGTCAGTTTCTGATACCCCAGCCGGGCCACGAAACCGACCGCCAGAACCACCGCCACCGCCAGCGCGGCGACGACGACCGACTTGCCGCGTAACCGCCGCAACCCGCCGCGGTCAAAGATCGTGCTCAATTCTGGCTACCTCCCGTGACGCCGCTGCCACCCGTCCCTTCCGGGGTGATAAACGGGGCCGGCAACTGCGGCCCGGGCCCCGGAGGCGCAGGTGGCCCCGGCGGCAGCATGGGCGCGAAGGTTGACAGCGGTGGTGTCGGTCCGGCCGGCGCCAGGTGTTCGGTGCGCGCGCCCGGAGGCGCGTTCGGCGGCAGCGGCACCGGGGTGCCCGGCACGTCCGGCGCCGGCTCACCCGGTCGCCCGGCGATGGGAATCCCCGGGGTGGGCGGCAGGCCGTTCGGGTTCGGCGGCGACGTCAGCACGTCGATCGGCGCCGGGAAAACGCCGCCGAACGGCGCGGTGTCCACGCCCCTGCATGGCAGCGGGTTCCCCGGCCGCGGGAAGTCGCCCGGCGCCGGCGCGTAGGAACACGCCGTTCCCGGCGGGACGGCCGGTCCCGGATGGTCCGGGGTGCCTTCCAGCACCGGTGGTGCGGGCGGCGGCGCGCCGTTGGGGAACCGGGTGCCGTTGGGATCCGGGTAGCGGAACGCCGGCAGCCCGGCGTTGCGCCAGAACTCCTCCGGGTCGATGCCACGTTTCTTGAACGCGGCGTCAACCCATGGCTGCATCATCTGGTACGACGGGATGAAGTTGTAGGTCGCCATCTTGACATAGGGTCCCGACGACACCACCTCCGACAGCGACGCGACGAATTGGCCGAGTTCGGTGACCGCGGCCCGGAGATCGTCCTTGCGCTTGACCAGCACGTCACTGACCGTGTTCACCTGCCGGAGCACGGTATTCAGGTTGGGGTTATCGGTGATCAGCCCTTGAACCTGTGCGGAGACCGCGCGCAGATTGCCCAGCAGCGCGGACACCGCCTGTTCCCGCTGGTTGATGGCCACCAGCAGGGTCTGGGCGTTCACCAGCAGCCGGTTGAGCTGCTCGCCGTGCACCCCGAGCACGCCGGCCACCTTGCTGGTCTCACCGATGAGATGCTGAACGCGCTCATCGCGCTTGCCCACGGTGTCGGCGAAGCGTTGCACCCCGTTGAGCGCGGCACTTAGGTGCGGATAGGTCTGGTCGACCGTCTGCGACAGCACGTGCAGTGATTGCTTGACGGTGTTGATATCCCAGCCGGAGGCGGCCTTGGTGGCGTCGAAGAACGCGTCATAGATCTGGTAGGGCGTCGTGGTTTGACCCAACCGCAACGTCCCGCCGGGGCGTAGCCGCTCACCGCCGCCCGGTTCGATCTCCAGCAGCTTCCTGCCCAAAATGGTGTCGGTGCGGACCGACAACCGGCTCTTGGTGCCGATGGTGTGGTCGCCGGCGGTAAACCCGATCACCACGTGGCCGGTGGCGATCTTCAAGTCCTGCACCGTGCCGACGTCCACCCCGGTGATGCGCACCTTGTCGCCGACGTGCAACCCGCCCGAATCCTTGAATTCCCCGTAGTAACGGGGCTGCGCGGCCAGCATCGGCACACTGGTGAAGCTCTGGCCCACCGCCGTGGCCAGCACCGCCAGGATGATCGCAATGGTCCCGGTCCGCACCCGGTTTGCCGGCTCAAGTGCCCTCATTGCGGTGTGCACCTTCCGGTCGGCTGCTGAAAAAGCCTGACCGTGCGGACCGGGCCGCCGGGCTGCAGGCCGTTCAGCGTGAGCGTGAGGTCACAGATGTAGAGGTTGACGAAGTCGCCGTAGGTGCCGGCGCTGCGTCCGATGAGGGTGAGCGCGGTCGGCAATTTATGGGCCAGATCGTCGAGGCGGTCGGCCTGGTCGACCAGCGGCTGCAAGACGCCCTGCGCGGATGAGACCGTCTTCTGCAGCAGGGGCCGGTTCTCCGCCAGCAGGCCGTTCAGCTGACCGGTGGCATCGCTTAAGTTCGCCACGCTCTGTGCGATCGGGTTCGCCTGATCCGACAGCCCGGTGATCAGCGTCTCGAGTTTGACGACGGTCGCGTCGGCCTCTCCCGCGTGTTTGACGATAGTGTCCAGCACGGTGTTCAGGTTCTTCACCACCGAGCCGATCGCCTCATCCCGGTCGGCCAGGGCGGAGGTGAGCCGCGCGGTCTGGTCCAGGATGTCGTTGATCGTTCCGCCCTGCCCCTCAAACACCGTGATGATCGCCGAGGCGATGGTGTTCACCTTCTGCGGATCCAGCGCCCGGAACACCGGCCGGAAACCGCCGATCAGCGCGTCGAGATCCAGGGCCGGGGCGGTGCGCGCCAGCGGAATAAACCCGCCCGCCGGCAACCGCCGGTCGGCGCCCTCGCCGGTGCCGCGCTGGAGCTCCAGGTAGCGATCGCCGATCAGGTTGGCGTAGCGGATGTGCGCGGTGGTCGACTGATACAGCGGAAGCGACCGGTCGACGTCGAAGTCCACCCGCACCCGCCTGTCGCCGTCGACCAGTCGCACGTTTTTGACCTTGCCGACCTCCACTCCGGAGGCCCGCACGAACTGGCCGGGACGCAACCCGCTGGCCGAGGAGAACTCCGCGGAGTACCCGACGGTGTTCTCGAATCGGACCTGGCCAAACACCACCACGGTGATCGCGGTGAAGGCCAGCAACACCACGGAAACAACAGCGAGTTTGATCGCGCTCGGAGTGATGTTCATGGGTTGATCGTGTACTCCCCCATCTGACGGCCCCACACGTATTCGATCGCCCACGGCGTGCCGATCTCGAAATGGTTGTAGGGAGCGATACTGGCGCCGGTATCCATCAGCAGCATCGGTGCCGGCCACAGATCGCGGGTGATCTTCTGCCAGCAGCCCGGCGCCCCGCCGGGGCCCCCGCGGGCGTTGACCCGGGGCAAGTTGTCGGGATAGACGTAGGGGTTCAGGCCGCCGACGACCTGGGTGTGCACCCGGACGGAATATCCGTTGCCGGCTTCGGTGTTGGCGACCGCGGGCGCCACCTCCGCGGCGTTGCGGATGGTGCAGAACAGCTCGGGGCTGTAGGTGTCGAGCAGGCCGGTGGTGGGAACCAGCTCGGTCAGCGTCTGCACCAGGTGCTGGCGGCTGCGGTCCAGCACGTCGGCACCGGTGTTGGCGAAACCGGTGGCCGCCAGCAGCGTGGCATCCAGATCCTTTTGCTGCTCATTGAGGGTGCGCGCCGTGGTGCTGATGTTGGCCAGAAAGCTCCACAGATCCGGAGACGCGTCGGCCAGGACATCGACCACCCGCCCTAGCTGGTGCACATCGTGGTGCAGCTGGCTCATCCGCGGGTTGAGGTTGTCGAGAAACCTGTCGCCGTTGATCAGCGAGTTGCCGAATTTGTCGCCGAGCCCGGACAGGGCCTCCGCGGCGCCGCCCAGCGTCAGGTTCAGCTTGACCGGATCCACCGACTGCGCGATGGCGGTCAGGGTCTCAAACACCGTGTTGATCTCGGTGGTCACCGACCTGGCGTCGATCACGGTGCCGCTGGTGATCGGCGGTCCCGGGTGCTTTGGCGAGTGCAGCGCCACGTACTTCTCGCCGAACAATGTGGTCGCCTTGATCGCGGCGACCACATTGTCGGGAATCAGCGGCAGATACTGCGGTGACACGTCCAGGGTGAACTTCGCCGCCGGCTTGCCGTCACGATCGATCTCGGCGATGTTCGCCACCTGACCGATCCGGACGCCGTTGAGGGTCACCTTCGACCCCGGGCCCACCAGCAGGCCCGCCCGGTCGGCCACCAGCGTCAACGGCGCCTTCGGCGTGAAACCGCCCCGAAACTGCACATAGATGAGGACGCCGATGAGGGTGAGCACCGCCAGCGCGACGGCGGCCACGGTCTTATACGGCGGGGTTCGCTGCGGTACCGCGGTGATCTGTGTCGTCATGGCACCTACACCGTGAGGTTGAAGTTCGGGTTGACACCGTAAAGCGCCAACGAGCCGAGCATGGCCACTGCCACCACCGCTACCAGCGAGAAGCGCATGGACCGGCCGACGGCTTCGCCGACGCCGACCGGGCCACCCGCGGCGGTGTAACCGTAGTAGCAGTGGGTGATCATCACCAGCAGCGCGATGATGACGGCCTCGACGAAGGACCACAGCACGTCGTCGGGCCGCAGAAACGTCCGGAAGTAGTGGTTGTAGGTGCCGGTGGGCTGTCCGTACAACCCCGTGGTGACCAGCTGCGGGGACAGGAACGCCATGAGCATCGCCAACGCGTACAGCGGGCCGATCACCACGATCACGGCAATCATCCGGGTGGACGCCAGATAAGCGATCGACTTGACCCCCATCACCTCCAGCGCGTCGATCTCCTCGCTGATGCGCATCGCCCCCAGTTCGGCGGTGGCACCGGCGCCGACCGTGGCCGCCAGCGCGATTCCGGTGACCACCGGCGCGGCGATGCGCACGTTGACCAGCGCGGCGAAAAACGCGGTGAACACGCCGACGCCGATGTTGCCCAGTGACGCGAAGCCCTGGATCGCGACCAGCGACGCACCGGCCAGCGTCACGAAGGCGACGATGGCGACGGTGCCACCCACAACCGCCAGCGCGCCGGTACCCATGCCGATCTGAGCGATCAACCGCAGCGTCTCCGCGCGGTACCGGCGCAGCGTGAACGCGATCTGGCCCAGGCTCACCAGGGAGAACCACACCATCCGCCCGAAGGCGTCCAGGAACCTGGCCGGGCTTCCGGCGTAGTGGTCAAGGCCGGCGGCAAGACGCGGGAAGCGTGCGCGCAGAACGGGAGCGTTGGCCATCTCAGTGCGCCGTCCCGAACCGCACGCCGATGGTGGTGAGAATCGCATTGACCGCGTACAACGCGACCACGCACAACACGATGGTCTCGTTTACGGCGGTGCCGACGCCTTTGGCGCCGCCCGAGACCGTCAGCCCCCGGTAGCAGCCCACCAGGCCGGCGATCAGCCCGAACGTCACGGCCTTGACCGTGGCGATGACCACCTCGGGCAGCCCGGTCAGCAGGGTTAGCGTGGACAGGAATGAGCCCGCCGAAACGTGCTGGAGATACACGCTGAAGAGAAACCCGCCGACCAGCCCGACGATGACGACCAGGCTGTTGAGCAAGCCGGAAACCACAGTCGCGGCGACCACCCGGGGCACCACCAGCCGGTGGATGGGGTCGATGCCCATCACCTCCATGGCGTCGATCTCCTCACGGATGGTGCGGGCGCCCAAGTCGGCGCAGATGGCGGTGGAACCGGCGCCGGCGATCACCAGCACCGTGGTGAGCGGGCCCAGTTGGGTGACCGCGCCGATGGCTGCGCCCGCACCTGAGATATCGGCCGCGCCGAACTCGGCGAGCAGCACGTTCAGCGTGAAGGTCAAGAGCACGGTCAGCGGAATCGAGGCCATGATGGTCGGCAACAAGGTGACACTCAGCAGGAACCAGCACTGCTCAACCAGCTCCCGCCATTCCAGTGGCCAGCGGAACAGCGCCTTGCCGGTCAGCGCGCACATCCGCGCGAAACCACCCACCAGCGCGACCGGTTCCTTCAGCCGACCACCGGCATAGGTGGCGGCCCCGCTCGGCGCCGTCATCGCTGTGCCCTCACGATCGGAGGCCTCCCACACCGACACCCACTGCCGTGTGATGCCGCACCTGTCCCCTCCTTGCCCGTCTCGGCGGGTGACCACCGACTCGTTGCCCGGTCGTCCATCCTGTCATCGCACCAGCGTCGGCACGAACTCACCCCGTGCGCGGCGCCACACATTCGCACCGCAAGGTTGGTTAGAGGTTGGTTCAGTATCGACTTATTAGCCGCGCCGGGGTTTCGGTCACGAGCACCCGACTCGGCGTGGTTGGGAGCATAGCGGCTGTTATGGGTTTGTGACCACTATTACGCGCAACTGCTACGCTCACGCGATGCCCGCAGCTGCACCTCGGCCACCGAGACCAGGCGATTCTGAAAGCCGGCCGCCGGGCGAGAAGCGGCCGGGGCCGGCGGCCGCCGGGCGATCGAGCTACGACGGGCGCCGGCCGAGCATTTCGATCGCGATCTCGCGCATCTCGACTTTGCGGACCTTGCCGGTGACGGTCATCGGAAAGGCGTCGACGACGTGGACGTAGCGCGGGATTTTGTAATGCGCCAGCTTGCCCTCGGCGAAGGCCCGCAGGGCCTCGGCGGTCAGCGGCGGGGCCCCTTCCCGGATCCGGACCCACGCCATGAGCTCCTCCCCGTATCGGGGATCCGGAACCCCAATCACCTGCGCATCCACGATATCGGGATGGGTATGCAGAAACTCTTCGATCTCACGCGGATAGATGTTCTCACCGCCGCGGATCACCATGTCCTTGATCCGCCCGACGATGCTCACATAACCCTCGGAGTCCATGATCGCCAAGTCCCCGGTATGCATCCAGCGAGCGGCGTCGATCACCTCGGCGGTCAAATCGGGCCGCTCCCAGTAGCCCAGCATCACCGAGTATCCGCGGGTGCATAATTCGCCGGGCGTGCCCCGGGGCACCGTGAGCCCGCTTTGCGGGTCGACGATCTTGATCTCCAGGTGCGGGTGCACCCGCCCCACGGTGGACACTCTCCGGTCGATGGAATCCGCGGAGCTAGTCTGCGTCGAGACCGGTGAGGTTTCGGTCATGCCGTAGCAGATCGTGATCTCGGTGATGCCCATGCGTTCGATGACTTGTTTCATCACCTCCACCGGGCACGGCGAGCCGGCCATGATTCCGGTGCGCAGGCTGGCCAGGTCAAAGTCATCGAAACCGGGTTCGGCCAGTTCGGCGATGAACATCGTGGGCACGCCGTAAAGCGAGGTGCAGCGCTCGTCTTGGACGGCCTGAAGGGTGGCGCGCGGGTCGAACGACGGCGCCGGCAGCACCATGCAGGCGCCGTGGCTCGTCGCCGCCAGGTTGCCCAGGACCATGCCGAAACAGTGGTAGAACGGCACCGGGATGCAGATCCGGTCGGCCTGCGTGTAGCCGCAGGTCTCCCCGACGAAAAAGGCGTTGTTGAGGATGTTGTGGTGGCTCAGCGTGGCGCCCTTCGGAAACCCGGTGGTGCCCGACGTGTATTGGATGTTGATCGGGTCGTCGGCACCGAGGGTCTTGCCCACCTGCGACAGCTGCGCGGGGTCGGCCCGCCGGCCGGCGTCGAGCAGCGCCCGCCACTCGTCGCTCCCGAGTAACACCACCTGTCCGAGCGCCGCGCATCGCGGCCGGACGTCATCGATCATCCGGGCGTAGTCCGAAGTCTTGAACTTCTCCGCCGCGATCAACAGGCTGACGCCGGCCTGGTTGAGGACATACTCCAGTTCGTGAACGCGATACGCGGGGTTGATGTTGACCAGGATCGCCCCGATCTTCGCCGTCGCGTACTGGGTGATGGTCCACTCCGCGCAGTTGGGCGCCCAGATGCCCACCCGGTCACCCTTGTTAATCCCGTATCCGAGGAGGCCGAGTGCCAGCGCGTCGATCTCCGCGACCAGCTCCCGATACGTCCAGCGCCGGCCCGTCCAGCATTCGACCAGCGCGTCGCGGGCGGCGAACGCCCGCGACGCGCGGTCTAGATTGTCACCGATCGTGTCACCGAGCAGCGGGACATCCGCGGGTCCCGACGCGTAGCTCGGCTCAGGTGGCATGGACGATGACCCCCCGGATGTTCTTGCCGTCCCGCAAATCCTGATAGCCCTCGTTCACCTGCTCAAGGGTGTACTTCTTGGTGATCAGCTCGTCCAGCTTGAGCTGACCGGCGTCGTAGAGCCGCAGCAACTTCACGATGTCGTACTGGGGATTGGCCGACCCGAACAGGGAACCCCTGATCGTCTTCTCGTAAAGCGTCATCACGCAGCCGGACACGTGCACGGTCAGTTTCTCCGGGTTCGCCAGCCCGGTGATCACCACCGTGCCGCCCTTGCCGATGGCGTTGAAGGCGTCACTGACCACCTGCTCATCGACGGTGCCGACGGTGATGATGGCCTGATCGGCCATCTGCCCCCAGGTCAGTTCGGTGATCTTTGCCGCCGCCTCGGCCGCCGTCGCGAACGCGTGCGTGGCGCCGAACTTCAGCGCGGTCTCGCGTTTGAACTCGACCGGGTCGACGGCGATCACGTACTTCGCGCCCGCATGCTTCGCGCCCTGCACGGCGTTGATCCCGACCCCGCCGATGCCGTACACCACCGTCGTGTCACCGGCGCGCACGGCGCCGGCGTAGTTGGCGCTT
The DNA here is from genome assembly GCF_029961025.1 of Mycobacterium sp. GTDB lineage: Bacteria > Actinomycetota > Actinomycetes > Mycobacteriales > Mycobacteriaceae > Mycobacterium. The sequence goes on from NZ_JASBVP010000002.1 coordinate 293,609, forward strand.
CCCCACCCGGTCGGTACCCCGCAACCCACCAGCACCGCGCTCTCCAGGGGCAGCCAGTCGTCGACTTTTACCACCGAATGCTCGGAGATCGTCGCCCGCTCGGCGAAGGTGCCCAGCATGCACATCGCGCCGAAGTCGGCATCGCCCAAATGGAACCGGAACGTCCCGTCCGGCATGCAGCCCTCGAGGATGGTCGCGCCCATGTCGCACAAGCTGGAACGGCCGGTCGCGCAGTAACGGCACCGTCCACAGTTGGGGATGAAGCTGCACACCACATGATCACCCGGCTTGACCTTGGTGACACCCTCGCCGACGTCCTCGATGATTCCCGCGCCCTCGTGCCCGCCGACGATCGGGAACCGGGGCGGAAGATCACCATCGGTGAGGTGCAAATCGGAATGGCACAGGCCGGCGTGCGTGTATTTGATCAGCACCTCACCGCTTCGCGGCCCATCAAGGTCGAGTTCGACGATCTCGAAGGGCTTACCGCCCTCGAACAGCACCGCCGCTTTGGTTTTCATCCGTTGCTCTCCTTTCACCGGTTTGGCCGCCCACAGTCTTTCGGCTGTGGCTCACATCGAACCCACCCACGGACCTCAAGGCCCGCCGGTGACTGAACTTCCCGTTGTCTGTTGAGGGCCAAACCGCGCCCGCCGGTTGAGCCTCGGGATCGTGCCCATCGCGTCTCGGGTCACCCGCAGCTGCGCCGCCGCGACGAAAGTGCCGCTATCTGGACTCGTCCCACTTGGCCGGAAACGCTGGGCCAGCGCTCACCGGCTGCTGGCCCAGCGTTTCCGCGGAGACGGTTCGCCTCGGGGATTTGCGGTGTGCGTTTCGGCTGCCACCCGGCCACGGTGTGGCCGCGCGATCTTGCTCCTCTCTCGTGATCACCCACTGGCGCTGCGGTCGGCCGACGCCGCGGCGATCTGGGCCTCGAACTCCTCGTCGGTCAAAAGCCTCGACCGAATCAGAAACCGCACCCCCTCGGGGGCCTCCAGCGAGAACCCGCTGCCGCGGCCCTCGACGACATCCACGGTGAGGTGGGTGTGTTTCCAGTACTCGTACTGGTCGCCACTCATCCAGAACGGGGTGTCGTCCGCGCCGACCGTGCCGAGTAGCACGTCCGAAGCGCCGACGCGGAATTCGCCCCGCGGGTAGCACATCGGCGCGCTGCCGTCACAGCACCCGCCCGACTGATGAAACATCAGCGGTCCGTGCTGCTCGATCAGGCGACGCAGCACTGCCTCGGCGGCCGGTGTGATGTCGACCCGGGACGTGCCGGTCGCCATCAGAAGAACCCCAGCTTGTTCGGTGAGTAGCTGACCAGCAGGTTCTTGGTCTGCTGGTAGTGCTCCAGCATCATCTTGTGGGTTTCCCGCCCGATGCCGGACTTCTTGTACCCGCCGAACGCCGCATGCGCGGGGTATTCGTGGTAGCAGTTGACCCACACCCGGCCGGCCTTGATCTCACGACCCATCCGGTAGGCGGTGTTGATGTCCCGCGTCCACACCGCCGCGCCCAGCCCGTAGAGGGTGTCGTTGGCTATTTTCAGCGCTTCCTCGGTGGAGTCGAACGTGGTCACCGACACCACCGGACCGAAGATCTCCTCCTGGAAGATCCGCATGTCGTTGGTGCCCTTGAAGACCGTCGGCTCGATGTAGTAGCCGCCCGGGTACTCGGGAACCTGCCGTGGGTTGCCCCCGAGAAGGAGCTCGGCGCCTTCCTTCTTGCCGATGTCGATGTAGGACAGGATCTTCTCGTACTGGTCGTTGCTGGCCTGGGCCCCGATCATGGTGTCGGTGTCCAGCGGGCTGCCGCCCTTGATCGCCTTGGTGCGTTCCAGGCAGCGAGCGATGAACTCGTCGTAGATCGACGAGTGGATCAGCGCGCGCGACGGGCAGGTGCACACCTCACCCTGGTTAAGCGCGAACATCACGAAGCCCTCGACGGCCTTGTCCAGGAACGCGTCGTCGGCCGCCATCACGTCCGGCAGGAAGATGTTCGGACTCTTGCCACCCAGCTCCAACGTGACCGGGATAATGTTCTCGCTGGCGTATTGCATGATCAGCCGCCCGGTGGTGGTCTCCCCGGTGAACGCCACCTTGGCCACCCGCGGGCTGGAGGCTAGTGGCTTGCCGGCCTCGACACCGAAGCCGTTGACGACGTTCACCACCCCCGGTGGCAGCAAATCGCCGATCACCTCCATTACTTTCAGGATCGACACCGGGGTCTGCTCGGCGGGCTTGAGCACGGCGCAGTTACCGGCCGCCAGGGCGGGTGCGAGTTTCCAGGCGCCCATCAGAATCGGGAAGTTCCATGGGATGATCTGGCCGACCACGCCCAGCGGCTCGTGGAAGTGATACGCGACGGTGTTTTCGTCGATTTCAGAGATGCCGCCTTCTTGCGCGCGGATGACGCTGGCGAAGTAGCGGAACTGGTCGACGGTCAGCGGCAGGTCAGCGGCCAGCTCCTCGCGCACCGGCTTGCCCTTTTCCCAGGTCTCGGCCACCGCCAGCTCTTCGAGATGCTCCTCGATCCGGTCGGCGATCTTGTTCAGCAGCCTCGACCGCTCGGCAACGGGTGTCTTGCCCCACTTGTCCGCCGCAGCGTGCGCGGCGTCGAGCGCCAGGTCGATGTCGGCCGCCGACGATCGCGGGACCTCGCAGAACGTCTTGCCATCGACCGGCGACGGATTCTCGAAATAACGGCCCTCGACGGGCGGTACCCACTTGCCGCCAATGAAGTTTTCATACCGCGGGGCGAAGTCGACAATGCTTCCCTCGGTACCGGGCTTGGCGTAAATCATCTTGGCTCCTCGCTTGCACATGCCCTGCAATTTGCGCAGCACCCACTACTGCGTTGACCAGGATTCTCGCCGGACAGGGTTGGTTAAAAGTTGGTTAAGCGGGCCGCCCGGCCACCTCGAACGATCTCGAACGATGATGCCCGGTGCGCCGCCGCGCAGCCGGGGCCAACCTTACGCCAACCCGCTGCCCGTAGCGTTGTCCAGCTAACCCTGACACGAGACCGGCACGAAAGGAGCGGCATGCCTGCCCGCGCCCGGCAAAGTAGCCGGCCCGAGGGTACCCTCGGGCATCGCAGGCGGCTGGGCCCGGATGGTCCGCTCGGGTGTTGTGGGCGAAGCCACCGTAGGACCGTCCCGGCTCCGCCTCCCAGGGGTGAATCCGCATGGTGACCGAAGCTTTCCGGCACGCCCAAGCGAGCGGCCTTGCCCCGACGCAGCAGGTCGAGTTCGCGGTGGAGGGCATGACCTGCGGGTCGTGCGCGGCGCGCGTGCAACGGACGTTGGCCAAGCAGCCCGGGGTGGCCGGTGCCGAGGTGAACTTCGCCACCGGCATCGCGCACGTCGATTACCGGCCCGGTGAGGTGGATATCGAGCGGCTGCAGCAGGTGATCGATCACATCGGCTATCACCTCGAACCGGTCACCGAGACCCCGCCGTCTCCGCGTGAGCAAAGTAGGCGTGACGAGCGCGCGTGGTTCTGGCGGGTGTGGCTGGCCTGGCCCCTGGGGCTGCTGGTGTTTGCCTTGACCATGTTCTTTTGCGGACACCCGTGGGCACGGTGGGTGGCATTCGCCGCGACGATACCGGTGCAGTTCGTGGCCGGGTGGCCGTTTCTCCGGGTCGCCACCCAGCGGGCACTGGCGCTCAGTGCGGGAAGCATGGACACGCTGATCACGCTGGGCACCCTGACCGCGTTCGGCTACTCCACCCGTGAGCTGTTCACCGGGGGTCCGCTGTTTTTCGACACCGCGGCGTTGATCATCGCGTTCCTGACGCTGGGCCGCTACTTCGAGGCCCGGGCCCGTGGTAAAGCGTCGGAGGCGATCAGCAAGCTGCTGGAGATGGGCGCCAAGGAGGCCCGGCTGCTCGTCGACGGCCAGGAGCGCCTGGTGCCCGTCGAGCGGGTCCGGGTGGGGGACGTGGTGGTGGTACGCCCGGGGGAGAAGATCCCCGTCGACGGCGAGGTCATCGACGGGCACGCCGCCGTGGACGAGTCGATGCTGACCGGCGAGTCGGTGCCGGTGGATAAAGCGGTGGGGGATCACGTTGCCGGGGCGACGGTCAACACCGATGGGCTGCTGACCGTGCGCGCCACCGCCGTCGGATCCGACACCGCGCTGGCGCAGATCGTGCGCCTGGTCGAGCAGGCCCAGGCCGGCAAGGCCCCGGTGCAGCGGCTGGCCGACCGGGTCTCGGCGGTGTTCGTGCCGGCCGTCGGGGCCGTCGCGGCGTTGACGTTCGCCGAGTGGGCGCTGGTCGCCGCCAACCCGGTGGGTGGGATGAGTGCGGCGATCGCGGTGCTGATCATCGCCTGCCCGTGCGCGCTGGGTTTGGCCACCCCCACGGCGATCATGGTGGGCACCGGCCGGGGAGCGGACCTGGGCATCCTGATCAAGGGCGCCGAGGTGCTGGAGGGGTCGAAGAAGATCGACACCGTGGTGTTCGACAAGACCGGTACCCTCACCCGCGGGCGGATGCGGCTCACCGATGTGATCGCCGATGACCGGCACCAGGCGGATCGGGTGCTGCGGCTGGCCGCGGCGGTGGAGTCGGGCTCGGAGCATCCCATCGGCGCGGCGATCGTCGCGGCCGCCCGCGAGCGGGGGCTGCAGATCCCGGCCGCCACGGGGTTCGCCAACCGCGCGGGGCTGGGGATGCGCGCCGAGGTCGACGGGCGGCCGGTGTGTGTCGGGCGGCGCCCCCTGGTCGAGGAGCACGGTTGCCTGCTGCCCGAGCATCTGGCCGCGGCGGCCGAGGAGCTCGAAGAGCAGGAGCGCACCGCGGTGTTCGTCGGGGCTGACGGGCGGGTTGTGGGGGTGCTCGCGGTGGCCGACACGATCAAAGACGAGGCCGCCGAGGTGGTGCGCCGGCTGCACGCCCTGGGGCTGCAGGTCGCCATGATCACCGGGGATAACGCCCGCACGGCGGCCGCGATCGCCGGGCAGGTCGGCATCGAGCGGGTGCTGGCCGAGGTGTTGCCGGCCGACAAGGTGCGCGAGATTCGCCGGCTGCAAGACGAGGGCCGCAGGGTGGCGATGGTCGGCGACGGCGTCAACGACGCCCCCGCACTAGTGCAGGCCGATCTGGGGATCGCCATCGGCACCGGCACCGATGTGGCCATCGAGGCCTCCGACATCACGCTGATGTCCGGCCGGCTCGACGGTGTGGTGCGCGCGATCGAGCTCTCCCGGCGCACCCTGCGCACCATCCATCAAAACCTCGGGTGGGCGTTCGGCTACAACGCCGCCGCCATCCCCCTGGCCGCACTGGGGTTGCTCAACCCGATCATCGCCAGCGCGGCGATGGGATTCTCCTCGGTCAGCGTGGTGAGCAACTCGCTGCGGCTGCGCCGCTTCGGGCGCGAGTCTTAGCCGGGCATCAGATCGATCTTGGATACAGTAAGCACGGCAACCACCGATTCGGAAGCGATTCTCAAGCGCATCACTCCCCCAAAAACCCGACAAGAGCGGCCAACTTTGGATGATCCATGACCTGTTGCTTCGTTGGATGGTCACCGGATTGTTCGTGCTGGGAGCCGCCGAAAGCGGATTGACGATCCTCACCGAACGCCGACCGTGGACGTCGGTCGTCGACCATGGCTTGCATTTCGTGATGGCGGTGGCGATGGCGGTGATGGCCTGGCCCTGGAGCGCGGGGTTCCCGACGACCGGGCCCGCGGTGTTTTTCCTGCTCGCCGCCATGTGGTTTGCGGCGACGGCCATCGCTACGGCCCGCACCGCGACCCAGCGCGGGGTGTGCGGATATCACGGTCTGATGATGCTGGCGATGGCGTGGATGTATGCGCTCATGAACGGTCATCTGCTCCCGGTCCGATCGGGCACCCAGCATCGGGCTTCGCTGGATACCCCGATGCCCGGCATGGACATAGCCCGGATGAACATGTCCGCCGGCGGTGCGTCTCCCAGCTGGGTCAGCGCGGTGAACTGGATCGGAACCCTCGGCTTTGCGCTGGCGGCGGTGTTCTGGATGTCCCGGGTCGTCCGGACACGCAGGAATCCGAAACGTCGGCCCCACGCGAGCGAATGCGGGCCGCCGGGTCACTCGGCCTTGGCCCAGGCTGTGATAGCCGCCGGCATGTCTATCATGTTCGGTGCCACTATCGGTTAAACGCCCTGATAAGCCCATCGGTGAAGGAATTGGTGAGTGCCTAGCCGTGCGCGCGCTCGGCGCATCCGATCCCGTCGTCACCCGCTCGCGACGTGATGACGGAATCGGCGGGGTTCGTCCGCGTGGGCGGGCGCCGCCTGTGGCTACGGCGAAGCGGCGCCGGCCCGCCGGTGCTGCTGCTGAACGGAATCGCCGGATCCCCGGCGACGTGGCAACCGCTGCAGCGATATCTCAACGGTTTCGAGCGTATCGAGTTGGCGTTACCCGGGCGGCCGGATGTTGCCGACTGGCGACCGGTGCTGACGATGGCCGAATTCGCGGCACTGGTCAGCGACGCACTCGACGAACTGGGCATCGAGTGCGCCCACGTGCTGGGGTTCTCATTCGGCGGGATGGTCGCTCAACAACTTGCCCACGACATGCCCGCGCGGGTCCGGGGGCTGATCCTGGTGGCCACTATCTGTGGGCTGGGCGCGATACCGAGCAGCCCGTTGAGCTGGTGGCAGGCGATCCAGGAGGAGGCGCAGGATACGCCGCCCGCCCCCCTCGGGTTGCTGCCGCACTGGTGGGCTTGGCGGTGGGCGCGCACGGTGTGGCGCGAATTCGGTGTCGGCTGGTCAGACGGTGTGCGCCCAGACGAGCTCGTCCAGCGGATGGCGGCCACTTGGCTGTGGTCCAGCCTGCCGTGGCTGCCGGGGCTGCCCCAGCAGGTCCTGGTGATCACCGGCACCGCGGACGCGGTGGCCCCGCCGGAGAATGCCGACATTCTTGCCTCCCGGATTCCCCACGCCCGGCTGCATCGGGTGCGTGGAGGAGGGCACTTCTGTGTGGTGGATCGGGTCGCGGAAGTCGGCCCGGTTATCGCCGACTTTTTGCGCTCATCACAGCCGGCATCGGGCGATCAGACTGTTGAGCTCGGCTGACATGCGCTCGGGAAACTGCAGCGGCACGAAGTGGGTGGCCGGGAGTTCGACGTAACGGCTGCCGGGCGTCTGCTTGCTCACCGCCCGCATTCGTTCGGCCGAGGTGATCGCGTCCCAGGTGCCCGCCACATAGGTGACCGGCATGTTGATGGCACCGGGGTCGATGGGCGGATGGTCGCCGACCGCGCGGGCCAGGCGGGAATACCAGGGCCAATCATGGTTGGCGAATTGCCGCAACACCTGCAGCAGGATGTCACCGTGAATCAGGTCGAGCCCGAGCGTCGGCGCTCCGCGGAGGTCAAATCCATGTTCGGGGGTGCCGGGCAAGCCGTCGCCCAGCCGATTGAGGACCGGCCCCAGATAGCGCATCAGGTGTGCCCCCACCCGTCCGGCACGTGGGCGCAGAAAGCGTGGCAGCGGGTGCAGCAGCGCCTCGAAAGTCCCCCCGGGGACACCGGCGACGGCGAGCACACCGGCGATCCGCCGGGGCTCGCGCAGGGCGGCCTCGAATGCGACGTTGACGCCCGCCGACCACCCGATCACCACCGCACGGTCGACGCCGTAGTGGTCGAGAACCGCGAAGAGGTCATCGGCGTGGTCGGCGATACTGATCCGGGACTCGTCGGCGGGGCGGTCCGACCCTCCCAAACCGCGATAGTCCCACGTCATCACCCGGTAGCGATCGGTCTGCCGGTTGATGGCGGGCCAGGCGTGGTGCGGCGTGCCCAGCCCGTTGGAGATCAGCACGGGAACTCCGCTGCCCTCGTTGTCCCAGACCCGCAGGCGCGTCCCGTCGCGAGAAGTGGCCCATCGATATCTCGACATCCGCCCGAATCGCGGTTGCTGTGCAGTATTTTCAGTCTAGCCGGTGATCGCCATCGGATGGCGGCGGATAATGGCCCACCGTGAGACGCTCCCGTCCGCACACCCTTGCCGCCGCCGGGCACCGGTGGGTGACACCTTGACCAGCACCCGGGTTCGACTGACATCCGGTGTTCTGCATGTGGAATCGCACGGCCTCCCGCTTAATCGCACAATTCTGTGCGTGCCTGGCCTGTCTGCCAATTGCCGATCGTTCGACCGATTCGTGCCGGCGTTGACGGATGCGGGTCACCGCGTGGTGAGCGTGGATTTACGCGGTCGCGGTCGCAGCGAAATCACCCCGCCCGGTTCCTATGGCTGGGACTCCCACGTCCGTGATCTGGCGGAGATCGCCGATCTCCTCGGGTTGGAATCGTTCGACGTGATCGGGCACTCCATGGGGGGTTTCCTGGGGATGATGCTGGCCGCCCGGTTTCCGCGCCGGTGCCGGCGGCTTGCGCTCCTCGATGCTCTCGGCACGCCCGAACCCGCTGCATTGCGCTCCGTCGCGCAATCCGTGAGCCGGCTGGGCCGTACCTACCCGTCAGCGGGAGCCGCGCTGTCCTACGTGCGGGGCAGTGGAATTATTGCGCAATGGAATGAGTTCTGGGACAACTACTTTGCGTGGGAGCTCGAACCCTTCGACGACGGTGTGCGGGTGCGCACCGACCCGGGCGCCGTGGCCGAGGATAGCGCGAACGCGGCGGCACACGACGTCTATCGCCTGTGGCAGCAATTGGCCTGCGCGGTCCTGGTGATCCGGGCAAAGCGGCCCATGGCACCGGACGGCGGGCTGGTGGTCACGCGCGACGACGCCGCGCGGTTTCTTGCCGGGGCCGTTGATGCCAGCGTGATCGACGTCGACGCCGATCACTATTCCGTCTTGCTCAGCTCCCCGGCGATCGCCGCCGTGGTGCGATTCCTCGGCGCCGCAACGGGAGCGAAACCCTGAGGGCGCAATACTATTCAAATACTATTCAAATACTATTCAGGGCTCTTGCTCACCGCGCAGCGGAGTTCGACGCAACATTCCCCGGCGCCAGGAGAAAGCACGGCTGCGACCGTCGTCAGGCCCAGCCCCTCGAGGATGCCTTGCATGAAAGCGTGATTCAGCCCGCACACCAATTCGGGTGCGCGCTGGGCGATCGGATGAAATGGACAATTGCGCAGCCGAACACAGAGCGGGCTTATCCGATCCGGTTCGAATCCGTAATCGGTAATGATCTTTTCGGCCGTTTCCAGTCCATGCTCGGCTTCCCGTGTTTCGGCCGGCAGAACAGTGCGCAGCGCCGCCCCCGCGGCATGACCGCGCCGACGAGCGGCATCGGCCGCGGCCTTCGGCGCCGAGGCGTCGCTGTTCTCACCGAGCACCGCCTCGACCAGAATCTCGGCAAGCAGTTCGTGCCGGCGTTCCGGAATGCTGATCCGGATCGCCTCGGCCACCGGCTCGTACACCTTGGGCCGCCGGCCCACCCGCGGCGCGCCCTCACGGCGGAACCGAAAGCGCAGCAGTCCGGCATCGACGAGCCGATCCAGATGAAAGGCGGCCAGGTTACGTGAGATCCCCGCCGCCGCCGCGGCCTCGTCCCGGCTGATCGGGCGGCGCGCCGAGCGCACGAAGTCGAACAGCCGCCGACGCACCCCCTCGTCGAGAGCGGCGACGGCCCGGATGGAGTCCCGCTCGTTTTTTCGGCTGTTGACCGGCCGCATCCAATAAAACTAGCATTAATTGGTCAAATGGTCCCGGAGGTGGGCATGGCCACGCGGCTACACGATGCAAAAAGGCCGGTCAGCAACGTTTTGGCCGGTCCCTACGGGCACCCGTTCCATCCGATTGCGGTGACGATCCCCATCGGGGCGTGGGCGTGCAGCCTCGTCTTCGACGTGGGTTCACGCATCGCCGACAATCCCGGATTTCTCACGCAGGGCTCGGAATGGCTGTTGGCGATCGGCATCCTGGGGGCGTTCGCCGCGGCGATGATCGGTTTTCTGGACCTCGTCGTGATTCCGTCGGGCACACCGGCGTTTCGCACCGGCCTGGCGCACATGGCGCTAAACCTGATCATTACGACCGCCTACCTGGTCAACTTCTTGTGGCGGCGAGGCGACTACACCACCGGTGCCCCGGTCGGTGTCGGGCCGCTGGCGCTCAACGCGCTCGGCTTCGCCGGGCTGGCCGTGTCCGGGTATCTCGGCGGCAAATTGGCCTACCGCTACGGGGTGCGCGTGGCGGGCGAGGCCGATCAGGCACAAGGGTTCACCACGGCTGGCTAATCAGCCGGGCCAGCCGGGCCATAGAGACCTATCGAGAAGACCACAGAGAAGGAAGGACACATCATGGGTATCGCAGCGCTGATCTCCTGGATAGTGACCGCTCTCGGCGGCTCCTACATGCTCGCCAAGTGGGTGGCCGGTGGCGGCCACCACGGCCAGAACACCAAGCTGTCGCCGTCAATGGTTTTCGGGCATTTCCTGTCGGCCGCGGTGGGCCTGCTGATCTGGATCGCCTACTTGGTCACCGGCAACCCCGCGGTCGCGGCGGCGGCTTCCCTGGTGCTCCTTCTGGTGGCGACGCTGGGCTTCATCATGCTGGCGCGCTGGGCCGCGACGTACTACGCACGCCAGGCGGTGACCGAAGGCGCGCAGCCGAAGACCGTAGGCACACCGGCCGAGCCGGAGCAGTCGTTCCCCGTTGCGGTCGTCCTCTTGCACGGCCTGCTTGCGGTCACCACCGTGACGCTAGTGCTGTTCGCGCTCTTCCCCCTCTTTTCCCTCTGACCACCACACGGCTACCCGGGTGGATTCGGGTGGTTCCCCGGCTTCAGCCGGCCTGTGCGGCGTGGAGCCGCCCGAGCGCCAGGTGCCTGCGGTGATCGGTGGGGGCCAGCCGACGCAGGGCGTGCTCGTGCAGTTCGGAGTCGTAGGGATAGACCTCGCCGAGGGCCAGGGCCGGCTCCGGGGAATCGCTGGCCAGCACCGCGTTGCGGATCGCCACCTCCAGCTGGTCACGCCAGGCGATGATGCCCGGCGCCTCCGATTGCGGCAGCAACGGGCCCGCATAGCGCTGAACCGCCGCAGTGACGTCGCCACGGGACAGCGCCTCGAGCACCTCGACGGCGTCGCATTTCACCGGCGCCAGCAGCGCGTAGGTGCGGGCGGCCAGCCGGCCCCCCAACAGTCGGCGCACATGGCACACCTCGGCTTTGAGGGTGGTGGCGGCCACCCACCGGTCGCCGTAAATTTTGGCGGCCAGCTCACCCGGCGAAAAACCGGCCGGGCGCAGCGCCAGCAATGCCAGGATCTCCAGCTGACGCAGCGTGGCGTGCACCGGGCGGCCGTCGATCAGCAACTTCGACCCGCCCAGGCACTCCAATTCCACCCGCGCGCCGCTCTCGTCGTCACGCTCGTCCCAGGTGTCACGCAGCCGTGTCTCGATCACCGAGGCTAACATGCGCGCTACCGTCGGCCCCAGCGCATTGGGCCGATTCCCGGTGCTGTTTAACTCGATCGTGCCCAGCTCGCGCCCATAGGGGTCGTGGATCGGCGCGCTATAGCGCACCCGGTCGGGAACCCGCCGCCCACCGCGCCGGGCCGAAAACACCGTCGCCGGCCGCCCGGTCCGCACCGCCACACCCACGGCGCCGGCACCGACCGCGCCCTGTGAAAAGCGGCCACCGGAGATGACATCGACGTTTTCCGCACGCCGCTCGCACCACCGCATCGGCAGGTGCCCACTGCTCCACAGCACGGTCCCGGCCTCATCGGTCACCTCGACCTCGAACCCGCCGTCGTCGGCGATGCGCTGCAGTTCCCCCGCCAGTTCGGTCACCAACCCGCGGAGCCGGGACATACGCCAGCGTGCCGAGAGCTCACCTCCCGCACCCAGCCGGTTGATCTCATGGCCGATCACCGAGGCCATCGCCCCACGCCGCTCCCTTCTCCCCACACAGGCGAGCGAACGCCCTACCCCACATTATGCCTAACGCGCCGTGATGGATCTCATAGCGTCAGCGCACCGGAAACGGTTTTTTCACTCGGGCCATTCCGCGCTCCAGCGCCGCCACGATGCTCGGGCGCAACCCGGCCGGCGGAATGATGCGGTGAACCGAACCCACCCGGCGGGCCCGCTCCACGGTGTGCACGGCTTCGAACTCCGCTGCCACCTCGCCGAGCTTGTCCGACCGCACGGCCGCCCGGACCGCGGAGAGCTTTACCCGCAACCGCGCGCTGATCGCCGCGTCCGTGCAGGCGGCAAGCTGCCCCTCCAGCTCGCGCACCGCCGGGTCCGCGGCGGTGCGCTTGTTGACCTCGCGGGTGAACACCACCGCCGCGGCCGGTGCGCCGCCGATCACCGAGGCGAACGATCCCTCGACGGCAAGCACCTCCATGTTCTCGTTCAACGCGTTGGAGAACACCACGAAAGCCCCGCCGTGGTAGCGCGAGATCACAGTGAAGACGATCGGTCCGTCGAAGTTGACAATGCCCCTCCCGATTTCGGCGCCGTACTCCAGCTGAAGCTTGCGCAAGGATTCCGGTGAGCCGTCGAAACCCGACAGGTTGGCCAGCACCACCAAGGGCCGGTTTCCGCTGGAGGCGTTGATCGCGCGGGCGGTCTTTTTCGAGGACTGCGGGAAAAGGGTTCCCGACGTCCACTGGTCCGGCCCGTCGGCAGGATGCCACCCCTTACGTGGGATGACCCGCGACTCGATGCCGATGACGCACACCGGGATTCCGCCGATGTGAGCGTCGAACACCACCGCGGTGTCGGCGTCGGCCATGTCGGCCCACCGCTCGAGCACCGGATGATCCTGATCGACCACCGCGCGCATGACGGTCCGGATGTCGAACGGCTTCTTGCGATCCTTGTTGACGCTGGGCGAGAAAATGTCGCCGACGGTGGTGAATTCGCTGGCCGGATGCGCGTGGGGGAAGTCCCGAACGTCGCGGTCCACCGGGTCGCACGTCACGGCACGGCGCGGAAAACGTTCTCCGGGAGCGACATACGTGTGTTCATAGTGCGCGAACAGAATCTCGCACGCGGCCTGAAGGTTGGGCGCCCAATATTGGGCCTGCCCGTTGGGCCCCATCACCCGGTCATAGCCGCCGATACCGAAGTTGTCTTCCGCCGAAACCCCGCCGGAGTAATCGAGGGACTGCTTGCCGGTGAGCACCATCGCGCTGTCGGGCGTCATGACCAGAATTCCCCTGGTGTGCATCAGCATCGTCGCCTCGGCGTTCCAGTAGGGCTGCGCGCCGACGTTGATTCCCGCGACGATGACGTTGATTTCACCGCCGTGCTGGGTGAACGTGACGATCCGGCGAAGCGCGCGCGCCACCCAGTCCATGTTCTCGGTGCCGCTTTGCATGGAAATGGTTGCGCCGGAGGACAACGCGAACCATTCGACCGGCAGCGACAGCTCCTCGGCGAGGTCGATTGCCGCGATCACCCGGGCGCATTCGGCCTCGGCCACCGTGCCCAGGGCTTTGGTCGGGTCCCCGAACAGCGCGATGCGCGTCACGCCCTCGGGGTAGCGGTCCGTCGGGCGCGAGACCTTGCCGACGATGAGGCCGGCGGTGTTGCGCCCGTAGGGCCGGTCGACGGGAACCAGCACGCCCGAGGTGTCGAAGTCGTATTCGACGAAACTGCCCTCACCACCGGTGAGCAGCGGGACCAGCTCGTAGGGGTAGACCGTGCCGCGGGCTTGCGAGCGCTGCACCTTCTGCGCGTACTCGTCGAGCGGGGGTAGTGGCTCGGTGGGCGGCTCGGTCACGTTCGCCACGACACCGGCACCGGGACGGTAGGAAAAGCAGATCGCCACCCGCCGGGGCGGCGACGAGGGGCTGTCCTTGACGCGTGCCAGGATGCTGACCTCTTCCAGGCCGGCATTGATCGTCAGGGGCGCCGTGCGGCGCGCCATCACCGGAGCCCGGTCGGCGGGGATGTCGAGCACCGGCCACACGAAAAGCGCGACGCGGTTGTTGTCGAGCCGCCTTTTTCCCCGCTGAGCCTGCGCCCGGCGAATGCCGTCCAGGCACGCCGCGAGGGTGCGCTCGATGGCCGGTATTCCGACCACCTCGCCGGCCTCGTTGCGCTGGGGGGTGACGTCGCGAACCTCGGCCAGCGCGATGAGGCGCTCATCGGCCGGATTGTCCTTGGCCACCACGTGGAAAAGATACGTTCCCTCCGCGGCGGGAAGGCGGGTGCCGTCGAAATTCTTCAGCCGCCACAATTCGAGACGTTGACCGGTCAGCGGGTGCATGTCGCGGATGGTCCGGTCTTCCGCTATGCCGTCGCGCCCCGGGCGAAACGTCACCTGGTGCAGCTGGCGACCGACGACCGTCAGGGTCACCCGGCGCCAACCGGCCGTGCGGGGATGCGCCACCAGCACCGTACGCAACTCGGTGGACAACTCGTCGCCGTCGGTGGGCGCGTCCGGCCAGGAGAGATAGATATCGACGACGAGATCCTCAGCGGCGGGACCGCACATCGCGTCAATGGCGCCGAGGGTGGCGGGCAGCCGCTCGCGGTCGGTCACCGTCGACACCAGGCGCAACCGATCACCCGCCAATTCATAGCTGCCGGTAACAAATTGGTCACCTGCCTGTTCGAAGGTCTTGACGTCCTCGAGGGCGCGGATCTCGTAGTACTGGCGCGTGACCACCTCGAGCAGCGGGCCGGGATCAGAAATACGTTGCGCCAGCAGGTCGATCAACGGCTCCGGGGTTGCGACCAGGGCGTCGATGCGGGATGCGTAGTCCGGGGCGCCGGGATTCTCGGTGAGATACCGCAGGTGCGCGCGCACCCGGTCATAGGTTTGCTCACGAGCCTTCCGGATCTGCGGCTCGTCGAACAACCGGAACCGCAGGTTACGCGAGATGTCGCCGATGACCGGGTAGCGCACCTGGGTCGCGACGATCAGCCGTTCGAGCACCTCGCCCACCGCCGCGGGTAACGCCGAGACCACATCGGCGGTCAGCCAGCGCCCCAGCAGCGCGCTGATCACCGGCACCTGGTTCTCCATGCGCTGCAACGCCAGAAACAACCGGTACACCGCTTCTTCTAACTCCGGTCCCGGATCAAGGGTGCGGACGTCGTAATCCCGCAGCGCGCGAACGAGTTTCGCGCAAAACGTTGGTGGTAGTCCTTCCAATTGAGCATCTAGAGAACGCAGGAAGGAATGGAAGTGCTCGCGCGGGCTGTGCACCCGCTCATCGGAGTCCTGTTCGTCCAGCGTCGGGCGGTTGCGGGAAATCTCACAGATGTCGGCGAAGATGCCCAGCAGTGCGAGCTCGGCCTCGACGAGTTCCGCGTCGTCGTGGGGCAGGCTGTCACGAAGGGCGTCGTATTCGGCGAGCAACAGACCCGCACGCTCGGCGCTCACGTCATACCCGGTGATCAGGGCGCGGAGTTCGGCCAGGCGGGCCAGGGCTTCGGAGTGCGGGTCGGCATCCTTTTTCCGGGGCTGGGCGCGGAATTGGACGCGTGGGGCGGCCTGTGCCGCCGCGCTCTCCCCGATCTGCTCCAGGCGCAGCAGCGGGGCACCCGCGTCCACCTGACTGTTGACGCTCGCCAGCACCTCACGGACACGCCCCGCCGATGGCGCGCGCAGCGCGGTTTCCATCTTCATGCTTTCCAGGACCACGAGGGTGGCGCCGGCCTCGACCTCGTCGCCGACGGCCACCGGCACGGCGACCACCACCGCCGGAGCCGAAGCCCGGATCAGGCCGGCTTCGTCCCGGCTGATGCGGTGACCGATGCCGTCCACCTCGACGAGGTAGCCGGTGGGTCCCGCGACCGTGACGAGGTGGAACCGCTGATGGCCGACGGCAAGGCGGCTTTCGTACTCGCTGAGCCGCTCGAGGTCGACGACGAGTTCGCCGCCGTCCCCCTCGACGCGATAGCTGTGCGGCCCGATCTGCCCCACCGCGAGCCGGTAGGGCTGGCCCTGATAGCTCAGTTCGACGGTTCTGCCGATGGTGTGGGTCGCGCGCGGCCGACCGCCGCGTGCCGACGCCAGAAAACCCGCCCGTTCCAGGCTCTCCTCGGCGCCATACGCTTCGATGGCGGCCGCCGTCAACGCGATGTCCGCGGTGGCCGCGGGTCCGGTCGCAACGCCGACGCCGGTCCGGTCGAGCCAGCCGGTATCGGCCGTGGCACCGATGACCTCGTCGCGATCGAGCAGGTCGAGCAGAAAAGCCTTGTTGGTCGTGCCCCCGTCGATGACGACGGTCGTCTCCCGCAGCGCGGCGCGCAACCGCGCGAACGCTTCGTTACGGTCCCGGCCCCACGCGATGACCTTGGCGATCATCGAGTCGTAGTCGGGCGGGATGACGTCGTCTTGCGCGATCCCGGTGTCCACGCGCACCCCGGGACCCAGCGGGTACTTCAGCAGCCGCACGGTTCCCGGCGCGGGCGCGAATCCCTTGTCGGCGTCCTCCGCGTTGAGCCGGGCCTCGACGGCGTGGCCGTACTCGGGTGGGCAGTCGCCGCGCAACGCGCCGCCGGCGGCGACGAGAATCTGCAGTTTCACCAGGTCGATTCCGGTGGTGACCTCGGTGATCGGATGCTCGACCTGCAGCCGGGTGTTGACCTCCAGGAAGGTGAAGGCCCGCTGCTGCGGCTGGTAGAGGTACTCGACGGTGCCCGCGCCGCGGTATCCGGCCGCACGGACAAGCTCGGCGGAAACGGCCTTAAGATGCCCGGCCTGCTCCGTGGTGAGCACCGGGGAGCTGGACTCCTCGATGATTTTCTGGTTGCGGCGCTGGATCGAACAGTCCCGCACCCCGGGCGCCCAGACGTTGCCGTGGTTGTCGGCCACGACTTGGACCTCGACGTGACGGGCGTCGGCGACGAGGCGTTCGAGGAACACCACCGGGTCGCCGAACGCGCGCTCGGCCTCGCCCGCCGTGCGCTGCAGGGCGACTTGGAGTTCGTCGGGGGAGAACACCTTGCGGATGCCGCGGCCGCCGCCGCCGCTGCGGGCCTTGACGATCAGCGGATACCCGATGACCTCCGCGTGGCGGGCCGCGTCCCGGTAGCCGCTCACTGGCCCGCCGCTCCACGGTGCGAGCGGAACACCCACCCTCTCGGCCAGCAGTTTGGCCTGCACCTTGTCGCCGAGGACGCGCATCGCGGCCGGCGGCGGTCCGATGAACGTGACGCCCAAACGCGCGCAGAGCTCCGCAAAGGCGATGTCTTCTGCGACGAAACCCCACCCCACCCACACCGCGTCGGCTTGGGACTCCAGCAGCGCCCGTTGCAGCTCGGCGTGGTCGAGGTAGACGACGCCCGTCGACCTGCGCCGCAGGGTCACCGCCTCGTCGGCTTGGCGGACGAACATCGCCCGGCGTTCGGCGTCGGTGTGCAAAGCGATAGTCCTGATGCCACACCCGTATTCGGCATTCAGCTCGCGCACCGCCCGAATCAGGCGCACCGCGGCCTCACCCCGGTTAACGACCGCAATTCGCCGGGGGAAGCTGACTGTCAACGCGTCACTGGCAACCATGTGGCAAGCCTATGCGCCAAACCGCACCACGAACCCGAAATCGAAGCGGCGGCCGGGCCACCGAAACGGGCCGCAGCCGTAACGCCGGCCACGGGCTGATTTGATAGATTTAGCATCTGCGTGATATAGTAAGCACTGTCGGTTCCATCCACTACTTTAAGGAGACACATGGCTGACACCGCTAGCCCGATCGATATCCTCGACCTTACCCAGAAGCTCGGTGAGCAGTGGGTTTCGGTCGTCAAGCAGAGCCAGAGCGTGGCTTTGGACGTGACTCGGCGATTCACCGAGAAATTGCCCCAGGTGCCCTCGAGCCTGTCCGAGCTTCCGGCCAAGGCCGGGTTGCCCGACGTGCCCGCGGTGGCCGCGTACGGCTTCGACCTTGCCGCCGAATTGCTTGCGGCGCAAAAGGATTTCGCCGTGTCCCTGCTGGACGCGCTGACCCCGGAAAAGGCCTGAGCCATAATCATGTGGTAGCCACCGCACCGTGATCACGAGAGGACGGCGATGTCGGAAGAGCCGGCGAACAGCCGCAGTCTTCTGGGATCGTTCATTCGCGCGCAGCGACAGATGGCCAATCTGTCGCTGCGCGAACTCTCGGCGATGACGGCGGTGTCCAACCCCTATCTCAGTCAGATCGAGCGCGGATTGGCCGAGCCCTCGGCGCGGGTGCTGAAAGCGATCGCCGAGGCGCTTAACCTTTCCGCGGAAGCGCTGTTCACCCAGGCCGGTTTGATTTCGCAATCCGCCCCACCGGACGATAGTGCGACCGAAACCGCGCTGCGCACCGACCCGCGGCTCACGGCGTCGCAGAAGCAGGCGCTGCTGGCGGTGTACCGCAGCTACATCGAGGCGAACAACGACCGGGCCACCGATGACACCGCCGAGCGCTGATCGGATCGCCCGGATTCCCGCTTTCGCCCATGGATTCGGTGGCGGCCGCGGCATACTGACATCGCTGGGGCATACTGACATCGCCGGGGCGAGCGGAAATCCGCCCACCCGGTCGTACTGAAGGAGGCCCATGACCACGCCGGACGCGCCGACCCGCTCGGGTCCGCTGCAGGACCTGATCGGAATCACCGAAAACGTCACCTTCGTGACCGACCCGGCCTCCCTATTCCGTGAGCTGCTGGCCGCGTTCGCGACGACGCTGAAACATCCCACCAGCCTCATCGCCGCCCACGCCCGGCTGGCGTGGGGTTCTGCCGGGGCATGGCGGGCCGCGCTCGAACGCGCGGTGGGCCGGGACGCCCCCGGACCGATAGCGATACCCCGCGGCGACAGGCGGTTCTCCGACCCGGCCTATCAGGAGAACCCGGCGTACTTTCTGCTGGCGCAGCAGTATCTGTTGTTCAGCCAGCTCGTCACCGAACTCCTCGACACCGCGGACGCGGGTGGGGCGCGAGAAGCCAAGGCGCGTTTGGCCGCAAGCTTTCTCGTCGATGCGCTGGCGCCGACGAACACGTTCGCCGGCAACCCGGCGGCTATCCGCAAAGCGTTCGACACCGGCGGTAAGAGCGTCATCCGGGGCCTCAAGAACTTCCTGCATGATCTCCGCCACAACGGCGGCTGGCCGTCGCAGGTGGACAAGTCCGGGTTCGAGGTCGGCGTCAACATGGCCGCCACCCCGGGAAGCGTCGTCTACCGTAGCGATCTGATCGAGCTGATCCAGTACGCACCGCAGACGCCGACCACATACCAGACGCCGCTGCTGTTTTGCCCGCCGTGGATCAACAAGTACTACATCATGGATCTGGCGCCGGGCAGGAGCCTGATCGAGTGGGCGGTCCAGCACGGGCACACCTGTTTCGCCATCAGCTACCGCAACCCGGACGAGTCGATGAGCGAACTCGGTTTCCGTGATTATCTCTTCAAGGGCCCGCTGGACGCCGTGCGGGTCGTTCGGGAGGTCACCGGCGCGCCCGCCGTCAATACCCTGTCGGTGTGCCTGGGCGGGACGCTCACCGCGATCGGGCTGGCCTACAACGCCGCCCAAGGTGACGAGTCGATCAAGTCGGCGACCTTTATCAACACCCACACCGATTTCACCGAACCGGGATTGCTGGGGGCGTTCACCGACGCGGACACGGTCGCGCGGCTGGAAAAGCAGATGCGCAAACGCGGCTACCTGGACTCGGCGGCGATGGCCCGCACCTTCAGTGCTTTACGGCCCAACGACCTGGTCTTCAACTACGTGGCGAACAACTGGCTGCTGGGAAACAAACCCCCCGCATTCGACCTGCTGGCCTGGAACGACGACTCGACCCGGATGCCCGCCCGGATGCACTCGGAGTACTTGCGCTCGTGCTACTTGCGCAACGAATTCGCCCGCGGGGAATTCGAAGTCAACGGCATCCGCCTCGACCCGGGCCGCGTCGATATCGACACCTACGTGTTGTCGGCGGTCGATGACCACATCGTGCCGTGGACGTCGGCGTACAAGACGACCCAGCTGCTGGGCGGCAAAAGCAGGTTCGTGCTCAGCACCTCCGGTCACATCGCCGGTATCGTCAATCCCCCCCACCCCAAGGCCAGGCACTGGGTAAACGACAGCCTGCCCGCCGACCCGGCCGAATGGAAAGCCAATGCGCAATTGGTGGAGGACACCTGGTGGCAGGACTGGACGCAGTGGATCGCCGAGCGCGGCGGGCAGTTGGTTGCCGCGCCCGATCACCTCGGCAGCAAGGACTATCCCGAGCTCGGCAAGGCCCCCGGTAGTTACGTCCGGGAAACCGCGTGACCCGGTCACCGGCGAGCGGTGGCGCGGACCCGCTCGTGCTGTCGGCCCACGGGCTGCGTATCGTGGCGCGGGTCAGCGGATCGGGTCGGCCGGTGTTGCTGCTCAACGGGTTGGCCCGACCGATGCAGAGCTGGGCGTGGTTCGCCGCCCGGCTTCCCGGCCGAACCGTCATCACCTACGACGGTCCCGGCGTTGGCGCGAGCGATACCCCGATCCTCCCGTTGCCGATGCCCATGCTGGCCGATATCGCGGCCCGGGTCCTTGACGCGGTCGGTATCGGCAGCGCTGATGTTGTCGGATTTTCCCACGGCGGCGCCGTCGCTCAGCAGCTGGCGGCCGGTCATGGCACCCGGGTAAGACGGCTGGTACTGATGGCGACATCCTGTGGCGCCGGGGCGATTCCGGGGCGTGGCCGCGACCTGGTCCGGCTCTGGATGGCGCGGCGGCGGGCAACGCCCTGGCCCAGGCCGGACCCGCTGGGCGTGCTCTGGCAGACGGCCGCGATCGCCGCCTGGTCGAGCATCCCCCTGCTCGGCCGCATCGGCGCACCCACGCTCGTGGTGTGCGGCGATCGCGACCGGGCGGTTCCCCCGGCGAACAGCGGGCTGCTCGCGGCCCGCCTCCCCGATGCCCGCCTAGTTACCGTCGCGGCCGGACATGATCTGCAAAAGCCCGGGCCGGCGGCCGTGGTGGCCCGGCTGGTCGACCGGTTTTTGGGGTCGGAGAGCCGGCTGGCGGGCTGACGCCGGGCTAGCTAGCCGAAGGCAACGGCCACGTCGGTGGCGGCCGGCACGGCGTGCCCCTCCCCGGGTACCGCCCACTCGGCGGTGAAAGCCGGCTGCTCATCGGGAGCAACGGCGGCGGGATCGACCCGCATCACGGTGTAGCCGGCAACCGCGCCGGCACCGAAACCGGGGGTGAAGATTCGGCTCGGCTTGGTGATCACCCGCTCGCGCACCGCGTCGTGTATCGCCAGCGGAATGCTCGCCGAGGAGGCGTTGCCCACTCGTTCGATGTTGAAGTAGAGCCGATCTTGGCGAACGCCGGCCGAGGTCGCCAGGTCGATCACCATGGTCTTGTTCGCCTGGTGCGGGATGATGAGTTCGACGCTGTCGAGCAGCGAGCCCGCCGCCCCATCCGGGTCGGGCAGGGCCGCGATGTCGTCGAGCATCTGTTTGAGGTAGCGTCCGGCGAGCGCCTTTACCTCGGGGCCGTAGACGGTGATGTTGTTGGCGAACGCCGGATTGGGCCACAAGATGGAGTTGACCTGACTTGTCGGGCCGCTGGCATACGTCTGGATGTAATCGATGTCCGGTGCCGACCCGTCGGGTGCGGGGCCAATCACGATCGCGGCGGCGCCGTCGCCGAAGATCATCCGCGACGGGCGGACGTTGCCGATTTTGTCGGAGAACTTTTCCGCGCACACCACGACCACCGGCCGCTGCACGGTTTGCAGCACCCGCACGGCCTCGGCCAGCCCGTAGCTCAGGCCGGCGCAGGCGGCGACGAGGTCGAATGAGCAGTGCGTCTGATAGATGCCCAGTTGCCCGGAAATCCAGGTCGCGATCGACGGAATCAACCGGGAGCTGGTGCAGGTGCACACGATGACCGCCCCGACCTCGCCGGGACCCACCCCGGCGTGGGCCAGCGCCGAGCGAGCGGCGCGCAACGCGAGCTCCTCGAGGCTGTCCCAGGTGTAGCGGCGCTGCTCGATGCCGGTTTTCGCCGCGATCTCCTCCGCCGACATGGGCGACCAGTTATAGGCGCTGTTGCGGATGATGTCCTCGTTAGTGCACACCTGCTCACCGTGCACCGCCGCGATGGCCTGGATGCGGGGGTACACGGATAAGTCCTTGCGCACGTCGATGGGCCGGTACGGCCGAACCGGGGCGATCACGTCGCGGGCGGCGGGCGTGGTCTTCCTCGGAGCCTGCCCGGATTTCACCCGGGACAAAAACAGCTGGACATCACGGCTGCGGGGATGGAACACGACGACGAAATCGTCGTCTTTCAAGTCCTCGACCCTGGTCAGGGCCGCGTGCCGGCGCGACCACGGATACTGGTTGTGCAGCACCATCGACCAGCGGTGCAGGGCCTCCAGCTCAGGCACGTCCTCATCGCAATCGATGATCTCGGCATAGCTGTAGCGGCGGAAATCCGGGTCATAGCTCGACAGCCGCAGGGTTTGGTTCTTCGGGTCGGCCAACAGTTGCCCAACCGTGGGCAGGACGGCCGACAACCTGGTCGCGTGGTTGCGGCGGTGGGCGAAAACATCGTAGAGAATCGCGAAGATGCTGTCCTCCCGCTCGGCGTCCCACTGCGCCGGCAGATTCGGGTAGGCGGCCGACACGGCGGACACCTTCGTTTCGCTGCCCTCCCAGGGCGTCTGGATAGGCACGAAGACGTCGTCGCGGTGACGCGGCACGTCGGCCCACCGGGTCGGCCGGACGTCATACATCGTCATGGCATAGCGGTTGGCCCAGAACAGGTTGAGGGCCATGTCGCGCATCAGCTCGTATTTGGTCCGGTAGCCACCGGTTTTAATGCGCTCGAGGATGTCGGTCCCGGTCGGCGCCTTGGCGTCGAAGTCACGCTGGATAACCGCGTCGAGTTGCTCGAGGGTGTCGAACGCGGAGAAGTCGAAGTCGGGAAAACAGTTCGACGGAAAAACAATCTTGCCATGCGAATTCAATTGGTAGGCATACATTGTCGATCCCCTTCGCACTAGTGTCTACAAGTCTCAACGTTCGCCGGGCCCTGCCGGAACGGGCCGGCAGGTTGCTCACCTGCCCGGCCCGCCACCAGTGGTCCCGTCCTCGCGCACAACAGGTCGCTACCGTGCCGCGGTGGGAATGCCGGCTGCCAACTTGCCTTTCAGTGAATTCCCCGACGCCCGATCCTCCTTCCCGAGGATGCGAATGCCCCGAAACTACCAGGCAGTGGCGTGGATCGGGCGGCTTCGGAAGCATCCGGTCGGGCTGCCCCGGCGTACCGGTGCGGCTACCATGCAACAGTTGAGCACTACGACACTCGGGAGTAAGGCAGCGGTGCGCGTGCGGCAATTCGGTGACCTTGAGGCGGTCATCATGGACCGGATGTGGAGCCGCGGCGAGGTGGCGACGGTGCGCGAGGTTTTCACCGAACTGGCTGAGCATCGCCGGATCGCCTACACCACGGTGCTGTCGACCATGGACAACCTGCACCGCAAGGGGTGGCTGCAACGCAGTCGGGTCGGCAAGGCGTTTCACTATTGGCCGACCATGACACGCGAAGAACATTCGGCAGCCCTGATGCGCGAGGTGTTCGGCGCCGGTGGTGACCCCGATCTCGTGCTGACGCATTTTCTGAGCCAGCTCGGCCGGGAGGAGTCGATGCGGGTGCGGGCGACGTTGCGTCGCCTGATCGATGGTCGGAACCCCACGTGATCGCGGCGATGTGCCTGGCGGCCTACGCGATCGCCCAGAGCTGGGCGGGCCCGCGGCTGCTGCGCCGAGCCACCGGCAACGGTATGCATCCCCGGCTGGCGGTGGGGGTCTGGCTGACGGCGGTGAGCGTGACAATCGTCGCCTGGTTCGCCGCGCTGGCCCTCCTGCTCACGGGGACGATAGCCGGCGTGACGTGGCACCGGACGTCGGCGCTGTGCCCTCGGGCGCTCGGCGTCGCCGGCCGGGCGGGGCTGACGGAGCAGGCCGGCTCGGTGCTGATGCCGGTCCTGTTGGCGGCCGGGCTGGCCGTCACCGCCCCGGTCGCACTGCGTTGCGCCCGCCGGCTGCGGCTTCTACGCCACCGCAGCTCCCGGCACGCGGTCGCCGCACGCCTGATCGGCCGCCCCGCCGATCGGCGGGGGTGGTGGTCATCGACGCCGACGAGCCGGCCGCCTATTGTGTGGCGGGTCGCTCACCTGCGGTGGTCGTCACCTCCGCGGCGCTCGATCGACTCGACTCCCGGCAGCTGGCCGCGGTGCTGGCCCACGAAACGGCGCATCTGGCGGGCCGGCACCACGAGTTGCTGCTGGTGCTGCGGGCGCTGGCGGGCGGGCTGTCGCGGCTGCCGCTGTTCGTCGCGGCCGCCGACGCCGTGGCCCTGCTGCTGGAGATGTGCGCCGACGATGCCGCCGCCCGCCGTCACGGGTGGCGGCCGTTGCTGGAGGGGCTGCTCGCGCTTGCCGGCCGGCAGCGGACGGCGTCGGCGGCGCTGGGCGCCGCCGATCTGGCGGTCGTGGCTCGCGCGCAGCGCCTGGTCTCGCCCGCGCCGAGGGGAGCCCGCTGGCGTCACCGGGTGCTGTTGACCGGGGTGATGGTCCTGGCGCTGCTGATCCCGATGGCGCTGGCGCTGGTCTGCCGGCTCTGACGGTTACCTTTTCCTCGCCCGGCGCCCGGCCAGAGCACGCCATCCGAGGATGGCCGCCGTCAGGATGATGAGCGTGCCGAGCAACGGCCACGCCCCCAGCGCGCCGACCCGCCGGATGAACCAGCCCTGCACGATGCCGACGGCGCGGATCACCGGGTCACGCGGGCCGGCGTCGGTGTAGAACAGCCGGATCTCGTAGTAACCGTAATACGTCACATAAAGGCCGGTGAGCAGCACCACCACGCCGACGATCCGTCCGATGTGGGGAAGCACCCGCCGCAGGGCGCCGGCCGCCGACGCTCCCGCCACGGCGACGGCGATCGCGGCCACACCGACGGTGATCGCCATGCCGGCCGCGTAGGAAACGAAGGCCAGCATGCCGGTGAGCACGGAGCCCTGCTTGAAGCTCGTGCTGACGGCCGCCAGGAATGGTGCCAGCGTGCATGACAGCGAGGCCACCGCATAGCCCACTCCGTAGCCGTACATCGAGCCCAGCCGCGCGGTCGGTGTCCCGCGGGACAGCTTGGGCAGCACGACGCTGACCTCGCGGCCGGCGAGCAACCATATCGCCAGGGCGATGAGCAACACCCCGATGACGACGGTGGCGAACGGCAGGTACTTCTGGGCCGAGGCGATCACCGGTGCGATCACCAACCCGAAGAGCCCGAACACCGTGACGAATCCCGCCGACATCGCGACCGTGGCGCCGGCCGCCCGGGTCAGCGCCGCGAGCCGGGACCGCTCCGCGCCGCCGGCGGCGATCACCATCGTCAAGTAGCCCGGCAAAAAGGCGAAACCGCACGGGTTGAGCGCCGCAACCATGCCGGCGCTCAGCGCGAAGCCCAGCGCGGCGGTGTCGATCACGTACCGGTGAGTGCGGTGAGTCGTTGGGTTAGCTCAGCCTCGTTCATCGGCCCCTTGACCACGTCGATGCGCCCGTCGCGGTTCAAGAACGCGAACGCGGGCTGTTCCGTCACACCGAATTTCGCCCACACTGCCCCGCTCGTGTCGGCCAGCTGGACAAACTTCAGCGGATATTTCTTGACGAACTCCTGCATCGCGGGCAGCTGGCTGGCCGAGGCCACCCCCACGAACGTCACCGTCGGGTGGGCTTGCGCCACCCGGCCCAGCATCGGTGCCTCGCTTTGGCAGGTGGAGCACCACGGTGCCCAGAACCACAGCACGGCCGGCTTACCCAGCAGGCTAGCTCCGGAAAACTCCTGACCCTCAACGGTTTTAGCGGTGAACTGCAGCTGAGCGGGAACGGCCTTACCGGCGGCAAGTTGCGGGGCCGACCCGGCTGCCGAATGCGTCCCGGGATGAGGCGCCGGCCCACACGCGCCGAGGATGGTCAGCGACGCAACGGCGGCGATGATCGCCAACGGCCGGGCCAGGCGACCCGCCGGTCCCACGGTGATCGGACGCTCAGCGTACACGGTTACCTCCCAATCGGAGTCGGCCCGCCGGAATGCTCCAGCGATACTACCATCTCGGTACGTAGACAGTAGATGTGACCATAGTTGTGACAGTGAGTGACAATAAGTGTCGGCGGGGCCGGCCGTTGCCGGCTCAGCATGCGGATTTCGGTCAGTGCATCGCCGGACCCAATGTCCCGCTTGGTAATATCACCAGGCTCGGCACGAGCCTGACGGCACGGGGAGTGAAGGAATGTCACGCACCGACAACGACACCTGGGATGTGGCCACCAGTGTGGGAGCGACTGCGGTGATGGTGGCCGCCGGACGGGCCCGCGCCACCCGGGCCGATAATCCGCTCATCGATGACCCCTTTGCCGAGCCGTTGGTGCGCGCCGTCGGCATCGACTTTTTCACGCGCTGGGCCAACGGGGAATTGAGCGCCGCCGAGGTCGACGATCCCGGCGCGGCGTGGGGAATGCAGCGGCTGACCGACGCGATGGCGGTCCGCACCCGCTATATCGACGCGTTTCTCTCCGAGGCGGCAGCGGCGGGTATCCGCCAGGTGGTTATTCTGGCCAGCGGGCTGGACGCGCGCGCCTACCGACTGCCCTGGCCGGCGGGCACGACGGTGTTTGAGATCGACCAACCCCAGGTGCTGGAATTCAAGACGGCCACGCTGGCCGCGCTGGGCGCCGCGCCGACGGCCAGGCTGCAGGCGGTGCCGGTCGATTTACGGCACGACTGGCCTGCGGCGTTGCGCCACGCCGGGTTTGACACCGGCGAACCCACTGCCTGGACGGTTGAAGGGCTGTTGGCGTACCTGCCGCCGGACGCTCAGGATCGGCTGCTCGACAACGTCACCGCGCTCAGCGCCGCCGGCAGCCGGCTGGTCGCGAATATCTTCTGGGCCACTCCGGAGGGGCGCCAGGCCGGCCGCGCCGCGACCCAGAAATGGTATGAATGCGGTTTGGACGTCAAGCTCGACGACCTCAGCTGCCCCGGCGAACGCAACGACGTGGCCGACTACCTGGCGGGCTGCGGGTGGCGGGTGCTGGACCGTGCGGATTTCGGCGCGTTGCTGGCCGGCCATGGGTTACCGGTGCCGCCGGCGAACCCGGTCGACAACTACTGTTGCGCCGCGATCCTGGCCGACTGATCGAATCCGGGTAGAGCCCTAATCCTTTTTAAGGCCTAATTAGTTGACGGCGCGCTCACGTCCCTGCCAATAGGGTTGGCGCAGTTTGAATTTCTGCAGCTTTCCGGTCGCGGTGCGAATCAGCTCATCGCGGAATTCGATTCGCTTCGGGCATTTGTAGCCGGCCAGATGCTCTCGGCAATGCCTTATCAGCTCTTCGGCGGTGACCTCCCGGTTGGTGACGACGAGCGCGGTGACGAGCTCGCCCCACTTCTCGTCGGGAATCCCGATCACCGCGGCCTCCCGCACCGCCTCGTGCAGCATCAGCACGTCTTCGACTTCGATCGACGAGACGTTTTCGCCCCCGGTGATCACGATGTCCTTCTTCCGGTCCGCGATCGTCAGATACCCCTCGGAGATCGCACCGCCGTCCCCGGTGTGAAACCAGCCGCCCTCCAGGGCTTCCGCCGTCTCCTCGGGGGCGTTCCAATAGCCCTCGAAAACGTGATTGGACCGCGCCAGGATCTCCCCGTCGTCGGCGCAGGTGAGACTCACCCCGAGGACGGGCGCCCCGGCCCGGCTCAGCAACCGGGCCTGCTCAAGCGGGTCCAGGCCATCCCACTCGCTGCGCATCCGTGACATGGTCAGCAGCGGAGAGGTTTCCGTCAGGCCGTAAATTTGGATGAACTCCCAGCCCAGTTCGTCGCGCACCCGCTGGATCAGCCGCGTCGGCGGTGGCGCGCCGGCGACGATGGCCCGCACCCGCCCGCGCCCGGGCACCTCGCCGGGCCAGCTGCCGGCGGCGTCGAGGATGGACGCGATGACCGCCGGCGCCGCACACAGGTACGTCACGCCGTGGCGGTCGATCCGGCGCAAGATTTCCGCCCCGTCGACCTTCCGCAGGATCACCTGTGGCACCCCCATGCCCGTCGCCGCGAACGGCTGCCCCCATCCGTTGGCGTGGAACATCGGCAGGGTGTGCAGATACACGTCACGGTCGTTGACACCGGCCTGCCAGCCGAACACCACGGCGTTGATCCACAGGTTGCGATGGGTGATCTGGGCTCCCTTGGGCGCGGCCGTGGTTCCCGAGGTGTAGTTGATGGTCGCCGTCGCCGACTCCTCGGCATCCCACGGTTTCGGGTCGTCGGGCCCGCCCCACAGCACGTCGTCGTCTTCGCCAAAAACGAAGGTGTGCGGGGCGCCAACCTCGTCCAGCAGGTGTTTCAGCGAGGGATCCACCATCAGCACATCGGCCTCTGCGTGATGCATGATGTATTTGATCTCCTCGGCGGTGAGACGAAAGTTGATCGGCACCAGCACCCGGCCCCAACCGCACACCCCGAAAAACGACGCCAGCAGCCGCGCCGAGTTCTGGGACACCACGGCAACCCTCCCGCCGCGCTCGACGCCAAGCCGGTCCAGCGCCGCCGCCTGGCTTCGCACCCGGCGCCCAAGTTCGGCGTAACTCAGCTCGCACCACGAGTCAGCCGGTTGCGCGGGTTCGTCGACCACCGCGATCCGGCGCGGATACACCGTGAGCGCACGGTCGAGAAAGTCGGTGACCGTCAACGGGCACTGCATACCCACACCTTTCTTATCGTCGTTTCGGTCCCGAAGTATTTCTGGGTATTTCTGGGCCTAATCACGGGCGCTGTCATCTGGCTTCTGCGCCGACAGGGCCGGCTTGACCACCCTCGGTGGTTGTCAACGCCGACCCTGTCCATCACGTTAGCGTGGCGACTTTCGCCCCACGCCCGGCCCTACCCGCGCACTTACAGTCAATCCGGCGTGGGCGATGCTTCGGGCGCCTCCGTCGCGGCCCCGGACTCGCCTCCCCGGCCCGCGTCCAGCCCGACCGACGCCAACGTGACCTCGCCGCGTTCGAATTCTTCGATGAACCTCCACAACTCGTCGTGTAGGCTCACCTCGCCCAGTCCCGGGCCGGCCGGATGGCCATCGAGCCCGTAGGATCGCGCCGCCCGCCGGCAGACGAAGGCGATGAAGGCCACCGGGAATACCAGCGCAAAGAACATCGCGCTGAGGCTCAACAGCACGTCAAGGTTCGAGGGGCCGCCCGCCACGACACCGATGTCGGTCGCGGTGTACCCGATAGTCATAGGATCTCCTTTGAACCTGGTCCGGATGTCCCGACCCGCGAGGCGGGCTCCGGTCCGGCCGATTGCTCAAGCCGGTGCCCGTCATCGCGGTCGGGTTCGGCCGGCACACTCGGTGTGTCGGCTTGATTGGCTTGATTTTCCGCTGCCGCCGAGGTTTTGCGGATCCGCCGCATCACCACGAACAGCGCCGCCACCGGGAACAGCATCGCAAACGCGATGCCGAACCCCACCCCGGCCAGCTCGTCGCTGGTCATCTCGCCGCCGTGGGCGAGATAGGTGACACCCACCGCCAGGTTGGCCGCATTCAGCATCGGTGCCTCACTCCCCCCCGTACTGCGGCAGGATGCCGGTGGACAACTCGTTGATCTCGGCCACCGCCTGCTCCCCGCCGCTGCGGAAAAACATCGCTCCGGTGACCCGCACCTCGGCCTCGTTGAGCGGCAGCAGATTGCGTGACGACAGATCCTTGGAGTTGATGGTGACCGTCAGGGTGCGTGCCTCGCCCGGCTGGATCGGACTACTCGGGGTGACCCGCGCCCGCCCAACGTACGGGCCTTCCGGCGGGTTGGCCACCGCGTCCATGTTGTACAGCGAGTAGTCGGCGAACTGCACGTGGTCAAACGACGTCGGCGCCTTCGAATTGTTTTTGACGGCAACCGTCAATGTCAGCGTCTTCGCCTTGTCGTCGAACACCGCGCTTTTGACTGACGTCTGCAGGCCCTGCTGCAGCGCCGTCGGCGCCAGCGGTGGCGGCTGCACGCGCACCACCTGGATCGGAACCTCCGGCCCGTCGTGGATCTTGGCGTAGAAGTAACCGCCCATCCCGACCACCAGTGCGACCACCCCCAGGATCGCGGTCACCTTGATGTCGCGCTTAGGCAACATGCCCGACGGATCTCCGTAGCGCAGCACCACCGCGCGTTGCAGCAGCGGGCGCCACAACCAGAAGGTCACGTAGGCCAGCGCGACCGCCAGGCAGATCAGCTGCCAGGTCACCACGCGTGACATGCCGTAGGTCAACAGGTTGATCTGTTTGCCCGTTGCCAGCGTCTCGGTTTCGGTGAACGGGCCGCCCGCGTTTCGGATCGTGACCCACTGGCCCTGGCCGACCAGGGTGCCGGTCCCTTTCGCCGCCATCGCGGGATGCACATGCCAGCGACCGGGAAGCCTGGCCTTGAGCACCAGCTTGAACGGGTAGGTGGCGCCCCGCTGGATCTTCACCGACTGCGGGGTGAACATCCCGTTGAGCTCGCGGTCCTCGACGGTGAACACCGCTCCCGGGGTGTTGATCGTGAGGTAGGCGAGGTTGGGCGGCGATATGGTGTGGTCCGGCCAAGCGTTCATCACCCGCAGGTTCCCGGTGATCGTCAACTCCTGGTTGACGTCCAGTTCGTTGGTGGAGAAGTTGACGTCGTAGAACATGATCGTCGACGTCCGCTCGAAAGACTGCTGGCTTTCCTCGCCATGCGCGGACGCCACGCCCGCGGGAGCGAACAGCACGATC
The DNA here is from genome assembly GCF_029961025.1 of Mycobacterium sp. Classification (GTDB taxonomy): domain Bacteria; phylum Actinomycetota; class Actinomycetes; order Mycobacteriales; family Mycobacteriaceae; genus Mycobacterium. The sequence continues at coordinate 324,323 of NZ_JASBVP010000002.1, forward strand.
ATTGCGACCGTGGCCAGCAGCGACACCACGAACCACCCGGCGCGGGAGCGCCTCGGCCCGTCACTTCCCACAGCCCTCCGATGGCGGAAAGACCGCAAACGAGTCATCATTGTCGTCCGCCTCACTCAGTCGTTGATCAGGCTGAAGAACCGGCCGACGGGCCAGACCGCAAGGTACTTACCGATCAGGAAGCCGACCCAGTAGACGGCCGCGCTCATCATGCCGGCGAAGAACGACACCACGATCGTGATGTTGCTCACCAGGGCCCGCAGGTGGCCCGCCTCGACGATGCGCAGGTATTCCGGGGTCTGGGTTCGGGTGAAGTGGAATCCCAGGGTGTCGGCCACGGTCATCAGCGAGCCGTGGAGGTCGACCGGCGCCAGGAACGGCGAGAGCGCCGGGAAGTTGAAGAACCAGAAGAAGAACCCCCACATCAGCCCGCCGAACACCGACGTCATGAGGTAACTTCGGGTCAGGCCGTGCACGACGTCCAGCAATATGCCGGCCAGCAGGAAGTTCTCCGCCCAGGTGTAGTTCATCGGCTCGTGCGACCAGAGGTGGAAGCTACCCCACCGTGAGATCCACACCGCTAGGAACAGGCAGGCGGCGCACAGCGTCGCCCCCACCGGGATCCGAAGCTGGCTCCACGCGATGTACTGGACGGCCGCGGGAACGATGATGCCGAGCGCGGGAACCAGCAGGGGCCAGTACTGGCGGTCCTTCCAGTCCGCCCAAAAGCCCCAGTCGCCGACGAACAGCATCTGGTTGAGGTGATACGCCCCCGCGATAAGCAGCGCTGCACCCGCGAGAAGGCACCAATCCCAGCGCCGGCTGAGCAGCGGAAACGAGTCGATCGTGATGGCTTGATCCGGCGGCGCAGGCTTGGTCGGCTCTGCCGTGGTTGTCATGTCCTAAAACTCCACTTCGAATTGGACGGACGGATACACATTTGTTGCCAAGGCCAATGGACAAACCCGCAGGAAACGTCCTGGTTCGTTGGTTTTCGCTGTGGGTGGCGAGTCTTCGTGCTGCCCGCGGGCCGCTGCCCACGGGCAGCACGAAGACATAGCCTTAGCGGGCCGAAGCCGCTGCGGCGTCTCCGGTTTGCGCGGCAGCCACCGCGGTTGCCGCCGGCGCACCGGCAGCGGCTTGCGCCAGCTCCTTCTCCTGGCGGGCCAGCTGCATGATTCGCGGCAGGGTCTCAAACCAAATCGCGAACGTCCCGGCCAGCAGGTAGCCGAACAGCACGAACGGCCAGTGCAGCGGCGCGGCGAAGAGCTCCTCCGGCTGGAAGAACGAATGCCCGAACTCGTTCATCGTCACCTGGAAGAACAGCAGCACGGTTCCGGAGATGATCAACCCGTAGGACACCGGGAACCGCTTGCCCCCGTAGATGTGCGGCAGGCGGGTGCGGCTGTACAGGTAGAGCCCACCGGCCATGTAGATCATCAACGGGAACACCCCGTAGAACAGCACCGAGTGGCTCGGGGTGAACGCGGTATCGCGGATGACGATCTGGTGCCAAGAGGCGTCCTCCTCCGCGAAGTAGCTGCCGCCCCAGTACACCGACGTGGTGAACGCCGCGACCAGCAGCCACAGGTTCCACAGCCGCCGGGATTCTTCCTTACGGCTGACGTCCTTCGGCAACTTTTGAGCGGAGGCCCACAGCCACACGTACCACACCCCGGCCGCGATCGGCAGCAGGATCATGTTGGCCGCGGCCATGCCCAGCCAGTACTTGCCGAAGCCAGGGTCGTGCGAGTTCAGGCCGTGGCTGAACGCATAGGCCTGCTGGTACCAGCGCCAGAAGAGGGCGAGCGCACTCACCGAGCCGATAGCGAACAGGATCGACGGGATCGACCCACCTCGCCGCACCGGCATCTCCGGCGCAGAACCGCCTCGCGCACCTCCCTTCGCCGTGTCCCGATGGAGAGTTTGACCAGATGTCATCATCTACTCCTTACTTTCCCTTTCCTGTGTTTTCTCTTGTCGACCCTTCGGCACCAGTGCTTCCGGGCCTGTACATATCCTGTGTAGGGTATGTGCGCAGCCTCACAACGCGCTGCGTCTGTGAGCAGAATTGCAAGCTAAGGTTGGACGAAGGTTGGCTGGTGCGTACCCGGGTGACGGTGCTCCCGAGCCACGTCGCTGCCGCCGGTCTCCCTGCGGACCGAGACCGGCCTCAGGTGAGGCCTAGTGTTGGCCTAGTGTGGCATAATTCACACTAGCGTCACGCCAGTTGCGTGGTGAGCAGGCGCCCAGGATGGGAGGCAGAGCGACGGTGACGGAGGCGGGGCTCCGGCGCAAGGAGCTGGAACGTATTTGGGAACGGGTGGTTCGGGGCGAATGCGAACCGTCCGATCCCGCGGTAGCCGGGATGTTGCGCGCCGACATCATCGACTCATGGTCGCTGTTGCACGGCCGTATCGACCCGTCCAGCGAGTGCGCCCCCGTGCGGGAGGACCTGGATATCTGGTCACGGTGGCGAGAGTCTCGGCTGCGCCAGCCGGTGACCGAGCTGGCCGACGAGCTGCAGCGCATCGCCGACGATGCGGGGTACGTCGCCGCGGTGACCGATGAGGGTGGGACCATTTTGTGGACCAGCGGGTGCCGGCTCATGCGACGGCGCGCGGAAAGGGTCAACTTCGTCCCCGGGGGTTGTTTTTCCGAAGAGGCGGCCGGCACCAACGCCCTGGGCTTGGCGCTGCGGACCGATCGACCCTCGACGGTGTATTCGGCCGAGCATGTGGTGGAGCGTCTGCACGACTTTGTGTGCTATTCCGCGCCCATCCACGATCCGTGCGGACGTCAATTAGGTGTGATCGATCTGTCGAGTGTCTGGGATCGGGCCAACGCGCTGGGGCTCACCACGGTGCGCATGTTGGCTTCGGTGATCGAGACCCGGCTGCGGGACACCTGGGACGAGCGCGCCGACGAGAGCGGCGCGCGGGTGGAGTTGCAGTGTCTGGGCGGGTCGAAGTTGCTGATCGACGGCCGCCCGGTGCGGGCCACGCTGCGTCAGCTGGAGATCCTGGCGTTGCTGGCGCTGCGCCCGGCCGGTTTTTCACCGGGGGAGCTGGCCGCCGAAATCTACGGCGACCGGTGGGTGGCCGCCACCACCCTGAAAAGCGAGGTGTGCCATGTGCGCCGGCTGCTGGGCGGCGCGCTGGCCGCCCGCACCTACGCGCTGCTGGCGCCGGTGAAATGCGACGCCGTCGAGGTGCTCGAGGCGTTGTCGCGCGGGGACGTCACGGCGGCGGTCCAGCGCTACGCGGGCCCGTTGCTGCCGCAGTCGGAGGCGCCGGGCATCATCGCCTGGCGTGACCAGTTGGAGGTGGCGATTCGCGACGCGGTGCTGGCCAGCGACTCCCCGGAGCCGGCCCTGGCCCTCGGCGAGGTCAACCCGTATGACTCCGAGTTGCACGAGCACGCCCTGCGCCGGCTGGCGCCCACCGATCGCCGCCGGCACCTGGCGCTCGGGCGGCTGCACACCGCGGAGGTCACCTGACAGCGTCGAAAACCAAAACGGCACCACCGAGGACCGCGGTCCTCGGTGGTGCCGTATCTATATCTATCTGCGACCGGTTGGCGCTCACGCCACTATTGCGACTATTGCGCTCGCACGGTGATCGGCGCGGTGCGCAGCTGACCCTTCGTCTGGAACTGGATGAACAACCGGTACAGGCCGGGCTCCGGGAAGCTGACGTGACACATCAACTCGCCGGGCGCCTGCAGGTGCGGATGCACATGCGCGGCCGCTAAATCCCCCTGATGGAACGCCGTGATGTGGGCGAGGGCGCCCAGATACGGTTCGAGATCGGTCACCGGAGCGCCGCCCTGGGTTATCCGTATCATCAGCATGGACATGGCCGGCATATCGGCCGCCGACTCGAACTTGACCCCCAGGGTGTAGCCGTCGACGCTGGTTTCCGGGGCCGGCGCCGGCAGCGGCTCGGGTGAATACCGCCCGGCGACCTCGAAGTCGGTTCCTAACACGAGGTGATGGGGCCGGTTCTGCTCACCCACCGCGACGAACTCGGTGAACGCACGGTACGGGCCGGGATTGCGGATGGTCAACGGCACCGACCAGGTGCCGTCGGGGGTCATGTCGGGGTGCGTGTGGTAGAAATCCGCGAGGTCCTTGCGGACGACGTAGACGTGCATCAGCCGTTCCTGCTCGACCTGGAAACGGGTTTGCGGTTGCCCGGAGGGGCCGGTGATGCGAAATGAGAGCTCACCCTGCTGTCCTGGCTCCGACGGCGAGCGCAGGAGCTGCAGCTGGAATCCGTCGTGCGCGGCCGACAGGCCGGAGCCGGTGCCGCCGTGACCGTCGTCGGTGCCACCGGGCTGCCCGGTGGCCGACGCCCCGGCCGACGGCACGGTAGAAGTGCCGACCGGACCCCCATGACCCGGATGCTTGCCCCCGGCACACGACGCCACCAGGACCGCCGTCAGCGCGAGCGCACCGGCCGCCATCGCGCCGCGGCACAGCCGGCGGCACCAGCCCGCACGAGCTATCCCCAGGGGCGGTGCGCCGCGGCGGCCCACCGCGAAGGGCTCGACGTCTGATGTACGGCGGCTACCGACAGCGCTCATTTCGCAATTCCTCATCCTCGCGGGTAGCAAAACCGAACAATTTTGTCCATACCCGCCTCGACACCACAATAGCGGCCGAACTCGCCATCCGATCCGGCATCGTCCCTACCTCCCGTTGCCGACCACCGAAATACGCCCCCGAAACAAATACACCTTTTAAAAATACGGCCAATTGCTCCCGGCGGCATCTTGGCCCAGCATGGTTGGTTACTCGTTGGTCGCAGTGGACGGTCGCGGTGGTCGGCGCCGTCAGTGCCGATGACCGGCCGAAACGACCGGGCTCCGCGGACACGACGCTCCGCAGACACAACGGCGGGGTGCGAAACGTCAACCCGCGCCTGGTATCCGGGCCCCGGGCGAGATACCCCGACGAGCGACACCGGGGTGTCGGTGCCGCCGGTTGAGATGATCGAGCCGATGGAGTTCTCGACGCTGACGCTTATTGTGCGCGGTCGTTACCCACCGCATGGGTTATCCCATGAGACAAGCGGTTTGATCCAGTTTGATCCAGCAAATAGCAAATACCCATACCCCCAATGGGTCTTGCACGGAACTGCCGGCAAATGGGCGTCGTCGGCCGATACCAGGCGGGACACCGGCTCCTCAACGGCCCGCCGGGCCGCATCGTCACCGGAGCTAAAACCGTCGCCTACGATCGACCTTCGTGCCCCACGACGGTAACGAGCGATCGCCACAGCGCATCGCGCGGCGAGTTGCCGTCATCGCCGGAATCTCCGGCGTCGTGTTGTGCGGGGCAGTTGCGTTGCTTCCGGTCAAGCAGGCCACCGCAACGATACGGTGGCCCCAGGGCACCACCGGCGATGGGCTCGTCACCGGTATCACCGCCCCCTTGGTGTCCGGCGCCCCCCGGGCCCTGGACATCTCGGTGCCCTGCGCGGCGATCGCCACCTTGCCGACCGCCGGCGGCCTGGTGCTTTCGACGCTGCCGGCCGACGGGTTCGAGGCCGGCAAACACGGGCTGTTCGTGCGTGCCAATACGGATGTGGTCGTGGTGGCATTCCGGGACACGGTGGCCGCGGTGGCGTCCCGCCCGCGGATCGCCGCGGGCGGCTGCAGCGTCCTGCATATCTGGGCCGACACCGCCGGCGCCGGCGCCGATTTCGTCGGCATCCCCGGTGCCACCGGCACCTTGGCGCCGGAGAAAAAGCCACAGGTCGGCGGGATTTTCACGGATCTCGGGGTGCCCGCACAACCCGGGTTGTCCGCACGCATCGATATCGACACCCGATTCATCGTCGCGCCCACCACCCTCAAAAAGGCGGTGCTGGGGCTGGGCGCACTGGCGGTGGTCACGGCCGTCGTCGCGCTGGCGGCGCTGGATCGGCGATCGGGCCACCGGACCCCCCGCCATCTCAGGTGGCGGCGCGTCGGGACGGCCACCCGGCTCGCCGACGCGGCGGTCATCGGAACGCTGCTGGTGTGGCACGTCATCGGCGCCACGTCCTCGGACGACGGCTATAACCTGACCATCGCCCGAACGGCGCCACACGCCGGATACGTCGCCAACTACTACCGGTTCTTCGGGACCACAGAAGCGCCGTTCGACTGGTATCCCGCGGTGCTGGCGCACCTGGCCCCGGTGAGCCCGCACGGGGTGTGGATGCGGATCCCGGCCACGCTCGCCGGAATCGGCTGCTGGCTGCTTGTCAGCCGCTACCTGCTGCGCCGGCTGGGCCCCGGGAAGGGGGGGCTGGCGGCCGACCGGGTGGCGGTGTGGACCGCCGGCGCGGTGTTCCTGGCGGCCTGGCTGCCGTTCAACAACGGTCTTCGGCCCGAGCCGTTGATCGCTTTCGGCACGCTGGCCACCTGGGTGCTGGTCGAGAACGCGATCGCCACCCGGCGACTGGTCCCGGCCGCGGCCGCGATCGTGATCGCCGTGTTCGCCGCGACCCTGGCGCCGCAGGGATTGGTCGCGGTCGCCCCGGTGCTGACCGGTTCCCGGGCGATCGCGGCGATCGTCGCGCGCCGGCGGTCCGCCGACGGGGTGCTGGCGCCGGCGGCGGTGCTGGCGGCGTCGTTGTCGGTGATCGCCCTCGTGGTGTTCCGGGCCCAGACGCTGGCCACCGTCGCCGAGTCGGCACGCATCAAATACGCGGTCGGGCCGACGATCGCCTGGTATCAGGAATTTCTGCGCTACTACTTCCTGACGGTCGAGACCGTAGACGGGTCGATGTCCCGGCGGTTCGCCTGGCTGGTGCTGTTCTTCTGCCTGTTCGGCGTGCTGGTGGTGCTGCTGCGCCGCGGCCGGATTCCCGGTGTGGCCAGCGGCCCGGCGTGGCGGCTGATCGGCAGCACCTCGGTGGGGCTGCTGCTGTTGACGTTCACGCCGACCAAGTGGGCCGTGCAATTCGGCGCGTTCGCCGGGCTGGCCGGGGCACTCGGCGCCGTCACCGCATTCACCGTGGCCCGTGTCGGGCTGCACAGCCGGCGCAACTTGTCGCTATATATCACCGCGCTGCTGTTCCTGCTGGCCTGGGCCACCTCCGGGATCAACGGCTGGTTTTACGTCGGCAACTACGGGGTGCCCTGGCGTGACATCCAGCCCGTCATCGCCAGCCACCCGGTGACGACGATGTTTTTGGCCGCCTCGATCGTGACCGGACTGCTGGCGGCCTGGCAGCACTTCCGGCTGGACTACGCCGGACACACCGAGGTCAAAGACAGCCGACGCAACCGCGTGCTGGCGTCCACCCCGCTGCTGGTGGTGGCCACGATCATGGTCGTCATGGAGGTGGCCTCGATGGCCAAGGCGGCCGTGTTCCGCTACCCGATGTACACCACCGCCAAGGCCAACCTGATGGCGTTGGAGTCCGGGCTGTCGAACACCGCGTGCGCGATGGCCGATGACGTGCTCGCCGAGCCGGACCCCAACGCGGGCTTGCTGCAACCGGTTCCCGGCCAGAAATACGGACCGTACGGCCCGCTCGGCGGCCTGGACCCGGTGGGGTTCACCCCCAACGGCGTCAGCGACGACTTGTCCTCCGACCCGGTCGTCGCCAAACCCGGGCTGGTCAACTCCGACGCGTCCCCCAACAAGCCCAGCGCCGCCGTCAGCGACTCCGCGGGCACCGCCGGCGGCTGGATCCCGGCGGCGGCGCCGGCGGGATCGAACGGGTCGCGGGTGGCGCTGCCGTTCGGGCTGGACCCGGCGCGCACCCCGGTGATGGGCAGCTACGGCGAGAACGCCGTGGCCGCGACCGCCACCTCGGCCTGGTACCGGCTGCCGCCGCGCACCCCGGACCGCCCCCTGGTGGTGGTGGCGGCGGCCGGCTCCATCTGGTCCTACAAGGACGACGGCACCTTCACCTACGGCCAGCCGCTGAAACTGCAATGGGGCGTCACCCGCCCGGGTGGTGTCCAGCCGCTGGGGCAGGTGTGGCCCATCGACATCGGCCCGGCACCGGCGTGGCGCAACCTGCGGTTCCCGCTGGCCTGGGCGCCGCCGGAGGCCGACGCGGCACGCATCGTCGCCGAGGATCCCAACCTGAGCTCCGATCAGTGGTTCGCGTTCACCCCGCCTCGGGTGCCGGTGCTGGAAACCCTGCAGCACCTGATCGGGTCGCGCGCCCCGGTGTTCATGGACATCGCGACCGCGGCGAACTTCCCGTGCCAGCGGCCGTTCTCCGAGCATCTCGGGGTTGCCGAACTGCCGCAGTACCGCATCCTGCCGGACCATAAGCAGACGGCGTCGTCGTCCAACCTGTGGCAGGCCGGCGAAAAAGGCGGGCCGTTCCTGTTCACCCGGGAGCTGCTGTGGACCTCGACGATCCCGACCTACCTGCGTGGTGACTGGTACCGCGACTGGGGATCGGTGGAAAAGTACTACCGGCTTGTCCCCGCGGAGCGCGCGCCCGACGCCATCGTCGAGCGGGGCGTGGTCACGGTGCCCGGCTGGGCCCGCAGCGGCCCGATTCGAGCACTGCCGTGAGCACCACCGTCGACCGCGTGGCCACCCGCCGCATCGCCCCCGAGGCGACCCGTGGGGTGCAGACGACGCGCCGGGTGGCCATCATCGCCGGGGTGATCGGGTTCGTGCTGTCGGTGGCGACCCCGCTGCTGCCCGTGGTGCAGACCACCGCCACGCTCCGCTGGCCCCAGCACGGCCGGCTCGACAACGTGACGGCGCCGTTGATCTCGCAAGTACCGGTGGCGATGACGGTGGATGTGCCGTGCGGGGTGCTGCGCGCGCTGCCCCCCGCGGGCGGGATGCTGCTGGGCACCGCGCCCAAGCAGGGCAAGAACGCCAGTCTCAACGGATTGTTCGTCACTGTCACCGCGTCGCGGGTGGACGTCACCGACCGCAACGTGGTGATCGCCAGCGTGCCGCGGGCCCAGATCGCCGGCCCGCACTGCCGGCGCCTCGAGGTCACCTCGTCGCACGCCGGCACCTTCGCCACCTTCGAGGGGCTGACCGACCCGTCGGGCCGGGCCCTGCGCACCGGCTTCGCCGACCCCAACCTGCGCCCGCAGGTCGTCGGGGTGTTCACCGACCTGACCGGACCGGCACCGTTCGGGCTGGCACTCTCGGCGACCATCGACACCCGGTTCTCCACCCACCCCAGCGCGCTCAAGCTGACCGCGATGGCGCTGGCCGTTACCGCGACCATCGTCGCGCTGATCGCCCTGTGGCGCCTCGACCGGCTGGACGGCCGGCGGATGCGCCGGCTGATCCCGGCGACCTGGCGGGGTGTCACCGCGGTCGACGCCACGGTGATCGCCGGGTTTGTGCTCTGGCATGTGATCGGCGCCAACTCCTCCGACGACGGCTACATCCTGGGCATGGCCCGGGTCGCCGACCACGCCGGCTACATGTCCAACTACTTCCGCTGGTTCGGCAGCCCCGAAGACCCGTTCGGCTGGTACTACAACCTGCTGGCGCTGATGACCCACGTCAGCGACGCCAGCATCTGGATGCGCCTACCCGACCTGGTCGCCGGGCTGGTGTGCTGGCTGCTGCTGTCGCGTGAGGTGCTGCCTCGGCTGGGCCCGGCGGTAGCCGCCAGCAAGGCGGCGGCATGGGCGGCGGGCCTGGTGCTGCTGACCGCGTGGATGCCGTTCAACAACGGTCTGCGCCCGGAACCCATCATCGCGCTCGGATCGCTGGTCACCTATGTGCTGATCGAGCGGTCCATGCGCTACAGCCGGATGACCCCGGCGGCGCTGGCGGTGATCACCGCCGCGTTCACGCTGGGCATCCAGCCCACCGGCCTGATCGCGGTGGCTGCGCTGGTGGCGGGCGGGCGCCCGATCCTACGGATCCTGGTGCGCCGCCATCGCCTGGTGGGCACCTGGCCGCTGGTGGCCCCGCTGCTGGCCGCCGCCGTGGTGGTGCTGACCGTGGTGTTCGCCGATCAGACACTGGCAACGGTGCTGGAAGCCACCAGGATTCGCAGCGCGATCGGCCCCAGCCAGGCCTGGTACACGGAGAATTTGCGCTACTACTACCTGATCCTGCCCACCGTCGACGGGTCGCTGTCGCGGCGCTTCGGCTTTCTGATCACCGCGCTGTGCCTGTTCACCGCGGTGTTCATCATGTTGCGGCGCAAGCGAATTCCCGGTGTTGCCCGCGGTCCGGCATGGCGGTTGATGGGCGTCATCTTCGGCACCATGTTCTTTTTGATGTTCACCCCGACCAAATGGGTGCATCACTTCGGGCTGTTCGCCGCGGTGGGGGCGGCAATGGCGGCGCTGACCACGGTGCTGGTGTCGCCGGCGGTGCTGCGCTGGTCGCGCAATCGGATGGCCTTCCTGGCGGCGCTGATGTTCCTGCTGGCGTTGTGCTTTGCCACCACCAACGGTTGGTGGTACGTGTCCAGCTACGGCGTGCCGTTCAATAGCTCGATCCCGCGGATCGATGGAATAACCATCAGCACAATATTTTTCATCTTCTTCGCGATCACCGCGCTGTACGCGGTCTGGCTGCATTTCGCACCGCGGGACCGCGGCGAGGGCGCGCTGGCGCGGGCGCTGACGGCCGCCCCGGTGCCGATCGTGGCGGGATTCATGACCGTGGTGTTCGTCGCGACGATGGTGACCGGGATGGTGCGCCAATACCCCACCTACTCCAACGGCTGGGCCAACGTGCGGGCGCTCACCGGCGGCTGCGGGCTCGCCGACGATGTGCTCGTCGAACCGGACCCCAACGCGGGCTTTTTGACGCCGCTGCCCGGCCACTACGGGCCGTTGGGACCGCTGGGTGGCGTCAACCCGGTGGGGTTCACCGCCGACGGTGTCCCGGAGCACATCGTCGCCGAAGCGATTCGGCGTCAGACACCGCAACCGGGCACCGACTTCGACTGGGACGCTCCGGTGCGGTTGACAACCCCGGGCATCAACGGTTCCAGGGTGCCGCTGCCGTACGGCCTGGACCCCGCGCGGGTGCCGGTGGCCGGCACCTACACCACCGGCCCCCAGCAGCAGAGCACGCTGACCTCCGCGTGGTATCGGCTGCCCCGGCCCGACGACGCGCATCCCCTGGTGGTGATCACCGCGGCGGGCACGATCACCGGAAACAGCGTGCTGAAAGGGCACACCACCGGACAGACCGTGGCGCTGGAGTACGGGCGTGCGGGCCCCGGCGGCGCCGTGCTGCCGGCCGGCAGGCTGGTGCCCTACGACCTGGCCGCCGAATACCCCAGGGCATGGCGCAACCTGCGCTTCGCCCGCGACGCGATTCCCGCCGACGCGACCGCGGTGCGCGTGATCGCCGAGGATCTGTCGCTGACCCCGGACGACTGGATCGCGGTCACCCCGCCGCGGGTGCCGCAACTGCGCACGCTCCAGGAATACGTGGGCTCGCAGCAGCCGGTGCTGATGGACTGGGCGGTCGGGCTGGCCTTCCCGTGCCAGCACCCGATACTGCACGCCTACGGCGTCACCGAGATCCCGAAATTCCGCATCACCCCGGATTACACCGCGAAAAAACAGGACACCGACACCTGGGAGGACGGCGTCAACGGGGGGCTTTTGGGCATCACCGACCTGCTGTTGCGGGCGCACGTGATGGCCAGCTATCTGTCGCGGGACTGGGGGCGGGATTGGGGCTCGTTGCGGCGCTTCGACACCATCGTCGCCGCGCACCCCGCCGATCTCGACCTGGGCCGCGCCACCCGCAGCGGCTGGTGGTCGCCCGGCAAAATCCGCATCGGCCCGTAGCCCGCGCCCATGCCGGGTGCCGGCGCGCCGCGGCCCCGGCGGCGCCGCCGTCGGCCCGCCGGAACCGAAAGGTACGCTCGCAGCGACGGCGCGAGTAGGCACCTGCATCTGGGAGTTCCGGCCATGAGCGACTACGACCTCGAGGCGGTAGACCGGCTGCCGTTCACCACCGCGGAGAAATCCGAGCGCTACCGCACCGAGAACTACCGCGGAGCGGTTGGCCTGAACTGGTACACCACCGATCCCAGCCTGCAGTTCATGATGGCCTACTACCTGCGGCCCGACGAGTTGGCGTTCGCCGAGCCGCATCTGAAGCGCATCGGCGAACTCATGGGCGGGCCGGTCGCCCGCTGGGCTGAGGAGACCGATCGCAACCCGCCGCGGCTGGAACGCTATGACCGTTGGGGCCACGACATCAGCCGGGTGGTGATGCCGCCGTCGTTCCTTGAGTCCAAACGCGCGGTGCTGGATGCCCAGAAAACGCTGCGCGACGAGGCGCGGCGCGCCGGGGTGAACCCGGCGCTGGCGCTGTTTGCCGCCAATTTCCTGCTCGACCAGGCCGACATCGGGATGGGCTGTGCCCTGGGCACCGGCGCCAACATGGTGAAATCGCTGGTGGCCGCCTACGCGCCGGCGGAGGTGCGGGATTACGTGCTGGCCCGGTTCGACAGCGGGGACTGGGAGGGCGAGACCGCGCAGTTGCTGACCGAACGCACCGGCGGCTCCGATTTGGCGGCGCTGGAGACGACGGCCCGGCGCGCCGACGGGCGCGACGGCCCGGTGTGGCTGCTCAACGGCTTCAAATGGTTCGCGTCGAACTGCAACGGGCAAGTCTTCGTCGTGCTGGCCAAACCCGAGGGCGCGCCCGACTCGGCCCGCGGTGTGGCCGCGTTCCTGGTGCTGCGAACCCGCCGTGACGGCTCCGCTAACGGGGTGCGGATCCGGCGCCTGAAGGACAAGCTCGGCACCCGCTCGGTCGCCTCCGGGGAGATCGAGTTCGTCGACGCCGAAGCATTCCTGCTCTCCGGGGAACCGAGCGCCGACGCCGGTCCCGCCGACGGCAAGGGGCTTGGACGGATGATGGAGCTGACCAACGCCGCACGGCTGGGCATCGCGCTGTTCGCCCTCGGCAACGCGCGCCGGGCACTGGTCGAGTCATTGTGCTACGCGCGGGCGCGCCATGCGTTCGGTGCGGCGCTGATCGACAAGCCGCTGATGCGGCGCAAGCTCGCCGAGATGATCGTCGATGTCGAGGCCGCCCAGGCGTTGGTGTTCGACGGGATCGGGTTCGCCAACCACCAGCAGCCCAAGGTGATTCGTCAGCGCATCGCGGTTCCGGTGACCAAGCTTAAGGTGTGCCGACTGGGCATCACCGCGGCGTCCGACGCCATCGAGATCCACGGCGGCAATGGGTACATCGAAAACTGGCCGGTGGCAAGGCTTTTACGTGATGCGCAGGTGAACACCATCTGGGAGGGGCCCGACAACATCTTGTGCCTGGACGTGCGGCGGGGGATCCTGCAGAGCCAAGCGCACCAGCCGCTGCTGGCCCGCCTGCACGACGCGGTCTCGGTGTCCGACGACGACGACACCACCCGGCTGGTTTCCCGGCGCATCGAAGACCTCACCGCCGCGATCACCGCCTGGGGCAAACTCGAGTCCGGGGTGGCCGAGGCGCGGTTGTTCCCGCTTGCCCAGTTCATGGGGGACGTGTACGCCGGTGCCCTGCTCATCGAGCAGGCGGCGTGGGAGCGGGCCACCCGCAACGCCGACCGTAAACACCTGCTCGCCCGGTTGTACGCGCAGCGGTATCTGGCCGAACGCGGGCCGCTGCGCGGTATCGACGCGCCCGACGACGAGGCGCTGGAGCGCTTCGACGAACTCGTCGGCGGGGCCTTCGCCCCATAGGCTTTGATCGGCCCCGAGAGGTTCAGATCGGGATCAGCGCGTGCTTGCGCTGCACATGCTGAACCTGCTTGTCGCGCAACAGGTGCAGCGCCTTGCGCAGCAGCAGGCGGGTCTGATGCGGCTCGATGACCGCGTCGATGAACCCGCGTTCCGCGGCGATCCACGGGGTGGCGATGTGGAGGTTGTAGTTCTCGATAAAACTTTGCCTGATCGCCTGCGCCTCGGGCGTGTTGGGGTCGGGGAAGCGTTTCATCAGCAGCTGCGCGGCGCCCTCGGCGCCGATCACCGCGATGCGGGCGGTGGGCCACGCGAAGTTCAGGTCCGCCGTCAGCTGCTTGGATCCCATCACCGCGTACGCCCCGCCGTAGGACTTGCGGACGGTGATCGTCACCTTCGGCACGTCGGCCTCCACCACCGCGTAGAGGAACCGGCCGCCGCGTTTGATGATGCCGCCCTTCTCCTGCGCCACCCCGGGCAGGAAGCCGGGGGTGTCCACGACGAAGATCAGGGGCAGGTTCATCGTGTCGCAGAACCGGATGAACCGCGCCGCCTTGTCGGAGGCCTCGTTGTCGATCGCGCCGGACAGCACCATCGGCTGGTTGGCCACCACACCCACCGGACGACCGTCGACCCGGGCGAAACCGGTGATGATGGCCTGCCCGGCCTGCGCCCCGACGTCCAGGAAATCGCCGTCGTCGAAAATGCGCAGCAGGATCTCGTGCATGTCGTAGGCGGCGTTGTCGTTGTCCGGCACGATCGAGTCCAGCTCCAGATCATGCGGCGTGATCTCCGGCTCCAGGCCGGGATTGACGATCGGCGGGTCGTCGAAGCAGTTGGACGGCAGAAACGACAAAAACTCCCGCACATAGGCGAACGCCGCGGCTTCGGAGTCGACGACCTGGTGGATGTTGCCGTAGCGGGCCTGCGCATCGGCGCCGCCGAGCTCGTCGAGGGTGACGTCTTCCCCGGTGACTTCCTTGATCACGTCGGGGCCGGTGACGAACATGTAGCCCTGGTCGCGCACCGCGACGATAAGGTCGTCCTGGATCGGCGAATACACCGCTCCCCCGGCGCATTTGCCGAAGATCAGCGAGATCTGCGGGACCAGCCCGGTCAACCGTTCGTGGCGGGCGCCCAGCTCGGCGTACCAGGCCAGCGAGGTGACCGCGTCCTGGATGCGGGCGCCACCGGAATCGTTGATCCCGATGATCGGGCAGGCGACCTTCGCGCACCACTCCATGAGATGAGCGACCTTGCGCCCGAACATCTCCCCCACCGTGCCGCCGAACACCGTCTGGTCATGCGAGAACACCCCCACCGGCCGACCGTCGATCCTGCCGTGGCCGGTGACCACCCCGTCGCCGTAGAGCGCGTTGGGGTCATTCGGGGTGCGCGCCAACGCCCCGACCTCCAGGAAACTGCCCGGGTCAAGTAGTGCGTGGATGCGCGCCCGCGCACTCGGAATACCCTTCCTCTCGCGTTTGGCCACCGCCTTCTCGCCGCCGGGCTCCCTGGCCAGGTCGAGCTTTTCGCGAAGCTCGGCCAGCAGCTCGGCGGTGGTCTTGGTGCTCACCCGCGGGCCTTTCGCGCCGCCTCGATCCGGTGCAGCGCCGCGCTCAGGTGCGCTGCCACCTTGGCGATGATCGGCTCGTCGATGGCCTGGATGTGCTCGCCCCCGATGTGCACGATCTCCAGGTCGGAGACGTACTCACCCCAGCCGCCATCGGGCTGGCGGATGGCGTAGCGCGGCTCGAACATGATCGCGTCGTCGTGGTAACGGTCGGCCATATACAGCGTGACATGCCCGTCGTAGGGCTGGATTTGGACGGTGTCTAAGGCCCGGTTGTCCAGGTACGAGGTGCGCTGGTGCTCGATGATGCCGGCCGGGATCTGCACACCGCTCGCCTTGACCGCCTCCAGAACGAATTTCACCTGGCCCTCGTCGTCGAGCTGCTCCAGTTGCTCGTAGGGGATCTCCGGGATGGTGACGTTGAAGTTTCGTTCGGCGAAGCGCGCGTAGCGATCCCAGCGTTTGCGAATCTCTTCTTTGGTCTGCGGGATTTCCTCGCCGGGGCGCACGGTGTCGATCAGCCCCACAAACGGCACGTCGCAGCCCAACCGTTTCAGCCCCACCGCGCAGGCATAAGCCAGCGCACCGCCCAGCGACCAGCCGACCAGGACGAAAGGCCCCTCGCGCTGCATCTGCACCAGCTTGGGCAGATAGGTCAGCGCCCGCTGCTCGATGGGGCCCTCCACCCGCTCGAAACCGTACATCGGGGTCTCCGGCGGCAACCGCTTGAGCAGCGGTTCGTAGACGACCGTCGAGCCACCGGCCGGGTGGAACACGAACACCGGCACCGCGGTGGAGCCTTCCGGGCGCGCCCGCAGGGTGCGCACGAACCCGTCGAGCTGTCCGGCCTCTAAGTGTTCGCGCACCTTCTCGGCCAGTGCCTCGATGGTTTCGGCGGCCTTGACATCCTCGGCGGTGATCGGCCCGTCGGCGCGCTCGGCGAGGCGCTGCGCCATCTTGGCGGCGGTGTCGTCGTCCAGCTCGGGCAACGGGTTGAAGATGCCGCCCGGGGACTTGCCGGTGACAATGGCCCAGGTGGCGAACGTGACCCGCTCGGCGGCATCCCGCGGGGGCACGTCGGAGCTCAGCGCCTCGGCCACCGCCCGCTGATTGTGGTCCCGCTCGCCGCCCACCGGCGCGGGCCGCGGGGACGGGCCTGACGGATCCGTCGGTGGCGGTGGAACCGGTTGCGCTGCAGTGTCTTGCACACCCGTCGGCGGCGGGGTCGGCCCCTGGGCCGCCGCGACCACCTCCACCGTCGGCCCTGGTGTCACGGGTTTGATTGCGCCGCTGAGCAATTCGGCCTGCTCTTTGGCGATCTCCTCGGCCGTCTTCGTCTTCTGGTACTCGTGCAGCTGCTGGACCTCGTCGCGGTGCTCGATCGCGTACTCGATGAGCTTCTCCACGTTGTAGAGGTTGGCGTCACGCACCGCCTGCAGCTGGATGGGCGGCAGGTCGAAGTCGTATTCGACGCGGTTTTTGATGCGCACCGCCATCAGCGAGTCCAGGCCCAGCTCGATCAGCGGCACTTCCCACGGCAGATCCTCGGGCTCATAGCCCATCGCCGCCGACACGATGGTGGCCAGCCGCTCGTGCACCGTCTCACCGGAATCCGGCGACCACTTGGTGAAACCGGCGGGCATCTGGCGTGCCGTGAGGCTGTCGTGCAGGGTCTCGGCCTGCGGCTCCCCGGGCGCCGGCGCGGCCTGCGGCGTTGCCGCCGAGGCGCCCTCGGACGTGATCCCGACCCCGGCGCCCACCGCCGCCGGTAACACCGGAAAACCGCCACCGCCCGGACCACCCCGGCTCACCAGGGCGTCGTAGACCAGGGTGAACGACTCCCCGATGCGGGCGTGCACCTGCACCGCGGCCCCGCCGGGATGGCGGGTCAGCGTGGTCACCAGCCGCGCGCCCGCGACGGGCACCGCCCGCTGCTCGGCGGCCACCAGCTGGACATCCGATAGCACTTGGGCGGCAGCGGATTTCACTAGAGCAGCCAGATCGGTTTCACCACGCGGCGCGTACTCCCACACGTGGCGCCCGTCGGGCAGCGCCACATGGGTACCCGGCATGATCAGCGATCCGTCGCCGGAGAAGTGCGCGTCGAGCCAGTGCTCTTTGCGCTTGAAGCGGGTCGGCGGGATGTTGGCAAAATCTTCCGGGCCTCCGGCCCCAGAGGCGCGGGGAAACAGGGTGCGCATGTCCAGGTCGTGACCGTGCACGTAGAGCTGCGCCATCGCCTGCATCATCGAGTCGACGTCGTCGTGTTTGCGAATCAGCGTCGGAATCAGCTGCGCCTCAGGCAACCCCGCGGCGGCCGTCGTCAGGCCCACCTGCATCAGCGCCACCGGGTTGGGCGCGAGCTCCAGGAAGGTGGTGTAGCCGTTGTCGACGGCGTTGCGAATGCCCTGGGCGAAATACACCGAATGCCGCAGACCCTTCTTCCAGTACTCCACGTCGTGGATGATCTCCCCGGGCTTGATGTAGCGGCCCTCGTGCACCGTGGAGAAGTACCCGATGGTGAGCGGATGCGGCCGGATGCCCTGCAGTTCGGCGGACAGCTCCCCCAGCAACGGATCCATCTGCGAGGTGTGGCTGGCGCCCTTGGTCTGGAACTTACGCGCGAATTTGCCCTCGGCCTCGCAGCGGGCGATGATCGCGTCCACCTGAGCCGGCGGACCGCCGATGACGGTCTGGTTCGGCGCGGCGTACACACACACCTCCAGCCCCGGGAAGTCGGCGAACACCGTCTTGATCTCCTCGGCGGAGTACTCGACGAGAGCCATCAGCCGGATGTATTCGCCGAAGAGCATCGCCTCGCCCTCGCCCATCAGGTGGGCGCGCGAGCAGATCGTGCGGGTGGCATCCGCCAGTGACAGCCCGCCGGCGAAATAGGCCGCGGCGGCCTCGCCGAGCGATTGGCCCACCACCGCAGCCGGTTTGGCACCGTGATGCTTGAGCAACTCACCGAGCGCGACCTGGATCGCGAAGATGGTGACCTGGGTGGTCTCGATACCGTAATCCTGCGCGTCGTCGAGGATCAGCTCGACGATCGAATAGCCCCGCTCGTATTGCACGTAGGCGTCGACTTTGTCGATCCACTCGGCGAACACCGGGTTGCGCAGGTAGAGATTCTTGGCCATCTTGCGGTGCTGGGCACCGAAACCCGCCAGCACCCAGACCGGCCCGCTGGTGACCGGTCCGTCGGCGGAATACACGTTCGGGGCCTGCTTGCCCTCGGCCACCGCCCGCAGTCCCTTGATCGCCTCCTCGTGGTTGCGGGCCAGCACCACCGCGCGGGAGCGCCCGTGGTTGCGCCGCGACAGCGCCCGTCCGATGGATTCCAGCGAGGACGCTTGCCCCTCGGGGCTTTCCATCCAGTCCGCCAGCTCGGCGGCGGCGGCTTTTTTGCGGGAGGACAGAAAAGCCGACACCGCAAGCGGCACCAGCGGAGGGTTGTCTTGTTGCGTGGCCTCGAGTTCCCGGAGCGCAATCTCTTTGAGCCGCTTGGCTTCCTCGGTCAGCCCGGGCAGCTCGGGCTCTTCGGTGGACGCCGGCTGTTCTTCGGCGAATTCGCCGTATTCGTCGAAGCGCACACCCACCTTGGTGGCCGGCTCGCCCGCCGTCACGGCGGGCTCGTCCGGCTGCCGTTCGATGACGTCGCGGGGCAGCACCTCACGCAGCACCAGGTGTGCATTGGCGCCGCCGAACCCGAAGCTGGACACCCCGGCAATCGCATAGCCGCTGTAGCGCGGCCAGTCGGTGACGGTGTCGACCACCTTCAGGTGCAGCGCGTCGAAATCGATGTGCGGGTTGGGCCCGGCGTAGTTGATCGACGGCGGCAGCTTGTTGTGGGCCAGGGCCAGCACCACCTTGGCCAGGCTGGCCACCCCGGCCGCCGACTCCAAGTGCCCGATATTGGTTTTGACCGCACCCAGCAGCGCCGGCTTATCGGCGGGACGCCCCTTGCCGACCACACGCCCGAGCGCCTCGGCCTCGATCGGGTCGCCGAGGATGGTGCCGGTGCCGTGCGCCTCGATGTAGTCCACGCTGCGCGGATCGAGGCCGGCATCCTTGTAGGCGCGGCGCAGCACATCCGCCTGGGCATCCGGGTTGGGGATCAGCAGGCCCGACGAGCGGCCGTCGTGGTTGACCGCGCTACCGGCGATCACCGCCAGGATCTGGTCGCCGTCGCGGCGGGCGTCCCCCACCCGCTTGAGCACCACCATGCCCGCGCCCTCCGAGCGGGTGTATCCGTCGGCGTCGGCGGAGAACGACTTGATCCGTCCGTCGGCCGCCAGCACCCCGCCGACCTCGTCGAATCCGACGGTGATCACCGGGGTGATCAGGGCGTTCACCCCGCCCGCAATGGCCACGTCGCACTCCCCGCTGCGCAGCGCCTGCACGGCCTGGTGGGTGGCGACCAGCGAACTCGAGCACGCGGTGTCCACCGCCACCGACGGGCCGCGGAAGTCATAGAAGTAGGACACCCGGTTGGCGATGATCGAGCTGGCGTTGCCGGTGATCGCGTAGGGGTGCGTGACCGCCGGATCCGACATCGCCAGGAAGGCATAGTCGTTGACCGAGGCGCCGACGAACACCCCGACCGCCTGGCCGCGCAGGCTTGACGCCGGGATCCTGGCGTGCTCCAGCGCTTCCCAGGTCAGCTCCAGCGCCAGCCGCTGCTGCGGGTCGATATTGTCGGCCTCGGTCTTCGACAGTGCGAAGAACTCCGAGTCGAACCCCTTGATGTCCTTGAGATATCCGCCCCGGGTGCGGGCCCTGCCGACCCGCTCGGCGATGCGCGGCTCCCCCAGGAACTCCCGCCAGCGATCCTCCGGCAGGTCGGTGATCGCGTCGCGGCCCTCCAGCAACGCCTGCCAGGTTTCCTGCGGGCTGTTCATGTCCCCGGGGAAACGGGTGGCCAGCCCCACCACCGCGATGTCGACCCGGTCGACCGGCCCCAGGCGCGACCAGTCCTCCTCGTCGGCGCTGTCGGCGACCACCGGCTCGCCCTCGATGATGCGGGTCGCCAGCGACTCGATGGTCGGGTGCTGGAACGCCACCGTCGCCGACAACGTGACGCCGGTGAGGTCTTCGATGTCGGCGGCCAGCGCCACCGCGTCCCGCGACGAGAGACCCAACTCCACCATCGGCGTGGACTCGTCGATCGCGTCCGGCGACTGGCCGGTGGCGTTGCCCACCCACTCGCGCAGCCAGCGCCGTAGCTCGGCGACCGTCATGCCCGCGGGTGCGGGAGCACCCGTGGCGCCGGCGGCCGGACCTGCCGGCAGGGAACTCACCTGGACATCGGTATCGGACATGCTCATCAATTGGCTCGTCACTGGGCCTGGTCGGCGAATACGGTTGGGGACGCGGTGCCGGCGCGCAGGCTGCCGTCGAGGTAGGCGGCCCGGCAGGCGCGCCGCCCGATCTTGCCGCTGGAGGTCCGCGGCACGGTTCCGGCCTGGACCAGCAGCACGTCGCGTACGGTGACGCCGTGGCGCACGGCGATGGCCGCGCGGATGTCGTCGGTAATCGGCCGGGGATCGAGCTTATGCGCGCCGGGTGCGCGTTCGGCGACGATCACCAGCTGCTCGGAGGTGTCATCCGGGTCGTAGGTGAGCCCGCAGTGCGGGTTGTCGAACACCTCCGCGGGCAGTTGGTTGGCCGGCACCGAGAAAGCCGCGACGAAGCCGGGGCGCAGCGCCCGGCTGGCCTCCTGCGCCGAATATTCGAGATCCTGCGGGTAGTGGTTGCGGCCGTCGATGATGACGAGATCTTTGATCCGGCCGGTGATGTAGAGTCCGCCGTTGTAGTAGGTGCCGTAGTCGCCGGTGCGCACCCACAACCCGTCGTCGGGAACACCCTCGGCGTGCGACGGGGTGGTCCGGGATTTGAGGATGTTCTTAAAGACCTCCCGGGTCTCCTCCTCGCGGTTCCAGTAGCCCACACCCATGTTGTTGCCGTGCAGCCAGATCTCGCCGATGTGCCCGTCCGGCAATTCGCTGGCCGTCTCGGTGTCGACGATGACCGCCCACTCGTCGACGCCGACCTTGCCGGTGCTGACCTGGGCGACCGCGTTCGGCGCTTCCGGGGACACCTCGACGAACCGGTGGTTGTTCAGCGCCTCACGGTCGACGTAGACGACGGTGGGCCGTTCTGACATCGGGGTGCTCGACACGTACAGCGTCGCCTCCGCCAGGCCATACGCGGGTTTGATCGCGGTGTCTTTCAAGCCGTACGGGCGGAACGCGTCGTGGAACTTGCGCATCGAGGCCACCGAGATCGGTTCGCTACCGTTGAGGATTCCCTTGACGTTGCTCAAATCCAGTGGCGGCTCGCCGTCTTTGGGCACGCCGCGCATTGCGGCGTGCTCGAACGCGAAGTTGGGGGCCACGGAGTAGGTCGGCCCGGCGTCGCCGTTGACACCCGCCAGCGCGCGCATCCAGCGGATCGGGCGGCGCACAAACGCCGCGGGCGTCATGAAGGTGTTGTGCTGGCCGAGCACCGGGGAGAGCATGATGGCGATCAAACCCATGTCGTGGAAGAACGGCAGCCAGGTGACCCCCCGGTCGCCATCGTTGCCGTCAAAGCTGTTGAGCACCTGGACCACGTTGGTGGCCAGGTTCAAGTGGGTGATCTGCACACCCGTGGGCACCCGGGTGGACCCGGAGGTGTACTGCAGGTAGGCGATCGCGTCGACCGACGGGTCGGGCGGCTCCCAGGTGGCGGCCACCTCGCCCGGAACCGCGTCGACGGCGATGACGCGGGGCCGCTGCCGGGCGGGACGGCTGCGGAAGAATTTGGTGACGCCCTCGGCGGAGTCGCTGGTGGTCAGGATCGCCGCGGGAGTGCAGTCGTCGAGCACCGCGTGCAGCCGCCCCACATGCCCCGGTTCCGCCGGGTCGAACAGCGGCACCGCGATCCGCCCGGCGTACAGGATGGCGAAAAAGGACACCAGGTAGTCCAGGTTCTGCGGGCAGAGGATGGCGATGCGGTCTCCCGGGCGGGTGACCTGCTGCAGCCGGGCGCCCACCGCACGGTTGCGGGCGGCGAAGTCCGCCCAGCAGATGTCGCGCGCCACCCCGTCACGTTCGGTGGAAAAGTCCAGAAACCGGTAGGCCAGCCGGTCCCCGCGCACCGCCGCCCACCGCTCGACGTGCCGAACCAGGTTGATGTTATCCGGAAACCTGATATGCCCGTTCACGATGAACGGGTTGTGGTACGCCATGCCACTCTCCTGTCAGAACGGTTCAACGGCCGGGCCGGCGGGCCGCGCGCTCCCCCGGGGGCCGCCCGGCGCCACCGCCAAACCCCACAGATGGTACCGGCGCGCCCCCGGTCCCCGGTACCGCCTGGACCGGATCACGCCACGATGGTTCTTACGTTTCTCTTAATGTCCAGCCATGGTAAGGGGCGATGCGGTGGGCGCCAAATCCGAAGGCACCACGTCACCGAACTGTTATCGCTGCCACAGCCCCGGTCTCAGCCGTGTTTCGGGTGCGGCGCGTGTTCGATCAGATCGCGGGCCCAGTTCAGCGTCCACTGGGTGGCCGACTCCCCGTCCAGGCTCCAAAACTGGGTGGTGGCGTACAGCGCGTGCACGGGCTGCCCGGCCCCGCCCGCCAGGGTGTCCAGCGTCGTGGGCAAGTTGACGATGTTGAACGCTTCCTGCGGGGCGGCGCAGATGAGGTCTCCGGGTGCGCAGATCTCATTGGTTCGGTTATTCAGCGCTCCGAAGCCACCGGGCCGGGTGCCGGTCATGGTCAACCCCAGGTCGGACAGCACGGGAACTTCGTGCAGGGTGATCTCGGCGCCCTGGCCCGGCGGGTCGGGGCCGATGTCGGTGCCCACTCCTTGCTGCCGGCGGCCGTCGGCGATCAGCGTCACACCCAGCACCAAGTCCTCGTCAACCGGACCCCGGCCGTTGCCGATATCGCCGGCGACGTCGCCGGCGATCACCGCGCCCTGCGAAAAACCAATCAACACATAGCTGGTCAGCGGGCATTTGGCGGCCATGTCCGTCATCGCTGTGACGGTGGCACGGGTGCCTTCCGCCCGGCTGTCGTTGTAGGTCATCTGGTTGTCGGCACTCAGCGGGTTGTGGAACTGCGCGGTGTAGGGCACGGTGTACACCTCGACGCGGCTCTGCGGGAACTGCCTGGAGATCGGTCGGGTGACGTTGAGCAGCAATGCCTTCGGGAACTGTGCCGGGTGCAGCGGGTTGTCCGTTGTCGACGACTCCCAGGTTCCCGGGACCGCGATCAGCTCGACGTCGGGGCAGCTGGCGTCCTGAAACGCCGGGCGGGGCTTCTTCGGGTGCGGAGCGACACCGGTCGGCGGCGCGATCTGCGACGGCGCCGCGCCGGGCGGAGACTCCGGGTGACGTGCGAAACGGCCCACGACCGCAATGGCAAGTGCCACCGCGACCGCCACCGAACCGGTCGCGATCACGGCCAGGATCCGATGGCGCCGGCGCCGGGAATTGCGTCGGGGTTTGCTGCCCATCATCTCCTGCTAACAGGCTCGATCGATCTCAACGCGGCGGCCGCGGGTGCTGGCGTCCGGTTGCCCGCGCACGGGCGCCGTCGCGGCCGGTGCGACACACCCCCTTCACGGTACCGGCTCGACGCCCGGCCCACCCGGTGCCACCCGGCAGGGAACGCCCGGCCGGGGCTGGCCCCGGCCGACCAGCCCCAGTGTGGCTAGCGGATGGCGCCGACGATATCCCCGGACATGGCCGCCAGTTGCGGCGCCCACGAGCCCCAGCCGTTGTCGCCGGCGGCGGGGAAGTCGAAGTGGCCGTTGTGCCCGCCGACGTTGCGGTACTGCTGGTAGAACATCCGGCTGTTTCCCATCGCCTCGCCGGCTTGGCCGATCATGGCGGCGGGATCACTGGCATCCATGCTGGTCGGGCTCCAGACCCACACCCGGGTGTTGTTCTGCGCCAGCAGCGCCGCGTGCACATACGGGTCGTGCCACTTCCATCGGCCCAGCTGCGGGGCCCCCCACATGCCATAGCTGTCGACCCCGCCGAACTGCGCCATGCCGGCGGTGATCGAACCGTTTGTGGTGGTGTTCGAGGGGTACAGGAAACCCGACAGCGATCCAGCGAAACCGAAACGGTCGGGATGGAAGGTGGCCAGCGCCATCGCGCCGTACCCGCCCTGCGAGGCCCCTACCACGGCATGACCGCCGGGAGCCAACCCCTTGTTGGCGGCCAGCCAGTCGGGCAATTCGCTGGACAGAAACGTTTCCCACTGCTTGCTGCCGTCCTGCTCCCAGTTGGTGTACATGCTGTAGGCGCCCCCCGCCGGGGCTACCACCGAAATACCTTTTCCGGCAAGCGTGTTCATGGCATGACCCGCGGTGACCCAATTGCTGACATCCGGCCCGGCGTCAAACGCGTCCAGGAGATACACCGCGTGCGGCCCACCGGCCATGAAGCTCACCGGGATGTCGCGGCCCATCGCCGCCGACGGCACCATCAGCTGCTCCACACTCGCGGCATGAGCCGAGCCGATGCGGGTCACGGCGACACCGCCCAACCCCACCGCCAGCAGCACCGCTGAGAGCACCCGCAGGAGCATCGACAGACCCCTCATGTCCACCTCACTCATCTCGGTCCACCAACCCGGCGCACACCCTGCCCCGAAGGGTAGTGAACCATAGTCCCCGCGACCAGATAGCAGAAATGGGTAACGGCGGCAACCCAGGGGGTCGCCGCCGTTGCCGGTGGCCCGCGGGAGTCCCGTCTCCCCGAAGTGCTGGTAACGGTGCGCTAGGCGGTGGTGGGCGTCGCTCCCAGGGTCCGCTGGAGATCGGGCTTCATGGCCTGCAGCTGAGCCCCCCAGTATTCCCAGCTGT
Source organism: Mycobacterium sp. (assembly GCF_029961025.1). GTDB lineage: Bacteria > Actinomycetota > Actinomycetes > Mycobacteriales > Mycobacteriaceae > Mycobacterium. The sequence continues at coordinate 349,443 of NZ_JASBVP010000002.1, forward strand.
GCGTGCCGGTGTCCGGGAAGTTGAACACCGCGTTGTGACCACCGGCGGCGTTGTAGGCGTCCTGGAACTTCAGGTTGCTGGTCCGCACAAAGCCCTCCAAGAACTTCGCGGGCAGGTTATCGCCCCCCAGATCCGACGGTTTCCCGTTGCCGCAGTAAACCCAGAGGCGGGTGTTGTTGGCGGCGAGCGTGCCCACGTTCAGCAACGGGTCGTTGCGTTTCCACGCCGGGTCGTCCTTGGGGCCCCACATGTCGGCGGCCTTGTAGCCGCCGGCGTCCCCCATCGCCAGGTTGATCAACGATGGGCCCATCCCCTGGGAGGGATCCAGCAGGCCGGACATCGCGCCGGCATAGATGAACTGCTGGGGGTGGTAGGTCGCCAGGTTCATCGCCGATGCCGCCGCCATCGACAGGCCGACCGCGGCACTGCCGGTGGGTTTGACTTGCCTGTTGGCCTGCAACCACTGGGGCAGTTCGCTGGTCAAGAAGGTCTCCCACTTGTAGGTCTGGCAGCCGGCCTTACCGCAGGCCGGCTGATACCAGTCGGTGTACCAGCTGGACTGGCCGCCCACCGGCATGACCATCGACAGACCGGACTGGTAGTACCACTCGAACGCCGGGGTGTTGATGTCCCAGCCGTTGTAGTCATCCTGGGCGCGCAGGCCGTCGAGCATGTACACCGCCGGCGAGTTGGGCCCGCCGCTTTGGAACTGAACCTTGATGTCGCGGCCCATCGACGGCGAGGGCACCATCAGGTACTCGACGGGCAGGCCCGGCCGGGAGAACGCCCCGGCGGTCGCCGAGGCCCCGAAGATGCCGATCAGTCCCGGCAGCAGGACCGCACCGAGCGCCCCGGCCATGAGTCGGCGCGGTATCCCCGATACCGCGCCGCGTAACCAGCCAACAAATTCCATCCTTGCTTCCTTCACCCCAATCTCCGTAGGCCAGACTGCACGCCCTTGACGCGGCAGTGCCCGTGTAGTCAACCACACCGTCGCGCCGAGGTTCTCCCCGAGTGCACCCGGGGCGCCCGGATGAGCGGCATCAGGGGCCGGTCGCGGCCAGACCCGTGTAGCGGGTAGCGCCCGGCTCTGGGAACTCCAACCCACACCTGATGAGCTCGTAGCGCGGCACGCGATCGATCCGGTACGTCGTGAATTGGTAGGAGTGCAACAGGTTTGAGACAAACCGCCGCGGCGTTAACGGGGCGCGAACCGAGTTCAGCACGGCTGCGGTCGCCGGGCATCGCAGCGCGGCCCTGGCCTGTTCCACCCACGCCGGATCCAGATAAGGCGGCACCCCGACGAACGGGCCTTCGGCGATGGCCCAATCCGGGAAGAGGTTTTTGTCGTGCCCTATCCTGGCGTGCTGCAGCCGCCCGGTATGCGCGGCCAAGGGGTTAGCCAAACCGATCTGGTCGATGACCCGAACGTCCAGGCCGACGTTCATGCCCACCATGCCAATGTTGGTGAAAAACACGGTATGAGGCCCTTTTCCGGTTGAATTCCGGCCGGCTGGGGTTCCCGGGCGGGGTGGCGACGCCACCACGGCCGGGACCACATCCCACTGGGTGTAGTTGCCCGACGGCAGGAGCAACGCCCCCGCCGGGGTGTTGTTGAGGGTCACCAGGATTGCCCGCATCCGGGGGTAGTCCAGGTAATCTGCGGCCGTCAGCGGGTGCGCGTGCCCGGTAGCCTGCGCGTAAAACCGGCGCTCGTCGACAATGCCGGAGTAGGTAACGCGGGTGGCGTCATCGCCCATTCCCGGCGAGTTCGCCGCCCACAGCGACCAGCCCGCGACCGCCAGCCACAGCGCGCTCGCGATGCCGGTCAGCCAATAATCGCTCTCCCGGGTTTTCTTTGCCTCGGGGAACACCAGCGGAATGACCGCCACCGGAGCCAGCAGACAAAAGACCGGGGTCAGCAAAACCCGGCCGTGCATAAAGTCGCCGCCTTGGCGGATCCAGTACAGCGCCTGCAGCAATCCGCTGACTTCGATGAACACCACGACGGCGGCCGGGTTGTGCAGCACCCGCGCTAACCGCCTGCCGTGGCGCGACCCGTTGCCCCGGTCGCCGGAGCGCCGGGCCCGGGCCAGCAGCAACACGCCCAGGGCCGACAACAGCACCGCCGGCACCCACAGCGCATACGGCTGGTTGAAATTGGATAAATAGATCATGCCCTGCGTCCATTTGTCGCCGGCCGCGTCCTTGGCCAGCGCGGTGCCCGGCACCAGCAGCCCGTAGTAGCCCATCCGGAAGACCTCGTATGTCACCGGAAGCAGCCCCCCGGAAACCACGATCAGCGCGCGCCGGCGCCAGCCGTCGGCGACGGCCAGCAACATGATCAGCGCCAGCCCGCCGATCAGCGCCAGTTCGGGACGGATCAGCACGCTCAACCCCGCAAGGAAGGCCAGGCCGGCGACGAAGGCCCGGCTCTCCGCGCCCGTCCGCGGGGCCTGCGACCAGCAGACCATCATCCACCACAGCACGCCCAGATAGGCCATCACCAGCCCGCCCTCCAGGCCCGAGGTGGCGAAATCACGCGCCGGTGGTATCGCGACGTAGACCAGCGCCCCCGCTGGCAGCAGCATCGCCCGGCGGCCCCGCAGGCCGGGAGCGTACAGCCGGGCCGCACCCAGCATGACCAGCACCACGCCCAGCACCGACAGCAGCAGGGCCAGCGCCAGCGCCACATACTCCAGACGCATCGGTCCGCCGACCCAGCCGCCCGCATACAGCAAAAAGGTCCACACCGTGGAGGTGTTGGCCTCCACGCGCTCGCCTTCGTTGAACACCGGCCCGTTTCCGGCCAGCAGGTTGCGCACCGTGCGTAAGACGATCAGTCCGTCATCGGCAATCCAGCGCCGTTGCCAAGCCCCCCACCCGAACAACACGGCGACCGCGGCCACGCCCGCCCAGAGGCTCACCCGCGCCGGGAGCTCGTAGGCAATCCACGGCCGGCTCCGCCGCCCGGCCCTGGGCCGGCGGGATAACACGGCGGTCCGGGGATTCGGGTCAGCCGAACGCAACAGCAGCACCAACCGCTCCTATCCAGATCAGCGCCAACAGTTGCAGCACCCGGTCTCGTAACGCGATGTCCTCGGGCTCCCCGGCCAGGCCGCCGTCGACGTCCACCGCGTACCGCAAGATCGCGATGGTGAACGGAACCATTGACACGACGAACCAAGAGCCAGAGTAGCGGTCACGCTCAAACGCCCAGAGCCCATAACACACCACCACCGCGGTCGCCGACATGGTCCAGACGAACCGCAGATAGGTACTGGTGTAGCTTTCCAGCGATTTACGGATCTTGGCGCCCGTGCGCTCGGCCAGTTGTAGTTCGGCGTAGCGCTTCCCGGCCACCATAAACAGCGATCCGAACGCCGCCATCAGCAAAAACCACTGCGATAAGTGGATGTCGGTGGCCGCGCCCCCGGCGATCGCGCGCAGCAAATACGCCGACGAGACGATGCAGATGTCGATCACCGCCTGGTGTTTCAGGCCGTAGCTGTAGGCCAGCTGCATTCCCAGGTAGACGGCCATCACCAGCGCCAGGTTCGGGGTCAGCCACCAGGAGATCACCACGGATGCCACCCCGAGCACCGCGGCCAGCGTGTAGGCCAGCCACTCGGGCACCACGCCGGCGGCGATCGGCCGGAACCGCTTGGCGGGATGCTCGCGGTCGGCCTCGACGTCGCGAACGTCATTGATGAGGTACACCGAGGAGGCCGCCAGGCAGAACGCCGCGAACGCGACACACACGTCGGCCAGCACCGCGACGTAGTCGTAGTGGACGTCGGCGCTCCACGCCGCCAGCGGCGCGGCCAACACCAGGACGTTCTTGATCCACTGCCGCGGCCGGACCGCTTTGACCACCCCGACGATCAGGTTCGCCGGCGGTCCGGTCACCGGCACGACGTCCTCACTCATGGGGCACCCCGTCCGTTGTCACCCGGCGCTCCCCCGCAGGCCGGAGCACCGGCGCGCCGCGCGGCCGCCCTCTCGCCCGTCAACCCGGGCCGTGAGGGCCGCCACCGCGGCGCCCACCGCAACACCCCCGGCGACGTCGCTGGGATAGTGCACCCCCAACAGCATCCGGGACAACGCCATCGGGGGCACCAGCACGACGGGCAGCGGTATTCCGGTGGCGCGGGCCAGCAGCATGGCCGCGGCCGTGGTCGAGGTGGCGTGCGCCGACGGGAAACTCAGCCTACTCGGCGTGTCGACATTGACCGCGAGCGCCGGATGCCGCGGCCGCTGGCGGCGCACCAGGCGCTTGATCAGCACGGCGGCAGCGTGCGCGGTGAGGGCGCCGGCACCGGCAACCAACCAGACGCGCGCCCGTTGCGGCCGGCTCAGCGCACCCAGCAGCGACACCGCCAACCAGCCGAGGCTGTGCTCGCCGAAGTGCGACAACCCGCGCGCCGCGGTCAGCACCGCGGGACGGCCGGCCAGCACCGACTGCAGGGCGACCAATGCGGCGACTTCGCCGCGTAACGGCTCAGCCATGGTCTGGCTCGTTGTCTGCTTGAGTGTCCGCGGCCAGCAGCACCGTTTCCCATTTTTGCTGGCTGGACAGCACCGGCAACGCCTCGCGGTACTTCCGGCGCATCTCGTTGAACCGGCACGCCAGCTGGCGCTGCCGCCGCAGCGATTGCCACAGCAGCGAGAACATCCTGGCCCGGTCACGCTGACGGTAGACCACCCCGCGCCCGTCCGCGGTGGTCACGGTCGCGCCGTCGAGCGTGCATAACTTGAACCAGCGAGCGTCCTGGGTGGGCACGTTGAGCTGGGGGCGCCGATGGTGGGCCGGGTCGGCCTTGGTGAGGTTGTGCAGCGCCCCCCGAGCCAGCCGGTAGCCGACCGCCAACGGGTGCACCGGAGGTTTCACCGGCTTGTTTTTTTGCGACGGCGGCGGTAGCTCGCTGGCGGCGGGCAGCACGATCGCGTCCGGATAGTCCTTGCGGATGCGGTGCACCTCCGGCAGTGCCGTCTTCAGGATCGAGAAGATGTGCTCCGGCCCGGCCAGAAAATCATCGATGGCCTTGTTCTGAATCGCCACCGTCGAATACTCCAAGCAGGCAAGGTGTTTCAGCGTTGCCTTCAGGTGGCTGCGAATCAGGCCGGTGACCGGCCGGTCCCAGTGCATGGCGGCCACCACCAACCGGTTGCGCAGGTGGAAATAGGCTTGCCAGTCGATGGCGTCGTCCTTGTCGCTCCAGGCCATGTGCCAGATCGCGGCTCCGGGCAGGGTGACCGTCGGGTAGCCATGCTCGCCGGCGCGCAGGCCATAGTCGGCGTCGTCCCATTTGATGAACAACGGCAACGGTTGTCCCAGTTCCTCGGCGACCTGCCGCGGGATCAGGCATGTCCACCACCCGTTGTAATCGACGTCGATGCGCCGGTGCAGTAGCGCACTACGAATGTTGTTGTCATTCAACGGATACTTGGCGAAATCATGGTCGTATTCGGTGTGCGGCGCGGCGGTCCACATGAAGTTCGCCCGGTTCACGACCTCACCCATGATGTGCAGGTGCGACGGCTCCTGCAGATTGAGCATCTGCCCGCCCACCAGAATCGGAGTTTTGGCGAAGCGGTGCATCGCCAGCACCCGCAGAATCGAGTCGGGCTCTATCCTGATGTCGTCGTCCATGAACAGGATCTGTTGACAATCAGTATTTTTCAACGCCTCGTACATCACCCGGCTGTAGCCGCCGGAACCGCCTAAGTTGGGCTGGTCGTGGATGGACAGCCGATCGCCCAGTGGTGCCGCGGCCGCTGGGAAATCCGGGTGATCACGAACCTTGGCGGTACCCTGATCTGGTACAATAACTGCACCAATAACCTTGTCCACCAATGGATCTAAAGTGAGCTCCCGCAACGCATTGACGCAGTCGGCGGGCCGGTTGAACGTCGGGATGCCGACGGCGATGTTGGCTGTCCCCGGGGCCGGTGTGGTGGCGTACCATCCGGCACTGCACAGCGTCACCTCGCTGTCGGTGGTGATGTCGAACCAGATCCAGCCGCCGTCCTCGAACGGCTCCAGTCCCACCTCGAACTCCACCGTCACCGGCTGAGTTGGCGTGCCGGCGAATCCGCGGCCCTCGACAAAGATGCGCGCGCCGGTCGCCTTGCTCCGATAGACATCGATTCGCCCGGAACCGATCAACTCGGCGTGCAGCACCACCGAGGTCAACGTCGTCCAGCGTCGCCAATAGCTGGCCGGGAAGGCGTTGAAATACGTCGCGAACGACACCTCGGACTCGGCGGCGATCTGCAGCATCGTACGGCTTACCGCACGCGCGCGCCGGGGATTGGTAAGCGACTCCTCCAGGTACAGTTTGCGCACGTCGAGCGGTTCGCCGGGACGCGGCAGGATCACCCGCGCCAGCAAACTCACGGCCGCACTACCCATCGACAGCCCCGTTGTTGAGCCGCGGTGACGCTGCCGGGCGCGCAGCGGCCTGAGGTGGGGGCACCTCCCGCTCGCGGGGGAGAACCGGCCGCTCCTCGAGGGCCGCGCCATCGCGCAGGTGCGGCGCGAGGACGTTCTCGAACATATTGAGCGCGCTGGCGATGGCCATGTGCATGTCCAGATATTGATAGCTGCCCAGCCGTCCGCCGAACAAAACCCCCGATGACGCGGTCTCGGATCTCGCGCGGGCCCGGTAAGCGGCCAACAACGCGCGATCCGCCTCGGTGTTGATCGGATAGTACGGCTCATCATCGTCACCCGCGAACCGCGAGTATTCCTTCATGATCACCGTCTTGTCCCTCGGATAGTCGCGTTCGGGATGGAAGTGGCGAAACTCGTGGATGCGTGTGTACGGCACGTCCAAGTCGCTGTAGTTCATCACCGGAGTGCCCTGGAAGTCCTCGATCGGCAGCACCTCAACTTCGAAGTCCAGGGTGCGCCAGCCCAGGCGGCCCTCGGCATAGTTGAAGTAGCGGTCCAGCGGGCCGGTATAGACGACGGGGGCTGCGGGATTGGCCGCACGTAGTTCCTCACGGACATCGAACCAATCGGTGTTGAGCCAGACCTCGATGCGCTCGTCGGCGACCATGCTCTGGCACCACGCGGTGTAGCCGTGGACCGGCAGACCCTCATAGGTGTCGTTGAAGTAGCGGTTATCGAAGGTGTAGCGCACCGGCAGCCGGGTGATGTTGGATGCCGGCAGCTCTTTGGGGTCCGTCTGCCACTGCTTCGCGGTGTAGCCCTTGACGAACGCCTCATACAGCGGTCGGCCGATCAGTGAGATCGCCTTCTCCTCGAGGTTTCGCGCCTCGGCGGTGTTGATCTCCGCGGCCTGCTCGGCGATCAGCCGGCGTGCCTCGGCGGGACTGAAATACTTGCCGAAAAACTGGCATACCAGCCCCAAACCCATCGGAAACTGGTAGGCCTGCCCGTTGTGCATCGCGTACACCCGGTGCTGGTAGCCGGTGAAATCGGTGAACTGCCGCACGTAATCCCACACCCGGCGATTGGAGGTGTGAAAGAGGTGCGCACCGTATTTGTGGACTTCGATGCCGGTCTGCGGCTCAATCTCCGAGTAGGCGTTGCCGCCGATGTGGGGGCGCTTCTCGATGATCAGGACACGTTTATCCAGCTGTGTGGCAACACGCTCGGCGATCGTCAGGCCAAAAAATCCGGCGCCGACGACGAACAGGTCGAAGCGAGCGGTCATCGGTTGCCTAGGGTATCCGACCCGGCGCGCTCAGCCTGGTTGACGGCGCACCCAGCACCCGTCGACCAAAGGTCGCAATTGCCTCACAATTCTGTATAGCATCATCAGTCTCATTAGTCACGCCAGTACCATCGACTTCGTAGGGTCAGGTCCTGCCGCACCGGCAGGACGGCCCGCGTTAACACCAAGTCCAGATTGAGGAGACTTCCGTGCCGAACCGACGCCGACGCAAGCTCTCAACAGCCCTGAGCGCGGCTGCCGCGCTGGCCATCGCGAGTCCTTGTGCCTACTTCCTTGTTTACGAATCATTGGCGGGCACGCAGCGTGAGCACCATGAGTTCGTGCCGGCCGCGGTGGCGAGCGACCTGCCCAATGAGTTGATGACTGCATTATCGCAGGGTTTGTCCCAGTTCGGGATCAACCTGCCGCCCGTTCCGAGCCTCACGGGTACAAACTCGGGGCTGTCGCCGACGGGTGTGACACCCGTAGGCACCCCGGGCCTGACCACCCCCGGACTGACGAGCCCCGGACTCACTCCGGGCCTGACCAGTCCGGGCCTGACCACACCCGGCACCACGGGGCCCTCGACGGTCGGCCCGGTGACGGATCCGTCGCTGACCAACCCGGCGCTGACCAACCCCGGCGCGACGACCCCCGGCCTGACCGCCCCCGGAGCGACGACCCCCGGCCTGACCAACCCCGGCGCGACGACCCCCGGCCTGACCGCCCCATCCCTGGCACCCGGGCTCACCAATCCGGCGGGTGTGGATCCGTCGCTAACCGGTCCTGGCGCGATCGCGCCCGGGCTCACCAGCCCCAACGAGGTACCGATCAGCACGCCGGTCGGATTGGACCCGGGAGCCGGGGGTACCTACCCGATTCTCGGTGACCCATCGTTGGGCGCTGCGCCGGCACCGGCCCAGTCGGGCGGGATCATCAGCGACTTTATGAACACCGCCAACCAATTGGGCGCCAGTCAGGCCATCGACCTGATCAAGGGCGTGGTGATGCCGTCGATCATGCAAGCCGTCCACAATGCCGGCCCGGCTGCGGCGGCATCGGCCGCGGCGCCGGCCCCGGCCAGCTGAGCGGAGAAACGTTCACCCTGACGGCACCGCAGAGTCGACCCGATCCCTCGGTATGAGGCCCTGCGGTGCCGTCGACATACGTCGGTCATTGTATTTACTTTCTTCACATAAAAACCGTGTCATAACTGTTATAACAATGATCACATACGTACCATCGCCTCGTGCCGTCACGCCGCGCTGTGCCGACGACTGTGCTTACCGCCGTTGTGGCGACTTTCATCGTGGTGATCTGGGCGACCGGTCCGACACCTGCGACCCGTAATCAGCCGGCCCCGGCCACCCGGCTCAGCCAGCAGCCCTTAATCGGCCTGGCCGGTGGGGTCACGGTTCGAGAAATAACCCAGCGCACGCCGTTTTCCATGGTCGCGTTGACCGGCTCAGACCTCACCGGCACGTCTGCGCGGGTGCGTGCCAAACGCGCCGACGGCTCCTGGGGTCCCTGGTATAAAGCCGAAACGTCAGCCGCGGGGCACGACGGAACGACAGGCGTTCCGCACGGCACCGATCCGGTATTCGTCGGTACCACCACTACCGTGCAGATCGCCGTCAGCCGTCCGCAGGGTGCGTCGGTGACACAGCCAGCCACCCACGAGCCGATACCGGGGGCGGTGGCCGACTTTGACCTGGGATACCGCCCCGCAACGGCCGAAGAGCCCTTCGCGCAGAACATCTCCGCGGTCCTCATCTCCCCGCCGCGGGCCCCGGTCGACACCCAATGGACGCCACCGACGGCGGTTGTGGCGCCGGGCCAGCCCCCGCCGGTCATCAGCCGCGCGCAATGGGGTGCCGACGAATCGATACGATGCGCAAATCCACAGTACAGCAACACTATTCGAGCTGCCGTAATCCACCACACCGCCGGCGGAAATGACTACTCCCCACAGGAATCGGCGGCGATCGTGCAGTCCATCTACGCCTACCACACCAAGACCCTGGGCTGGTGCGACATCGCGTATAACGCCTTGGTCGACAAATACGGTCAGGTGTTCGAGGGACGGGCCGGCGGGATCACCAAGGCTGTCGAAGGATCGCACACCGGTGGATTCAACCGTGACACCTGGGGCGTGGCCATGATCGGCGATTTCGACGACGCTCCCCCGACACCGATCCAGCTTCGCACCGTCGGCCGGCTGCTCGGCTGGCGGCTGGGGATTGACGGCGTCGACCCCAAGGGCAGCGTGACGCTGACCTCCGCCGGTGGCTCCTTCACCAAAGTATCGGCCGGAGCGACGATCACCCTGCCCGTTGTTTTCAGTCATCGTGACGTCGGCAATACCGACTGCCCAGGCAACGCCGCCTACTCGCTCATGGATGAAATCCGTGATATTGCAGCGCATTTCCATTATCCACTCGGTGCCGAGGAGCTGGCTGCCGCACTGCAGGGGGGCGCCATTTACCAGCGATGGCAGGCGATGGGAGGCCCGAACAGCGTGCTGGGCTCGCCGACGTCCCCGGAGTCTGTGGCTGCCGGCTCGGCGCGCTACGTCACCTTCGACAAGGGCGCGATGTACTGGTCGCCCGAGACCGGTGCCCAGCCGGTCACCGGCGCGATCTACAGCGCCTGGGCCTTGCTGGGTTATGAGCGTGGTGCGCTCGGGTTGCCGACCAGTGGGGAGATCCAAGAGCCCCAGTGGGTAAAGCAGAACTTCCAGCACGGCACCTTGAACTTCAACCGGCTCGACGGCACGGTGACGCGCGTCATGGACGGAGTCGCACAGGAATTGCCACCGCCGTCGCCGAGCGGTCCGCCGGTGCAGCTCGAACGGTTCTCACCCCCGATCGGCTGACCACTACCCACCGACCGCTTTGCCCCGGCCATCCGGCACGCACCATCGGCAGGGGAGACCTCACAGCCACCAGCGTTCCAGCACCCGAGCCACCCCGTCGTCGGTGTTGGGGGCGGTGACCTCGTCGGCCGCGGCGATCGCGTCGGGATGCGCGTTGCCCATGGCCACGCCGTGGCCGGCCTGCAGCAACAGCGGCACGTCGTTGGGCATATCGCCGAACGCCACCACGTCGTCGTCGGTGATCCCCAGCGGCCGGGCGATCTCCGCGACACCGGTCGCCTTGCTGACGCCCAGCGGCACGATCTCCACCAGCCCGTTGTCGGTGGAAAAGGTGATATCGCCCTCGATACCGATGTGCTTGGCCAGTTCCGCGGCCATCTCCGCGCTGCGGGCACCGGCCTTGCGGATCAGCAACTTGACCGCGGGTGCGCTGAGCAGGTCCGCCATCGACACCTCGGTGTTATCGGGGTTCAGCCACGCGTGTTCGTAGCCCGGTGAGCTGACGAACTGCGGCGTGGCGGTGTCGTGCGCGCTGCCGCCGACTCGCTCGACCGCAAGCCCCGCCCCCGGGATCACCCGGGTAGCGACCTCCGCCAACTCGGCCAGGGTGTCCACGTCCAGCGTCCGCACCGACACCACCCGGTCGAGCGCGGGATCGTAGATGACTGCCCCGTTGGCGCACACCGCCATCGGCGTGAACCCCAGCGCGTCGATGACCGGACGCACCCATCGCGGTGGCCGCCCGGTGGCAAGGACGAACCGCGCACCGGCGGCGACGGCGGCGTGGATGGCGTGATGGGTGCGCGGAGTGATGCTCTCATCGTCGTTGAGCAAAGTGCCGTCCACGTCACAGGCGATGAGTGCGGGCAGCGTCATCGACTGTTCCCGGACGCGCCGCCAGCCGGGGTCGTCACGACGAGCCGTATCGGCACCGGCATCACCGGCCGGCCTTGCCCCGGTTGTGCGCGCGCTCGAGCAATTCCGCCGCGCGCAGCGCCTTGGACTCATCCGGGGTCGGTGCGCTGCCGCCCAGTCGTCGCGGCACCCAGTGCGCCCCCGGGGGATGCGGATACTCCTCCTGGACCCGGTACAGCAACGAATTCATCCGTTGACGCAGCGTTGCGTTGAGTTGCTCGGGATCACCCGTGGGCGGCAGCGGCCTGCCGGCCACGACGCTGATCGGAACGTTGGCGCGGAACAGGTTCTTCGGGTGGTCTTTGCCCCAGATCCGCTGTGCCCCCCACACAATCAACGGAACAATGGGAACCTGAGCGTCCAGCGCCATCCGCGCCGCCCCGGTCTTAAACGGCCGGAGTTCGAAGCTGCGGCTGATGGTGGCCTCCGGGTGCAGTCCGACCAGCTCGCCTTGCTTCAGCCGCTGCACCGCGGCCGCATACGCCGCGCCCCCGGCGTTGCGGTCCACCGGAATGAGCTTGATGTGCTTGATCACGTAATTGACCGGACGCACCTCTTGCATCTCCGCCTTGATCAGAAACCGGAGCCGCCGTCGCCGTCGGTACGCGGCCAGAGACGCCGGGAGCCAATCCACATAGCTGGTATGGTTGAGCGCGATCACGGCGCCGCCCCGCTCGGGGATATTCTCCAGGCCCTCGAAGTTGATCTTGATTCCATTGGCCGCGACTATCGGCGGGACGATGATCTCCATCATGCGAAAAAAGGGCTCCGCCATGTTCACTGCTCCTGCTGTTGTGCTGTTCCCGGTGTCCTAGCCGCTGGATGGCCGCCGGATGATCGCCAGGTGGCCCGCGGCTTCGAGCGACCCGTGAGTTCTCGCGGGTTTTGGGCTCCTTGTCCGGCTGCGCATCGGACGCCACCGCTGCCCCGGTGAGCGGCCCGTGCCGCCGGCCAGCGTTTTCAGGCGATCCACTTCGACCGATCTGCGGGGTGAGAGCGGGTAAGCGCGCGCCGCTCGGCGCCGGCGTCGTCGTGTTTGGCGTTCACCACCGGCCGGGGCCGGGAAAACAACTCCTTCCGCTTACCGTGTTGTTCCACCCACTTGCGTGCGGTCTTACTGGGTCCGGCCGGGTGGCGCGCCCGCTCGGCGCGCTCGGCGGCTTCCAGTGCCGCCGCCTCCTCGAGGGTCGGGGCACTGCCGCCCAGCCGGCGCGGCACCCAATATGCCCCCTTGGGATGCGGGTAGCTCTCCTGCGTCTCGTGCAACAGCACGGTCATCGCCTGGCGTAGCGCGCTGTGCGTGTGCTCGACGGTGTCGGCGGCAGGTATCGGCTCGCCGATGTTTACGATTACTGGAATTTTATTTCTCCCCAATGCTTTTGGATGATCTTTTGTCCAAATTCGCTGAGTTCCCCAGACAATCAGCGGGATAATGGGCACATCGGCGTCGTGGGCCATTCGGGCCGCGCCGCTTTTGAACTCCCGCAGTTCGAAACTGCGGCTGATTGTCGACTCCGGATGCACGCCGATCAGTTCGCCCTCCCGCAGGCGTTGTACCGCAAGCACGTAGGCATCAGCTCCGGCGCTGCGATCCACCGGGATCAGCCCGGCATGTTTTATCACAAAGTTGACGAGCGGCACCTGCTGCAGTTCGGCCTTGATCAGAAACCGCAGCCGGCGGCCGCGATTGACCGCTGCGTAGGCCGCCGGCAGCCAGTCCACATAGCTGGTGTGGTTCATGGCGACCACCGCCCCGCCACGCTCCGGAATGTGCTCCTCGCCGATGAAGGTGATCCGGGTTCCGGTGACCGCGACGGCGGCTTTGCCGAGGAATTCCAGCACACGAAAGACGGGTTCAGCCATGCCCACTACCCCCTTCGTCTCACCCACCCGGAGCCGGCCTGTCGGGCCACGTGGGGGTCACCCTCGCTGCCAACTCCTCGGCATCCATCCGTGCCACCGCGCTTACAGTCGCACTTGACGCCGGCGCACCGCCAGCCCGTCGGCGCCGCACCCGGTCCCCACCCTCGACGGTGGGACACCGCTCCCGCACCCGGTCCAGCAACGTCGTCATCTTTGCGCGCAAATCGACAGTGACCTGGTCAATGTTACCGCGCACGGGCAATGAGGCGCCCGCCGCAACGGTGACCGGCATCCTGTTACCTGGAGGTCGCCGGCGCCGCTGACAGCCCCTCGGCCATGATTTCGAGACGCGCAACACCGGCCGCCTCCCGGTTTATGCCGGTGGGGTTTATGCCGGTGCGCCGGGAGGGGCCGCCCGTGCGGCGCGGCGGGCCGCCCGTGCGGCCGCCTCCTGGGCATCCAGGCGTGCGGCCTCAGCCGGCGACGGGGCGCCGCCGGAAAGCCGGCGCGGCACCCAGAACTCACCGGCAGGATGCGGCCCGTAGGCTTCCTGCACCCGCTCCAGCAAATGCTGCATCCGGGAATGTAAAAGCGTGGTGAGCTCCGGCGCCGGCAGCGTCGGTTCGATCGGCTCCCCCACCGCGACCGCGATCGGCACCTTCGGGCGAACCAGGTTCTTCGGGTGGTCTTTGGTCCAGATCCGCTGAGCGCCCCACACGATGTGCGGCACGATCGGAACCCCGGCCGCGAGCGCCATCCGGGCGGCACCGGATTTGAGTTCTTTGATCTCGAAGCTGCGGCTGATCGTCGCCTCCGGATAGACGCCCACCAGTTCCCCGGCCTTGAGCAGCTCAACGGCCTTCTCGAACGCCGCCGCGCCGTGACCCCGATCCACCGGGATGTGGCCCATTGCGCGCATCAGCGGCCCGGTGATCTTATGGTCGAACACGTCTTGTTTGGCCATGAACCGCACCTTGCGTCCGAGGCCCTGCCGGTAGGCGGGCAATCCGGCGAAGGTGAAGTCGAAGTAGCTGGTGTGATTGATCGCGACGACCGCTCCGCCGTCGGTCGGCAGGTTCTCCACCCCGGTGATCGTGAACGTCAGACCCTGCATTCGCCACACCAAGCGTGCCAGCCGGATGACAGTCCCGTACACCGGTTCCACGGTGTTCAGCGTAGTGCGAGAGGTGCCCGGCTGAGCCCTTCAGGCGCCCCAACCGTACCCGCGTAGGGTCTCGACCGGTGTTGCGCTCATCTGCTAGGCATAAACGCCGTGAGGCGCCGGGCTGTGAGCGGGTGTGACGGGTGTGAGTAGTGTGTCGGCGGCCGCCGTTGCCGCGACACCGCAAACGCTTCAGGATGCTGCCCGCCGGGCGCGACTGGTCTTGGCCGCCTTCTGGGTGCTCGACGGGTTTTTGCAGTGCCAGCCGTACATGTTCACGCCGGCGTTCGGAAAGCAGGCCCTTGCCGGTGCCGCCCAGGGCAACCCCCGCGTGATCGCCGACCCCATCACCTGGGCCGCGGGCATCGTCGCCGGTCATCCCGGCGTCACCAACGCCCTGTTCGCGATGGTTCAGCTCGCGCTCGGGCTGGGTATCGCGTATCGGAGCACCGTCAAACCGGCTTTGGCCGCGTCGATCGTCTGGTCGGCGGCGGTCTGGTGGCTGGGTGAGGGTTTCGGCGGGGTGTTCACCGGATCGGCCACTCCTGTTTCCGGCGCGCCCGGGGCGGTGATCCTCTATGCGGTGCTGGCCGTGCTCTCTGGCCAACCTCGAACGATGCGCAACCTTCCGGAAGATCTTGGTCGTTTTTGGCCTCCCGGTCCGTCGGGCCGGCGGCGGCGCGAGCGCTCTGGACGCTGCTGTGGGGCTCCGCGGCGTATTTGGCGCTGCAGCCGGCCAACCGCAGCGCCCAGGGGTTGCATGACGTGATCACCTCCATGGCCGCCGGTCAACCGTCCTGGCTGGCGCGCCTGCAGCAGGCTGCCGGCCGGGTCCTCGCCGGTCACGGCGGCCCCGCCGCGGTGCTCCTGGCGATCGTCTTCGCGGGCATCGCCGTGGCCGTGTTCCTGCCGGCACCGCCGACCCGCGTGGTGCTGGCCACCGCCATGCTCGTGACCGGTGTGATCTGGGTCGTGGGAGAAGGTTTCGGCGGTGTGCTGACGGGCCAGGGCACCGACCCGAACTCCGGCCCGTTGCTGGCATTGCTGGTCGCCGTTTACTGGCCGTTTCGCACCTGCGCCCCCCCGGCCGATGAACTCTCGCCGGCGGCCGGGGCCCCCGGTCCCGGCAGCGGCCGGCGGCCGACGGCGCATCAGCGATGAGCGCGCCCTTCTGGTACGACGCCGCGGTCGCCGCGCTCATGCTGGCGACGTCGCTATTTGCCGCCGGGCGGCTGGCCACCGCGGCGCTGCGCCGCCACGCCGTGCACTGCGACGTGGATCTGGCGGATCTGCTGATGGGCATCGCGATGGCCGACATGTTCCTGCCTTCACTCGCCATCCTTCCCAACACGACCTGGGCCCTGGTGTTCGCCGCCGCGATGGTGTGGTTTTTTGCCCGAAGTGTGCGCGAGTATGCCCGCTACGGCCTGTCGGTGCACGTTGCCGGCCACTACCCGCCGCACTCGGTGCAGGCCGGGGCGATGGTCTATATGGGTTTCGCCACCCGGGCTATGCCGGCCATGCCGGGCATGCCGGGCATGCCGGGCATGCCGGGCGCCATGGGCACCGGGGGTGTCGCACAACTGCCGCTGTTCGCGGTCCTGCTGGTGGTGTTTCTGGCCGGTTACATCGTGTTCCTCGCCGACCGGCTCGGCTCGCCGCCGGCCCCGCGAAGTGCTGCGCCGTTGCCGGCGCCGCGCAGCGCCGACCTGCAGATGATCGCGATGAGCATCGCCATGGGCTGCGCCCTGGTCACCATGAGCTGAATTCACGTACGTCAACAACACAACACAACGATGCGTCCCTATCGCCCCCGGATCCTGTGGGTGGTGGCGCCGGCGGCGGTCACGCAGCAGCGTCGGGCCGCTAAGCTCGGAGCGACACCTCAGCGGTTGGGGAAGGGCACCAGTGCGGATCACCAGCATCGGTCACGCCGGCTTCCGGATCGAGACCCACGCCGGCACTATCCTGTGTGACCCCTGGGTGAACCCGGCCTACTTCGGGTCATGGTTCCCGTTCCCCGACAACAGCACACTGGACTGGGACACCCTCGGGCACTGCGATTATCTGTACATCTCGCATCTGCACCGGGACCATTTCGACGCCAAGCTCTTAAGCGAGCACGTCAACAAGGACGCGGTGGTGCTGCTGCCGGACTATCCGCTGCCCGACCTGCGCCGTGAACTGGAGGGGTTGGGGTTTCGGCGTTTCTTCGAGACCACCGATTCGGTCAAACACCGGGTCAGCGGGCCCAACGGCGACCTCGACGTGATGATCATCGCGCTGCGGGCACCCGCCGACGGCCCGATCGGCGACTCGGCGCTGGCGGTCTCCGACGGCGAGACCGTCGTGTTCAACATGAACGACTCCCGGCCGGTGGACCTCGAGGTGCTGGGCTCGCAGTTCGGGCATGTCGACGTGCACATGCTGCAGTATTCCGGGGCGATCTGGTATCCGATGGTCTACGACATGCCGGCACGCGCCAAGCAGGCGTTCGGCATCCAGAAACGCCAGCGCCAGATGGACCGGGCCCGACAGTACATCACGCAGGTGGACGCCAGCTGGGTGGTGCCCTCCGCCGGACCGCCGTGCTTTTTGGATCCCGAGCTGCGTGACCTCAACGACGACCACGGCGATCCCAGCAACATTTTCCCCGACCAGATGGTCTTCCTGGAGCAGCTGCGGGCACACGGGCATCACCATGGGCTGCTGATGATCCCCGGCTCGACCGCAGAGTTCACCGGCTCGCAGTTGAACTCGCTGAGCCACCCGCTTGCCGACGACGCCATCCAAGCCATCTTCACCGGTGGCAAAGCGGCCTATATCGCCGACTACGCGGCCCGGATGGCGCCCGTGCTGGCAGCCGAAAAGGCCGGCTGGGCACCCGCGGGTGGGGATTCGCTGCTGGAGCCGCTGCGCGCGCTGTTCGAACCTCTCATGGCGCAAAGCGACGAAATCTGCGATGGTGTCGGCTATCCCGTCGAACTGGTGCTCGACGCCGGAGGCCATCAAGAGACCGTTGTGTTGGACTTCTCTAAACGTGTTGTGCGCGAACCGATCCCCAACGAGAAATTCCGTTACGGCTTTGCCATACCAGCGGAGTTGGTGCGCACCGTGCTGCGGGACCACGAACCCGACTGGGTCAACACCATCTTCCTGTCCACCCGGTTTAGAGCCTGGCGGATCGGCGGCTACAACGAATACCTGTACACCTTTTTCAAATGCCTGACCGACGAACGGATCGCCTACGCCGATGGCTGGTTCGCTGAAGCCCATGATGACACCGCGTCGATCACACTGGGCGGTTGGCAAATACCGCGCCGCTGCCCTCATCTGAAAGCAGACCTGTCGAAATTCGGTGTGGTGGAAGGCAACACATTGACCTGTAACCTGCATGGGTGGCAGTGGAATCTGGACACCGGTCACTGTCTCACGGCGCGCGGTCATCAGCTGCGGTGCTCACGGCGCTGAAGGCAGCCCGGTGTTCACCCCAGCGCCGCCCTGAGCCGAGTTAGCCCGAAGTTAGCGTTAGCGCACCGGTTCCAGCAGCTCGACCCCGACGAACGGAACCAGCGCGTCGGGGACGCGCACACTGCCGTCGGGACGCTGATGGTTCTCCAGGATCGCGACCAGCCAGCGGGTGGTGGCCAGGGTGCCGTTCAGTGTCGCAGCGATCTGCGGCTTTCCGCCGGCGTCGCGGTAGCGGGTGGCCAGCCGTCGTGCCTGAAACGTGGTGCAATTCGACGTCGACGTCAGCTCCCGATAGGTGCCCTGCGATGGCAGCCATGCCTCGCAGTCCAGCTTGCGTGCCGCCGCCGAACCCAGGTCGCCCGCGGCCACGTCGATTACCCGATACGGCACCTCGATGCGGGCCAGCATCTGCTGCTGCCAGCCCAGCAACCGCTCGTGCTCGGCTTCGGCGACCTCGGGTGTGCAGTACACGAACGCCTCCACCTTGTCGAACTGGTGCACCCGGATTATCCCGCGGGTGTCTTTGCCGTAGCTGCCGGCCTCCCGGCGAAAACACGATGACCAGCCCACGTAGCGCAACGGCCCGCCGGAAAGGTCGAGGATCTCGTCGGCGTGGTAACCGGCCAGCGGCACCTCGGAGGTGCCCACCAGGTAAAGGTCGTCGGCTTCCACGCGATACACCTCCTCGGCGTGTGCGCCCAGAAACCCGGTGCCCGACATCACCTCCGGGCGCACCAGCACCGGCGGGATCATCGGGATGAAGCCGTTGTCGACGGCCAGCCGCATGGCCAGCTGCAGCAAGCCCAGCTGCAACAACGCTCCCCGGCCGGTTAGGAAGTAAAACCGCGAGCCGGACACCTTGGCCCCGCGCTGCATGTCGATCAGACCCAGGCTCTCCCCGAGCTCCACATGGTCGCGAGGGTTGTCGAACTCGCCCGGTGTCCCGACGATGTCGAGAACCCGGTAGTCGTCTTCCCCTCCGGCGGGCACCCCGTTGAGGATGACGTTGGAGATCGCCAGGTGCGCGGCCGTGAAGGCCGTTTCGGCGTCGGCCAGCTTGGCCTCGGCAGCCCGGACCTGCTCCGCGAGTTCCCTGGCCCGTCGCAGCAGTTCCGGGCGCTCGCGGTCGGATGCGGCACCCACCTTCTTGCTGGCGGCCTTCTGCTCGGCGCGCAGCGAATCGACCGCCGAAATCGCGGCCCGGCGCGCGGCGTCGGCCGCCAGCAACTCGTCCACCAGCTGCGGGTCCTCGCCCCGGCTGATCTGCGAACGGCGCACCGCCTCGGGGTCTTCACGGAGCAGCTTGAGGTCGATCACGACCAGAACCCTACTGTCGCCCACCGGGACGAACGTCTCGGTGGTCAGCGGGCGGCACCGAGATACCTCACCCAAACCTCGCGACAACGTCCGAAGAAGTCAACCCCGGATGGCAGCGCGCATTGCCACGGATTGCCCGCACCGTCGCCGGCGCTCGCCGCTGACCAACCGCTGACCAACCCACTAACCAACATTGTGTGCGGCACGGTAGCGGCCGGGGAGTCACCGGCGTGGTGCGCATCGGCCGAGCCGGCGGCCGCGCTCGCGACTCTCCCCGGCTCATGGCGCCCGGCGAGGTTTTCCGATTGCTCGTGAAGCCTGTCAGAATGGAGCGGATGTCGAACTCACCCGAGCAGGATCCGTCACCCGTCGGCGAGGCACCGGAGCCGCCGGCGGGTTTCCGGTGGTTGCGCACCCCGCGGCCGGTGGCGATCAGGCGCACGCTGCTGCTGACCGCGCTGGGCGGCCTGCTCATCGCCGGCGTCGTTACCGTGATTCCGGTCGGCGAGCGGGGTCCCGGGCGGCTGGTCGGCTACCTTGTCCCCGATCCGGTACCCAGCACCGGCACGAACAGTAACGCCGCCTTCAACCGCGCCACCGCCGGTGACTGCCTGATGTGGCCGCAGAACATGCCGGAGTCGGCCGGCATCGTGAACTGCCGCGACGAGCACCGCTTCGAGGTTGCCGAATCAATCGACATGCGCACCTTCCCGGGCTCGGAATACGGGCCCGACGCCGCCCCACCGTCTGCCGCTCGGATCCAACAGCTCAGCCAGGAGCAGTGCGAGGCGGCCGTGCGCCACTACCTCGGCTCCCGATACGACCCCAACAGCAAGTTCAGCATCAGCATGCTATGGTCCGGAGACCGGGCCTGGCGTCAGTCGGGAGATCGCCGGGTGCTCTGCGGCCTGCAGTTAGCCGGCCCCAACAACCAACAGCTCGCCTTCAAGGGCAAGGTCGCCGAACTCGACCAGTCCAAGGTCTGGCCGGCCGGCACCTGCCTGGGCATCGACCCGGCCACCAACCAACCGACCGACGTCCCGACCGACTGCGCGGGACCACACGCCATGGAAGTCACCGGCAGTGTGAACCTCGCCGGGAAATTTCCCAACGGCGCACCCCCCGAACCCGATCAAGACGCTGTCATCAAAGAGGCCTGCACCCGGCTGACCGACGCCTACCTGGCACCGGTGCAATTGCGCAGCACCACGCTGACGCTGATTTACAACACCATCACGCCGCCCAGCTGGTCGGCGGGCAGCCGCGAAGTCACCTGCAGCATCGGGGCGACGCTCGGCAACGGCGGGTGGGCCACGCTGGTCAACAGCGCAAAGGGTCCGCTGCTGATCAACGGTCAGCCACCCGTCCCGCCGCCGGAGATCCCCGCGGAGCGGCTGAATCCACCACCGATTCCCCTGCCCGTCAACCAGGGCAACACCGCGTCGTCGACCGGCCAACGCCCGGGTAATCAGCACCTTCGTCAGCAGCCCGCGGCGCCGGTACCGTCGCCGCCCGCTCCCGGGGCACCTCCACTCGGTGCCGAGCCGCCGGCCCCGCCGGGCGCGGAAGCACCCCCACCGCCTCCGGAACCTCCGGCGCCGCCCCCCGAGCCCATCGCGCCGCCACCGGGGGCGTAGCCCGTGGCCGTGCGGATGGACCGGCAACGATTCGACGAGCTGGTTTCCGACGCCCTCGACCTCATCCCACACGAGCTGGCGGTCGTCATGGACAACGTCGTCGTTCTGGTCGCCGACCGCCACCCCGAGGAGCCCGGCCTGCTCGGACTCTACGAAGGCGTCGCGCTCACCGAACGCGGCTGCACCTACGCCGGGACCCTGCCGGATACCATCACCATCTACCGTGAGGCGTTGCTGGAAACCTGCGACTCTGAGGACGAGTTGGTCGAGGAGGTGGCGGTCACGGTGATCCACGAAGTCGCCCACCACTTCGGCATCGACGATGCCCGGTTGCGGGAATTGGGCTGGGCCTAACCCCGGCCGGCGCGGCATCCCCGAGTTGTCCGCGTCGGATGCTAAGAACGGCCCATGGGCAACAGCTGCCGCGACTGCCGGGCCGGTGTGGATCACTGCCACGGCACACTCATCCGCCATCTTCTACGCGGCCCGGAGTGCACCGACGATGGCTGCGCCAACCCCCGGCTGACCCCGCACACCTTCAGTATCGACTGTGAGGCGGTCGGCTGCGGCTGCGCCGACACGACGCCCGCGGTCTGGGGCTGAACCTCCTCGACTCCTCCTCGACTCCTCCTCGACCGGTCCGGCTGCACCCTGGGCGGCTGCCCGGCCCCGCCGTCGCCGGGCTCAACCCGCCTCAGTCAACCCGATGGGCATCGCACCGCGCGACCCCCAGCACCGGGGTGGCCTCGGGCCGAGAAGGAAACGGCGGCGTCAACTCGCCCCATCGCAGGCAATTCCAGCGTCCATCGGTGCTCGGGGCCAGCACCACGGCCTGGGCATTACCGAGATGGTGGTCCAGCACGAAACGCCCGTCCATGCCGGCCAACGCCGCGGCCGCCAGCCGGATCGCCGCGCCATGGCTGATCACGACGAGATCGCCGGTAAAGTCGGGGTTCTCCAGGTGGCACCGGCGCAGGTCGGTGAGCACCGGCAAATAGCGGTTGAGCACCTGGGCTCCGGTTTCTCCCCCGGGCAGCGGCACATCGAGTTCACCATGATGCCAGCGGCGGTAGATAGCGTTGAACTCGGCGACCGCCTCCTCGTCGTTGCGATTTTCCAGCTCCCCGACCTGCACTTCATGAATGCCGACGATCTCCCGGGCCGGGACGTCGAGCTCCGCGCTGATCACCGCCGCCGTCTGCGCGGCCCGGACGGCCACCGAATGGGCCACCAGCGCGGTCCTTCGGGAATGCGCGCGGGCAAACGTCCGGGCTTGCTCATGACCCAACGGCGTCAATTCCGCCCCGGGCGGGACGGTGTCCAATCTCCGCTCGACGTTGCCGTAGGACTGGGCGTGCCGCAGCAACACCAACCGGCCGCTCATCGCTTCGACCCTCGAGGCGGGTCGGGCTTTCCCCGCCGTAGCCCGGCCAGCCAGCGTGATGCCTGCTCCGAGGGCGGCGGCCCCGCGCCGGCTGGCACTCCCGTCGGCCAGGAGCCCAGATACCGCACGTCTTCGCAGCGGCGGTACAGCGCCTTGAGCGCCTCGGCGACGGCGTCGTCGTCGATGTGGCCGACACAGTCCAGGAAGAACATGTAGCTGCCCAGCTCGGTGCGGGTGGGCCGGGACTCGATCCGGGTCAGGTCGATGCCTCGCATGCCGAACTCGGTGAGCGCGGCCAGCAGGGCCCCGGGCACGTTGTCGATACGCAACACCACCGACGTCCGGTCGGCTCCGGTCCGGACCGGCGGCGGACCCGGCCGGCCGACCAGGACGAACCGGGTTCGGGCGTTGGGTTCATCGACCACACCGTCGGCAAGCGACGCCAGCCCGAACCTGTCGGCGGCCAGCTTCGAGCTCACCGCGGCGTCGACCCGCCCGTCGGCGACTTGCTGTGCGGCGTCGCCGTTGGAGGAGGCCGGGCGCAGCTCGACGGCAGGCAGGTGCGTGGCCAGCCACTGCCGCACCTGCGCCGCCGCCACCGGGAATGCCGCCACGGTGCGTACCTCGGCAACGCTGCGGCCGGGTTTGACGACGATGCTAAACGCGACGTCGAGCGTGATCTCGGCGAAGACCTGCAGCGGCGATCCGATGGCCAAGCTGTCCAACGTGGGTGCCACCGACCCGTCGATCGAGTTCTCGATCGGCACGCAGGCGAAATCGGCGCTGCCGTTGCGGACTGCATCCAGGGCGGCCGGGGTGCTGTCGATCGGCAACGGCCGCAGGGCCTCCGGGCTCACTTCGGGAATCAGGCCGGTGGTCGCCATCCGCAGCAGCGCCGCTTCGGTAAATGTCCCTGCGGGACCGAGATACGTGACGCGGGCCACGCCCTAAACACTAACCGGGCCACCGACCGCGTGCCGTCCCGTCAGCTATATTAAGTTAGCCTTACCTAAAGGAGGTACCATGTCTGCTTGCGCCCCCGCGCCGACGGCCGGCGAGCGGGTTCGGAGCATTTGCGCACGGGCCGACGGCGCGCTGCTCGGCATCCAGCGCGCCGATCCGCTCAGCACACCCCGACCGCAGTTGCTAAGCGACGGATCCTTCGCCGTCGTCATCCCGGCTGACCGCGCGACGGCGGCGAGTATCGGAACCGCCGGAACGCAGGCGGTGCTGGAGGTGGTCGACTACGCGCCGCTACCCCTGCGTGAGCCGGTGCGCTCGCTGGTGTGGGTCCGCGGCCATCTTCGCCGAATCCCCTTGCCCGCGGTGCCCGCCATCCTCGAACTGATCGCCGCCGAAGACCCCGACCCGGCGCCGCTGCGCGGTGAAACGCCCGCTGGTGACCGTGACGCCAGCCATACCCTGCTGGGGTTGACGGTCGAGTCTTTGGTGGTGACCGATGCCTCGGGGGCCGAGTCGCTCGCCGTCACCGACCTGCTGGCGGCCCGACCCGACCCGTTCTGCCGGCTGGAAGCGTGCTTGCTTCGCCATCTGGACACCGCCCATCCAGAGGTGATCGCGCGGCTCGCCGCCACGCTGCCCGCGCCGCTCCGGCGCGGACGGGTGCGGCCACTGGCTCTCGACCGCTACGGGTTGGGATTACGCGTCGAGGGTGACGGCGGCGACCGCGATGTGCGGCTGCCTTTCCGTCATCCGGTCGACGACGTCACAGGGCTGGGCCAGGCTATCCGGATGCTGCTGGGGTGCGCGTTCGCGAACGGACTCCGTGCCCGCCGGTGCTGACCAGCCGGCTACGGTGCGGTTACCGTGTCGGGGTGACCGCACCACCCGGCCCCGATTTGATGCCGAAGCGCGTGCTGGGCATCGAGATCGCGGTGGTGTTAGGCGTCACGTTCGGCGTCAACGCCGTCACCGCGGTGTTGCAGTTGATCGACGCGGTCTTGCGTAACCTAAGCGCGCAACGGATCCCGCTTAACCCCCGGCTGTCGTATTTCAGCCTGATCGACTTGGGACTCAACCTGGCGTTCGTCGCGCGCCTGACCGCATGGGGTGGGCTCGGTCTGTACCTGTTGTGGCGCAGCGGAATAGGCCCCGCGCGCATCGGCCTGGGGCGGTTTCGCTGGCGCCCGGATCTGGTCGGCGGCATCGGGCTGGCCGCGGCGATCGGCCTGCCCGGGCTGGGGCTTTATCATGCGGCGCGGATGCTGGGGGTCAACGCCAGCGTCATCCCGGCCGGTCCGGAGGATACCTGGTGGCGGGTGCCGGTGTTGGTTGCCACCGCGTTCGCCAACGGCTGGGCTGAAGAGATCATCGTAGTGGGCTACCTGCTCACCCGCCTGCGACAGCTGGGTGCCGGCCCCGCCACCGCGCTGGGCTGCTCCAGCCTGCTGCGCGGCAGCTACCACGCCTACCAGGGCTTCGGCGCCTGCCTGGGCAATATCGCCATGGGTCTGGTGTTCGGCTATGTCTGGCGCCGCACCGGTCGGCTGTGGCCGTTGGTGATCGCGCACGGGGTCATCGACACCGTGGCGTTTGTCGGTTATGTGCTGCTGGGCGGGCATCTGGCTGGGCTGCGCTGACCGCTCGCCGGCGGACCGTCAACCGGCATTTCAGGAAACCCGGTTTCGGAATGCCCGGGGCCGGTGTTGGCGGTCAGCCCCCGCCGCCGGTGCCGGTCAAACCTTGCTGTAACCAAGCCTTGGTGCGGCGAGGGTGATGCGTGGCCAGCCAGGCCACGCCGGCGTCGCGGCACAAGGTGACGTCGTCGAACTCATCGACGTTCCAGCAGTACAGTGCCCGTCCCTGGGCGGCTACCCGATCCGCAAGGTTCGGGTACTCGCGCAGTGCCGTGACCGGCAAGCCCACCGCGGTGGCGCCGACCGCGCTGGCCGCCCCGCTGACCAGGTAGCGGGCCACCCTGCCGAGCAGCACCGTGGGCAGCAGCGGCGCGGCGCGGCGCACCCGCCATACCGCCGCCGCCGAAAACGACATCACCACGGCCCGCGAATGGTCGGCCGAGGGCGGAGCGGCGATACCGAAGCGGTGCAGCAGGGCCAGCACCTTGCTTTCCACCAGCGCCCCGTACCGGACCGGATGCTTGGTTTCGATAAAGACTTTCACCGGCCGCCGCCAATCCAGAACGAGTGACACCAAAGCATCCAGCGTCAAAAGGCCGGTGTCGCCATGGGTGCCGTCGGGACGCCAGCTGGCATGCCAGGCCCCGTACTCCAGTTCGCGCAACTGGGCCAGCGTCATGGTGCTGACCAACCCCGCCCCGGATGAGGTGCGGTCCAGACGCCGGTCATGCACGCACACCAGGTGGCCGTCGCGGGTCAGCCGCACGTCACATTCCACGCCGTCGGCGCCTTCTTTCAGGGCGAGGTCATACGCCGCAAGCGTGTGTTCCGGCCGATCGGCAGAGGCCCCGCGATGAGCGACCACAAAAGGATGCTCGGCCAACACCCTCCCGGCCGCCTCCATAACCACTATTATGCTGCCGGCTCCTGGCCCGCCGGCCCACCCGGTGCGGCCGGTCTCGGCACCAGGTCCGCGGGGACCACGACCCAGCGATGCGCGGGCCGCTCAACCGGTTTGCGCTCGAACCCCTCGAACACCCTGCCGACCGCGGCCACGACGGCGGCGGCCAGCAGATAGGCGAGCGCGGTCGTCACGGTATTGTTCCCGATGCCCTGAGCGTTTCGAGTCGGGCTGGTGGCGGTCGCAACGATCGATACCGCCGCGCTGGCGACCCACACCAGCCACCACAACAGGATCGGCTTTCGCAACCGCGAGTAGTGACCTTCCAGGGTCGCCAGCTCGATGACGTACACCGGAGCCCACAGCAGATTCACCAGGGGCACCACGCAACCGACCCACAGCGCCCAGTGGGAACGCGGTTCCGGGAGACCGTAATGGGCGAACGCCGTCGCGCGCCGGGCGATCAACCATCGGGTGAGCACCACGGCGCAGGCGATCACCGCCACCGCCGCCGCCAGGCTGGCAACCACACCCAGCCAGACGGCAGTCCCGGCGACCAGCGGATTCAGCAGGGTGTTGCGGTTGATGATCAACAACACGTAGCGCACCAGATACACCAGGGCCGCGACGGCGAGCACCAATACGGTGGCGAACAGCGTGGTGCGCACCGTCGCCGCCGCCGGCGCCCGGGGCACCGGCGGTGTGTGCTCCCCCACCGGCTGGTTGACGCGGTCGGCCAGACCCCAGCGCGGCATGACGGTGTAACGCGGGGTGGGTCCGCGGGGTCGCCGGCGCGGGCGGGACGGTGGCGGTGGGCCGGGCCGCACCGCTATCCATCGATAACCCGGCGGCAGCCGCGGCGCGGGATCGCGGAGCGGGGGCGCCGGTGGCTGCGTACCCGCCGGTGTGGCCCATCGGGGGCCTGCCGCTGGCAGCGGCGCTAGCAAGGCACCGCGGCAGCGGGGACACCAGACGCGCGGCCGCTCGTGCACATTCCACCGCGTGCCGCACTGGGAGCACACCTGCACCACGCGACCAGCGTAACCGCCACCTGCCCGCCCGGGCGGGACCTATCGCAGTCGGACCGGGCGCCCATCCTGGCTACCTGAAGCTACCCGCAGGTATCCACAATTTCCACAGGTTTATCCACAAGAAGCATCCGGGTTCGGCGTTCTTGGACACCGTTCAATAAGCCTCGATAGGCCTCATCCAACGCATGTTGTGGACAACTCGCCGGTGTGGTAGCGCGGCATCGACACAATTCGTCCGCCGCCGAGCGAATTCCCTTGGTCCGCTAACCACTCCGTCGAGCCGGGGGCGGCGAGTCGGCTTGCCGCGGCGGGATCGCCCACCTCCTCGGCGACCACCGCCAATGCGCGGCTGCATGCCGCTGTCGACCCCGGTTTGCAAGCGGTACATAAGGCGCTATGATCGCGTCCACCAGGTGTTGGTTGTGATTCTTTTCACTGGGGGACACAGTTGAACGTGCAGGTCGAGGTCGTCTGATGGCCACCCAACCCATTGGACCGCGATCGCCGGTGTCATCGCCGTATTGGTATTCTGGCCCGCCGCCCGACAACCGTGCCTACCTGCTCGCCGGTTTGCGCGCCGGGCTGATCGCCTTGGTGCTGCTGGGGATCCTGGCCGTCATCGTTTTGTTCTGAGCCCGCCCGTAACGGCCTGCGCCCGCAGCGCTCGTTATTGCGGTGTGCGCGGTCATGGAGCAGTGTTGTGGGGTAAAGTCCAGGCGCGGAACCGGCCTTTCGACTAGAGCGTAAAACAGCGTAAAACACAGAGCCCCAACGATCTAAGGAAGGAATCCCGTGGCTGTATACACGTTGCCCGATCTCGACTGGGACTACGGAGCACTGGAGCCGCATATCTCGGGCCAGATCAACGAGCTTCACCACACCAAACACCACGCCGGCTATGTCAAGGGCGCCAACGACGCCCTCGACAAACTGGAGGAGGCCCGCGCCAACGACGACCACTCCGCGATCCTGCAGAACGAGAAAAGCCTGGCGTTCAACCTGGGAGGGCACGTCAACCACACCCTTTGGTGGAAAAACCTGTCCCCGGACGGCGGTGATAAGCCCACCGGCGAGCTCGCCGCCGCCATCGACGAGGCGTTCGGATCGTTCGACAAGTTCCGCGCCCAGTTCACTGCGGCCGCGACCACCGTTCAGGGGTCGGGCTGGGCGGCGCTGGGCTATGACAGCCTCGCCGGCAAGCTGCTGGTGTTCCAGGTCTACGACCACCAGTCCAACTTCCCGCTGGGTATCGTGCCGCTGCTGCTGCTCGACATGTGGGAGCACGCCTTCTACCTGCAGTACAAGAACGTCAAGGCCGACTTCGCCAAGGCGTTTTGGAACGTCGTGAACTGGGCTGACGTACAGGCTCGCTACGCGGCTGCCACCGCGAAGACCAAGGGGCTGATCGCCGGCTGAAAACCCGGAGCTGACACCCCGGCTGGGGGCGTCACGCGCGGCACGCGTGGCGCCCGCACTCGTTGGGAAGCACCCACCGATGCCGTGCCGGCTTGCACCACCCCTGAGGGGCGCGCATGCTGGTCTAATCTGATAAACACACCGGCGTGTGATTCCGAATCGAGGTATGCGGGAGCGCGAAGAAATGGAAACCGGGTCCGGCCGGGCTGTTGAAGTCACCCCATTCCATTCCCACGGCACTTTGAAGGGGTTCGTGATCTCAGGGCGTTGGCCCGACACCACGAAGGAGTGGGCCCAGCTTCTGAGGGTCGCCGTCTGGGTTGCATCGCTTCCGGGATTGCTCTCCACCACAACAGTGTTCGGCGCTCGTGAAGAGTTGCCGGACGAGCCCGAGCCGGGGACGGTGGGCTTGGTGCTTGCCGAAGGCCCGGTAGTTGGTGAGTCCGCTATTCCGCCAGGCTATTTCGCAGATCACCAGCCGCCGGCGCTGCTGATGCTGCACCCACCCTCGGAAACCACGCCGTCGCTTCCGGAATGCGCCGGGGCGGCCTCGGGTTGTGTGCTGCTGCCGGGACTTCCGCATCTGGGGCTGGAGCACCGTGCTGCATGGGTTGAGGCGGAAGCGGACGGCACCGTTACCTCCATGGTGAGTCGGGTGGGGGTCGACCCGATCAGCCATCCCGATACCGCGATCCTGGCGATGCTGCTCGCGGCCTGATCATGGCCCGGCGTCCTGCCGCCGCGGCGGTGTTCCCCACAGGTCGGTCGGCGCCATGGTGGACCGCCGGCCACCCTCCCCATGACCGTTACGACGACCCGAACCCGGAATCCGCAGCAAATCGTTTTCCGGACCGGTTGCGCATGTCTGGTCGTTGCCCGACGCGTTCCGCCTGCGGCTGAGGCCGGCAGCTGGCTGGTGTCAAGCCACCTGGTGAGCAGGAACGGCGCTGCTGTTTACCCGGTTGCATCTTGGCTATTTGACCCTGAATCCACCCACTTCGCGGGCGCGTTACCGAGTCTGTTCGATACCTGGGGACGGCGTTGTCACCGAAGCGTGGCGACCGGGAGCGATTTCTTCAGGTTTGCACTTGGTTGTCCAGACAACTGTCGCTACCATGATCAGCAAATGTGCGCAGGCAGCTATCCGCTCTTCTCACCTGTGGAGGTCGTATCGATGAGCACGACGTTCGCCGCCCGCCTGAACCGCCTGTTCGACACGGTCTATCCGCCCGGACGGGGGCCGCACACCTCCGCCGAGGTGATCGCCGCGCTCAAGGCGGAGGGTATCACGATGTCGGCTCCCTACCTCTCGCAGCTGCGCTCCGGTAACCGCACCAACCCGTCGGCGGCCACGATGGCCGCCCTAGCAAACTTCTTCCGGATCAAGCCGGCGTATTTCACCGACGACGAGTACTACGAAAAGCTCGACAAAGAGTTGTCGTGGCTGGCCATGATGCGTGATGAGGGTGTGCGCCGCATTGCGTCGCGGATCGTCGGCTTGTCCCCCGAGGCTCAGCAAGACATCGTGGACAGGGTCGAAGAGTTACGCCGCAAGGAGCATCTGGACGGTTAGCCAGCACCCCGCCGAACCGGCGTGGGAAAAGCCGGGCACGCCCACCTCCCCAACTCCCCGCAACCGCGAAACGGCGGCGGACCCCGACGGGCATGGGCCGGACGGCCGGCGACCCACCCCCTCGACCTGAGCCGGGGCTGCCGGTGCGTGCCGATTAGGGTGGGCTTCGGGTCGCGCACACCGTCCGCGGCCGTCACGAGAGACCGGGAGGCCACCGGGCATGGGCCTGTTTCGCACCCGAAAGAGCCGCGCCACGCGTCGCGCCGAAGCCCGGGCGCTCCAAGCGCGGGCCAAGCTCGAGGCGAGGCTGGCAGCTAAAAACGAGCGGCGCCGTATCAAGTCCGACCGGCGAGCACAGGCCAAAGCCCTCAAGGCCCAGCTGAAAGCCCAGCGTGACAGCGATCGGGCCGCGCTGCGGGCCGCCGAGGCTGAGCTCAAGGCGGCGCGCGAGGGCAAGCTGCTGTCACCGACACGTATCCGCCGGGCATTGACGGTGTCTCGACTGCTCGCGCCGGTGCTGGTCCCGGTGGTGTACCGGGTTGCCATGGCGGCCCGCGGGCTCATCGACCAGCGGCGCGCCGACCGGCTCGGTGTTCCGTTATCCCAGATCGGTCGGTTCTCCGGGCATGGCGCCCGGTTGTCGGCTCGGGTGGCCGGTGCCGAGCGGGCGCTGCGCACGGTGCACGACAAGAAGCCCGACGACGCCGAGACCGCACGGTTCGTCGCCGCGATCCGCGAACGGCTCGCCGACCTCTCGGCGGCTATCGCCGCCGCGGAGAGCATGCCTGCGACCCGCCGGCGAGCCGCGCACTCCGCGATTTCCCGACAACTCGACGGCATCGACGCCGACCTGATGGCCCGGCTCGGGGTGACCTAAGAGCCGTGAGACGTCGCCCCCCGGAAAGCGCGGCGCACCCTCCTGGCCGCAGGGCGGTGCGATGGCGGGAAAGCGTGGCGCGGCTGGCGGCGCTCGGCGCTGTGGTGATCGCCCTGGCGATGGCGGGCGGCGCGGTCGCCTTCGCCCACGCCGCCCGGGTGGCCACCGATCCTCCCGAGAACGCCACGCTGACGGTCGGCCCGACGCGGGTCAGCGCGACGTTCAACGAGGACTTACACACCACATTCGCGGCCATGACGGTCGTCGGACCCGACGGAAACCTGTGGTCCACCGGGCAGCCGCGGGTGCAGGGCGCCACGGTCAGCGTCGGCGTGCGGCCGCTCGGTCCGGCCGGCAGCTACACCGTGAACTACCGGGTGACCTCGGCCGACGGGCACGTGGTGTCGGGGTCGTGGTCATTCCGGCTCGCCGTGCCCGGCGCCGGTCGGCCCGGGCCCTCGGCCGTGGGTACCGACACCCGGGCTCCCTTGCCGCTCTGGCTGGTCATGGCCGGCGCCCTGGTGGCCGTCGGCGCGGCCGCGGTGTGGGCGGCGCGGCGCCGGTAGGCCCCTGACGGCAACCGCGGGCGCGACGGGCGGTGCTGGCATGATGGGTGCCGATCGCCGGTGTTCGCGCCCGGGTGCGTGACACGACACTGCAAAGGAGCAGCTCGCATGGCAGACCCGCAGGAACCACCCGAGAGCACACCCGACGCCGCACCGCCGGCGCGGCCGGACCGGGCGTCGACACCGGATGAGGCGCCGCCACAACCGGTACCGAAGCCGCCGGCGAAAAAACCGGCCACGGCGGCCACACCCGCCGAAAGGGCCGCCACGGTCGCCAAGACCCCGAAACCCGCCAAAGCCGCCAAATCCGCCAAAGCCGCCAAATCCGCCAAAGCCGCCAAGAAGGGTCAGCAAACACCGGCGAAAAAGACCCCGAATGCGGCGGCGAAGAAGGCGCCGGCAAAAAAGCCGGCTCACCTGGCACCACCCGGCAAGGCTTCCGGGCGCGACGCCGAATCCCCCCGGCAACCGGCCCGGTCCGCGACGTACGGCGAGCTCACCGCCGAGGCGGCGGGGGCAACGCCGCCCCCGAAGTCACCGGCGGCCGCGGTCGGCAGCCCGGTCTCCCCCGGCACGGCGCTGCGCTCGGCCAACCGCTTCCCCGTTGCACTCGCGGTGGCCGTCGGCATCAGCCTGCTGGTGGTGCTGGTGGCCCGCCGCCGGTGCCGGCGCTTCACCCGGCCGGCAACGGAGCCCGGTGAGGGACCCCGGTGACGGAACCGACGGTCTTCCGGCCTACCGCCGATCTGGCCGATAGTATCGGTCCCGGGGTCTACAGCTGCGACCTGCAGTTCCACCAGTTCGGGGGCCGTAGGCAATTCGCCGGACCGATCAGCACGGTGCGCTGCTTCCAGGACAATGCGCTGGTGAAATCGGCGCTGTCCGAACCCGGCTGGGGACGGGTGCTGGTGATCGACGGCGCCGGTTCCCTGCACACCGCATTGATCGGCGACGTGCTGGCCGAGTCGGCGCGGGCCAACGGCTGGGCCGGGCTGATTGTGCACGGCGCGGTGCGCGATGCCGCCACGCTGCGTGGCATCGACATCGGCATCAAGGCGCTGGGCACCAATCCCCGCAAGAGCACCAAAACCGGCACCGGCGAGCGGGACGCCGCGGTCAGTTTCGGTGGTGTGACGTTCACGCCGGGCGATATCGCCCACAGCGACGACGACGGCATCGTTATCGTCGCCGCTGCCGGTGGCTGACTTGTGCTACGCCGCTGTGCCGCGATCCGCCGCCGGGTGAGCCTGCTTGCCGAGGTTGGATCGCGTTAAATCAGCGCTGCCACAGGTTGTTTCGTGAACCTCAGGCCCTCGTCGGCAACCTTGCCGCGCCGGATCAACCGCAGGTCGAGCAGGTAGTTCTGATTCAACCGCCACGGGGCTCGCGAACCCTGCTTGGGCAGCTGGTCAAGCGAGCGCAGCACATACCCGGGGGTGAACTCCATAAACGGCCGCTCATCGACGCCCGGGCCCGGGCGCTCGGGCACCACGGTGTCAAACCCGTTGGCGTCCATATAATTCAGTAGACGACAGACGAACTCTGACACCAGATCCGCCTTCAGCGTCCATGACGCGTTGGTGTAGCCGACGGTGTAGGCCATGTTGGGCAGCCCGGAAAGCATCATGCCCTTGTAGGCCATTGTCCGGGTCAAATCCACGGCTTGCCCGTCGACCGTCACCTTCGCCCCGCCAAAGAGCTGAAGATTCAATCCGGTCGCGGTGATGATGATGTCGGCGGGCAACTCACGGCCCGAGGCGAGTTGAACGCCGGAAGTGGTGAACCGTTCGATGGTGTCGGTGACCACCTCGACCTGCCCGCGCCGGATAGCGCGGAACAGATCCCCGTTGGGCACCAGGCACAGTCGCTGATCCCACGGGTGGTAGCGCGGGCCGAAGTGCTTCTCCACGTCATAACCGGGGGG
The DNA here is from genome assembly GCF_029961025.1 of Mycobacterium sp. Taxonomy (GTDB): domain Bacteria; phylum Actinomycetota; class Actinomycetes; order Mycobacteriales; family Mycobacteriaceae; genus Mycobacterium. The sequence goes on from NZ_JASBVP010000002.1 coordinate 382,637, forward strand.
CAGCTGGCGCTTGACCAGATCCACCAGGATCGTGCGCATCCGTTGCGGCAGCTTGCGGCAGGCCTGGTACAGCAACAATTGACGAAGGATGTTCTTCCATCGGATCGCGGTGTACGCCCAGGTCTCGGGCAGCCAGTCGAGGGTGGCCGCCCAGGGCTCCCGGTCCGGCTGGGAGACGATATAGGTCGGCGAGCGCTGCAGCATCGTGACGCGCCCGGCGCCCGAGTCCGCCAACGCGGGCACCAAGGTGACGGCGGTGGCGCCGCTGCCGATCACCACGATCTCCTTGCCGGCATAGTCGAGATCCTCGGGCCAATGCTGGGGGTGGATGATCGGGCCGGCGAAGTCCTCCGACCCGGCGAACTCGGGCGTGTAGCCCTCCTCGTAGTTGTAGTAGCCGCTGCACAGGAAAAGAAAGGAACAGCTGAATCGGCGTTCGCTGCCGTCGGCGTCGACGTGCACCGTCCAACGGTTCGCCGCGCTGGACCAGTCCGCGTGGGTCACCTTGTGGTGCAGGCGGATGTTCGTGTCGATGCCATACCTGGCGGCGGTGCTTTTGACGTAGTCGAGGATCGGCTTTCCCTCGGCTATGGACTGCCGGCCGGTCCAGGGCCGGAAGCGGAATCCCAGGGTGTACATATCCGAGTCCGAGCGGATACCCGGGTAGCGGAAAAGGTCCCAGGTGCCGCCCATGCTCGCCCGTTTCTCCAGGATGGTGTAGCTCTTGGCGGGGCAGCGCTGCTGGAGATGCCAGGCCGCGCTGACACCGGATATGCCGGCTCCCACGATGACGATGTCCCGGTGTTCGGTCATAACGCCCCAAGTTATCAACGTAGTGTCGAGTAAGTCAACGTGATGTCGTCACGGTCAACACTGGGTACGCTTGCTCCCGTGGCCACCCCTCTCACCCCGGCGCGCCCTGGCCGCGGGCGCCGTGGCGCCCGCCCGTCGGGGGACGACCGGGAGTTGGCGATTCTCGCCACCGCCGAACGCCTGCTCGAGGACCGTCCGCTGACCGACATCTCGGTCGACGACCTGGCTAGAGGCGCCGGCATTTCCCGGCCGACGTTTTACTTCTATTTCCCGTCCAAAGAGGCGGTGCTGCTGACGTTGCTGGATCGGGTGGTCACCGAGGCCGACGCGGCGCTGGAACGCTTGATCGCGAATCCGGCCGGGGACCCCGCCGACGCTCGCGACACCATCTGGCGCACCGGCATCAACGTCTTTTTCCAGACGTTCGGCTCGCACAAAGGCGTCACCCGGGCGGGATGGGCGGCCCGGGAGACCAGCGCGGAGGTCCGGCGGCTGTGGTCGACATTCATGCAGAAATGGATCGCGCACACCGCGGCGGTCATCCAAGCCGAGCGGGCGCGCGGCGCGGCACCGCACACCGTGGCGGCCGAAGAGCTGGCCACCGCGTTGAACCTGATGAACGAACGGGTGTTGTTTGCGGCGTTCGCCCGCGAACGGCCCTGCGTACCGGAGCCTCGGGTGCTCGACACGCTGGTGCACATCTGGGTCACCAGCATCTACGGCACCGGGCACTGAGGACGCCCGCGCCGCACCGGCCCCTCGGGTGCACCGGCACACGATCGGCGCGGCCCAGAGCGACGATGACGACCTCCCGGTCGGCGGCCCGGCGGTGCGCTCGCGGTACCGTCCCCTCATGAGGTTTGCCTTCAAAACGTCTCCGCAGAACACCACCTGGGCCGACATGCTGGCCGTCTGGAAGCGGGCCGACGACATCGAACTCTTCGAGTCCGGATGGACCTTCGATCACTTCTACCCGATCTTTTCCGACCCCACCGGTCCCTGCCTGGAAGGCTGGACCACGCTGACCGCGCTCGCGCAGGCCACCAGCCGGCTGCGGCTGGGATGCCTGGTCACCGGCATCCACTACCGCCACCCCGCGGTGCTGGCCAACATGGCCGCCGCGCTGGACATCATTTCCGGCGGCCGACTGGAACTGGGGATCGGCGCCGGCTGGAACGAGGAGGAGTCCGGCGCCTACGGTATCGAGCTGGGCAGCGTCAAAGAACGCCTGGACCGCTTCGAGGAGGCGTGTCAGGTGTTGATCAGCCTGCTCAGCCGGGAGACGACGGACTTGACGGCCGCTACTACCGGCTCAAAGCCGCCCGCAACGAGCCTAAGGGCCCGCAGCGCCCGCACCCGCCGATCTGCATCGGCGGCAGCGGCGAGAAACGCACCCTGCGGATCACCGCGCGTTATGCCCAGCACTGGAACTTCGCCGGCGGGCCACCCGAAGAGTTCGCCCGCAAGCGCGACGTCCTGGCCTCCCATTGCGCCGACATCGGACGCGACCCGAAGGAGATCACGTTGTCGGCTCACCTGTTCCTCGGGCCGGAGCGCAACTACGGCCAGCTCATCGACACCGCGGCCGCCCTGGCGGCCGAGGGGCTGGATCTGGGCATCGTCTACATCGCGCCGCCACACGACCCGGCCGTGCTCGAACCGCTGGCCGAGGTGATCGCCGCCTCGGGGCTCTGTGGGGGCTAAAGCTAAAGGACCGGCCCTGCCCGGGATCCGCCGGCCGGGGCCGGCCCGGACCCGAACGTCACGAAACGATCACATTCAGCAACACACGATCCGCCCCGGCCGCGGGCGTCACATACCGAAGCGGAGCAGTTCTTCGGCGGTGACCAGCCGTTCGTGCTTGGCGGGGAACCCGTGGCTTTTCACCGGGTGCCACAACCATGACCAGGCGATTCGCCCCACCCGCGACCGGGGTATCGGGTTGAAACGCATGTTCACCACTCCTGCAGTCGTCCACTAAACCGTCATTGACATTATCGCAGGCCTACCCCCGGGTATTAGACACCCCTGCCGCCGGCAAACAGCTAAGCGACCCGCCGGACCGCGGGGTCCGTGGTGCTTGCAAGGGTCGTGGCGATCAGCGCAGCGCCACCGTGGTCGGGGTGATCGGCGCCGGCAGGACGGTACTGCCCATCAGGTAGCGATCCACACTGGCCGCGGCGGCTCGGCCCTCGGCGATCGCCCAGACGATCAGCGATTGACCCCGGCCCATGTCACCGGCGACGAACACGCCCGGCACCGAGGTGGCGAAGTCGTCGTCGCGGGCGACGTTGCCGCGGTCGGTGAACCGCACGCCCAGGTCGGTGAGCAGGCCCTGCTTTTCCGGGCCGACGAAACCCATCGCCAGCAACACCAGGTCGGCCTCGAGCTCGAACTCGGAGCCGTCGACCTTGACGAACGAGCCGTTTTCCAGCCGCACGTGGTGCGCCCTGAGTGCGCTGACGTGCCCGTCGCGGCCGACGAATTCCTCGGTGCTCACCGAGAACACCCGCTCGCCGCCCTCCTCGTGCGCCGGCGACACCCGGTAGATCAGCGGATACGTCGGCCACGGGGTGGATTCCGCCCGGCTGTCCGGCGGGCGCGGCAGGATCTCGAACTGGTGCACGCTGATGGCGCCCTGCCGATGCGCGGTTCCCAGGCAGTCGGCCCCGGTGTCGCCGCCGCCGATGATGACGACCTTTTTGCCCTTGGCGGTGATCGGCGGCTCGCCGTCGGGCCCCAGCACGTCGTCACCCTGCTGCACCCGGTTGGCCCACGGCAGGTACTCCATCGCCTGGTGGATGCCGTCCAGCTCGCGCCCCGGGATGGGCAGCTCACGCCAGGCGGTGGCGCCGCCGGCCAGCAGCACCGCGTCGAAATCGGCGCGCAGCTGCTCGGCGGTGATGTCCACCCCGACGTTGACGTTGACGCAAAACCGGGTGCCCTCGGCCCGCATCTGCTCCAGGCGCCTCTCGAGGTGGCGTTTTTCCATCTTGAACTCGGGGATGCCGTAGCGCAGCAGGCCGCCGATGCGGTCCGCGCGCTCGAAGACGGTCACGCTGTGTCCCGCGCGGGTGAGTTGCTGGGCGGCGGCCAGCCCGGCCGGACCCGAGCCGACGATCGCCACGCTCTTGCCGGTCAAGCGGTCCGGTGGCAGCGGCCGCACCCAGCCTTCCTCGAAGGCCTTGTCGATGATCTCCAGCTCGATCTGCTTGATGGTCACCGGATCCTGGTTGATCCCGAGCACGCACGCGGGCTCGCACGGTGCCGGGCAGAGCCGGCCGGTGAAGTCGGGGAAGTTGTTGGTCGCGTGCAGCCGTTCGATCGCGTCACGCCACCGGCCCCGGCGCACCAGGTCGTTCCACTCCGGGATCAGGTTTCCTAGTGGGCATCCGTTGTGGCAGAACGGAATACCACAGTCCATGCAGCGGGTTGCCTGCTGTTGCAGCACGTCGCGGTCGAAGTCTTCATACACTTCTTTCCAGTCACGCAGGCGTAACTCGACCGGGCGGCGCTTCGGCAGCTGCCGCTGCGGGTACTTCAGAAAGCCCTTCGGGTCAGCCATGTGCCGCCGCCATCACCGCCTGGTCGACGTCGGCGCCGGTGCGCTCGGCCTCGGCGATGGCCTGGAGCACCCGCTTGTAGTCGCGCGGCATCACCTTCACGAAATGCCGCTGCTGGTGCGGCCAATCGTTCAGGATACGCTGCCCCACCGCGGAATCGGTGGCATCGACGTGCGCCTGGATCATGCCGCGCAGCCACGCCAGGTCCTCGGCGTCGAGGCTTTCGAGATCGACCATCTCGGTGTTGAGGTTCGCCGGGAACACCCCGTCGGGGTCGTAGACGTAGGCCACGCCGCCGGACATCCCGGCCGCGAAGTTCCGGCCGGTGCGGCCGAGAATGACCACCCGGCCGCCGGTCATGTACTCGCAGCCGTGATCGCCCACGCCCTCGACCACCGCGTGCGCACCGGAGTTGCGCACCGCGAACCGTTCGCCGACCACACCACGCAGGAAGGCCTCGCCGCTGGTGGCGCCGAAGAGGATCACGTTGCCGCCGATGATGTTGTCCTCGGCGACGTAGCCCTCCGGGACGGTGTCGGGCGGGCGCACCACGATCCGCCCCCCCGATAAGCCCTTGCCGACATAGTCGTTGGCGTCTCCGTAGACCCGCAACGTGATCCCCCTCGGCACGAATGCGCCGAAGCTGTTGCCCGCGGACCCGTCAAAGGTGATGTCGATGGTGCCATCCGGCAGGCCCTCCCCACCATAGGCTTTCGTCACCTCGTGACCGAGCATGGTGCCCACCGCGCGGTTGACGTTGGAGATGGTGGTGGCGAAACGGACCGGGGTGCCGGAATCCAGGGCCTCGCGGCTCATGGCGATCAGCTGCTGGTCGAGCGCCTTGTCCAGGACGTGGTCCTGACTGGAGCTGCAGTAGAGATCCTGGTTCATAAACGCCGACTCCGGCTCGTGCAGGATCGGTCTGAGGTCCAGCTTGTGTGCCTTCCAGTGCTCCTGTGCCGCACTGATGTCCAGCGAGCCGACCTGCCCCACAGCCTCGTTGAGCGTGCGGAACCCCAGCTGCGCCATGTATTCCCGAACTTCCTCGGCGATGAACATGAAGAAGTTCTCCACGAATTCGGGCTTGCCGGTGAACCGCTGGCGCAGCACCGGGTTCTGGGTGGCGACCCCGACCGGGCAGGTGTCCAGATGGCAGACCCGCATCATGACGCACCCGGAGACCACCAGCGGCGCGGTCGCGAACCCGAACTCCTCGGCCCCCAGCAGCGCGGCGATCATCACGTCGCGGCCGGTCTTCAGCTGGCCGTCCACCTGAACCACGATGCGGTCCCGTAACCCGTTGAGCAACAGTGTCTGCTGGGTTTCGGCCAGGCCCAGCTCCCACGGCGCCCCGGCGTGCTTCATCGACGTCAACGGGGTGGCACCGGTGCCGCCGTCATGTCCGGAGATCAGCACCACGTCGGCGTGCGCCTTGGACACCCCCGCGGCCACGGTGCCCACGCCGATCTCGGAGACCAGTTTGACGTGGATCCGGGCCGCCGGGTTGGCGTTTTTCAGATCGTAGATCAGCTGCGCCAAATCCTCGATGGAGTAGATGTCGTGGTGCGGCGGCGGGGAGATCAGCCCGACACCGGGTGTGGAGTGGCGTACTTCGGCGATCCACGGGTAGACCTTTTCACCCGGAAGCTGGCCGCCCTCACCGGGTTTGGCACCCTGAGCCATCTTGATCTGCAGATCCGTGCAGTTGGTCAGGTAATGCGAGGTGACGCCGAACCGTGCGGAGGCCACCTGCTTTATCGCGCTGCGGCGCCAGTCGCCGTTCGGGTCGCGCTCGTAGCGGCTGGCGTGCTCACCGCCCTCGCCGCAGTTCGACCGGGCGCCCAGCCGGTTCATCGCGATGGCCAGCGTCTCGTGCGCCTCGGCGGAGATCGAACCGTAGCTCATCGCTCCCGTCGCGAAGCGTTTGACGATCTCGCTGGCCGGCTCCACCTCGTCCAACGGAACCGGCGGGCGCACGCCGTGCTTGAATTTCAGCAGGCCACGCAGGCACGCCATCCGCTCGCTCTGCTCGTCGACCAAGCGGGTGTATTCCTTGAAGATCCGATACTGCCCGGTGCGGGTGGAGTGCTGAAGCTTGAACACGGTTTCCGGGTTGAACAGGTGGTACTCGCCCTCGCGGCGCCACTGGTATTCCCCACCGACCTCCAGTTCGCGGTGCGCGCGCTCAGTGGGCCGGTCGGTGAACGCCAGCGCATGCCGGGCGGCAACGTCGGCGGCGATGTCGTCCAGCGTGATCCCCCCGGTGGGGCAGCTAAGGCCGGTGAAGTATTCGTCGAGCACCTCCTGAGAGATGCCGACGGCCTGGAACAGTTGTGCGCCGGTGTAGGACGCCAGCGTCGAGATGCCCATCTTGGACATGACTTTCAGCACACCCTTGCCGGCGGCCTTGATGTAGTTCTGCAGCGCGCGCTCGCGGTCTATGCCCTCGATGACACCGCGGTCGAGCATGTCCTCGATCGACTCAAACGCCATGTACGGGTTGATCGCCGCCGCGCCGAAACCGCACAGCATCGCCATATGGTGAACCTCGCGCGCGTCGCCCGACTCGACCACCAGCCCGACTTGGGTACGCAGCCGCTCCCGCACCAGGTGGTGGTGCACCGCGGAGACGGCCAGCAGCGACGGGATCGGCGCCAGCCGCTCATCGGACTCGCGGTCGGAGAGGATGATGATCTGCGCCCCGTCGGCGATCGCCGCGGACGCCTGCGCGCGCACCGCATCCAGCGCGGCGCGCAGCCCCGCACCGCCGCGGGCCACCGGGTACAGGCACCGGATCACCGTGGACCGCAAGCCGTGCCGGCGGCCGTTGACTTGCGCCTCCGGGTCAAGATTGACCAGTTTGGCCAGCTCGTGGTTCCGCAGGATCGGCTGTTTCAGCACGATCTGGCGGCAGGAGTTCTCGTCGGGGTTAAGCAGGTCGCCCTCGGGGCCGACGGTGCCCTGCAGGCTGGTCACCACCTCTTCGCGGATGGCGTCCAGCGGCGGGTTGGTCACCTGGGCGAACAGCTGGTGGAAGTAGTCGTAGAGCATCCGGGGACGCCGCGAGAGCACCGCGACCGGGGTGTCGGTGCCCATCGACCCGATCGGCTCGGCGCCGCTGCGGGCCATCGGCGCCACCAACAGGTTCAGCTCCTCGTAGGTGTAACCGAAAACCATCTGCCGCAACACAACTCGGTGGTGTGGCATCCGCACATAGTTACCCTGCGGCAAATCTTCCAGCGGGATCAAGCCGTTGTCCAGCCACTCCTGGTAGGGGTGCTGGGCCGCCAGGTCGGCCTTGATCTCCTCGTCGGAGACGATGCGGCCCTGAGCGGTGTCGACCAAAAACATCCGGCCCGGCTGCAGCCGCATCCGGCGAATCACCTTGGAAGGATGAAAGGCCGGGTCGCTGTCGAGCACTCCGGCTTCGGAGGCCATCACCACCAGACCGTCGTCGGTGACCCAGATCCGCGACGGACGCAGGCCGTTGCGGTCGAGCACCGCGCCCACCACGGTGCCGTCGGTGAACGTCATCGACGCCGGTCCGTCCCAGGGTTCCATCAGCGACGCGTGGTACTGGTAGAAGGCGCGCCGTGCCGGATCCATCGACTCGTGGCGTTCCCAGGCCTCCGGAATCATCATCAGCACCGCGTGGGCCAGGCTGCGCCCGCCCAGATGCAGGAACTCCACCACTTCGTCGAAGCGCGCCGTGTCCGAGCCGCCACGGGTGCAGATCGGAAACAGCTTGTGCACGTCGTCGTGGGAGCCGAAGATATCGGTCTTGATCAACGCTTCGCGGGCCCGCATCCAGTTCTCGTTGCCGGTGACGGTGTTGATCTCGCCGTTGTGGGCGATCCGCCGGTACGGGTGGGCCAACGGCCACGACGGGAAGGTGTTCGTCGAGAACCGGGAGTGCACCAGCGCCAGCGCGCTGATCAGCCGCTCGTCTTGCAGATCCAGGTAGAACGCCTTCAGCTGCGGGGTGGTCAGCATCCCCTTGTAGACCAACGTCTGGCCGGAAAGGCTTGGAAAATAGACGGTTTCGCGACCGGGTCCGTCCTGCCCGGGGCCTTTTGTGCCGAGTTCGTGCTCGGCGCGCTTGCGGATCACATAGGCCCGCCGCTCCAGGTGCATGCCCGAGGCGCCGGCGATGAACAACTGGCGGAAGGTGGGCATGGCGTCGCGGGACAGCGCCCCCAGCGACGAGTCGTCGACGGGCACCTCACGCCAGCCGAGCACCTGCAGCCCCTCGGCTTCGACGATCTTTTCCACCGCCGCGCAGGCCGCTGCGGCGTCTTTGGACGACTGCGGCAAGAACGCGATGCCGGTGGCGTAGCTGCCCCGCTCCGGGAGCTCGAAGTCGACCACGCGGCGCAGGAATTCGTCGGGAACCTGAATCAGGATGCCGGCGCCGTCACCGCTGTTCGGCTCGGCGCCCTGGGCACCGCGATGCTCGAGATTGAGCAGTGCGGTGATCGCCTTGTCGACGATGTCGCGGCTGCGCCGGCCGTGCATGTCGACAACCATGGCAACCCCGCACGAGTCATGCTCGAACGCGGGGTTGTATAGTCCGACGCGGTTGGGCGCCATCCTCACCTGACCCTTCACCAGATGTTCTGTGTGGCATATGTAACGGCTCCGCCGGCGCCGCGCCCTGGGGGTTGCGGGCTCGGCCCCACCGGTCTTGTCGACATCGGCTCGCCGCGTGGCGGTGATCCGGTCAGGGGATTCGCCCGCGCGCCGTTGAACGGTGGCCCTGTACCCGTTTCGACAAGTCGTAAAACGATATGCCAAAAACCGTCCGACATGCCAACTTAGTTATCCTAACTCACCGGCCCGGGGTGCGCCGTGCCCGCCGGCCCGGCCCTCCGACGGGTTTGCCGGGTCTTATTGGGCGCCTGGGTGTTTAGCTTCGACAGCGCTTCCGTCCCGGACCGGAGGCCCGGGGCCGGCCCGCGCGGCAACGCCTTGGCCGATTTGCTGTGATGGCCACCCGTCGGGCCGCTGTCACCACGGCCACGCCATCAGGCTCCGAAATGGCATTGGTGTGATTCAGCTATCGATCGTGGCAGAGGTCGTGTCGAGGCGTCCCAGGAGCACACTCCCGCCATGGCGCAGCCGCCCGGCGGCACCGCCGGTTGATTTCCCCGGAATTTGCGGCAAAACTATTCAGATTCTTAGAGACGGCGGGGCTGGTGCTTCGCGGCCGGCCCGCGGCCGCCGGCCCGCTCCGGGAGCGCCGTCGACACCCGATCAGATATTGGAAACAGCTGCCGCAGTGTGGCGTTGCTGTTTGTCCGCGGCGGCCGACGCGGGTGCCCCGGGTCCCGGTTGCGGGCGCGCCGGCCACCCCGGTGGGCGGGCCGCCCGCCCGGATGCGGCGGCGTAGTGGTCGCCGGTGTGCATCTGGTGGTGCCGCCATCGGTGCGGTCGGAAGCACGGAGCATAGAGATGCTGAAAACCGGGACACACAGGGGCGGGTGGCGCTTTTCGGGGCGCTTTAGCATGATTTGAGCGAGGATGACTTGGGTGTTGTACTGGTGACTCGTCCGCCCGCGCGGTCAATAGTCATCGGCTCTGAAACTATTGGGACGTGGCCGCCGACGCCACGGCATCGTGGGTGGTTGCGGAGAGGAGGAATTTTCGTGAATGACCCGCGGTCAGCACAAGGTCGCCTAAGGCAGGAGCGGGGGCGCTTGGCCGAGTGGAAAGCCGGGCCGACCAACTGCATCAGCCCGCCGGGGGTCCCGGCCAGGTGGGTCGATCCGGCCGCGGGTTCGGTTCCCTAACGCGGCTGGCGATGCGAGCGTTTCACGACGCGGGCCGAAGCGGGCGCCTCCCATCGTCTGACACCCCTCCCGGAGAAGGTGCTGGCAGCGGTGCCGGCCCGCGCGACGACTTTCTGCGGGACCGGTTGGCGGGTCCGCAGCCTGTCGACTCCTTTTCGGCGCAGCCAAACGGTCGCTGGGCAGGGCCACCGCGGTCCGCCACGGTGTCGCCGCGGTCGCCTGCGGGTTCCCACCCGCCGCCCCCACCGGTATCGCCGCTCTCGTCGGTCCCGGCCGCGCGGCGTCGCTGGACCGACAGCGGCACGCGGTCACCCCTTCCTCCCGCCGGTCGCTCCGGCAGCGGCTGGCGCCGCCTTCTCCGGCTGGCCACTTTCGGCCTCGTTAACGTCGGCCCCTCGCTTCAGGAGCGACGCGTGGCTGACTGCGAAGCGGTCATTAGAACCGTCCTGCGGGGCAACTACAAGGTCGGTGTGGTCGGTAAGGGCGGTGTCGGAAAAACGTCCGTAGCCGCCAGTGTCGGATCGATTTTCGCGGAGATACGCCGCCAAGACCGGGTAGTGGCGATCGACGCCGACACCGCTTTCGGGCGGCTGGCCAGCAGAATTGATCCCCGGGCCAGCGGATCGTGTTGGGATCTCACCGCCGATAAAAACCTGCAGTCTTTCGCCGATGTGCGCGCACGTGTCGGCAGCAATTCGATTGGGCTGTATGTGCTCCCCGGCGAGCCGCTGGTCGGCCCGCGCCGGGTGCTCGACCCTGCGATCTACCGGGAGGCCGCGCGGCGGTTGGATCGCTATTTCGCCATCTCCATCATCGACTGCGGTTCTTCGATGGACGCACCGGTCACCCGGGAAGTACTGCGCGACCTGGACGCCCTGATCGTGGTGTCCTCGCCCTGGGCAGATGGCGCGTCGGCCGCTGCAAAGACCTTGGAGTGGCTTGCCGAGCATGGACGCATCGACCTGCTGCAGCGCACCGTGGTGGTGATCAATGACTCTGACGGGCACGCGGACAAACGCACCCGGTCGCTGCTGGCGCGTCAGTTCCTCGACCGGGGACGGACGGTGGTCGAAGTGCCCTTCGATCCGCATCTGCGGCCCGGCGGAGTCATTGACGTCCAGCGTGAGATGGCACCGGCGACACGATACAAGTTCCTGGAGGTCGCCGCTGCGGTCGCGAGGTCTTTCGTGTCACGGCCGCCGACGATGCATCCCGAAACAACCCGCTGAGGACCGGGGCCATCGGCTCCGGCTCGAGGGTCACGCGCCCGGTGACGATACCCGCACCCGTGCTGATAGGGCGCTGGCGGGTCAAACTCACCCGGTGACTCCGCTGTCGGGCACGCAGATCTTCCATCCGTCCGCGCGCACCAGCGGCAGGTGCACCGTTCTGGAGCCCAGCACCTCGTTCTGGCCATCGATGGTCGCGGTCGCAGTGTCACCCTGGATCGTCACCGCGGTGACGTTCGCTCGGGACAGTCCCTGATCGGCACGGGTTTTCTTAACCATGTCGAGGACCGGTCCGGCGAATTTCTCCCTCATCGAGGGGCACATCAGTTGCAGGTAGGCGTCCCAGTTCCGGGTGTTATAGGCGTCTTGGAAGGCCACCACGGTCTCGCGCACCTGGTCCTCGTCGGATCGGGAAGGTGCCGGTGCGAGGTTGGCTGGTGTCGATCCGGTCCTCGCCACAGGCGAAGACGGCGTTTGCTGCCTGATCGGTGTTCCAGCCGTTGTGCAGGCGACCACCAAGGCCGCGATGGCGAGCAGGCCGCCAGCGCCGGCCAACATTCGCGTGAACAGGATCGCCTAACCTCCTGGCACTACCGAGCGGGCAGCTCGGCGCAGTCAGCGTAGCAATTACGTCGCGGTTTGGGTATTCACTGTCGGGGCACCTTGTCGGCCGTTGCGTTGACAAGTGCCGAGACGTCGTTGCCGCCGCGCAGTCGGCATTGCCGGATATCGATCACCACGTTGCCGGCCACCATCATGCCCCGCTGGCACGACCCGTCTCCACCGCGCAGCGTGGCATCGAGGGTGACAACCCCGGCGGTCGTGCCGGGATGGCCGAACTCCCACGCCTGGGCGGGCTGTCCTGGGGACGTCACCGTGACTGTCCTGCCCGCGCACGCGTCCCACTGGCGGTGTTGATCCTGCAGAAACACTCCCGCGTCGTCTTGTGACGACAACCGGGGATTCCGCGAGGTGAAGGTAACCACGGCCTGGATGACACCGCCCTGCCAGATTTTCTTGTTCAGGGCGCGCAGTACCTGTGCCGCCGCGCTTGTTGAGCCGCCGCCCGCGTACTGGGGCTGCCGGGCGTACACCTGCTGCTGGGCGGGTACCCACGCTCCTAGGCATTCCGGAACGTCGATGCCCACCGGATCGTCGAACAAATCGTGACGATCCTCCTCGAGCACTAATGGCTCTCCCCCGGTTTCGGCCGCGATCTGAGAGGCCGTCAGCAGGATCGACCGGAGCGCCGCGGCCGGTACAGCGGTGGCCGCAGGCGCCGGTGTGGAGGCCGAATTCGGCGGCAGCCCGGTGCCGGTTACCGGCGGGGCGGCGGTGGGCGGCACGGGTTCGCCGTGCGGCCAGGCCAGCACCGTCACTATGCCGGCCACCAGCACCACTACCGCGGCCAGTGCCGCGATGATCGAGGCTCGCCGGTGCCGCGGTGGCGGCGGCCATCCCGCAGGTGGGGCACCGAGTCGCGCTCGCTGACCCGGCAGGGCCGAGGCGGTCCGCGGGCCGCTTTGCTGCCACCATGGCGACGCGCTGTCGGGGCGCGAATAAGAGCTGACGTCACGGCTGGACACCGGCTGCCGCAACACGGTTGCCGGCGATGTCCCGTCACGAAGCGCGATGCCGGCGGCTTCGGCGAGAGCGCCCGCGGAAGCAAATCGCGCGGCGGGGTCTTTGGCCATCGCGATCGCGATCACCTGATCCAGTGCAGCCGGCAACGATGGCACCGAGTCGGTGACCCGTGGCGGGGGCTGCTGCAGATGCGCCATCATCACCGCCGCCATGCCGTTGGCGCCTGAAAACGGGGTTTTCCCGGTCAATAGCCGAAATAGGGCACAGCCCAGTGAATAAAGGTCGGATCGGCCGTCGAATGGCAGGCTGGCAAGGACCTCTGGGGCAGCATACGCAACCGTCGCCATCACAGAACCGGTGACCGTCAGACCGACGTCATCGAGTGCGCGCGCAATCCCAAAGTCACCCAACAAGACTCGTTCATCGGGACCGGCTGGCCCCGAAAGCAGAAAATTCGCCGGCTTGACATCACGATGGACCACATTGTGCGCGTGTGCGTAATCGAGCGCCTTGGCAACCTCGGCGACGATATGTACCGCACGTTGCGGGGTCATTCGCCCGGCGCGCAGGGCGTCGTCGGCGTTGGTGCCATCGACAAACTGCATGGCGATCCATAGCTCGCCGCGTTCGGTCTGACCCCGGTTATAGACCGAAACGATGTTGGGGTGGTCCAGCGCCGCGGCCACATCGGCCTCGCGGATAAAACGGGCACGAAAGTCGAGATCGTGGGAGAACTCGGCCGACAGCACTTTTAACGCGTCACGGCGCGGCAGCGTCGGGTTGACCGCAAGGTAGACCGTACCCATTCCGCCGGTGCCCAGCACCCGTTCGATGCGGTAGCCGGCAACCACCGATCCAGCGCTCAGCAAGGGCCTGGCTCACCCCCTGCGCAGCACGGCCAAAACCCTGACCCGTCGTCAAAGAACCATCGGCACATGCTTTTCCGCACACGCGTCGACAACTGCGTCGATAACGTCCTGCGCGCGGACGGTCTGCAGATCGTCCACCGTCACCGAGCCCTGGTTGGTGCGGTGCTGGGCGGCCACCCTGGAATCCCGAAGCCGCTCAGCACGCTCAACTACATTGCGGGCAAAGCGCCCGTTCTGCATGATGTCGATCCCATGTCGCCCATCGGGAGCCGTATAGGCTCGCAACATCGTGCACGCAACATTCAGCGCCTCGCGGGCGGCTGGCTCGATCACGGTCGCGCGCGGCTCGCCGTAGCGGACCGCGATCTCCACCAGCTCGTCGGGAGTATAGGATTCAAACCGCAGCTTGCGGTTGAATCGGCCCGCTAAACCTGGGTTGACAGTGAGGAATTCGTCGACTTCCCTCTCGTATCCTGCGCCGATGAAACAGAAGTCGAACCGATGCACCTCGAGGGCGATCATGAGTTGGTTGACCGCCTCCATGCCGATCATGTCCGGCCGGCCGTCTTGGTGGCGTTCCACCAGCGAATAGAACTCATCCATGAAGAGGATGCGGCCCAGCGAACGATTGATCAACTCATTGGTTTTCGGGCCTGATGCGCCGATGTGCTCACCACAGAAGTCGGACCTCTTCACCTCGATGATCTCCGGGTGGCGGACAATTCCCAATCCGGCGAAGATCTTTCCCAGTGCCTCCGCCGTGGTTGTCTTACCGGTGCCGGGCGGTCCCACGAGCAGCATGTGGTTCGTTTGGTTGGTCACCGGCAGCCCGGCCGCCAACCGCAATGCCCGCACCTCGATCTGGTCTTCGAGTTCGGCGACGGCCCGTTTGACTTCAGTTAATCCCACCTGGTTATTGAGAAGCGCACGTCCCTCTGCGAGAAGCTCTTTGCGCCGCTCTTTGTTTTCTTCCTCCCGGCGCTGGTCTTCGGAGCGTTCCGTGGTGACGTCCCATTTGTTGGTGCGGCTGTTAATGGTTTCCTCGTCGGTGACCACCAACTGCAGCGTGGGGTCGCTGAGGGCCTGCTTGGCCGGTTCGATCAGCGCGCCGTTGATCGTTGCTTTCGACAACCAGATCTGCGCCTTGTCCTCCTCGCCGAGCTGGCGGTGCGCCATTCCCCGGATGTAGGCCAGGTCGGCGGCGATCAATGGAAACTCGCTGGGGTCGATCGCGGTGACCGCGATGTCGGTCAGCTGGTGCCGACGCGATTCGGCCGGCCCGGTGTGCCCTATCCGTAGTTCGACCCGATCCGCCCAGTCAAGGGCGACACGGGCCTGCCCGAGGTGCGCCGCGGCGTGGGCGGCCAGGGCATTGGTGCCGGCTGTCACCGCTGCCATGATGATGGCTTGCGGCGGCAGGCTCGTCGCGGCAATCGAGATCACGTCCGGCCAGCGCTGTGTAGCAAACATCAGGTATGCCCGAATGTACTGCTGCCACTGGTGATTCTCCCAGCTGTCGAGCAGCGACGGGTCGTTGAGCAGCGCTTCGGCTTTCTCGTACTGACGCTCATCGACGAGGGCGCTTGCCAGCGCCAGGCCGGCGTGCGAGGCCTCGGTCACCGAGATAGACAGATAGGGACCCGCTTTAATAGCCGCCGACAGGTGTGTGCCGAGCCGGTTGGTCTCGCGATGCAGGCGGGCGCCGTAGGCGTAGAGCTGCTGTAGCGTCGACAGGGCGTCATCACCGGCGGCGATCCGGCCCAGCCAGGCGTCGGCCATCGACGGGTCGATCTCCGTCGCCTCCCGAAACAACCCCTGCGCGGCGGTGGTGTCCGAAAAGAGCAACCCCATCGCCTGATCGAAACGCTTACGTGCGGCGACCGTCGTCGTGCTGCTGGTCATCGTCTAGTCCACCGATTCGAGTTCAGAGCTTCGCAGTGTCGTGGGCTCCGCGGAGACGTAGCGGTTCTCGGCGCGGAACAACTCGACCTCCACGGTGTGCACGTGCCCCGAGGCGGTCATCACCTCCACGGTCGCCGGTCCGGTCTGGGTGATCAACACGTCGACCGAGCCCCGGTAAGGCTCTCCCGGTTTGCCGACGGAGATCAGCGTGTTCGGGCGTGGCGCAGGAACGATGGTGCCGTCCACGACGCTGACCGTGGTGCCGGACGCGGGCCGTACCCGGTTGTTCACCACGACGTCCGGCATGCGAACACTGGCCCAACGCTGCAGATCCCGGGTATGCACCGTGATCCGCTCGCCGGCTCCCGCCAGGCGAACCACTATTCGCTTGGCCAGGGCATCCTCCGCAGCGATGTGCACCCGACTGAATTCGCCGGGATCGTCAAGGGGCAGCATCAGCCGGTTACCGGTACCCACCCGGCCGAGCAGCACACCCGACGGCCCGACGGGCAGGACCAGCGACCGTGGCAGGACGCCGCGACGAACACCCCGCAGTGCCGGCATCGGACCGCACAGGTTGGCGGCGATGCCTTGGGCCTGTTCCCCCGGCAGTGTTCGCAACATCACGCTGGGCGGTGCCGTCGGCGGCTGCGCACTGCGCACCGTCACCGTGGCCATAGCGGTGTCGTCGCCGAACAACGTGACGTTCTGGATGATTCCGTCGACGCGCAGCGACCAGGCGAGAGCCAGGTTCTCGGTGCTGATGTCGGTCGGGCGATAGGCGTAGGTGGTCAACCATCCGCCATCACCGCGGGCGGTGCGCCAACGCTGGTGCTGAGAGCTCAGCGCGGTCTTTCCCAGTCGGCGCTCTAGCTCGACGACGTCGGTGGCCGTCGCGACCTTCGCCCGAATGCCTTGTTGGCGCATCGCGGCGCTGATCCGTTGGCCGGCCGCAAGCGTCGCGGTTCCGATCGAGGCCCGCCATTGCAGCGCCTCGGCGTTGGGGACGGCGGCAATCCGTGCGATCAGCCAGGTTTCCCGCTGCCCGGCATAGGGCGGGGTGCCGATCAACGTGTCATACACCCGCGGATAATCGCCGGTGCTGCGCCGGCGGGCGCCGGCGCTGACCACGCTCAGCGAATCGATGGTCAAACCCAGGCTTTGATGCAGCAGGGGTAGCAGATCCGCGATGTCGACGGTGTTTTCGGTGTACGTTGCGGTCGACCCGGTGAATAGGGTTGGGGTGTGCGCCTTGCCGAGTAGCTGCACGGCGACCGCGGCGACACCGTCCTGGTAGCGGATCCCGCCCCCGGACCGATCGTTGGCCACCGTGATGGGACCACGCCACACGGTAGGCCGGCCACGGCGGCGCCACAAGATCAGCCAGTACCACAGCGGGTGTCCCCGCCAGCGGATCACGCCACCGGCCACGCCGAGGACCAGGCCCGCTGCGGCCCCGGGATAGCCGCCGACGATCCATCCGGCCAGGCCGGCGGTCAGCACGCCGACGATCACCGCGAGCTTCGTCGTGGCGCTCATCGCGCCTGCCGCGCGCGCGCGATAAGCCACCCGATCATCACCGCCGCCACAACCATGCCCGTGAACACCAGAGCCACGTCGCGGGCGCGGTGATCCGGTGGTGGCGGTGGTGGCGCGGGCCTGACCACCCGACTCTGGGCACCGGGCGCAAGCCGGTCTCCGGGAGGCACGTTAAAGGTCAACGCGGCCACCGGGTCCACCACCCCGTAGCCCACCTGGTTGTCGACCCCCCGCGGCGGATTGTGCGCCGTCTGCAGTATCCGGTTGATCACCTGATGAGCCGACAGCTGGGGATATTTCGCCCGCACCAGCGCGGCCACTCCGCTCACATAAGCCGCTGCGAAGCTGGTGCCCCAAAACGGCATGTTTTTCTCGCCCGGACGCAGCGGCGGGTAAGCGTTGACCGGTCCGCCCGTCTGCGGAGACAACCCCATGATCCCGACCCCGGGTGCCGCGGCCGCCACCCACGGCCCGGCGAGACTCTTGCTGATCGGAGCGCCACTGTCATCCACCGCACCCACCGACAGCACATAATCGGAGAACCAGGACGGTGACGACACCGTTTTGACCTGATGCCAGTCCCGCGGATCAGACGGATCCAGCGGATCGAAGATCGGGTTCTGGGCACATTCGTCTTCCCCTTCGTTACCGGCCGCCGCGACGATCACCGCATCCTTCACGGTTGCCGCGTACCATACGGCGGCACCGATCGCCCCCTGATCGAGCGGGTCAGCCGCCGGCACGCATGAGGTCACACTGACGTTGATCACCTTGGCGCCCATGTTGGCCGCGTGCACGATGGCGCTGGCCAGGGTGGCAACCGTGCCGGCCTTCTTACGGGCCTCCACGTCACCGCCCCCGGGGTTGACCGGCTCGTAGGCGCGTGAGGATTGCCGGATCGAGATGATCGTCGCGTGCGGCGCCACCCCGACCACCCCGTCGGGTGCGCCCGGTGGCGGTGGCGGTACCTCGGGGTCGTCGGCTTGGTCCGGTGCGGGGTCCCCCGGTGCGTTCGACGGCTCGTCGGACGGCGGCGGTGGCGGTGGTGGGACCGGTTTGACTTCGGTGACGGTTACCGGCGACGGAGGCGGCGGTGGAGCCGGCGGCGGAGGAGGCGCGCCCGGAGGGGGCGGTGCCGAATCGGTGGCCGGTGGGCCGGCCGGCGGCCCGAACGCCGGAACCGGCGGCATCGGGGCGGGCACGGGGGTGCCCTGGGGCGCTGCACCGACGACCGAGGCCACGATGGTGCCATGCGCGTCACAGTCCATCAGCCCGTCGCCGCCCATGATGTAGTCGCCGCCGGGCACCACGGGCAGCCGCTGACTGGGGTTGACGCCGGTGTCGATGATTGCCACCGGCACTCCGTTACCCGTCGAATACTGCCAGGCCTTGGCGATGTTGAGCAGCGTGAATCCCGGAGCGGTGACACCCACGTTCGGATCGGCGACGGTGATCGTCCGGGCGCAGACGTTGCTCTGGCGCATCGGCTGATCCGGGCCCGGTTTGCCATCCGCGGGCACCCGGCCCGGATCGATAGTAGGCGGTGGAATCGCTTGCGCCGCAGGTAGGCTGGCCGGTGCGCTAACGAGCACGGCCGCCAGCGCCGTTGACGTGATCCGTCGCGTCCAGGGCATCGAGGCTCTCCGGCTCATCGCATCCGCACCCAGGTGAATAGACCACCGATCCACGCCGCGAGCGGCAGGGCCGCGATGATCGCCACGATCTCCAACCACTCCGCGATCATCCGCACCAGCGGCGTGAACCTCGTGATCGGTACCAGCAGCGCGGCCGCCAGGCCGGCGCCCGCAAAACCGGTCAGCACAATCGCCGCCCACAGCACCGTTTCACCGGACCGCGCCGGCTCGTGCAGCGCGTATTTGACAACGCCGACGCAGACCGCGGCCACCGCCCCGCAGACCAGCGCGATCGCCTGCCGCTTGTCGGCGAACGCGCGTCCGCGACTGATGAAGATCAGCGCGAAGAGCCCGGACAGCACCAGGGCCGCGATGCTCTTACCCCGGCCCGGCGTCAGCGTCGCCCATACCGCCGCGGGCAGCGTCAACCCCGCGCCCACGCAGATCCCCGTCAGCACATTGTTGGCGCGGATCGCAGCGGCAGCGATTTGCGCTCCGCGTGGGGTGGTATCCGGCGTTATCTCATCTTCGGTGCCCTCCTCCACCGGAGACACGGCGTCTGCCGGCAGACCGGCCTTGCGCTGAAACAGGTCCCGACCGGTGATCGATCCGAAGTACGGTGGCCGAATCCGCGCCGCCCACAATGCGAGCGTTGGCGCCAAGGTCAGCATAAAGAGCAGGGCGACTAACGTGCACATGCCAAGCCACTGGGCGGGAATCGGCCGCCACATGCGGGCTGCGGCGACCGACCCGCCCAGCGCGCACAGTGTCGCCACCGCCGACGCCACGTTGACATGACGTCGGGTGGTCGCCGCTATCCCGTAGGTCAGCACCCCGACGGTTAAGGCGCCAATGAACAGGTGCGCCGATCCAAGGCGCCCCGGGGCGCTCGCGGCCATGGCGACCGCGAGCAATGGAACTGTCAGCCAAACGAATCCGTCAATCATGTCGCTGCGGTTCGGCCACCACCGCCACACCACGCCGGCTGCACCGGCCGTCAGCAAACCGAGCACACCCGTGACGATGCCCGCAACCGACGAGTCGGTTTCGATCCGGTTGCGCACCGCGAGCCCCAGCACTACCGCTGATACCGCCGCCAAGATCGCCAGCGCGGTGTGCGCCGCGGTGTCGGCCGACACGGGTTCAAACAGTTTCTTGCCTACCCGGGCTAATCCGGTAGATAGTGATTCATATTGCGGCTCAAACGAATCGCCTTCCACAGCGGGAACCAGCACCAGGGTGGCGCCGTCCTCAACGCCGAGCTCATCGAGCGTTTTGGTGACATCCAACCGCACCCCGTTGGCCTTCTGCAATTCGTAGCCGATCCCCGCCTCCAGTCCGGCTAGGCCCCGGCGTTTGAGCTCTTCGTTGAGCAGTTCGACGACGTTGTCGATAAACATCTCCACCGGCACGGACGCGGGGTAGACCTGCGACACCAGGTGCTCTCCGCACACCACCGCGACCGCGCACCGCGCCGGAAATGCAACCTTCGGCATTTAACGGGGCCTATCGGCGTCCGGAATATACTTATCTGCCAATGCCGCAGTTATTTCAAACAACCGCAGCCGCGTCTTTTTTTTCAGTTCATGCTGCGTATCGATTATCCCACCTTTAGCAAGATGCGGATCGTATGGCATAAACTCGACGGTCGCTCCCGACTTTCCAAAACGTTCGGTGAGGTACGCTCGCGCATCCGGGTCATATCCGTTGCGACTATCATTCAGAATGACCATACTGCGCGACACCAGTTCGTGATAGCCCATTGACCGCAGCAGGTCAATCGCGCGGGTCACCGGCAGTGAGGTGTCGGCGGTCAGTCCGGACACGAAAACCAGAGTGTCGCAGGCATCGAACACCGCCTTCATCACCGGATGCTCGAGGTCATCGGAGGTGTCCACCACGATGACGGTGTGGGTGCGGCGCAGCCGCGAGAGCACCCCGGTGAACATCGCGGGTACCAGTGGCCGGGGCTGATCGGACGCCCGGTTTCCGGCCAGCACATCCAATCCGACACTGTTTTGCCCCAAATGTTCGCGGATGTCGGCGTACCCCTGCACATCGGTATCGTTCAGCACGGCCGTGTAGTCGCCGGGCGGGTTTTCGTCGATCCGGCCGGCCAGCGTTCCGAAGCCGGGCGCGGCATCGATGGCCACCACGTTCTCGGGCCGGCATTCCCGGAACACCGCGCCGATGCATGCGGTCATGGTGGTCTTGCCGACCCCGCCCTTGCCGGAGACCACCCCGATGACGTACTGCTTGCGGATGTGGCGCCGGATCCGCTCCTGTAATTCGCGGTAATGCCGTTCCGCCGGTGATTCACCCAAATTGATAGTGTGAAACGACGCGCTGTATATGAACTTTCGCCATCCCGAGCCGGGCGGAATTTTGCGTGGCGCAACCATATCGGATATCCGCAGGGTTCCGGATACCGACTCTTGTTGCTGGCGCGCCGGAGGGGCGGGTTCTCTGCGCGGCTGTCTGGCCTGCTCCGTCGAATTTGACGGCGCGTGCCACGGATTTGTCACGATAACGATGCTAACATGTGTGAGATCCCCTTACTTACACAACCTTTCGGTAGGAATACCATTCTTGATTCGCGGGAAGGCGCCGCAGCAGCCGGTTGACCGCTTCGGCGATGCTGCTGGTGGTGCCGGGTGCGATGATCATCCATCTCTTGCCGGCCGAGGAGAAATGTTCGCCGACCAGCCGCCCCTCGGGTGTGTCAGCGATGGCCACCACACTCTGCTCGATGTGGGTGCGGGTAGGCCGGCCGGTGTCGACCCCGGATTGGATAGCCACGATGAAGGCCCGCGCCGTTCGACGCATGTCGGCGGCCATCATGAGGATCTGCAGCTGATCACCGTCCAACCGCTGGCGCAGCAACTGCTGATGCAGCGTCTCCCGGCTCGCTACCCCCGCCATCACCCGGTCGACATCCACGGTTACCGGTTGCAACGGCGCCGGTTCCCGCGTTCCGCACAGCCGCTCGATCTGCCGGATCACGACATCGTTCGCCGCGGATTCCGTGGCCGACGTGCCCGCCCCGCCGATGCGGACCAGGTTTTCCGATCGCTCCATCACGACCCACCACTGCGCGAACCGCGCGAGCAACGCCCTCGCCGGCTGCTCCCCGCCTTCTGGGCTCGGCACGTAGACCAGCAGCGCGACGTCACGGCGCGCCAGCACGGTCAGCCACTCCACAACCATTGCGTCGACGGTCCCCGATCCGTCGATCACACCCACGGCTTGCAGTTCGGCGGCAATCGGATGCGCCAGCGCCAGCTGCGGTGTCTCGACGCTGGGCAATATCGGACGCAGCGCCAACTCCGGGGCCAGCACCTCGATGCCGGTGAGGACCTGCAGCACCCACAATCCATCAACGGTGGTGGTCAACACGCTTGTTCTCCGAACCGCGGCGTGGGGCGCGCGAATGCGCGCCCCACGCCGGCCACCTCCAAGACCTATATGCTCAAGCTCTGTGCGGCCGCGGCATCGGTGTCGTGGGCACTGCCGAATGAGGCGTTGACAGCGCTGCTGTGCCGCATAATGGTCTCACCGATGTCCGACACCGCACTGGTGAGACGCCTCAGGCTGTCTAAATAAGCGTCGCCTCCTTGGCCCACGAGATTTTCGGACACCAACGCGGTGCCGGCTTGCATGAGGTCGTGGGCATGTTGACTGAGCATCGCGGCCTGCGAGGCCATGGCCTGTGATAAGTCCGCTCCGGCGGCGTAGTTGTATGAGATTTCCATCGGTTCTCCTGAATTGGGTAGGTCTTGGGGTTTTATCTCAATCGATTGCCGCGGGCTACATCTGCTGCGCCGGGCTGACGCTGTGGTGAACGGCAGCAAGTTCGTGGCTCGAATCGGCTTGCTGAGCAAGGTATTGCGCCTTGGCGTGGTTCAGTTGCTCATGCAGTTCCAGATTTGCCGCAAGGGCCTGATCAAGATCGTGTTTCACTTGAATCGCTGTGGCGTGCGACGTGACGCACGCCTGCCCGGACCATCCGGCGTTGATGATGTTTTCAGAATGGGCGAGGTACTGCCCGCCGAGTGCTTGCGCTTCTGCCAGGAGGGTGTCGGCCTTCTGGATCATCGCCTCAACGGCTTCGATTCCAACCTGCATATTTTGTGGCATTTACGGTGTCCTCTCGTTGACCGGAAATCCGGGCCGTTGCACAGAATTGTATGGTCTTGCTGACGGTTGTCACTTCAGTTTTTCATCGACCCGGGCATCACCACCTGGCTCCGTGAACCAGACGGCCGGTATAGCACCGATCCGTCCTCGCGATCCTTGCCGCATCAGCATCAGGGGGAGTCTTTTCGGCCGTGGTCGACGACGATGCGGGCGTGGGTCACCTTATCCTTGTCCGTCTCGGAGTTTTCCCGGCCCAGCATGCCGGCGGCTGCCGGTGAAACCGGCATCGCCGCCCCACCCGCCGAAGTGGTGGTCGGCCCGCGCAGATCGGCGGCGTTCAGCATGCCGCCCGGCCTCAGCCCGATGGGCCGTCCGCCCTCTGGTTCGAACGTGCTGGCGGGGCGGGTGAAGCTGGTCAATCCCGCGCCGGGATAAGCGACACCCCCGGCGCCGCCGGCCGCGCCCGAACCCAGGCCAACCGCACCGGCGCCACTCCCCGCTATCGGCTCGGCCGCTGCGGCCACCGGTTCAACGACTGTGGAAGCCCCCGATTGTGACATCAGCCCCGGGAACATGCCCATCAGGCTTTGCATCGGGCTGGACAGACTCTGGGAGGCGCCTTGAATCAGTTGCGTGGGACCCTGGCCGACGGAACTCGCCAGCTGGGGCACACTCGACACCGCCTGCTGCACCGGCTGCAGCAACTGGCTCATCGCGTCCATCGGCGACGCGGTCGACCCGGCGGTCTGGGCCGCCTCAGCCGGCAATGACGGCAGCCCTCCCGCGTTGCCCGCCGCCGATTCGACGACAGATTCAGCCGGCGCGGCCGCAGCTGCCGGCGATGCCCCCAGCGGTGTGATCGGCGGGGGTGTCGAGGCTATCGCTCCCATCAGCGTGTTCAGCGTGCCCGCGTACATCAGCCCGGCGCTCATGTTCTGTGGCCAGAAGTTCCCGAAATATTGCGTATCGTTTGCGATGATCGCCGGGGTGTTGCAACCGCAGAAGTTAGTGGCGTGCAACGCAGCGGTTTCGTCGCGGTTGGCCTGACACACCGCCGCCGGGATAACCGATGACCGGGCGATCGTGTTCGCTTCCACCGCGGCCTGCCCGATGGTGACGTGTTTCAAGCAATGCGCCACCATCGGCGCCAGCCCGGCGAAGTTGAGTTCGCTGCCCTTCAATGCGGAGGCGACACCGCCGAGGCCGATCCACTGCGACATGGTCGCCGCGATATTGGCCATCGACATCCCCATGGATAACTCGTGGCTGACCGCCTCGCTGAGCCAGGCCGCGATGTGGGCGATCACCGTGGAGGGGTCGCTGGCCTCTAGAAGCGCAGCAACGCTCTCGGGTGGACCGAACCACAGTGGATCGGGCATAACGCCTCGTTAAACGATCGACGATAGGTTGACGGCGCCGAGCAACTCGTTCACCAGATAGCTGATCGAGGAGAGTCCTTGCGCCCCGGCGTAGGCGGTCCGCTGCCCGACATGCTCGGCAACCGCGCCGAGGTAGGCGGTGCCCGCCCCGTTCAGGGCAGCGGAGAACGCCGCGTCATCAGAGGTGGGCACCATGGGCACCGTCCCCGTGAGAGCGGCAGCCCCGGCGGCATTGTTAGCGGCCATGTCGCCGCTGATCACCATCTCCGTGACCGATGAAAGGTTGACAGCCTCCGGAACCACGCTGAGAAAACTCGTCACCCTTAACTCCTCTGCCGTGTGATTGTCTAGTGATGTTGTGTCGCCGGCCGCAGCGGGCTCTTCCGACCGAGTCTAAGGCGTATCCGCGAGCCCCGTTGCCATGAATTCTGCGGTGATCGGGGCCGCCGCGCAATTCGGCTAATCATACCGGTCGGGCGTGCCCACGAGCACCCCCTCGATGTCCCCGTCGGTGGTTACCAACAATCCACGCCCGGGTGGCAGCTGCTGGGCACTGATTCTGCCGTAGACCTTGATGTTCGCCGGGTCATTGTCCATAAACAACATCGGTGAGCGCGATCCCGTCAGCTTCTGGATGAAGGGGTTCATCACCACCTGCGACGCCCAGTTGCCGGGCAGCCGGGTAGCGATCACGTGCAGGCCGACTTCGCGGCTGCGTTCGATGAATCCCCACAGGGGAGCCGTCGCCGCGGGCTTCATCACCTGGTTGTGCGGGCGCAACTCGTGTTCGTCGTCGATCAGGACAAAATGGCGCGGGCCTTGCCAGGGTTTCCGGTTCAACAGTTCCTCCTGACTTAAGCCCGACGGCGGGAGACGCTCCTGTAACAAAGCGGCGAGTTCGGCGATCACCGCGTCGATGTCGTCGGCGGTGTAGGCGTAGGCCCGCACGTGCGGACCCCGTATCCGGCCGATGAGCGTGGTCTTCGGGTCGATGATGGTGATCTGCGCCTGCTCGGGGCTGAAACGCCCGGTGATCGCTTGGCCAAAGGCTGCCAGTGTCGTCGTCTTGCCGCACAGCTGACGGCCCATCACCAGTAGGTTTGGTGTTTTCCGCAGCGCCAGCGTGACCGGTTGCAATGCGCTTTCCCCGATCGCGAACGGGATGTTCAATGGGTCCCCTGCCTCGGCGGCGCCCTCGAATGCCTCGACGACCTGACTCAAGGCCACCCGCTCGGGCAGTCGTGACAGGCGCTCCACCTTTCCGGTTCCAGTCACCTCGGAGATGAGGGCACCGGCACGGCGTGTTCCGATTCGCTCACCTGCGGCCCCGGTGATCTCGGGCACGGCCACCAGCAGCTCGTATCCGTCCCGGGTGAGCCCGAAACCCGGACGGTCCAAGGTGTTGCGTGCAGCTTTGCGCAACTCCGGCGAGGTGCCCATCTGCGACTCGTCGGGGTTGCTCAGCCGCAATTGGATTCGGGCGTTAGATACCGTGACCATGCCCTGCTTCTGACCGGTGAACCAGGCGTTGGCGCTGGTCATGACATGCACCCCGTAGGACAGTCCCTGGCGGGCGATGGCGATCGCCCGGTCACCCATGCCGGGATCCTTTTCGTAAAGATCGCCATAATTGTCGATCACCAGGAAGACATCGCCGAACTTGTCGGCGGGATCGGTTCCGCCACCCCCGATCGCCCCGAAGCGTCGTTCCCGAAACTCGGTGATGTCGATCTGATAGTGCTTAAACGATGCTTCCCGGGAGCGGATCAGGCCCTCGATAGTGGCGATTGTCCGCGATACCCCTTCGGCGTCGTTCAGGCTGACCACGCCGGCGACATGGGGGAGGCCCTCAATCGGATACAGCGACGCCCCGATACAGAAGAACGTCACCCGCTCCGGACGATACATCAGCGCAGCGGAAGCCATCAACGTCATCAAGGTGGTGGACTTGCCGCGCTGTGCGGTGGCAACCACCATGACGTTGTCCATTTCGGCGTCGATAACGTGCACGCGCTGAGCGTGTTCTTCGGGAATGTCTACTATCCCGACCGGAAAGATCAGGCCCGGGTTCTGTCCGTAGTCGACGTGCCAGGGCTTGCCACGCCAGTACGCCACCAGGGCATCAACGGGTTCGCTGACTTCCAGTGGGGGAAGCCAGATTTGGTGTGGCAGCCGAGCCGGGTTCGCAACGAGGGACTCGCGGATGACGTCGAGGATCTTCTTCTTTTTGAAGCCGTCGGGATGAAATAGGAATTCGTCGGGTTCCTCGGGTTCGTCGGCCACCGCCAGCGCCGCGGTGTCCTCGGGGCTGAGCGGCTGATACTCCCAGGTGAGCGGCCGTGGCTGCGAGAAGCTCACATCGACGGTCTTGTCGACGTTCGCGCTCTTCTTCGGCAACACGAACGGCGCCGAGAGATAAAAGCAACGGAACGGCTCGAGATCGCGCGGGCCAACCTTCAGTAATGCATACCCGTTCTCCTTCGACGGGAGATGCAGCGCGGCGTCGCTGCCGATCACATCACGGGAATCCTCGGCCGTCTCCGCACGCAGCGCGACCCGAAACGCGATGTTGCTTTTGACCTTGCTCAGCGACGATAGGTCGAGGCGCTGGCCGCCGAGCGTGAAGAAGACGTTGCAGCCGCGACCTTCCTGTCCGATATGGATGACCAGCTGAACCCACTCGGGGTGATGATGAAACAACTCCAGGTACTCATCAATGATGACCAAAAGGATCGGGACGGGTTCCAGATCCCGGCCGGCCAGGCGCATCTCTTCGTACTCGTTGGCATCTCGCGCACCGGCCTCTTTGAAAAGCCGGTAGCGCCTTGCAATTTCACCGTTGATGGCTTTGCGCATCCGCTCGGCAAGATGCCGGTCGTCTTTGCCCAGGTTGGATAGCGAACCCGCCACATGTGGCAAACCCTCTAGATCCTGGGCAGCGGATTCGAATTTCATATCGACGAAGATGACGATAAACGTTTCCGGTGAGTGCGTCAGCGCGATGCCGTTGCACATCGACAAGAAGAACTCCGACTTCCCGGAGCCTGAGGTGCCTATCACCACCGAGTGGAAACCGTAGCCACCGAAATCCTTTGCCCGGAAGATGATGTATTGCAGTTCGCCGTTCGGCTTCACTCCCACCGGAACCATCGCCCATTTCGGGTCACCGCGCCCGCGGCTTTCGGCCCACAACCGGTCGACATCGAGCTGACGCGGGTCGCTGATGCCCAGCGCCCGTAGCAATTCACCGGCCTGACTGTCGGTCTCGGACAGCTCGCCGGCGCTCATCGGATGCCATCGTGCCAGCGCCCGGGCATACCGGTTTGCAGTGCTTTCGGCGAGCATGTCGGCGACCGCGTAAAACGCGTCGCGATGATAGAGCCGGCCTTCACGAAGCTGGAACCGTTCGTCCTCGTCGGTAAACCCGACACCGACACCGGGCCGGGTTGCCAGTCGCAGCACGGTGATTCCCGCCATCCCCTTTTGGCCGGTGACGCCTTCCCACTGCTCGGGAGTGCCCACGTTGTCGTCGACGATCACCCAGTGTGGGCCCAACGAAAGACCCACTGACTCCATCGTTGACGGCATCGACGTCGGGCTGGTGCCAACCGGTGGTGTCCACGGGCCGCGACCCCTGCGGTGCAGTTCGGGGTCGAGGGCTTCCTCCAGTTCAGTGGGGGAGGCGAATACCAGCCGGCGCAGTCCGCAGGCGTCGAACATCTCGTCGTGCTGGTTGTGCGGTAGCCACACCAGCCACGCCCATTGCTCGGGGTGGCGGGTTACCACCATGAGCTTCAGGTCGCTCGGGCTGTGATGGACCGCCAGCGAGCACAGGATGGCCCGTGCAAAGCTGCGCAGTTCGTGAGTGTCCTGCCCGATGAAGCTGAATCCGGGTTTGGAGCGCAGGCTCAAAACTTTGCCCATTCCGCGGATCTTGCTCTGTTCAAGAATAAAATCCCTGAGCGCGCCGCCGGTGACCGGCTCCAGCTCCTCACCGATGGGAACCTCCGGCCACTGCAGCGAAATCGCGGTATCACTGGTTTCCTGTACGCCGATTCCCAGGCGAACGTCTAAGAAATCGGGGTCGCCGGGGCGGCGCTCCCACATCCGTGGCCCACCGATCACGGTATCCAGCCGCTGTGGATCGGCGTGCACGAACAGCTGGCTGCGCCACTGCTCCCGCGCGGCGCGCTGCACCTCTTCACGATCCTCGTCGAGTTTCCGCAGATAGGCACGACGCTGCTTTTCCTGCTCACCCCAACTGATTCGGCGCCCCCGGCCGAAGCGTCCGCTGAACATCAGCGCACCGAAGCCGAATAAGCCCATCATCGGAAAAAATCCCGACTGCAGGGAACGCACCCCGGAGGTATACATCACCACCAGGGTCCCGACGATCCCCACCAGCAGGGCAGGGACCGCGATCATCATCAGGATGTTGCGGGGCTCGCGTTCCGGCAGCGCCAGCGGTGGGGCGACCGCGACTCGCACCGGCGGGACCGCCGGCGGTGGTTTACGCGCGCCCCGGACGAAACCCCGTTTGGACATGCCTAACCTCCTGCCTGCCGATTGGCTTCGGGAATGGGCGCCACCGCGCCGTTCCCGACGATCGTGTCGCGAGCCAACAGCGCACTCTCACTGCTGATCGCGGGTCCGGCCGCAAACGTACGCACAATCGGCCACGGTGCCTGCACCGCTGCGTGTGGGTCGAGTCCAAGTGATCGTAAAGTCTGCGGATCCGCTTGAATCCCGTATCGAACTCCTTGCGGTGAAACCCAATACAGGCTTTCGCGACTATCCGACGTGACGGCACCGCTTGTCGTCGCAACGAAGTTCGCCGCGCCTGGTAGCAGCAACGTCTGATCGGCCTCAACAGAATTCGGATCGCGATCGTCGCGAACTAGGTGTACCAGATGAGAATCCATGCTGATCGGGATCGGCAGGCTTCGGCCACTTAAGATGGTGAGCGTTGCCTGGGGATCGCCGGCCTGCTTCTGCCAGGCCACACATGTCACCGGATTAGCGGATGTATCAACGAAATCGAACTTTCCTGACGGATAGAAGTCGACGTTTAGCATATCGACTACCGGGATGTGAATCAGTTTGTCCGGAGTCACCAGCGTGGGTGCCGCAGAACCCTGTGAGTTCGCGGTGCGCAGCACATCTGCGACGAAGCTGGTGATCTTCTGCACACCCCCCGGCAAGAGCACATAAAAACCGGTGACGGCGCCGGCGGCGTCGCGGGTTTCCAGAACGCTGCCCACGGTGGCGCCGGGCAGCCACTGCGACGGTGTTCCCGCCTCCGGAATCGCAGGAACCACAAGGGGTTCGGTAGACGGCATGGCGTCGTAAAGAGCATTGGAAATTTCGATCGGGTAGGTGACGCCGGGATCAAGCCCCAGATTGAAGGTGATCGATCGGTCGGTGGGGTCGATGCGGGACCGCTGCCCACCCCAGATCACAAACGTCGCGCCTTGATGGGTCGCCAGGATCGCCTGCCGTGGCCCCAGCGGCACGGCCCGGCCGAACGGCGACAGCGCACCGGCAATGGAGGTCACCACCGGTGCTGCCGGGCTGCGTCTGCCCGCCGCCGTGTCGCACACCGACCATGCCGAGACCACATTCGGTGTGACCGTGAGGTTGTCCGGCACACCGGGAATGCCGATCATCGGACCGGTCGGATATTTGGCGATCTCGCTCGCCTTGACCCAGGTGGGGGCGGCGGCGCTGCCCACCGCCAGCCGCGCGGACGTCAGGTTCAGCGCGGGGTAGAGCCGCCCGTTGATCTTGGCGTAAATCGCGCCGGTGTCGCGGTTGCCGATGATCGCCGACTGGCCTACCAAACCGGCGGGTTTCCAGATGTGCAGCAATGCCATCCAGCCGACACCGATGAGCACGAACACCACCGAAAGCGCCACCGCGGCTTGCTGTTTGCGGTCATCGTGTTTCATCCGGACCGAAAAGCGCGTGATGGCGGCCCGCAGACGGCGGTTGTAGAACAGGTGCCCCGAATTCTGATCTCTGTTGGAAAGATTCAGCGGCACAGTCAGTATCCTTTCGGTGGTCGACGCGGATCCGCCTGTTGCACCAGCGCAACAAGGTTCTCGCCGTCACGACTGACGCCGTAGCGATGCATCACATAGTTGATCGACGCGCAGATATTGGCGACCGGATCGTAGATATTGGTCGAGGTGCCAGGTTGGTGGTAACGCGCGAATGTGGCGGGAATGGTCTGCGTCAGACCCCGCGCGTAGCCGACACCATGGCCGTCGTACTGGATTGGTCCGGGCGTGGTGGCCGGCGCGGACCCGACCGCGAACGGCCGGCCACCCGATTCCCGCGCGATCAGTGTCTCATACCCCCGCAGCCAGTTGCGCCGTGCCCGGGGATCGAGAATTCCCAGGCGGTCGAGTGCCACGGCGATGTGCTTGCTGACCGAGCCGGGCACGGATGATTTCTGGTATCGCACGCTATCCAGCGGGATGGCCCGCGCGGCCGGTGCGTGCCGTGCCCGGGAAACCCGGCGGTGCGGGTAGGCAAGCCCTGCTAACCGTCGGGCAAGCAGCTGGGAGCGTCGCTGTGATCGCCGAATCTGCCGGTGCTGGGCCCGCAGGCGAGCGGCCATGCGGCGCACTGCTTCCCGCCAGCCGAGCGGCGTGTCTGTCGCGGGCATGGTGTCCGCGTAAGCGTCGTCGAGAACCGCTCTCGTGGCGACGCGCCCAAGTGTGTGGTCTGCGTGTGCCTTCGACAATGCCGCGGCCAGTTCGAAGTCGGCATCGGCGGCATGCCGCAGTTGCACCGCCGCGCGCGAAATCGCCGGTGCCGCCGCGCCGATCCCCTCGCGAGTGGTTACCCGGATGAGTCGGTCGGCCTGACGGCGCACCTGCGCCGCATCGACCAGAGGCCCGTCCAGGCCACCGTCGCCGTAGAGGTTGTGCCCGCGAATCAGCAACCTCAGAGCGTGACGCCTCAGGAAATCCGGCCTCACTGCAGTTCTCCGCCGTAACGTGACAGGTTATCGGCTTGCGCCTCGGCGCGCAGTGCGGCAAGGGCCTGGTTCACTCGGTCGGCCAGCTCCCGGTGGGTATAGCCGGTCATGACGCTCGGGTGCAACGTCAACTCGACCAGCCGGCCGTCGGAGTTCGCGACCGCGTGGATATCCCCCAGGTCGACGCTGTACATGATGGTCTTGGCCTCTGCGACGATGGCCTCCCACTTATCGGCGGCCTCGCGCAGCTCACGCAGCACCGACTCGACGAGATCCTTGTCGCTTGACCCCGCGCGGCTGCCCGGCCCCGGCACCGTCACAGTATGTCGATCCCTCCCACCAGCGTCAATTCATACCCGGGTCATACCCGGCTCTCCCACCGGGGATATCGGCGTTGCGTAGAACCGGGTTATCGGCGCATCCGCCATCGTCATTGGTGCGTGCCCCACGAACTGACCGGCGGATTGCTGAGCGCCTGGAACCAGGAGAAGTGGTAGTTCGCCGACACCCTGTCACCGGTCGCAATCCCTTCGGTGGCGGCCAGCAGCAGGCAGTTCAATAGTTGGGCGGTGTCGATATCCGGATACCGGGCCAAAAGGGTGTACCGTGCGATCTCCAGGTGCACCCGCAGCACGTCGATTTCCACGTCGGCCACACCGGTTCCCGCCGCACCGGCCTTTGCCAGGGTGTGGGCAAGTCGCGGCAGGCCGTCGCGCCACCGGGTGGCCTCACCGAGCAGCCAGCCCAGATCCTCGACGACCGGGAGTTCCCGGGGCTGCGGCGAGGCTTCGGTGGCGTCAGGCTCGACCGGCCGACCCAACGAGTCGCCCGGGGTGTAGGTCGCGGACAGCGTGGTCGGGCCGAGTAAGGCGGTTACGTTACCGCCGCGCCAGCCCGGCGTCAGCAACTGCACGCCGGCGGGCAGTGCGATGCCCGGAGGCACCCACCCGTGGGCCACGTCGGTGAGCAGGATCGTCGTGCCGTCTTGGCGATCCCCGACCGCCCAGCGCAACCCCGGCTCCTGGCGGGCGACGAATTCGAGAAGCCTCCCGAGCCGCTGGCGCGCGGATTCCGGACCGGCCGCCGGGCCCTGAGCATGTGGGGTCACCACCGTTCTCTCGGAGGCAGCCTCGGTATGCCGGCCATTCGTGACGGCGTCTCCCGCCACCGCGCCGGCCTCCCGATCCTCGGCGTGCCGGCCGACCGACACGCCCGACACGACCCCAAGGTCGCCGGTCGCATCCATGATCGCCGAGTTGACCATCGCCGTCCCACTCGTCTCGATAATCCGCAGTGCTCGAAGCTCGCCGTCGTCCTGCCGCGGCTCCGGGGAGGCGCTCGACGTCTCGAGATCGCCCGGCGGCATGACAACCGTTACAGGCAGCTGTGCTGTCTTCACGCCTGGGGCAAGATCTTCGGCGAGGTTCGGGTGCCTGTCGGGTGCTTCTCGCACCGCTGTGCGGAGCTGACGAACCGTCGACTCGACTCGCCGAACCGCATAGTCGCGAGCAATCCGGATCACCCGAGCCTCTGCTGCCTGCCTGGCCGGCTCGGTCATCGCCGCCCGTCTGAGGGCGTGGAGTTCTTGATTGGCCGAATTCGCTATCCGCTGCAGGTCTGCCTTGAGATAGGCTGCGAGCGGAGCTGTTTCGGTAGTGACCGTGGACAATTCGGTGGGCCAAAGTCCGCCGATCACCCAGGGCGTGCAGTCAGCGGAGGCGCTGAATGCCGGTGTGCGCAGTGATTCCCGGGTAGCCTTGCGGAGGCGCTGGCGCGCCGTTTTTCGGCCGAAGATCGCCACCAGATAAGGGTACCGTCGCCGTGTGACCGATCGGCTCACGTGTTTCCCACCCCAAACCCTGCTGCTGGCGCTCTCGCCATCGGCCAGCACCCGGGCCCATCGGCAGCTGATTACGGTGTTGCCGGTGGTGAATTGTGGGCACGAAGCGGCTTGGGTAGCGTATGGCCATGGCTGAGGCTGGGCTGCAGCGGCAATTAGATGAATTGCGCGCTCTGCTGGTTCGTGCGCAACAATTGTTCGGGCCGAATCCCGTCGAACCACCGGCCGATATTGCACCGGATCAGCGGGTCGTCAAAACCTGGGTGCGTTAGGCTCTACTCGTCCCCACGGCGATGCAGCTTGTGCGCCAACAGCTTCTCGATTGCCACCTCCAGGTCGCGGGGCGTCGGCACCTCCGCCGACGGAGTGTGTCCGGCGGCGACTATTTCACCCCGCACTTCCATCAACGCCTTGAGATACGACACATCGGCGGTCAGCAGGATCGCCCGTGCGAGCGTGTCCGCTGCGGTGTCCATCGCCGCCTCGCTCAGGGCGACGCTGTGGATATAGCCGCCGCGGCAGGAGCGCACCAGGATATGTCCGCTGGGGTGAACCGTGTCGAACGCGGGATTGGGATCCGTCATCGACCATCGTCGCGAAGACGTTCGAGCCTGCCCGCCGCCTCTGCCTCGTGCTGTTCCCACAGGTCTGCTGAGGCCTCCAGGTTGTCAGCCATTGCCGCATGGGCGTCGGCTTGCAGCTCGTAGCACTGCCGTCTTTGCTCGAGCAGTTCTCGCCCGGCGTCTCGCAACCCGGCGAAGATCGGCCCCAGCGAGTCCAAACTGTTTTGGATCGCCGCATGTGTCGCCGGGACGGTCCGTAGATAGTCCGACACCTCTCGATGATGGCGGGCGGCTTCCCGCAGGTTCGAGAGCACAACGTGGACGCCATCGGTCATCATGCGTCTCCTTTTTGTCCTTATTTTGATTTTGCTTCTCTGCGTGTTTAGGTGCCTATTTATTCCCTGTGGGCCGGGGTGAGTCGGCGTGTTCCTCAAATCCTGTTCCTAAACCGATACGACGCTCGTAC
This sequence comes from Mycobacterium sp., assembly GCF_029961025.1. Lineage (GTDB taxonomy): Bacteria > Actinomycetota > Actinomycetes > Mycobacteriales > Mycobacteriaceae > Mycobacterium. The sequence goes on from NZ_JASBVP010000002.1 coordinate 416,929, forward strand.
TCGCCGGGCGGGTAGGTGTCGGCGCGTCGGCTCCGGTCGCTGGTACCGCTGTTGGTGGCGGTGGATGTTCCCAGCCTAGAAAGGCCGGCCCCCCAACGGTGGCGATGTCTTGAATCTGGCCGTTGAGCAGGACTTTGTTATTTCCGAGGGCCAGCGCGTGGCGATCGGTGTAGATACCGATGTCGCCGGGGGTGAGCTTTAAGGGATCGATTGGCTCGGCGACCGGGGTTCCCGGGGGCGGGATGGCGATCCCCTGCCGATGGAATGCGTCAGAGATCGGGGTGCCGCTCGTCGCGGCCTTGATCGCCGCGGCGAGTTGCGGGCTGGCGGCGGTGACGGTGTCACCATCGGGCAGTGTCACAGTCGTCGGCCCTGGGGTCGGCGGCTCCGGCGCTCCGCGCGATTCCGCACCGGCATCCCCGTCCGGCGGGTTGTCGTCGGGTCCGTCGGGCAACACCCCGTCCACCGGATCCTCAGCCCCCGGGGTGTCGCCGGAGTCCTGCAGCCGACGGTCGTCACCGGTGGTCAACGGCCCGGTAACCGGAACTCCGCCCGGCATGCCCCAAGCCGGCATCGAACTCGGCAGCGTCGCCCCACCCGGCATCATCCCTCCGCCGAATCCGGGGATGCTCGGCATCGCCGGCGCCAGCGGTGCCGGCGAAGACGGGAGCGGCGGCTGCGGGTCGGGCAGCGCCCAACCGGGGTCATCGGTGGGCAACACGTCGGCTTCGGGTGCTAACCCGGCGTCGGACACTGTCGGGAGTCCGGTGCTGCGCGGTGATGACGCTGGGGCCGCCTGCGCCGCCGGCGCCTCGGGCGCGATTCCCTGGTGTGTCCTCGAAGCGTTGTACAGCGACGTCCACGCGGCCATCAATGCAGACTCGGACGTGTCGTCGAGGTCGGCGCTCGCCACCACGGCACGCATATCGCGGAGCTTGCCGAGCAAGAACCGCTGAAAATCCCTCGCTCCGCCGGGAGTGTCCAGGTCGGTTCGGGTTCGCACCGCCGTTTCGATGTCGTGCTGCAGATTGCTCAGCGCCGCTCCTCCCGCGACGGTTTTTAGATGGGCATTCAGGATCGCCGTGATCACCTGCAGGTCGAGTTGAGCGGTCACCGAGTTCTGGTGCGCCAGCGCGGCTTCCGCATCCCTTATCACCACGGCGGCCTGGCCTTCTTGCCGATCAGGGGTAGGCGTACCCGTTGGCGATATGGCTGACGGCGCACCAGCTATCGTCGCTGGGTGGATCATCGAGCCACCGGTTAGCGTGGCCATCAGTTAGCCAGATGCCCGGGTGCCCGAAGACCAACGGTGTCGCGGTCCTTGCATGCCGGGACAGTACCCAGCCACGTTGCCGGCAACAATTCACCTCGATCGGCACCAACAGTATGGCCTGCACCTCAGCTGTCCGCGGGTATGCCGTACTTGGGCCGCAAAGCCCGCAATGCGGTGTGTTTTTGCTTGTCGATCTCGTGCGCATGCGACACCACGGCGATGATCTCGCGGTGTTTGGCGATCAGGAACCGCTGGAACTCACGCGCACCCATCGGGGTGTTGACGGCGAGCGCAGCCTGGTTGCGCACAGCGTCGTCGATCTCGGCGGCGATCTCATTCAGCCGGGCGGCGCCTTCCACAACCGTGGCATGCGCTGCGGCCAGCACGTCGGCCAGCACCCGGTCGGCCTCCGCCGCAACCCCGCCGCGGCGGGCTAAGGCCGCCTGCCCGGCTTGCAGAGCGGCTGCCAGCCGGCCCGGTTGTGCTGTCATGCGATGAACCTCCTGCTCGGCTCCGCATCTCGGCTGAACCCGGCTATAGGACCGGCCGCCGAATTTGGACGTTACGCCCCAGGGGGCTGATTCGCACCGGGGCGCCGGCATGAGGCGCTTCGACGACCAGGTTGTTGCCGATGGCGATCTGCACGTGGCCCGGGTGGGGGAAGACCAGATCACCGGGCCGCAGCTGGGAACGCGACACCGGGATCCCGTCGTGGATCTGTTGGTAGGTGGTGCGGTCCAGGTGGATGCCGGCTTGCGCGTAGCACCACTGCACCAGCCCCGAACAGTCGAACCGATCGGGTCCGGCCGCGCCCCAGGCATAGGGGCGACCCAGTCGCGACAGCGCCGCCCGCACCGCGATGGCGGCGCGGCTCATCGATGCCGGCGGCCGCACACCACTCGGCCCGCGATTGTGCCGGCGCCACATCCGGTAACGAAGGGTCCGCAGCGCCGCGTGATGCAGCTCCACCCTCCGGCGCGCCGACAAGACATGACCTCGTTGGGCGCGTAGCCGCGCCACCCCGCGGCGGATCGCCTCGCGCTGGGCCATCGGGCTGTCAGATACCGCGGCGGCGTCGGCACGGGCCTCGGCGAGAACACTCTTTGTCAGTTGGCGGGCCCGAGCGTGATCGCGCCGAGCGCGGGCAATGACGTCGGCGAACATGGCATCTGTCCGAGCGGCCGACTGCAGGGCTTCGCGGGTGCCCTGCACCGCAAGTTGGTATTGTTGCCGCGCCCCACCGGCGGTGATGCTCGCGGCCCGATCCGGTAAGTCCCCGTAGTGCACGGCGCCCGGGTCCAGCTTCACAGCGGGTGTGCCGCCGGTGAACAACTCATGGGCGCGGCTTAAAACCTCGAGTTCGCCTGGTATCACGATGAGCTCCCGGGCTCAGCACCGGCCCGATCGGCGAAATTGCGGCCCGGGGAGTTGATGGCGTCGACGAAGGCCTGCACCCGCGGCAGTGTTCCGGGAGGAATCAAACCCCGATTGCGGATCTCCCACATCTCGTCGACGGTGACACCCAGCAGCGCCGCGATCACCGTTTCCGGCAGCAACGAACGCGCACACGCTTGCTCGAGTCGGGTACCCAAACTGGCGGGCATGCGGGCCAACAAAGCTCTGCGGGTGGCTTCAAGGGAGTGCAGATGGTCCATCAGCCGAGCAGCCGAATCGACGTCCACGTTCACCGCCACCCGCCAGGAGTTAGCGGCCAGCATCTCGGCCTTCACGCACTGCGTGATCACAGACAGAATATACGTCTCGTATTCATTTGATGTCGTCGACGGCAGCCTGTCGATGACCGAATTCAGGGCGTCAAGTTGCGCCTCCGCGTACCCCTCGAGCACTGTGGTGTCGGGATGCCGGTCGACGACGACCGCGTGCCTCGGTCGCGGTGAACCCGAAGTCGGCGGCTTTGCTGCCAGTAATCGGTCGAGCTCCGCATGGGGGTCAGCCGCGACCACGAGCCTGGAGTAAGTGCCAGGTGGCAGACCCAAGCCGTTTTCGACCTTCTGAATCGTGCTTTTGTGGGGTTTGCGGATGCCGCGCTCCAAGTAGCTCAACCCCATGGTGCTGACCCCCGTGACGGCCGCAAAATCGGCCAGCGACCAGTCGCGTGACTCGCGGAGCGATCGGATGACCGCCCCCGCCGATTCGCGGCTCATCGTAGCGCTCCGGCCATAATCCCGAATAGTACCCGGACCTCAACATATATATGTGTATATATGATTTAGTCGGCGTTTCCTTGCGACGGCGGGTCAAGTCATATACGCTTTTCCCTACGTTTCAGTCTATCGGGAGCGAGGACACGATGGGATACCCCTGCTCGGTCAACCCGGAACTTTGGTTCGGTTACGCCGATGATGACGGCGGCGACGGTGCCGCCAAGGCGCGGGTCTATGAACAATCGGCCACCGAGGCGCGGTTGCTGTGCCTGCGCCGTTGCCCGCTGGCCCAGCAGCGCAGATGCGCCCGGCACGCCATCGACCACCGCGAGGAATACGGCGTCTGGGCCGGCGTCAAGCTTCCCGGTGGGCAATACCGCAAGCGCGAACAACTGGCTCGCGCCCATGACCTCCTGCGCCGCATCGCCGTCGGCGAAATCAACTCCCGGCAGTTACCCGAGAACGAAGCCCTCCTCGCCCGGCGCGAACATGATTCCACTCCGGTAGCGACGAAGGTGTTTCAGCTCCCTATCGTCCGGGTCGGCCCGAGTCCGGCGGCGTAGCCCGCCACGGTGTCCGAAGGCCGAGTAAATACGGTAAACATGGGCCGAATACGGTGGGCGAAGGGGGACTTGAACCCCCACGTCCCGAAGGACACTGGCACCTGAAGCCAGCGCGTCTGCCATTCCGCCACTCGCCCGACGGCCTGTCGAGGCTACCACTATAGCCAGGCATTCCCGCTGCTTCCAAGCGCAGAAGGCGTCGGCTCGCATCACCTGGACAACCCGCAACTGGCTGTTGAACTGGCCCGAGGGGCTGTTCGCGAACGCCGTGGCGGGGCACCGCGCCGGATCCCGATAGCATACTGGAAAGGGAAACCGATGATATGGCACGCGGGAGGGTTGTCGGCCCTAGGGTAGGGGTACTTTCAGGACGAGTGAGGCGAGCGCTGGAAATGAACGGCCGGAAGAGGCTAGTTCAGCGCGTCGAGCGCAAACTCGAGGCCGCCGCGGGTGATGTGTTTGCCCGGGTGTTCGGGGGATCGATCGTCCCGCAAGAGCTGGAAACCGTGTTGCAGCGCGAAGCCGCCGCTGGTGTTCGGCCGCTACGTGGCAATCGGCCTTTGGCCGGCCTTTGGCACCGAACGAATACATCATTACTCTCGGTGGGAACCACTACGAGACGGCGAGTGCCGACCCGGATTTCACGGCGGCTGTTTTTGCTCAACACTTGGCGGGATATATCAGGGGACAGGGATGGCAAACGTATGGTGAGGTGGTCGTCGGATTTGACCGGTCGACGAACTTGCATCCCGGCCAGTTCCGCGCCCGTGGTGTTGTCAACCCCGATGCCCGCTCCCACCCGGCAACCGGAAATTTCGCCCCGGCACAATCTGATCAGGCGTTTAACGCAGAACCAGGAGTACCACCAATGACCGAGAATTCCAGCTATCGCGGCGGTCCGGGGCAGGGGCGGCCCGGCGACGAGTATTACGAGGAGGGATATCAGCACGACGAGCCCCGCAGTGGCGGGGACGCCCGTGGCGGCCAGGAGGCGCCGGGCTATCCACCGGACTCGGGCGGCTATTCACCGGACTCGGGCGGCTATCCACCGCAGCCCGGGTATCCTCCGCCCAGTTACCCCGGTCGGGGTGGCGGCTACCCCGACCATGGGTACCCTGGGCAGTCGCCCGGTGGTTATCCGCCCCCCTACGAACAACGCCCCCCCGGCGGTTACGGCCCTGGCCCGGGCCCTGCTCAAGGCTATGATGCGGGCTATCGCCAAGGCGGTGGATACGGCCCCCCCGGCGGCCAGCAGGGTTACGGCGGCTACAGCGACTACGGCCATGGACCCTACGGCCCACCGGAACAACGGCCGCCCTATCCCGAGCCGGCGCGCGGTTACGATCAGGCCTACCCGGGCGGTCCGGGGTACGGCGGGCAGGATTACAGTCGACCCGATTACCCGCAGTACCGCGATGCTTCCGCGGCCGGGGTGTACGCACCGCCCGGCGGCGGATACGCCGAACCCCCCGGCAGGGACTATGACTATGGACAGTCGGCCGCTCCCGGTGACTACGGCCAAGCCGGTGACTACGGCCAAGCCGGCGGCTACGGCGGTTATGGGCAGTCCGGCTACGCCCCGGCCGGACATACCGTTACCCTGCAGCTCGACGATGGCAGCGGGCGCACCTACCAGTTGCGCGAGGGTTCCAACATCATCGGCCGCGGACAAGACGCCCAGTTCCGGTTGCCGGACACCGGGGTGTCGCGACGGCACCTGGAGATCCGCTGGGACGGCCAGGTTGCCCTGCTGTCCGACCTCAACTCCACCAACGGCACCATGGTGAACAACGCTCCGGTGCAGGAGTGGCAGTTGGCCGACGGCGACGTGATCCGTCTAGGACACTCCGAGATCATCGTCCACATCCAATGAGCTGACCCAATCGACCCGTTCGCCGGCTTCACCCCACGTTGGCCACCGTCCAAGTATCGTGACGTTGCTGATATGGGCTCGGATTCGCGGGCGCGAGACCTGCGTCGTCAGAACGGAAGGGGCGTCAGATGCAGGGATTGGTGCTGCAACTGACGCGTGCCGGGTTCCTGGCGCTGCTGTGGCTGTTCATCTGGTCGGTGCTGCGGGTCCTGCGCACGGACATCTACTCGCCGACCGGTGCCGTCATGGTGCGGCGGGGCTTGGCGTTGCGGGGTCCGCTGCTGCCTTCGCGTGGGCGGCGGCGATCGGCGCGCTATCTCGTGGTCACCGAGGGGTCGCTGGCGGGGGCCCGTATCGCCCTCACCGGCCAGCCGGTGCTGATCGGGCGCGCCGACGACTCGACGCTGGTGCTGACCGATGACTACGCGTCGACGCGGCATGCGCGGTTGTCGCAGCGCGGATCAGAATGGTATGTCGAGGATCTAGGATCGACCAACGGTACTTACCTTGACAGGGCGAAGGTGACGACGGCGGTACGAGTTCCGATTGGGACGCCGGTCCGAATCGGCAAAACGGTAATCGAGTTGCGCCCGTGACACTGGTCCTTCGTTACGCGGCTCGCAGCGATCGCGGCCTGGTTCGTACCAACAACGAGGACTCGGTGTATGCCGGCGGGCGATTACTGGCCCTCGCCGACGGCATGGGCGGCCACGCGGCCGGAGAGGTGGCCTCGCAGCTCGTCATCGCGGCATTAGCTCACCTCGACGATGACGAACCCGGGGGAGACCTGCTCGGCAAACTGGACGCCGCAGTTCGCGCGGGCAACTCCGCGATCGCCGCGCAGGTCGAGATGGATCCCGATCTCGAGGGGATGGGTACCACCCTGACCGCGATCCTGTTCGAAGACAACCGTCTCGGACTGGCGCACATCGGCGACTCGCGCGCCTACCTGCTGCGCGACGGCCAGCTGACCCAGATCACCAAGGACGACACCTTCGTGCAAACCCTGGTCGACGAGGGCCGGATCACCTCCGAAGAGGCGCACAGCCATCCGCAGCGGTCGCTGATCATGCGGGCCCTCACCGGCCATGAAGTCGAACCCACACTGATCATGCGGGAAGCCCGTGCGGGGGACCGGTATCTGTTGTGCTCGGACGGACTGTCCGACCCGGTCAGCGACGAGACCATCCTCGAGGCACTGCAAATCCCCGACGTGGAGGAAAGCGCCGACCGGCTTATCGAACTGGCGCTGCGTGGCGGCGGCCCCGACAACGTCACCGTCATTGTCGCCGACGTCTGCGATGAGGACTACGGACAAACCCAGCCGATCCTGGCGGGCGCGGTGTCCGGTGATGACGACCAGCTGACGCTGCCCAACACCGCCGCCGGCCGGGCCTCCGCCGTGAGCGCTTCCAAAGATGTTGCCAAACCCACTGTGCCGCAACCCAGCACGGTCGCGCCACCGCAGAAGTCACGGCGGCGAATAGCGATCGGCATCGCGCTTGGGGTGCTGCTGCTCCTGACCGGCCTGGCCATCGGCTGGAACGTCATCCGCAGCTACTACTACGTGACCGGATATGGCGGCACCGTAACCATCATGCGGGGGATCCAGGGATCGATGCTGGGTGTGCCGTTGCAGACGCCCTATCAGCAGGGCTGCCTCAACAGTCGGGGCCAACTGTCACAAATAAGCTACGCCCCGGCAACGGACCGCCGTGACTGCCACCTGCTGAAGCTCTCGGACCTGCGTCCGTCGACGCGCCAACAGGTCGCGTCCGGCCTGCGGCCGGGCAGCCTCGATGAGGCGATCAAGCAGCTGCGCGATCTGGCGGGCAGTGGCTCGCTGCTGCCGCCCTGCCCACCGCCGGGCAGCACGCCGGCGACCCCGTCGCCCCCACCGAGGACGATTCCGCCGCCACCTCAGCCGGGCATCGACTGCCGGACGGCGGCATGACGACTCAGCCCCAGCCGCCGGTCGCGGTGACCCCTGCACTGCCGACTCGGCGCAACGCTGAACTGGTGCTGTTGTGCTTCGCTGCGGTGATCATCGTCGCGGCTTTGCTCATCGTGCAGGCCAGCCAAGGCCGGGGCCTGCGCTGGGATCTGAGTGGCTACGGGCTCGCCTTCCTGGCGCTTTTCGGCGGCGCGCACCTGGCCGTCAGGCGCTTCGCCCCCTGTGCGGATCCGCTGCTGTTGCCGGTCGCGGCGCTGCTCAACGGTTTAGGCCTGGTGATGATTCATCGGCTGGATATCGCCGACGGTGCGGCCGGTGTCGGTACCCATTCCAGCGCGCACCAGCAGATGCTGTGGACCCTGATCGGTGTGGCCGCATTCGCTGTGACGGTGGCCTTGCTCAAAGACCATCGACGACTCGCGCGCTACGGCTACACTTGCGGGCTCGCCGGCCTGGTGATCCTAGCCGTCCCGGCGCTGCTGCCGGCGTCATTCTCCGAACATAACGGTGCCAAAATCTGGATCCGGTTTCCGGGATTTTCAATCCAGCCTGCGGAATTTTCCAAAATCCTGCTGCTCATCTTTTTTTCCGCGGTCCTGGTGGCCAAACGCGGCCTATTCACCAGCGCCGGAATACATGTCATGGGCATAACCGTACCCCGTCCGCGGGATCTGGCTCCGCTGTTGGCGGCCTGGGTGCTCGCGGTGGGTGTGATGGTCTTCGAAAAGGACTTGGGTACTTCGCTGCTGCTGTACGCCTCCTTTCTTGTGGTGGTGTACCTGGCCACTCAGCGGCTGAGCTGGATCGTCATCGGGCTGGCGTTATTCGCTGCGGGAAGTGTTGTGGCGTATCACATTTTCGGGCACGTCCGGGTCCGCGTGCAGACCTGGCTGCATCCATTCGCCGACCCCGAGGGCAGCTCCTACCAAATCGTCCAGTCACTGTTCAGCTTTGCTACTGGCGGCATCTTCGGCACCGGGCTGGGTAACGGACAGCCCGACACCGTGCCCGCGGCATCCACCGATTTCATCATCGCGGCGTTCGGCGAAGAACTCGGCCTGGTCGGTTTGTCCGGTCTGTTGATGCTCTACACCATCCTCATCGTCCGCGGACTGCGTGCCGCGATCGCCATCCGCGATAGCTTCGGCAAACTGCTGGCCGGGGGCCTGGCGTCGACGCTGGCCATTCAGCTGTTCATCGTGGTCGGCGGCGTGACCAAACTCGTCCCATTAACCGGATTGACCACGCCGTGGCTGTCCTACGGCGGGTCGTCTTTGCTGGCTAACTATCTCCTGCTGGCCATTCTGGTGCGGATCTCGCACGCGGCCCGGCGTCCGCTCGGCACCCGGGCCCGTGATACGGTGCCGCTCGCGGTCACCGACACCGAGGTGATCAGGCGCGCATGAACGCCTCGCTGCGCCGCATCTCGGTGACCGTGATGGCCTTGGTCGTGCTGTTGCTGCTCAACGCCACCCTGACGCAGGTGTTCACCGCCGACGGACTGCGCGCCGACCCGCGCAATCAGCGGGTGCTACTCGACGAATATTCGCGTCAGCGGGGCCAGATCACCGCCCACGGGCAGTTGCTCGCGTACTCGGTAGCCACCGACGACCGGTTTCATTTTCTGCGGGTCTACCCCAAACCTGCGATGTACGCACCGATTACCGGCTTTTACTCGCTGCGCTATTCCAGCACGGGCCTCGAACGCGCCGAAGACGCCCTCCTTAACGGCTCCGACCAGCGGCTGTTCGGCCGGCGGCTCGCCGACTTTTTCACCGGCCGTGACCCCCGCGGCGGCAATGTCAACACCACGATCAGCCCCCGCGTCCAGCAGGCCGGCTGGGATGCGCTGCAGCAGGGCTGCGACGGGCCGTGCAAGGGTGCGATCGTCGCGGTTGAGCCCGCCACCGGCAAAATCCTGGCGCTGGTGTCATCGCCGTCGTATGACCCCAACCTGCTGGCGTCGCACCACCCCCAAGAGCAGGCGGCGGCCTGGCAGCGGTTGCGCGATGACCCCGATTCCCCGATGATCAATCGCGCCATCTCCGAAACGTATCCGCCCGGTTCCACCTTCAAGGTGATCACCACCGCGGCGGCGCTGCAAGCCGGGGCCACCGATGACGAGCAGTTGACGGCGGACCCCAAGATCCCGCTGCCGGGCAGCTCCGCCGTGCTGGAGAACTATGGCGGCGCACCCTGCGGCGGCGAGCCGACGGTATCCCTGCGTGAAGCCTTCGCGCTATCCTGCAACACCGCCTTCGTCCAACTGGGTATTCTCACCGGTGCCAACGCCCTGCGCAGCACCGCACAGGCGTTCGGGATAGACGACCCACCCGCGCCCATTCCCCTGCAAGTCGGCGAATCCACCATCGGTCCCATCTCGGACACCGCCGCACTGGGGATGTCGGCGATCGGGCAGAAAGATGTCGCCCTGACACCGCTTCAGAACGCGGTGGTGGCCGCCACAATCGCCAACGGCGGTGTGACCATGCAACCCTACCTGGTCGATAGCCTCACCGGGCCGGACCTGGCTACCATCCGCGCCACCACCCCGCACGTGCAGCGCCGCGCGGTCTCGCCGCAGGTCGCCGCTAAGCTGACAGAATTGATGGTCGGCGCCGAGAACGTCACAGAGCAGAAAGGGGCCATCCCCGGCGTGCAGATCGCCTCCAAGACCGGTACCGCAGAGCATGGCACCGACCCCCGCACCACCCCTCCGCACGCGTGGTATATCGCCTTTGCGCCCGCACAACGCCCAAAGGTGGCGGTCGCGGTGCTGGTGGAGAATGGCGCCGATCGACGTGCCGCGACCGGCGGTGCACTCGCCGCACCGATCGGGCGGGCGGTGATCGAGGCCGCGCTGCAGGGGGGACCATGACCCCGCGAGTGGGTGTGACGCTGTCGGGCCGGTACCGCCTGCAGCGCCTCATCGCCACCGGCGGCATGGGACAGGTATGGGAGGCCGTGGACAACCGGCTGGGCCGGCGAGTCGCGGTTAAAGTACTCAAGAGCGAGTTCTCCTCCGACCCGGAGTTCATCGAACGGTTCCGGGCGGAGGCGCGCACCACCGCGATGCTCAATCACCCGGGGATCGCCAGCGTCCATGATTACGGCGAGACCACCATGGACGGTGAGGGCCGTACCGCCTATCTGGTGATGGAGTTGGTCAACGGTGAGCCGCTGAACTCGGTGCTCAAGCGAGTCGGCCGGCTGTCACTGCGCCATGCCCTCGACATGCTCGAGCAGACCGGACGCGCCCTGCAGGTCGCGCATGCGGCCGGCCTGGTGCACCGGGACGTCAAACCCGGCAACATCCTGATCACCCCCACCGGCCAAGTGAAGATCACCGACTTCGGTATCGCCAAGGCTGTTGACGCTGCGCCGGTCACCCAGACCGGCATGGTGATGGGCACCGCCCAATACATCGCTCCGGAGCAGGCCCTTGGCCATGAGGCGACGCCGGCCAGTGACGTGTATTCGTTGGGAGTTGTCGGGTACGAGGCGGTTTCGGGTAAACGACCGTTCACCGGTGACGGTGCCTTGACGGTGGCGATGAAACACATCAAAGAAGCGCCGCCGCCGCTGCCCACCGACATTCCGCCCAACGTGCGTGAACTCATCGAGATCACCCTCGCCAAAAACCCTCAGCTGCGCTACAAAAGCGGCGGGCCGTTCGCTGACGCCGTAGCCGCGGTTCGCGCCGGCCGTCGACCGCCACGCCCCAGCCAAATGCCCGTCGGACGGGCGGCTCCGGCCGCTATCCCGTCTGGCTCACCGGCGCGGGCGGCGGTCAATCCCACCGGCCGGTCCGCGGCAGCGCACCGCTCCCGACCCACGACGGGTGGTCACCGTCCGCCCCCGCGGAGCACGTTTTCGTCGGGTCAGCGTGCGCTGCTCTGGGCGGCCGGCGTGCTGGGAGCGCTGGCGATCATCATCGCGGTGCTCATTGTCATCAATGCTCACAATCAAAACGGCCAGCAACAGCCCGCCACCCCCACGGTGACCGACACCGGGACTCCGTCGAGCAGCACAACGTCCGCCGGGTCGCCGACGGTACGGCCGTCCAAGTGGACGGACCGCCGGGGAACGAATAATCCTGGAGGGCGGCACCCGCAGCCGCAACTCCCCCCACCGGGCGGATCCGGCTCGCTTGCGGGGGAGCGGCGGGTGTTCGCAGCCGGCTCGGTTGTCCCGCTGCGGCCGCTGCGGCACGAGTCGCCGGCCCGACGTGAGATACCGCGATGACTACCCCACAACATCTGTCCGACCGCTACGAACTCGGTGAAATCCTCGGCTTCGGTGGCATGTCCGAGGTGCACCTCGCTCGCGATGTACGGCTGCACCGCGACGTGGCGATCAAAGTGCTGCGCGCCGACCTGGCCCGCGACCCCAGCTTCTACCTCCGCTTCCGGCGGGAGGCGCAAAACGCGGCGGCGTTGAATCATCCGGCGATCGTCGCGGTATATGACACCGGGGAAGCCCAGACACCGGCCGGTCCGCTGCCCTACATCGTCATGGAGTACGTCGACGGTGTGACCCTGCGCGACATCCTGCACACCGAAGGGCCGATGCCACCGCAACGGGCCATCGAGGTCATCGCCGATGTTTGTCAAGCGCTGAACTTTTCGCATCAGAACGGCATCATCCACCGCGACGTCAAGCCGGCAAATATCATGATCACCTCGACCAATGCGGTGAAGGTTATGGACTTCGGCATCGCGCGGGCCATCGCGGACAGCGGCAACAGGGTCACCCAGACTGCGGCGGTCATCGGGACCGCGCAGTACCTCTCGCCCGAACAGGCCCGCGGCGACACCGTCGACGCACGCTCCGACGTCTACTCGTTGGGCTGTGTTCTCTACGAAATCCTTACCGGCGAGCCGCCTTTTACCGGTGATTCGCCGGTTTCCGTCGCCTATCAGCATGTCCGCGAAGATCCGGTGCCGCCGTCGCAACGACGTGAAGGTATCTCGGCCGACCTCGATGCCGTGGTCCTCAAGGCGCTCGCTAAAAACCCGGAGAACCGCTATCAAACGGCTGCGGAGATGCGGGCCGACCTGATCCGGGTGCACAGCGGTGAGCCCCCGCAAGCTCCTAAGGTGCTCACCGAGGCTGAGCGGACCCGGCTGCTGGCGTCCGGCCACGGCACTAACCACGCGAATCGCGCGGCGGCGCGCACCGGCTCGCCGTCGCGTCGCCTCGACTTTGCCCATGACCACACCGGCGGGTCGGTGGGTCGCTGGTTGGTCGCGGTTGCGGTACTGGCGGTGCTGACCGTGGTTGTCAGCGTTCTGATCAACGCGTTCGGCGGCGATTCCCGGGAGGTTAAAGTTCCCGACGTGCGCGGCCAAGCGTCCGCCGACGCGATCGCCACGCTGCAAAACCATGGTTTTAAGACGCGCACCTTGCAAAGGCCGGACTCCTCGGTACCGCCCGACCACGTTATCGGTACCGATCCCGCCGCCAACTCCTCGGTGGCGGCGGGGGACGAGATCACCGTCGACGTGTCTACCGGACCCGAGCAGCGTGAACTGCCCGACGTCTCCTCGCTGAGCTACGGCGAGGCGGTGAAGAAACTCAAAGCCGCCGGGTTCAGCCGGTTCAAGCGAGCCAACTCCCCGTCGACGCCGGAAATGGAAGGCCGTGTCATCGGCACCAACCCGCCGGCCAACCAGACCTCGGCGATCACTAACGAGATCACCATCATCATCGGTTCCGGCCCGGCCACCAAGCAGATTCCCGACGTCGCCGGCCAGACGGTTGAACTGGCGGAAAAAAACCTCACCGTCTACGGTTTCAGCCGATTCAGTCAAGCCGCGGTGGACAGTCCCCGTCCGGCTGGCGACGTGATCGGCACCAATCCCCCTGCGGGCGTTACCGTTCCGGTTGACTCGGTGATCGAGCTGAAAGTGTCCAAGGGCAACCAGTTCGTGATGCCCGACCTCGCCGGGCTATTTTGGACCGAGGCGGAACCACAGTTGCGTGCGCTGGGGTGGACCGGCGTGCTGATCAAGGGAGCCGATGTCGACGCCGGCGGAGCCAACCACAACCGCGTGGTCTATCAAAACCCGGCACCCGGCCAGGGCGTCAACAAGGACGCTCCTATCACGCTGAAGTTCGGCCAGTAGCGGCCTCCGGCTGCCCGGGCAGCGTTGGGCAGCCCACGGCGGTCAGCGAATGTTCAGGGGTGTGCGGGCGCAACACGGCGGCTACCACCTCAGTCTCCAACCGGCGTATCAGCGCCTCGTCTCGGGGTTGCCCGCAATAAGCCAGCCAGTTGGCCAAAATCCGGTGGCCCCCCTCGGTCAGGATGGACTCCGGATGGAACTGCACCCCGTGAATCGGCAACTCGGTGTGGCGGACCGCCATGATGACCCCGCTACGAGTACGGGCGGTGACCTCCAGCGCGGCCGGCACGGTTTGCGGCACGATGGTCAGCGAGTGATAGCGGGTCGCGGTGAACGGATCCGGAAGTCCTTCTAGGACACCAACATTCGTGTGAAACACGGTGCTGGTCTTACCGTGCAGCAGCTCTGGTGCTCGATCCACGGTGGCGCCGAACGCCACCCCGATCGCCTGGTGTCCCAGGCACACCCCCAGCAGCGGGGTGCGTGTCGTGGCGCAGGCACGCACCAACCCGATCGACGCACCGGCGCGGTCCGGGGTCCCCGGACCCGGGCTGAGCAGCACGCCGTCGAACCGTGTGGCGGCCGCGACCTCGTCGGACAACCTGGTGTCGTCGTTGCGCCACACCTGCGCCTGCACCCCGAGTTGCCCAAGGTATTGCACCAGGTTGAACACGAAACTGTCGTAGTTGTCGACAACCAGGATCCGCACCGTGTCAGGCTACCGCCCGGTCTGGTCGGCCGCCTCAGTAGCTCGGCGGGCCCACCGCCACCACCGGACAAGCCGGGCGCCCGGCCGGCCCACCGACCGGGTTATCGGGCGAGCCGTCGGCTCTCCGTTCGCTAGTCTTCGGTGAGTTAATCTGTTGGCTGAACAACGCGTGCAGCGTAATCGTTGCGTCCGCTCGAGCGCTTCGAGGTGGCCATGCCTAAGTCCAAGGTCCGTAAAAAGAACGACTTCGCCACCAGAGTGGTAAGCCGCACCCCGGTGAAGGTGAAGGCGGGGCCGTCGAGCGTTTGGTTCGTTGCGTTGTTCCTCGGGCTGATGCTCACCGGGCTGATCTGGTTGATGGTGTTCCAGTTGGCGGCGGCCGGCAGCGATACCCCCGCGGTGCTGCAATGGATGGCCAACCTCGGTCCGTGGAATTATGCCATCGCGTTTGCTTTCATGATCAGCGGTCTGTTGCTGACGATGCGCTGGCGGTAACGTATCTTCGGCGGTGAATGATACCGTTGAGACACCCACCGTTATCGCGGCAGCAATCTTGTGGTCACTCAATCACATAGATGTGATTATCCCCATTGTTGATAGCGCTTGTGGATAACTCGATCGGCGCTGTTCACCACGACCAGGAGTGCTGTGCAGCAAACGGAATGGGCGCCTCGGAAGGCGGAAATCGCTGGCTGCGGCGCAGCAGGTGTCCTGCTGGCAATCGCTTGTGTGATCTTGGTCACAGACCTGCCTGGCCGGTTTTTGACAGGTGTTGCCGCGGTGGGCCTGATCTTGTTTGCGGGCGCTTCCGGGCATGCCCGCCCAAAACTGGCAATCACCGCCGATGGTCTGCTGGTCCGGGGCTGGTTTCGGACCCAGATGGTCCCCCGGGCAGACATCAAAAGCATCCGGATCACCGGGTTCCGGCACATCGGTCGCCGGGTGCGGTTGCTCGAGATCGAAGGGGTCGACGGCCACCTGCTGATCTTCTCTCGCTGGAACCTCGGCATGGACCCGGTGAATGTGCTCGACGCGCTGATCGCCGCCGGTTATGCCGGCGGCGCTTTTCACCAGGGGCGGCTTTAAGAAATCGTGATCGATTCGATGACCACCGGTTCGGTCGGCCGATCGTGGCCGTCGGTGGGCGAAGCGGCGATGGTGTCGACAACCCGGCGCGACTCGGGATCGACAACCTCACCGAAAATGCTGTGCCGCCGATTCAAATGCGGGGTTTTGTCGACGGTGATGAAAAACTGCGATCCGTTGGTGCCCGGGCCGGCATTAGCCATGGCCAGCAAGTAGGGCCTATCGAACCGCAGTTCAGGGTGGAACTCGTCAGCGAACTTATAGCCAGGCCCGCCGCGGCCGGTCCCGGTCGGATCGCCACCTTGAATCATGAATCCCCGGATGACCCGGTGAAAGATCGCCCCGTCGTAAAACGGGCCGGAGGTGCCGCCGGAGGCGTTTGGGGTGGCATAGTCTTTGGTGCCCTGCGCCAGCCCCACGAAGTTGGCAACGGTTTTGGGGGCGTGGTTGCCGAAGAGTGCGATCTTGATGTCGCCGCGGTTGGTGTGCAAGGTAGCGGTGGCGGTCGGAATTGGGTTGTTGGTCACGCCGTGACAGTCTGCCATCGACCGGTCGGCATCGCCGCCACGGGTGTCCACACCGACGGTTTCCGGCCCACCGCTGGCGGGGCATGGCAGTCTGAGGAGACCCGAATCAACTGCTCGACAGGAAGGCGTGCCATGGGCGCGAAGGCGGTACCGCGGATGACCCCTCGGCAGCGATTGACGCGAGGCTTAACCTACACGGCGGTCGGGCCGGTGGATGTGACCCGTGGTGTCGTCGGGCTCGGCGTCCGTTCCACGCGGGCGGGGGCAGCCACGGTCTGGCGCCGTTACCGGCAGGCCAGGCTGGCCCGTGAGCGTGCCGCCACCCAGGAACCGACCCCGTCGGAGCCGGCCGCCGCACGGGGTGCGGTGATCGGGCTGCCGCGGCTGTTACCGCAACCGGGGCGCTTCCGGCGCCGTGGCCGACATCGGTGGGCGATCGTGGCCGTCGCGGGGATGCTCCTCGCCGGCGGCGCTGTTGCGGTTATAGGGGTTCGCCGTTCGGCACGTCCGGAACCGTCACCGCGGCCGCCCAGCGTCGACGTGCAACCGACGCCGTAAACCGCTTGACGGGCGATGTCGGTAGCTCCTCGCCGGGCATTGGGTTGGTTACCAGCGGCAGGCGCGATGCGGTCGTTGTTTGTGGAGCCTAGGGGATTTGAACCCCTGACTTCTGCCTTGCAAAGGCAGCGCTCTACCGGCTGAGCTAAGGCCCCTCATTCCGGCCCCCATGGTGGCCGGCGGCCAGGTGCCACACCTCGACGTGGTGTCGTGATCGCGCCGCCACCACCACCGCGATCGCCGCCAGCGGCAGCGCGAGTTTCACCAGGCGCCTCGGGCAACACATGGCCGTGGGCCTAGGAGGACTCGAACCTCCGACCTCTTCGTTATCAGCGAAGCGCTCTAACCGCCTGAGCTATAGGCCCCTACTCGCGAGCGACGAGACTACCGCACTCATCGTCGACTCCCAATTCCACCACGTCGCTGCCGCTACCGGACAACCACGGGGCCGGTGTCTAATCTCGGTCGGCGAGGGTCACTTCGATCCCGCCGATGAGATCCGTCGTCAAGTTGTAGATCAGCGCACCGGCGGTGGCCATGGCGGTGAGCAAAACGATGTTGACCAACCCGATCAGCAGCGCACCACCGAAAATGGTGCCGCTGGAAACGAGTTCTCCGCCACCGCCGGTGTTGCTGTTCAGCAGGTCGCCGACGTTGCTGTTGAGTTTGTTCCACACGCCCATACCGCCGAGCACCAAATACAGGAACGCCACCGCGATCATCCAGACGAAGAACAGCGCCACAGACAAAATCAAGGACACCTTCAAGGTGCTCCACGGATCGATGCGTCGGATCTGCATGCTCGCCCGCACTGGCCCGCGTGGTCGCCGTGCTACCTGCACCCTGGGATCCGCAACCACCGGCCGGTCGGTCCCGGGCGTGGCCCCCGGCGCACGCTCCGGCGGTGTTCTGCGCTGCGCCGAGCGTGGCAGCGGGTCGGATAGGTCGGGCAACTCGCTGGTATAGGCCTCGCTGCGGGTGCGGTCGCGGTGTTCCGCGGCGGGTTCGGGCTCTCGGGGGTGGGGACCGGACCGCATGCCGGGCACGGGTACCTCCGAGACGAAGTAGGCCGGGCGAGGACCCGCCTCCGCCGGTTGGCCGGGCAAGCCGCTGCCGCTGCGTCCCGGTGGTTCCGGTAGCGGACGGTGCGCCGGTGGCGGTTTCCGGGCGCCTCGCTGCCCCGGCGGCACGTCCGCGGCGTCCGAGACGCGTCCGGCGGCCGGCCCCGGCGGCGGGCGCCGGGAACCCTCCGGGTCGATCGGGGTGTTTCCGTTCGGGCTATCGCCCGGCCTGGGGTATCCCGGCTCGTTCGGTGGCGTCACCCCGGCTCCTTACCTCGCTGGGTACCCGGCCGCCCGGGCAGTAACGGTCTCGTCGTCTCGCGGCGGCTTGAGTTCTCGAGTTTAGTTCGGCGACTCCTGCGCGCCGTCGGGCTCCTCGGCATTGCGGGCAATCGCTAACAGTGTGTCGCCCTCGGCCAGGTTCATCAACCGCACCCCCTTGGTCTGCCGCCCGGCCTTGCGAATTTGCCGCGCCGCCGTTCGGATGACACCACCCGCCGATGTGATCGCATAGAGCTCACTGTCGTCGTCGACCACCAGCGCTCCGACCAGCCGGCCACGGCGTCGATCGTATTGGATTGTCAGCACCCCCTTGCCGCCCCGGTTTTGCACCGGGTATTCCTCGATCGCGGTGCGCTTGGCGTACCCTCCCGACGTCGCGACCAGCAGATACGTGCCTTCCCGAACCACGTTCAGCGACAGCAGCCGGTCGTCGGCGTTAAACCGCATGCCTTGTACCCCCGAGGTGGCGCGGCCCATCGGGCGTAACGCTTCGTCGGTGGCCGAGAACCTGATGGACTGGCCGTTGGCCGAGACCAACAGCAGGTCGTCGTCGGCCGAGCAGAGCACGGCACCGACCAGTTCGTCGTCGTCGCGCAGGTTGATCGCCACGATCCCACCCGAGCGGTTGGAGTCGAACTCGGTAAGCCGGGTTTTCTTGACCAGACCGTTGCGCGTCGCCAGCACCAGATAGGGTGCGTCGGCGTAGCTGTGGATCTGGATCACCTGGGCGATGCGCTCGTCGGGCTGAAACGCCAGCAGGTTAGCGACATGCTGACCCCGTGCAGTCCGAGACGCCTCCGGCAGCTCATAGGCCTTGGCCCGGTACACCCGGCCACGGCTGGTGAAAAACAATATCCAGTCATGTGTCGAGCACACGAAGAAGTGCGCGACAATATCGTCCTGCTTGAGTCCGGCGCCCTGCACGCCCTTTCCGCCACGCTTTTGGCTGCGGTATAGGCCGGTTTTGGTGCGTTTGGCGTAGCCGGTTTCGGTGATCGTGACCACGACGTCCTCGCGGGCGATCAAATCCTCGTCGCTGACTTCGCCGTCTGCCGCGATAATGCGGCTACGACGATCGTCGCCGTGTTTGTCGGCGATTTCGGCTAATTCGTCACGCACGATCGCCCGCTGGCGCTCGGGTTTGGCCAGAATATCTTCCAGATCGGCGATCTCGGCCTCGATTTTGGCCAGGTCGTCGATGATGCGCTGGCGTTCCAACGCGGCCAGCCGGCGCAGCTGCATATCCAGGATTGCCTGCGCCTGGATTTCATCGATGTCGAGTAGCTCGATTAACCCGGCCCGGGCGACGTCGACGGTCTGCGAAGCCCGGATCAACGCGATGACCTCGTCGAGCGCGTCGAGCGCTTTGACCAATCCGCGCAGAATGTGGGCGCGCTCGTTGGCCTTGCGCAACCGGTAGTTGGTGCGGCGCACGATCACGTCAAGTTGGTGGTTGACGTAGTGCCGGATCAGCTGATCCAGCCGCAGCGTGCGGGGCACCCCGTCGACGATCGCGAGCATGTTGGCGCCGAAGCTGGTCTGCAGTTGGGTGTGCTTGTAGAGGTTGTTCAGCACCACTTTCGCGACGGCGTCGCGTTTCAACTCGATGACGATGCGCAGCCCGACCCGATCACTGCTCTGGTCTTCGATGTTGGCGATGCCGGCAAGCTTGCCGTCGCGAACCTGTTCGGCGATCGAGGTGATGAAGTTGTCATGGTTGACCTGATAGGGCAGTTCGGTGATCACCAATGAAGTCCGGCCCCTGGAATCCTCCTCCACCTCGACCACGCCGCGCATCCGGATCGAACCCCGGCCCGTTTGGTAGGTCTCGGTGATGCCGTGCGAGCCGACGATCAACCCGGCGGTGGGGAAGTCGGGACCCTTGACGCGCTGCATGACGGCCGCCAACGTCGTTTCTTCGTCGGCATCGAAGTTGTCCAGGCACCAAAAGACGGCCTCGGCCAGCTCGCGTAAATTGTGCGGTGGAATGTTGGTTGCCATGCCGACCGCGATGCCCCCCGAGCCGTTGGCCAGCAAGTTGGGAAATCGGCTCGGCAGCACCGTCGGCTCTTGTACCCTGCCGTCGTAGTTGGGTATGAAATCGACGGTCTCTTCGTCGATTTCGCGCAACATCTCCATCGCCAAGGGGGTCAGCCGGGCTTCGGTGTTGTGGCTGACGAACCCGTTGGCGATGAACGCATGGTCGCCGGTGTCGACGCGCAGGCTAAACACCGGTTGCACTCCGGCATCGGTCACCTTCGCCACCCGTGCGTAGTAAAACCGCCCGTCGGTCAGCTCCGCGGCGAGTGCGCGAACATCCGGATCGGCGATCCGCTTGAGGATCTGCCCGGAATCGGTCCGCCAGCGTTGTATGCGATCGAGGTCATGCCCTGCCAGCCAATCGCGATCGCTGCGGGTACCACCGGCATACCGGCGGATAAAGCGGGCCAACCCGGGAACACGGTCACCGTCGACCCCGGCGTCGCCGGGTGCCAGCGCCAAGATCGTCAGCAGATTTTTCTGCGCAGCGCCGCCAAAGCCGACCCGATGCGCAAAAAGTTCGACGTGCGCGCGGTTAGTGATGACAACACGGTGTTCCTCAGCGCCGTGCCGGTACCGCCGCGACACCACCCCGAACTCGAGCAACATCTGCTGGACATCGGCGGCTAATCGTGCGCTTGGTGTCGAGTAGCGAATTTCAACGGCCCGGGGCGTGGGAGTCCAACACGATCCGTCGCTCTCAAAAAGGGCTTGCAGGAAGGCCCGCTTGACCCTCGCGGGTGCCTGCCACAACTCTTCGGGTACCGCGTCCGCGGCGGGTCGCTGTGTTGGCGGCGCGCCACGCGAGACCATCCGCGGTGCGTCGAACGTGCAATCGCCGATCCCGAGCGCGTGCGACTGTATTGCTTCATTCGGTCCCGGTGTGGCGAATTCCTCCGGCGGTGTCCGTTGCAGCACAACGTGGTCCCCTGGGCGGATTTCCCCGATCAATTTCCACAGCAAGGTTGGCACGCCGGCGACATCAACCAGGCACAGCAACGGATGATTGACGGTCCCGGTGATTTCATAACCCTCGGTGGTATGGACGGTGTAGGTCTGATGTTCTCCGGAATGGAATAACCGGTCGGCGATGACCGGGTTTCCGTTCCGGTCAAGCACCTTCATATCGATAGCGGTCTCCGAGTTGGGCTGGGCCGCCGAAACGATGTCGCCGATGCGCACCGACTGCCCACACGGCAACCGCACCAATGCGTCCTTGGTCAGGCAATATCTCATCGCCGCCGGCGGATCGTTACCGGGAGACCCGAAATTTCCCTGTCCGTCGACCAGCGGGTAGCGCATTGACCATGGCTGCGCCATACGTACCAAGGTGTCGTAGATCGACGCGTCGCCATGAGGGTGATAGTTGCCCATCGTCTCGGCAACCGAACGCGCTGACTTGACATGACCGCGATCCGGGCGGAACCCGGAGTCAAACATCGCGTATAAAACCCGGCGATGGACCGGTTTTAGGCCGTCACGCACGTCGGGCAGCGCCCGGCCCACGATGACGCTCATTGCGTAATCGATGTAGCTGCGCTGCATTTCCTGCTGGATGTCAACCGGTTCCACCCGTTCAAGGGAACCGTCACCCGGCGGCAACGTCGTATCTGTCATGTATTCCTCGTCAGCCGGTCAATAAAAAGAGCAGACCCTCAGCTCTGCCCCGAAAGATCCACTCAGATGTCAAGGAAACGGACGTCCTTGGCGTTACGGGTGATAAAGCTGCGGCGAGCGTCCACATCTTCACCCATCAAGATCGAGAACAGCTCGTCTGCCGCGGCGGCGTCATCAAGAGTAACCCGGCGCAATACCCGCGCCGCAGGGTCCATCGTGGTTTCCCACAGTTCCTTCGCATTCATCTCACCCAGGCCCTTGTAGCGCTGGATACCGTCGTCCTTGTCAATCTTCTTGCCGGCCTTCAGTCCGGCCTCCAGCAATCCGTCACGCTCACGGTCGGAATAGGCGAACTCCGGATCGCTGCGCTGCCACTTCAATTTGTACAACGGAGGTTGCGCCAAAAACACATGCCCGTTTTCAATCAACGGCTTCATGAACCGGAACAGCAAAGTCAGCAACAAGGTCGAGATGTGCTGGCCGTCGACGTCGGCATCAGCCATCAAGATGATCTTATGGTAGCGTAGTTTGGAAATATCGAACTCGTCGTGAATTCCGGTACCCAACGCAGTGATGATCGACTGCACTTCGGTGTTCTTAAGGACCCGGTCAATCCGGGCCTTTTCAACGTTGATAATTTTGCCGCGCAATGGAAGTATCGCTTGAAACATCGAGTCACGGCCACTTTTAGCCGAACCGCCCGCCGAATCACCCTCCACCACATACAATTCAGATTTGCGGGGATCACTCGAACGGCAGTCCGCCAGCTTCCCGGGAAGTCCGCCGATATCGGTTGCGGTCTTGCGGCGCACCAGCTCCCGTGCTTTACGGGCCGCTATCCGCGCCTGTGCTGATGATACCGCTTTGTTGATAACAACCTTCGCGTCTGCGGGATTGGATTCAAACCAATGCGTGAGCTGTTCGTTGCAGACACGCTGCACGAAAGATTTCACTTCGGTGTTACCGAGTTTCGTTTTGGTCTGACCCTCAAACTGCGGTTCGGCAACTTTCACCGAAATCACCGCGGCAAGCCCTTCGCGGATATCGTCACCGGTGAGGTTGGGGTCTTTGTCCTTCAGCAGCTTGCGGTCTTTCGCGTATTTATTGACCACGCTGGTCAACGCCGCTCGAAAGCCCTCTTCGTGGGTGCCGCCCTCATGCGTGTTGATCGTGTTGGCGAAGGTATGCACCGATTCGGAGTAGCCGGCGTTCCACTGCATCGCGACCTCGACCTCATGGCCGGGACCCTTGCCGGAGAACTCGACAATGCTGTTGTGGATCGGCTGCTTGGTACGGTTGATGTGTTTGACGAAATCGACAAGGCCTCCGGGGTAATGGAAGCTACGGTGGCGCACTTTCTGCTGCGACGCCGTGGCTTTCTCCTCGGCAGACTTCGGAGCGTCAGCGGTATCACTGACGACTTCGTCAACGACCTCCTCGGCGGTTACCCGCTCATCGGTGAGGGTAATTGTTAAACCCTTGTTCAAAAAGGCCATTTCCTGCAACCGGCGTGCCACCGTCTCGAAGTCATACTCGGTGGTCTCGAAAATGGTGGGGTCCGCCCAGAATCGCACCACGGTACCGGTTTTCGTGGTGGGATCGCCTTGCTTCAGTGTTCCGGGCGCGGAATGATCGTAGGACTGGAACCACTCGTAACCGTCGCGGCAAATCTCGACTTCCATCCGCGTCGACAACGCGTTGACCACCGAGACGCCGACACCGTGCAGGCCACCGGACACGGCATACGCTTGCCCGTCGAACTTGCCACCGGCGTGCAGTTGGGTCATCACCACGTCGACGGTCGGCACACCGGTCGCGTGAGTGGCCACCGGAATTCCCCGTCCGTTGTCGGCCACCTCGACGCCACCGTCGGCGAGCAGGCGAACGTCGATCCTGGTGGCGTAGCCGGCCATTGCCTCGTCAACCGCGTTATCGACCACTTCCCAGATGAGATGGTGCAGGCCGCGCTCGCCGGTAGAGCCGATGTACATGCTCGGGCGTTTGCGAACGGCTTCGAGTCCCTCGAGTATCGTGATCGACTCGGCGCCGTATTCCTCTTGGCCGTTTTTCTTCTGGGCAGCCACGGTCGGGAAGCTCTCCTTGGGGTTGCATGCGAGCGGTCCGGTCACCGCAGCAGTCGCATCCACCAGTTTACCGGTAGGGGCGGTCGGGACCGATTTTTGAAGAGTGTTTCCGCCCGGCTGATCGGCGCGTGTGACGCACGTCGAGGGTCACCGCGGATGTGGAGCCTGGCATGGGGTCAAGTGGTGGTTCCGACGGCTCTCAGGCCGCACCCAGCAGGCTCATCACGGCTTAACCATAGGTGTCGCGAGGCCCCCTGCCGCTGATATGCAGCGGACCTTTACGCCACGACGGGGCAGCCGGACCGGTAATTTTCAGTGATATCACCGCGCCCTCGCCCACGGCGGTGGCGATCTTGGCCAACAGTTGAGCCTGCATCAACCTCAACTGTGTCGCCCACGCCGTGGATTCGGCCGTGATATGTAAGGTCCCGTCGCGCAGCGAGGTCGGAACCGCGTGGTCAGCGATCTGCTGGCCGACGATCGCGGGCCACTGACCGACTACGGCGCCCGCGGCGAGTCGCGTCGACCACCCCCGATTGCGGGTGAGTTTGCGCGCCGCGGTGCCCAATGGCTGCGGATCCCGCGGGTCCGGACCCGGGCCCGACCAACTTCGCCGGCCCCCGCGGCCGGCGACCGGACCCGACGACATTGGTGCCCTTTGGCCATCAGGCTCCCGGCGAGGCATGCGCGCGGCCCGGCGGGCCTCGTCGAGCGCTCGCCTGACCAGGTCCATTCCGGGCTGGTCGGAGCCGGAGACAACTTCGGGTTCACCCTCGCCAGCGATCACGGGCAAACCACCGACCCGATGCCGTCGGGGCCGCGATCGATGACGACCTGCCGCGCCTCCCAGCCTGGTGGAAGGTCGTCAGCGGCCACCGCGGTCACCAGCACCTGTTCGGCCGCCGCCACCGCGGTGACCAATGCGTGCCTCCGGGCGGCGTCGAGTTCCGCAAACACGTCGTCAAGCAGCAACACCGGATCATCCCCATCGGCCCGCAGCAACTCATAGGCGGCCAACCGCAAAGCCAATGCTATCGACCACGATTCGCCATGACTGGCGTAACCTTTAGCGGGTCGATCGTCGAGCCGTAATTCTAGGTCGTCACGATGCGGACCGGCCAGACAGATCCCTCGTTCGATCTCCGCGCTACGGCGCTCCCTGAGCGCAGCGAGCAAATCAGCTTCGATGGATTCCACATCGGTGCCGTCACCGATACCGTGATCCACGCTGGCGCGATACCGCAAGGACATCGAGGCCGTACCGGCTGCCAACAACCGGTACGTCTTCGCTACTTCGACAGCCAGATGATTGACCAAACTCATCCGCGAGGCGATCACCCTGGCACCAACAGCGGCCAGGCGCGCGTCCCAAACCTCGAGAGTGTCCAGCATGGCCGGGTCGCGCCGCCGGCGCGTTGCAAGCGTTTTCAGCAGGGCGGTGCGCTGGCGGAGCACCTTTTGGTAATCCGCTCGTACCGCCGCCATCGCAGGACGCCGCGTGATCACCAGCTCGTCGAGGTAGCGACGGCGCTCCGCCGGATCGCCCCGGACGAGGGCTAGATCTTCCGGGGCAAACAACACCGCACGCAACACCCCGAGCACCTGATGCGTGCTGCGCACCGGTGAACGGTTTAACCGCGCCTTGTTCGCGCGGCCCGGCGAAACCTCGAGATCAATCGCACATTCCCGGCCGTCGCGCACAATAATTGCCGACACGATCGCCCGTGACGTTCCGCGGCGAACCAACGGCACATCTGATGCCACCCGATGTGAGCTCAAGGTCGACAGATACCAGAGGGCTTCAATGAGATTCGTCTTGCCGTAACCGTTCGGGCCGACGAATGCCGTTCGGCCCGGTAGTAATTCCAGGCTGGCATGTGCCCAGGACCGGAAGTCGCACAGTGCCAAACTTCGGACGTACACCTGTTAAACGCTTTGCCGGACGGTTAGCACACGCCGACAACCGGTAGTCGGACGGGCGCTTGGCGGGAAAATCCCCGGTTCTCTGTCATCTCTCTTCCGTTTGCCGGGTTATCGAACGACAGCAACGTGTAATCAGGCAGCTATTGCAGGATTGAAACCATCGCGTTAAATCCGCTCCCATCTCACACCGCCGACTAGCCCGGCAACCGGACCGGCATCAGCAGGTAGACGTAGTCGGTGTGCACTGCTGGGAACGGACCGGGCCCCTGCCGCCGCGCATCGTCGGGGTTCGCCGGCCGCAACACGGCTGGTTTGCTGGGCGCGGCAAAACCGAAGGACACGTGCGTGGCGCGCACCGCTCCTAAACCGTCAGCCAGATATGTGGGGTTGAACGCAATCGTCAGGGGTTCCCCGGCGAAGTGGACCGGCAAAACTTCTTCCGCCCGTCCCAGGTCGTCGGCGCCGGCGGAAAGCCGCAGCGCTTCACCGCCGAACTCCATCCGCACTTGTGCACCCCGATCGGCAACCAACGCAACTCGCTTAATCGCTTCGGTCAGCTCGGCAACACCGATCGTGGCCACCGCGGTGTGTTCCGTGGGCAACAACTGCCGAAACTTCGGAAAGTCCGCACCCAGGAGTCGCGTCGTGCTGCGCTTTCCGTCACCGCTGATACCCAGCAGCCCGTCCCTGGCCGCCACCGATTCGCCGCCCAATGCCAGATGGATATCGGACATATCGGCGCCGGCTTTTGCGGCTTCAACGAGCGTTTTAGCGGGTACCAATACCGCCGTCTCGAACTCGGGTGACACTACCGACCAGGTGAACTCGCGCACTGCCAATCGGAATCTGTCGGTAGCGGCCAAAACGACTTTTTCGCCGTTGATCTCAACTCGAATTCCGGTCAGCATCGGCAGGGTGTCATCCCGGCCGGCGGCAACTGCTACCTGGCCGATCGCTTCGGCAAATACATCCGCGCGCACCGTCCCTGTCTCGGCAGGCATTGCCGGAAGCGCCGGATAATCCTCGATAGCCATCGTCGGCAGCGAAAACCGGGTGTTGGCGCAACGTAACGATACCAGGGAACCTGCAACGTCGAAATCCACGGGTTGATTCGGCAGCGCGCGGATGATATCAAACAACAACCGCCCCGACACCAAAACCCGACCGGGAGAAATTATTTCAGCGGGAACTTCGGCCTCGGCAGAAACCTCGTAATCAAATCCGGAGATGGTCAGGCCTTGATCCGAGCCGGTTAACAGCGCTCCGGCTAGCACCGGAACCGTAGGCCTGGTGGGCAGGGTCTTGGCCACCCAGGCGACGGC
Source organism: Mycobacterium sp. (assembly GCF_029961025.1). GTDB lineage: Bacteria > Actinomycetota > Actinomycetes > Mycobacteriales > Mycobacteriaceae > Mycobacterium. Next base: position 444,094 of record NZ_JASBVP010000002.1, read on the forward strand.
ATCGGCGAAAGCGTCGCGCTGCAATCGAAACTTCAAGTCGGTGACGCCGACTCTGGTCATCGCCACGTCCATACCGTTCCTTCATCACCTCACGACAACCCTTACGACAACAAGCGCGCCGACCGCCTCGGTAACCGGTCCCGCCAGCGGGGTGACGCCGGTGACCGGGTTGATTGGCGACTGTCGCCACGACGGCCGTACCGGCAACCGTAGAGCGTCCGCGGTCAAGTTGAAAACTGGGACCCTGGGGACCGGGGTCGGTGATTAGTGATGACCGGAGCGGACCAGGGCGACGGTATGCACAAGACCTGTTTTAACGATGTGCCAAGAGAAGTAACTCAGTAGCAGTAATAGGGGTTGTGGATGGTGGGGACAACCCGGTTTTTGGCTGCTGGGGCTGGGGGGAGGCTGTGAGTAATCCGGGGCAGGGCCGTGGTGGTTTGGCGGCGCCATGTGGGCAAAACCCGGGGTGACAGCCGGACTTCACAGCCGAACCGGGTGATTCGGGGAGGCCGTCCACAGCGATGTCCCCAGGGTTTGCCGGTGACTGCTGAGAAGCCGGCGACAACAGCCGGCGACGGTTTGCGGGCCGCGGTAACGGGAGGTTACCGTTTCGTGCGCTGGCGGATTCGGGTCGTGAGTTCTTTGACGTGATCGAATACTTCGCGACGCTCGGCCATCTCGGACAAGATTTTGCGCTGAGCGTACATCACGGTGGTGTGGTCTCGGCCGAATGCCTGGCCGATCTTGGGAAGCGACAGGTCGGTGAGTTCGCGACACAAGTACATGGCGATCTGCCGCGACTGCGCCAGTGCCCGGGTTTTGCCGGGACCGCGAAGTTCTTCGACAGTGGTGTCAAAGTATTCTGCGGTGACCGCCATGATCGTCGCTGCGCTGATTTGCATCGTGGTGGCGTCGGCGATGAGGTCTCGCAACACCAATTCAGCGAGCGCTTTATCGATAGGTGTTTTGTTGAGGGAGGCGAAGGCGGTGACACGGATGAGTGCGCCTTCAAGTTCGCGGATGTTGCGCTCGATACTGCTGGCGATCAGTTCAAGCACGTCATCAGGCACCGCGAGGCGCTCCATCTGTGCTTTTTTACGCAAGATGGCGATGCGGGTTTCCAATTCCGGCGGTTGAACATCGGTGATCAACCCCCATTCGAACCGGGTACGCAGGCGGTCCTCGAGCGTGGCGAGTTGTTTTGGAGGTCGATCGGATGTGATGACGATTTGCTTGTTGGCGTTATGCAGTGTGTTGAAGGTGTGAAAGAATTCCTCTTGGATTCCTTCTTTCCCTTCGATAAATTGAATGTCGTCGACTAGGAGAATGTCCACGTCGCGGTAGCTGCGTTTGAAAGCAACTTTTCGGTCGTCGCGCAAGGAGTTGATGAAGTCGTTTGTAAATTCCTCGGTGGAGACATACTTTACCCGCATGCCGGGGAACAGCCGTTGAGCGTAATTACCCGCCGCATGGAGAAGGTGAGTTTTACCGAGTCCGGACTCCCCCCAGATGAACAGTGGGTTATAGGCACGCGCCGGCGCTTCGGCAATCGCTAGCGCCGCCGCGTGGGCGAAACGGTTCGAGGCACCGATGACGAAGGTGTCGAAGGTGTAGCGGCGGTTGAGGCTGGTCGCGGCGCCACTGGCGGAGTCGTTGGTGTGGGGACGTTCGGTGAAGTAGGTCGGCCAACCCTGGGAGAGACCGTCGCGGGCGTCACCGCAGTCGTCGACTTCGTCGGCGATGACGTCGGCATCGTCGGGGTGGTGGGCGACATTGTCGTCGAGTTCATCGGCAGCCGGGGTTTGATCGCCGTCAGCCGGCGCGATGCGGACCCCGAGCTGAATTTGTTGTCCGAGGCGTCGGCTTAATGCGTCGGTGATTGGGGTGCGCAGATGACGTTCGATCTCGTTTTGGACGAAACTGCTGGGCACCGAGAGCAGGGCAAACCCTTCAACGATGGTGATCGGCCGCACGAGGTTTAGCCATGCTCTTTGCTGAGGTGTCAAAGGGCTGGTGAGGGGTGTCCGGCCCGGCTCATCGGGAAGTGGTCCGCCGTTGAGTTCGGAAACGACTGCGTTCCAGACCGCCGCGAAAGTCGCACTGGGGTCATCGGTCAACGATAGATCCCCCTGATGTGTCTGGAACTATGAAGACCACAGCTATCACGGCACTGTCCACATAACTTATCCACAGGTGTGGACAGACCGGTCCTTGTCCTCGCGCCAGTTACGCACGACAGCCTGCGGGACCGACATTGACCTCCGGTTACAGCCGGATCCGCCGTCCTCGCTTTGTTGTCGCGCGCCGTTCCATGCTGAAACGGCATTGCCTGAAGCTAACAGTTTTCGGCATGCGACGCCAACCATTCTCCAGGATTGGGGAAGTGTTCGTGTGGGCGGTGGGTGCGGATGTCGGCATCGAGGCCCGACCGAAGGGTCGGCTCGGTGGCGGGAGCGGAGTTTGACCGGTGGAACGACGGTCAGTACCCTCAAACAGTCGCCCCAACGTTGGCGATACGGTCGCAATCCGGGTTGATGATCCGGTAATTGCGGTGACCGGCGGCGAGACAGCAAGCCGGGAAGGTTTGCTGAAGACTTTGTCGAACCAGGGGTCTCTGGTCGGCGGTCGCGTGTGAACGACCGGATTGCTGGGCGAGATATCAGCCAGATGCGACGAGGAGCATGCCGTGGCCAAGGGCAAACGGACTTTCCAGCCGAATAACCGGCGCCGGGCGCGGGTACACGGTTTCCGGGTTCGAATGCGTACCCGAGCGGGGCGGGCGATAGTTTCGAACCGGCGGCGCAAGGGGCGTCGCTCGTTGACTGTTTAGTTCGGCTACGGGTTCGTCGCGGTGCTTCCGGCGCGCAATCGCATGAGGCGGTCGAGAGACTTCGATGCGACGATGAAGTTCGGAATCCGGGTGGCGCAACCGGACATCGTGATCCATGTGCGGTTGAGGAGGGAAAACTCGGAATCGTGTGGTCCGCGGATCGGCTTCATTGTCGGAAAGTCGGTTGGCTCGGCGGTGGAACGGCATCGGGTCGCGCGCCGATTACGGCACATTGTCCGCTCGGTGCTAGAAGAGCTGGATCAATCTGAAGACGTGGTGATTCGTGCCCTTGCAGGCAGCCGCAATGCTACATCGGCGCGGCTGGAGGAGGAACTGCGCGCGGGGTTGAAACGTTGTCGTGAGTTGGCTGGAGCCCGGCGGTGAGTGCGATGTGCTCAAGGCGTGGGTGGCTGGGGGGCGGCGCCGGGGGGCTGGCGGCGCGCGGTGTGATCTTTGCGATCCAGCTGTACCGGCACCTGATTTCGCCGTTGCGGTTGCCGACCTGCCGGTTCATTCCGACGTGTAGCCAGTACGCGGTCGAAGCCCTTACCGAATTTGGTCTTCTCAGGGGAGGCTGGTTAGCCGCGGTGCGACTGGCGAAATGTGGGCCGTGGCATCCGGGAGGCTGGGACCCCATCCCGGACCGTGAGCATGCGGACGGTGACGGCGCAGCCACTCCGACGAGTCTAGGGGAGAGTGGGTCTTTTGTTTGATTGGTTCAGCCTGGACATCGTTTACTACCCGGTCTCGGCGATCATGTGGCTTTGGTACAAAACGTTCGGTTTTGTGTTAGGACCGTCGAGCTTTTTCACCTGGGCGCTGTCGGTCATGTTTTTGGTATTCACTCTTCGGGCATTGTTATACCGCCCATTCGTTCGGCAAATTCGCACGACCCGGCAGATGCAGGAACTGCAGCCGCAAATTAAGGCCCTGCAGAAAAAATACGGCAAAGATCGTCAGCGGATGGCACTGGAGATGCAGAAACTCCAGCGTGAACACGGCTTTAATCCCATTCTGGGCTGCTTGCCGATGCTGGCGCAAATCCCTGTTTTTTTGGGGTTATATCATGTCTTGCGGTCGTTTAATCGGACAACCGGCGGATTCGGTCAACCACATCTGTCGGTGGCCGAGAACCGGGCCACAGGTAACTACGTTTTCAGCCCGGCCGACGTAGGGCACTTCCTGGATGCCAACCTGTTCGGAGCCCCGATCGGGGCGTATATGACACAACGCACGGGTTTGGACGCGTTCACTGAATTTAGTCGGCCGGCAGTGATCGCGGTTGGCGTCCCATTGATGATCGTGGCGGGGATAGCAACGCATTTTAATAGCCGTGCCTCGGTGTCCCGCCAAAGCCCGGAGGCCGCGGCGAATCCGCAGACGGCCATGATGAATAAAATGGCGCTGTACGTGTTCCCATTGGGTGTGATCGTCGGGGGACCGTTTCTGCCGCTGGCAATCATTGTGTACTGGGTGTCAAACAATATTTGGACTTTTTTCCAGCAGCACCATGTGTTCGCGATGATCGAGAGGGAAGAAGAGGCAAAAAAGCGCGAAGCAATCCAACGGCGCGCAGCGAACGCGCCGGCACCTGGAGTGAAACCCAAGCGCTCACCTAGATCTGCAGCGGTGTCCGGGGAGAAAGCACCGTCAATGGCTGCCGATGGAGTGCCATCGGGGTCAACGCGGACGGAAGCGGACGGCGAAGGCTGGCCGGTTAACGGCATGTCCTCAGAAGATTTAAATAAGCCAACTGAAGGTGCGCGTAGTAAAGGGGCGAGGAACCGTGCGCGGCGGCCGGGCGCCAGGCCGAAGAGAAGGAAACGGTAACGACCCGGTTAAGTTCGGTTAGGCGTGAGTGGAGAAGGGTACGCGGCCGGAAGCGGGTAACGGCGGACGGTTGAGCATGCGAGAGCGTAGCCCGCAGTGAGGGAGAGACGAGCATGACAGACGCTGAGACGACAGAACGCGAGTCCAGTCTGAACGGACCGAGGGCCGATGCCGCTGAAGACCGGGCGGTATCAGAGATGGCTGATGACGAATATGGGACCGACGATTTGGAAGAACGGCTAGTCACCGAGGGTGAGATCGCCGGTGATTATTTGGAAGAGTTGCTGGATCTGCTCGACTTCGACGGGGACATCGACCTCGACGTCGAGGGAGATCGTGCGGTGGTCAGTATTGATGGAGGCAATGACCTGAAAAAGCTGGTGGGGCGTGAGGGGGAGGTTCTCGACGCCTTGCAGGAACTGACCCGGCTGGCGGTACATCAGAAGTTGGGTGTGCGCAGCAGATTGATGCTTGATATCGGGGGGTGGCGGCGTCGCCGCCGTGAAGAACTAACGGCATTGGGTACGGCTGCAGCGCAACGCGTCCTCGAGACCGGCGAACGGGAGGACCTTGCCCCGATGACTCCGTTTGAACGCAAGGTTGTTCACGATGCCGTAGCGGCAGTGGTTGGAGTGCGTAGCGAGAGCGAGGGCATCGAACCACTGCGGCATGTCGTTGTTTTACCGGACCACGATTACCGACTTACAGAGACGTAATTTGGCCGCGCCCGGCGAACGGGAGGAATGTTTCACGTGAAACATGTCGCGGTGGCTGGAGCACCCGACGTGGCTGCGGCCGTATTTGGTGCGCGGCTCTGTCAGGCGGAAAGATACGCTGAAATTCTTGTCACCGATGGCGTGAAACGGGGTGTCATCGGGCCTCATGAAGCGCGGCGGATCTGGGATCGCCACTTGCTCAACAGTGCGGTGGTTGCCGAGTTGCTGGAGATCGGAGAGCGTGTGGTCGACATCGGCAGCGGTGGCGGCCTACCCGGGCTGCCGCTGGCGATCGCCCGCCCAGATCTTCGGATCGTGCTTGTCGAGCCCCTTGTGCGCCGGACGGATTTTCTTCACGCTGTGGTAGCCGAACTTGGGCTTTCGGTGCAAGTGGTGCGTGGGCGGGCCGAGGAGTGGGCGGTACGCCGCAGTATCGGCGGGATGGATGACGCCGTATCGCGGGCGGTGGCGGGGCTGGACCGGCTGACACAGTGGAGCCTGCCCCTGCTACGTCCCGGTGGGCGCATGATCGCGATCAAGGGAGAACGCGCATCCGACGAACTGCGGGTTCACCGGCGTGTGATGAGCGCGCTGGGCGCGGTTGATGTCAGGCTAGAGCGGTGTGGCGCGAAATATTTGTCTCCTCCCGTCACGGTCGTGGTGGCGCGACGCGGAACGCCGACAGCACGGTATCGGGGGGTTCAAGGAGTGTCGTGAGCCCATTGCCTGATCCCATACCCACGCCGCCCGAGCACGCACCGGTGGTCGGCGCGCCCGTATCGGATTCGACCGATCGGGCTGAGATGCCCAGCACCAGCCCTGGCCGGTCGCCCGCCGCGAATGTTTCACGTGAAACCACATCCGAAGTGGATACCCCGATCGGCGACGCTGCGGAACGCGCTATGCGGGTGCTGCATACCGTCCACGGTCGATTGCGTCGACCGGCCCACCGCCGGTTGTTGACCGTCGCAAATCAAAAAGGCGGCGTCGGGAAAACTACCACCGCCGTTAACCTCGCCGCCGCTCTAGCCGTTCAGGGTCTCAAGACGCTGGTCATCGATCTGGATCCACAGGGTAACGCGAGCACCGCGCTGGGGATCACCGAGCGCCATTCCGGGACGCCATCCTCCTACGAAGTGCTCATCGGGGAGACACCGCTACGCACCGCGTTACGACCCAGCCCCCACAGTGAGCGGCTGTACTGTGTGCCCGCCACCATTGATCTCGCCGGCGCCGAGATCGAGCTGGTGAGCATGGTGGCGCGCGAAAATCGGCTGCGGACCGCGCTCGGCGAGCTAGATAGCTTCGACTTCGACTACGTTTTCATCGATTGCCCGCCATCGTTGGGGTTGCTGACCGTCAACGCACTGGTCGCCGCCCCTGAAGTGTTGATCCCGATCCAGTGCGAGTACTACGCCCTCGAAGGTGTGTCCCAACTGATGAGCAATATTGAGATGGTGAGAGCGCACCTCAACCCGCGGCTTGAAGTCAGCACCGTCCTTCTCACCATGTACGACGGACGAACGAAGCTTGCCGACCAGGTGGCCGACGAAGTGCGACGGTATTTCGGCGGAAAGGTGCTACGCACAATGATTCCACGCAGCGTGAAACTCTCAGAGGCGCCGGGCTACAGCATGACGATCATCGATTACGATCCCGGGTCGCGCGGAGCCATGAGCTACCTCGACGCCAGCCGCGAACTTGCCGAGCGCGATCAACCATTACCCCCGAAGGGACAACCATGACCCAGCCGTTACGCAGGAAAGGAGGCCTCGGTCGAGGCCTGGCTTCGCTGATCCCCACCGGCCCGGCCGACGGCGAGTCACGGCCACTGGGGCCACGGATGGGTGACGCGGCAGCTGACGTCGTATTGGGCAAACCGGTTTCGGAACACCCGGGCACCGCCGCGATCTACCAGGAGATCGACCCCGCCCTCATCGAACCTAATCCCCGCCAGCCCCGCCAAGTGTTCGACGAGGAAGCCCACGCCGAACTCGTCCATTCCATCCGTGAGTTCGGCTTGCTCCAGCCGATCGTGGTGCGCGCCGTGAACGGATCCCAGAACGGGAACAGCCGTTACCAGATCGTGATGGGGGAGCGGCGTTGGCGTGCTGCCCGTGAAGCCGGCCTGGCCGCGGTTCCGGCGATTGTGCGCCAAACAGGGGACGATAACCTGCTGCGCGACGCACTTTTGGAGAACATTCACCGCGTGCAGTTAAATCCGTTGGAAGAGGCGGCGGCCTACCAGCAACTATTGGACGAGTTCGGTGTCACCCATGATGAGCTGGCCGCCCGTATTGGCCGATCACGCCCGGTCATCACGAACATGATTCGGCTGCTGCGGCTACCGATTGCGGTACAGCGGCGGGTGGCCGCGGGTGTGCTGTCGGCCGGTCACGCGCGAGCACTGCTGGCCGTGGAGGCCGGTCCGGAGGCCCAGGAGGAGCTCGCGGCGCGCATTGTGGCCGAAGGCCTTTCGGTACGGGCCACCGAAGAAGCGGTCACCCTCATCAACCGCGGAAGAACGGCCACATCGGTACCGCCGAAGCGTAAACCCGTTCAGATGCCGGGCCTGCAGGACGTTGCGGAGCGGCTCTCCAACGCGTTGGACACTCGTGTCACGGTCAGCCTGGGTAAACGCAAGGGCAAGATCGTCGTCGAGTTCGGTTCGGTGGACGACCTGCAGCGCATTATCGCTATGATGACCGGGCCGAAGACTTGAGCGCCCGCCGGCCGATAACCGCAGCACCGCCCCGCCGATGCGGGCCGAGCACACCCAAACCGGACGAATCGGCTCGCAAGCCCCGCCCCGGTCGGTGTTTTCCCGGAGAAACACGCCGACCGAGCTGTACCTCGACTAACCGGAGCTCTGCGCCGACCGGGATCTGGGCGACAGGGTCATCGGGCACCAACTAGCTCGGTGATGGCAAACTCTCTTATCCTGAAAGGGTTGCTAGGGGTGCAGGTCAAGAGTCCAGCTCTTCGGCATACGCACCGAGCCGGCTCGCGAAGGAGCAGGGCCATCAGCACTAGCACGCACGGAGGCCAGCAATCTAGTGTCTGTCCGAATCACACCGTTGCGGCTCGAAGCCTTTGAACAATTGCCCAAGCATGCGCGGCGCTGCGTCTTTTGGGAAGTCGACCCCGCAACCCTCGGCAAAGAGCATCACCTCGCCGATCCCGAGTTCGAAAAGGAGGCCTGGCTGTCGATGGTGATGCTAGAGTGGGGATCTTGCGGTCAGATCGCTACCGCCGTGACGTCCGATGATGACGACAGCGAATCGCCATGCCTCGGGTATGTGCTCTACGCGCCGCCACGTACGGTCCCGCGAGCGCGTCGAATGCCCACCGCGCCGGTGTCGGCCGACGCCATCCTACTGACGTCAATGGGTGTGGAACCTGGACGGGCCGCCGAGGACCTGTCGCAGAGCCTGATCGCCCGGGTGGTCGAGGAGCTGGTCCGCCGGGGGGTGCGAGCATTGGAGGCCTTCGGACGCACACCGGCGACCGTGGAGTTACACAACGTGCCGGCAAGCGACCCGCTCATGCAGCCGGTGGTGGAGACGTTCGGTGACTGCTCGGTCGAGCAGTGCGTCATCGATGCCGAGTTTTTGCGCGACGTCGGCTTTGTCGTCGTCGCGCCCCATCGGTACTTCCCGCGGCTGCGGTTGGAGCTGGACAGGGGCTTAGGGTGGAAAGCCGAAGTCGAGGCCGCTTTGGAGCGATTGCTGCAGAGTGAAGGATTACAGCGCCCGGTTTCGGCCGGCTGTCCGGGGATCGCGGAGTCTTCCCGCTTGTTCCACCTCTAATTCGTGGGCAAGTAGCTCGGCAAAGGTGAAGGTACCGGTGGGTCGGTCGTTTTTGCCGAGCAGGTAAAGTCGTTTGACCGCCGCCAGGATCCCCTCAGCGATCGCGTCTCGGGTTTCGGGCTTGACCAACAACGCCCGGTCGTCGGGGTTGGTGATGTATCCGACGTCGATCTGAACTGTCGGCATCCGGGTCAATCTCAACAAATCCCACGTCCGCCCGTGGGTGCGACAGTCGCATAGCCCGGTACGGGCCACCAGTTCCCGCTGGACGAAGTCCGCTAAATGGCGCCCGATGGTGGACACCGAACCGTGGGAGTTCCCGAAGTAAAACGAGGCCACGCCGTTGGCGGCCGGACTAGGTAGGGCCGCGCAGCGGAGGCTGATCATCAGGTCGGCGCCGACGGCGTTGGCGGTGGCGGCGCGCTCGGCATCCGACGGGCTACGGCTGATCGGCCGGGACAGGAACGTTTCCATGCCGATAGCGGTCATCCTGCCTTCGAGTCGGCTTGCTAAGTCCCACAACACATCCGCTTCGCTAATGGGCCCCGTCGGTCCGTGAGTGATCAGTCCCCGGTCGGTACCGCCGCGGCCGGGGTCGATGATGATGCGCTTACCGGAGAGTTTCGGGCCGGAGCTGCGGACTAACTCTTCCTCACGGATGGCGTGCGGCGAGCCGCCGGTAACCCGTGAACCGAGAAAATACAACGAGCGCAACGTTTCCGGTCCGCAGATACCGTCGGCGTAAAGACCATACTCACGCTGGTAAGCCATCAGGGCGTTGTGGGTCTGCAACCCGAAATACCCGTCGACCAGGCCGGTATAAAAACCCAGTTCCTGCAAGCGGGCCTGCAGGGCGGCGACGTCGTCGCCGTATAGCGGGGCGCCGAACTGGTGGTACAGCGGACGAGCACCCAGCCGGTAGGACGCCTCTTTCAGCGCCCGGTAAGTAGCCTCCCCGACGATCCCGTCGACAAGTAGCCCGCGATCCTGCTGGAAGGCGCGTACCGCCCGGTCAAGCTTCGCGTCGAACACATCGGACGGCACCTGATTTCCCGCGGGGGGGTGGTCAGCCGAGTCATCCAGTAGACCCAACTCAACGAGAGTGCGTCGGATCTCGGCCACCGCGGTGCCGCGGTCGCCACAGCGCAACGCCTCGACGTAGTGGCGGCGGCAACTCGACATGACAAGGACCCTCCGGGAGCCAACTGCCAGCATGGATCACCGTGAGCACGGCTACCGGGTTATTGTCTCAGACGCCGGCCGCTTTTAAACATCGGATCAACAGCGACGATGCCGGAAACTAGACGACGTCGGACAGGTCCCGCAGCAACGCCGCCTTGCCTTTGGCGCCGACGATCCGCTTCACCGGTTGCCCGTCTTTGAACAAGATGAGGGTGGGAATGGAGACCACCTGAAAATTGCGCGCGGTCTCCGGATTGGCATCCACATCGAGTTTAGCGACCGTAAGCCGGTCGGCATTCTCGGCGGCAATCTCCTCCAATACCGGTGCCACCATCCGGCACGGCCCGCACCAAGCTGCCCAAAAGTCGACGAGCACAGGTCGGTTGTTTCCTAATACCTCCGACGCAAAGGTTGCGTCGGAGACTTCCACCGTGGCTCCGGGGTGTTCAGCCTTTGTCATCGTGGGGCTCCAATCAAGGTGTCGGTACTGTCAGCGTCTCCCGTTGACGCGTTTGCCGCGGTTTTCGGAGAGATGTCCGACCCCGCGTGTTCCGCCAGCCATCGCTCGGCGTCGATTGCGGCGGCGCAGCCGCTGCCGGCGGCGGTGACGGCCTGCCGATAAGTTCGGTCCACCAGATCGCCGGCGGCAAACACGCCATCCACCGAAGTGGCGGTGCTGCGTCCCTTTACCAGCACGTAACCGTCCGGGTCGAGGTCGACAATCCCGCGAACCAACTCGGAACGCGGATCGTGGCCGATCGCGATGAAGACCCCGGTCACCGCCAACGTAGACTCCGCGCCGGTGACGGTGTCGCGAATGCGCAGTCCGGACACCGTGGTATCGCCTTCGACGGCGACGACGACGTGGTTGGTGATAAAGCGGATCTTGTCGTTGCCGCGTGCCCGGTTGAGCATGATTTTCGAGGCCCGAAATTCTTCGCGGCGGTGCACGATCGTGACGCTGCGGGCGAACCGGGTGAGAAAAACCGCTTCCTCCATCGCCGAGTCACCGCCGCCGATGACGGCGATGTCCTGGCCGCGAAAAAAGAACCCGTCGCAAGTGGCGCACGAACTCACGCCGCGGCCCAGCAACTCCTGTTCGCCGGGCACATGCAGATACCGTGCGGCGGCGCCCATCGCCAGGATGACGGCCCGCGCCCGGTGGGTTTGTCCGCCGGCAGTGGTGACCGATTTGACCGGACCGTCAAGCGCTGCCGCTACGACGTCCTCCGTCCTCAGGTCGGCGCCGAACCGCAGTGCTTGCTCGCGCATCTGGTCCATCAGCTCCGGTCCGGTGATGCCGTCACGGAAGCCGGGATAGTTCTCCACCTCGGTGGTGGTCATTAGCGCGCCACCGAATGACGTCCCCTCGAACACCAAAGGCGCAAGCTGTGCGCGGGCCGCGTAGAGCGCCGCGGTGTACCCGGCGGGACCGGAACCGATGACGATCACATCATGAACGGGGCTGGTGGCAGTCATACGAACCTTTCGTCAAGCTGGTCCAGCGGGTCTACAAACGTCTACGAACGCCGGGGCGGGCATAGCTTGTTCCCGGTTAACTCTACGGGCGGCGGACGAGGGTGCTGGCCAACACGGCGGTATCGGCCGCGCTGCAGCGTGGCGCCACCGCCAGTACGGCGAGTTCATCGGGCCGGTCCGCGGGCAGCACCAGCACCACACCGGGGTGCCCGTTGATCCGGATCGGCCGGGCGCCCAGCACCCGGGTCGACGAAGAATAGCCGAGGCCGTTCAGGCAGGACACCCGGCGCGGTGCATCGGTGAGCGGACCGTAGTCAGGGCTGTGATCGAGCAGCCCGAAAATCTGGCCGTCGGACAACGGAATCGGGAACGCCCGCGAGGAGACGGTGAGGTGCTGCACGGTGTCGGGGGCGGTGGGCACGGTAACCGGCGCGTCGACAACGCCAACTGTGCCCAGTCCGATCGCAGCGGCGACGGCACCCACACCCGCTGCGGCGGCAATCGTCTTCGCCCGGCAGGTGATCGGGCGGGCTGCGTGGGCGGCGCGGTGCGGGGAGCGGACCGGGGCACCGTCCGCAGACTGCGCTGCCGCCGCGATGCGCGCGTCGACGACCGGATCATGCTCGGCTGCACCCATGCTCCCAGTGTCGGTGATCCCCACAATCACCGCTATCCACACCCGCGAAGTTCCTTTTAAGGACTCCGGTTCGGCGGGGGAGGACGCCGCGGCCCCGAGACGGTGTGCGGGTCAGCCCAACAGCACACCGAGGCGGGCACGTGCCCGCGAGCAGCGGCTTTTGACCGTGCCCTCGGCGACTCCGAGAATCCGGGCGGCGTCAGCGATCGAATAACCTTGCATGTCGACGGCCACCACCGCAGCGCGTTGCTCGCTGGGCAGCCGCATCAGGGCCTGCTGAACCATGATGGCGGTGTCCGCCTGGGCGGTCCGGTCGGCAACCGGATATTCGTCATCGAGGGTGGTCGTCGGGTGGGCCCTGGCGCGGCGCAGCCGGTCCAGGCAGGCATTGACCACGATCCGGTATAACCAACTGCTCACCGCGGCGTCGTGGCGGAAGTGGCCGGCGGACCGGTGGGCCGAGAGCATGGCGTCCTGCAGGGCGTCTTCCGCGTCTTCAGGGTTGCGACTGGTCAGCCGGGCCAGCCGGCGAAGCTGCCGGCGATGACGGTGGAACAGTTCCTGAAAGGCGTAGCGGTCGCCGGCGACGTGGGCGGCCAGCAATTCCGAATCGCTACGCTGCCGGCGAACCTCGCCCCCGAACTCCACGGCCGGACGGTAACCAATCGGTCGTCCGTCGGCACTTCACCCGGTGGATGTGTGCCGGCCTGACCCGACTCCAGGTGGTCAGGACGCCGCGTGCACCACAACATCAGAGATCGCGGTGCGGCTCTTGCCGTCTGTGGTGCCCAGAGTGGAGATCCACACCAGCAGATTCGACGTCGGAGACGAGGCTTTGACCGCAATCCTGTTGTGACCCGGTTGCAGCGCGGTCGGCGGGGTCAATGCCGTGGTGTCCTCAAGTTTGGCCGGTGTGGGTGTCGGTGATGAGCGGATCTGCACCATGGTGCCGGTGCTGGACACATCGATGTCAACGGCGCCGACCATGGTGGGATTGGGCAGCTGGAGCAGTAACCCGACACCGTTTTTGAACCCGGGGAACGGCACCGCGTCGTTATAGATGTCGGTCGACCACGCGGTCGCCGGGTTACCGTCGATCGCCAGCCCCGCCTGGCCGGGGTTGTCGGGGTCGCCCTCGGGGGAGAAGACGGTGACCCGCAGGGGTTTGACGACGCCACCGACCGTCACCGGAGGGGGAGCAGCCGTCGAGGTGGTAGTGGGCGCATTGAGGCCCAGTTGCTCCTTGTCGAGACCACCGCCGACATCGCCGAAGATGCGGCTCAGCACCGACGCCAACGCCAACAGGCCCACCGCGATGATAGCGACGCCGGCCCCGATGCCGGCCATGACGTTGCGGCGGCGGCGGGCAAGCACGTCGTCATCCGGCCCGGCCACCGGCGACAAAACCGCAGCCGCTGGCGCGGGTTCGTCGATCGGCGCCAACACGTCGGTGCGGTCGGCCACCGCGGCCGCCTGCTGAAGCAGGTTCAAAAGCGTTGAGGCGCTGGGTATTCCTCCGTCCTCTTGAACAGCCCGGACGGCGACCGCAGAAATTTGGAACGGGATGTCAGGGTCGATGGTGCTGGGTTCGACCGGCTGGCCGCTGCGGTCGCGCTCGGCCGGAGCCAATCCGCTGCGCACACCGGATTCTGGCAGTGGCCACCGATTGACCAGCAGCGCATAGAGCGCCGCCCCGATGCCGCGGATGTCATCTCGAGGGTGCGCCTCGGGCATGGTCGCGGGGTAGGCCAGTGCGACCTCGCCGGCGACACTGACACGCAACCGGCTGGGGTGGTCGATCGAAAGCGCGACGCCCATGCGGTGGGCCGCCTCAGCGGCCGCGGCCAACGACTGCATCGCCCGGACGGCACCAACCGGGGAGGGCGCAGTGTCGGCTACCTCCTGAAGCGAACCGCCCCGGATCCATTCCGCGACCACCAAGCCGCCGGCACCGAGGCGGATAACGTCAAGCACCCTGGCGATACCCGGTTTGGTGATTCGGCTCAGCCGCAGCGTACGAGACAAGATGCCCTGCAGCTCGTCCCCCGGCAGGGCGCCGTCCGGGTCGACGAACGTCAACGCCACTTGGCGGTCCAGCGCGGTATCCAGGGCTTGCCAGAACTGAAGGGGCGGCGCGCCGCCGTGAAAAACCAGCAACCGATAACGGCCCCCGGCGACGTGGGCCCCGGGAATCAGGTGAAGATCGTCGTGAGCCAGCGCCGATCGCGTGTTCTGGTCGCGAGGCGGATTGTCCGGGATCGGCTCACGCAGCACCTCTTCCGGGAATCGGCCGTCGGGCCCATCGGACCGTGGCTGGGCCGCCGCGGCGGCCTGCGGGGGCGGCGCGGGAATGTCGGGCGGCGGTTCGATCTGCGGCGTGGCGCTCGGTGAGACGCTGTTGGTTGGGCCGTTGCTCACCTCCGGTCCTTTCCCTGTCCCCGCTGCCTGTCCGGGAGACGGACGCCGAATCGGCTCGTGGAGCGAATATCCGTATCCCCCCGGAGTGAAACAATTCCACTGTTCAGGGTACGTGACCGGGTCGCGGCAGGAGGATCGAAACGGCGCGTTTGCGCCGTCATGGGCTGCGGCGTTTCCGGCGGTTGGTGGTGTGCGCGGGGGTTTCACCCAGCGGTGGGGTGGCAGTGTCCGGCGTTTCCCCGCCAGCGTGCCGCTAAACCACCGGCCGAGGGCGTCCAGGGCAGCCCGAGCCTCGGGGATCCGGGCGCGCAGCATGACCACCGCCATGATGGGCAGCATGACCACCGTGAACACCAGCAGCCGCAGCAGCGACCCGATGCCCCCGGCGTGGATGGTCAAGGCGGGTAAGCCAAGCAGCCAATCCAGCACTCGGGCGATCAGACCCGCAAGCAACGATGCGGCCACGGTTACCAGGACCGTGCGCACCTCCCGGACACCGACGAGGTGGCCGCCTCCCGGCAGCAGTGTGCGCCGCAGCAGGTAGTAGCCGACGATCGCGCCCGCCAGGAATCCGAGACCGTTAGCCAGCCCCAGATACCCGGCAACCAGTTCGCGATCATCGGTAAGGTGCGGCGCCAGCACCGAGGCGATGACTTTGACCGTGGTGATGACGACGATCACCGCGATCGGTGTCCAGGGCTGTTCGCGCGCGTAGAAAACCCGCAGCTCCAGCAGCACCAGAGCGTACGGGATCAACGTGAAAGCGGACAACGAGATGGCCGCGCCCAAGTAGCCGGCGTCGACTTCACCGAAACGGCCGTAGGCGAATAGTGCGCTGCCGATCGCCGGCCCGCCGACGGTCATTACCGCTATGGTCGGGATCAGGGTGAGCATGGTCAGTCGGGTGGCCAACGACAGGTCGGCGAGGACGGCCGGGATATCGTCGGCGGCGGCGTTACGGCTCAACCGTGGCATCACCACCGTCAATACCGTCACCCCGATCATGCCGAAGGGAAGCATCAACACCAGCCAGGTGTAGTTGTAGATCGCGGGGCCGGAAGCCGCTGCCGCGCTGGCGATTTGGTTCGCGACAACCAGGCCGAGCTGGCTGATCAGCACATAGAGCACCATCGCCGCCGCCATCGCGCCGAACCGTTTGAGCCGTTGATCGATGCCCCACAACGGGCGCAGACTAATGCGTTCACGGCGGATCGCCCCCAGCAGCGCCGCCGTTTGGGCACACACCCCGAGGGTGGTGCCGACGCCCAGCACCAGCAGTTTCGCGTTGCCCATCCGAACCGGGTCGACCGAAAGCTCGCCGGGCACCGCCAGGTACGCACCCAGCGCGGCGATTGCGACGACGTTGTTGACGACCGGCGCCCAGGCCGGCGGCCCGAACACGTTGCGCGTGTTGAGAATCGCCATGAACACCGACGAAAGCCCGTAGAAAATCACCTGCGGCAGCAGCAAGTAGGCGAACGCGGTGGTCAAGGGGGCATTGACCCGGGGATTGTGCCCCAGCATGAGGCGCACCAGCAGGGGAGCGGCCAGCACCGCTACCACGGTCGTCACCACAAGCAGGCTGGTAGCCAGCGTGACCAGGCGCCGGACAAACGATTCACCCCGATCGGGGTCGTCCTGCTCGGCCCGAGCCAGCACCGGCACGAAGATCGCGGTGAACGTCGCCTCGAGCACCAGCGCGGCGATCAAGTTCGGGAGCTGGTTGGCCACCGAGAACGCGCTGGCGAGCGCCGCGCCCAGAATAGCGGCCAGCAACACGATCCGGATGAATCCGGTGATCCGGCTGATCAACGTGGCGAATGCCACTTCCCAGGACCGCGAAACCAGCGCGGCATCGGTGAGTTCCGGCCGGCGACCCGATTGTGGAGATCCTCGCCGGGGCGGGGGCTGGGCCGGCGGCAAGGACCGCCTGGCGGGATTCATGCTCGGTACTCTTCGTTGCCGCCGCGGTCGCCCTCGTTGTGCGGGCCGGGGTGCCTCGCCGACACGGGTTCTGGCCGATCCAGATCGGCAGGGTCGGGTTGGCCGCGGAACCAATGCCAAAGCCGGCGCCCGGCCAGGGTTATCAGCACCGCCGCCGCAGTCAGGGTGATCGCGAACAACACCTTGCCGTAGGCGTTAGAGTGCACCGATAACCGCACCGGTGTTCCCAGGGGTAAACCGTCTGGAGTGCGCAGTGCTGCGTCGACGGCGAAACGCTGGGTGAAGTGGACTTCGACGGGCACCCGCAGTGGCAGATAACCGGGGGGCAATTCGACGGTGCCAATGTCGGTGACGACCATACCGGGCGGAGCGTTGACGTGCAGCCGCACCTGGATCGGAACGGCCAAGCCGTTATGCAACGCCAGCGGGAGCGGGCTGTGTTCGGTGGCCAGGGTGTATGACCCGCCGGGATTGACGATGGTTACCGCGGCGAACAAGTCGTTGATGGTGTTGCCCACGATCCGCAACCGCTGGTGAGCCAGTCCGTTGCGGGTGGCGGGCCGCTCGGACTGGCTTAGGGCCCGCAGCATGTCCTCGCGCAGTGGCGCGGTGTACTGCATACCGGTCAACCCGGTGCGGGCGTCGGTGCTCAACGCAGAGGTGAGCCCCCACAGCCGACCTACCTGACCGGCGATCTGGGCGACGACGTCGTCATCGAAACGGCCGCGAATGCCGGCGGGAGGGTCTAGGGGCTGGGGCTCGGCGACGGCAGCGGCGTCGGCGATCAGCGCCGGCAGCGACCGCGGTACCGCCAGGCCCGCGTGAATGGCGGTGGCCAGGGTGGTCAGGATGGCGTGCGCGTCTTCGGCGTGCAGGCTCCAGCACGCCGGCGGCACCAGAACCTGGGTGCGTGGTGCGACGTCGGGCTGCAAGCTGCGCCACAGCATGGAACCCAAAGCATCCTGACGGCGGGCGGTGCCCGAATCGTGCCTGAGTCGAGCGGCCCACGAGGCATCCCGGTAGGTGGGCACCACCGGCTCGGCACCCACCGCCGCCAGTGCGGCACCCACCGCCGGGTCAAACGGTGCGGTAACTATCTGCGCAGATACCCGGCGTGGCCGGACATTGGCCACGGCGGGCCCGCCGGCCTCCGAGTCGCGCCCGATAAGCTCGGCGGGCGCGATAACCACCGTGTCGCCGTTGGCGCCGAGCAGCTCGACGGCACGAGCGGTTAGCGAGCTGTCCGGGATCAAGGTGGCGCCCCTGATAGACCTGACGCCAAGGATTTGGTCGACAATGTCGCCGGCACCCCGGGTGGCGATCTCGTTGAGCCCGGGGTCGCCGACGCGTTGCAAGGCGTCCAGGTCGACCTGCGCGTAGGGGGTCGCCACCACACACACCCGGCGCGCCAGGGCACGTAACCGGTCCAGCCAGAGCACCGCGGTAGCCTGCCCACTCCCCGGGTGTGTCGGGGTCCCCGGTTGTTGGTCGTTGCCGGCTGATGAGTTGGAAACGACGTAGCCGCCGGTCATCGCATTGACGGTGACCAGCAGGTCTGGGTCGACGGCTAGGCACAGCGCGCGGCTGACCTCGCCGCCAGGATCGACGTCACGGCTGGTGGCGAACTCGACTGCGGAGAGCATGATGTCCAGCCGACCGCCCGGGGCCAGTGACGTGGCCAGATCGTCGTCCACCAGCCGGACGGGTACGGTGCCACCGGGCACGCCCGGAGACAACCGGGGTCGGTCGGCCAGCGGCCACAGCATGGTGATCTGCACCGGTTTCGAGGTGTCCGGGGCAACCACCGAGGCCAGCGTGTTGGCAGACGTGTCCGCCGGGTAAGGCGGCACCCCGATTACCGGCAGCAGCAGCCGGGCGTCATCGAGGCGGGCCGGTGCGCCGTAGTCGGGTGTGCCGTTGACGTTTACCAGCAGTGGGTAAATACCGGGCTGCTCGATGCCCAATGCCGGTGTCGTTAACGAGTGCACCGGGGCAGCGAGGGTGAAGGCGACGTCGTGGCCACGTTGCAGGTCGGCCGCCACCGTGACGAAGTCGGTCACCGGCTGGTATTGATCGGTGCCGCCGTCGAGAACGGTGTGCAGGCCCGCCGATGAGGTGACAGCCGCTGCACGTTCGAGACGCACCATCACATCCCGGACCGGGCGGTCCCCGACGTTACTCACGGTTCCGGTGAGAGTGACGACGGCCTCGCTGGTGGTGGTGATCACGTCGGGAGAGACATGGTCGACACGGACAACAACAAACGGCGTTGTGCCGGGTTCGCCCGCCAAGGCGGGTGGAGCGGCCGCGGGAAGGGCGAGCAAGGCCCCCAAACCGGCTCCGATGCCGGCCACCACGGCGAGGCGCACGACGGCTGCCCGCCGAAGCCGCTGGGTAATCACGGGCTGGGACCGCGACGACTCTTTCGGCCCGGTGCGGTAAGCCCCAGGTATTGGCGGCTGCGCGAATGCGTCTGCGGGCGTCGCCGCGGTGTGCTGGGCGGCAGCGGCGGCAAGGCGGCCGGGCCGTAAGTTTGCAACTTGTCGATCAGCTCATCGGCCACTTCGGCCAGTCGGCGTTCGTCGGCGTACGCCAGTCGAGAAGGCAGTTCCTCGAGCGGCACCCACGCCACCTCGGCCACCTCGAGGTCCTCTTCGCAGAGCTCTCCGCCGGAGCACTGCATCAGGTAATGGTGCACGGTCTTGTGCACCCGCCGCCCATTGGTGACGAACCAATAATCGATGCGCCCCAAGGCGGCCAACACGCGGCCTCGGATCCCGGTCTCCTCGGCCACCTCGCGAATAGCCGTTTGCTCAGCGGTTTCACCGACTTCAATGTGCCCCTTGGGCAGCGACCACAGCATCCGGCCCCGGCGGTCGACACGGCCGATCACGACCGCGAGCTGCTCCTTACGCGGTCGGTCGATGCCGTCGACCACCAGCCCACCGGCTGAGATTTCGTGCAGCGTGCGCAACCGCTCAGGGCCACGGGAGAATCTCCGGGCGCGACGTTTTTGCGCTTTGCCGGTCACCTCGGTGACACCGCCGGCCGTTTGGCTGTCGACCCGGCTGGCGGTTGCATCGCCAGCGCGGCGACGGCGACGGCGACTGCGGCGCCGACGCGGTTGGGCTTTTTCGCCGTCCGACACCCAAGCGATAGTAGCTGGCATCGGGGCGGTGTCATCGGCGCACTCGCCGGAATCGTGGCGCGAACGCACCGGCAAGGCGCCCGGTCACGAGCGACCGGGATTGGCGGGTGATCCTCTTTTCCGGCCGTGGGCGGCGGACATCGACGCACGACTACGCTGATCGGACGTGTCCGAAACCGCCCAGCATGCCGACCTGCTGACAACCGCTGCGGTTGCGTTGAATCGGCACGTCAAACTCCTGGGCGAAGTGGGCACGTTATTCGCTGCCGCGGGACACGAGCTCTACCTAATCGGCGGGTCGGTGCGAGACGCATTGCTCGACCGGTTGAGCCCCGACCTTGACTTCGCCACCGACGCCCGCCCGGCAGACGTGCAGCAGATCGTCAGGGCGTGGGCGGATGCGTTGTGGGACACCGGTATCGAGTTCGGGACGGTCGGCGTGGCCAAAGGGGATCACCGGCTGGAATTCACCACGTTCCGCGCGGATCGCTACGACCAGGTATCGCGTCACCCGGAGGTGTTTTTCGGCGATCGACTCGATGACGACCTGATGCGTCGCGACTTTACCGTGAATGCGATGGCGGTGCGGATCACGCCGAAGGGGCCAGGCGAATTCCTGGACCCGTTGGGCGGTTTGGCCGCTTTGCGGGCCCGTGTGCTGGACACCCCGACGGCGCCGGCGGTGTCCTTCGGTGATGACCCGTTGCGCATGCTGCGGGCTGCGCGGTTCGTCTCGCAGCTCGGGTTCACCGTCGCCCCGCGGGTCCGGGCGGCGATCAAAGAGATGGCACCGCAGCTGGCCCGGGTCAGCCCCGAGCGGGTGGCCGCCGAACTGGACAAGCTGCTGCTCGGCGCCGACCCGGTCGCGGGCATCGATCTGATGGTGCAGACCGGGCTGGGCGAGGTGGTGCTACCGGAGGTGGGGGGCATGCGGATGGCCATCGATGAACACCATCAGCACAAAGACGTGTACCAGCATTCGCTGACCGTGCTGCGGCAGGCAATCGACCTGGAGGACGAGGGCCCCGATCTGGTATTGCGGTGGGCGGCGTTGCTGCACGACATCGGTAAGCCGGCCACCCGCCGCCTGGAGCCCGACGGTGGTGTCAGCTTTCACCATCACGAAGTGGTTGGCGCCAAAATGGCGCGAAAACGGTTGCGGGCGTTGAAGTATTCCAAACAAATGGTCGACGACGTCTCGCAACTGGTGTACCTGCACCTGCGTTTTCACGGTTATGGCGAGGGCAGGTGGACCGACTCGGCGGTACGCCGCTATGTCACCGATGCGGGGCCGCTGCTGCCTCGGCTGCACAAGCTGGTGCGCGCGGATTGCACTACCCGCAACGCGCGCCGGGCCGCGCGACTGCAGGCCAGCTACGACGAGCTAGAAGCCCGCATCGCGGCCCTGGCCGCCCGCGAGGACCTCGAGCGGATACGTCCCGACCTGGACGGTAACCAAATCATGGAGATCCTCGGTATCCCGCCCGGTCCTCAGGTGGGCGAGGCATGGCGCTATCTCAAGGAGTTGCGTCTGGACCGCGGGCCGCTCAGCCGCGAGGAGGCGACCGCCGAGCTGCTGGCCTGGTGGCGCTCGCGCGGGAACCGGTAGCGGTCACCCGGCGTCAGAACGGTCATGGAGTACTGCCTGGGTGACGGCGGCGGAACCGCGAGGATATGGGAGGGGCAACCCGACCTCGATCTCGACGGTGACGGCCGGCTCGATGCGATTGGCCTGGATTTCGATGGCGACGGCACGCGTGACGATGCGCTGGCCGATTTAGACGGCGACGGAGTCGCCGATCACGCCGTGCTCGACCTCGACAATGACGGCACCCCGGAGGCGTACTTCACCGACGACGGGTCCGGGACGTGGAAGGTTGCGGTGGACCGGGGTGGGCAGGTGCGCTGGTTCGGCCTCGACGGTGTCGAGCACAACGGCGCGCCGCTGGTCGACTTCGACGCCGACGGGCGCGCCGATGACCGCCTGCTCGACAACGACGGCGACGGCACCGCCGACCGTGTGCTGCTGGCCAATGACGCCGGCGTTTTCGACACCGCGTATGTGGATATCGACGGTGATGGACGGTGGGACGTCAAGCTCAAAGACGGCGACGGCGACGGCACCGCCGACAGCGCCGCCGCTTTGAACTAGCCTTCGCTGCCTCCAAGGGTGCCCTGGCTCTCTTCGCGCACGGTGCTCATCGACCGGGGCCGGGTGGGCCGGCGAAGGCCTGAGCGATACCCACCCAGCGTCGCGCATCGGTACCGTCGGCGGTGATATCGAGTGTGTTCAGCGGTCGGCGCTGGGTGACCAGATAGCAAAAGTCCTCGGCGGAGCCGGTCACCCGTTGGACCGCCGCCGGCGGGCCCCAGGACCACACAGCGCCATCGGGAGCACGCAGTTCCACGAAAAACGGCTCAGCCGGTGGGGCCAGGCCGTTAATGGCGAACGCGTAATCGCGGGTGCGCACGCCGAGATGCGCGATCGGGCGCAGCCGCACGGTAGCGGGCTTTGTGACGCCGAGGGCATCGGCCACATCAAGACCGTGAGCCCAGGTTTCCATGAGCCGCGCGCTGGCCATCGAAGCCACACCCATCGGGGGACCGAACCACGGCAGCCTACGACCCTCGGGTGCGATCAGAAGTGCCTCCTGCAGCCGTGTCCGGGTGTGCCGCCAGTCGGTGAGCAGCCGGGCCGGGGGTGTTGCCGCGGCTTCGGCGGCGGCGGCGTCGATGAACCCGGTGGGGTTGGCCGATGCGGCTGCCCGCAGATCCGCGAAGCGAGCTTCGTCGGTGAGCGCGGTGAGCACGACTCGATCGGTCCACAACAGGTGCCCGATCTGATGAGCGATCGTCCACCCCGGTGCGGGCGTGGGCTCGGACCAGCGACCGGCGGCTAATGGTGCGACCAGTGCGTCAAGCGCGTCACTCTCGGCCCGTAGATCAGCCACGATCGAAGCGAGATGGGCCACACCTGCACCCTACTCGTGGCCCGCCGATCCCCTGGCCGGCGGCGGTTGGATAGGCGGTGCACGGCGACCGCGCGTGCTCGCCACCGGAGTGTTGTGGGATGTCATGATGGTGGAGTGGTGCCGCCCGAAGATCCCGAAGACTACGTCGCACCCGCTGCGCATCGAGTGCGAGCCGGGACGCTGCTGCTGGCCAGCACCGACCTGCTGGAGCCGACATTTCGTCGCACCGTGATCTACATCATTGAACACAACGAGGGCGGCACGTTAGGTGTGGTGCTGAACCGGCCCAGCGAAACCGCCGTCTACAACGTGCTGCCGAAGTGGGCCCGCCTGGCGGCCAAACCGAAAACCGTGTTCATCGGGGGGCCCGTCAAAAATGATGCGGCGTTGTGCCTGGCGACATTGCGGGTGGGCGCCGATCTGCAGTCCAGCCCGGCCCTGCGGCACGTGTCCGGACGGATCGCGATGGTCGACCTGGAGGCCGACCCGGAAACGATCGCACCGCTGGTGGAAGGGATCCGCATCTTCGCTGGCTATTCCGGCTGGACCACCGGTCAACTCGAAAACGAAATCGAGCGCGACGATTGGATCGTGTTGTCGGCGTTGCCATCCGACGTTCTGGCCGGACCCGGAGCCGACTTATGGGGGCGGGCGCTGCGACGCCAGCCGTTGCCCTTGTCGTTGCTCGCCACGCATCCGATTGATGTCAGCCGGAACTGATGACACCGAAAACCGCCGTGATGCCTACGGCGGTTTTCGGCCGGTGCGATGGGTGCACGCGTCAACCCGTGACGGCGCAAAGTGCATCACCGGCCGGCCGGTGACACCGGTGGCGCAGTCGTGGGGGACGACACGGTGACCCGAAACCCGTTAACGATGGCGTCGGTGGCCGGCGCCTCGGCGACGGCTTGGGCGACGTCGGTGGACACCGCCAGCGACACCAGGTAGTGCTCCGGCCCGGTGCTGGCGATCACATGACGTCGTGAGGTGTTCAGGGTCAGGTCATTTTGGCGATAGGTGCCCTCGATGATCGACGACGGGAAACCCCCGAAATCGGCCATTGAGGCACGGGTTGTTTTCCAGGCGGGCAGCTGCTGGCTGTCGACGTAGCCGTGGGCGATGGCCTGGCGGGCGTCGAAGTCGCCGACCAGTTTGTACACCACCACCTGGGCGTTGGACGTGTAGAGGCTCCGACCGGGTCGATTGGCGATCACCACGAACGCGTCGGGCACATTTGGATCAGGTACCGGCGCCCAGCCAGTGGGCATCGGCACGGTGATGTCGAGAGCTTTGAGGGTTTGGGGAGTTTGGGGTTCTAATTTGATCCCCTTGGCCTGCAGGTAATCTCGTAGCGTCTCAGAGCCGGCGGGAACCGGTGGCGCCGCGGTCCCAGCGGATGGCCCTGGCGGTGCGGGGGGTATCGGCGACAAGAACGGGTGGGGCATCGCCGAGGGCATCGCGCCGGACCTGCCGGTGCCGACCATTTCGGGACTGGCCGCTGCGGTCGGGGTGACCGTCGTCGGCGTGGGGTTCGACGGCGACGGCAGCGTGGGCTCCGCGGCTGCCGTGGTGGCCGCGCCAGCGGTGATACCGGCTATCCCGAGAGTGAGGCCCCCGGCCAATACTGCTGCCGCTACCCGCCGGCTGCGGGCAAGCTCAACCATGTGCGATGGTCCTTCCCCGACGGCCCTGGTCGTCAGAGGCTGACTGTAACCACCGCTGGGCGGTGACCGCCAGGCCTGGTATCGAGCTGGGACGAAGCTCTGACCGGTCCGCAACGCAACCGAGATCAACGCGTGCGCCGCGGGTCAGGAGACGCTGCCCTTATACCCTGTTGACGTGACCGAATCCAGGACCGCCGCGCCCGGACACCACCCGGGGGCGCCCGACGCGGACTCCGGCGTGCCGCGGTATCGATACACCGCGGAGTTGGCCGGCCGTATCGAACGGGCCTGGCAGGACACCTGGGCGCGGTTAGGGACCTTCAACGTGCCCAATCCGGTTGGCTCACTGGCTCCGGCGGACGGCTCACCGGTGCCCCGGGACAAGCTGTTCGTGCAGGACATGTTCCCGTATCCGTCCGGCGAGGGCCTTCACGTGGGGCACCCCCTGGGCTACATTGCCACCGACGTCTATGCTCGGTATCACCGGATGCGTGGTCGTAACGTCCTGCACGCGTTGGGATTTGATGCATTTGGGTTGCCTGCCGAGCAATACGCGGTGCAGACCGGCACTCACCCGCGCGCCAGGACCGAAGCCAACATCGTTAACTTCCGGCGCCAGCTGGGCCGGCTGGGTTTCGGCCACGACAGCCGGCGCAGCTTCGCGACCACCGATGTCGAGTTCTACAAGTGGACGCAGTGGATCTTCCTGCAGATCTACAATGCCTGGTTTGACACCACGACCAACAAGGCGCGGCCGATCAGCGAGCTTGTCGCCGAACTCGACGCGGGCATACGCCGTCTGGACGATGGCCGGGACTGGGGCACGTTGTCGGCCGGCGAGCGGGCAGATGTGATCGACGGATACCGACTGGTCTACCGGGCCGATGCGTGGGTGAACTGGTGCCCCGGCCTCGGCACCGTTCTGGCCAACGAAGAGGTCACCGCTGACGGGCGCAGCGACCGCGGAAACTTCCCGGTGTTCCGCAAACGGTTGCGGCAGTGGATGATGCGCATCACCGCTTACGCCGATCGACTGCTCGACGACCTCGAACTGCTGGACTGGCCGGAGAAGGTCAAGACCATGCAGCGCAACTGGATCGGCCGCTCCAGCGGCGCGTCGGCGCTGTTCTCGGCGATTACCGCTGACGGTGAGGCCGTCGACATCGAGGTGTTCACCACCCGCCCCGACACCCTGTTCGGCGCCACCTATTTGGTGCTGGCCCCCGAGCATGATCTGGTCGACCGGCTGGTGGCGACGTCCTGGCCGGACGGGGTTGACCCGCGGTGGACCTTCGGCGCACCCTCCCCCGCGGCGGCCGTCGCGGCCTATCGTCGCGCGATCGCCGCGAAATCAGACTTGGAGCGCCAGGAATACAAGGAGAAGACCGGCGTCTTTTTGGGCAGCTACGCGAGCAACCCGGTCAACGGCGCCCCGGTGCCGATTTTCATTGCCGACTATGTGCTGCTGGGCTACGGCACCGGGGCGATCATGGCGGTCCCCGGTCACGATCAGCGTGACTGGGAGTTCGCCCGCGAGTTCGGCCTACCGGTCATCGAAGTCATTGCCGGCGGGGACATTTCACAAGCTGCGTATACCGGTGACGGCGTGCTGGTGAACTCGGGTTACCTCGACGGCATGGACGTGGCCGCGGCCAAACAGGCCGTCATCGCCCGTTTGGAAGCCGACGGCCGCGGCCGGGCCCGTGTTGAGTACAAGTTGCGAGACTGGCTTTTTGCCAGGCAACGGTATTGGGGTGAGCCGTTCCCGATCGTCTACGACAGTGACGGACGTCCGCACCCGCTGCCGGAGTCGGCGCTGCCCGTTGAGCTACCGGACGTGACGGACTACCAGCCGGTCCTGTTCGATCCGGAGGACGCCGACAGCGAGCCGTCGCCACCGCTGGCCAAGGCGACCGAATGGGTGCATGTCGAGCTGGACCTGGGCGACGGGTTGAAGCCCTACACCCGTGACACCAACGTGATGCCGCAGTGGGCGGGAAGTTCTTGGTATGAACTTCGTTACACCGATCCGCACAACTCGGAGCGGTTCTGTGCCAAGGAAAACGAAGCCTACTGGATGGGCCCACGGCCGGCAGAGCACGGTCCGGACGATCCCGGAGGCGTCGACCTGTACGTCGGTGGCGTGGAACACGCCGTGCTGCACTTGTTGTATTCGAGGTTCTGGCACAAGGTCCTGTATGACTTAGGCCATGTCAGCTCCCGCGAGCCCTACCGCCGGCTGGTCAACCAGGGCTACATCCAGGCCTTCGCTTACACCGACGCCCGCGGCTCCTACGTCCCGGCCGAAAAAGTGATCGAGCGGGACGGCAAGTTCATCTACCCCGGACCGGACGGCGAGATCGAAGTCTTCCAAGAATTCGGCAAAATCGGTAAAAGCCTGAAGAATTCGGTGTCCCCGGACGAGATTTGCGACAACTACGGCGCGGACACCCTGCGGGTCTATGAGATGTTCATGGGGCCGTTGGAAGCCTCGAGGCCGTGGGCCACCAAAGACGTCGTCGGTGCATACCGCTTTTTGCAACGAGTGTGGCGGCTGGTGGTCGATGAGTGCACCGGGGAAACCCGGGTCGTCGATCACGCCGAGTTAGATGAGGCCACGCTGCGGCTGCTGCACCGCACCATCGCCGGTGTCTCCGACGATTACGCGGCGCTGCGCAACAACACTGCGGTAGCCAAGCTGATCGAATACACCAACCATCTCACCAAAGAGCATCGCGACTCGGTACCCCGCGCAGCGGTGGAGCCGCTGGTGCTGATGCTGGCCCCGCTCGCCCCGCATCTGGCCGAGGAGCTGTGGCAACGGCTGGGTCACAGCACCTCGCTGGCCCACGGTCCGTTCCCGGTCGCCGATCCCGCCTACCTGGTCGAAGACACCGTTGAATACCCGGTGCAGGTCAATGGCAAGGTACGCGGGCGCATCACGGTGGCCGCCGGCGCCGACGCCGAGACCATGCGAACCGCGGCTCTAGCCGATGAGAAAGTGCAGGCGTTCCTGGGCGGTGCTACCCCCAAGAAGGTGATCGTGGTGCCCGGCCGACTGGTCAACCTGGTTGTCTAGTGTCCGCGGGGGCGGATCACGACCTCGTGAACATGGCCATCGGGGGGCGTGTTCAACACCTCGGCGACAATCCCGGCGATGGTGTCCGGCCGCAAAAAGTCGGCCGGGTCGTAGTGCCCGCCCTCGAAAGCGACCAATTCCCGCTGCATGTCGGTATCGGTGCGGCCGGGGTACACGGTAGTCACCCGCAGCGCCGGCTCGTCTTGGCGCAGCGAATCCGCGAACGCACGCAACGCAAACTTGCTGGCCGAATACGAGGCCATGCCCGGCGAAACCCTAAGTCCCGACCCGGAGTTGATGAACACCACGTGGCCGTGGGCGCGCCGCAATGCCGGTAGCAGCGCCAGGGTGAGCGCGACCGCACCGAAGACATTTGCATCGAAGGTGGCGCGCCAGTCGGTGATGTTCGACTCACCGACATGTCCGGGGATCGACACCCCGGCGTTGTGCACCAGCACGTCAAGCTCGGCCAGATCCCCGGCACGGGCGGAGATCGCGTCGGTGTCGGTCAAATCGAGCGGCCAACTGGTGGCCCCAAGGCCACCGGCGACCGCCTCAAGTCGGGCCGAGGGGCGCGCCGCCAACAGCAGCGTGTGGGTGGGCGCAAGGGCGGTGGCGATCGCCGCGCCGATTCCTCGGCTCGCGCCGGTGATAAGGGCTGTTGGCATGTGGCAATGGGGGGTTCTCACGCCCGCTGGGGTTCGGGGGAAACGTCCGCTGCGCCAGCCACCGGATCCCCGGAGGCCAGCCGCTCCAGCGGCCCCAGCGCCTTGGCCAAGATTTCCCGGTCGGACTCGGAGAGCTGGCTCAGCATCGCCGCCAGAACGGCTCGGCGGCGGGCCAGCCCCTCGCTGTGGACCGCCCGCCCGCGCGGGGTGATGTCGACCAGTACGGCACGCAGATCGGCGGGATCCCGCGACCGTTTCACCAGCCCGAGCTTCTCTAACCGGCGGATCGCCACCGTGGTGGTGGGGGTGCGGACCCGTTCGTGCGCGGCCAGGTCGGTCATCCGCATCGGACCCTGATCGAGCAGGGTGACTAGGATCGACAGCTGCGCGAGAGTCAGCTCACCGGCGACGGCGGCGCCGGTGGGGTCACCACGGCGCAGCAGGGAAAACAGTTTGGACAGCGCGCGGTGCAGCCCCTCCGCCAACTGCGTCACCCCGGGCGCGGTCGTTCCCCTGTCCGACATGATTTGCCAGTCTAACGTAACCGGCCGGCGGGAACTACGAAATTGTGTAAACAATCAAAGTATTTGAGATAAAAACCGTTGCAGCCGTTCCGTCTGAGCCGCCTCAAATATTCGCTCGGGTGAGCCGGTTTCCACCACCTTGCCGTGATCCATGAAAACGACAACATCCGATGCCGAGCGGGCGAAGCCCATCTCGTGGGTGACGACCAGCATCGTCATCCCGTCGGCGCCGAGATCGGCGATCAGCGCCAAAATACCTTTGACCAGTTCAGGATCGAGCGCCGAGGTTGCCTCGTCGAAAAACATCACCTGCGGCGTCATCGCTAGGGCCCGGGCGATTGCGACCCGCTGCTGTTGACCGCCGGATAGCGTTCCGGGCCGGGCGTTGGCCTGGTGTTTCAAGCCGACGCGGTCCAATTGAGCCAGCGCCAATTCCCGGGCGGCGTCGGCCGGCAACCGCCGCAGCCTGCGGGGAGCCAGCATGACGTTGTCCAGCACGCTGCGATGCGGGAAGAGGTTGAAATGCTGGAACACCATGCCAATTCGCTGACGCAGCCGGTCGGGGTCGTCACCCAGCACCGAGCGGCCGTCGAGCAGGATGTCACCCCGGTCGGGCTCATAAAGGCGATTCAACGTGCGCAGCAACGTCGATTTGCCTGAGCCCGACGGCCCGATCACCGCAACCGTCCGGCCGGCGGGCACCTCGATGTCGACGCCGCGCAGCACCGCATTTTTGCCCAATGACAGATGAATATCCCGGCCCGCCAGGGATACCGATGGGACCCGCGTCAACCCGCCTGTCACGTCATCTCCGCCGTGGAGCCGATCAGTTCCGGTGTGTCCGGAACGGTGGAGGCCCGGCCCCGGCGCAGTCGGGCATCGATCAGGTTGACGAGGTGGGTCAGCGGAATCGTCAGCATCAGGTAAAAGGCGCCGGCCGCAACCAGGGGTGACAGGCTGCCGGTCTGCGCGTTGAAGTCGCGACCAACCTGGAACAGTTCGCGCTGCCCGGCGACTAGGCCCAGGAAGTACACCAAGGCGGAGCCTTTCAGCAAAGCGATGAATTGGTTCACCAGCGCGGGCAGCACCCGTCGGATGCCCTGGGGGATCACCACCAGACGCATAGCGGCGGGGTAACTGAATCCCAGCGCGCGGGCGGCTTCGAGTTGCCCGGGGTCGACGCTTTGGATGCCGGAGCGGAAAATCTCGCCGATATACGCCGCGGCGGTCAGCCCTAACGCCGCTATCCCCAGCGGATACGGGTTGTTACCGGTCAGCCCGCCCACCAGCGGTCCGACACCAAGCCCGATGAGCAGGATGATCACCACCTCGGGCAGACCGCGGAAGATGTCGGTGTAGATCCGAGCCGGCCAGCGCAGCCAGCGTCTGCGCGAAATCCCGGCGACCGCCAGCACCATGCCGAACACCAGGCCGATGACGGTGGCGCTGATCGTCAGGATCAGCGTGTTGGGCAGCCCGGTGGTGAGCAGGACGGGGATCGCCCGCCGATAGAGATCCCAATCGAAAAAGGCGTCCCGTAACTGCGCCAGCGTGGACTTGGGCGGGACCGGTTCGTCCACCGCCCGGTGGTGGCGGGCGGCGATCGCGGCGAAGTCGGGTAGGTGGGGGGTCAACGCCGCCTTGGACCCGGGCCGCCATCCGGGCGGCAGCGGGCGAGGAACCCAGTCGGTGTACAGCTGTGACCAGGTGCCGTCGGCGATGACCGCGTCCAGCCCCGAATTCAACGCCGCGAGCAGCCGGCGGTTCTCCTTGGCGACCGCGTACGCCACGTAGTTGCCCAGGCTGAAGGTGTGCGCGACGATCGCGGCCGGGTCACCGGGGCGCACCGCGTTCAAGGCCTCGAGCGCGGGCGCCACCCAGGCGTCGAGTTGACGGGTTTTCACGCTGGCGTAGGCGGTGATGAAGTCGGGGAATTTCACCGGTTGCAGATGTAGGGTCTCGACGACGTAGGCGTCTTCCACCGTGCCCTGGACCACGCCGATCCGCTGTCCCCGGGTGAGATCGCCGAAGCCGGTGACCGCGGAGCCGGCGGGCACGACCAGCGAAAAGTAGCCGAAGTCATAGCCGTTGGTGAAGGCGACCGTGCGCCGGCGCGCGTCGGTGGCGGTGATCGACGCCGAGCCGACGTCGAAGCGCCGCGCTGCCACCTGCGCCAGCAAGCCGTAAAAGTCGGTGCCCACGAAGGTGACCCGCAAACCCAGCTTGGCGGCGATCGCTCGCAGCAGCTCATTGTCGAAGCCGCTGAACCGCCCGCCGGAGTTGACGCAGGCGGTCGGCGGCGCCTGTGTCACCGTGGCGACCGTCAGGGTCCCGGGTGTGGCCAGACCCAACGCGCCGACGTCCACCGAGTTCAGCGGTTCGACGTCGGCGGTCGTGTACTTGTCCTCATGGGGGCGATTGGCCGTGGCCAGCTTCCTCGGTAGCGCGATCGCAGCGTCGGCCCCGGGTGGCGAGCACTGATCGGCATCGGCCTTTGCGGGCACGGGAGCTCCCAGAGCGCACACCAGAAGGATCGCTGCGGTCACCGCCAGCAGCCGCTGGCCGAATTGGCGGGCCGCAGCGACGTTGCAGGTCATAACCGCCAAGGTATCGGGACAGCTGCCCGTCCGGCCGCTCCGGCACGCGGGGCGACGATCCCGCGCCCCTCGTCGACGCGGTGTCGAGTCGCTATCACGGTCAGCACCGCAGCTAGACGGTATGGGGGGCTGGGGTCTCGCTCACATGTGAACGTGGGTTGCCGACAGGAAACGGGTCCTGGCCGGTAGAGCCACAAGATGTGGGAGGCCCCAGTGAAGGTTCAGCGTACGAGTGTTGGTTTGGATGTGCATGCGCGGTCGGTGGTTGGGTGCGCGTTGGACGGAGATACCGGTGAGGTATTCGAACGTCGGTTGACCCCGGATTATCAGGAGATTTTGGAGTGGTTGCGATCGTTGCCGGGCCGGGTCGCGGTGGCCTATGAGGCTGGCCCGACGGGGTTCGGTCTGGCGCGCTTTCTGGTGGCGGCTGGGGTGATGTGTCTGGTGGCCGCTCCGTCGAAGCTGCAACGCCCGACCGGGGATCGGGTCAAGACCGATGCCCGTGATGCGGCGCATCTGGCCCGGTTGCTGCATTTGGGTCAGATTGTGGAGGTCACGGTTCCCAGCGCCGAGCAGGAGGCGGCCCGAGATCTGGTGCGGGCACGAGAGGACTGCCGCGGGGATCTGATGAGTGCCCGGCATCGATTGTCGAAACTGCTGTTGCGGCAGGGGGTTATCTATTCCGGTGGAGGAACTTGGACCGGCAAGCACGAACTGTGGCTGCAGCGGCAGCGGTTTGACGCACCGGCGTTGCAGCTCACCTACGACACGGCACTGGACACGATGCTGGCCACCGTGGATCGCCGTAACCGCCTCGACGAGGCGATCGCCAAGTTGGCCGCCGACAGCGCCTACACCCCGGTGGTGACCCGGCTGGGTTGTCTGCGCGGGGTCTCGACGCTGACGGCGTTTGGGCTGGCCGTCGAGATCGGCGACTGGCACCGGTTGACCGGCCGCTCGATCGGCGCCTACCTGGGTCTGGTGCCATGCGAGTACAGCTCGGGGGCTTCCCGCTCGCAGGGGGCGATCACCAAGACCGGCAACGGCCACGCCCGCCGACTGCTCATCGAGGCGGCCTGGCATCACCGCCAGCCCTACCGACCCGGAATGGTGATGCGGCGCCGCTGGGACGCGGCCAGCCCGGCAGCACGGGCGCGCGGCCAACAGGCCAACCGGCGCCTGCACGAGCGCTGGTGTCGCTTCGATGCCCGTAACAAGCGCCCGGTGGTCGCCAACACCGCGATCGCCCGCGAACTGGCGGGCTGGTGCTGGTCACTGGCGGTCCTCGACAGCTAAACCCGCGCCCTCCACAACTGCCCGAATCGAGCCTGGTGGCGGCAGCGCCTGGGAGTGACCCGCGAACGCTTTATGAGCAATCCTGTTGCCTGACAACATGATGACGCTCGACCTCTAGATCCGCGATCCACTCCAGCAGAACAGTCCGTCCTGCGGTAACCAACCCGCGAATATCAGACTTGACACCCGCGTCGACAACCTCGACACGCTCGCCAACCGGGACGATTCGGTCAACCGGAAGCAGGCGCCCGGCGACGGCCGCGGCGCCTGCTTCCCCCTGCCTGGTTGACAAAACGAATTACATATCAAAGCGTGTCCCGCCAGCGGCACAGCGCTTCAGCGCCGGTCAGGTCGTACTCCGGGCCGCTGGAGCCGATGGTCAGCAGCGTCACCCCGAGACCGGCCAACACTTCCGCCTCGGCGACGAGTTCGGCGGGCGCCCGGCCCGCCCCGGTTTCCCCGCCGACCGCCGCCGCGCGTTCGATGCTGGCCGGGTCACGCCCGACGGCGGTGCAGTGCTCGGCCAGCACGGCCGACTTATGCGGGTAGGTGTCCCCGGTGGCGAAGCTGTGCCAGATATCCGCATGCTCGGCGACCAGTCGCAGGGTCTTGCGCTCACCCTCACCGCCGATCAGCAGGGGCATCTGGCGCGCCGGTGGCGGATTGAGCCGGGCGAGCCGAGCCTTGATGCGGGGAAGCGCGCTTCCCAGGTCATCGATGCGGCTGCCGGCGGTGCCGAAGTGGTAGCCATACTCCCGATAGTCCCGGTATTTCCATCCGGCGCCGATCCCCAGGATGAGCCGGCCGTTGGCAATCCGGTCGACGGTGCGGGCCATATCGGCCAGCAGGTCCGGATTGCGGTAGGAGTTACAGGTAACCAGGGCGCCGATTTCGATGTGCGAGGTCTGTTCGGCCCATGCGCCGAGCATCGTCCAGCACTCGAAATGCGGACCGTCGGGGTCACCGTAAAGCGGGAAGAAATGGTCCCAGTTAAACACGACGTCGACGCCGATATCCTCACAGCGGCGGACCGCGTCGCGGATGATCCGGTATTGCGGGGCGTGCTGGGGCTGCAGTTGAACGCCGATACGCACGGAATCACGGTCGGTGGACGTCATATGCCCACGGTAAGGTGCCGGGGAGACGCGTTCGACCGCGGCCGGGCCGGCGCCGCTGTCGGTGCAGCGTCCGTGGGAGGTCGACCACCGCGGGACGTCCGTACACAACGGGGCGCGAACCTCGGCTGACGTCGTGCGTTGCCATACCCGGCGGGAGGCGCTTGGCGGGAGGCGTCGCCAAGACCATGGAGACAAGACCAAGGAGAAGGAATGGCCGTGGCTACCGGCACCGAGCTGGAACTCGACGAACTGCGGCGCATGGACGCCTACTGGCGCGCAGCGAACTACCTGTCCGTCGGGCAGATCTACCTGCTGGACAACCCCATGCTGCGGGAGCCGCTGCGGCCCGAGCACATCAAACCCCGACTGCTCGGGCATTGGGGCACCACACCCGGCCTGAACTTCATCTACACCCATCTGAACCGGCTCATCCGCCACCACGACCTGGACATGATGTATGTGATCGGACCCGGCCATGGCGGCCCGGGGCTGCTGGCGAACGCCTGGCTGGAGGGCAGTTACTCCGAGTGCTACCCCGATGTGCCCCGCGACGAACACGGCATGCGCACGCTGTTTCGCCAATTCTCTTTCCCCGGCGGGGTGCCCAGCCACGTCGCCCCCGAGGTGCCCGGCTCGATCCACGAAGGCGGAGAATTGGGCTATTCCCTGGCCCACGCCTACGGCGCGGCCTTCGACAACCCGAACCTGCTGGTGGCCTGCGTCGTCGGTGACGGTGAGGCCGAGACCGGGCCGCTGGCCACCAGCTGGCATGCCAACAAGTTCCTCGACCCGGTCCACGACGGCGCCGTGCTGCCGATCCTGCACCTCAACGGCTACAAGATCGCCAACCCCACCGTGCTGGCCCGCATCCCCGAGGAGGAACTGGACTGGCTGCTGCGCGGATACGGCTATGCCCCCCGCTACGTCACCGGCTCCGATCCGCACCGCATGCACCGGGATATGGCGGCGGCCCTGGATGACGCCCTCGCCGAGATTCACCGCATCCAACAGCGTGCCCGCACCGACGGCGGCGGTAGCCGCCCGCGGTGGCCGATGATCGTGCTGCGCTCACCGAAAGGCTGGACCGGGCCCGTCGAGGTCGACGGCGAGCCGGTCGAAGGCACCTGGCGCGCCCACCAGGTCCCACTTCCGGCCGTGCGGGAAAACCCTGAGCATCTGGCGATGCTGGAGGCCTGGATGCGCTCCTACCGGCCGCAGGAGTTGTTCGACGACGCCGGACGGCCGCTGCCGGACCTGCTCGCCACCACACCGAGCGGCACCCGCAGGATGGGGGCGAACCCGCACGCCAACGGCGGACTGTTGCTTCAGCCGCTGCGGCTGCCCGATTTCACCGATTTCGCCGTTGACGTCGCCCAGCACGGCGCCACCCTGTCCGAACCGACCAGAACACTGGGCCGATTCCTGCGGGAAGTGCTGCGAGCCAACGCCAACACCCGTAATTTCCGGCTGTTCGGGCCCGACGAGACCGCGTCCAACCGGCTCAGCGCCGTCTACGAGGTCACCGACAAGCAGTGGGAGGCGACGATTCTGCCCGTCGATGAGCACCTGGCCACCGAGGGACGAGTGGCCGAGGTGTTGTCGGAGCATCTGTGCCAGGGCTGGCTGGAAGGCTATCTGCTCACCGGACGCCACGGACTGTTCTCCTGCTACGAGGCGTTCATCCACATCGTCGACTCGATGTTCAACCAGCACGCCAAATGGCTCAAGGTCAGCAAACAGCTCGCGTGGCGGCGCCCGATCGCGTCCCTGAACTACCTGTTGACCTCGCACGTGTGGCGTCAGGACCACAACGGCTTCTCCCACCAAGACCCCGGTTTCATCGACCATGTGGTGAACAAGAAAGCCGAGATCATCCGCGTCTACCTGCCGCCGGACACCAACACCCTGCTGTCGGTTGCCGACCACTGCCTGCGCAGCCGCGACTACATCAACGTCATCGTCGCCGGCAAGCAACCCACCCACGACTGGCTGGGTATGGACGACGCCGTGCTGCACTGCACCCGCGGCGCCGGGATCTGGGACTGGGCGGGCACCGAGGACGACGGCGAACCCGATGTGGTGCTCGGCTGCGCCGGCGACATTCCCACCCTGGAGGTCCTCGCCGCCACGTCGATCCTCCGTGAACACCTGCCTGACCTGCGGATCCGGGTGCTCAACGTGGTCGACCTGATGCGGCTGCAGCCCGAGATCGAACACCCGCACGGCATGAGCGACCGTGAGTTCGACGCCCTGTTCACCACCGACCGCCCGGTCATTTTCGCCTACCACGGCTATCCCTGGCTGATCCACCGACTGACCTACCGGCGCACCAACCACCACAACATCCACGTGCGCGGCTACAAGGAAGAGGGCACCACCACAACACCGTTCGACATGCTCGTGCTGAACGACATGGACCGCTTCCAACTCGTCATCGACGTGCTCGACCGGGTCCCCGGTCTGGGTCCCCGCAGCGCGCGGCTGCGCCAACGGATGCAAGACCTGCGCACCCGCCACCGGCTCTGGACCCACCGCCACGGCGAGGATCTGCCCGAAGTCCGCGACTGGTCCTGGCCCTACTGACCCGTTGTGACCCACCACGGCATAGCCAAGCCGCCGCGAAAGTGCCGCGAGCAACACGTTTCCCGAGAAGGGCCGTCGCCAGTCGCACTGTCGCGAGCTACCGCTAGCCGGCGATGAACGCCTCCAGTTGGGCGCGCGCGACGTCATCGGGCATCTGCTGTGGTGGGCTTTTCATCAGGTACGCCGACGCCGGGATGACCGGCCCGCCGATCCCGCGATCCTTGGCGATCTTCGCCGCCCGGATGGCGTCGATGATGACACCCGCGGAATTGGGCGAATCCCACACTTCCAGCTTGTACTCGAGGTTCAGCGGCACGTCGCCGAATGCCCGCCCCTCCAGGCGCACGTACGCCCATTTGCGGTCGTCCAGCCAGCCGACATGGTCGGACGGGCCGATGTGCACGTCCCTGGTCTTGAACTCGCGCTGCAGGTTGGAGGTCACGGCCCGGGTCTTGGAGATCTTCTTCGACTCCAGCCGCTCCCGCTCGAGCATGTTGAGAAAATCCATGTTGCCGCCCACGTTGAGCTGCATGGTGCGGTCGAGTTGCACCCCGCGGTCTTCAAACAGCTTGGCCATCACCCGATGGGTGATCGTCGCACCGACCTGGCTTTTGATGTCATCACCGATGATCGGCACCCCGGCGTCGGCGAACTTGCGGGCCCACACCGGGTCGGAGGCGATGAACACCGGTAGCGCGTTCACAAACGCCACCCCGGCGTCGATGGCGCACTGGGCGTAAAACTTGTCGGCCTCTTCGGAGCCCACCGGCAGGTAGGAAACCAGCACGTCGACGGCGGCCTCACGCAGGATTTTCACCACGTCGACCGCCTCGGCATCGGAGAGCTCGATGGTCTCCGCATAGTACTTGCCGATGCCGTCCAGGGTCGGGCCGCGCTGCACCACCACATTGGTGGGTGGCACGTCGGCGATCTTGATCGTGTTGTTCTCGGAGGCGAAGATCGCCTCCGAGAGATCGAAGCCGACCTTTTTGGCGTCCACGTCGAACGCCGCGACGAATTTGACATCGCGCACGTGATACGGCCCGAACCGCACATGCATCAAGCCGGGCACCACCGAGGTCTCGTCGGCATCCCGGTAATACTGGACGCCCTGTACCAGCGAGGACGCGCAGTTGCCGACGCCGACAATGGCGACTCGAATCTCGGCCGACGCCTCCGGCGCGATGTGCTCACTCATAGGGCGTTCTCCTTACCTTTGTTTACCTTTGTCGTGACCTCTGTCGTGGGTGTTCACGTGCCGTTGGATTCGTTCAGGGCTACTCGGCACGGCCTTGCGCCAGTCGTTCTGCCGCAATCAATTCGTTGAGCCACCGGACTTCACGTTCACTGGACTCCAGACCCAGTTGATGCAGCTGGCGGGTGTAGCGGTCCAGGGAACTGCTCGCCCGCGCGATGGCCTCACGCAGGCCTTCACGGCGCTCCTCCACCTGACGGCGGCGGCCTTCCAAGATCCGCATCCGGGCCTCGGCCGGAGTCCGGTTGAAGAAGGCCAGGTGCACTCCAAAACCGTCGTCGGTGTAGTTATGGGGACCGGTGTCGGCCACCAGTTCGGCGAAGCGACGCCGGCCGGCGTCGGTCAGTTGGTAGACGCGCCGAGCGCGGCGCACCGGCGTCCCAGCGGGGGCGGCATCCTCGGCGATCAGCCCGTCGGCCTGCATGCGCCGGAGCGCCGGATACAGTGAACCGTAGGAAAACGCCCGGAATGCCCCGAGTAAACCAGTGAGCCGTTTGCGCAACTCGTAGCCATGCATGGGCGATTCGAGCAGGAGGCCGAGGATAGCGAGTTCCAGCAATCGAATCACCTCCTTTGCGCGAGTGGCTACAACGGTTCGACGCGTCGAGTCATCCTATCGTTTCGATATATTTGTCGCTACACCGGCTCCCGTTCGGCTGCCATTCGGCTCCCGTTTAGTCGCCCGCCCAGCTGAGCCGGAAAGGAGGCGGCCTGCGGGGAGGTTGACGGCGGTTTACCGGGAGCTGGATGCACCCGCTGACGGCACCATCGGCGGTGGCGGGGAGGCGCCACACCGGTGGGCATCGTCACGGCGGGAAGACGACGTACTCTGGTCAACGTGCGATCGCAGCGACAGGTGGTGGATTACGCGCTTCAGCGGCGTTCACTGCTGGCCGAGGTGTACTCGGGGCGCACCGGGGTATCCGAGGTATGTGACGCCAACCCATACCTGCTGCGCGCCGCGAAGTTCCACGGGAAACCCAGCCCGGTGATGTGCCCGATCTGCCGAAAGGAGCAGCTCACACTGGTGTCATGGGTGTTCGGCGATCATCTGGGGGCGATGTCTGGCTCCGCCCGAACCACCGAAGAGTTGGCCGTGATGGCCACCCGCTACGCCGACTTCTCGGTCCATGTGGTGGAGGTCTGCCGGACCTGCAGCTGGAATCACTTGGTCAAGTCGTATGTCCTGGGACTGGGCCGCCCGCCCGAGGGATCACGGAGCACGCGGTCGGCGCGCACCCGCACCCGCACCGCCAGTGAATAACAAGAGACGGCAGGATCCGTCGGCCGTTGACGTTCCCAGTGCCCCGGGGGCCGACGGTGCCCCCAGACGTTCCGTCGGTGCTGCGGGATCCGGTGCGCGGGGCCGGCACGCTCCGGTCCCGCCGGACGACCGGTTGACGACGGTCCTCCCGCCGGTGGGCGACTCGAAGCGGGCACCGGAGCCGATTGAAGCGGTCAAGGCCGCATTGAATGCCACCCGTCCCAAAGCCGGCCGGCGGAATCCGGTCGAGTCGGCAGCGGCCGTGCTGGATGCCCGGCAGTTCCATCCCGGGCCGAGTGGCCGGAGCCGGCCGACTGAAGAAGCCCGCCCGCCGCGGGGGCTTTCGCCCGGACCGTCGGCGGGCCAACCGCCACAACCGGGCCGAAGGGCTCCCGGGGCGAATTGGCGATGGCTGCCGCGCATGCTTTACCTGATCGCGGCCGTGACGCTGGTGCTGCCGATCATCACATTCGTGATGGCGTATCTGATCGTCGATATTCCTAAGCCGGGCGACATCCGCACCAACCAGGTCTCAACGATTCTGGCCAGCGACGGCTCAGAGCTCGCCAAAATTGTTCCTCCCGAGGGCAATCGGGTTGACGTCAACCTCGATCAGGTGCCGGTGCACGTGCGCCAGGCGGTGATTGCAGCCGAAGACCGGAACTTTTATTCGAACCCCGGATTCTCATACACCGGCTTCGCACGGGCGTTGAAGAACAACATCTTCGGCGGTGACCTGCAGGGCGGTTCGACGATCACCCAGCAGTACGTCAAAAACGCCCTGGTTGGTTCGCGCCGCTCCGGGCTGGCCGGGTTGACCCGCAAGGCCAAAGAACTCGTCATCGCCACCAAGATGTCCAGGGAGTGGTCGAAAAACGATGTGCTGCAGGCTTATCTGAACATCATCTATTTCGGCCGCGGAGCCTACGGGATCGCGGCGGCCGCCAAGGCGTACTTTGACAAACCGGTTGAACGGCTCACCGTTTCCGAAGGCGCACTGTTGGCGGCACTGATCCAACGACCGTCCACACTCGACCCGGCGGTCGATTTCAGGGGCGCTGCCGCGCGCTGGAGCTGGGTGCTTGACGGGATGGTGGCAACTGGCGCGCTGTCGCCGGCGGATCGTGCAGCACAAGTGTTTCCGCCGACGGTCCCGCCGGATGAGGCCCGCACGCAAAACCAGACCACCGGACCGAACGGACTGATCGAGCGGCAGGTGATCAAAGAGCTGCTCGAGTTGTTCGCTATCGACGAGCGGACGCTCAACACCCAAGGCCTGCAGGTCACCACCACGATCGAGCCGACGGCGCAGCGGGCCGCCGAGCGGGCGGTGGCGAAATACCTCGAGGGCCAAGACCCCGACATGCGGGCCGCGGTGGTCGCCATCGACCCCCGCAACGGTGGCGTGAAAGCCTACTACGGCGGCTCGGATGCCAACGGTTTCGACTTTGCGCAAGCGGGGCTGCAGACCGGGTCGTCGTTTAAGGTGTTCGCCCTCGTGGCGGCCCTTGAGCAGGGTATCGGCCTGGGCTACCAGCTGGACAGTTCACCGCTGACGGTTGATGGCATTACGATCACCAACGTCGAGGGTGAGAGTTGCGGGACCTGCAGTATCGCCGAGGCGCTCAAAC
This sequence comes from Mycobacterium sp., assembly GCF_029961025.1. GTDB lineage: Bacteria > Actinomycetota > Actinomycetes > Mycobacteriales > Mycobacteriaceae > Mycobacterium. The sequence goes on from NZ_JASBVP010000002.1 coordinate 484,741, forward strand.
GCTCGTTGAACACCTCGTACTACCGGTTGATGCTGAAATTGCAACACGGCCCGCAGGACGTCGCCGATGCCGCCCACCGAGCGGGCATTCCCACCAGTTTTCCCGGCGTTGCGCACACACTGTCCGAAGACGGCCAGGGTGGACCACCCAACAACGGCATCGTGCTGGGCCAGTACCAAACCCGGCCGCTAGACATGGCCTCGGCATACGCCACGCTGGCCGCGTCCGGTGTGTACCGTCAGCCACATTTCGTGCAAAGGGTCGTCAACTCCAGCGGCCAAGTGCTCTTCGACGCTGCCGCCCAAGACCACCAGGGCGAACAGCGCATCCCCAAGGCGGTCGCCGACAACGTCACCTCGGCGATGCAGCCGATCGCCGGTTATTCGCGGGGCCATAACCTCGCCGGCGGCCGGCCGTCGGCGGCCAAAACCGGTACCACGCAGTTGGGCAACACCGGCGCTAACAAGGATGCCTGGATGGTCGGTTACACCCCGTCGCTGTCGACGGCGGTGTGGGTGGGCACCGTCAAAGACGACAAGCCGCTGGTCAACAAGTGGGGTGCGCCGGTCTACGGTTCGGGTCTGCCGGCCGACATCTGGAAGGCGACCATGGACGGCGCGTTGCAGGGCACGCCCAACGAGGCGTTCCCAAGGCCCACCGAGATCGGCGGCTACGCCGGCGCGCCGGCCCCGCCGCCTGTGCCGTCAGCAGCGCCGGCGCCGCCATCGCAGACCGTCATCCAGCCCACTCTCGAAGTGGCACCGGGCATTACCATCCCGATTGGCCCGCCTACCACCATCCCCGTCGGCCCGCCGGATAGCCCCCAGGCTCCGGCCCCGCCGCCGTGACCGGCACCGGTACCCAGCGCGCCGTCATCTCCCCGCAGCCGTTGGCCGCCGACCTGCGCACCGCCGCCGACCGCGACTGCCCTAGTCGCACCGACGCTTTGGGTTCGGCGTTGTCGGCCGTGATCGGCGGACCGGTGGGCAGGCACGCGGTGATCGGCCGGGCGCGATTTTTGACCCCGCTGCGAGCGATGCTTCTGATCGGGCTGGTGTTTTTGGCGTTGGGCTGGTCAACGAAGGCACCGTGCCTGCAGAGCACCGGCACCGGGACGGCCGATCAGCGGGTGGCCAACTGGGAGCATCAGCGCGCCTACTACCAGTTGTGCTACTCCGACACGGTCCCGCTGTACGGTGCGGAGTTGTTGAGCCAGGGCAAGTTCCCGTACAAGTCGAGCTGGGTCGAGACTGATTCGGCCGGTAAACCGCAGTTTCGCTACGACGGCCGGCCGGCGGTGCGCTACATGGAGTACCCGGTGCTGACCGGGGTCTACCAGTACGCGTCAATGGCGCTGGCCAAGACGTACACCGCGCTGAGCAGGCTGTTGGGGCTGCCGGTGGTGGCCGAGGTGGTTGTCTTCTTCGATATCGCGGCGTTCGGGTTGGCACTGGCCTGGCTGACCACCATCTGGGCCAGTGCCGCCCTGGCTGGACGACGGATATGGGATGCCGCGCTGGTGGCCGCCTCCCCCCTGGTGATTTTTCAGATTTTCACCAACTTCGATGCACTCGCAACAGCTTTGGCGACAGCAGGGCTGCTGGCGTGGGCGCGCCGAAGGCCGGGGCTGGCCGGGGTGCTGATCGGGTTGGGGGTTTCGGCGAAGTTTTATCCGGTGTTGTTGCTGGGCCCGTTGGCGGTGCTGGGGCTCCGCGCCGGGCGATTCGGTGAGCTGGCGCGTACCGCCGCGGCCACGGCGGCGAGCTGGCTGGTGGTGAACCTGCCCGTGATGCTGCTCTTTCCCCGAGGATGGTCGGAGTTTTTCCGGCTCAACACCCGACGCGGCGATGACATGGACTCGCTCTACAACGTCGTCAAATCCTTCACCGGATGGCAGGGTTTCGACCGGACACTGGGCTTTTGGCAACCTCCGGTGGTGCTGAACGCTGTCAGCGGTGGGCTCTTTGTCGGGTGTTGCGCGGCGATTGCCTACCTCGCCCTCACCGCTCCCCGGCGACCCCGGGTAGCCCAGCTGGCGTTTTTGGTGGTGGCGGCTTTTCTCTTGACCGGCAAGGTGTGGAGCCCGCAGTTTTCGCTGTGGCTGGTGCCGCTGGCGGTACTGGCTTTGCCGCATCGGCGCATCCTTTTGGCGTGGATGACGATCGACGCGGCGGTGTGGGTACCCCGGATGTACTACCTGTACGGTGTTTCCAACCGTGGGCTGCCAGAGCAGTGGTTCACCGCTACCGTGCTGGTCCGCGACGTCGTGGTAGTGGGCTTGTGCGCGCTGGTAGTGCGCCAGATCTACCGGCCCGACGAGGACCTGGTCCGCTGGGGTGGGCGCCTCGACGATCCCGCCGGCGGGGTGTTTGACGGGGCCCGCGATGCCGCGCCTCGCTGGCTGCCGCGGTGGCTGCGGCCGGCGCAGCCGGCGCGAGCGGCCGCCTGAGGCAGCGGCCCGAGATGCGATCGGCGGTTGGCGGTCGGCGGGACGGCGTCGAGCGTGCATCCTTGGCGTCGAGCGTGCGGGTAGGGCGGGATTTCTCTGGGGGGTTCCGCCCGACATGCACAGTCGGCGCCGCCACTGCCCACTCGGATCGCGGATTTCGCGGGCCAAGGCGGTACCCGGTAGCCTGGTAAGGTTGCCGACGCCGGCGACCCTCCTGCCACGGATGTGCCGTGGCCGCAGAGACCAGAGGAGGTGATGAGGTTTCCGTGCGTCCCTATGAAATCATGGTGATCCTCGACCCCACTCTCGACGAGCGCACCATCGCCCCGTCCCTGGAGGCGTTCCTCAACGTCGTCCGCCGGGACGGGGGAACGGTCGAGAAGGTCGACGTGTGGGGTCGACGCCGCCTGGCCTACGAGATCGCGAAACACGCCGAAGGGATCTACGCCGTCATCAATGTCAAGGCGGCCCCGGCGACGGTGTCCGAACTCGACCGCCAACTCAGGTTAAACGAGTCGGTGCTGCGCACCAAAGTGATGCGCATCGACACCCGCTGAGTGGACCGCGGAGCGGGCGGTGCGACCAGAACAACCCTGTCGACGGATGACTGCCGAGCGTCAGGCCCGTTGCGTAGGCTCTGCGGTGAGACGCTTGCCGGCGTCCCGCAGAGTATCGACTTAGATTGGTGACCCGCTAATCCCAGGAGGACGTTGTGGCCGGTGATACCACTATCACGGTCGTCGGAAACCTGACCGCCGACCCCGAGTTACGGTTCACCCCCTCGGGTGCGGCCGTTGCGAACTTCACCGTGGCCTCGACACCGCGGATCTATGACCGCCAAAGCGGCGAATGGAAAGACGGTGAGGCGCTGTTCTTGCGCTGCAACATCTGGCGGGAGGCCGCCGAGAACGTGGCTGAAAGCCTCACCCGGGGGGCGCGGGTGATCGTCACCGGGCGTCTTAAGCAGCGCTCCTTTGAAACCCGTGAAGGCGAAAAGCGCACCGTCGTCGAGGTTGAGGTCGATGAGATCGGTCCTTCACTGCGGTATGCCACCGCCAAGGTCAACAAAGCGAACCGCAGCGGGGGTGGTGGTTTCGGCGCCGGCCCCCGTGCCGCCTCGGTTCCGGGAGACGAAGGAGTCACCGACGACCCGTGGGGAAGCGCCCCCGCCTCGGGGTCGTTCGCCGGCGGCGACGACGAGCCACCATTCTGATCGCCAAGCACTGATCTCCAAGCACGAGGAATGAAAGAGTAAAAGACATGGCGAAATCCAAGCGACGCCCGGCTCCCGAGAAGCCGGTTAAAACACGCAAGTGTGTGTTCTGCGCCAAGAAGGATCAAGTGATCGACTACAAGGACACCGCGCTGTTGCGCACCTATATCAGCGAGCGGGGCAAGATTCGGGCCCGCCGCGTGACCGGCAACTGTGTGCAGCATCAGCGCGACATCGCCATCGCGGTCAAAAACGCCCGGGAGATGGCGCTGCTGCCGTTCACCTCGTCGGCCCGCTGAGCGCAGAACGGAACCCATGACGCGATGAAAGTGATCCTCACCGCTGATGTCGACCACCTCGGTTCCGCCGGGGACACCGTCGAAGTCAAAGATGGGTACGGGCGCAACTTCCTGTTGCCGCGCGGATTAGCGATAGTGGCGTCCCGCGGCGCCCAGAAGCAGGTCGACGAGATTCGCCGTGCCCGCGAACGCAAACAGGTACGCGATCTTCAGCACGCCAACGAAATCAAAGCTGCGATCGAGGCGCTGGGCGCGGTCTCGCTCTCGGTTAAGGCGGCACCCGATACCGGCAAGCTGTTTGGCTCGGTGACCGCCGGCGACGTTGTCGCGGCCATCAAGACCGCGGGCGGGCCCAGCCTGGATAAGCGAACCGTGCACCTGCCCAAAGCCCACATCAAGGCGGTGGGCATGCATTCAGTGTCGGTGCATCTGCACCCCGACGTCGACGTCGACGTCGCGTTGCACGTCGTCGCCGAGAGCTGACCCGACGTTCATAGCCTCTGGTGGTGACTCGCCCGGGCCGCGGGGTGTCGTGAGGTGCCCCGGATCCGGCGAACCGACGGCTCCCCGGAGACCCGTTAGCTAACTTAACGGCCCGTTCACACCGTGCCCGCCCGGCGGTCACCCAACACGCCCGAGACGGCAACCTGCGCCGACACGCCGAAGAGGTTGTCATCCACAACAACGACGACGAGTTGTGGTGCTCTTATCTGCGGTGCTGCAGAAAAACCGGATGTTCATCAACAGCTTTTCCACAACCGCCTCAACACCGTCTCGAACGGCTATGCACACCCGATGCACAACTTTCTGAACAATGGCGCTTTGGGTCCGTTCCAGCAACGTTTAACCTGGAGCGTCGCGAGGTGGTGCCGACGTTCTCCGGGCAGCGACCGCCCCGGCGGGAGACAGCCAAGTGTGCCGAAGGTAGGCGGTGTCGGTGGCTGGAACTAGGGTTCGGATAGCTCGAATGTTCGTTCGAACATCGTCGTGGAGGAGGTGACAGCCCGTGGCGGTCGTAGACGATCTGGGGTACTCCGGCATGGACGCCGCCTCACCCAGGGAAGACGTCGGTCGCCAGCCACCGCAGGATCTGGCGGCCGAGCAGTCGGTGCTGGGCGGGATGATGCTGAGCAAGGACGCCATCGCCGACGTGCTGGAGCGACTGCGGCCCGGTGACTTCTACCGGCCGGCACATCAGAACATCTACGACGCCATTTTGGACCTCTACGGGCGCGGGGAACCGGCCGACGCGGTGACCGTCGCCGCGGAACTGGACCGTCGCGGATTGCTGCGCCGTGTCGGCGGTGCGCCGTATCTGCACACCCTGATATCGACGGTGCCCACGGCCGCCAACGCCGGTTACTACGCGGGCATCGTCGCGGAAAAAGCGCTGCTGCGCCGGCTGGTAGAAGCCGGCACCCGGGTGGTGCAGTACGGCTACGCGGGGGCGGAAGGCTCCGATGTGGCAGAGGTGGTCGATCGCGCGCAGGCCGAGATCTACGACGTCACCGATCGGCGGCTTTCCGAAGACTTCGTCCCGCTCGAGGCTCTGCTGCAACCCACGATGGACGAGATCGACGCGATCGCCTCCGGCGGTGGCCTGGCGCGCGGCGTCCCAACCGGTTTTCACGAACTCGACGAGGTGACCAACGGCCTGCATCCGGGTCAGATGATCATCGTCGCGGCGCGGCCCGGTGTGGGCAAGGCGCTCGCGCTGGACACCCCGCTGCCGACACCGGGTGGCTGGACGACAATGGGTGACGTCGCGGTCGGAGACGAGTTGCTCGGTGCCGATGGCCGCCCGACGCGGGTTGTGGCCGCGACCGACATCATGCTCGGCCGGCCCTGTTATGAGGTCGAGTTCTCCGACGGCACCGTCATCGTCGCCGATGCCGATCACCAGTGGCCCACGGGTTATGGCATTCGCCGCACGGCGGAGCTGCGTTGCGGGCTAGACAGTATCGCGGCGGCCGGGTCGATCGGGCGCTACGACGGGCTACGGTCGACCGCGACCCTGATGGCCCCGGTGCTGCAACTGGATGCGGTGCGGCGGACCCACAGTGTGCCGGTGCGGTGTGTGCAGGTCGACAACGGCGCGCAGCTATACCTGGCCGGGCGCGGGATGGTGCCGACGCATAACTCCACTCTCGGGTTGGATTTTTTGCGGTCCTGTTCGATCAGGCACCGGATGGCCAGCGTGATCTTCTCGCTGGAGATGAGCAAGTCCGAGATCGTGATGCGGCTGCTGTCAGCGGAAGCGAAAATCAAGCTCTCCGATATGCGTTCGGGACGGATGAGTGATGACGACTGGACCCGGCTGGCGCGGCGGATGAGTGAAATCAGCGAGGCGCCGCTATACATCGACGACTCGCCTAACCTGACCATGATGGAGATCCGCGCCAAGGCGCGGCGGCTGCGGCAGAAGGCCGGTCTGAAGCTGATCGTGGTGGACTACCTCCAGCTGATGACGTCCGGGAAAAAATATGAGTCACGCCAAGTAGAGGTGTCCGAGTTCTCTAGAAACTTAAAGCTTTTGGCTAAAGAACTCGATGTACCCGTGGTGGCGATCAGTCAGCTCAACCGTGGCCCGGAGCAGCGCACCGACAAAAAGCCGATGCTGGCCGATCTTCGGGAATCAGGCTGTCTTACCGCTGCGACGCGGATTCTACGCGCCGATACCAATACCGAGGTGACACTGGGCGAGCTACTGCGCACCGGTGAGCGCCCACTGGTGTGGTCGCTGAACAAGCAACTACGGATGGTCGCACGGCCGATGACGAATGTGTTCCCCAGCGGCCGCAAAGAGGTGTTCCGACTCCGGCTGGCCTCGGGGCGTGAAGTCGAGGCCACGGCCAACCACCCGTTTATGACCCAGCACGGGTGGACGGCATTGGAGCGACTCCGGCTCGGTGACCGGCTGGCGGTACCATCTCGGGTGCCGGAACCGATTGGTGCTCACCGGATATGCGGTTGCTGGGCGGCCTTGCCGGCTCACGTCGTCGGCGGTGGGTCATGTGTGAAGAACCGACCGGCGGGCAACGCTCGCGCTGACGAAGCCGGCCCGATGGCTATGGCGGACCCTGCCCCCAGCCGCGGCGCAACCGTGGTTGTCGATGACGGCGCGGGGACCCGGATACCGCAGCTGCGGTTGGCGTCGCGATTCCTGCCGGCACCCGAAAGCATTGTCCGGAAAGGTCACCTGGACACGGCGCCGTCAAAAGCGGTGCACAAGCACGCGGGCGCTCGGGAACGACGACACCAACCCGGCCCATCGAGGCACGAACGTGAAGGTCACGACTTGACCACCAATGACGTGTTCTGGGACCGGATCGTCGAAATCACCAGCCTGGGTGAGCTCGATGTCTACGACGGAACCGTCAGTGGCACACATAATTTCATAGCTAACGGAATTTGCGCGCATAACAGCTTAGAGCAGGACTCGGATTTGGTTATCTTGCTGCATCGCCCGGACGCCTTCGAGCGTGACGACCCGCGTGGTGGGGAAGCGGATTTGATTCTGGCGAAGCACCGCAACGGCCCAACCAAGACCGTCACCGTCGCCCACCAGCTGCACCTGTCGCGCTTTGCCAACATGGCGCGGTGAGACCCTACATATGTTGAGAACCTACATATGTAGGGTCTCACGTTTGACTGCACTGTCTCATGTTCGACTGCACTACGACTGCATTTGTGCAGTGAGTTTGAGACACGCCGCGCACGGCTTCAGGGGATTGTGTTCACAAGGTGAGATGGCCGAGGCGTGGCCGCTGGCGGACCGACCGTCGAGGCGACGGTTTTTCTCGCAAGCAGTGGGTTGCCGCCTGCCGGCAGCACGGTGAGGCAGCTGTTGGCCCGGGGTGCTGTTAGCCGCGGTAAGTTGCTGCTCGGGTGGATCGCGCCGTGCCGTCGCGGTGTTGACCCGGGACGACATGACCGACATCGAAACGGGATTTGTGTTGGCCGAGCTGCTGGGTCACCGAGGCCCCGATGCATCATTGGCCCGACGTGCCATCGGTGTTGCGGGTGCTTGACCGGGCGCCGGGTTTCGCGCTGGGGCGGCGCTTTGGTTTTCTCAATGCACGTTTGACTGTCGACGTGGCCGCACCGTGGTTCATCGGCGCCGCTAGCGGGTTGCAGGTGTTGGATAGTTCTCGGTGGGACAACGCTCATTCGTGGTCGGCGCGATGCGGGTAGCGGCCGGCAGCGAACTCGGCGGCCCGCGTATGTTCGACTTATCGACCCAGACGCGGGTCGTCGCCATTACCCGCCCCGATGCAGCGGTCACGCTGCACCCACGACGCGACGTTCGCCTGCACGCGGACGACACCGTCTACCTGATCGGACCCTACCGCGAGTTGCTCAGTACCTTGTGGAAAGGCCAGGTTCCTACTGAGCTGCGCGGCGATGGCGCAGAGCCGGCCGTTGATGCCGACAACGAGGAGTCAGGCCGATCGTCTCCGGCGCAACCCTTGGCTCTGGCGCCTTCACATAGCGCCTTCAGAAGATCGCTTGTCAGTAGTCAAAGTGCGCTGGTTTCAGATTGCCACGCCGGCCCGGTGCGTGGATCGACAGCGCGGCGGGGACCATCTCGCAGGTGACCACTCCGTGGCTGGCCGTCAGCTCGTTGACTACTTTGAAGCTGCGTGCGATCGACGCGGGAGTGTCGACTATGATGGTAACCACGGGCACTTTCCTTACCAGCTGAATGATTCTGTCGCCATGTGGCTTTTTACTTCCTTGGAATCCCCAGACGCTGCGTACCGCCGTGGCGCCCTGGGCGGTTTGCGATTTGAGCAGCCGTCGCACGATCTCGCGGTGAATCGGCGCGCCGTTGCACGTGTCGCCCTCGGTGGTATGCACCATTAGCTTCTGCCACAGCGGTCGCCCGCGTTCATCGGTCGTCGGCAATTCACGCGGTGTAGTCAGCAGTTCTCCTTGGTGTTTGCATAATTGGATCCGCTCGACCGTGAGCAATGGATTCGGCATGGCACCGGTGAGTTCGGTGACGGCGGCCGAGACCTGTTTCGGGGTTCCCACAGAGACGATCATCATCGGAACATTGACGTTGCGGCTGAAGAATCTGGCACGGTAGCGCACGCCATGCACAGTGCCGTCGACTCCCAAAAGCGCAGCGGCAAAAGCGAATCCCTGGCGATACAATATGTCGCACACGGCGCGGTACGCTGGTATGCCGCCGATGCGTACGGTGCGGCCTACGTAGATGGTGAGTTTGACCGCATCCCGTGTGGCGGATTCGGCCAAAGCAGACACCACGTCAGCGCGAGCTAGCTGTGCCCGCTCTAGGGTGATCAGCCCCCGACCGGTGACAGAGGCAACGTCGTCAACCAGATCGTTGATCGTGGACTCGGTGTCGACCGCGTAGACCACCGCCGGCGGATCTTCCGATAGGCTCAGCGACTCGTCGGTCCGCAGCACGCCTATCGGTCCGAAGCTCGCGATGCCCCGAAGCATCACGCTGGTCGCTACTTTGCGTTCTTCGAATAGATTCAGTACGTGCTCGGCCAGAAACCCAGGCCGGACGCCGCCTGTGGCATCGGTGATGGTACGTAATCGCTCAGGGAAGTATGCGCTGAGCTTCCAGGCTGATTCGATCACAGTCGTTGACCAATCGGATGCCCGAGCACGGTGGCTGCAACCCATTGGCCGAGCAGCACGGCGGCTAAGCCGAGGGCCATGCTGACCACGATATTTGCGACGGCATAGCCAAATTGCCGCTCCTCTGCTAGCCGCTGGGTTTCCAACATCCATGTGGAGAACGTGCTGTATCCGCCGATGACGGCAAGGGCGTGGTCGCTGAGTCCGAAGGAGAAGCCGGTAACAAGACCCATCAGCATTGCCGCGCTGACGTTTACCGTCAGCGTGCCGAACGGGAACGACCGCCTTACTCGGCGACCCACCGCCGCGTCCACGAGGAATCGCAGCACGCCGCCAACCCCGCCTGAAATCAAGATGCCGACCGAGATGGCCATTACTGCACCTGCGCACGGCGTACGGCCCCGGTGGCCAGGTATACCGCGAGCAAGCCTAGTACGACATTGGCGACGCTGTAGCTGCCGGCCAAGAGGTACTTCTGATGTTCGATCATTGCTACGATTTCGATCTGCATGGTCGAAAATGTGGTGAGGCCACCGCATACCCCGGTGCCCAGGAACGGCCGTCGATAGCTCGAGACGGGCAACCGTTCCAGCAACCGGGTGGTGAAGTAGCCGATCAACAGAGCACCGGCAATATTGGCAGTGAATGTCGACCATGGCCAGCGGGTGGGGTCCGGGGCGGGCATGCTGGCGGTCAGCGCACTCCTGGCGAACGTGCCTACCATGCCACCGGCGAAGACCGCGGCCAATGCCCGGTAGTCATAGCCTGCCACGTTTGTCATCCCTCATATTGACGGATGCCTGTCTGGAATTGGTGATGAACATTTCGTCTCCTCGGCGGTCATTAGCCCGGAATCGGTTAGCGCTAATCGCTGCGTCTCAGCGAGGCAGTGCTGCCGACGGCCCCCCGGCCGCCCCGGCGAGACCCCCGCGAAGCGGCGATCAGCGTTGATCAAGTTGATCAAGAAAACTCGATACGTCAGCGCTTCCGACGTCGACGATGCCGACCCACTGAAAGTCGAAGCGGGTGCAGCGAAACTCGCCGTGACCGTGTCGGCGCCAAGCAACGGTATCGTCACCAACGTCGCGAGCGTCGCCACCCGCGTCAGCGCCTGGGCCGGATTCGCCGACGGAGCCGCTGCCAGCGCCCCAAGCACTTGAAGGACCGCCGATACCAACTGTGGGCCGTTGGACAGGATCGACTGCGCCGACGCCGCGGCCCGGCCTGCTGTACCCGCCGGGTTGGTGGTGGGTGGCGGTGAGGTGAGGGGCGTCAACGTCGAGGCTGCCGCCGACGAACCGGCGTAGCCGTACATCGCGGCGGCGTCTTGGGCCCACATCTCGGCGTAGTCGGGTTCGGCGGCCGCGATCGCCGCTGAACTTTGTCCGACGATGTTGGTCGCGATCAACGTCATCAAAAGGCCGCGGTTGGCTGTGATCAGCGGCGGCGGCACGGTCATCGCGAAGGCCGCCTCGTAGGCACCCGTCGCGGTCATGGATGTCGACGAGCGACCCAACCACGATCCACCGGTCAATTCCGCTATCACCGTGCCATACCCTCTACCCCGAGCACCCTTGTGGTAGAAGCCATTAGCCGGGGGGCGGTTAAAGGCGGACCTCATCGCCTAAAACGCGATGTTAGCCGTGGCATAGCTGCGAACGCAACGCGTCGCGTCCAGTCGTTGGCCGACAACACTGACCGCCTACGACACGACTGCGACACAACGTCTCGCCCCGACTGTGACTGCCGTCGGCCATCTCCTAGCCCCTCCTAGCCCGGGCTGGGCGATAAAGGCGGGGAGGCTAGCTATCGCCGATCACCAGGTCTGGTAGGTCGATGACAAGTTGAAAATCTCCAGGTCAGCGATCCGATCAGGTGCCGCCGAACGTGAGAACCTACATACACCGGCGTTTTCTGCCGTAGCGGCGGTCGCTTGTCTCATCGGCGGCCGGCATGAATGATCGGCTCGTCGCGGCAGCGAAGGAGTGCGTTTACATGCCTGGGCATCGTGTGGGTAACCGGTGGGAGCTGCGCTCCTGCGCCCGCCGGGGGCATGTCACCTACGCCCCGGACGATCCGCTGCTCGCCGCCCGGCTCAGCGGCACCACCGGGGCGGGTGACGTGTGGCGGTGCCTGCGCTGCGGTGAGTTCATCCTGGGTGCCCCGAACGGGCGCGGGCGCCCGGAAGACGCACCAATAGTTTTGCGGGGCAAAGCTTTACGTCAAGCTATCATTGTGCGCGCCCTGGGGGTGGAGCGCTGGATCCGGGCGGCACTGCTTGGGCTCGCGGCGTGGGCGGTGTGGAAGTTTCGCGGCGCGCAGGGATCCATCCAAGCGAGCCTCGACCGCGATCTCCCGCTGTTGCGCGCCAGTGGATTCAAGGTCGACCAGATGGCCGCGGTGCACGAGCTGGAGAAGGCCTTAGCCGCTAAACCCGCCACGTTGAGCCTGCTGGCCGCCTCGCTGACGGCCTACGCGATGCTGGAGATTGTCGAAGGTATCGGGCTATGGCTGCTGGCACGCTGGGGCGAATACTTCGCGGTGACGGCCACCGCGATCTTCCTGCCGTTGGAAGTGCATGACCTGCTGAAGGGCCTTACCATTACCCGGTCCGTGACATTCGGTATCAATGTGGCCGCCATCGGCTATCTCGTGATCTCGAAACGGCTCTTCGGTCTGCGGGGCGGGCGTAGCGCCTACGACGCCGAACGGCGGGGTGAGCAGCTTATCGACGTCGAGCGCGCCGCCGCCGGCGCGGGACCCGGGTGACTGCGGTGTTATCAGGCCGGTCCGTCCGCTCCCTCTCTCGACACCCGCGGAGAGGAGGCATTCGTGGCCGCTAGGTAAATGCAGAGTGAACAAAAGGTGACTATCATCCGCGAGATATCGGCCGAAGCGGCCGATAGTCCTGCGGAGAGGCATCAGATGACCAGGCCTTCGCGCACTTTCAGCACGCGTGACACGGTGGCGCCGGACGCCCTGGCGGCGGCGTTGCAGCCCACGTTCGGTGTGCGCCCCGGGCCGGTGCGGACGGTCGCGAAGACCTGGCTGGACACCTTCGATTGGCGACTGCACGACGCCGGGATTTCCCTCGAATACACCGATGATGGGCCGCTGACCATGCACCTACCCGACGGGAGCCGGCGGCAGTGCCCGCTGCCGGCGCGCCATTGGCCGGTGCTGCTGGCCGATCTGCCGGCCGGTCCGCTGCGTGATGCGCTGGCACCGGTGGTGACTCCGCGGGCGTTGGTTCCGGTTGTCACCGTGCATTGCACCGTTCGGGAGAGCCGGGTGCTCAACGCCGACGGCAAGACCGTCGCCCGGCTTGTGGTCGAAAGCGACGACGACGGCGCGACCCGGTTGCTGGTGCAACCCCTGCGAGGGTACGCCGGCGAGGCCGACCAGATCTCCCGGCGGCTCGCCGACTTCGATGGACTCACCCCGGTGGCAACGACACCGTATGATCACGCACTGGCCCACGCGGGCCGCAAACCCGGCGACTACGACAAGAATCCGACCGTGCCGTTGCGCCCGGACACCCCGGCACCGGTGGCCGTCGCGAGCGTGCTGCGGCACTTCGCGGCGGGCATCGACGCCAACATCGAGGGCACGATCGCCGACATCGACACCGAGTTCCTGCATGATCTGCGGGTGGCGGTGCGGCGCACCCGCTCGATTCTCAAGCTCACCGGTGATGTGCTGCCCGGTGATCTGGCGGCACGGTACGAACCGGAATTCACGTGGCTGGGTGATTTGACGACGCGGCTGCGGGATTTGGACGTGTTTTTGCTCAAGGTGGGCGACATGGCATCCGCGTTGACATCGGCGGCTCCGGTCGACCTCGATCCGTTCCGGTCGTTTTTGGTGCGGCGGCGGGCTGCGGAACGTCGTCGGCTGGTGCGCGGGCTGCGGTCACGTCGTTTTGACAAGCTGATGCAGGCCTGGCGATCGGAGCTGGCGGAGGTGACCGCCGGCGCCGGCGGGGGACAGCCCATCGTCGCAGTGGCGGACCAACGGCTGCGGCGGGCGTTTCGGCGTGTCGGCAAACGCGGCACGCGAATCACCGCCGACTCGCCCGGGGAAGAGGTGCACGCGCTGCGCAAGCGGTGCAAGGAACTGCGCTATCTGCTAGAAGTGTTCCGGCCACTGTGCGCGGAAACCGCTCACCGCCGTCTGGTCAAGGAACTCAAGGCGCTGCAGGACACGCTCGGGGAGTTCCAGGACGGCGAGGTGCAGCGCCAGGCGGTTCGGGAATACGCCGCGGCGATGATGGCGGAGGGTGCCGCCCCGCCGGAAACCGTCCTGGCGATGGGCGAACTGGCCGCTCAGCTCGACGCGCGCCAGCTAAAGGCACGGGCGGAGCTGGCGGGCAGGCTGCGGCCGTTTTTAGCCGAGAAGGCCCGGGTGAAGGCCCTGGTGCGCCGGTGAAGGTCTACGCGACGTACAACATCAAGGGCGGGGTGGGTAAGACATCGGCCGCGGTCAACCTTGCTCATCTGGCGGCGCGCGACGGTCATCACGCGTTGCTGTGGGATCTGGATCCCCAGGCCGCTGCGACGTATCTGTTTCGGGTGCGCCCCAAGGTCAAAGGTGGCGCCAAAGCGCTGGTGCGGGGAACCCGATCGATCGATGACGCCATCAAGGCCACCGATTTCGACCGGCTTGATCTGCTGCCCGCCGATTTCAGCTACCGCAACCTGGATTTGCGGCTCGATGACGCCAAGCGGCCCACCCGACGGATCCACCAGCTGCTGCAGCCGTTGGGCGACGAATACGACGTGGTTTTTCTGGACTGCCCGCCGAGCATTTCGCTGCTGTCGGAGAACGTGCTGTACGCGGCGGACACGCTGCTAGTGCCGGTGATTCCGGCGACGCTGTCGGTGCGCACGTTCGATCAACTGGTGAGTTTCGTCGGAGACCTCGATGGGCATCGACCGCGGGTAGATGCGTTCTTTTCGATGGTGGACCGGCGCAAACGGCTGCACCGGGAGGTGATGGCGCAGTTGGCGGCGCGGCGACCGGGGGTGCTGACCACGGCGATTCCCGCGCTGTCGATCATCGAGCAGATGGCCGAACGGCGAGCGCCGGTGACAGCGTTCGCCCCGCACAGTCCGGCAGCGCTGTGTTATCAAGCGTTGTGGAGCGAGATTCATAGCGGTCGGTGATAGCGCCAAACCCGCGGGGCCAACGGCCCTTCGGTAGCATCGCTGCCCGATGAGCAGGAGTTTCACCCGACCATCCCACGCGGTAGGAGATCCCGTGATGCTCGATGCGCTGGGCCCGGCCGGCAGCTACCGCACCCGCAACCGGCAGACCATCACAGACACCGCGGGGGTGGCCGTGGGTGAGCTGAGCATCGTGCCGGCGCTGTTTGTCACGCGCAGTATCGCGGCGCAACGCGGGGTGGCCCCGCTGCCGTGGGCCGAGCGCGCAGCCGCATTGGAGAGGGCCGCCACGCTCTTTGTCCAGGACCGGATCGCCGGACTGGATTTCGCGGGCTACGTCGGGCTGGCAAGCCGGGTGTCGGGCCTGCCGATCACGGTTACCCGAGCCGCGGCGCTCGGCGTCGCCGCGGAGTTGGGCCGGGCGATGCAGGCGGTGCGACCGGCCCGTCCGGTGGGTTCGGTGTTCGACTGGCGCGACGAGCGCACCCGTGGTGGCAGCGGGGTGTGGGTGCGCCGGGGCGAGGTCTTCGCGGTGCATGCCTCGGGCAACCATCCCGGCGTGCACGGCGCCTGGCCGCAGGCGCTGGCGCTGGGATACCGGGTCGTGATCCGCCCGTCCCAGCGGGAGCCGTTTACCGGGCATCGCGTCATTATCGCGCTGCGCGACGCCGGCTTCCGCCCCGAGGATGTGTTGTATCTGCCGACCGATTACACCGGCGCCGATGAGATCATCCGCGCGGCGGATTTAAGCATGGTCTTCGGCGGCCAGGACGTGGTGGACAAGTACGGCGCCGATTCGACGGTCTTCGTCAACGGCCCGGGCCGGTCGAAAATCCTGATCACCGCGGACCGCAACTGGCGTGATTACCTCGACGTCATCGTGGACTCGATCAGCAGTCTGGGCGGGATGGCGTGCCAGAACACCACGGCGGTGCTGTACGAAGGTGACGCTGCGCCGCTGGGGCGGGCCATCGCCGAGCGGCTGGCCCGCATTCCCGCGCTGCCGGCCAGCGACGAACGCGCCGTGCTGCCGACCCAGCCGATCACGCGGGCGCGGGCGTTGGCCGACCACCTGGCCGCCAAAGCGGCGGGCTCGACACCGCTGCTGGGTGCCGATCAGATCGTCGCCGATCTCGGGGACGGCGACGCGGCGCTGCGCCCGGCGGTGCACCTGCTCGCCGCACCCGATACCGATAAGCTCAACGTGGAATTGCCGTTCCCCTGCGTGTGGGTGAGCCCGTGGTCACGCGCAGACGGCCTGGCGCCGCTTCGGCATTCGCTGGTGATCACCGCAATCACCTCCGATGAGCAGCTAGTCGACAGGCTGCTGGCCGAACCGACGGTGAGCAATCTCTATCGCGATCACCACCCGACCTCGCAGCGCGCACCGCAACTGCCCCATGACGGCTATCTCGCCGAATTTCTCATGCGCAGCAAGGGATTCATCCGGGACTAACACTAACCCAGCCCTGAAATCGCCGCTAAAGAGCCGGGCGGCCCACGGGCGTCACAAAATTTGCCGCGGCGCCCGGTCAACGAGGTAGCCGGTGGGGAAAGACATCTCGATGACACGCAGCCGGTGATCGGCTTTCGACTCGAGTTCGAGAACCACGCAACTATCGCCGATGCGCTTGGACTCCAGCACCCGATAGTGGTGACCGCCACCGTGAACGTCGGTGATCGGGTCACCTGAGTGCAATGCTTCGACGGGCACCAAGTGCGATGTCGGCTGGGATGTTTGGGGTGAGATCACGCTGGCAACGGTAGGCCAAACCGGCCCGCCAGGGGCCGTTTTCGCCGGATCCCGGCCGGCCGATGCGGCGGTGTCAGCCTCGTTGGGCACGCACCGACTGAAAAGTGCCGAAAGTTTTGACCCGCACGCTGACGAAGCCCCGGTCTTCCAGCAGGTCGCCGAGTTCGTCCTCGCCGAACACGTAGGCCCAGCCGCCCGGCAGCAGCCGGCCGATGCGGGCGGCGGGCCCCGCGGTAGGAACCATCAAGGCCAGTCGTCCGCCCGGTCGCAGTACCCGGGTGATCTCCGCGAGTGCCGCCGCGGGCTGCGGCACCAGCTGCAGCACGGCGATGCACACCACGGCGTCGACCGTCTCGTCGCGCAGCGGAAGCCGTTGCGCGTCCGCCCGCAAGAAGGCGACCTGCGGTCCGAAATCGGTTCGCACCGCACGCGCCAGCATCGACTCGGAGATGTCGACACCCAGCACCAACCCGCCGGAGCCCACGGCTGCCGCCAGCGACGCGGTAATGCTGCCCGGGCCGCAGCCGACGTCCAAGGCGATCCCGCCGGCCGGAATGGTCAACCAGCGGGTGGGGTTCAGCCACGCCGCAAATAGCCGGCGCATAGCGACCTGAGCGTGGTCGTATACCGCCGAGCCGAGCCGCGAAGCGAACACCGCCTGCAGCGGACCGGTGTTTTTCGGCGCCGCGGCCTCTTGCGCGGACGGCCCGGCGCTCAGCAGGTCGAGATAACCCTTGCTGACGTCCGGGTGCTCCGGAGGATCGGCCAGCAATTCCAGCGCTCGCTGCAGCGCGGGGGGCATCGTCATGGCCGCATCACCCATCGGGGCATTCCCTGAAGAGGACTTCACCGGTTCACCCGGGATAGTACGCGCCCGGGGCGCGGGGTTCTGGCCTCGGTCACCGAGTTTGGGGTAGTCCCGGCCTTCGGCTCTTGCCTAAGCTTACCGGGCGGGGCATTTGACGACGGTCAGGCAAACGGTGTCAGTAGACACCTTCGATGACGGCGGTGCCCTCAAACGTGGCGAGCGGGCGCACCTCACTGAGGGAGTCACCGACTTGGCCCTCCGGTCCCGGTATCCGGATTGCGCTGTCACGTTCGGCGTTGTTGGGTAGAAACATCCCCTTGCTGATGTGGTTCATCACCACCTGGCCGCGCTGGCCGAAGGGCACCTCTTCGCCGGTGTCGGGATCCACCACCCAGAAGACGACATACGGTGTGCGGGGGTCGAACACGAACGACTCGTGGTCCGCGCCCGCGCGGGTGGTCGCCTGCGAAAGAATCATGGTGCTGCCGAACACCATGGTGATTGTCGTGTCGGGAAAGATTCCGCGAAGCAGATCCAGCGTGTCGACGTCCACGTGCGCGCCGCTGAGCAAGACGTAGCGGATTTTCCGGTTGATCAGCTCGACGGCGCGGTCGTGGCCGGCGATGGCCGCCAGCAGCGGCGGCGTGGTCTGCAGGTTTGCCACATCCTGGGTCTGCAGAATGGCCACCGCCTGCTCGATGACGTGGTCGAGGTAATCGGCGACCAGCGCGGCGGCGTTGCGGGACGCGGCCTTCCTGACCCAGCGGGGATCCAGGTCGATCGAGTGGAACACCGAGTTGAGCCGCTCGGCAACCAGGCGGGAGAAGTAGCCGACACCGTGCGGGCCGCTGGGCATCAGGCACAGGAATCCCCGTCCCGGCAGGAAACCACCCGCGATGAAGTCCTCGGTTTGCCATTGAGCAACTTGCTCAACCCAATCCGGCAGTTGCGCAGTCCGTTTGGGCGCACCGGTGGTGCCACCGGACTCGAATATCCGGGGCAGCGGCGGCGGTGGTCCGTAACCGCGCGGAATCAGATCCTCGACCGGCACCCGCCGCAGCTGGTTCACCATGTTGGGAAATAACCGCAAGTCCGTGAAAGACCTGACGTCGGTCAGTGGGTTGAATTCCAGCGTGTCGGCCACGCGGAGCCAAAAAGGGGATCCGGTGTCCCCGCCGAAGTGCCAGGCGATCGCGGCACGCAGATAAGCCTCGGGATCCTCAATCGGCGCAGACCGCGGCACCTCCAACAACGAAAAATCGATAGCACCCACCTCGCCGATCTTGTCGCACGCCGGGTTGGCCCCGCAATTCGTGGTGAAGACGACGAAAAAAGCGGCGGGGGCGACCGGCGGCGCGCGATGCGCCGATAATGACGGCTGACACGTTCCCGACCGACGGCCGGGTGGGCCGGCAGCCGACCGCTCGGCGGGAAGCCAGGGGTGGGAAACGCGCCGGGGAGGTGGCCTGATGAGCATGGCGGCAAAGGCAATCGACGGACTGGTCAACCCGGCGGGGAGCTTCAGCGGAGCGGCTCGGCGATCTGGTGGCATCGATCAACACCGGTGGGGGATCATCTCCGGGCACCGGCTGGCCGCTTTCGTCGTCCCCCGGCCCGGCAGCCGCATCGGCGAATCAGCCGTGCGGGAGTACCTGAAGGACAAGGTCTCTCGCTTCGAGCAGCGCCGGGACGTCCGCATCGTCACCAGCATCCCCCGCAATCCCGCGGGCAAGGTGTTGCGTCACCAACTACCGACGTGAGCGCGCCGTGGTCGGGGCAGCCGACGTCCCCGGGTCATCGGAGGCCCCGACGCCCGCGGTTGTGGCCAGCCAGTCGGGCGCCAGCAGCGACAACGCGGCGGCACTCGCCGTGGCGACGGCCACGCCGGTCCAGGCGATCGGCCCCAGCGGCGTGCAGCCGAAGAAGTGGCTGACACCCGGGGTTTGGACGACGCCGACCAGCACCGCGGTACTGCCCAGCGCGGTCGCCACCACGAGCGGGCTGTGGCGGCGAGTTAGCAGTGTCTGCGCCAGCTCCGTCATCACCAGCGCGGTCAGGCCCATTGTCGACGCCCGCCGTGCGGTGCCCGGTGTCCACCGCCCGATCGCCCACGCGGCGGTGGCGCCGGCGGCGGTGACCGCGCCGCGGGTGAGAATCTGCCGCATCAACGGGGTGTCGAGAGAGGGTGCCGGCCCGCTCAGGACCGCGCGCCGGTATGCGCGCAGCTGCTCCTTCACCTCCTGATCGGCGCTGTCCGTGGTCTCCTCGGGCCGGGCGAACTGCGGGCTGACGGCAACCGCAAGCGCGGGGAACATGTCGGTGAGCAGGTTCACCAAGAGCAGTTGCCGGGTGCCCACCGGCGCCCGGCCGGTGCCCAGCGCGGTCCCGATGATGGTGAACAGCACCTCACCGACGTTGCCGCCGACCAGAATGCCCACCGCGTCCCGCACCACGGTCCACATGCTGCGCCCCTCGACCAATGCGTCGATCAGCACGTCCAGGTCATTCTCGGTCAACACGATGTCGGCGGAACCACGGGCGGCCGAAGAGCCGCGACCGCTCACCCCGATACCCACATCCGCCATCCGGATCGCGGCCGCGTCGTTGGCGCCGTCCCCGACCATCGCGGTTACCCGTCCGCGGCGCTGGAGCGCCGCGACGATTTGCACCTTTTGTTCCGGGCTGACCCGGGCGAAGACCTGCACGTCGGCAGCGAGTCGGGCGAACGCGTCATCGTCGAGGCCGGCAAGTTCGCTCCCGGTCACCACCCGCGCATCCGGCGGCAGGCCCAGCTGACGGGCTATCGCCCGGGCGGTCACCGGATGATCGCCGGTGATCAGCACCACATTGCGTTCGACATCGCGCAGCGCTTCGATCAGCGGCCGCGCCGATGCTCGTGCGGTGTCCGCCAGCCCGAGGAAGCCGAGCAACTCGAGGCCGTGCGCGACGGCGTCGACGCTGTCGGCATCGGTGTCGGAGTCGCCGATCTTTCGGTCCCAGGGACGCTGCGCGACCGCTATCACCCGCAAACCCTGCTCGGCCAGAGCATGGACCAGAGACTGCGCCCGGTTACGCTCGGTGTCCGGATCATCGAACCGGCAACGCGACAAAACCGTCTCGGGAGCTCCTTTGAGCATCAGCATCGGCCCGGCGGCGTCCGCTGTGCCGATCGCCGCAGCGTAGCCACGGCTGGACTCAAACGGCACCTCGGCCAGCACGGCCCACTGGGAATCATTTTCGCTTGCAAGCTCATTCGCCGCAGTGAGGATTGCCTCGTCGGTGGCGTGAGCATGACCCCGCCCTTCTCGGGGCGGTGTGCACGCCCGGGCTGCGGCCCGCAGCACCGCGGCGGCTTCCGGCCCGGCGACGATGGGGAAAAGACCGTCGGGACTGGTCGCGCGCGGCACGACGCAAACCACGTGCAGCCGGTTTTCGGTGAGCGTTCCGGTTTTATCGAAACACACCGTGTCGACCCGGCCCAGCGCCTCGATGCTTCGCGGAGCCCGGACCAGCGCTCCGCGCCGCGACAGCCGCCGGGCGGCGGCAAGCTGAGCGAGGGTGGCCACCAATGGCAGGCCCTCCGGGACAGCGGCCACCGCGATCGCGACGCCGTCGGCAACGGCTTGGCGCAGCGGGCTGCGGCGCAGCAGCGCCAGGGCGGTCACCGCGGCCCCGCCGGCCAGCGTCAACGGAAGAACTTTGCTGGTCAGCTGCTTTAGCCGCGCTTGGACTCCCGATGCCGTCTCAACATGGGCAACAGCCGAAATCGCGCGCTGCGCGGCGGTGCCGGCACCGGTGGCCACGACGATTGCCCGCGCATGGCCCGCGACGATCGTGCTGCCCCCGAACAGCATGCTGGCCCGGTCGGTATCACCCGGGGCGACAGGCTCCACCTGCTTGTCGACCGGCAGCGACTCGCCGGTGAGGAAGGACTCGTCGACCTCGAGATCCTCGGCCACCAGCAGCCGGGCATCCGCTGGCACCACGTCGGGGGCGGCCAGGTCGATGACATCCCCGGGACGCAGCGACCGTGCGGTGACCGTGACGGTGCGTTTGGCATGTCGAGACGCGTCTAACCGGCGCCGCGTCGTCGCTACCGCGGGCACCACCACCCGGCGGGCGTACCGCTCCTGTTCGGCGAATAGCTCGGCGGCCGCGGCCTCGGCGCGCAACCGTTGCACCCCGCCGGTAATAGCGTTGACGGTTGTCACCCCGGCCACCAGCAGCGCGTCTACATTGCTGCCGACAATCGCGGACGCCGCGGCTCCCACGGCGAGGATCGGGGTCAGCGGATCGGCAAGCTCGGCCCGCGTCGCGGCCACCAGTCGCCCCAGACCACGCACCGGTGCCCGCAGCGGCGTCACCAATGGGCTGTAGGACAGGTCGTCGAGGATGCGCCGCCACGGCGCGACACCGGTCTTGACGCCCATGGGTTGGCTCCGGCCGGTCAGTCGCGAATAGACGATCTCCGGATCGAGGGCATGCCAGGCGGTCAGCGGCTGGGGAGCCGGGTCCGGCCGCCGGAGCACCATGGCGGCGGATAAAGCTCCCGACACCATGGCGGCCGCCGTGGCCGCGGTGACCGGATTAAGCCAGCGTCGCAGGGCCAGGGGTCCGCTGTGACCCGAGGGTGGGGCGCCGTTGACCAGCAGCAACCCCGCCAGGGTGGCACCACCCTGGGCCAGGCGCACCGACGTTTCGCTGACCCGTCGCGCCGTCGGCAACGCGGAGAGGATCCGCACGGCGGCCGCCAGATCGGTGCCGGTGATGATGTCCGCGGTCCATGGTGTCGCCGCGTGCGGATCGTCAAGAGCCACCCCGACGTCGGCGACGGCCAATGCCGCCAAGGTGTCGGTCGACGCGAAGTCCGGATGCAGGGCGCTGATCAGCAACACCGGTCCGCGATCCGCCCGCAGCCCGCGCACCAGCTCCAGCAGCGACGTCCCGGAGGGATAACTCGCGGCGGCGCTGACCGCCAGATCCTCGGTGCCGGCAACATGGCGCAGCACGACCCGGGCTCCGGTGCGCCGGGCCGTCTGCAGCAGCGGGACCGCGAACGGGTCGACCTCCCAGCCAACCACTACGCTGCCCACGCATTGACCGTCGACCACAAGATCGGCGTGTTCCCGGCCTTGGGCGGGTGCCGACGCGGGCCCCCGGACCGGAACCCAGCGCAGGTGCGCCCCGGTGGCCGGCAACTCATCGGGGTCGGGCTCGGGCGCTTGCTCACCGTGCAGCAGCGCATCGGCGACCTCGTAGACCCGATCGTCATCCCAGCCCGGGACAGCGCCCCGCGCCCGCAGCACGGCGCGCGCATCACCGCGCAGCGCGGCGCCGTCGATGACGATCACCTGCACGCGATCAAAACGCCGCAGCGCGCCCGGGTCGAGAACCAGATGCCCAGCTTCAGCCAGTCCGCGGCCCAGGACCGCGGCGAACGCCTGGCGGCCCAAAGGTGCGGCTTTCGGCACCCCGGCCAGTACCGCGCCGGCCGCATCCTCGGTTCCGCCGCCGGCCAGCAGCACCCCCGCCGCAGCCACCAAAGAAGCGTTGGCCGCCTGATTGGCGTACTGCTCCACCGGCCCGGCCATCGACCCCTTGGCGGTGTCGATTGCGGTGTCGATTGCGGCTTCGACCATCACGTGAGACGCCTCACCCGCCGCTGCCGGGGCCCAACCGTGCCACGGTGTCTGCGAATCCGCTTCGGCCGACGAGATGACCGGGACCACGGGCGCCTGCGGTCGATGGGGGGAGGCGAGTTCCGGCTCGCGCCGCCGCCACCGATCGCGATGGGCCGACGCCTCGGCGATCTGAAGGCCTCGCTGGGCCAGATCCACCAACGGTGCCCCCACCGCGCGGGTCAACCCGGCGGCCACTGCGGTCGAAGCGCTGAGAGCGATATCGGTGCCCACGCGGCCCAGCCGGGACTCGAGGACGGAGACCACCCGTGGTTGATGGAGGATGGCAGACGCGGCTCGGACGGTTCGTGGTGCGCCGGGCAGTCGGCCGATCCAGCCGGTGGCCGCGGCGCCGATGGCCAGCAGGTCCATCGCCGCCGCGGCCCAGGGCACCGCGATCGCCAGCGGGTCGCCCGGGTCGGCGAACGGCGCGGTTCGCGGCGCCGGTTGTGGCCCGGCCGTGGCCAGGTCGGCGGCGGCGGAGGTTATCGTGTCACGCACCGAGTTCAAGACCCGCTCGCTGTCCGCGTCCTTCTCGAGTTCGACCACCAGCCGGCCCAACGCGCCCTCAACATGGGCCGTGGCCACGCCCGGGATCGTGCGAACCGGCTCCTCCGCCACGGCCGCATGCTCGTGCCAGCGGGGAAACGGCAGCAACGGATCCAAGTCGAAATGCACTCGCCGGCCGCTGCGCCAACGCACCGGTGGCGCAGCGGCCCTGGCCGAGCCGCTGTAAGAGGTGCCCGCCCGTGGCTCCCGGCCGCGAGATTGACCTGCTGACTGCAGCACCGGGCCGGCCAGCGCCTGCACCGCTCCCGCCACAGCGGCCGCTCCGGTGGCCCCGGCGCGCAACACCTGCACCGCTCCACCGGTCACAGCGGCTATGCCCGGTACCGTCATCCCGTCATCGCCTCATCCTTCAACTCGGTTTGGGTGTCTTGCTAGCTTCGCTTGGTGTCGCCCGATGGCCGCCACCGACAGTGCCCCTAACGGCCGTGGACCCGCGAAACCCGCTGCCACTTACCGATCGTCCCGATCGTCGATTGAAGGCTTGGTGCCAACGGTGATCACGTCCGGGATGATCCGCGTCCAGGCCGGTCGCCGGACCCGGTGCTGCTCACGGACGACAAAGCCGGCGCTCTCGAACAGCGCCCGCACTTCGGCGGCCGGGGCGTGGTGGGCGGGTTTCCACCCGAGGGTCCCGGGGAGCAGAGGCCGGCGGGCGGTTAACGCCGCGACCGCCAGCAACCCACCCGGAGCCAGCACCCGAGAAAATTCCCGTAACGCCGCTTCCTGGTGGAAAAAGTGAAACGCTGAGGTTGTCACGATCGCATCGAGCGCCCCGTCGGCGAAAGGCAGCCGCTCGGCGGGGCTACGCACCCACTGCACACGGGTGGATCTGGCGCGGGCCACGGCGAGCATCCCCTCTGAAAGGTCCACCCCGTAGATTTCCTCGGGATGGAGTTCACGCTCGATCCGATCGGCAAGGATTCCCGTGCCACAGCCTACATCGGCGATCCTGCCTGCTCGGTGGGCGCGTAGTTGGGTGATAACCTCGTCGTGCGCCGGACGGTACACCCAATGCTGCAGCAGGGAAAAGTCATAGACCGGTGCCGCGAAACTCCAGAGCCGCGTGACAGCGCTGTTGAGACTTCGCCGTTGAGGTGCCGCCATTATTTCTCGGTGGGTGATATCTCGGTGAGTGGGCAGGTGCGGTGACGAATGTGGGCCATCCACCCAGAATCGTTGCCCTGCGGGATCGCCGCAAGGCCGGTGCGGCCGACGGGAGCTCACACCCAGTACGGCACCCGGGCGCGGTACTGGCGCATCGCGAACGCCGCCAGCGTCCAGCCGAGAAAGGTCAGCACCACCACCACCACCCAGTGCCGCAGCTCCTGGTGGGCGCCCAGCAGCGGGGCTCGCACGATATCCAGGTAGTGCAGCAGCGGGTTGAGTTCGACGATTTTCAACCACCGCCCCGCCCCTTGCTGACGCAGCGTCTCGTCGTTCCAGATGATCGGCGTCATGAAAAACAGCAACTGCACCACCGAAAACAGCAACGGGCCGATGTCGCGGTAGCGGGTTGCCAATATGCCGAAACACAGCGACACCCAAACGGCGTTGAGGACGATGAGTGCCAGAGCCGGTATCACCGACAGGTCGGCCCACGACCATGGTTTGGGGTAGATGACCGCGATGACGAGGTAGATGACGATGTTGTGGGCGAACAAGATTGCCTGGCGCCACACCAGCCGGTAAACGTGCACGGAGAGCGGTGTCGGTAATTGTTTGATCAGTCCCTCGTTGGCGACGAACACCTCGGCACCTTCCAGGATGGCGGCGTTGATCAGGTTCCAGACGATCAGGCCGAGTGTGACGTAGGGCAGGTGCACCGACAATTCGAGGTGGAAAAGCTTGGAGTAAAGCCCGCCCATCGCCACCGCGGTGGTGCCGGTGGCGATGGTGATCCAAAACGGCCCCAGCACCGAACGGCGGTATCTTTGTTTAATGTCCTGCCAGCCGAGGTGCAGCCACAACTCGTGGCGGTCATAGCCGTCGACCAGGTCGCGCCAGGCGCGGCCGAACGTCTTAGACCTTGGGGCGGCCTCGTCGCCGGCGCGGGTCATTGGCGCGGCTCCTCCGCGTCGCTGCGCTTCGCCTCGTCGCCGGCGCGGGTCATCTGCTGGCATCCGAATTTCTCCCGACGCCCCAGGCGTCGCAGCCGAAACCACTCCAGCAGTCCGTTGGGATCGTGACGCGACACCAGAAAGAACCAGCCGAACCGCAACCACTCCTGGACCAGGAGCTTGCGCAATCCCGGCTGAGACAGCAGGTAACCACGGTTACGGTAGGTGAAGTATCGCTTGGCGGGATCCTCCGGATACTGGGCGTGCATCCGGCCGGCCAGGATCGGCTTGAATTCGCCGGACCCGCAGGGGTGCAGGTAAACCGCATCCAGGCAGGTTCCGAACGGAAGGCCGGAGCGAACCAGCCGACGGTGCATTTCCACTTCATCGCCGCGAACGAAAAGCCGGAAGTCGGGGACGCCCACGGCCGCGATCGCCGACGCCCGAAACAGGGCACCGTTGAACAGTGACGCGATCTGGGGCAGCAGATCCTGGTCGGGTGTGGTGCGCAGCTGGCTGACCTGCCGGCGCCATGCCAGGCCGCGGCGCAACGGGAAGGCAAGCCGGGCCGGATCGTCGATGTTGCACACCATCGGCGACACCTCGGCCAGGCCGTGCTTTGCCGCACACGCCAGCAACCTCGCCAGCACACCCGTGTCCTGCGGACGGCCGTCGTCGTCGGCCAGCCACACCCAATCGGCGCCATGTGCTAAAGCATGCAACATGCCCAGAGCGAAACCTCCTGCGCCACCGAGGTTTCGCCGTGACCCCAGGTAGGTGGTCGGAATCGGCTGGCCGGCTACCAGATCGCGAACCCGGTCGTCGTGGGCGTTATCGACCACGATCAGATGATCCGGGAGCCGGGTCTGGGTGGTCAGCGCTCCCAGCGATTTCACCAGTTCGTCCGGCCGCCGGTAGGTGACCACGACGGCGCACACCGACTCAGTCATCCGCGGAAGCTTTTTGCACCAGCGGCTCCCCGGCGGTGGTTTCGGCGATCACCTCGCGTACGTGCCGGGCGGCGTCCTCGCCTTCGTAAGCGCGTACCACGTCCTCGATGCCGCCGGTGAGCCTGATCCTGCCGTGGTCGATCCACATCGCGGTCTTGCACAACCGGGCCAGGAACTCGTTGGAATGGCTGGCGAACACCAGGATGCCGGAACGTTCCACCAAGTGCTGCAGCCGGGGCCGGGCCTTTTTCATGAAGTCGGCGTCCACGGCGCCGATACCCTCGTCGAGCAGCAGGATCTCTGGGTCGATGCTGGTGACCACACCCAGCGCCAGGCGGACCCGCATACCGGTGGAGTAGGTGCGCAGCGGCATCGACAGGTGATCGCCCAACTCGGTGAACTCGGCGATCTCGTCGACCTTGGCCTGCATCTGTTTGCGGGTCTGCCCGAGGAACAGACCGCGGATGATGATGTTCTCATAACCGGAGATTTCCGGATCCATGCCGATCCCGAGGTCGAAGATCGGCGCTACCCGGCCGATCACCGTCGCGGAGCCGCGCGTCGGCTCGTAGATGCCCGACAGCAGGCGCAGCAGTGTCGATTTCCCGGCCCCGTTGTGCCCGACAAGCCCGACGCGGTCGCCCAAACTCAGCGACATGGTGATATCTCGCAGCGCTTCGATGATCATGACGTTGGAAGTGTTGCGTCCGATCGGGCTGCCGGCTTTACCGAGGACAGTCTTCTTCAGCGACCGGGACTTGGCATCGAAGATCGGGAACTCCACCCACGCGTTGCGGGTTTCGATGCGAGGTCCGGATAGCACCGTTGTCTGCTCACAGGGCTTACAGGTACTGGCCGGTGCCGTGGCCGGGCTGGCCGGGTTTCACCCCTGGCGGCAGCGCACCCTGGCGCATCTTTTCCAGTTGGGCGCGGGCGGCCATCTGCTGGGCGAACAGCGCCGTTTGGATTCCGTGAAACAGCCCTTCCAGCCAGCCGACCAGCTGCGCCTGGGCGATGCGTAATTCGGCGTCGGAGGGGGCGGCGTCCTCGCTGAACGGCAGGGTCAGCCGGTCTAGTTCCGCACGCAGTTCCGGCGCCAGCCCGTCTTCGAGTTCACGGATGCTGGTGGCGTGGATCTCACGGAGCCGGTGACGGCTGGCCTCATCCAGGGGGGCGGCCCGCACCTCCTCGAGCAACTGCTTGATCATGGTGCCGATCCGCATCACCTTGGCGGGCTGTTCGACCAGATCGGTCAGCGACTGCTCTTCGTCGTCGGTCTCGTCCTTGCCCGCCACCAGGGGTGGGTCGACCCCGATGACCTCGATGTTGTCGTCGCCGGTACTCAATGCAGTCACCATCCTTTACGCATGTTCTAGCACTTCGTGGTGGCGTTATGTCCTCGCCATTCATAGATCCGGGCCTCACCGTTGTCGTAGATCTCGGCCCACGACTTCGATTTCTCTAGCGACACTAGTCCGTCGGGTATCACGAACCCCCGGACCGTGGGCGTGCTGATCAGCACGTAGCGGATGTTCAGCAGCCGCACCGCTTCGGGGACTCGCGGATCGGTGTCGGCTTTGTTGGCGTAGGCCCAGAAGATGAAGCGGTGGTAACCCGGGCCTTGCTGCACCGGGTAGTCGTAGTGCGTCCACAATGGATGCAGGCCGGCCACCGCATACATCCACGCGGTGCCATCGGTGTTGGCGTTGCCGATCAGCGTGTGCCGGGCGCAGGGCAGGCTGGCCAGGTAAGCCATGGCTTCCACGTCTTTTCGGTCAATGATCACCGAGTCGTATTTGTCGCCGAACAAAAACCGATGCCGAGGAAAGTAGTGCCACGCGCTGGCCAGCACCGCCGTCACCAGCAGCAGCGCGGCGCCGGCGTCCCACACCGGGCCGGGTAACGGCCGTGTCGGCAGGCGATCAGCGAGCCGCCGCACGATCCTGAGCAGGGCCAGGACCACCACAACCAACCCGATACCGGCCATCGGCGCCAGCAGCAACGTCGTCGCTGCCGCCAAGCGGCGCGGATCTTTGTAGAAGAACTCACCGAACGCCCCGGCCAGCATGCCGACCGGACCGCCCAGCGGTGTTCCCGCGTCGACGTTCACCACGATCAGCAGCAGCCACACCACCAGCGGCCACCAGATCTTGGTGAGCAGCAGGACCATCCCACCGGTAGCCGCCAGGGCGATCAGCGCGTACTGCACCGGGAAATCGTTGAGGTGACGGGAGTGCTGAAAAACAGCGTCGAACAACCCCCGTTTCTTGCTCAGATACGTCAGATAGGAGTGCCCGGCGATAATGTCTTCCTGGCGTTTAACGCTGCGGAATTGCGGCAACAGCACCAGCGCGGTCGGCACCAGCACGCTGAGCAGCGTCATCGCGTCGGCGACCCGGCCACGCACCGGGTGCTGCAAGCCATCCAGCAGCCACCATGCCGTCAGCAGCAGGATGGCGACGACACCACCGCTGATGTGCACGGAGAACAGACCCACCAGCGCCAGCACCGCCAGCGGGACGCGGTCGCGATGCCGCAGCGTGGAGGTGATCAGGGCGAAGGTCGGCGCGGCGATCCCGTCGGCCACCATGTTGGGCATGGCGGCGGTGTCGAACTCGACGTAGGGAACGGCGGTGAACGACGCCGCCAGCACCGCGGCGGCAGCCGCGGCCAAAGAGGCCGTGCGGGAACCGGGAGAGCGCAGCATCCGCCAGGTGAGGATGGCCGCGCTGACCGGGAACAGCCAGATCGCCGCCGCCAGTGAGCTCAGGGTGTACGCGGTGGTCGGCGCCGCGCCGGTGAGCTGGGGCAGCACCGCCACCAGGGCGTGAAAGGTCGACGGGTAGTACAACGGCGCGTGGGTTTCGACGTTGCGTAGCTCACCCATGTGGGTTGGCGACGCCTGACCGGTGTCGAGGATGAAGCGGACGGTGTTGGCGTGCCAGACCGCGTCCCAGGTGCTGGGGATGGATTGCCAGTCCGGGATGCCGCGAAGCGCCGCATAGCCGATCAGCAGCGCTCCGAGCACCACCCCGGCGGCCACGGTAGCCGCCGGCCGGCCGCTCAGGGCTCGGGATTCACCCTCGGCGTCGCGATAGCGGGCCAGCAGCACCCGCAAACCCGCGGCCAGCACCGTGACTGCAGCCAGGGTGGCCGATGCCGTCCAAGCATTCCACGGGATTCCAAGCGCACCGAACGGCACAACGGCCAGCGCAACCGTCCCGTAGGTCAGTGGTGGGCCAACTGCGACGGCGACCGGCCACGTTAGCTGGGCGCTCCGTGCGACGAGCACCCCGGGTGCTATCAGCAAAAACAATGCGACCAGCACTCCGCTCGCCAAGCCCACGCGACTAGTATGGCTGGCCGGGTGACCTGGCTCGGGACGGCGGGGACGTATCCGGGTGCCCGCTACCGTGGTGGCTTTGCGGAGTAGCGGAAACTCTAAGGTGGCTGGCATGGCTTACGACGTCGCCCGGGTGCGCGGACTGCATCCCTCGCTGGGCGACGGGTGGGTGCACTTCGATGCGCCGGCGGGGATGCTGATCCCGGAGTCGGTGGCGACCACCGTGTCGACGGCGTTTCGTCGGTCGGTTCCGAGCACCGGGAGCGCGCACCCCGCGGCCCGGCGCAGCGTGGCCATGCTCGCCGCGGCGCGCGAGGCGGTCGCCGACCTGCTCAATGCCGACCCGCGCGGGGTTGTGCTGGGGGCCGATCGGGCGGTTTTGTTGACATCGCTGGCCGATGCGTCGTCCGCCCGGGCCGGGCTGGGCTACGAGGTGATCGTCACCCGTCTGGACGACGAAGCCAATATTGCCCCCTGGCTGCGGGCGGCCCACCGCCACGGTGCCCGGGTGAAATGGGCCGAGGTCGACGTCGAAACCGGTGAGCTGCCCGGCTGGCAATGGGAGAGCCTGATCACCCCGGTAACCCGACTGGTCGCCGTCACCTCGGCGTCGGGCACCCTGGGCACGGTCACCGATCTGCGGGCGGTGACCAAGCTGGTCCACGACATCGGTGGCCTGGTGGTGGTCGACCATTCCGCGGCCGCGCCGTACCGGCTGATGGATATTCGCGAGGCCGATGCGGACGTGGTGGCGTTGAACGCCGTCGGGTGGGGCGGTCCGCCGATCGGGGCGCTGGTGTTTCGTGATCCGGCGCTGATCGACTCGTTCGGGTCGGTCTCGACCGATCCGAACGCTCGCGGCCCGGCGCGTCTGGAGCTGGGTGTGCATCAGTTCGCCTTGCTCGCCGGCGTTGTCGCCAGTATCGAGTATCTGGCTGCACTCGACGAGTCCGCCCGCGGAAGCAGACGCGAAAGACTTTCCATATCAATGCAGTCCGCTGCGTCCTACATGAGCCGGGTCTTCGACTACCTGATGGTGTCGTTGCGATCACTGCCGCTGGTGATGGTGATCGGCCGCCCGGAGACGCGGATCCCGGTGGTCAGCTTCGCCGTTCACGAGGTGCCGGCCGAGCGTGTGGTAGCGCGGTTGGCCGACAACGGGATTCTGGCGATCTCCAACTCCAGGTCCCGGGTTCTTGACGTGATCGGAGTCAACGACGTCGGTGGGGCGGTCACCGTGGGGCTGGCCCAGTACACGACAACTGCGGAGGTGGACCAGCTGGTGCGGGCGTTGGCGTCCTTCGGTTAACGTTAACGCGCGTCGGGCCGGTCACGGTGCTCTGGCCAGTGTCAGCCGAGACCGAAAGCTAACGCCGCACGGTCAGAATCACCTTGCCGCTCACCCGTCCCGACGCCAGCAGTCGATGCGCGTCGGTGGCCTGCTCGATGGGCATCCGCGCACCGATGACCGGACGGACCCGCCCGTCGGCGATCATCGGCCAGACCGATCGCACCACCGCGTCGACGATGACGGCTTTGCCGTTGGGGCCGGTGGGTGGCCGGCCCCGCAGGGCGGTGCCGATGACGCGCGCGCGTTTGCTGATCAGCTTGCCCAGGTTAAGCTCGGCTCGCACCCCACCCTGCAGGCCGATGACGATCAGCTGGCCGTCGTCGGCCAGGGCGTCGATGTTGCGGTCCAGGTAGGCAGCGCCGACGATGTCCAGGATCACGTCGGCACCCGCACCGTCGGTCGCTTCCCGCAGCCGGGTGACGAAGTCCTCGTCGCGGTAGGCGATGACGATCTCGGCGCCCAGCTCGCGGCACAGCTGAAGTTTGGCGGGCGACCCGGCGGTGATCGCGACCCGGGCTCCCAGCGCCCGGGCGACCTGGACGGCATGACTGCCCACGCCGCTGGCACCGCCATGGATCAAGACCAGCTGGCCGGGGTTCAGGTGGGCGGTGAGCACCAGATTGGACCAGACGGTGCAAGCCACCTCGGGGAGCCCGGCGGCATCCACCAGCTCGACGCCCCCGGGAATCGGCATCACCTGGCCCGCGGGAACGGCGACGTACTCGGCGTATCCCCCGCCGGCGAGCAGGGCGCAGACTTCTTGGCCGACGGACCATTCGCTGACACCGGCGCCGACCGCAGCGATGACACCGGACACCTCCAGCCCGAGGATTTCACTGGCCCCCGGGGGCGGCGGATAGTGGCCCGCGGCCTGCAGCAAATCCGCCCGGTTAACACCCGCAGCACTGACTTCGATCAGCACCTCGCCCGCGCCCGGTTGCGCGTCCGGCACTTCCTGCCATACCAGTTGTCCGGCGGGTTCGATGACGATGGCGTGCATGGCGAACACCCTAGTGGGTGCCGGATTTTGGCTATCCGTAGCGCTGCCCCGGCCAATTACCCGGGCGGCCCGGCGCCGTGTCCGTGGTTCACGGCGTCGCCGGCCCGCCCCGTTACGCTTGTCGGCGGTGGCGTGGCAGAGCGGCCTAATGCACTCGCCTTGAAAGCGAGAGACGGCTAACACCGTCCGGGGGTTCAAATCCCTCCGCCACCGCCACCCACCGGTGTTACCGCCATCCGCGGGGTCTGCACCAGGCTCGCTCGGTGTGCTCGCCGGCCGGGCTTAGCCGGCGGTGTCCCGCGGGATCACGGCGGTGATGGTGTTCATCAGGGCGGTGTAGCGATCGGCGGCAGGATCCCTGCCGGGTTTGCCGCTGCTGATCAGACCC
This sequence comes from Mycobacterium sp., assembly GCF_029961025.1. Classification (GTDB taxonomy): domain Bacteria; phylum Actinomycetota; class Actinomycetes; order Mycobacteriales; family Mycobacteriaceae; genus Mycobacterium. Next base: position 517,381 of record NZ_JASBVP010000002.1, read on the forward strand.
GCCGCCAGCCCGCGCTCCGGGTCGGCCCACACGGCGATGTTCACCAAGCCGAGATGGCCGAACGCGGCGGGGGCGTTACGGCCGAACGGTCCGAACCTAGTCGATCCCAGCATGAACCCGGTACCCCAACGCAGCGGCATCAGCCCGGTGGCAACGTCGGGCCGCAACCGCCGGCACTGCCTGACCGCGTTGCGCAGCGTCTCCGCCCGCATGATCCGGACACCGTCGAGTTCGCCACCGCGGCGCCAGATCTCGGCGAACCGCGACAGTTCGTCGGCGTTGGAGACGGTGTTTGACGACGGGATCACGCTGGTGAGAAACAGCGGCTCGTTGGTGTAGGGAATGACCTGGTGCACGGTGCCACCGATGGCCTTGCGAAAAACCGCCGCAATCGGGGCGGGCAACGGCTTTCCGGTGGCGTGACTCGGTGCGACCAACGGGACGTCTTGGGGAGCAACGCCGTAGTTCGTCCAGCGAAACCCCAGCGGGTCGAGGATCTCGGCGGCGAGGATGTCACGAATGTTCTTGCCGGTCGCTGCCGAAACGATCTCCCGTGTCAACGGCCCCCAGGTCAGCGCGTGATACATGTGGATCAGTCCGGGCGGGTAGAGGGGCCTGAGTTCGCCGAGCTTGCGGCGGGCGTATTCACTGTCGTCCACGCGGGTGATGTTCGGCTTGCGCCGGGGCGCCAGCGGCACCCCGGCGCTGTGGGTCATGACGTGGCGGATCGTGGTGCGCTCCTTGCCGTGGCCGGTGTAGCTGGGCAGGTAGTCGCAGACCCGATCGTCGAGCGAGAAGTATCCGCGCTCGGCCAGCATGTGCATCACGGTCGCGGTGATCGCCTTGGCCGCCGAGTACACACAAAACGGCGTATCCGTCGTCACGAGGATCTGTTCGGCGTCCGGCGGGTCGCTCGGGGCGTTGCCCCAGGCGTGACCGATCGCCCGGTTGAGCACCACCCGGCCGTGGTGCCGCAGGCACAACTGGATCGCCGGGTGCATTCCGGCCCGGTACCAGTGGCGCACGGCCTGCCAGATCCGCTCGACGGCCCCGGTGCCGAGACCGCAGTGGTCTTCCTCGCCGATCGTGGTGACGGCGTCCAGGTCGGCGGGGACGCGGATTCTGCCGTGGAGGGCATCTGGGGCGGTCACGTCCGTCAGGGTACGTGCGCGCCGGTGGACGTGCCGGTGCCCGGGGTCTACTCGCCGGTGAACCGCGGCCTGCGCTTGCTCATCGCCGCGGCGATCCCCTCGGTGAGGTCCGCGGACGGCAAAAAGGCCGCGTTCCAGGCCGCGACGTAGCGCAGGTTTTCCGAAACTCGTGAAATACGTTGCTGATCAAGCACATCCTTGATACCCCGGACCGTCAGCGGCGGGTTGGCGGCGATCTCGGCGGCGGTGGCGTGGGCGGCGGCCAGGGTGGCCCCGGCGTCGGCGAACACGTCGTTGACCAAGCCGATCTTTTCGGCGCGGGCGGCGTCGATGTCCTTGCCGGTGAGCGCGAGCTCCCGCAGGTGCCCGTCGGAGAGGATCAGCGGCAACCGCGCCAGGCTACCCATGTCCGCGACGATCGCGAGTTTGACCTCGCGCACCGAGAACCTGGCATCGGCGCTGGCGTAGCGGATGTCGGTCGCGGAAATCAGGTCGACGCCGCCACCGACGCACCAGCCGTGCACCGCCGCGATGGTGGGGGTGCGGCAGTCGGCGACGGCGGTGATGGCCTTCTGCATGCGCAGCACCTCGGCATGAAAGTCGGCTCGCGATCGGGCCGACGCGCCGTCGGCCAGCACCGGGCCCAGCACCGGGGCCATCTCCGGCAGGTCCAGGCCGTAACTGAAGTTGCTTCCCGACCCGGTGATGACGATCGCCCGCACCTTGCGGTCGGCATCCAGTTCGGCGAACAGCCCGGGCATCTCCGCCCAGAACGCCGGCCCCAGAGCGTTGCCCTTGCCCGGCCCGATCAACGTCACCCGAGCAACGTGATCCGTGGTCTCGACGGTGACGGATTCGTACGAGTCGCCCATATGCCTATCCAACCGTAGTCTGACGGAATGACTTCTGATCTGCAGCCCGGCTCCTATCCCGCACCCACCGACGACCTGGCGAGCGCCGAAGACTCGTTGCGCGTGTTACAGCAGGTCGTGCACTCGATCACCCCCGGGGATCTGTCCAAGCAGACGCCGTGCCCGGGGTTCGACGTCGCGGGCTTGACCGACCACCTGCTGAGCGTGATCGCCACGATCGGCGGCGCGGTGGGCGAGAAGCTGCCGCCACGCGACCAGGGCGTCTCGATCGAGCGGCAGCTGCTTTCCGCGGCCCAGCCGGCGATAACCGCCTGGCAGCGCCACGGGCTGGAGGGCATGGTGGCGCTGGGCGCCAACGAGGCGCCCGCCGCCGCGGCCGTCGGCATCCTGTCAATCGAATTCCTAGTGCACGCCTGGGACTACGCGGTGGCGACCGGACGCGCCATCGACGTGCCGGAGCCACTGGCCGAGTACGTGCTCGGGATCGCCCGAAAGATCATCACCCCGCACGGCCGGGCGGCGGCGGGCTTCGCCGAACCGGTCGCCGTCCCCGATGACGCCGGCGCGATCGATCGGTTGCTCGCGTTCACCGGCCGCAACCCCGCACGGTAGCGGATCGCGCGATCCAGCCGCGGGCGAACCGCAAAAAGGCGTCGTTCTCCTTCGGGGCGCCGATGGTGACCCGGACGCCGTCGGGGGGAAACGCGCGCACCACGATGCCGGCGTCGGCGGCTTGTCCGACGAACTCCCCGGTGCGCTCACCCAGCGGCAACCAGACGAAATTGGCCTGCGACGGCGGCAGCGGATACCCGGCATCGCGCAAGCCGGCGCTGACCCGCAAGCGCTCGGCGACTACGCCGTCGGTGCGGGCCAGCAACTCGTCGGCGGCCTTTAGGGAGGCGATCGCCGCCGCCTGCGAGACGCTGGTCTTGCTGAACGGAACGTCGACCTTGCCCAGCGCTGCGATCACCGAGGGATGGGCGATCGCGTAGCCCACCCGCAAACCGGCCAGCCCGTAGGCCTTCGAAAAGGTTCGCAGCACGACAACGTTGTCACGGGAGCGGGCCAGTTCCAGACTGTCGGGAGCCATGCCGTCACGGACGTATTCGATATAGGCCTCATCGATGGCGATCAGGATATGAGCCGGCACCGTCTCGATGAAGCGGGTCAGGTCGCCCGGCTCGACCACCGTGGACGTCGGGTTGTTCGGGTTGCAGACGAAAATCAGCCGGGTGCGGTCGGTGATCGCGGCGAGCATGGCGTCCAGGTCGAAGGTGTGCTCGTTTAGCGGCACCCGGATCGCGGTGGCACCGGCGACCCGGGCCTGCAAGGGATAGATCTCAAAGCTGCGCCATCCGAAGAGCACCTGGTCGCCCACCGAGGCGGTGATCTGGACGAGCTGTTGGCACAGGCTGGCCGAACCGCAGCCGACCGCGATGTGCTCGGGGGTAAAACCCCCGGCGCCTCCCCGGTTCAACCGTTCGGCGAGCACGGCCCTCAGCTCGGCGCAACTGGGGTCCGGGTAGCGGTTGACGGTGGCGGTGGCCCGTTCGATCGCCGCCCGGACACTGGGCAGCGGACCGAACACCGTCTCGTTGCTGGCCAGTTTGATCGCGCCGGGCACCGTCTTGCCCGGGACGTAAGCCGGCAGCCCGGCCAGCTCGGGGCGCAGGCGCACGGTCACGTCGACAGCATAGGTCCGGCCGGTGTGCGCCGTGCCCCCGGCGGCGGCCGGGTCTCACCGGCTCCGGCGCGGGCCGTCGGCGGGACCGGCGCCCGGCCCGCGTCATCACCCCGACGGGTTCGGGTACTCTCAGAACGTCCGAGGAGGCGTGCCAGAGCGGCCGAATGGGACTCACTGCTAATGAGTTGTCCTCTTTACCGGGGACCGGAGGTTCAAATCCTCTCGCCTCCGCCGTGACAACTGAACACGTGCGCCCGTAGCTCAACGGATAGAGCATCTGACTACGGATCAGAAGGTTGGGGGTTCGAATCCCTTCGGGCGCGCTTTTTGAGCGCAGGCTTCACACACCAGCGGTCGGGCCGCTGCCGACATACGTCCAACAACACGGCCGTGATCTCAACGGGTCGTGACGATACCGATTGGTTGCGGCGCAGTCACGGATGCATACCCATCGGTGGATCACTGACCACAAAGGTCACTTAGACAACTATCGTCACATCGGTGAATGGCTGACGTCGCCGCGACGTCCTGGTGTCCGGAAAGGTGTGACGTGTCGCCGGTTGCCCGAATCGTATCGATCACGGTGGCACCGGCGGCCGCTGTCGGATTCATCGTTGCGCTGGGTCTGGCCCCACCGGCATCCGCCCTGCCCTGTACCGCGCCGGAAGCGAACGTCGACCCCCCAGCGGCCGCCCCGGTGACGCCCTCACCTGCGCCGGTGGTGCGGCCGCCGACCGGACGCAGGCCGCGGGGAGCGAATGAGCACGCACCGTTGCCCCGGCTGGGCCCGCTGATATCCGCCCTGCTGCATCCGGGCACCCGATACGCCGCGCCGGTGCAGCAGCAGGCGGCGATCATCCCGCCGGCACCTGCCCCTCCCGGGGCGGGCAACCAAGCCCCCCCGGATGCCGCCCAGCTGAGCCCGAACGCGGCCCAGCCGTCACCGGAACCTCCCCCCTCAATCGCCGGCGCCCCGACTTCGCTGGTCGAGTGGGTGACCGGGCCCAACAGCCCGAACAAAACCCTGCAACGGTTCAGTATTTCCGGAACCGACCTGGGAATCCTCTGGGACAACGGCGATCCCGTCAATCGTCAGGTGCTCATGGCTTTCGGCGACACGTTCGGCTACTGCCGGGTTCACGGCCAGCAGTGGCGGTATAACGTGCTGTTTCGCAGCGGGGACCGTGATCTTTCCGACGGGATCAGCGTGGCCCCCGGTGTGCCTGCCGACAAATACTCCGGCTCTCCGGTGCGGCAAGTGGGGTTTTCCAAGCAGATCATTCCCGGTATCAAGTGGGCGCCGACCCAGGAGGGCATGATCCCGACCGCCGGCATCGCCGTGGGGCGAACCCAATACCTCAACTTCATGTCCATCAAGCAATGGGGCCGCGACGGCGAATGGACGACCAACTATTCGGCAATCGCGGTGTCTCCCGACAATGGCCAAAACTGGGGGATCTACCCCGGGACCATCCGGGCGTCTTCGCCGGGCAGTGTTCCGGGCGCGCGGTACGTTCCCGGCAATGAGAATTTCCAGATGGGCGCGTTCATGCGGCCGGGTGACGGTTATGTCTACTCGTTTGGAACGCCGCCCGGGCGCGGCGGTTCGGCGTATCTGGCGCGCGTCCCGCAGAACTTCGTGCCGGACCTCACCAAATACCAGTACTGGAATGGTGACCGCAATGCCTGGGTCCCGAACAATCCGGCGGCGGCCACTCCGGTCATCCCGGGCCCGGTGGGTGAGATGTCTGCGCAATACAACAACTATCTCAAGCAGTACCTGGTGTTGTACACCAACGGCGCCAACGACGTCGTGGCACGGACCGCGCCGGCGCCGCAGGGGCCGTGGAGTCCGGAGCAATTGCTGGTTTCCTCGTTCCAGATGCCCGGCGGGATCTACGCGCCGATGATCCATCCCTGGTCATCGGGCAAAGACCTGTATTTCAACCTGTCGCTGTGGTCGGCATACGACGTGATGCTGATGCACACCGTGCTGCCATAGCTCAGCCCGGGTTTAGCGGCTCGAGGCATCCGGTAGGCAATCGGCCCGGGAGTGGTTGGCCGCGCCGATGCCGACCACTCGGTCATGCGCGTGTTTCCATGAGTTCTAGCGCCTGCTCGAACAGGCGCACCGTGGCCGCGTGCAGTTGTTCACCGACCTCCCGCTCGGCCTTACCCGCGCAGGCCCGCGCCAGCGTGCCCTCGATGACGATGCCCAGCTTGAAACAGGCCAGCACGGTGTACCAGGTGATGTGTGACAGGTCTCGGGTGGTGTTGCGGGCATAGCGCTCGACGAGCTCGTCGGTGCTGGCCAGGCCATCAAACGAGGTGAGGGCGTGCTCGAAGACACTGGACCCGTCGGGTTGTCGCCAAGTGGCCAGCAGCCAGCCCAAATCCAGCAACGGGTCGCCGATGGTCGACATCTCCCAGTCGACGATGGCCACCACGTCGGGACCGGTGCGGGAAAACAGCACGTTGGCGGCGTGATAGTCACCATGCAGAATGCCCGGGGACCAGGATGACGGCCGATGCCCCTCGAGCCACTTCGCGACGTCTCCGACACCGGGGATATCCGGTCCGGGATAACCTTCGAACTGGCGATAGGATTCCAACTCCGAAAGCCAGCGGGGCACTTGACGTTCCAGGAACCCCTCGGGTTTGCCGAAATCGGCGAGTCCGACGGCGACGTGGTCGACGGCGCCCAGCTTGGCCAACGCGTCGGCCATCGACAGCCCCATTTGGTGGCGCACGGCCGCGTCGCCGGCGTGCAGCGGTGGAAGTTCTTCGCCGGCGTTGAATCCGTCGACCGGCTCCATCAGGTAAAACACCGCGTCACCGAGCACCGCGGGGTCGTCGCAGACCGCGATCAGATGCGGATGCGGCACGTCGGTTCCGGCCAGTGCGGCCAGCACCCGGGTCTCGCGCAGGATCACCGTGTTGCTTCGCGGGCGCAGGTGCCGCGGCCCGCGCCGCAGCACGTATTCTCGCCCGGACCTGGCGAACCGCACCATGATGTTCTGAGTTCCGCCGCTGAGCTCGCGAACATCTTCCAGCGGGCCCGCCCCCAGACCCTGCCGGGACATCCATTCCGCTACCGCTTTCAGGTTCACGTGCCAGAACCTACCCTGGGTGGCCCGCGTTGCCGGCGACACCGCGAGGCCGGGGCTTTGAAGGCGCGTCCCGCAGACACCGTGCCCACCACGTATGACCTCATCCGATGCGGTTGCCACCGGTGCGCCGGTATAGTCGCCGACGATGCCGTCGAAGCCGGCTGCGGCGAGCAGTCTTGGATTACCCACACCGTCCGCCCGACCGAGGAAAGACTATGGCGCGCACCGACAACGATTCCTGGGATATCACCGAGAGCGTGGGAGCCACTGCGCTGGGGGTGGCCGCGGCGCGCGCCGCGGAAACCGAAAGCGAGCACCCCATCATCAGCGACCCGTTCGCCCGGGTGTTCGTGGATGCGGCGGGAACGGGCCTGTGGACCATCATGGCGGATCCCGCACTGGCGGCCCGGCTGTCTGCCGACGAGCCGGGCCTGCTGGTGCGGATGCAGGCGATGGTCGACTTCATGGCCGTGCGCACGGCGTTTATCGACGAGTTCTTCCTCAGCGCCGCCGATGCCGGCGTACGCCAAATCGTAATCCTGGCAGCCGGTTTGGATGCACGTGCGTGGCGGCTGGCGTGGCCCGCCGGCACCACGGTGTACGAGCTCGATCAGCCCAAGGTGCTAGAGTTCAAGTCGACCACCATGCGGCAGCACGGTGCAGATCCGAAGGCAAATCTGGTGAACGTCCCGGTCGATCTTCGACAGGATTGGCCGAAAGCGCTGCAGGAAAACGGTTTTGATGCATCGCAACCAACCGCGTGGTCGGCTGAGGGGCTGCTTCGCTACCTGTCGGCGGCGGCGCAAGACCTGTTGATCGAGCGCGTTCACGAATTAAGCGCAGCCGGCTCCCGGTTTGCCGCCAATGCGCCCGGAAAGGGGTTGCCCGACCCGGATTACCGCACCCGCCAGCGCGAGGAGATGAGCCGCCTGCGCGCAGCGGCCGCCAGACTGCTCAACACCGAGGTGCCCGACTTCGAGGAGTTGTGGTATGCCGAGGAGCGCACCGATGTCGCCGACTGGTTGCGGTGTCACGGTTGGGAGGCATCGGCGGTGACCCTGGCAGAAATGCTGAGCCGCTATGGGCGCCGGATCCCAGACGCAGACGTAATCCCGCCAACCGTTTTCGTCTCGGCGCGGCGCAGCGCCGACCACCACCTACGCTGACGACCCGGATAGTTGCTGGCCCGCCTGCGGCACCGGGAGGCGGGTGCCGCTCGAAACGACGGCGGTCCAGCCAGCGGTTTCACAGGCCGCACACAGGATTGGCACAGCTTCGGCCCAGTCCTGCGCGGATACTTGGTGCCGTGGCCCAACCCAACACGCCGACCGAACGTGTCGTGATGCGTCGCGCCGACGGCAACCCGATCCATGTGCTGGTGGTCGACGACGAGGCGGTGCTCGCCGAGATGGTGTCGATGGCGCTGCGATACGAGGGTTGGAACATCACCAGCGCCGGCGACGGGGCGTCGGCGATCGCCGCCGCACGCGTCCAGCGTCCCGATGTCGTGGTCCTCGACGTAATGCTGCCGGATATGAGCGGGCTGGAGGTGCTGCACAAACTGCGTGAGCAGCATCCCCGGCTACCGGTGCTGTTGCTGACGGCCAAGGATGCGGTGGAGGACCGCATCGCGGGGTTGAGCGCCGGCGGCGACGACTACGTCACCAAACCGTTCAGCATCGAGGAAGTGGTGCTGCGGCTGCGGGCACTGCTGCGGCGCACCGGTGTGACGACGGCAGACAGCGGCGCCCGGATCGTGGTGGGGGACTTGGTGCTTGATGAGGACAGCCATGAGGTGACCCGCAGCGGGGATCCGATTACATTGACCTCCACCGAGTTTGAACTGCTCCGGTACATGATGCGTAACCCCAGGAGGGTGCTGAGCAAGGCGCAGATCCTCGATCGGGTGTGGAGCTACGATTTTGGCGGCCGGTCCAACATCGTCGAATTGTATATCTCCTATCTGCGTAAAAAGATCGACAACGGTCGCGAACCGATGATCCACACTTTGCGCGGTGCCGGCTATGTCCTCAAGCCGGTCCGTTAGGAAGAGGTGGGCCTGGCCGCTGCGGCTGCGGCTGTTGGCCGGGCAGGTGGTCGTGCTGGCCGCGGTGTGTGTCGGTATCGGCGCGGCGACCGAGGTGGCGTTGTATCACCACCTGTTGGCGCAGATCGACGGGCAGCTGCGCAGTGCGTCCCACCGCTCGGCGCTGATCTACCGGCAACCACCGCGCCCGTTGCGTCGACACGACGCGTTGCGACCGGGCCCCGGGCCGCGTTTTCTGGATGCTCCGGGTCAGCCGGCCGGCATGGTCGCGGCCGTGATCAGCGATGGGGTCACCGTCGACGCCGGTTACCTGTCCAGCAGCGGCTCCCGGGAGGCGTTGACCGAAACCGCCAAAGCGCAGCTGGCGTCGATCGCTGCCGAGCGCAGCCCGGTGACCCGCGACCTCAACGGCCTCGGCCGATACCGTCTGGTCGCCACCGCTACCCGGCGCGGCGGCGGCGATGTCATCGTCACCGGCCTGTCGATGGCCGATATCGATGCCACCATGATCCGGATGCTGCTCATCTTCACGGTGGTCACGGGGGTCGCGCTGACCGCCGCGACGACCGCCGGCATGGTGATCGTCCGGCGGGCGCTGGCGCCGTTGCGGCGCGTTGCGCACACCGCGGGCGAAGTCGTCGATCTGCCGCTGGACCGCGGTGAGGTCGCGGTGCCGGTGCGGGTCCCGCAAGCCGACGCGGACCCCCGCACCGAGGTGGGCCAACTAGGCTCGGCGGTAAACCGGATGCTCGATCACATCGCCGCCGCGTTATCGACACGGCAGGCGAGTGAGACCCGGGTGCGCCAGTTCGTCGCCGACGCCAGCCACGAGTTGCGCACGCCACTGGCCGCGATCCGCGGCTACACCGAGCTCGCGCAACGAATGCGCCTAAGCAACGGGTCCGCCGAGGCGGTGGCGCATGCGTTGAGCCGGGTGCAGTCCGAGACCGAGCGGATGACCCGCCTGGTCGAGGACCTATTGCTCTTGGCCCGCCTGGACTCCGGGCGACCCCTGGAACGTCAACCGGTGGACCTGTCGCGGATGGCGGTCGATGCGGTCAACGACGCGCACGTTGCCGGCCCGGACCATCGCTGGGAGCTGGATCTGCCCGATGAGCCGGTGGTCGTCGCCGGCGATGCGGCCCGGCTGCACCAGGCGGTGAGCAACCTGTTGGCCAACGCCCGCATCCACACCGGTCCCGGAACCGTCGTGACGACCCGGCTGAGTACCGGGCCGACCCACACGGTTCTTCAAGTGATCGACAACGGACCCGGCATTCCGGCGCAGCTGCAAACCGAAGTCTTCGAGCGGTTTGCCCGCGGCGACACCTCCCGCTCCCGTAAGGGCGGGAGCACCGGGTTGGGTTTGGCGATCGTCTCGGCCGTGATCAAGGCGCACGACGGCACGATCACGCTGCACAGCGCCCCGGGCCATACCGAATTCACCGTGCGCCTGCCGCTTATGGCAAGCGCGTAATCGGGTGATTTCCCTGTGAGGTATCTGCCTCGCTGGCAGTATCTTGGCTGTGGATCAAAAACCCCCGGCCGCATTCATCGAGTCGGCGCACCGCGAACACCTGAGCTCCCTCCCGCTTTACGACACAACGGATTTCGACGACGCCAACCGTGGATTCATCGCCGCGCTGGCGCCCTGCGTCATCACGGCCGCGGACGGCCGGATGGTGTGGGACAACGACGTTTACGCATTCCTCGCCGCGTCTGACACCCAACACGCGCCGGCGTCGGTACATCCCAGCCTGTGGCGGCAGTCGACCCTGGCCGCCAAGCAGGGCCTCTACCAACCCGGACACTAACTTCCGGCTGACACTGCGCAACGGCGTGCTCGTCCACCGCAAGATTCCCGCCGATCCCAAAAGTGTGCACGCGACGGTGAAACTGGCTGATAAGGTGCGCCTGCTCGCGGTGGTGATGGGCGATGTCAGCTCACCGGGCCTGGATGTCTCCGGTGACGAGACGACGTTGCCGGCTTTCCTGAACACCCTCGACCGGCCGGACACGGCGTTCAACATCGTCACCCCATAGCGACGGCTCTCGGCCGGGTGCCGTCAAGCGCCGCCGTCGGGAGATTGCGGCCGTAGCACCAACACCAGATTGCTCACCAAGAACTCCCGAAGCAGCGGCACCGATGTCAGCCACCATGCCCATCGGGGGTGATAGCGGGGAAATGCGGCGATCATGGCGCCGGTGTCGGCCGCCCAGTCCAGGCCGTCGGCGGCCGACACCGCAAACAGCGACGACCCGTAGTTGTTCTTCGGCGGATGACCGTGTTTGCGAACATATCGTGCCGCCGCACGGGCCCCGCCAAGGTAGTGGGCCGCACCGGTCTCATGCCCACCGAACGGTCCCAACCAGACGGTGTAGGACAGCACGGTCAGGCCGCCCGGCCTGGTCACCCGCAGCATCTCGGCACCCAATTGCCAGGGCCGCGGGACATGCTCGGCGACATTGGAGGACAGGCAGATGTCCACGCTGCGATCCGCGAAGGGTAATGCCATTCCCGATGCCCGGACGAACCGCACCGATGCAGCCGTGTCAGCCGGCGCGGGCGCGTGCATTTCGCGTGGGTCCGGCTCGACGCCGATATAGCGGATTCCGGCGTCGGCGAACGCCGCCGCGAAGTATCCCGGACCACCTCCGACGTCGAGCAGCGTGCGGCCGGCAGCAGATTCGCCGTAAAGGGACCGCCAAAGGTCGCCGACCATGGCCACGGTGTCGGCGGCCAGGGCGCTGTAGAACCGCGCCGGATCCGACTGCTCGAAGCGGAACTCGAACAGCAGTCGCAGCGAGCGGGCCAACGTCGCGCGCCGGGCAAACAGGTCGGTGGCCGTCATCGGACCCAAGCTACCGCTGCCGACCGGCGCACGGCGGCTGCCCCACCCCACGACGGGGGGAATGCGGGGGAATACTGCTGCGTGAGCCTGGCAACGGCGGGTCGATCGGCTGCCGTTAGGCTGGGGGCCGATGTCTGCCGCGCACCCTGAGCCCGCGGGCCACCGATCCCGGGGCTCTCGTGGGTTGAGCGCGGTATTGCTGCTGTGCTGGCGCGACACCGGTCACCCGCAGGGTGGTGGCAGCGAAGCCTACCTGCAGCGCATCGGCGCGCAACTGGCTGCATCCGGGATCGCCGTGACGTTGCGCACCGCCCGCTACCCCCACGCGCCGCGCCGCGACGTGGTCGACGGGGTGCAGATCAGCCGCGCCGGCGGACGCTATTCGGTATACGTGTGGGCGTTGCTGGCGATGGCCGCGGGGCGCCTTGGGCTGGGACCGCTGCGGCGGGTGCGACCGGACGTGGTGATCGACACCCAAAACGGCCTGCCGTTTTTAGCCCGGTTGCTCTACGGCCGGCGAGTGGCGGTGCTGGTGCATCACTGCCATCGGGAGCAGTGGCCGGTGGCCGGGCGGGTAACCGGGCGGATCGGTTGGTTCGTCGAATCGTGGTTGTCGCCGCGGCTGCACCGGCGCAACCAGTATGTGACGGTGTCGCTGCCCTCGGCCCGCGACCTGGTCGACCTTGGGGTGGATACCAAGCGGATCGCCGTGGTGCGTAACGGTCTCGACGAGGCGCCGGTGCAGTCGCTCTCCGGTCCGCGGGCACCCACGCCGCGTGTGGTTGTATTGTCGCGGCTGGTGCCGCACAAGCAGATCGAACACGCGCTGGAGGCGATCGCGGTGCTGCGCCCGCGGATCCCGGGGTTGCATCTGGACATCGTCGGCGGCGGGTGGTGGCGGCAGCGCCTGGTCGACCACGCGCGGCGGCTCGGTATCTCGGATGCGGTGACGTTTCACGGGCATGTCGATGACGTGACCAAACACCAAGTGGTGCAACGATCTTGGGTGCATGTGCTGCCGTCGCGCAAGGAGGGGTGGGGGCTCGCGGTTGTGGAGGCGGCCCAGCACGCGGTACCGACGATCGGTTATCGGTCTTCCGGAGGACTGTGCGACTCGATCATCGACGGGGTGACCGGGGTATTGGTCGACAATCACGCCGAACTGGTGAGTCGGCTTCAACAACTGCTCTCAGACCCGGTTCTTCGTGATCAACTGGGCGCCAAAGCGCAGACCCGCAGTGGGGAATTCTCGTGGCGGCGAAGCGCTGCCGCGATGCGCACCGTGCTGGAGGCTATTCACGCCGGCCGCTGTGTCAGCGGCGTGATTTAAACCGGAGCCGGTCGCCGGTCGCGTCGCAGCGCTGAGTGTCCCTTCGACACCGCCATGCCGATAGCGCCACCCGTAAGCCACCCGTAAGCAATGCCAGCCAGGCCAGGTGTGCAATCAGCACGGCGACCCGCCGGCCGGACGGCACCGTCGCCTGACCGCCGATGTAATACAGCTCCAGATCGCCGTCCCGGTAGACGACCGGCAATTTGTCGAGCACCCTTTCCGCCAACCCTTTTTCGCCGACGCTGCCGGTTTCGACGACCAACCACGCGACGCCGGCGCGGCTTAGGGTGTGCGGATCGGATCCTCTCAACAGCAATTCCTGCACCGCCCGGGCGCGGCTGTTCTCACCGGGCACGGTCCTGCCGGAGATTATCAGGTCGCCGGTGATTAGCACGTCGGCGCGCACCCATCGGGGCAGCGGATCGAGCACCGGTGCCGGGCCGGACCAGGAAAAGCGGCGGATAGTCCCGGCGGGCAGCACCGCGACCGGGCCGGGGGACCTGTTGATTGTCGCCGCAACGGCGGTCCACCCGACCGGATAGCGCACCGGCGTAATCTTTCCCCACTCACCGCAGGCCAGGTCGGGCAGCGTGGCGATCAGCGCGATACAGCAGGCCCCGGCGGTCGCCGCGCACGGCAGCCAGCGGCGCGCCGTCAGCACCGTGCCCGCTGCGGCCAGCGTGTACCCGGGCATTGCGAGCGCCACCCACTTCTGGCCATCGCGCAACACCCCGAGGCCCGGGACGGCGGTCACCGCGGCGCGTAGCACGCCCAGGCCGGGGCCGGTGGCCAGCGCCGCGGGCACCAGCACCGCCGGCACCGCCAGCATCAGCAGCGGCATGGCCGCCGGGCGATGCAGCACCCCGGGCAGCCCAGCTGCCACCACACCCAGTAATGCGATGGCCGCAACGATGACGAAAAGCGTTGTTCGCGAACCGGGTACGGCCTCAGCATTCCAGATTCCGCCCAGACTGGCGAGGCTGCCCAGTGTGCCCAGGCCGGGCTCGGCGCGGGCCGCAAACGCGGCAACACCCGATCCGGCAGCCCAGTTGTGAGCCGGGACCGACGGTCCCAGAGCCAATGCGGTCAGCCAGGGAAGTGCGGCCGCTGCCGCCGCGCCCAGCGCCACGGCAGCGCACCACCGGCGTGGTCGACCCGCACCCAGGGCCGCGGCGCAGACCAGTGCCACGGTTGCGGCGAGTATCAGCCCGGTCGCGGTGAGTCCGGCCACCGCGATCCAGAACGCCAGCCCCCAAAACCGCGGCCATCGGGCCGTCGTCGACCGCAGCGTCAGCATCGTCGTGGCCACCCAGGGCAAGCACCCGTAGCCGAGCAACAGGCTCCAATGCCCCTGCAGCAATCGTTCGGCGACATACGGGTTCCAGATCGCGAGCGTGATCGCGACCAGTTGGCCTCCCCTTCCCGCGTCGGGCACGACCGTCGCGACCAGCCGGGCCGCGCCCCAGCCCGCCAGCCACAGCGCCAGCACCAGCAGGGCCTTTACCACGACACCGCCATCGAGGAGATGTGAGGCCAGGGCAACCGCGAAATCTTGGGGGGTTGCCCGCGGTGCCGACATCAACCCGAGTGCGTCGTCGGAGAGATATGAGCGCGGTGTGGACACCGCGTCACGCAGCAGCAGGTATCCGCGACCGAGCAGCGGACCCACCACCAGCAGCGCCAGGGCCAGTGCGTACCCCGGCAGGGCCACCGCGTCGACGCGCCGGGCGCAATCCAGGTGGCGCATGCGCGCGAGTTAGGTCCGCTCGGGTGGGGGCGAGGTGGGCGGGCCCGGCTCCGGGTGCAGGTTAGGGCGCAGTTCCGGCAGCTTCTCGGTCCGGGCCTCGGCGCCGGGCACCGGTTCGCCGGCGGGGCCGCCGAAATAGCCCCGATCGGTGGTATCCGGGCCGACTGTGAGCAGCGCCGCCTCGGCACGCAGGCTGAACGAGCCGAGCAGAACGCCGCCGATCAGCGCGATCAGACCGGTCGCGGTGAAGGTGATGGGCAGCACGCGAGACCACAGCGCCAACCGGTCACGCTCGTCGCGAGCGGCGTTGACCTGCGCCTCGATCGTGTCCTCATCGGAGGTGACCTTGTAGTCGGCCACCGTCACCTCCGGCTTGAGCGGATCGCGGGCAAAGTAGTGATTGGCGTGGTCCTCTTCTTTGACGATGGTCCCCGACACCGGATCCACCCAGAAGGTTCGCTGTGCGGCGTAGTAGCGAGTCATGGTGATGCTCTCGTCAGGGTTATCACCGGGTATGCCCCACATCGCCGCCGACGCGGTGACCTTGCTGTCTTCGTCGTGGGCGTAGAGCGACGGGTATTTGACCGGTTCGACCAGCTTGCCGTCGGTGTCATAGCCGACGTTTTGGGTGAATCGGTAGGTCCTCAAGCCGTTGACGTCTTCCTCGCCGTCGTAGTTAACGTCGTAGGCCTTCTGCGCAATGGGGTCGAAATAGGGATAGGTCTTTTTTTCGGTGTGAAACGGGAACCGGTAATCCAGCCCCTCATGCGGCAGCGCGATGTTGGTGGGCGGGTTGTCGTCACCGATGCTGCGCGGCTTCTGAACTGAGCCACCGGGATGGGTTTCGTCGGAGACGGCCATCGCGGTCTTGCGGTTGAGCGTGACGGTGTCGACTATCGCCAGCAGCAGCCCGGTGTCCTTTTGCATATCGGTACGCCGGACGGTGGTTCCGGCCTGCAGGGTCACAATGTCGGCGTTGGCCGGTAACTCGACGGTGATCTGCCGTTGGGAGACCAGCGGAACGTTCTTGTTGACGACGAGGTGCTCACCGGACAGTGACGCCGGATCGAGTGCGGTGCCGTTGCCGTCGCTGACCAACGTGGTGTCGATGTTGAGCGGAATCTTGGTGATCTTGCTGGTGGTGTACGTCCACAGCAGCAGCGCGGCAATCAACAGGGCGGCTCCGAATCCCATGATTCCGCATGCGGCGATCCGCAGCACGACTGCCCGGTTCACGGTGCCGCGACCTCCTTCTGGTCCAAGACCGCCCAGTTCCTCCGTCGTGACCCACGAGGCGGCAGCGAGGCAAAACCCGTTTGACCCTAACAAGCAAATGTAAAGCCGTGGTCGGGCCTGGCCGGCGCCGCTCGGGGTGGTGGTCGGGGGATTCGCCGTCGACCGGGAAACGCCTCGGGGCAGACTAGGCTCGGGGCAGACTAGGCTCGGGGCAGACTAGGAGGCCTCTGAACAAGGAAGCCTGGCGGGGCGGGAAGAACGCCGACAAGGCCGTTTCTTCGGCAGTAGGTCAGACCTGACTGGTCGACAACGTGGTCGTTCTTCCCGCCGATTCCAGTTTGGGTGAGGTCGTCGAGATGGGCAAGGGGGTGGGCCGTGGCCGTCAGGCCAGGGCCCAGGCCCCGTCTGTGCGGGTCAGGCCGCTATTGATGAGTGTGCGCAGATTGATTGCGGCGCAACGCAATCGCAGCCAGGCGTGGTTCTTCTCGACGCCGTGGTAGCGCAGTTTGATCCGCCGTCCACGGTTGGTGGCGGTCCAGGCGACGATCCGCTCGACCGTCGAACGGGTGGGGTAGGCCTGCTTGAACTCCGGCGTGCGGGCTTGTGCTCGTGCGTCGCGCAGCAGCTGCTCGTGCGGGTGGATGCTCATCGCGCGACCGTCTTTGGCCGTGGTGCAGCGGGCTCGCAGCGGGCACTCGGCACAGACCGCGCCGAAGCTCACCGCGCGCTTGGCGGTCATGGTGCGGGTATGCCCGCCCGGGCAGGTGACGGTCCCGGCCCGCTCGTCGATGGTGAAGTCATCGAGGGTGAACCCACCTGGCACCGCGGGGACCAGCGGCTTGGGCTTGATCACGGTGTGGTGCCCAGCGCGCTGGTAGGCGGCACGCGCGGCCCCGGTGCCATACGCCGAATCGCCATACACCTCAAGACCGCCACCCCGCGCGGTGTGGGGTTGGCCAGCATCGATAGCCCCGGCGGCGACCATCGAGGTGACCGCGTCGACCGCAGCGGCCACGCCGGCGGCCACCTGGTGGGATTCGCCCATTTCCGCTGGTACAGCGCTATCCGGTTGGGCCGAACCATGATCAGCGCCGAGCGCCCCCGCCTCGGGCTCGGCGACACCGGGTTGGCTGTCCACACGCGCGGCCCCGGCCCCGTCGTCGCTGTCGTTGCCGCTGGGTTGGTAGCGGTCGCGGGCGATCAACTTCTGGCCGACCACGGCGTCGCTGTGCTCTTCTCCGGCCGCCTTGGTCAACTCGGCGTCGGTGATCAAGGCGGTCTCGGGCTCGGCGACCAGGTGCCCACGGAACCCGTCTTTACGGTGGGACTTCGACTTACGGGTGTGGCGGGCCTCGGTGTCCACGGTGGAGATGACACGATCCGGCGCGACCCGCCGCGCGATGCGCCACCGCCCGTCGGTGCCATCAGAGCCCTCGGCGGGCTCCACGTCTTGGCCGGCGACCAGCGCCAACAACCCCAACGCATCCGCGGCAGCGTCGGTACGCGCGGGCGCATCCGGCCCGGCCAGCTCGGCCAGCACCGCGGTCGCGTCGTTGACCAGATCCGACACCAACCCCTGCTTGGCCACCGGGTCATCCCAATCGATGTCGGGCTTGCCCGCCTTGGAGTAGTCCAGCTTGGCGACCCGCTCGATCACCGATTGCGCGCCCGGTACCAGCCGGGCCACCTTGCGCATCGCCGCCACCAGTTGGGTCACCGTGTCCTGGGTGGCCACCGCGTCGTCGAACACCGTCGAATCCACGCACCGTTTACGCCGCCCCCGCAAAAGCCCGGTCTCGGCGATGACCCGCGCGACCGCATCGAACACCCGGTCAGGTTGATCAGAGGCAGCGATCCGCTTGCGCCAATACACCAGCGTCGACGGGTCGAACGAGGTCTGCGTTAACGAGCGCCCGCAGGCCACCTTCCAGCGGATGTCATACCGCAGCGCCTCCGCGGTCTGCGGATCCGACAGGTCATAGAGTTCCTTGAGCACCAGCACCGACCCGATCAGATCCGCCGGCAGCGAAGGCCGCCCGGTCGAAGAGGCGAACAAATCCGCGATGAACGAATCCGGGAACAACTCATGACGATGCTCGGCCAAAAACGCGAAGATGCTGCCCGCCGGCACCAGCTCCCCGACCAGCGCCTGCGCGTCCAACAACTCCCGATCCGACCGCGTAACCCCTTGCACCACAACATCATCACAGACCACATCGGGCTCAGTCGTCAGACACGCCCAGCGCTGGACGGGTTATTCAGCGCCGTCCTAGGCTCGGGGCAGACTAGGGTGGTGACGGATGGCCACCAGGTCGGGGGAACTCGCAGCTTCCTGCCCGCAGTGGAAGGGATGCGTGGCTGCGCGGCCATCGGCGTGGTGATCACCCATGTCGCGTTTCAGACCGGGTACTCCACCGGGATCCCGGGCCGGCTGTTCGGACGCTTCGATTTAGCGGTGGCGGTCTTTTTCGCCTTGTCAGGCTTCCTGCTGTGGCGCGGGCATGCCGCGGCCGACCGCCACCTGGGCCCCAGGCCGGTCACCGGCAGGTATCTACGCTCACGGGCGGTGCGCATCATGCCGGCCTACGTGGTGGCCGTCGTCGTGATCCTCAGCCTGCTGCCGGATGCCGATCACGCCAGCCCGACGGTGTGGCTGGCGAACCTGTCGCTCACCCAGATCTACGTGCCGCTCACACTGACCGCCGGCCTGACCCAGATGTGGAGCCTGTCCGTCGAGATCAGCTTCTACCTCGCGCTGCCCATGCTGGCGTTGCTGGCGCGCCGGATCCCGGTGCGGGCGCGGGTGCCGGCGATCGGCGGCCTGGCGGTGGCCAGCCTGGGCTGGGGCTGGATCCCGTTCGGCTCCACGCCCGGGGTCAACCCGCTGACCTGGCCCCCGGCGTTTTTGTCCTGGTTCGCCGCGGGCATGCTGCTGGCGGAATGGGCCTACAGCCCCGTGGGGCTGCCGCACCGCCTGGCGCGGCGCCGCGTGCCGATGGCGATCGGCGCGGTGCTGGCCTACCTGGTGGCGGCTTCCCCGCTGGCCGGTCCCGCGGGGCTGGTTCCGAGCACCGCGGCCCAGTTCGCGCTGCGGACGACGATGGGCGCCGTGGTGGCGTTCACGCTGGTGGCGCCGGTGGTGCTGGACCACCCTGACACCCCGCACCGGTTGTTGGCCAGCGCCGGCATGGTGACGCTGGGTCGCTGGTCCTACGGCGTGTTCATCTGGCACCTGGCAGCGCTGGCGATGGTGTTCCCGGTGATCGGACGGTTTGCGTTCAGTGGCGGGATGCCGGTTGTTTTGGTGTTGACGCTGATCTTCGCCATCGCGATCGCGGCGGTCAGCTACGCCCTTGTTGAGTCGCCATGCCGGGAAGCGTTACGCCGCTGGGAGTCTCGCAGGAGACAGCCGATACTCGCGTCGCACATGCGGGTCGGGCGGGCTGCGGCGGACGCGATCGTGCGCTAACCCGGGTGGTGTTGAACACGGCTGTCAGCGCTAACCGCCCCGGCGCTCGAAGATCCGCCGCGGGTTGTCGACGAGCATGGCGTGGATTTGCTCGTCGGTGACGCCACGCTCCTTGAGCGCGGGGATCACGTCGTTGGGGATGTGCAGGTAGTGCCAGTTAGGGGCGGCGAGCGGCAGCAGTTCCTCGGGCAGCGCGTCGAAGTAGCAGTTGGCGTCGTGGGAGAGCACCATTTTGTCGGCGTGGCCACGCTCGCACATCCGCGCCACCGTGTTCACCCGATCCTCGAACGGCAGGATCGCCTCGATGCCGAAGCGGTCCATCCCGATGTAGGAACCGTTGGTGATGAGTTCTTCGAGGTAGCCGATGTCGGTGGTGTCCCCGCAGTGGCCGATGATCACCCGGGAGAGGTCGACGCCTTCCTCGGCGAAGATGCGTTGTTGTTCGAGTCCACGGCGGGTGGGCGCGTGGGTGTGCGTTGAGATCGGCACCCCGGTGCGGTTGTGTGCTTGGGCGACGGCACGCAGCACCCGCTCGACACCGGGGGTGACGCCGGGTTCGTCGGTGGCGCACTTGAGGATCGCGGCTTTGATGCCGGTGTCCGCGATTCCCTGCTCGATATCGCGGACGAACATGTCGGTCATGATCTCGGGTCCGTCCAGCTGGGTTCCCGGCCCGAGGTAGTGGAACCGAAACGGCACCTCGTTATAGGTGTAGATCCCTGCGGCGACAACAATGTTCAGCTCGGTGGCCGCCGCGATCCGGGCGATGCGCGGGATGTAGCGGCCCAGCCCGATCACGGTGAGGTCGACGATGGTGTCCACACCGCAGGCCTTGAGCTCGTTGAGGCGTTTAACGGCATCGGCCTCGCGTTTGGCCTCATCACCGAATTCTTCCGGATAGTTCTGCGCGATCTCGGTGGTCATGATGAACACGTGCTCGTGCATCAAGGTGACGCCGAGATCGGCGGTATCGATCGGTCCTCGTGCGGTGCTTACCTGTGACACGCAGCCGATGCTAAGGCCCGGGCGCGCCGTCATCGGTGGAATTGAGAAGCCGGCCAGACCGTGCGGGTCGCGTCCGGCAAGCCAATCGGCTTCAGAATCCCCGCCCGCCCCAAGAAGCCGGATGTGCCGTCGTGCCCCGCCTATGAGCGAGTTTTTTCGCTGTATTCGCTACGAGCCGAGCACAACGCTCGCCTCCCGGCGCGGTGGGCTACCGCAGAGCGGGCAGGCAGCGGCCTTGGGGAGTGAACTGGATCACACTAGTATGACCACTGGTCATCGCACTAGGAGGACCAGATGCCGACCGTGACCTGGGCGCGTGTCGATCCGGTTCGCCGCGCAGCCGTGGTGGAAGCCGCGGAGGCCGAGTTCGCAGCGCACGGGTTTTCCCGGGGCAGCTTGAACGTCATCGCCCGGCGCGCGGGGGTCGCCAAGGGAAGCTTGTTCCAGTACTTCGCGGACAAGCGTGACCTCTACGCGTTCGTCGCCGATGTCGCCAGCCAGCGCGTGCGGTTCTACATGGAGGAGCGCATCCGGGAACTGGACCCGAGCAGGCCGTTTTTCGAATTCCTCACCGACCTGCTTGACACCTGGGTCGGCTATTTCGCCGACCATCCACGGGAACGCTCGCTTCATGCCGCGGCCAGCCTGGAGATCGACACCGATGCCCGCATCGGTGTGCGGACCGTCATTCACCGCCACTACCTGGAAGTGCTCCGGCCACTCGTGCGCGACGCGCACACCCGCGGGGATCTACGGGCCGATTGCGACACCGACGCGTTGTTGTCGCTGTTGCTGCTGATCTTTCCGCATTTGGCGCTGGCGCCCTACGTGCGCGGTATCGATCCGATCCTCGGCCTCGACGAGCCCACACCGGAGCAGCCGGCGCTGGCCGTGCGCAGGCTGGTCGCCGTATTGGCCGCCGCCTTTGCCGCGCTGCCCAAGCCCACCGCAATGATCTGAAGGAGGTCACATGACACGGACACGGTACGGCTCGCTGGCGGCCGGGGGACTCAATTGGGATAGCCTGCCGCTCAAGCTGTTCGCCGGCGGCAACGCGAAGTTCTGGAACCCCGCGGACATCGACTTGTCCCGCGACCGGGCGGACTGGGAGGCGCTGTCCGAGCGGGAACGCGACTACGCCACCCGTCTGTGCGCCGAGTTCATCGCCGGCGAGGAAGCGGTCACGAAAGACATCCAGCCGTTCATGGCCGCTATGCGCGCCGAAGGCCGGCTGGGCGATGAGATGTATTTGACGCAGTTCGCTTTCGAAGAGGCCAAACACACCCAGGTGTTCCGCTTGTGGCTCGACGCCGTGGGCATCAGCGACGACCTGCACAGCTACCTCGATGAACTGCCCGCCTACCGGCAGATATTCAACGACGAACTTCCGGGCTCGCTGGGCGCCTTGTACACCGATCCCTCCCCGGCAGCCCAGGTACGCGCGGCCGTGACGTACAACCATGTTGTGGAGGGCATGCTGGCGCTGACCGGCTACTACGCCTGGCACAAGATCTGTGTGGAACGCGGCATTCTGCCCGGTATGCAGGAGTTGGTCGCCCGCATCGGCGATGATGAGCGACGCCACATGGCGTGGGGCACCTTCACCTGCCGGCGCCACGTCGCCGCCGACGACGCCAATTGGGCGGTGTTCGAAACCCGGATGAACGAGCTCATCCCGCTGGCCCTGCGCCTCATCGAAGAGGGCTTTGCGCTCTACGGCGACGACGTGCCTTTCGGCCTGTCGGTCGATGAGTTCATGCGGTATTCCAGCGACAAAGGGATGCGGCGGTTCGGCACAATCAGCAGCGCCCGGGGACGTCCGGTCGAGGAGATCGACGTCGACTCCTCACCGCTGCAGCTGGAGGACACGTTCGCCGACGAGGACGGGAAGGCTCTGGCAGCCTCGGCATAACGTCAATCCCGGCGCTGCCGTTGTCGCTATCCGATCCACACGGTTTTGACGTTGCAGAACGCACGGATCCCGTGGGCGGAGAGCTCGCGGCCGTAGCCGGAGCGCTTGACTCCCCCGAACGGCAGCTCCGGATACGACACCGTCATGCCGTTGACGAACACCTGCCCGGCCTCGATCTCCTCGATGAAGCGGTGTTGCTCGGCCTGGTCGCGGGTCCACACGTTGGATCCGAGCCCGAAGGTGGTCGCGTTGGCGATCTCGATGGCCTCGTCGATGTCGGCCGCCCGGTAGACCGAGGCGACCGGACCGAAGACCTCCTCGGTGAAAATCGCCATGTCCCTGGTGACGTCGGTGATCACCGTCGGCGGGTAAAACCACCCGGGCCGGTCGAGTCGCTTGCCGCCACAGCGGATCACCGCGCCCGCGCCAACGGCTTGATCGACGAGCTTCTCCACATCGGCGCGGCCCTGTTCGGTGGCCAGCGGACCCACGTCGGTGTCCGGGTCGGTGGGGTCGCCGACGCGCAGCGCGGACATTCCTGCCACGAACTTGTCGACGAACTCCTCATAGATGTCGGCGTGGACGATGAAGCGTTTAGCGGCGATGCAGGATTGGCCGTTGTTTTGCACTCGCGCGGTGACCGCGGTGCTCACCGCCCGCTCCAGGTCCGCCGACGGCATCACAATGAACGGGTCGCTGCCGCCCAGCTCCAACACGGTGGGCTTGACCTCGTCCCCGGCGATGGCGGCCACCGACCTTCCGGCCGGCTCGCTGCCGGTGAGCGTGGCCGCGGCAACCCGGGGATCGCGCAGGATGTCTTCCACCGCAGTGGACGGGACGAGCAGTGTTTGAAAGCAGCCCGGCGGAAAGCCGCCACGGGCGATCACGTCGGCGAGATACAGCGCACACTGCGGCACGTTCGACGCGTGCTTGAGCAGACCGACGTTCCCGGCCATCAGTGTCGGGGCGGCAAAGCGGACGGCCTGCCACAGCGGAAAATTCCACGGCATGACGCCCAGCACCACCCCCAGGGGTCGGTAGCGGGCGAACGCGCGGGACGCGCCCACCGCTGCGGGGTCGGCCGGCTCGTCGGCCAGCAACGCTTCCGCGTTGTCGGCGTAGTAACGAAAACCTTTGGCGCACTTGAGCACCTCGGCTTTGGCCGATACCAGCGTCTTACCCATCTCCAGGCTGATCATCGCAGCCGTGCGCTCGGCTTCGGCCTCCAGCAGATCAGCGGTGGCGCGTGCCCACCGGGCGCGTTGCGGGTAACTGGTGCGGCGGTACTCGGCGAACCGGGCGTAGGCACGAGCTATCGCGGCGTCGACCTCTTGGGAGGTGGCCGGGGTGAAGGTCTTGACCGTCTCCCCGGTGGCCGGGTTGATGGTGGCGATCGGCATAACGACATCCTTCGGTGCGTCAATTCGGCGGGCTAACCTTGGGCTAACCTTGGGCTAACCTAAGCGGCATTCGTCAACCAGCCTGCCACTTTCGTGGCCACGGGAGGTCCCGGATGAGCACAGCCTCCGAGCTGATGGTCAAGTGCCTGGAAAACGAGGGTGTTTCCGTCGTTTTCGGACTGCCCGGCGAGGAAAACATCCACTTCATGCAGGCCTTGGCCGCATCGAAGATCCGCTACGTGCTCACCCGGCACGAGCAGGGTGCGGCGTTCATGGCGGAGATGTACGGCCGCGTCACCGGCCGGGCGGCGGTGGTTTCAACCACCCTGGGTCCGGGAGCGATCAACATGCAGCTCGGCGTCGCCGATGCGACCACCAACAGCACGCCGATGGTCGCCCTTTCCGCCCAGGTGGGCCAGGACCGGCAGTACAAGGAGTCCCATCAATACGTCGACCTGGTGTCGATGTTCGCCCCCATCACCCGGTGGGCCGATAGCGTGCCCACCGCACGCGCTATCCCGGAGATGTTCCGCAAGGCGTTCAAGCTCGCCGAGACCGAACGTCCGGCCGCGGTCTATCTGGCCATCCCCGAGCACATCGATACCGATATCGCGGACTACCCCGACCTCAGCCCGCTGCCGCGCAACGTGGTACGCGCCCAGGCCCCGGCAGCAGCGCAGGTGACACGCGCAGTCAACATCCTGCGCACCGCCCGGCGCCCGGTGCTGCTGGCGGGACATGGCGCCGCCCGTGACGATGCCGGCGCGGCCCTGATCCGCTTCTCCGAAAAATTAGGAATCCCGGTCGCCAACACCTTTCACGGCAAAGGCGTGATGCCCGACGATCATCCCAACAGCATCGGAACGATCGGGTTTATGACGCATGACTACGTCAACTTTGGGTTCGACGTCGCCGACGTCGTCATCGCCGTCGGATACGAGCTGCAGGAATTCGATCCCGTCCGGATCAACCCGCACACCGACAAGCAGATCATCCACATCCACCGCTTCCCGGCCGAAGTAGACATGCACTACCCGGTCGCGGTGGGGATCATCGGGGATATCAGCGCCTCCCTGAACGCACTCACCGACGCGCTCGCCGACACCCCGGCAGGGCACCGCTTCGACAGCGGAGCCGCCGCACCCGGGTGCGACCTGCTCGCCGAAGAATTTGCTCGGGGGCAACACGATTCGCGATTTCCGATGGCGCCGGCGCGGATAGTGGCGGACATCCGCGCGGCTATGGGTCGCAGCGACGTGGTGCTGGTGGACACCGGTGCCAGCAAAATGTGGATGGCACGGCTGTATCCGACGTATGAGCGAAACACCTGTTTGGTCTCAAACGGGTTGTCCGCCATGGGATTCGCCTTACCCGGCGCGCTCGGTGTCAAACTGGCCCGACCCGAGGCCAAGGTGCTTGCGGTGGTGGGCGACGGCGCGTTCATGATGAACTCCCAAGAGATCGAAACGGCGGTCCGGGAACGGATTCCGCTAGTGGTCTTGATCTGGGAGGACGGCGGCTATGGCCTGATCGAATGGAAAATGGATCTCGAGCTCGGCGAGCACTATTACGTCTCGTTCACCAACCCTGACGTGGTGGCTTACGCACAAAGCTTCGGCGCCAAGGGATATCGCATCACCAGGGCAGAGGAATTATTGCCGACGTTGAAGGCCGCGCTGGATGAGGACGGCGTGTCGGTGATCGGCTGTCCGGTGGACTACTCGGAAAACCTCCGTTTGACCGAACGGCTCGGCCAACTCGATGAAACGCTGTAGGTAGCTCCGAGCGCGGGCCGGCGAGTTAACCATCAGCGGTAACGATCCATTCGCCATGATGTTAGGCTAGCCTGGCCTAATGCCACGATGGGGTGCGGTAACCCCGGTGAACGGAGCCCGGATGCACGATATCGGTGATGTGACTACCGAGGAACTCATAGCCGTCGCGGCTTTGCCGCGACGGCGTTGGTTGCTACCGGCGGGGTTCCTCGCCGCGTGGGGGCCCGGCCTGGTCGTCATGCTCGCCGACACCGATGCGGGGTCGCTGATCACAGCCGCGCAGTCCGGCGCGCAGTGGGGGTACCGGATGATTCTCCCGCAAGTCGTTTTGATACCGATCCTCTACGTCGTGCAGGAGATGACGGTTCGCCTGGGTATCGTCACCGGTCACGGGCACGGCGCCCTGATCAGGCGGCGGTTCGGCACCAGGTGGGCGGTGCTGTCGGCGGGCACCCTGTTTTTGTCGGCGATCGGTGCTTTGCTGACCGAGTTCGCGGGGGTTGCCGGGGTGGGCGAGCTGTTCGGTGTCTCCAAGTGGGTCACCGTGCCGGTGGCAACCGTCTTTCTGCTCGCCCTGGCGTTCACCGGCAGCTATCGCCGGGTGGAGCGGGTCGGCATCGTTCTCGGCCTTGCCGAGCTGGCCTTCCTCGTCTCGATGATCATGAGCCATCCGGCCCCGCATGCTGTCGCGCGCGCATTTGCTAGCCTGCCGCTCGGCAGCGCCTCCTACCTGATGCTGTTGGCCGCCAACGTCGGCGCGGTGATCATGCCGTGGATGGTCTTTTATCAGCAGGGCGCGGTCATCCAGAAGGGGCTGTCCACGGCGACGATCCGGCATGCCCGCCAGGACACCGCCGTGGGCGCGGTGCTCACCCAGATCGTCATGATCGCGGTGGTGGCCGCGGTCGCCGCGACGGTCGGCCGGCACCGGCCCGGCATCCCGCTGGACACCGTGGGGCAGATCGCCGACGCCCTCACACCGTATCTCGGCCACGTCGGCGGGCAGGTTTTTTTCGGCCTCGGCATGCTCGGCGCCGCCCTGGTTGCGGCGATCGTATCGTCGCTGGCCGGGGCCTGGGGGTTGTGCGAGGTCTTCGGCTGGAAGCACACCCTGAACGAGCGGCCCTCCCGCCGAACGGCCCGGTTTTACCTGTCCTATGCGCTCGTCCACGTCCTGGGCGCGGTGCTGGTGCTGAGCAGTTTCAACCTCGTCGGGCTCGCGGTGGGCGTGGAGGTGATGAACGCGTTGCTGTTGCCGATCGTGCTGGGCTTTCTTCTGGCCCTGGAGGCCAAGGCGCTGCCGGAGCAGTGGCGCATGCGCGGAGCGCGCAGGTACACCAGCTGGGCGTTGTGTCTGCTGGTGATCGCGTTCGGGCTCTACATGATCCCGTCGACACTCACAGTGGTGCAGTAGCTGCCCGCGGCCGTGCCGTCGGGGGTGAAAAGCGGTGGGTCCAACGCGGTGACGGTGAACGGCGATCCGGTCCCGGGCGGTCGCTGGGTCAACCGACAGCTCAGCGCCGCGCCGCCCGGGGTGCGCAGGTCGGCTTCCCAGCCGGCACCGGCGGGCCGGGATGCTTCCACCACGCCGGTGATCACCAGGCCGGCGTCCGGTCGCGCCCCGGCAACCGTCCGGTCGGGGTGAATCCCCGCCACCGCGCCGGCGGGCCCGTCGGGGCCCCGGGAGTGTCGGCAGTTGCCGGCCACCGGGACGAACCCGAGGTATCCGGTCAGTTCAGCGACCCGGCGGGAGGCGGGCCGAAGCACCACCTCGTCCGGCGTCCCGACTTGCAGCAGCCTGCCGCGATCGACCACCGCGAGCCGGCCCGCGAAGGCCTGCGCGTCGGCGAGTTCATGGCTGACCAAAATCGCGGGCAGGCCGCGCTCGGCGGCCACCTCGCTCACCAACCGGGTGAGGCTGCGGCGCAGCCCGGCGTCCAGACCGGTGTAGGGCTCATCGAGCAGCAGCGCGCCGCAGCGGGCCAGCAGCAGCCGGCCGAGCGCCACCCGGTGTGCCTGCCCGCCGGACAATCGGGCGGGCATCTCATCCAGTAGCCCGGCAATCCCCAGGGCACTGGCCACCCGTTGAATGTCATGGCCGCGACCGTTCCCGCTGGCGCTCGCCGCGGCGCGGTCCGGCACGCTGTAGCCCAGGTTGCCCCGTACCGGCAGGTGCGGGAACAGGCAGGGGTTTTGCCGCAGCAGCCCGATTCCCCGCCGCCACGGCGGCACCAGCAGGGATCGGCCCCGCGGGCCGGGCCGCAGGGTCAGCACCCGCTCACCAAGCACCACGCGGCCCCGCCGCGGTGCGAGCAGCCCGGCGATCGCCTCCAGGATCGTGGTTTTCCCCGCCCCGGATGGGCCGAACACGGCCAGCCGTTCACCGGGGGCCACCGCCAGCGCGGCGGCGACCGTGAAGTCGCGGCGATCAACCTCGACGTCGGCCTCGAGCACGGGCGCTCCACAGGTAGGCGGTCAGCGGCAACGGCAGCGCCACCACCAGCAGGATCAGGGCGAATGGCAGCGCGGAGGCCAGCCCGGTTTCTTGCAGCGTGGTCCAGATCTGCAGCGGCAGCCCGTAGGGATGGTAGGCGACGATCACCACCGCTCCGAACGCGCCCATCGCCCGCGCCCACGCCACCGCCAGCGCCATCGCCAGCCCGGGTGCGGCCAGCGGCAGCACGACCCGCCGGGCCGCGCGCAGCGGCGGGTCACCCAGCAGCGCCGCCTGCTGCACCAGCTGCGGGTCCACGTCGGCGAAGGCGGCCTGCGCGCCGAGCACGTAGTACGGCGCCGACTCATACACCTGGGCGATGACCAGGGCCAAAAACGTGTTGGTCGCCGACGCGTGCATGAAGTCCAACAACTTGCCGATGGGGGTGACCGGTCCGACCAGGAACACCAGCAGCAGCCCGATCACCAGCGGCGGGAGCAGCAGGCTGGCCAGCAGGCCGGCTTCCCACAGCCGGGGGGCCGGCAAACTGCCGCGGGCCAGCGCCCACCCCAGCGGGGTGCCGCCCAGCACCAAAACCGCGAGGGTGACCAGCCCGGACTCCACCGAGGTGAGCAGGGGATCCAGCGCCCCCGGAGCCGTCAGTGCGCGACGCAGCACACCCGGCGAGGAGTGGGCGAGAAGCTCGAGCACCGGCCCGAGCAGCAGCAACCAGACGACCCCGGCACCGGACAGCGACACCGCCCCCCAGACGGCCCTAAAGCGCCGCGACAGCCCGCCGCCCACCCCCGGCGCGCTAGCCGCCCAGCTCATGGCGGACCGCGGCGGGAATCGCCCCACGATCACCGAACGCGGTCGGGGTGAGCAACGTGTACCCGCCCGCCCGGTGCAGTGCGAGCCCGTCTTTAGACAGCACGTAGGCGACGAACGCGGCCGCCGCCGGGCCCGGCTCGCCGATCGTGGTGATGTCGACCACCAGCGGCTTTCCGTGCTCGACGGTGCCGTTCGTCAACGTGAAGCTGGCGGCCGCGTACTGCGCGGCCTGCGCCGGATCACCCAGGTTGATCTCATTCGGCAGCGCGATGTAGTTCAGGTGCAGCTGAACCGCCTGGGATAAAAACGCGCTGGCCGCGTCGAGCTGCCCGGCCTGCAGCCGGGGCTCCAGCGCCGTCTCGTCGAAGATCTCCGCGGACCTCGACGACGACGGCTGGCCGCCGAGGATCCTGGTCACGATGTCACCCGGCAGGTGGTACCGCTGCTGCGCGAGCATCAGCATCTCAATGAACGCCGCCCCCTGCGGATCCACGTTCGGGTCGGTGCGGCCCAGCCTGAACCCGGGCGTGGCCAACAGCCGAAACAGCCCACCCAACGGCTTTTTCCCCGCCGCGTAGTCGCGGAACTCGCCGGCGTATCGGCTCGCCGGGTTGTAGGCGATCACCAGTGGGCTGGCCGCGAACTGCACATACCACCTGGTGAACTTCGGCTCGAGCGCTTCGATCGGGCCGGCGCCAATGGATTCGAACACCCCGGGCGTGATCTCCCCGGACCTGATCTCCTGTGAGAGGGCGTTGGAACCGGCGCCCCGCCCGCGGTAGGAGTAGCCGGTGGCTTTGCTGAAAGCCGGGCCGACGGTCTTTTCGTTGAGGTTCTCCAGCGAACCCGCGTAGGCGACGTTGGCGGTCCCCTTCTGCCCGGTTTTGCCGCCGGCACCTGGTGCGGGCCGTCCGCATCCCGCGATGCCCACCGCGGCCAGCACAGCCGCCGCAGCGGCCACCACTTTTCGCACCGCACCGTTCGGCGGCCGCCCACCGCGGCTAGCCCGCGAACTCACCACCGGCCGATCCTAACGTGGGCCGACCGACGCTGGGCGCGGGCGGCGGTGCGTCGCCCGCTCCCCGGTTTACCGGCCACCGCCTCCCGGTGACCGACCAACACGGGGGATTGTGTGACACAAGGAGATTCGTATCGGGTTCCGATTGGCGTCAGCGTCAGCCCTGGGGTGAGCCGGCTCGGCCGACGCCTACGTGTGACCGCAGAACTTGTTGCCGCGGAACTTTCAGTCGGTGTGCGGTAAGCCCACTTTCTCCAATGCGACCGGCGGAACATATCTACCTTCTAGCGTCCGATGCCACCATGCCCGATCGCGTAGCAGTTCCCGCCACGTGGTGAACCGGTATCGGTACAGCTGGGCACGTACGTATCGTGGCGGAGCATCGGGGAACGGATTGTGCCGCAGCAAACGTAACGTCGGCGGGTCATTTTGCAACAGCCGCACCAGGAATGGCGTGAGCCACTGATGTGCGTAGAGCGGTGAGATGGCGGCGAACCACATCAGCCAGTCCAGGCGCAGATGATACGGCGCCCACTGCGGGGGCAGCCGGCGCAGCGGACCGGGCTTGCCTTTAAATTCGTATTCCTTCCACGTCGTCTGTTCGGTGATCTCCTCCTCGTCGGTGCCCTCGATTACCACCTCTCGGCGCACACGCCCGACGCTCCCGAAAGCCCCGTAGGTATTGACCAGATGAAACGGGTTAAACGACATATTCATCCGTTGCTGGCTGGACATCAGGTTGCGCACCGGCCAGTAACTCAGGATCACCACCAGCACGGTGAAGGCGATCACCGATGCGGCGAACCACGTTGGCGTCCCGGGCAGCACCGGGGGCTTGGGCACTGGAAGCACCGCTGCTGCCGACGAGTTGTCGATCACGCTGCACGCCAAGATGATGGTCAGCCAGTTCAGCCAAGCGAAGTTGCCGGATGCCACCAGCCATAGCTGCGTGATGATGACGACGGCCGCCGCCGCGCTGGCGACCGGCTGCGGAGCAAACAACCCGAAGGGGACGACGAGCTGGGCGAAATGGTTGCCGGCAGCCTCAACACGGTGCAGCGGCTTGGGCAGGTGGTGAAAAAACCAACTCAGCGGCCCGGGCATGGGTTGCGTTTCATGGTGGTAGTACAGACATGTCAGGTTGCGCCAACAGGAATCGCCGCGCAGCTTGATCAGCCCCGCGCCGAACTCGAGCCGGAACAACAAAAACCGCGCCAACCACATCGTCAGCACCGGCGGCGCCGTGCGGTCGTTGCCGAGGAAGATCGCCAGGAATCCGGTCTCCAGCAGCAAGGACTCCCAGCCGAACGAATACCAGGTCTGTCCGACGTTGACGATGGACAAGTACAAGATCCACAACAGCAGCCACATCAGCATCGCTGCCCACAGCGGCAAGAGGTCGGCCGCACCCGCGGCGATCGCCGCGCTGACCGCCACACCGAGCCAGGAGACGGCGGCGAAGAGCCGGTCGGAGTAACGGAGATGGAAGATGCTCGGCGCCTCCCAGAAGGAGCGTCGTTGCAGATACCGAGGCACCGGCAGCATCCCGTGTTCCCCGATCAGGGGACGAAACTGTCTCGCCGCCGCCAGGAAGGCGATCAGATAGATGGCCGCGACCCCGCGCTCCAGTACCAGCCTGCCCAGCCAATATTCAGGTGCCGTAAACCATCCCATGCCCGCAACCCCTCAGAGGATGGACGTTCGTAGTCGATCTTCCCGCGTAACCGGCCCACTCGGCCAGCAAACGGTCGTGGCGAGGAAGCAATCAGGGAGTGCGCGGCTCCTTCTCGGGCCGGTGGCCGGCCCGCATCGTCGCCGACGCGGCAAGGGCGGCAAGCGAAACCAGCGCCAGCAGTTGTACGGCCGCCGAATGCCCGGCGTAGCCGTCGACCGAGCGCCAGGGATGCCGGGACAGCGCGGCCCCGGACAGAATCAGCCCGGCGGCGCTCAACCCGACAGTGGTCGCGTCACGCAACCGCTGCCGGTTGCGCAGCGCGTACCGCAGCGCAAGCGCCGCGCCGAAAACGGCGATCCCCGCCGCGCCGGCGATCACCGCCCCGGCCGCCAACATCGCAACCACCACCGTGCGCCCGGGCGCCCAGGGGGTGGCGGGCTCACCGCCGCCGCAAGCTCGCCGCGCCGGCCACCATGTCAGCAGGACCAACAGCGGCAGCAAGGCCAACCCGGCGGCCAGCCCCGTGCGATACAGCGAATTGGAGGCGAAGGTCAAGGTGATCGCGCCGGACATCCCCGCCGGCAGTACCCAGCCCTGCTGCCACCCGTTGACGGCGACCGGCGTCAGCCGACTGCCGTCACCGGCGCGGGCCACCCAGCCGGGGTTGATGCTTTCCGGCACCACCAGCACCCGAGAGGTCGCCGCCGCGGGTGCCCGCACCACGCGGCGGGCGGCACCCCATGCCACAATGTCAGCGGGAATCGTTGTGGCGGTGGGTAACTCGCCGATCAACGGGTTGGACAGCTGAACGCTATCAACCATGAATGCGTCCCCTGGGCTGATCATCAGCTCCTGCTGACCGGCCGGCAGCATGATCGGCCGGTGATCACAGAGTTGGGCGGCAACCGGTTGGCCGTCGAGCAGCGCGCCCACCGTGGTCGTGACCGAGGTATGCACGAATCGCCCGGCGACCGCAACGACGGGGCCGTGAGCACAGTCGACGGCGATCTGGCGCATCCGGTTGCCGGCGGCATCGGCGGGCGCCACCGGTGTCCCGCCGGGACCGAGAACCGCGACCTCGGCCAGCCCCGGCGGCTTGAGCTGATCGAAACCCAGTGCGGTGCGGTCGATCACGTCATCCCAGTCGAGCAGGCTGACGGTGACGGTGTCGGTGACCCGGGGTTTCAGCGGCAGGGTCTGTGGTACACCGGTCGCGCCGGCGCCGAATTTCAGGTGGTGGACCTGCGGTCCGTCACCCAGGTTGACGGCCACCACCGTCGGGCGGGCGGGCGCCGCCGTGTCTGAAACCGCTGCTTCTTCCCGACTCGCTTGCCCGGCTGGTCCCCGGGCCGTTGGATGGTCCGCATCATCAGCGGACGGGACCGCTGGAGTCGGCGCCGTCGCTGTCGACCCGCTAGGGGTCAGCCGCAACCCGGTCACCTCGGTGGGCCGGGGAAGGGTGAGGGTGAGCGTCGGCGGGGTCTTGTGTTGCACGACGCGTTGCGGGGCGGTCCATGCGGTGGCCGGATCGCCGTCGGTCGCGGCGTATGCCGAGCCCAGGACGTCGACCATGTCGGAATCACCGTGTGCCCGGGTAGTGCCCGGCTGGGCGATCAGGTCGGCGAGCGTGGGACCCTGCCGCGCGCGCACCCACACCAGCGGGGACACCGGGATCGGATGCGGCACGCTCAGCGTGCGGCTGAAAGTCCCCGGTTCTTCGGCGGTGAGCGCCATCGATGGTGCGCAGCGCACACTGTCGGGTCCCTCGGCACAGCCGGGTCGGCCCGGCAGCCCCACTCCCAGATCCCATCGCGCGACGGCGGCGTTCTGCGGCGGGGCGGGAACCAGCACGGTGTGCCGAAGCTCGACCGGGTGGGCAAAGCCGGACGCGTCGTACTGGGTGACCGCCAGGTCGGTGATGCCGAACTGCACCCCGGCGGACCCGTCTTCGGTGCCGACCGCGGTGATCCGCACCCAGGGGGTTTCGCCGTAAGGCAGGGCCGCGGTGAGCGGCTTACCGGCTTCGTCGAACCGCAGCGTGGTGGTTCCGTTGACGGTGGCGATCTCGACCCGGCGGACCTGGGCTCCGACGGCCGTCGCGCTGGGTGTCAGCGTGATGACGGCGTTTGTCACCGGGTGGTCGAAATCCACTTGCAGCCATTGGCCGACGGCGGATTGCAGCGCGTTGGACACCCAGGCGGTCGTCGGGTCGCCGTCGATGGCGGCCGCTGGCGAGGTTGCCGGAGCGACGTCGGGCAGCGAAGTGGAATCCGAGGACGAGCTGGATGCGCTGAGCCGCCCGCCGCTCCAGCTCCCGAAGACCATCTCGGCTCCCGGAACGGGGTAGTCGGGGACCCGGTTGTAGGTGTGCCTGGGGTCGCCGACGGCTCGGATCGCCGACGAGTGGTTGTCGACCCGGCCGTAGTCGGTTTCCCGGGACAGCGGGGTGTCGGTGACGGTCACCACCGGCGCGGGCAGACCGGCACGCCGGGCATCCGCGGTCAACAACACCGGACCCAGCGGGGGCTCGTCCAGCTGCCGGCGGTGCTCGTCGAGACGAAGCAACACTTCAGGACCGCCGTCGACGCGGGCCAGCCGATCGATGTCGGCGAAATATGGGGCAACGGGGGCGCCGGCATCGCCGGCCCGGTAAATCACCCGGTAAATCTCCAGGGCGGGATATCGTGGCCGCAGCCCGCTGTCGCTGACGAAGCCCGACACGGCGCCGGGTCCGACCAGGGGGCCGAACTGCGCCACCTTCTGCAACCGCGGCGACCCGGTAATGGCGCGGTGCACCAGAATCGGCCGGGCCGACCGTGAGGTTTCGGGGTCCAGGTCGTTGCGCACCACCACATACGAGACGCCCTGGCGAGCCAGGGTGTCGGCCAGACCGGCGGACGGCTGGCCGGCAGCGAGCAGCCGCTGCACCGAATCCAGGGCCCGGATGGCCTGCGGCGGGATCAACGGGATGGAGTCTCGCACCCCCCACGGGCCGCTGCCGAGCACCTGCAGTGGCTCGTCATGGCTGGTGCCCCACCCCTGGATGGCAAACGGCGCGCCGGGCACCACGAGCACCCGCCCGGGGTGCGGGGTGCCAATGTTGTGCTCGGCGAGCCAGTCCGCAGCGTCGTGCCAGTACTGCGGGATCGCGCGGAACGTGCCGGGTGGGGTGAGCCGGCCCGTCCACGCCGGCGACGTGCTGACCGCCAGGGCCGTGAGCACGACAATGCCGGCTGCGACTCGCTTGTCGTGTTCCGGGTGGGCGAACGCGTGACTCCACTCCCGCAGCGGTGCGCTGCCCGGCAACGGTATTCGTCCCAGCAGCCGAGCCAACCCCAGCACCAGCGGGAGCCGGATCACCGGCTCCAGCTTGTGGACGTTGCGCACCGGTGCGCCCCCGGCGTCTAAAAACACCTGCACCTGATGCGCCAGCGGGGAGCCCAGGCCACCGGCATAGCCGGCCGCCAGCACAACCACCCCGATGAGCAGCATCGTTATCAGCCGTCCGCGGGCCGGCATGTCGGGCATCGCCAGCCCGGCCAGCCCGGCGGCGGCGACCAGGCAGGTGCCCAGGATCGCCACGGAGCCGGTAACCAGCGGCGCACCGGCGGTGGCCATCGGCGCCACGAACGGTGTCCAGCCTGCGGTGCCGCGCAGCATCTCGGTCAGCGACATCCACTGAGTCGTGACACCGGACGATTCGATGAAGTCCAAAAACGGTGGGCTGACACGGCGCATCAGGCCCAGCGCCAGCAGCCACCACAGCATGGCCAGCGTCAGGGCCAGCAGCGACCAGGCGGTATACCGCCACCACAACCGGTTGGGCCGGTGGCAGGCCCACCAGATCACCGCGGGCAGGCAAGCCGCCAGGGTGGCGACGGCATTGACCGCCCCCATCATCGCCACCGCCAGCCCGGCCTGCGCGGCCAGCACCCGCACGGACCTGCCCGACTCGGCCCGCAACGCCACAACGGTGGGCAGCAGCACCCAGGGCGCCAGCATCATCGGGAGGGTCTCCGACGAGATCGACCCGAGAGTGCTCAGCACCCGCGGTGAGAGCGCGAACGCCGCGGCGGCGATCACCCGCGATGTCGGGCTGCCGACGCCCAGCGCTTCGGCGACCCGCAACAGTCCCCAAAACCCGACGGTCAGCAGAAGTGCCCACCATAGTCGCTGGGTGAGCCAGCCGGGTATTCCCAGCAGGTGGCCCATCACAAAGAACGCGCCGTGTGGAAACAGATAGCCGTAGGCCTGGTTTTGGGTTTGCCCGAACGGCAGGTCGCTGGCCCACAGGTTGGTTGCGCGGGCCAAAAAGCGCAGCGGGTTGACGGTGAGATCCAGCTTGGTGTCAGGGGAGATCCGCCCGGGGGACTGCAGGCAGCACAGCGCCAGCGCGACCGCCCCGGCCAGCCACACCCAGTGTCGCGACAGCGGCACCACAGCAGACGGCGCCGCGTGGGGGGACGGGGCACTCGGTAACGATCCGACTGGCGGGCTCACCCCGGAATCCCGCCGGCAGCCCCACACCTGACCGCCGAGCGCGGTCCGCATCATCGACCGGCTAGCTACGGTTGCCGTACTCGACCCGGTTGAGCACCGAGGACGCCGGATCACCGCCGGGCAGCGGGGGCCTGGTGTTCTGCTCCACCATCAGGGTGATCCCGAAGATCGCGGCCGCACCCAGCAACAGGCCAACCACGATGCTGGCGACGGCGGGCACAACGAACCGGTTCATCGAGGGCTCCTGGAGGTCTCGGTCGTGGTTGTCGCCAACCTAGCAGACCCACGGTAGCCACTATCCGCGCCGATATCGGCCGCATGACCCCATCACGCATTGCCCGACTTTTTCGCGGGCCGTCTTCAGCGCGCACGGCCCCCGGACGGGTTGGCACCGCCAGACCGCCCGGGTCATGACACCATGAGCCGGTGGCGACTGGACGGATCCTCGCTGTGCTGGCCGCGGCGTCGGTGCTGGCGGGAGCGTGCGGGCACGGTGAACGACCCGCGGCCCCGGTGAAACCGCTCCCCGCGCCCACCCGCGCGGCACCGGGCTGCCCGGATGTGACGGCCCTTCCCGTTCGTGACAAGCTGGCCCAGCTGCTGATGGTGGGGGTACGCAACGCCGCCGACGCCAGGGCGGTAGTCGCCGAGCACCATGTGGGAGGAATCTTCATCGGCAGCTGGACGGACCTATCCATGCTGACCGACGGCTCATTGGGCGATATCGCCGGTGGAGCGGGCCCGCTGGCGCTGGCGGTCAGCGTCGACGAGGAAGGCGGGCGGGTGTCAAGGTTGTCACCGCTGATCGGCGCGGCGCCCGCTCCGCGGATGTTGGCGCAGACCCACACCCCCGACGAGGTCTACGCCGTGGCGTTGGACCGGGGCCGCAAAATGCGCCGCCTCGGTATCACCGTCGACTTCGCGCCGGTGGTCGACGTCACCGACGCCCCGGCCGACACCGTGATCGGCGACCGGTCGTTCGGCTCCGACCCCGCCACCGTCACCGCCTACGCCGGAGCCTATGCGCGCGGCCTGCGGGACGCCGGTCTGCTTCCCGTGCTCAAGCATTTCCCCGGGCACGGGCATGGCTCGGGCGACTCGCACACCGGAGCGGTCACCACACCACCACTCGACGAGCTGCTGCGCAGCGATCTGGTGCCCTACCGGAGCCTGGTCGGACAGGCCCCGGTCGGGGTGATGATGGGTCACCTGCAGGTTCCCGGGCTGACCGGCGACGAACCGGCCAGTCTCAGCCCCGCAGCGGTGGCGTTGCTGCGCCGCGGCACCGGCTACGGGGCCCCGCCTTTCAATGGGCCGGTGTTCAGCGACGACCTGTCCAGCATGGTCGCGGTCAACAGTCGCTACGGTGTGCCCGAGGCGGTGTTGCGCAGCCTGCAGGCCGGTGTCGACACCGCGCTGTGGGTCAGCACCGAGGAGGTGCCAGCGGTGCTGGATCGGCTGGAGAAGGCGTTGGCCGCCGGTCAGTTGGCGATGCCGGCGATCAACGCATCGGTGTCGCGCATGGCGGCGGTGAAGGGATCGAACACGCAGTGCGGGCGCTGATGTGAGTGCCAGATGTGAGTGCCAGCCGCCACCGCGCTTAGTCTGGAGTCGGCCGGCGGTGGTGAAACCGCCCAACCGGCCGGTGTCACAGCGGTAAGAGGGGCAGGGCATGGCAGGCGGGACCAAACGGCTACCTCGTGCTGTCCGCGAACAGCAGATGCTCGACGCCGCCGTGCAGATGTTCTCCGTCAACGGCTACCACGAGACCTCGATGGACTCCATAGCGGCGGCGGCGCAGATCTCCAAGCCAATGCTCTACCTGTATTACGGCTCCAAGGAAGAGTTGTTCGGCGCCTGTCTCAACCGCGAGCTGACCCGGTTCATCGACGCCATCAGAGCGGATATCGATCCGGACCAAAATCCAAAGGAATTGCTGCGCAACACTATCGCGTCGTTTCTGCACTATATCGACGCCAACCGGGCGTCGTGGATCGTGATGTACACCCAGGCCACCAGTTCGCAAGCGTTCGCGCACACCGTGCGTGAAGGACGTGAGCGGATCACCGAACTGGTGGCCGGGCTGCTGCGGGCGGGAACCCGCCATCCAGATCCGAACACCAACTTCGAGGTGATGGCCGCGGCGCTCGTGGGGGCGGGTGAAGCCGTGGCGGCCCGGCTCAGCACCGGCGACACCGACGTCGATGAGGCGGCCGAGTTGATGATCAATCTGTTTTGGCGTGGCCTTAAAGGCGCGCCGTCCGAGCGCGACGCGGTCGACACCGAGCCCCGGGTGGTCACCGGCTCAGGCTAGCTCACGGCCACTCAGGTTCGCGGCCACCGGTTCGTTGGCATACATTCGTGCGGTGGCCCGCCGCAATCTCGATTTCTTCTGCGCGGTGGTCATCGTCGGGTTGCTGGCCGGGATCGCGGGGCTATCGGCGACCCTGCTGCTGCGTTTCGTCGAGCACCTTACCTACCACTACACCTTCGGCTCGCTGCTCAGCGGAGTCATCGGCAGCAGTCCGGTGCGCCGCGCGGCGGGGCCGATGCTCGGCGGCGCGCTGGCTGGCCTGGGTTGGTGGCTGCTGCGAGGCCGGGCCGACGTGCCGCCGCTGACCAAGGTCATCGCGGGCCATCATCGGGTGCCGAGGCTGCCGTGGAGCGTTGACGCGGCGTTGCAGGTGCTGCTGGTGGGTTCTGGCGCGTCCCTAGGCCGGGAAGGGGCTCCCCGTCAATTCGCTGCCGCCCTGGCCGATCTGGGCATCGGATGGTTGCAGCGACTGTCACCCCGTGATCGCGAGATCCTGCTGGCGTGCGCGGCCGGCGCCGGGTTAGGCGCGGTCTATGCCGTTCCGCTGGGTGGCGCGCTTTTCGCGCTGCGCATCGTGCTGAAAACATGGCAGCCGCGGGCACTGGGCGCGGCGTTGATCTCCTCCAGCCTGGCGGTTGCGGTCGGCTCGTTCGCGACGGCCGATCGCCCGATCCTAGATTGGCCTAGCGCACACGTGTCCTATTTGCTGACCGGCTACACCCTGGCGGTGGCGCCGTTCTGCTTCCTCGTCGGCTGGGGATTCAATCGGATTACGTCGGCGGCCTATCCGTTGACACCGAAGCGGTCCTGGACGCTGGTTCCGGCGATCGCCGCCGCAGGTTTGCTGACCGGGATTTGCTCGCACTGGTGGCCCGAATTGCCCGGTAACGGCAGAAGCATCTTGACCGTGAGCTTAAACAGCGGGATGACCCTGATCGCGGCGGCGGTAATCCTGGTTCTGAAACCACTGCTGACCGCGCTGTTCTTGCGAGCCGGTGGCACCGGCGGGATGCTCACCCCGTCACTTGCCACCGGCGCGGCAGCGGGATCGCTGCTCGTGCTCGCGATCAACGCCGCGGCCAGCATGGACATTCACGTCCCCACGGCCTCGTTGGCCGGTGCGGCCGCGGTGCTGGCGGTAACTCAGCGCGCGCCGGTGTGGGCGGCGATTTTCGTGTGGGAGCTTTCTCACCCCCCGTTATGGCTGTTTGTGGTTTTTCTTGCCGCCGCCGTCGGCACGCACGGACTACAGGTGCTAAGCGAACGCCGTCGCGTCCTCGTGGCGATACGCTGACTCTGACCGAAACGTTGCCATCGTGCGGTCGCTGGGAACGCTTTGGGTCTAGAGCTCTCGGATCGTTCCGAACAGGTGTGGGTAACCGGTGGCGACGTTACGCAGCGTCAAGTCCCAGCCACGGTCGACTTGATCGATATAGAGTCCTGCCCGGGCCGGCAGCACCACCGGCTTGGCAAAGCGCACCGAATAGCTCACCGCGTCCGGAATCCGGCCCTCGATATTCGCCAATACGGCTGCGGCACTGAACATTCCATGTGCAATAACGGAAA
Organism: Mycobacterium sp.; assembly: GCF_029961025.1. GTDB lineage: Bacteria > Actinomycetota > Actinomycetes > Mycobacteriales > Mycobacteriaceae > Mycobacterium. The sequence continues at coordinate 557,312 of NZ_JASBVP010000002.1, forward strand.
GGAAGCCGAACAGTCTGGCGGCGATCGGGTTGGTGTGGATCGGGTTGTGATCACCACCGACGGCCGCGTAGCGGCGGATGCGACCGGGGGAGACGCTCAGCAGCGCATTCGGCGGCGGAAGTTTGGGTTGCTTCTCCGGCGGCGGTTTAGGTTCGTCGGACAAACTGGTCCGCTGCTGGTGCAGGAAGGTCGTCACCTGATGCCAGGCAATATCATTGCCGACGTTGACATCGGCGACCAGGTCGACCAGCAGACCCCTTCGATGCTCACGCAGGTTTTCGGCGTGCACCTTCACCCCAACCGTATCGGTCACCGCGATCGGTCGATATTGCGTGATGTGGTTTTCGGTGTGTATCAATCCGATTGCGGCGAAGGGGAAGTCGAACCCTGTCACCAGGGCCATCATCGTCGGGAACGTCAACACGAACGGGTAGGTCAGCGGAACGGTATCGCCGTAACGCAACCCGGTTACAGCCGCATAAGCGGCGACATTCGCGCGATCGATAGCCAGGTCCTCGACGGTGAGCGTGCGGCTGGGCAGTTGGTCGCTGCGGGGTACCAACGGTAGTGCCCCGAGTGCCGCCCGCAGCAGACTTGCCACCCCACTCGGCTGCGCCATGGTGGTCATTTCATGCCCCATGCTCTGCCTCCTTTCGCAGCTACGGCCGCTACGCGGCGCGCATCGTCGCCCTCAAGCCCCCATAATGGCCTGGCCGCAGACACGTATGACGTTGCCGGTCACGGCGTTGGAAGCGGGGTTGGCAAAATAGGCGATGGTTTCGGCGACATCCACGGGCTGCCCGCCCTGCAGCAGCGAGTTCATCCGGCGCCCCAGCTCGCGGGTGGCCCATGGGATGGCGGCGGTCATCTTGGTTTCGATGAATCCCGGTGCGACGGCGTTGACCGTGATGCCCTTTGCGGCGAGCACCGGCGCAAGTGCCTGGGTGAGCCCGATCATGCCGGCCTTGGTGGTGGCGTAGTTGGTCTGCCCACGGTTGCCCGCGATACCGGACACCGACGACAACCCGATCACTCGGCCCCCCTCAGCGATACTGCCATTGGCGACCAGCCCTTCGGTAAGCCGCAACGGCGCAAGCAAATTAACGGCCATGACGGCATCCCAGCGGGCGTCATCCATGTTGGCCAACAGCTTGTCGCGGGTGATTCCGGCGTTGTTGACCAAGATGTCGGCTCGACCGTCGTAGTGTCCGCTCAGGTGGTCGGTGATGCGCTCGACAGCGTCGTCCGCGGTGACATCGAGGATCAGTGCCGTGCCCCCAATCCGGGAGACGGTTTCGTTCAGCGCTTCGGCGGCGGCATCAACGTCGATGCCCACGACACGGGCGCCGTCGCGGGCAAACACCTCAGCGATGGCTGCGCCGATGCCGCTGGCGGCGCCGGTGACGATGGCGACCTTGCCCTCGAGCGGCCGATCCCAGTCGCCCGGCGGGGTGGAGTCGGCGGCTCCCACGTAGAACACCTGACCATCCACATACGCCGATTTTGCCGACAAGATGAACCGCATCGTCGACTCCAGGCCGGTGGCGGCCGGCTTGGCATCCGGGGACAAGTAGACCAGCTGAACGGTCGCGCCGCGACGCAGTTCTTTGCCCAGCGAGCGGGTGAAACCTTCCAACGCCCGCTGCGCTATCCGCTCGTCGGTGCGGGCAACCGCCTCGGGAGTTGTGCCCACGACCACCACACGGGCGCAGCGTCCCAGATTGCGCAGCAGTGGAGTGAAAAAGTCACGCAGCTTGCCCAGGCGTGCGGGTGCCGTGATCCCGGTGGCGTCAAACACCAGTCCCCCAAACGAATCGGCCCATCGGCCGCCCAGGTTGTGGCTCACCACTTCGTAGTCGCCGGCCAGAGCGGTCCGCAGCGGCTCGACTACCCTGCCGTCACCGCCGATCAACAGCGAGCCGAGCAGCGGCGGATCTCCTACGCGATAGCGACGAAGCGGCTCGGGTCGTGGAATGCCGAGCTGCTTGGACAAAAACGCCGCCGGGGCGGAGCTGGCGACCTGGGAGAACAGATCGGATGCGAGCTTGGGAGCCACTGAACTGCCTTCCGTGTCGGACGTGTCTGCTGCTGACAACCGTATCGGCGATCATGAACTTACTCCAGAGTAAGGAAACCGGTAAGATAGCGGTCTAAGCGGTGGACCCCAAACCGACAACCGGGAGACAATCGGGAGACAAACGTGGCCACTGAACATTCGATGCCCGGCAGCCGGGCATCGTCGGAGACGAGCCGGGCCAGGCGGCGCGTTGCCGTGCTGGGCGGCAACCGGATCCCGTTCGCACGAGCCGACGGCGCCTACGCCGAGGCGTCCAACCAGGACATGTTCACGGCCGCGTTGGGCGGGCTGGTGGAGCGTTTCGGTCTGGCCGGGGAGCGACTCGGCGCGGTCATCGGCGGCGCCGTGCTCAAACACAGTCGAGATTTCAACCTGATGCGCGAATGCGTGTTAGGCTCGGCGCTCTCGCCCTACACGCCGGCGTTCGACATCCAGCAGGCGTGCGGAACCGGTCTGCAGGCGGCGATCGCCGCAGCCGACGGGATCGCGTCCGGGCGCTATGAGGTGGCGGTCGCGGGCGGCGTCGACACCGCCTCCGACCCACCGATCGGGTTCGGCGAGGAGTTGCGTCGCACGTTGCTCAGGCTGCGCCGATCCGCGTCCACGGTGGAACGGCTGAAGCTGGTCGGCAAGCTGCCGGCGACACTGGGCGTGGAGATCCCGGTGAACTGCGAGCGCCGCACCGGGTTGTCGATGGGAGAACACGCCGCCATCACCGCCAAGCAGATGGGGATCAAGCGGGTCGACCAGGACGAGCTGGCGGTCGCCAGCCACCGCAACATGGCCGCCGCCTACGATCGCGGTTTCTTCGACGACCTGGTCACGCCGTTTCTGGGGCTCTACCGGGACGACAACCTGCGACCCGACTCGACCGTCGAAAAACTAGCGACGCTGCGCCCGGTTTTCGGGGTGAAGGCCGGCGATGCGACGATGACGGCGGGTAATTCCACCGCCCTGACCGACGGCGCCTCGGTTGTCTTGCTGGCCAGTGAAGACTGGGCAGACGAGCATTCGCTTGCTCCGCTGGCCTATTTCACGGATGCCGAGACCGCCGCGGTCGACTATGTCACCGGCGATGACGGATTGTTGATGGCGCCGACCTACGCCGTGCCCCGGCTGCTGGCCCGCAACGGGCTGGCGTTGCAGGATTTCGACTTCTACGAAATCCATGAGGCGTTCGCCTCGGTGGTCTTGGCCCACCTGCAGGCATGGGAATCCGAGGAGTACTGCAAGCAACGACTGGGCCTGGACGCCGCGCTGGGAGCCATCGACCGGTCCAAGCTCAACGTCAACGGCTCGTCCCTGGCGGCCGGCCACCCCTTCGCGGCTACCGGCGGACGGATCCTTGCGCAGCTGGCAAAGCAGCTGGCGCAGAAGAAGGCCGAGCAGAAAGGTTCCGATACCCAGCCGGTGCGCGGGCTGATCTCAATCTGCGCGGCCGGTGGGCAGGGCGTGGCGGCGATTCTGGAAGCCTGATACCGCGGCCCGGCCGCCACCGCGGTTTTGCCGCTGGAATACCGGGGAATCCCGCGGCGCGGGGCGGCACCACCTTGGTTTAAAAGGCCGCTTCGTCGAGTTCCATGATCTCGTTGTCGAGGGTCTCGATCACCTGCCGAGTGCCGGCCAGCAGCGGCAGGAAATTCTTCGCGAAAAACGAGGCCACCGCGACCTTTCCTTCATAAAATGCGCGGTCGGTATCGGCGGCCCCGGCGTCGAGAGCCTCGATCGCCACCGCGGCCTGACGCTGCAGTAACCAGCCGATCATCAAGTCGCCGACGCTCATCAGGAAGCGCACCGAGCCCAAACCCACCTTGTAGACGCTGGTCTTGTCCTCCTGGGCGGCCATCAGGTAACCGGTCAGCGCGGCCGCCATCGCCTGCACGTCGGCCAGCGCGGCCGCCAGCAACGTTCGCTCGGCTTTCAGCCGCCCGTTGCCGGACTCGTTCTTGATGAATTCCTCGATCTGGCCTGCCACATGGGCGAGCGCCACACCCTTGTCGCGAATGATCTTGCGGAAAAAGAAGTCCTGCGCCTGGATGGCCGTGGTGCCCTCGTAGAGGGAGTCGATCTTCGAGTCGCGGATGTACTGCTCGATGGGGTAGTCCTGCAAGAAGCCCGACCCGCCAAAGGTTTGCAAGCTCTCGGTGAGCTTGGCATACGCCTGTTCGGATCCGACACCCTTGACCACCGGCAGCATCAAGTCGTTGACCCTGACCGCCAACTCGGCGTCCACACCGTGTACCGCCCGGGCTACAGCAGCGTCCTGGTAGGTCGCGGTGTAGAGGTAGAGCGCGCGCAGACCCTCGGCGTAGGACTTCTGGGTCATCAGGCTGCGACGCACGTCGGGGTGGTGTGTGATAGTGACCCGCGGCGCGGTCTTGTCGGTCATCTGGGTCATGTCGGCACCCTGGACCCGGGACTTGGCGTACTCCAGGGCGTTCAGGTAACCGGTGGATAGCGTGGCAATCGCCTTGGTGCCGACCATCATCCGAGCCTGCTCGATTACGTCGAACATCTGCGCGATGCCGTTGTGCACCTCCCCGACCAGCCAGCCCTTGGCCGGCACGCCGTGCTGGCCGAACGCGAGCTCACAGGTCGCCGAGACCTTGAGGCCCATCTTGTGTTCGACGTTGGTGACGAATACCCCGTTGCGCTCGCGCGGCTCACCGGTCTCGGGATCGAACAAGAATTTCGGCACAAAAAACAGCGACAGCCCCTTGGTGCCGGGACCGGCGCCCTCGGGGCGGGCCAGCACCAGGTGGAAGATGTTCTCGAACAGGTCACCGGAGTCGGCGGAGGTGATGAACCGCTTGACCCCCTCGATGTGCCAGGAGCCGTCGTCCTGCCTGACCGCCTTGGTGCGGGCGGCCCCCACATCCGAACCGGCGTCCGGTTCGGTCAATACCATGGTGGCGCCCCAGCGACGCTCGGCGGCAAACACGGCCCACTTCTTCTGTTCCTCGGTGCCGAGGTGGTAGAGGATGTTGGCGAAACCAGCGCCGCCGCCGTACATCCACACCGCGGGGTTGGCGCCCAGGATGTGCTCGTGCAGCGCCCACACCAGCGCCTTGGGCATCGGGGTGCCCCCGAGAGCCTCTTCGATGCCGATCTTGTCCCAACCAGCATCGAGGACCGTGCGCACCGATTTCTTGAACGACTCAGGCAGGCTCACCGAGTGGGTCTCAGGGTCGAAGGTGGGTGGGTTGCGGTCGCCGTCGGCGAACGACGCGGCGATCGGACCCTCGGCCAGTCGACTCAGTTCCGCCAGCATCTCCCGGGCGGTGTCCACATCCAGGTCGCTGTAGGGGTCTTCCCCAAATGCCTTGTCCACGCCGAAAACCTCGAACAGGTTGAACTCCTGGTCTCGGACGTTGCTCTTGTAGTGGCCCACGTGCTCCTCCTCGATGAGAACGCCACTCACGGTTGGGTACAGCTAAGTTACCCACCGGTAACACCGTTAACCTATACCCGCCGGTAACTTCAACGCAACACGGTGTGAGCTAAATTTCGTTGGCCGGGTACGCCGAGGTAACCAGCCGGCGAGCCCCTCACCGGTCAAACCGCAGCGCCCCGCCTCACCTGCGGCGACGGGGGCGAACCTGGCCTTGTCGCCACCGCGCGCCGCCGCCGGCGTGCGCGACGATCCCGGACAGCTGCGGGGGATCGCGGGGTGTGGGCGGACCGCGGCCGGCCAGGAGGTGACGGTCCGGTCCGCGTTGGGCGCAGCGCTTGAACGCGCACACTTGGTGAGTTAGGCGGCTGCTGCGGGTAGGGTCGGGTGAAAGACATCCGTCCTTAGAGTCAAGGGGCGAGGGAACCCGGGTGAGCGAGAACAGCAAGCTGACCTCGTCCACGCTGCGTGAGGCGTTCGGTCATTTCCCGTCGGGCGTGGTCGCCATCGCCGCCGAGGTCAACGGAGTCCGAGAGGGGCTAGCGGCCAGCACGTTTGTTCCCGTATCACTGGATCCGCCGCTGGTGTCATTCTGCGTGCAGAACCGGTCGACAACGTGGCCCAAACTCAAAACCGTGCCGTTACTGGGGATAAGTGTGTTCGGCGAGGATCACGATGAGGCCGTGCGCGCACTGGCGGCCAAGACCGGGGACCGATTCGCCGGTTTGCAGACGGAGTCCACCGCCGGCGGCGCGGTATTTATCAAGGGAACCAGCGTGTGGTTGGAAAGCGCGATCGAGCAACTGATCCCGGCCGGGGATCACACCATAGTGGTTTTGCGGGTCAGCGACGTCAAGGTGCACCGTGACGTGGCGCCCATCGTCTATCATCGGAGTGCCTTCCGCCGGCTCGGTGCCTGAGGGCCGGTCGGCTGTTCAGCGACGGAACAACCTGTTACCCAGCCACACCAGCGGATCGTATTTACGGTCGGCGACCCGCTCTTTCATCGGGATCAGCGCGTTGTCGGTGATTTTGATGCTTTCCGGGCAAACTTCGGTGCAGCACTTGGTGATGTTGCAATAGCCCAGGCCGTGCTCCTCCTGCGCCCGAGTGCGCCGATCCAGGGTATCCAGCGGATGCATTTCCAGCTCGGCGATCCGCATCAGGAAGCGCGGACCGGCGAATGCCTTCTTGTTCTCCTCGTGATCACGGATCACATGGCACACGTCCTGGCACAGGAAGCATTCGATGCACTTGCGGAACTCCTGCGAGCGCTGCACATCGACCTGCGCCATCCGGTACTCGCCGGGCTGCAGTTCCTTAGGTGGAGTGAACGACGGGATCTTGCGGGCCTTCTCGTAGTTAAACGAGACGTCGGTCACCAGGTCGCGGATCACCGGAAACGTCCGCAGCGGGGTCACGGTCACGACTTCGTCCCGGCCGAACGTCGACATCCGGGTCATGCACATCAGCTTGGGCTTGCCGTTGATCTCAGCCGAGCAGGAGCCACACTTACCGGCCTTGCAATTCCAGCGCACCGCGAGATCCGGGATCTGGGTGGCCTGCAGCCGGTGGATGATGTCGAGCACCACCTCGCCCTCGTTGACCTCAACGGTGAAGTCCTGCAGCGTGCCGCCACGCTCGTCGCCGCGCCATAGCCGCATGCTGGCGTTGTAGCTCATCTAGCTTCTCCGTCCCGGGTGATCGGCCAGCTCTTCGTCGGTGAAATACTTTTCGAGTTCATCGATCTCGAAGAGCTCCAGCAGGTCGGGCCGCATCGGTACCTGCTCTTCGCGGGTGATATTGACCGTGGGAAAAACCGAGTCGCCGGAGAGTCCATCACCGGCACGGCATACCAGCAGGATCTTACGCCAGGCGGGATCCATCGACGGATGGTCCTCGCGGGTGTGACCGCCGCGACTTTCGGTGCGTTCCAGCGCCGCTTTTGCCACGCATTCGCTGACCAGCAGCATGTTACGCAGGTCGATGGCCAGGTGCCAGCCGGGATTGTATTGCCGGTGGCCTTCGACCACGATGTTGGCGTAGCGCGCCTTCAACTCCTCCAGCCGCGAGATCGCCTGGGTGATTTCGTCAGCCCTGCGGATGATGCCGACCAGGTCGTTCATGGTGTCCTGCAGGTCGGTGTGCAGCTTGTACGGATTTTCAGCCGCCGCAATATCTTTCGGAGGATCAAACGGCGCAAGCGCCATCTTGGCTGCGGCATCGACCGCCTCGGCGGGCGGGGACGGCCGGTGCGAGAGGGCCCGCACATAGTCGGCGGCACCCAGTCCCGCACGCCGACCGAACACGATCAGGTCGGACAGCGAGTTACCGCCCAGCCGGTTGGAGCCGTGCATGCCGCCCGAGCACTCGCCGGCTGCGAACAACCCCGGCACCCTGGCGGCGCCGGTATCCGGGTCGACTTCGATACCGCCCATCACGTAGTGGCAGGTGGGCCCGACTTCCATTGGCTCCTTGGTGATGTCGACGCCCGCCAACTCCTTGAATTGGTGATACATCGACGGCAGCAGCTTGAGGATGTCTTCGGCTGACCGCCGGGATGCGATGTCCAGGTAGACCCCACCGTGTGGGCTGCCGCGGCCGGCTTTGACTTCGGCGTTGATCGCGCGCGCCACCTCGTCACGGGGCAGCAGGTCAGGTGTGCGCCGGTTGTTGTCATTGTCGTAGAGCCAGGCGTCGGCTTCCGCTTCGGTCTCGGCGTACTGGCCTTTGAACACCGGCGGGATGTAATCGAACATGAAGCGCTTGCCGTCGGCGTTTTTGAGCACCCCGCCGTCGCCGCGAACGCTTTCGGTGACCAGGATCCCCTTGACGCTGGGTGGCCAGACCATGCCGGTCGGGTGGAACTGGACGAATTCCATGTTGATCAGCGTGGCGCCGGCCCGCAGCGCCAGCGCGTGCCCATCTCCGGTGTACTCCCAGGAATTCGACGTGACCTTGAACGACTTGCCAATGCCGCCGGTGGCCATCACCACCGCGGGCGCCTCGAACAGGATAAATCGCCCGCTTTCACGCCAATATCCGAAGGCACCGGCGATGCGGTCGCCATCCTTGATCAGTTCGGTGATCGTGCACTCCGCGAATACCTTGATCCGTGCTTCGTAGTCGCCGAACTCGCCGTAATCCTCTTGCTGAAGTGCGACGACCTTTTGTTGCATGGTACGGATCAGTTCCAGACCGGTGCGGTCGCCGACGTGGGCCAGTCGCGGGTAGGTGTGCCCACCGAAGTTACGCTGGCTGATCCGGCCGTCCTTGGTGCGGTCGAACAGGGCACCGTAGGTCTCTAGCTCCCAGACCCGGTCGGGCGCCTCCTTGGCGTGCAGCTCGGCCATCCGCCAGTTGTTGAGAAACTTGCCGCCACGCATCGTGTCGCGGAAATGCACTTGCCAGTTGTCTTTAGGGTTGACGTTGCCCATCGCGGCCGCGGCGCCCCCCTCGGCCATCACCGTGTGTGCCTTGCCGAACAATGACTTACACACCACGGCCACCCTCAGGCCGCGTTCGCGTGCTTCGATCACGGCGCGTAATCCGGCGCCGCCGGCACCGATCACGACGACGTCGTATGAGTGCCGTTCGACCTCAACCATGAAACCCTCGCTCAATCCTTGCCAAAAATCCCGAATGTGCTTGTCACCCAATAAACCTCAAGTCATGGATGGTGCCGCTGGCCACCAGCATGATGTAGAAGTCGGTGAGCACCAGAGTGCCCAGTGTGATCCACGCCCACGTCATGTGGCGAGTGTTGATCCGGCTGATCTGCGTCCAGAGCCAGTAGCGGATAGGGTGGCTGGAAAAGTGCTTGAGCCTCCCGCCCATGACGTGACGGCAGGAGTGACACGACAAGGTGTAGATCCAGAGCAGGATCACGTTGCCGACGATAATGACACTGCCCAAGCCCAATCCGAAACCCGACGGGGAGTGAAACGCGACGATTGCGTCGTAGGTGTTGATCACCGAGACGATCAATGCGAAGAAAAAGAAGTATCGGTGGCTGTTCTGAATGATCAGCGGCAGGCGGGTCTCACCGGTGTAATGGACGCGCGGCTCGGGAATCGCGCAGCTGGTGGGCGACTGCCATACCGAGCGATAATAGGCCTTGCGATAGTAATAGCAGGTGATCCGGAATGCGAGCAGAAACGGCAACACCAGCATTCCCAACGGAATCCACCAGGGGAAGTGCCCCAGCCAGACACCGAGATGGCTGGCACCCGGCTGGCAGGAAGCGCTGATGCATGGCGAGTAAAACGGTGACAGGTAGTGGTAGTCGGGAACCCAATACGCGCTTCCCCACATGCTGCGAATGAACCCGTAGATCAAGAAGGCCGCCAGGCCGATGTCGGTCATCAGGGGCGCCAACCACCAGCGGTCGGTGCGCAGTGTCGGTTGCGCTATCGGGGCGCGGCGGGGTGAGAAGACGCCGGCTGCAGGACGGTTGGTCGTGGGTGCGCTCATCTGGTATGGATTCCCTTTTCACGTTTCCTGCTCGGAGCGTACCCAGATGGATACGCCCACTATCGCGGGGGGTGGATCCGGTCGTGATAGGACCGCCATACCCTCGTCGTCGCCGTCGCGTCAGCGCATGCCGACCTCGACCGGACAGTGACCTGGCTCACGGCTTAGACCCGTCCCCGCTGGGCAGGCCCCTCGTTACCCACCGCGTCCTCATCGCGGTGCCCACCTGGGGATGACCGGGCATCCGTCGGTCACCTCGTCACGTTGCACCGAGGGTCGCTGGCCGCGAACCTCTCGGCCCCGGCCCCCCACGCTGTCAGGACTCCGTCACAGCGGTGTCACATGATGCGACATGACGGAAACATCGCATTTCTAACCTCATGTCATGGCTCAAGTCGTCGACGGGCGCGAGGGCCGCAGCGGGCGCGCGATCGTTGTGGTCGGGCACGGCATGGTGGGCCATCGGCTAGTCGAGGCGCTGCGTGCCCGTGACCCCGACGGGACCTGTCGGATCACGGTGTTGGCGGAAGAGGCCAACGCGGCCTATGACCGGGTGGGGCTCACCTCCTACACCGAGACGTGGGATCGCGGGCAACTGGCGCTGCCGGGAAATGACTACCACGGCGATGAGCGGGTGCGGCTGTTGCTGAGCACGCGGGCCACCGAGATCGACCGGGCGGGTAGATCGGTACTGACCGCAGACGGCCAACGGCATCGGTACGACAAACTGGTGCTGGCCACGGGTTCGCGCGCGTACGTACCGCCGGTCCCCGGCCATGACCTGCCCTGCTGTCACGTCTACCGCACACTCGACGACCTGGATGCCATCCGGGTCGACGTGCAGCACACACTGAACGCCGGCCACACCGACGCCGGTGTGGTGATCGGCGGGGGACTGCTGGGGTTGGAAGCCGCTAACGCCTTGCGCCAGTTCGGACTACAGACACACATCGTGGAGATCATGCCGCGGCTGATGGCGCAGCAGGTCGACGAGGCCGGTGGTGCGCTGTTGGCCCGGATAATTGCCGACCTTGGCATCGCGGTGCACTTGGGTGTGAAAACCGAGGTGCTCGAGGCTGTCTCGCGTGATGATGGCTCACAGTCGGTACGGGTGAGCTTGTCCGATGGGCAGGTGATCGACGCCGGCGTGGTGATCTTCGCCGCCGGCATACGGCCCCGCGACGAGTTGGCGGCCGCGGCCGGCCTGGCCATCGCCGAGCGGGGTGGTGTGCTCACCGATTTATCGTGCCGGACCAGCGATCCTGACATTTACGCGATCGGCGAAGTGGCGGCGATCGAGGGCCGCTGCTACGGACTGGTGGGCCCGGGCTACACCAGCGCCGAGGTGGTGGCGGACCGACTGCTAGGCGGCGCGGCGGAGTTTCCCGAAGCCGACCTGTCCACCAAGCTCAAACTGCTGGGCGTTGATGTCGCCAGCTTCGGCGACGCCATGGGCGCCACCCCGAACTGCCTCGAGGTCGTCGTCAACGACGCGGTGAACCGAAGGTACGCCAAACTGGTGTTGTCCGATGACGCGAAGACGCTACTCGGCGGCATCCTGGTCGGAGATGCCTCCAACTACGGGGTGCTGCGGCCAATGGTCGGCAGTGAGCTGCCCGGCGACCCGCTGGCGCTGATCACCCCGGCCCGCGGCGACAGCGCGGTCGTGGGGGTGGGTGCGCTGGCGCCGTCGGCGCTGATCTGCTCGTGCAACAACGTCACCAAGGGGCAGCTCACCGCGGCGATCGCCGACGGCTGCACCGACGTGCCCGCGCTCAAAGCATGCACCGCGGCGGGCACGTCATGCGGATCATGCGTTCCGATGCTCAAGCAGTTGCTGCAAGCCGAGGGCGTGCAACAGTCCAGGGCGCTGTGCGAGCACTTCAGCCAGTCACGCCAAGAGCTCTTCGAGATCATCATGGCCACCGGAATCCGCAGCTTCTCCGGCCTGCTGAGCCGCTTTGGTCGCGGAAAGGGTTGCGACATTTGTAAACCCGCGATCGCTTCCATCCTGGCATCCACCGGATCCGACCATATTCTCGACGGTGAGCAAGCGTCGCTGCAGGACTCCAACGACCATTTCCTCGCCAACATTCAGCGCAACGGCAGCTACTCGGTTGTGCCGCGGGTTCCCGGTGGCAGCATCGAACCCGAGCATCTGATTTTGATCGGTCAGGTCGCGAAGGAATTCGGCCTCTACACCAAGATCACCGGTGGGCAGCGCATCGATTTGTTCGGCGCCAGGGTCGACCAGCTGCCGGCGATCTGGAAGCGGCTCGTCGACGGCGGCATGGAGTCCGGCCATGCCTACGGCAAGGCGGTGCGCACCGTGAAAAGCTGCGTGGGCACCGATTGGTGCCGATATGGACAGCAGGATTCGGTGCAGATGGCCATCGACCTAGAGCTGCGCTACCGGGGGCTGCGGGCACCGCACAAAATCAAGATGGGTGTCTCCGGGTGCGCGCGAGAATGCGCTGAGGCGCGATCCAAGGATATCGGCGTGATCGCGACCGAACGGGGCTGGAACCTGTATGTTGGTGGGAACGGTGGTTTTTCGCCAAAGCACGCGCGGTTGCTGGCCGGTGACCTCGACGACGAGACGCTGATCCGCTACATCGACCGGTTTGTGATGTTCTACATCCGCACCGCGGACCGGCTGCAGCGCACGGCAGCCTGGATCGACTCCCTGGAGGGTGGACTGGATCATGTGCGCGAGGTGGTGTGCGACGACTCGCTGGGCTTAGCCGAAGAATTCGAAGCCGCCGTTCAGCGTCACGTAGCCAACTATCGGTGCGAATGGAAAGCGGTGCTGGAGGATCCGGAGAAGCTGGCGCGCTTCGTGTCATTTGTGAACGCTCCCGACATCCCCGACCCGACCGTGATCTTCACCGAAGTCAACGGACGCAAAAAGCCGGTTCCTGCCGGCGAGCGCCGGCCCGATGCCGTGCTCATCGGCATGCCGCGAGTGCCAACGTGAGACCCGACGCATGATCGAAGACCTCACGGCTCCCGCTGAGGGCGGAGCCCAGCTGATGGCCCGCGATGGCGAAACCTGGACGTTGGCCTGCGCCTACGACGACCTGATCCCTAACCGGGGTGTCGGCGTGCTACTCGACGATGGCTCCCAGGCGGCGCTGTTCCGGCTTGACGACGGATCCCTCCACGCGCTTGGGAACATCGATCCGTTCAGCGACGCCGCGGTGATATCCCGTGGCATCGTCGGAGACCGGGGCGGGCACATCATGGTCCAATCACCCATCGGCAAGCAGGCTTTCGCCCTTGCCGACGGGCACTGCCTCGACGACCCCTCGGTCACGGTACCGGTGTATCCAGTGCGCGTCACGCTTGACGGCTATGTCTGCATCGGCCGCCCGGTCGTCGCGTAGTGTCATTGTCCCGCAGGGCGCCGTTATCGGTAGGTGCCCAGATCGGCCGGCCGTGCGGGTAGCGAATCGCAATATTGCCATCGTTTGGTTGCCGCGATCGGAGACGAATGCAGACAGCACAACCAACACACCACGGTACCAAGGGGTTTCGTGACCAAGGTAAGCGCCCGCAGCTCATTTCGGTGAATCGGCGATGTCGTATGTCTGCGGCCGTAAGCAAGTTCTCACCTGCGGTGTGAGGTCGCCGGTATCTCCTTTTTACCTCGCGATTACCGGGCCGGAACGCAACACCAACACGTTCCCCGCAGCATGATCGCTGTACCGGGTGCGATGTTCACGCCCGCCACAAGCCGGGCGGGCACAAAGCCAATAGGTCCGCCGCGGCGGGCAACTGACCCGAACCGAAGGTCGGCCCCGGCATGATGAGAAGGGAGAGTGCAGGTCTGTTGGCTACCACCGCCGGAATCGTTCCACGGTCGGGATCACCGAAAAACGGTGTCGTTCAACTGCATTTAACCGCTATGACCCGCAGCAACCGGACCACGACCAGGTGTGCCGCCGGACACGATCTGGTTGCAGCCTGCTAAGCCCCCGGGGAGTTCAGGCATGGATTTCGGAGCGTTACCACCGGAGATCAACTCTGGCCGCATGTATGCCGGCCCGGGGCCGGCGCCGATGCTGGCCGCCGCGGCCGCCTGGGATGCGCTATCGGCCGAGTTGCAAACCGCCGCAGCTTCGTACAGCAGGCGGATCACGGATCTGGCCGGTGCGTCCTGGACGGGTCCGTCATCGGTGAGCATGGCCGCGGCCGCCGCCCCATACGGGGAGTGGATGAGTGCCACGGCCGCCCGGGCCGAGCAGACGGCCGCTCAGGCGCGGGCGGCGGTGGCAGCCTATGAGACCGCGTTCGCCGCGACGGTTCCCCCGCCGGTGATCGCAGCCAACCGCAGCCTGTTGATGGCCCTGATCGCGACGAATTTCCTGGGTCAAAACACCCCGGCGATCGCGGCCACCGAAGCCCAGTACGCCGAGATGTGGGCCCAAGACGCCGCCGCGATGTACGGCTACGCCGGATCCTCGGCCGCCGCAACGCGGATGGTCCCGTTCACCGCCGCACCGCAGACCACCGACCCCGGCGGTCTTAGCGGTCAGGCTGCTGCGGTAGCCCAATCCGCCGGTGCGGCAGGCGGCGTCAACACCCAGGCGGCGTTCTCACAGCTGCTTTCGGCGGTGCCGCAGGCGCTGCACAGCCTCGCGTTGCCGGCCCCGGCAGCCACGCCGTCGACGTCGGCACTGCCCTCCAGCCTGTCGAGCCTGAGCACCCTGGTGACCAACCTCACCGGCCCGTACTCACCTTTTGCGCTTACCGACGTGGCCGGAGCGCCTTTTCTTTTCGGCATACAGAACGTGCTGATTCCCCACAACGCGGAGGGTGTTGCCACTGTGCTCGGTGGTGGGGCGATGAAGTCGTTGTTGCCGGCGTCGCTGTTACCGCCCCCGGTTTCGGGTGTGGGTGCGCTGAGCCCGGCGGGCAGCGGTGCAGCGGCGGTATCGGCGGGTATGGGTCACGCGGGCATAGTCGGGGGACTCTCGGTGCCGAAGACCTGGGCGGCGGCGGCGCCAGCGATCAGGCCGGTCGCCGAGGTGTTGCCCGGATCCGACCCGGGCGCCGCCGCGCCGATCGCCGCGGACAGCGGGGGAAGCCTGTTCAGCGACGTGGCGCTGTCGAGTCTGGCCGGACGCGCTATCGGCGGCACCGCCACCCGCTCCGTCGGTAGCGCCACCGGCGGCGTCATCGGGAGCGCTGCCGCGGACGCCGACGCCACGGTCACCATCATCGTGATACCGCCAACGAACCCATAACGATTAGCTTATGTTCTCACAGCTCAAGGATTTTGGGTTCATACCCAAACACAGGGAAATATCGGGAAAGAAGGAGGAAACCCAATGTCGTTTGTGACCATCCAGCCGGAGGCGCTGGCCGGTGCGGCGGGCGACCTGGCCGGCATCGGCTCGGCGATAGCCACCGCCAATGCGGTTGCGGCAGCCCCCACGACGGGGGTGATTCCAGCGGCCGCCGACGAGGTATCGGCGCTGACCGCCGCGCAGTTCGCCGCGCACGCCCAGATGTATCAGGCCGTCAGCGCCCAGGCCGCGGCAATTCACGAGATGTTTGTCACCACGTTGGCGACGAGCGCGGGGTCCTACGCGGCCACCGAGGCCGCGAACGTGATCACCACGAGTTAACGGGCTTAGCAGTGGATTTCGGAGCATTGCCACCGGAGATCAACTCCGGCCGGATGTATGCCGGCCCGGGGTCGGGCCCGATGCTGGCGGCCGCCACGGCCTGGGACGGGCTGGCCGGGGAATTGCAATCCTCCGCGGCCCGCTGCGGCTCGGTGATCGCGGATCTGACCAGCGGCCCGTGGAGGGGTCCATCCTCGGGGTCGATGGCGGCCGCTGCCGCACCGTACGTGGCGTGGATGTCGACCACGGCGGAGCGGGCCAAAGAGGCGGCGCTGCAGGCCAGGGCGGCGGCGGCCGCCTATGAGACGGCGTTTGCCGCGACGGTGCCGCCGCCGCTGATCGCGGCGAACCGCAGCCAGCTGGCGTCGCTGGCGGCGACCAACATCTTCGGGCAGAACACCGCGGCAATCGCGGCCCTCGAGGCGCAATACGCCGAGATGTGGGCCCAAGACGCCGCCGCGATGTTCGGCTACGCCGGCTCCGCGGCGGCCGCCACCCGGGTGACGCCGTTCAGCCCGCCGCCGCCGACCACCAATGCGGCCGGGCCGCTCGCCCAGGGCGCGGCGGTGGGCCAGGCCGCCGGTGCCTCGGGTGGCACCGGCGCGCAGTCGGTGCTCTCGGGGATCCCCCTGGTTCTCCAAGAACTGGCGTCGGCCAGCACGTCGTGGAACAAGACGATGGGCGGACTGCTGAACGGCCTCACCGGATCATCGTCGGCGTCATCGATCTATCAATCCCTGTTCGGGATCGGCTCCGGCGCGAAGGCCATCCTGCCGGCCAACGACGCCATGATCAGCACCCTGCTGGGAATGGTGGAGTTCCAGAAGTCCTTCCACCCGTTGGGGTTAGGAGGGGCGCTGGGTAATCTGTTGCCGAACCTCGGGGCCGGGTTGGGTGAGGCCGGAGGGCTCGGGGCGGCGCGTCTGGGTACCGCCGCCTCAGCGGTGTCGGCGGGTGTGGGCCGCGCGGGATTGGTGGGCATGTTGTCGGTGCCGCCCAGCTGGGCGGCGGCCACCCCGGCGATCCGAATGCTGGCCACGGCGTTGCCGGGAGTCGGCCCGGCCGCCGCTCCGGCGGTCCTGGCGGGCGACGCGGGAAGCCTGTATAGCCAAGTGGGCGTGGCGGGTTTGGCCGGTGGCGCCATCGGCGCCACCGGCCCCCGTGTCGGCACCGCGACCCTCAAGGGCAGCCCCAAACCGGTGCAACTTGAGCGGCTCGTCACCGAGTTGTCGAAGCAACCCGACAACCCGGCGGTGCAGCACTGGCACACCGACTCGGCCGGACTGCAGAACCTGCTCGCCGACCTGTCGCGAAAACCGGGGATCCACGCGGTTCACCTGTCCTCGGCCAACCCAGCCAAACCCGCAGCATCGAAGCCGTGATCTGGTGCTAATCCGAAGAGGTTGCACCGCACGGCCTCAGGTCCGCACGGCCACAACCGGGCGGCTGTGCGAACTATGGCACACGTTGTTCACCAAATTAAAAGGTCGTGAAGGTAACCGAAAATCAGCGTCCCACAATAGATATTTACCTGCAGGAGGAGTAACGTCAAAGCGAGCCGTACCCGTGAGTGGCACCAATGTCGTGCGGATCATGACCCAGCGGTGGGGAATTCGGCAGATCTTCGGGAGCCGCGCGGATTGGACAGGGTGCTGTTCACGGTTCGACGACGATGTCGCGGCGGGAAAATTAGCCAGTCAGCGGAGTACACCTGTAAAGGAAAATCCTTGAGAGTTAAGTATTTGTGCGTGACGATAGCCGCTGGAGTCCTGCTAGCCTCCGGGACCGCACCCGCCGTGCCGGCGCACGCCGAGTCGGGTCCCGACATCACCGGAACAAGTCCCAACGATGCCGTTGCCGACTCAGGTTTCATCGACACGGGTTTCCTTTCCGCACTCAACAATGCGGGTATCACCTACCGCAACCCGTCCCAGGCCGTCGCAGCCGGCGAGGCGGTGTGCGGGCTGATGGACAACGGGGTGTCGGGCATCGAAGTCATCGACGACGTGAAGAAGGCCAATCCAGCATTTTCGCTAGACGGCGCTGCCAGGTTCGCGGCGATCGCGGCGAACGAGTTCTGTCCTCAACATCTGCAGCACACGTAGAGATCTATGCCGGCGTTACTGAGTTACCGAGCACACGAGCGTGTCAAGCGACGCTGCGGGCCGGTGTCGATGCCGCGATGTTGTTCACGTGGTTGACCGCCACCGCGACGGAACTCTGCCCCGGCAAAGCGTCGACGGTGTTGTAGTCGAGATGGGCCAGCCCGGGCGGGCTGGTGTCGTAGAACCTCACGGCGAGCGTGATCGCCTCGGCCAGGGCAGGCCCGCCGACAACCGGGTTGGTTACCAGACCGACGGCTTGCTGCAGCAACCCGCCCGGCTCGGTGAGCCCGGCGATCAGGTTGAGGATCAGGTTGCGTTGGATACTCAATTGCACGGCCGCGTCATAGACCGCGGTAAGGTCTGCCCCGGCCTGATCATTGGGTGTGGTGGTGTACAGGTCGCCGGGATTGGCGAAATCCCACCAGGTGTCAACACCGCTGCTGTTTTTGGGAATCTGCGTGGCGGTGAGATTAAACGACGAGATGCCCCGCCCGCCCGGGTCGGTTCCGCCGGGGAAGGTGTGCCCCAGACCGCGGGCCGGATTGCCGAACGTGTAGCCGCCGATCAGGTTCGGCCGCGCCCACTGCAACGGGCCGCCCATGATGGCGGCCAGCACCCGGGAGGCCGCCTCGGCACCCTGACTGTAGCCGCCCATCGCGAATGTCTGCTGAGGGTTGGCGGTGATCCAGGTGCTGGCGTAGCTGACGGCGATTTCGACGGATTCGGCATAGCTGGGAGCCGTTGGTAAGTCGGGCGGGATCGGCCCGAACGAGTATGGCGCGATGACCGGCACCTCGAAGACGAGGTTGGGGTTGGCTTGTTTGACCACGTCGGAGGGGAAACCTGTGCCGGGTGCGTCGAACGTGCCGGCAAAAGTCAGGACCGCATGCCGCGGCGCCGGGTCGGTGCCGGATTTGTCGGTGCCGATGGGTTGTTGCTGGACCATGAGCCCTCCCGATGCTTTCGCGCACCAGCAAATTCACTAGAGGCCCTTGGATGATAGCTCGGCGCCGGTGCAGCAAGGGTGGGTCTCGACGGGGAGCTACACCGACGCCGTCGTGGGAGTCGGTGACGGCGGGGCACAGCGCCGGCGGGCACGGGCGAATCGGGTGGCGGCCAAGCGAACCAAGCCAGGGTTGGTGCCCACTGGATCGGTGACCACATCGGCGCCGCAGGTTCGCAGGCGGTCCTGGAATAGGCCGTCGGCCAGCAGATAGGAGGCGACCACCACCCGGCGCGCACCCGCACGGCGTGCGCGGGTGACCGCCTCGGGGACGCGCGGCTCCCCCGCGGCGAATGCCAACTCCACGCGTGATCGAGTGACTGCGGACAGCCGTGTCGCGGTGGCGCACAAATCGGCGCGCGCCACCCGGTCGGATGTGCCCGCGGCCGCAAGGATCACCGAATCACCCTGGCGCCAACCCGATTTCACCAGCTGGGCGCCGATAATCCGCACGATCTGCGGGCTCGGCCCGAGCGCGGGGGTAACGCGGACATCCGGGTGTCCGCTGGCCGCGATATGGGCGGGCAAATCGGCGCGGACATGATAGCCGCGGGACAGGAACGCGGGCAGCACCACGGCAGGCTCGCCGTTCGCCGCGGCCGACGAAAGCACCTCGCCGGGCGTGGGACCCAGCACGTCGACGAACGCCACCTGCACGGTGCGCTTGACCAGCGCGCTGACCCGATCGGCGAGCTGTGCGAGCATGGCGACACCACCCGCGTGGCGGGTGCCGTGCACGACCAGGAGATTCATTTGGTCTCCGGTGCCGGAGTTGCTACGCATCGGCCCGGGCCGGCTCCAGGCGCCCCGGCAGTTTGGCGGCGGCCCGCGCCGGGCCGCGCACATACATCCCCCAGGTCAGCGCCGAGGCGGCGACATAGAACGAGATGAAAACCCCGAACGCGCCGGTGGCCGACCCGCTGAGCAGGTAGGACTGCCGCAGCGCCAGGTTGATGCCGACGCCCCCGAGGGCGCCGATTGCCGAGGCGAACCCGATCAGCGCCCCGGATGTGGCCCGCGACCAGTGCCGGCGCTCGTACTCGCCGACAGCCAGCGACCGGCTGCGTGCTTCGAAGATCGACGGGATCATCTTGTACACCGAGCCGTTGCCGATCCCGGACAAGATGAACAGCGCGACGAAACCCAGGACGTAGCCGATCATGGTGGCCGCCGTGGTGCCCCCGCGGGTGTGGTCGTGATGCACGCTGACACCGACCAGCAGGCCGGCCGCCAGGATCATGCCGACGAACACCGCTAGGGTTACCCGGCCGCCGCCCACCCGGTCGGCCAGTTTTCCGCCGTATACCCGGGTCAGCGACCCGAGCAGCGGGCCGATGAACGCGACCTGCGCGGCATGCAGCGATGCCTGGGCGGTGGTCTGCCCGCCGCCGACGAAGGTGATCTGCAGCACCTGGCCGAACGCGAACGAGAACCCGATGAACGAGCCGAAGGTGCCGATGTAGAGCAGCGAGATCACCCAGGTGTCACGCATCGAAAGGATCGAGCGCATGGCGGTGCGGTCGATCTTGTGCTGCTCGAGGTTGTCCATGAACACCGCCGCCCCGATGCCGGCAATGACCAGCAACACCAGATAGATCGCGCAGACCCAGTACGGCGCCCGGTTCCCCGCGACGGCGATCAGCAGCAGAGCGACTACCTGGACCACCGCAACGCCGATGTTGCCGCCACCGGCGTTAAGCCCCAGCGCCCAGCCCTTGAGCCGCTGCGGGTAGAAGGCGTTGATGTTCGTCATCGAGGACGCGAAATTCCCGCCACCAAGCCCGGCCAACGCCGCGCAGACCAGATACGGCCACAGCGGCAGGCCGGGGTGCGCCATCAGCCACATCGTGCCGACCATCGGGATCAGCAGCACGAACGCCGAGAACATGGTCCAGTTGCGGCCGCCGAACGTTGCGGTGGCCGCCGTGTACGGAATCCGCAGGAAGGCGCCGACCAGTGAAGCGGTTGCGCCCAGCAGAAACTTGTCGGCGGCGGAGAACCCGTACACAGCCTGGGGCATGAACAGCACCATCACCGACCAGATCGACCAGATCGAAAAGCCGACATGCTCGGCAACGACCGACCAGACCAGGTTGCGGCGGGCGATGTCTTTGTGACCGGACTCCCAGGCCCGGATGTCCTCGGGATCCCAGTGTGAGATGCGATGCGTGCGAGCGAGGAATTTGGCGATTGACACCCGCTCACGCTAGGGATCCGTTGTTACCCGCGACGGCAGCCGACGATGACCCGGGTGTGAAATCGGGCTCACCGTCGCGAAGACGACGGGTGAGATTGCGGCCCGGTCACGGGGACTGCGCCGGGCCGGCCTGACGGGCATGGCAAGCCCCGATCCGTTGGCCGGCATCATCCATGGGGATGGCATTCCGCCGGGTCGATCGCCAGCCGGTAGCCGCGCTTGACGACGGTTTGGACCACGCGGGGCGTGCCAAGCGCGGACCGCAGCCTGGTCATTGCGGTTTCGACCGCATGGGTGTCCGCACCGCCCCCCGGCAGCTGCGCGAGCAGCTCTTCCCGGGAGACCACCCAGCCGGGTTTCACCATCAACCGCCGGAGCACCGCCATCCCGGCCGGCGGCACCGCCCGGATGTCGCCGTCGACCGCGACCGTTGTTCTGCGCACGCTGATGTGATGGCCTCCGGCGGTGAAATAGCGCGCGCGGCGCGGAACCTCATCGGTGATCAACCGGGCGAGCGCGCCCAGCCGGTAGCGGTCGGGGTGCACGGTCGGAATACCCAGCCGGGTCAGCGGCGAGCAGGTGACCGGGCCCACGCAGATGGCCGCCACGGTATCGCGCATCGCCGCGATGAGCTCGGCCATGCAGCCGAGAGCCTTGGCCCGCTGCAGCATCGAGGCGACCGCCGGGGCACTGGTGAAGCTCACCGCGTCAATATCGCCGGGGACGATCATCGCGATCAGCTGATCCATCGGCCGGGTGTCCTCGGGTTGCGTCCAACGGTAGACGGGCACCTTGATAACGTGCGCTCCCGCGAACGCCAGGGCTTCGCAAACGTCAGCGTTGGGTTCCCACTCCGAGGCCGCGCCGTGCAGTTGGACCGCGATGCGCAATCCGGCTGCGCCGTCGGCCAACAGCCGGTCGAGCACTTCCCGCGACGCCTCAGACTCCGGGCTCCACTCCTCACAGAGCCCGGCCTGGCGGACCGCACCGCGCGCCTTGGGTCCCCGCGCGAGGATGCGCGTCGCCGCGAGCGCGGCGATCAGGTCGTCGGCGACATCCCAGCCGTGCGCGGCCTCAATCCAGCCACGGAAGCCGATACCGGTGGTCACCACGAGCACGTCGGGCGGCTGCTGGATGAGCAGTGCCGTGACACGCTGCAATTCGACATCGTCGACCAGCGGGATGATCCGGATCGCCGGGGCGTGCACGACGGCGGCGCCCCGGCGCTCCAACAGCGTGATGAGTTCCTCAGCCCGTCGCGCCGCCGTCACCCCGACGGTAAATCCCGCTAATGGCCCGCTTGCGGGAGATTTCAACGATTCCATCGCTCACCGGAACGTCAGACCGTCGACACGCCGTGCGGCCGGTCGGTGAACACGATCACAGGTCCCTTCCTCCCGTGGTGATAAGTGTGCTAATAAGTGCACACCCGCCGTGTTGCCTGGCCGTTAAGTCGGAAAAAAGTGTTGTTGCGTCACCGCTGCCCCCGATGACCGGTGTGCTACCGGCTACTCACTGGCCGGCCGTCGAGGGAGGTGAGGTGGGGATGCGGCCACGCCGCATTCGGCGGCGTGACTGCGGCGATCGGGCCGGAGGTCAAACCCAGCGACTCCGCGCGGGCGGGGCTTGCGGCACGACCCAGGCTTTCGCATAGCGGCCGGCGGGCGTTTTCTGCGGATCGCGGCTGCGATAGATCAGGTACGGGCGAAATAGGTATCCGGCGGGTGCGCTGAACACATGCACCAGGCGGGTGTACGGCCAAATACCCAGCAGCGCCAAAACGATCAGGGCATGCGCTTGAAACGTCCACGGGGTGTGGGCCATCAGCTCCGGCGCCGGGTGCAGCGAAAACAGGCTGCGGAACCACGGCGAGACCGTCTCGCGATAGTTGTAGGTGGCAAAGACGTTGGTCAGCGTGTTGAGCATTCCGGTCAGCAGCGCCCCCACCAGCAGCAGGTACATCAGCGTGTCGTTGCGGGTCGTCGCCTGGCGCACCGCAGTCACCGTGATCCGCCGGTACAGCAGGATTCCCAGCCCGGCCACCACGGCGAACCCGGCGAGCAAGCCCAGCGCAACGGCCATCAGGTGGTAAGCGGGTTCGGCGATCCCGACCGCCGACGTCCACGATTGCGGAATGAGCAGACCCACGACATGACCGCCGAACACGCCGAGCAGGCCGAAGTGGAATAACGGGCTCCCCAGCCGCAGCAGCCGACTCTCATAGATTTGCGACGACCGCGTGGTCCAGCCGAACTGATCGGTGCGGTAGCGCCAGATATGGCCCAGCACAAACGATGTCAGCGCGACATACGGCGCGATTATCCACAGTGAGCCGGTCACCGACGGCCCTGCGCCGTGATCGGATCCACCGCGAACACGTCCAGTCCGACGTCCTCGTCCGGCGGGCCCTGTGCGGCCAGCTCGGCAATCCGGCGGCGGTCGGCGGTGCTGATCGGCGGCAGCGTCGCCAGGACGGCGGCCACCACGGCGGCATAGGGAGAACCGCTGTCCAGCAGGGACAGTCGCAACAACTCGAGAACCGCGACGTTCTCGGCGAGTAACCGCTTCCCCTGCACGGGGTCGATGGTGGCCGCGAACTCGAGAACCAGAGGCAGGTAATCGGGCAGCTCGCCTTCGGCCGGCTGCCTGCCGGCCCGGCGGTAAGCGTGCTGGAACCGCAGCAGTGCCATACCGCGTTTGCGGGTGTCTCCGTAGGCGTAGTAGGTCAGGTGCAGGCTGGCGCGGCGGTGCATGTCGAACGTCTCGACGTAGCGCGCGGCGAGCCGCAGCGGATCCGCATCGGTGAATTCCGCCAGAAACCGCAGCAGCGGCGCGCCCACCGACGCGGGCAGTTCCATTGCCGCAGACCTGAGTTGATCGATCATCGCGAGTGTCTGCGCCCCGGGGTAGTCCAGCAGCAGCGCGGCTATGCGCCACAGCAGTCGTTGCTCCCGCCCGGATAGCCGGGCACCGTCGCCGGCCGCCCGGCGGGTCAGCGACCTCATTTCACCGGCACCAGCCCATCGGTGCTCTTGCCGTCCCAGTTGAGCAGGTTGACCCGAACGGGCTTGTCCTGCGCGGCAGCGTTGGTTTCGGTGAAGTGGAATTTGTCGGCCGTATCGGCCATGGCGTCAATGGCCGCCATCCCCGGCCCACCCGCACCGTCGAGGCTGCATCCGCTGGCCAGCGCGTCCAGGCGGTGCGCGTCTGACCCGGCGCCGTTGGGGATCACGTAGCGGTCGGAGTATTTGGCGATCGCCAGCAGCCGGTACATCGACTCGATCTGCTCGCCGCTGAGCCCAACCGACGCCGGGACCGTGTCGTCGAAATCCTCGCCCAGATTCGCAGCGCGCATATAGCAGCGCATCGCCGCCAGCCGTTGCAGCGCAACGCGAACCGGCCCGACGTCACCGGCGGTGAACAGCTGCGCCAGGTACTCGACGGGAATCCGCAGTGCGTCGATAGCACCGAACAGGTTATTGGCGTTCTCCCCGTCGTGGCCGGTTTCGGCGAGCACGTCGACGACCGGGGACAGCGGCGGGATGTACCAGACCATCGGCATGGTGCGGTACTCCGGATGCAGTGGGAGCGCCAGCCGGTAGTCGGCGATGAGCCGGTACACCGGGGAATTCCGCGCGGCCTCGATCCATTCGCCCGAGATCCCGGCGCGCTCGGCTTCCGCGATCACCCGCGGGTCATGCGGATTCAAAAACACGCCCAGCTGAGCCGGGTACAGGTCCCGCTCGTTACGCACCGACGCGGCGGCCGCCACGGCATCGGCGTCGTAGAGCAGCACCCCGATGTAGCGCAACCGGCCGACGCAGGTCTCCGAACACACTGTCGGGATCCCCACCTCGACACGCGGGTAGCAGAAGGTGCACTTCTCGGCCTTGCCGGTCCGGTGGTTGAAGTAGATCTTCTTGTACGGGCAGCCGGTGATGCACTGCCGCCACCCGCGGCAGCGGTCCTGATCGACCAGCACGATGCCGTCTTCGGTGCGCTTGTAGATCGCGCCGGACGGGCACGACGCCGCGCACGAGGGGTTCAGGCAGTGCTCGCAGATGCGCGGCAGGTAGAACATGAAGGTCCGCTCGAACTCAAGGCGAACCTTTGCTGAAATTTCTGCCACCTTGGCCAGCAGTGGGTCGCGGGCAACCTGCTCGGGCCCCCCGCCGAGGTCGTCATCCCAGTTCGCGCCCCAGCTCACCGCGGCGTCTTCACCGGTGATGAGGGACTTGGGACGGGCCACCGGCGTGGTGTCCCTCGCCGGCGCTGACAGCAGGTTCTCGTAGTCGTAAGTCCACGGGTCGTAGTAATCCGACATCGTGGGCAAATCGGGGTTGGCGAAGATGTTGAGCAAGCGCTTCACGCGGGATCCCGACTTCAGCGTCAGCGTGCCGCGCTTGTTGAGGGTCCAGCCACCCTTCCACTTCTCCTGATCTTGGTAGCGGCGCGGATATCCTTGCCCGGGGCGGGTTTCCACGTTGTTGAACCAGACGTACTCCACACCGGCGCGGTTGGTCCAGGCCTGCTTGCAGGTGACGCTGCAGGTGTGGCATCCGATGCATTTGTCGAGGTTCATCACCATCGCGAGCTGAGCCATGACCTTCATCGTCAGTACTCCACGTCTTGCGAGCGTCGCCGGATCGTGGTGATCTCGTCACGCTGGTTTCCGGTGGGGCCGTGGTAATTCAACGCGAACGACTGCTGGGCGTAGCCGCCGATCAGATGTGACGGTTTGATCACGATCCGGGTCAGCGCGTTGTGTCCACCGCCGCGTTTGCCGGTCTTCTCGGCACGCGGCACGTCCACCACCCGGTCCTGCGCGTGGTACATGAACACCAGGCCCTCCGGCATCCGGTGGCTGACGATCGCGCGCGCGGTCACCACACCGTTGCGGTTGGTGCATTCGATCCAGTCGTTGTCCTTGACGCCGATCTTCGCCGCGTCCACGTCTGACATCCAAATCGCTTGCCCACCACGGGAAAGTGTGAGCATGTGCAGGTTGTCCTGATAAGTGGAGTGGATGGACCACTTGGAATGCGGTGTCAGATACCGCACCGTGATCCCGCCGCTGCCGGTCCCGAACGCCGGCTCGCCGAACAGCGCCGTCATGTCCAGCGGCGGACGAAAGATCGGCAACTGTTCGCCGAGTTCGCCCATCCAGTCGTGATCGAGGTAAAAATGCTGCCGTCCGGTCAGTGTGTGCCACGGCTTGAGTCGTTCGGTGTTGATCGTAAACGGCGAATACCGACGGCCCCCGGCCTCCGAGCCGGACCACTCCGGCGACGTGCCCACCGGAACCGGCCGGGACTGGGTGTCGGCGAAGCTGACCCGCCGTCCTTCGTTCTCCTTCGCGAGGTCGGCGAGCTCGATGCCGGTGCGCCGCTGCAGCGCCTCAAAGCCCTCCACGGCAAGCCGACCGTTCGTCGTCCCGGACAACGCCAGGATCGCCTCGGCGGCATGAATATCTTTGGCCAGCGACGGTCGTCCCGCCGCCACCCCGCTGACCACCGCTCCGTTGACCCCGCGCAGATAGTCCACTTCCGCCTCGGGATGCGTGGTGACTCCCTTGATCGTGAGGCCGGCCGTTTCGACCATCGGGCCCAGCGCCGCCATCTGCTCGGCGACCGCCGGGTAGTCGCGTTCCACCACGACCAGGCGCGGCATCGTCTTTCCCGGAATGGGTTCGCACTCACCGGTTTTCCAGTCCAGCACCCGCCCGCCCGGCTGCGCGGTGGCGTCAACGCTGTCGTGCTGCAGCGGTACCGCGACGACGTCGGTGCGGGCGCCGAGGTGCTTCCCGGCGAGCCAGGAGAACCCACGCGCGATCCGGTGGAACGCCTCGAAGTCGGTTTTGGCTTCCCACGGCGGTGAGATCGCCGGCGAGAACGCGTGCACGAACGGATGCATGTCCGTGCTGGACAGGTCGTGCTTCTCGTACCAGGTGGCCGCGGGCAGCACGACGTCGGAGAACAGCGTGGTGCTGGTAGTGCGGAAGTCCAGCGACAGCAGCAAGTCCAGTTTGCCGACCGGCGCCTCGTCACGCCAGCGCACCTCTAGCGGGCGCACACCATCCGCATCGCGTGCGGCCACGTTGGCATCGGTGCCCAGCAGGTGTTTGAGGAAGTACTCGTTCCCCTTCGCCGACGAGCCCAGCAGGTTGGACCGCCACACCGTCAGGCAGCGCGGAAAGTTCTCCGGCGCATCCGGATCCTCGCACGCGAAGCGCAGATGGCCGGTCTTGAGGCCGTCCACGACATGTGCCGACACCTCCTTGCCCAACCGCGCCGCCTCGTCGGCCAGATCCAGCGGATTGCGATTAAACGTCGGATAACTCGGCATCCAGCCCAACCGGCTCGCCAGCGCGATGTTGTCGGCCGCGGTTCGTCCGGCGAATCGGCCCCGGGCCAGCGGGGAGGCCAGCATCTCCGAGGTGAACCGGTCGTAGCGCCACTGGTCGGTCGCCAGGTACCAAAACACCGTGCCCTGCATCTGCCGCGGCGGCCGCTGCCAATCCAAGCCGAAAGCCAGCGTCGACCACCCGGTGACCGGCCGGCACTTCTCCTGCCCGACGTAATGCGCCCAGCCGCCGCCGTTCACGCCCTGACAACCGGTCAGCATCACCAGCGCGAGGAACGAGCGATAAATCTGGTCGGAATGAAACCAGTGGTTGGTCCCGGCGCCCATCAAGATCATCGACCGGCCACCCGATCGCCGAGCGTTGTCGGCGAATTCCCGCGCGATCCGCTCGGCCGCCGGGGCCGGCACCCCGGTGATCGGCTCCTGCCACGCCGGGGTGTACGGTTCTGCGGGGTCGTCATACCCGGTCGGCCAGTCGCCGGGCAAACCCTCGCGGTGCACACCATACTGTGCGAGCAACAAGTCAAACACCGTCGTGACCCGGTGCCCGGCGATCACCTTCGTCGGCACACCGCGCCGCAGCACACCCGGACGCTCACCGTCGAACCGCGGCAGTCGCACCGCGGCCACCTCGCTGTGGGCGCCGTACAGGGTGAGCATCGGGTCCACCCCGCACAGGTCGAGATTCCACTTGCCCTTCCCGGATGCGGTGAACCGATATCCCAGCGAGCCGTTGGGCACAACCGGGCTGCCCTGGGCGTCGAGCAGCACCGTTTTGAACGATGAACCGTCGCTGGTATCGCCGAGATCGGCTGCGGTGAGGAATTTTCCGGGCAGCCACTCACCGTCGCACCTGGACAGCGTCACCAGAAAAGGCAGATCCGTGTACTTTTTGACGTAGTCGGAAAAGTATCGGGTCGTCCGGTCGACGAAGAACTCTTTGAGGATCACGTGGCCCATCGCCATCGCCAGCGCCGCGTCGGTTCCCGGCCGCGCCGGCAGCCACTCATCGGCAAACTTCGTGTTGTCCGCGTAGTCCGGTGAGACCACGACCACCTTTTGGCCGCGATACCGGGCCTCGGTCATGTAGTGGGCATCGGGTGTCCGGGTTACCGGAACGTTGGAGCCCCACATGATCAGATAGCCGGCATCGAACCAGTCGGCCGATTCGGGAACATCGGTCTGGTCGCCGAACACCTGCGGTGATGCGACCGGAAGGTCGGCATACCAGTCGTAAAACGACAGCATCGAACCGCCGATCAGCGAAATGAACCGCGCTCCAACGGCATGACTGACCATCGACATCGCCGGTATCGGCGAAAAGCCGGCCACCCGGTCGGGGCCGTAGCGTTTGATGGTGTACACGTGCGCCGCGGCCACGATCTCAACGGCCTCCCACCACTCGGCCCGAACAAACCCGCCTTTGCCGCGTGCGGCCTTATAGCGGTGGGACTTCACCGGATCCTCCACGATGTCCGCCCACGCCAGCACCGGATCCTCCAGCCGCTGTTTGGCCTTTCGGTAATCCTCCAGCAAGACACCGCGCACATACGGATAGCGCACGCGCGCAGGCGAATACGTGTACCACGAGAACGAGGCCCCGCGCGGGCAGCCGCGTGGCTCGTATTCGGGCTTGTCGGCGCCGATCGACGGATAGTCGGTCTGCTGCGACTCCCAGGTGATGACACCGTCCTTGACGTAAATCTTCCACGAACACGAGCCGGTGCAGTTGACGCCGTGTGTCGAGCGGACCACTTTGTCATGCGCCCAGCGGTCCCGGTAAAAAGCATCTGCCGAGCGACCGCCGATCTTATGCAGCGCCCGGCGATCCGGTGAGATCTCGTCGCGATGGAAATATTTCCCGAACCTCAGCAAGGCGTCGGCGGCGGCCCGGCGATTCTGTCGCAGATCGACCACTATGCCTCCACTCGCACAACAACTATCGCGCGCTCAGCCACCGAGGGTAGGGGAGGTTTTACGGTAGGCAAAAATACGCACCGGCGCACCCGGGCCGCGGTGCGGTTGCGTTAACACCCCGGCCACATTGGGGCACGCGGGCATGCCGCGGTTTTGCCGTCGAGCATCGCAAAGCGCTGCTGGGCGCCGTGATCGGTTGATGACAACCGCGTCCGTGCGGCCGAAGGGTCTGCGCGGTGTCCAAAAGATGTTGCCCACCCGTAACACGGGGCGGGCGCGCGGCGAAGCGGGGCCGCCGCTCAGCGCTTTCGTGCGGTGACGAGCAGGACCTCCCACTGCATCGCGCCGCCGACCAGGTAGCGCCGTGCGAGCTCGATGAGCTGGGCGTCGAGCGCGGCCGCCAGCACCGTGTTATCACCGATGGTGCGGTAGGCCTCGATTGTCGGGCCGTAGTACTTCTTGAAGTACTCGTGTACGTCCTGGGCTCTGTCGAACCGGTCCACCCGCAGATCGACCCGCCGCATGGTGATCTCGTGGACCCGCTCCCCCAACAGCCCGGTGACGTACTCCTCACGGCCCCACAGCGCCTCGGGGGGCATGCCGGGAAGCTGGGTGGGCCGATACGGCCGGATCATGGCCAGCATCCGGCCGAACCATCCCTCCGGCGTCCAGCTGATCACACCGAGCCTTCCCCCGGGCCGGCAAACCCGGACCAGCTCGTCGGCGGCACGCTGATGATGTGGGGCGAACATCACGCCGATCGCGGATACCACCACGTCGAACTCGTTGTCGGCGAACGGCAGAGCTTCCGCGTTAGCTTCCCGCCACTCCAGTGTGACGCCCTGCTCTGCGGCCCTCTGTTGGGAGCGCTGCAGCAACTCCGGTGTGAGATCGCTGGAGATCACGCTGGCGCCCGTCTTGGCGGCGGGGATCGAGATGTTGCCGGATCCGGCCGCTACATCGAGCACCCGATCGCCCGGGCCGATACCGGTGGCATCGACCAGTATCGGGCCGAGCGGGGCCATCACCTGCTCGGCCATGAGGGCGTAGTCCCCCAGCGCCCACACCGCTCGGTGCTCGCTAGCGGTCGCGTTCTTGCTGCTCATGCGGATCCTCCTGGGAATCGGGGGCGAAAACGGGTCTCGGCGACCGTGAGGTCGCCGTCGCGGTCGGTGCGGTGCAGCTGCCAGACCGCACCAAAACTATAGATCTCGACTATAGTAGCGCTAGGAAACAGTTGATCTGAGTAATTATGGATGGTGTTACCCTAACATCGATCTTCGCAGCGCGGTGACGGGGTTCACCGCCTCGGGGAGCGGGCGCGGCAGCATACGGGAGCAGTTAGATGTCCGCCGATGACGCGACGACAATCGACGAGTCGCTGGATGCGCTGACCGACGCGCTGCTGACCGCGTCACGGCTGCTGGTGGCGATCTCGGCGAAGTCGATCGCCCTGGTCGACGAGACCATCACGATCCCGCAATTCCGCACCCTGGTGATCTTGTCCAATCGCGGCCCGATCAACCTCGCCACGCTGGCTGCGCTGCTGGGTGTGCAGCCGTCGGCCGCCGGCCGGATGGTCGACCGGTTGGTCGGGGCCGGGCTGATCGATCGGTTGCCGCACCCCAGTTCCCGCCGCGAGCTGCTGGCGGCACTGACCGCGCGCGGGCACGCGGTTGTGCGGGAGGTCACCGCGCACCGGCGCGCCGAGATCGCCGCTATCGTGCGGAAGATGCCGCCGCCCGAGCGCCACGGGCTGGTGCGGGCCCTGACGGCTTTTACCGCCGCCGGCGGCGAGCCCGCCGCCCACCTTCACGACGAGTCGTAGCCGGCAAGGGCGTGCGGGCGGGCTTACCAGACGTTGCCGTCGCGCCAATCGCACGTCAGGGCCGTGGAGGTGTCCATGCGGATCCCGACCGGCAGCACAAACACCTTTCCGTCGGCCTCGGGTGTGCGGGTCGGGCCGGTCGGCGCCAGCACCGACGTCGGTCCGCGCCAGGCCAGCCAGGCGCGCGCGGTGAACAGCCTGCGGCCCCGGTCCGACGAACAGATCGCTCCCAGCTGGTAGGCACCGCGGATCACCTGCTCGCACGCGTCGAGCACCGCGATCGCCAACCCCTGGCCGCGCCAATCCTCCCGTACCGCAACACCTTCGATATAGCCGCAGCGCAACGCTGCGCCCTGGTAGATGAGCCGGCGCTGCACCACCGCGGCGTGTGCGATGATCGCGCCGTGATGCCAGATCAGGGCATGCATCCCGCCCAGCGCATGCTCCCAGTCGGTGTCGGTGAACCCAGCCCCGAACGCTTCGGAGACCATCTGGTAGGCATTGTGGCGGGTCTCGCGGTCGAGATCGGCGGTGTGAACCAGGCGGGCGGTAGCTACCAGGGTGCGCACATGTCCTGTTTACCAGCCTGTTTGTTGATCGGGGAGGGTTACCAGCCGATTCCGGCGACCGGCCCGCCCGCGAGCACAGCACTGGCTGCCGCGGCCCGGTGGGGTCGCGCCCAGCGCAGCCGCACGCGCTGCCCCGGCCGCATTTGGGCGAGTTTGTCGATGTCGTCGTCGATCACCACTCCCGCCACCGGGTAGCTGCCCGTTATCGGGTGATCGGGCCCCAGAATCACTGGCAACCCGTTGGGCGGCACCTGAATCGCGCCGCGCACGGTGCCCTCGGCCGGCAACTGCCGGCCGGGGTTGCGGTACTGCAACGGGCGGCCGATCAACTGCAACCCCACCCGGTTGCTGCGCTCGGACGCCACCCAATCGGTGTGCACCAGGGCGTCAGGGTCGAGGAGCCAGTCGTCGCGCGGTCCGGGGGTGACCAGCAGCTCAAGCGGATCGTCGGTGATGGCGGCCACCGGAGCCTGGTCGAGTTCGGGGTAGTCCGCGGTGTGCGCACCGACCGGCAGCATGTCTCCGGGCTGCAGCGGTGGTGGGCCGATCCCGGACAGTACGTCGTAGCTGCGCGATCCCAGCACCGCCGGCACGTCGAAGCCGCCCCGCACCGCCAGGTAGCTGCGCAGCCCAGCGTGCGGCGCGCCCAGTGAGATCACCTCCCCGGCGTGAACGTGATGAATACTGTTGATGCCAAACGTAACTCCGTTAACGGTTGGGTTGGTGTCGGCGCCCGTCACAGCGATATCGACGTCGTTGTCGCGGACCCGCGCGGCGAAACCCCCGAACGTCACCTCGATGGTGGCGCGGTCGTCGGGGTTGGCCAGCAGCCGGTTGGCCAGCCGGTGCGCTCGGCGGTCGGCAGCCCCGGAACGGGTGACACCGAACCGGGCGAGCCCGGGCCGGCCGAGATCCTCGACGAGCGCCAGCGGTCCGGTGCGCAAAACCTCCAGTGCTGTCACTACTCTGCCCTCCTGAACCGTTAGGGCCCTCCTGAACCGTTAGGGCCCTCCTGAACTGTTAGGCGGCCCGGAACTGCACCCACATGCCCGGCGTCAGCAGCGCCGGGTTGGGCCGGTCGATATCCCACAAGATCGCTTCGCTGTGACCGATCAGCTGCCAGCCGCCCGGGGACGGGCGCGGGTGGATTCCGCTGAATTCGTCGGCAAGGCCGACCGATCCGGGCGGCATCGACGCCCGCGGCTCGGACCGCCGCGGCACCCGCAGCCTCGGGTCGCCGCCGACGAGGTAGACCGAACCGGGAGTGGCGCCGGCGAACCCCACCCGCCACGGGACGGCGGTGTGGGCGTTGATGACCTGCGCGATGGTAAGCCCGGTGTGGGCGGCGACCGCGGAGAGATCGGGCCCGTCATAGACGACGTCGATCACCACGTCCGGATGGCCGCCCGGCGGGGCGGTCACGGTTGGTTCCGGAGCGACCCGCAGCTCACGCAGCCGCCGGCGGGTGATGCCCCGGTAGCGCGGTCCGTGGAGCTTCACCAGCACGGTGCGGGGGGCCGCGACAATATCAAGCACACCGGGCAGGGCTGCCTCGCGCAGCGCAACCGCCCACGCCAACACCTCGGCGGTGCTGTCGAACTCCAGTAACAATGCCTGGTCGCCGTAGTCTCGAACGGCGGCGGCCACCATCAGATCCGTTGCCACGCTCATTACCCGACGGTAGCTCCGCGCCGAGGCGGCGGCGAGAGATTTTCGAGCCCTGCCAGAAGTGCCTTAGCAATCGCTCAGACGGTGTTTATTCACCGGGGTTGACGAGCGCGTTCCCGGGCGCACAAACCGCCGCGCCGAAGGCGAATCCAGGCTTGGCCGCGCCGGTTTCTCAGGCCGGTTTCTACCGCGATCAGGATCCTCGGTCGAGATGGTGCAGCACCAGGGCGGTGACCAGGCCGTAGCCGAAATGCGGGACGACATCGCTGATCCAGCCGACGGCACCCCAGGTCCGCGGATCGGTCACCCCGAGCGCGATCATCGGTCCGTTGGTGCCGATCAGGGCGCCGCCGGTGGCGACCAGCGTGGCAACCAGCGGGCCGGGCCGCCAGCCCAGGCCGTAGGCCAGCCCGAGGAGCACCCCGATCCCGATTCCGGCCGTATATCCGGTGAGTGCGCCGAGACCCGAGATCCGGTTGGCCTGAACGTCACCGGTGCCGGGGATTGTCAGGTGCACCAATTTTGCCAGCGCGTCGACGGTCCGTTCGGGTGTGGTGCTCGCCGGCCGGCCCCGGACCGCCATGTCGGCGTAGGTGATCACGTTCAGCGCGGTGGTGCCCGCGGCGCCGGCGGCGGCGCCGGCCCACAAGCCCGCCCAGAGCCGCTGCGCGGGTTTGGCTCGCCTCGGCGAAGCCTCCTTAAGTGTCATGTCTTCTCCGCGATGATCAGCGTGTAGCCGAGCCGGCCCGCCATGACCGCGTCGCGCGCGAGCCGGGTGTGGGTCAGCACGGCATCGGGCACCACACCGTTGTCGGTCAGCAGCGTGGGTGCCGCAATCTGCAGCGCGGTGATCCGGGCCTCGATGCGGTCGATCATGGGCAGCAGGCTCTCGTCGTGGGCCTCGATGCGACGCGTGCGCAGCCCGGCCGCGGCGAGGATCGTGGTGTAGTCGGTGACCGAGCGGGCGTCGCCGATGCAGGCGACCCACCCCGCAAGCGTGGTCAGCTCCGCCGGTAGGCCGGTGTCGGCGAGGGTGACATCGGTGATGCCTGCCAGCCCGCCGGGCCGCAGAATCCTGGCGAACTGCGCCGCGGCGGCGTGCTTGTCCGGGAACGTGCACAGCGCGCATTCGCACACCAGCGCGTCGAAGGCGTTGTCGGGCAGCGGAAGTTCTTCAGCGTCACCACGATGGAAGCGGACCCGCCGGGCCAGCCCGCTCGCCGCGACGGCGGCGCGGGCGTGCTCGACGTTGACCTCGCTGAGGTCGACCCCGTCGACGGTGAGCTCCGGATATTCGCCGGCCAGCAGCCGGGCGCTGGCCCCGCGCCCGCAGGCGACGTCGGCCAGCCGTCGTGCGCCGCACCCCAGCCCGAGCGCCTCGGCCAGCAGGCGAGTCAACGCCGCCCCGCCCGGGTGGTAGGACTCCCCCAGCAGCAACGCTGCGATGTCGCTGGAATAGGCGTCGGCGCAACAGGTTTTGATGCGGCGCGGGCTCATGGTCATCGGGGCACCGCTTTGCTGCCGGTGTTGGTGGCGTCACGCGCAGCACGGCGGCCCGGGACGCCGCCCGGGACCGCCAGTTTGGAGCCGTGCGGAGAGTCGGCGAGCAGTCCGGCAAGCGGGACGGCGTTGGGCACGATGTCGGGCACCGGCACCCCGGTCAGCCGTTCGCGGACCTGCTCGCGGTAGCCGACCGAGTTGTAGGCGCAGAACGGGATCAGCCGCCCGTCCGGGGTGAGCTGCTGCACGCAGCATTTCATCAACTGCTTGACGTTGAGGGTGAACGGATCCTGAAAGTCCTGGATCACGATCGCAAACACCCGGTCGGTGAGATTGGCCAGCGCCTCGGGCAGGTTGACCCCACAGGCGTCGGCGCAGTCCAGGGCGGTTGCCGCTAGCTGCAGCGGCGCGGCGGCGGTGTCGGTGCCCAGCACCGCCGACGCCGACCACAGCTTCTCCAGCGCTTCCCGGATCGCCAGGTCGGGGATCACCCGGTTGGAGACGTAGTCGAGGTAGTCCTCGACGTCCAGCAGTCGCGGGATCGGGACCACCTGCTCGCCGTCGGTGAGCAGGTAGGTGATCGACCGGCAGCTGGGGAAGCAGCACGGCACCGGGAAGAAATCGCCAGCCCTAAACCAGTCGGGCAGCTGCGCGGCGATGGCGTGGATGATGTCGGAGTTGGTCAGCCGGGTCAGCGGGTCGAACCGCAGGTGCCGCCCCGCGTGGGTGACCGGCTGAAACACCACCGACTGCACCGCGGGGTGGGCCATGCCGTGGCGGATGATCGGGCCCAGTTCGTGCTCGTTGAGGCCCCGTTCCACCGCGGCCACCAGGCTGACGGTCAGGCCCGCCCCGGCACAGTTGTCCAATGCCTGGGCTTTGATGTCTCGCAGATCGCGCCCCCGAATCGCGCGGTGGGTGGCTTCGTCGAGTCCGTCGAACTGCAGGTAGATGTGCACCGGGTGACCGGGGCGGTTGCGCTCGGCGAGGTCGGCGACAAACCCCCGATCGGACGCCAGCCGGATGCCGTTGGTGTTGATGATGACGGTCTTGACCGGCCGGGCCTGGGCGGCGTCGACGAAGTCGAGCAGCTGTTTGTGGATGGTCGGTTCGCCGCCGGAAAACATCACCACCTCGGGTTCCCCCTCGGCCGCCACCAGCGCGTCCAGCATCCGCTCACAGTGGGCGATCGTGATCGCGTACCCGTCAGGGTGGTGACCGGAGTCGGCGAAGCAGATCGGGCAATCCAGGTTGCATCCGGTGTTGACCTCGATCAACCCCAGGCAAGCGTGCTGTTTGTGGTCCGGGCACAGCCCGCAGTCGCTGGGGCAGCCCTCGCGGATCTCGGTCTGAAAGCGCAGTGGCATGGTGCCCGGCTTGTTGAATCGCGCCGAGTCCGTATACATCTGCGCGTCCCCGTAGATCAGGGCCTCGAAACCGCCGTGCTCACGGCAGCGTTTCCGCAGATACACCTTGCCGTCGCGGATATTGACCTGCGCGTCCACCACCACCTTGCACACCGGGCAGATGCTCTTGGTGTACTCGACGAACACCTCGTGAAGATCCCGCTTCGCTGTCGTCACCGAGTCCCCTATCGCCGTCGCCTCGGTCCCGGTCACCTCAGCACCGCGGCCCGCACCCGCGGTGGCCAACTGTCGGCGACCGGACAATGCTGCGGCGCCCGGCCGCTGGTGTCGCCACGATGACAGTTCACGTGCGCACCGCACCCACCAGTGTGCTATAGCGGAAGGAACAATGTGAGGAGGTCGGCGACGATGATCCGGGCGGTGTGGAAGGGAACCGTTCTCGCGGAGGCGCCGCGAACCAGGCGGGTGGAGGGCAGCCACTACTTTCCGCCCGACTCCGTGGAGCGGGCCCACCTGATCGAAAGCCCGACCAGGTCACTATGCCCGTGGAAGGGCATGGCCCACTATTACACCGTCATGGTGGGCGAGGACATCAACCCCGACGCCGCCTGGTGCTATCCGCATCCGAGTCCGCTGGCCCGCCAGATCAAAAACCACGTCGCATTCTGGAACGGGGTGACCGTGGAAGGTGAACCAGAAGGTGAACCCGAGGGTGAGCGACACGACTTGGCGCACCGGGTGGCGTCGTGGTTCGGTGCCCAGGCGGCACGATGCGATGGCCGGCCATGAATACCGCTGGTAACCACCATGTTTCGGCGGTAAGCGACGACGTCGAGGGGTCACCCGGGAGCGCCGGACGGCTGGCGGTGTGGCGCATTGGGATTATCGGCGGGCTGGTCGGGATGCTGTGCTGCGTCGGGCCGACCGTCTTGGCTCTCGTCGGAATCGTCAGCGCGGGCACGGCGTTCGCGTGGGCGAACGAGCTGTACGGCAACTACGCGTGGTGGTTTCGCCTGGGCGGGCTGGCTGTGCTCGCGCTGCTGGTGTGGATCGGGTTACGGCGGCGCAATCAGTGCAGCCTCGCCGGTATCCGGCGACTGCGGTGGCGACTGATGGCAATGCTGGTGATCGCGATCGCTACCTACGGTGTGTTGTATGCGGTGACAACCTGGCTGGAGAGGTTCGCGTAAGCCCCGCCGGGTCATTCCGTGCGCAGAGAGCTTGTGGGCCGGTTCGCTGACATATCCTTGGGCCGGGCCGGCTATCGCGCCTCTGACTGGAGCAGGCAGCAGTGCCCAATGAGAGGTCATGATGGCGTGAGACAAGTCGTTGCATCGCGGCGCTCGCGGCTGGGGCTGTTGGTGAGCATCACTGCTCCGATCCTCGGTGTGATCTACGGCTACGACATGTCCAACATCGCCGGCGCGCTGCGGTACCTCACCGAGGCGTTCCGGCTGTCGACGCATCAGCAGGAGCTGGTGACCAGCGCGGTGGTGGTGGGCGAGATCGCCGGTGCGATCGCGGGCGGTGAGCTCGCCAACACGCTCGGCAGGAAGAAGTCGATGGTGTTGGTGGTGGTCGCCTACACGGCGTTCGCGGTGCTGGGGGCGGTGTCGGTGTCGCTGCCGATGCTGCTGACGGCACGGGTGCTGCTGGGCGTGGCCATCGGTGTGTCGGTGGTGGTGGTTCCGGTGTTCGTCGCCGAGTCCGCACCGGCGCGGGTGCGCGGCTCGTTGCTGGTCGCCTACCAGCTGGCGACGGTCGTCGGCATCGTTGTGGGCTACCTGGCCACCTACCTGCTGGCCGGATGGCACAGCTGGCGGTGGATGCTGGGCCTCCCGGCGGTGCCGGCCATGCTGATCACGGTTTTGTTGGTGCCGATGCCGGACACCGCCCGCTGGTATCTGCTTAAGGGCCGGGTCGACGACGCGCGCCGGGCCCTGCTGCGGGTGGAACCGGCGGCCGACGTCGAGAACGAACTCGCCGAGATCACCCGGGCGCTTTCCGAGGAAAGCGGCGGTGCGCTTCATCAGATGCTGCGGCGACCGTATCTGCGGGCCACCGTCTTCGTGGCCGGCCTCGGTTTCTTCGCGCACATTACCGGCGTCAACGCGATCATCTATTACGGCCCAAGGCTTTTCGCCGAGATGGGTTTCGCCGGCGACTTCGATCAGCTCGTCTTGCCGGCGCTGGTTCAAGTGGCCGCGCTAGCGGCGGTGGCCGTCTTGCTGACGCTGGTCGACCGACTGGGCAGGCGGCCAATCCTGTTGTCCGGCATTGCCATGATGATCGCCGCGGACACCATGCTGATCGGTGTGTACGCGTTCGGCGCGGACTTCGGGGGCGCCGCGACGGTGTTGGGGTTCATCGGTGTATTGCTGTTCACGGCCGGCTTCAGTTTCGGCTTCGGCTCCTTGATAAGTGTGTACGCGGGCGAGTGTTTACCCGCGCGGCTGCGGTCGATGGGTTCGAGCGTAATGCTCACCTCGGATTTGGTGGCCAACGCCATCGTCGCCTCCGTTTTTTTGACGATGCTGCGGTCGCTCGGCGGGGCCGGCACATTCGTGGTATTCGGTGTCCTCGCCCTGGCGGCGTTCGGCTTCGTCTACCGGTTCGCTCCCGAGACCAAAGGCAAACAGCTGGAAGACATCCGGCACCTCTGGGAACACCGCGGCCGGACACCCGGCCGGACACCCGCCACGGCCTGACGCCCCGGCCCTGCGGCCGAACAACGAGACCAACAAAGCCGGTGTCGAACTCGTTCTCGATCACCCGCTGAACGGCACCCGCTGAACAGGAGGTCGAGCGTAATGTGTGTGATCATGAGCGCGATCACACACCGAGGGATCGCATTCACCGTTGCGGTGTGCGCTGTGGTCGGCTCGCAGCTAACTTCGGCGGACGCACTGGCCGACCCGCACAACCCGCACACCATCACCTACATCGCGCGGGTCGACTCGCCAATCTCCAGTGCCCGGGCGATCTACATGGTCAACGACACGTATACGGCCACCGCCCCGTTGAGCGCAACCGGCCGCGAATTCACGGCCGACACCATGCTGGCCGATCCGAACAAGGCGGGCATGCAGGTGAGCATCCCATGGCCGTACTCGGGGAACGTGCATTGCGAGATCGACGTGGACGACCATGTTGCCGTCCTAGTCGACCAATTCGTCGCGTCAACGCCCGGGGACCAAGGCGACCCGCGCACCTACGGGGTGGTGGCCTGCGGCACCACACCGCTGCCGGTGCCTCTATGGTGGGCGAAACTCTACGACGCGTGGTGGTGTACCGACACGTCGTTTCCGTCTAATGCCCGCGACAACGCCCGCGCCGAGGTGACCCGGGACTCCGACCCTGCCGCCAGCCCACCGACCGCCTCGCCCGATTACCCGGCGCTGTAACGCCGCGCGGCCCGAGCCGCGAACCCGGTTGACCCCCGTCGCAACAACGGTGTGCACTTCGGCGATCCGGCAGGCCGATCCACACGATCGAATTCTCGGGCTGTTCGCATTAGCCCGAAGTTGCGGCGGGTCAGTTAGGCAATTTGGGGGTTGAGCTGGGGTCTGTGCGGGTTGGTCTGCCGAAGGTGTAGCCAGTGAATATGGTGTGTTGATGCTATTGATTGACGAGTTCGCCTTGTAATATTCAGTTATGGTCAAACCTGTGCGGATGCACGTAGCCCGGACTCCGAGCAAATATGTGGACAAGGCCGGCAACGTGCACCGCTATGAGTCGGTGCTGGTGCGTCGCACCTACCGCGACGGGACGAAGGTCCGCCACGAGACCCTGGCCAACCTGTCCAAGTTGCCCGCGGAGGTGATCGCCGCGATCGAGGCGACGCTGAAGGGACAGGTGATGGTGCCTGCCCAGTCGGCCTGCACCATCACCCGCTCGCTGCCGCACGGGCATGTGGCCGCAGTGGCGGCGATGGCGCGTCGGCTGGGGTTTCCGGCGCTCCTGGGTCCGGCGTGTCGATCCCGCGATCTGGTGCTGGGGTTGGTTATTTCGCGGGTGATCCGTCCGGCGTCCAAGCTGTCAACGTTGTCGCGGTGGGCCGATACCACCTTGGGGCCCGACCTGGACGTGGCTGGCGCCTCCACCGATGAGGTGTATGCCGCGATGGACTGGCTGGCGAATCGTCAGGACGCGATCGAGAAGAAGCTGGCCGCTAAACACCTTGGGCCAGCGGCGAACCCGTCACGGATGGCGTTGTTCGATCTGACCAGCTCATGGGTGACCGGGCGGTGCTGTGAGCTGGCCGCCCATGGCTATTCCCGCGACGGCAAAAAGGGCCTGCCGCAGATCAACTACGGGGTGCTCACCGACCCGGCCGGACGCCCCGTGGCGGTGCGGGTGTTTTCCGGAGATACCGCCGACCCGGTCGCGTTCACCGACATCGTCGAGGTGCTGCGCGACACGTTCGGGTTGACCCGGCTGGTGCTGGTGGGGGATCGCGGCATGATCACCAGTGCACGCATCAGCGCACTGAGAGAGCTTAACACCGATGCGGGAACCGGTTTCGGGTGGATCACCGCCCTGCGTGCACCCCAGATCGCCACCCTGGCCGCCGACAAGGGACCGCTGCAGATGAGCCTGTTCGACACCCAAGATCTCGCCGAGATCGCCCACCCCGACTACCCCGGGGAACGGTTGATCGCCTGCCGCAACCCCGCCCTGGCCGCCGAGCGGGCCCGCAAACGCGCCGCGCTGCTAGCCGCCACCGAGGCCGACCTGGCCGCCATCGCCGAGCGGGTGGCCCGCGGCACCCTCAAGGGGGCAGGCAAGATCGGTGAAGCCGTTGGGCGGATCATCGTCAAACACAACGTGGGCAAGCATTTTCACCGCACCATCACCGACACCA
Source organism: Mycobacterium sp. (assembly GCF_029961025.1). Taxonomy (GTDB): domain Bacteria; phylum Actinomycetota; class Actinomycetes; order Mycobacteriales; family Mycobacteriaceae; genus Mycobacterium. The sequence goes on from NZ_JASBVP010000002.1 coordinate 598,267, forward strand.
GCTTCACCTACCAGCGTGACCAGGCCGGCATCGATGCCGAGGCCAGCCTCGATGGCATCTACGTGCTGCGCACCAGCGTCGACGCCGATACCCTCACCCCAGCAGCCGTGGTGGAAAGCTACAAAAACCTCGCCCACGTCGAGCGCGACTTCCGCAGCATCAAGGCCGATGATCTGGATCTGCGGCCCATCCATCACCGCCTCGATAAGCGTGTCCGCGCCCACGTGCTGATCTGCCTGCTGGCCTGCTACCTGGTCTGGCACCTGCGTAAAGCCTGGGCGTCGCTGACCTTCACCGACGAACACCCACCCGCCCGCGACAACCCCGTCGCGCCCGCACAACGCTCACCACAGGCCCAGGCCAAAGCCTCGACCCAGCACGACCCAGACGGTAACCCGCTGCGCAGCTTCCGCGGCCTGCTCGATCACCTAGCGACCCTGACCCGCAACGACATTCACTACCACGGCACCAACGCCACGGTACCCACACTGGCCGAACCCACCCCCGACCAACGCCGCGCCTTCGACCTTATCGGCACCCCCATCCCGCTGACCGCCGCGTAGCCAGAACCACGACCCCACACCACCAGCAAAAACCCACGTCAGCCACGAATCCACCCACCCAAACCGCCGCAACTTCGGATTAGCCGTGAGGTTCGTCTGGTCCGGGCAGCGCATCCGGCTCGGGACGCACTTCCGGTGGTGCGGGCAGCGGGGTCGGTGGCAGCCCGCCCCCCCACGAGGCCTGTCGCACCCCGACGACCAGCGTGAGCACGTAGGTGGGCGGCGTGTCAGGCGGAAACCCTAGCACTCGCACGTCCTCGGGGATCGGGTCGGGGCGCAGGCAAATCGTCGCCAAGCCCCTCCCGGCCCAATAGTCGTCTGCGGGCCCGGGGTCGAGCCGGTAGTCGAACACCGTGATGGCCGAACTGCCCAGCACCCGCTTATCGACAGGGATATATATCCCTGGCAATTCGTAAGGGTTGGCTGACTCCCGGTAGCGGTTCGGGTTGGGCACGGTGTGCTGGCCTTCCAGTTCCACTCTCACACGCCGGTGCCTCGGCGGCCCGCCCGGATACCACGAACCGCTGATTTCCGCCCAATCCCAGCCGGGGCTGGGCTGGCAGTCCGGCTCGCCGTAGGGTATCCACCGGATCGGGTCGCTGGGGAGCTGCACTTCCAGCAGCGCCCCTTTGGGGACCAATTGCGGCAGCCAGGTGCGGTTCCACCAGCTCAGGTTGTCCCGGTGCTGCTGGTTGAAAACGTAGCGGCCCTGATTATGCAACGGCAGCTGAGAGGGGTCGGCGGTAGCCGGGCCGACGGCGAACACACCGACAGTCACCAACGCGATCAGCAGTGGGCGGCGCCTCGTCATGTTTTCCCCCGCGGATAGCCCCCGGGCGGGTCGATGAGCAGGGTGCCCATCATCGACCGGTCTTCGTGGGGCAGGATGTGGCAGTGGTAGACGGTTTTTCCGGTTACATCCGGGCGGAAATAGGTACGTAACGTGTACCGGCCGAACGGGGGTATCCGGAACGTATCCCACCACACATCCGGTTCGGTGTTCCAGCTGGTGTCGCCGGGCGGGATGCCTTGAACGTCGAACACCTGAAACGGGTTGACGTGGATGTGGATCGGGTGTTGGAAGATGTCCTCGTTGATGATCGTCCACTCCTCGATGGTGCCGGCCTCGACCTCCTGGTCAATCCGCTCCTCGTTGAACTCCTTGCCGTCGATGAGGAACTGCACCCCGAAGCCGGTGCGCCCGGTGATGTCGCCGGAGAACACCAGGTTGCGGCGCCGGGCTACCGGCAGATCCGGCATCCGTGGCGGCTGCACCAGCGTCGAAGGCATCGGGCTGTTGACCCGTTTACCGCGCACCACCAGGGTGGCCAGCGGCAGGTAGGGGCGCGGGCCGCCGGGGTGGCCCTGGTCGTAGGCTTCGGCGTAGACCCGGTACCGGCCGGGTTCGCCCGCTTTGATGATGAACTCGGCCCGGTTGGCTGACGACAGCATGATGTGCGGGCGGGTTCTGGGGGCGCGGTAAGGAATTCCGTCGGTGCCGATTTGCTGCAGGGTGTGGCCCTCGACGTGCAGCCAGATCGACCGGTGCGGGCACGCGTTGAGAACCCGCCAGCGCTGCGCCTCGCCCGGCCGGATCGTGATATCCGGGATTAGCTGACCGTTGAGGGGGTAGTACATGGCCGCCGGCACCGCGGGGATGGTGTCGAACGGCACCGGCCCCACGATGGGGATTATCGGGGTGTACGGGGACTCGCCGCTGTCGTCGGCGATCAAGAGCTCGTTGATCACGATGGTTCGTTCCCGCATTTCGGCGATCTCGGGCACGGCGTCGATGTCGCCCTCGACGATGATCGGGCCGGCCAGCCCGTTCCAGCCCTGATGGGCCGTCGATGTGTGGTAATGCGGGTGATACCAGTACAGCCCGGCCGGCTGGTCTGTGGGAATGTCGTAGGAGTACTGGTGCGAAAACGGCGGGTCCAATCGAAGGAAAACGTTGTCCCCGGGGTCTTCCGGAGACACCTGCAGCCCGTGGGTGTGGAGGTTGGTGATCACATCCTGCTGCAGGATCGTGCCCGCCCGTTCCCACTTATTCCACAGATCATGGACGCAGGCCCGCCGGGTGTCATAACGCGTGTCGTTGGACTTGGCGGCGCAGTACGGGATCATCAACACGTTGTTGGTGGGGATCCCGACCGGAACCATCTGGTTTGTCAGCCGGATACGTAGGTTGTCTCCCGGCCGTATCCGCAAGATGGGCCCGGGCAACTGGCCGTTGTATGTCTCCAGGGTCAACTGGCGATCACCGAGTTCGACCGGTTTGGTCACCATCTCTAACGCAGCATCCAGAACGCCGTTCTCGCTGGACATCTCGGGCAGATCCCGAAGCTCTTCAGCGCCGGCGCGTGCCGGAGCCGAACCGCTCCACACCATGTCCGCTGCCGCCGTCGCAGCCATCAGGGCCAGAAACGTCCTGCGGTTCATGCGGTCATCCCGCGAGCGATGCCGGTGGTGTGGCGGGCCCATGTCAACCCAGGGCGATGCGCAGCACGCCTAGTAGCCCAACCAGCCCGCTTCGTATACCGCACCGAGTGCCGCGGAGCTGCCCAACGATCGTCCACACCGGCGTCCGGTGATATTCTCGCCGGTTCGACAGGCCCATCAGGAACCTCCATTGACTTTGGATTCGTGTGGGGGGAGTTGATTAGGCCTCATCGGTTCCCGTGGTCAGGCGGTGCTCGTGAACAGGCAAACGGTGCTGACGTGCGCGCTGGCCGGAGCGAACATCGTGCTCCTCTCGGCGATGGCTCGCCGAGTCCACCACACCGTCAAGGAGTCCGGCACCGGATGTGTCGTCGCGCCGACAGTTTCCGGTAGCGCGGTCCGCGCGCTGTGCCCGCAGGTGACCCGGTGAAGGTGCACGCACCACAAAGCGGTGGGCGCTCCACGGCGGCACGCTGGGGTCGAAAGCCCCGTGTGCCTGGCCTTGCTCACCAAGTCGCCTTATCCGGGCTCAGCAGAGCGATCGGGACCGATGCCGGCGAGCATGGCGTCGGCGAGCGGCCGGATGATCGCCGTGTAGGCCTCGGCGACGGGCAGCACAGTCATGCCGGGGTAGCGAGATTGCCAATCACGGGCGGCGTCGGGGGTGACAAAGAAGTGCTGCGGGCGGCACAGGGTGGCTCGCACCGCGCGGAGGTCGACCTGACTGGCGGCGACGATCGACACCACCGCCGCAGAGGGTTGCAGTCCGCTAATCCCGGCGTCCGGATCGACGGTCAGCCGGATGATGGTTCCGGTTGTGGGGCAAGGTGATTCGATGTGCGCGGTGCGCCCGATCACGGCGGGGAAGATGAGGGTGTCGGGGGCGCACCAAGTGTAAAGCTGCTTGCCGTCGACGCTGAATTTGTGCGGGGTGGGATTGCGGGTCAGGCCCCACCCGACGATGCGGTGTTGCTCGTCGTATTCGATGTCCCGCCCGGCGATGGCCCGCTCGAGGTCGGTTTCGGAGACGCCGGCCGCGGCCGCGAGCTGGGCCCCGGTGATCGGTTCGCCGACGGCGAGCAGGCGCAACGCGACACGCATCAGCTGCCACGCGTTGGCGGCGCCAACGGCGCCGGGGGTGCCGAACAGTTTGTCGATCAACTCGGCGGCCACGGTGTTCTCGGCCATGGAATCGACTCCTTCGCAATGGTTGTCGGTCCGCACGTCACCGGCAGCTCCGCGAGTCGGGGCCCGGGTGGCTGCGGGGCCAGGCGGGTCGGCCCGCGATTCCCGGCCTGCGCGAGACCGAGACCCCAGAAGGTACACCCACGGCGACGCAAGCCTTCGCTGGTGTGTCATGGGGTTGCCGCGCTGGCACGGGGCCCCAGGTTGAGCTCTTCGGCGGCGTGCAGGTAGGCCTCGCTGTAGGTGGGGAATTGGGCGATGCCGTCGAGCAGGGTGTCGATCGGGATGTGCGCGCGAATGGCGAGTGCGGCCTGATGGATCCATTCCCCGGCCAGCGGGGCTACCGCCCACGCGCCGACCAGGACACGCCGGTCGCGGTCGGCGACCAGGCCCAACGTGCCGGCGGGGTGGGTTTCGTAGGTCCAGGGCCGGGCGAGGGCCTCGGGCAGGTCGAGTTCGGCGGTGGTGATGTCGAGGCCACGACGAGCGGCCTGCTCGGCGGTCAGCCCGACCGCGGCGACCTCGGGTTGAGCAAAAACGACTCGGGGGATGGCGGTGTAATCGGCGCGCCGGCGGGCGCCGAGGATGTTGTCGGCGACCAGCCGGCCCTGATACATCGCGACATGGGTGAACATCGCGATGCCGGTGACGTCGCCGAGCGCCCACAGCCCGTCGCCGGTGACCCGGCAGTGCTCGTCGACGTCGATCTGGCTGCGCTCGCCGGGCGTGACACCGACGGTGTCGAGGCCCAGATTCTCGGTGTTGGGCCGGCGTCCGGCGCCTAGCACGATCACATCGGTGCGAATGGCGGTGCCGTCGTCGAGTTCAACGACGGTGTCCGCGCCGACGGGCCGGGCGGTGACAGCCTGACGGGACAACCGAACCGCGATCCCGTCATCGCCGAGTCGGTCGGCCACGAGTTCCCCGACCCGGGGGTCTTCACGCCCGAGCAGACAGGGACCGCGCTGAACGATGGTGACCTGGCTGCCCATGCGGGCCATAAACTGGCCGAGCTCGACGCCGACGGCGCTGCCGCCGATCATGACGGTGCGGCCCGGAACATCGCGCAGCGTGGTGGCCTCCCGGTTGGTCCACAGGGTGGTCGCATCCAGGTCATCGAGCCCGGCGAGCGGCGGACGCACCGGCCGGGATCCGGTGGCGATCACCACATGGGTTGCGCTGAACTCGGTGTCGCCCGCCCGGACCCGCCACGGGTTTCGACCGGTCAATCGGGCGGTGTCTTTGACGACGGTGACGCCTTGCCGCTGATATCCGGCGATCTGTTCGGAATCGTCGAGGTGGCGGATCATGAAGTCGCGGTAGCCACGCAGCGCGGGCCAGTCCAGCGCAGGAGCGGACAGCCCGGCGGCGTTGGCGGCCTCGGCGCGGGCTTCGGTGGGCCGCAGCAGCGTCTTGGAGGGGATGCAAGCCCAGTAGCCGCATTCGCCACCGATCAGCTCACGCTCGATCAACGCCACCCGCAGTCCACCGGCCAGCAGCCGCGAGACGGCCACCTCACCGCCGGGTCCGGCGCCGATCACGATCACGTCGAAGTCGGTCTGCATCGGCTGATCCCTTCTCGCCGTTGATGCTTCGCGCGTTGATCACTACACGCCCGCACCCGCCTGGCGCAGCGCGGTGGTGATCTGGTCGGCGGACGGGCCGGTGGCCCGATAGGTGACCTTGCCGGCGGGATCGACCACGATCAGTGTGGACAGCGCAGTGACCTGAAAGCGGCCGGTCAGAACCGCACCCTTGTCGATCACCGCGGGAAGTGTCGGGGCACCGACCTGACCTAGAAAATCGGTGGCCTTCTGCGGCGGGTCACTCGGGTCCATGTCGACAGCCAGGAAGGCAGCCTTGCCGCCGGGGGTCTTCGCGGCGGCCTGGGCGAAGGATTTCCCCCCGGCGAGGCACTCCTCGCAGCCGGCCACCGAGAAGAAGAACAGCGCAGTGGGGACCCGGCCGGGCACCGTCACCTGCTTGCCATCGACGGTGGTCAACGTGACCGGTCCCGAGGTGGCGTGAGTCGCGGCGGGCTTACCGGCGCCGGTCGGGCTGGGGCTGGTGGATGGTCCGCACGCGGCGGCAGCGCCGATCGCCAGCACCGCGGCCGCAACGGCCTGCAGGTACGGGCCCACACCGCGGCGGCAGACGACAGCGGGAGTTCGATTCGACGTGGTCATGGGATGGGATCCCTTCTCATCGAGATGATCGGCCACCCGGGCCGGCCCTGTGGCGGGTTCGTCACCGAGTGTCGGCTAGTTGTCGGGGTGGTCGGTGCGGCGGCCCGTCCCGGGTGCGCTCAGGGGGCACAGCACTCGTCGTCTCCGACACGGTCGGCGATGCGGCGGGCGCTCCACCACGCGGTGGCCGCCAGGACGGCGGCCCCCCTGGAGGCTCGGTGCCCAGCGGCTTGCCGCAGCGCATACACCTGCAGGGTTAGCACGCTCGCCAGCCCGGCCCCGAGCAGCAGCGCAAACACCACATCGTTTACGGTCAGCCGACCCCAGTTGGACGGACCCACCTGCATGGTGTGCAGCCCGGGCAGTACCAACGTGTAGAGCGCGGTCCCGGCCAGCGTCAGCCCGACAAACAGCAGTCGGTAGCCGCGGCGGCGGGCCACCGCGGCCAGCACCGCCGTGGTCGAGGACCGGCCACGAGCCGAGGGCCTCGCGTCGTCGAGGTCCGGCTTCGCCGGGTGCGCGCCAGCGTGCGACTCGTGCGGGGTATGCATCAGTTGTCCTCCTGCATCGGTTGTCGATAAGTGCTGTCTGCATCGGTGGTCGATATGCGCCGTCGGTCACCGCGCCCGGGCCATGCGCCACCCCGGCCGGCAGGACGGGTGTCACCGCGGGCGGCATGCGCTGAATGACCGGCCGGCGAGAACGCCCAGCACGCCCACCGACAACAGCGCCGAAGCGGTTCTTGTCGATGCTCACCGCCGCCGCGGCTTCGCCGGTTTCGGGGGCCCGGCGATGCGTACGCATTCGGCCAGCGCGGCCGCGTTGTCGGCGGCCAAAGCCCGGGCCAGCAACACCAACTCGGCCACCCTCGGATCAGCCACTTTGTAGTGCGCGTACCGGCCCTCCCGGCGCACCTGCACATAGCCACAGTCGGCCAAGCACGCCAAGTGCGACGACACCCGCCCCTGCGACATCCCCAAGTGCGTCACACACTGGCTGACGGTGTGCTCGTCGTGCAGCAGAAACTCCAGCAGTCGCAGCCGCGCCGGCTCGCCCAGGGCCCGGAAGAACTTGGCCACCATCTCGACCCCGCTGTCGGTCTCGGGCAAAAACACCACGTTGGGATCGCTACGGCGGCTCACTCCCGTCACCTCACTTACGGCCAGGCTCGATACCTTGGTGTCAAGTTTAACCTATAATGATCCGGATGTCCGAATATACCTTTACGGGTCCGGCGTGGCACGGCAATGGCAATATGCGACAAACTGTTTGATAAACGTCGCAGGTCACCGCCGCAAGCACCTGCGGATGTGATCACGAACGACACGGGCTTTTCTGTCTCTCAACCGTCCCGGATTCATGGGCAACTCCTCATTGGTTAGGAGTCGACATCTTCGTATTCGTCATTGTAGATACGAATTTCCGGATATTTTGATTATTTGAGTGACGGCGCGCCGCTTGGCGCAGCCAGGCCGGTGTGCGGGTCGATCGGGCCGCCGGTCGGGGGTATACCCAAAGCGGGTTCCTGGGGTGGGGCGAACTGCGGCGGATCGGTTGCCGCAGTGGTGCCGTCACGGTAACGGATCGTCTGTGGTATGTGACGGCTCATGCGTGGACGGAAACCGATACAATACATTCGAATCTCCGGATGTATTGAGCTATAGTCAGTCGCGGTAGACGTCAAGACTGTCGTGGCTAGTCGACCCGATCGGCATCGGAGGAGGGGCCGCATGGGCTATGAGCTGGCGATCATCGGATCCGGTTTGGCGGCGCTCGCCGACGCAATCGGGTTCGGCTCCCGGGCATCACGGTGGCGTCGTTCGGTGTCGACATGCCACGGTTGATTAGCGCTAAAGACGAGCCGTCCGCCGTTATCGAGCCGGTGTTCACCCGGGAGGGCATATCGGCGCAAACCGGCGCGACGGTCGATCGGGTCGAGCGTGACCACGGCGGTTACCGGTTGGGCTATCGCGGTGCCTGCGGGCATGCCGGCGAGGCGCGCGCCGAGCAGCTGCTGGTCGCCACCGGACGCGGGCCGGTCACCGATTCGCTGGACCTGGCCGCCGTGGCGGTGAAAACCGGGCCGCGGGAACACCGCCGAACGCGACTCGGGGCGACCGCTGGGGGGCCATGTAATCGCCGACGGCTCCGGAGAGGTCATCGCCGCCGCGCTGGCCAACAAGGCCACGGTGACCCAACTGGCCCGGCAATGAAACCCGTATTTGACCATGGCCGAGGGCTCAAGCTGGCCTCGCAAACGTCCACCCGCGATGTCGCGAAGATGTCCCGCTGCGCAGGGTAACCCGTCCCGCAATGCACGAGAACTGGCTATGGCCGACACGAAGGTGACCCCGATTACCTGGGAGCGGCCGGTGCAAGCGCTCGGCTTGTTTCTGCGTGGCCGCACGCTGCGTGCGGCCACGCCGACGGCGTTGATCGTGGGCACCGTGCTGTGTGTGGTCAATCAGGGAGGCGTGTTACTCAGCGGTGAAGCGTCCACCGCAACGTGGGTACGGATGGCGATCAACTACATCGTGCCGCTGATTGTTGCCAGTATCGGCTATCTATCGGCCTGCCGCAAACCGCGCCAGCACGGCACCGCTAACCCGTCGGACCGCTAACGGCTCCGGTTCCGTGAGGACACACTAGGTACCCGCTTCTTCGACATTGCCGGCGGAGCCAACGGTCTTGATTTTTCTGCCCCCAGCGTGGTCGTTGACAGCGCGCCTCTGCATCCATCAATGCACGGAGGGGAACCGTAGCGGCGGCGTACATATCACCCGCGGTTTCCGCCGTATCGGCGGTGTGACAACTGATAACCACACGCGTGCACGAGCGCCGGCACGGTGTCTGCGATCAAGGAATCGAGGGGCGCCCGCGTACCACCGAGCTTGCGCGGTCGACGGGAATGTGATGCGGGAATTCGGTGATGGAAAATCGGCAGGGTTTACCTGCCGAGCTCCCTGGCTGCCAGCTGGGTACCGGCCACCCGGGCGCGGATCTTCGCGAACGCGGTCTCCCGTGCGGTGGAGGTGTCGTCACCGAACGGCGCGAACCCGCAATCATCACAGGTACCCAACCGGCCCGGATCGATGAACGCCGCGGCCTCCAGCACCCGGTCCCGCACCTCCTCCACCGTATCGACCCGCGAGCTGATCGGATCGGTCACCCCGACGAAAATCCGCTGCCCCGGTCTGGCGTGCTCGGCGATCAGGCGCAGCACCCGTGGCCGGTCCGGCTCGCTGGCCAGCTGGATGTAAAACACCCCCGCGTTCAGAGCGAAAAGCTCCGGCAGCAGCCCCGCGTAGTCGACGTCGGCGCTGTGCGGAGAGTCCTGGTCGCCGCCCGGGCAGGTGTGCACCCCGATCCGCTGCCGCTGCTCGGCCGAGAACTCGGCCAGCACCCGGTTGTTCAGGTCGATGAACGACCGCAGCAGCTGTCCGGACGGGTCGAGCTTCAAGGCGAGCCTGCCCTCGGTGAAATCGATCTGCACGCTGTGTGCACCCGCCTCCAGGGCGCCGCGGATGTCTGTGACCGCCTCGCGAACCAGATCGACCAGGAACTCCTCCCGGGGGTAGCCGTCAATGCCGTCGGCCGGGTACAGCAGGCTCAGCATGGACGCGGCGATCACCGCCTGCTTGACCGGGACGTGGGCGTAACGCAGCGCCACCTTCAGATACCCATCGGCGTGCCGAGCGTACCGGAACGGCCCCGCCGTCAACCGGGGAAGCTGCCGGGTGTGCCCGTCGGCGAACGGGATTACCAGCCCGTCCGCGGCCAGCGACTCCAGGCCTGCCAGGGGGTAGGTCGCAAAACTTGGCTTGGCCTGTTCTCCGTCGACGACCACCGGCGATCCCGCTGCCTCGAGTTCGTTGATGGTCTCCCGCACGGCATCCTCTGCCAGCCGGGCATAGGCGTCAGCGGCGATCCGCCCGGCGACCAGGTTCCGGCCCGCCTCGATGAGCCACGCAGGCCGGGGAATGCTGCCGATGGGCTCGGTCGGAATAGCCATGACGTTACCTCCAGATCAGATAAGGGTTCATTCCCGCGGTGCGGCGGCAAACCGAGCCGGTGTCGCACCGCGCCGTCTCACGGCAGCACGGGCAATACGAATGCCGAAGCGCTCTCGCTTATTCCATTGCAGCTGGGCCCGGGATCAGGACACCACCGCGGCGATTACCCGAAGCGAATAGTGTCGTCTTGCAGACACTCTTCGGCTATGTGAGGGTGTGCGGTCTATGGTCAGCACCTGTGGGCTACCGATGAGCACACCGGTCGGTGCCTTCCTTAAAGCGTCAGCCAAAGGCGGGTCAACGTCGCAACGGGGCAACGGTGGCCGGCAGCTAAGGAGGCCACGGGGTCGGCCGGTTAGCGACCCGCACGGAAACCATGGCGCTAGCGAAATTGATTGTGGGCCGCGGCATTGTCGTCAGCGACTGGCCCGCTGTGATCACCGTGGTGGTGGTTGCCCCAGTGGTGTGACCCGGGTCCGACCAGGGTGGTCATCGGCCTCGCTACCGCGAGCAGGTACGGTTTTCGCCAGTGCTGGGCTGGTGCACCTGGACCAGCGCCGGCGCCTGCCGGTTCGAGGCCCTACCCCGGCCGAGGCGGTGGCCGTTTACGCTGGCGATGGCGCGGCGCTCGCAATGTGCCAGCCGCTGCCCGCCCGTCGCGGCCCGAGTCCTGGCGTGGCCCAAGCGGGCCTGTTATCCGGGCCGGCCGTGTGTCGGCGGGGCGCGTCATCCGGACCCGACGTGACGAAGACGTCGAACCGGGGGCCGGCTAGCCGACCGATGTGGCACCGCCGCAGCGCCGAGGCCGGCGTTGTCGGGTGCCTCCCGATGCCAAGAGTTATCGAGCCGAAGGGAAATCTGCGGGCGCGGGAAGATCCGTGTCGGCGCGATGACACGATCGAGCAGACAGCGTAGGGGAAGTCGATGCCCGACCACCGCCCGGGACCTATCCGGCACGCGATGCTGGCGCTCACCGGCGGTGAGAGCCCAGCAGACACACTTATCCGCCACGCCGCGTGGGTGGCACGCTGTGTTGGCCGCGGTGCCACCGCACCCCTACGCCAGGAGGATGTCACGGCGCTGGCCAAGACCCTGACGTATCGGCAATTCCATTCCGGCACAGTTCTCTTCACAGCCGGCCAGGAGTCATCCGGGGTTTGGATTGTGCGCCGGGGCCAAGTCGAGCTCGCGGTCGGCTCAGGGCGTCGCCGCGCCGTCGTCGACGTGTTACGGGCAGGCGACGTCGACGGGGACATTCCGCTGCTGCTGGAAATGCCGATGGCTTACACCGGTCGTGCGCTCGGTGACTGTACCTGCTTATTCCTTGACCCCGCCGCGTTCGATGCTCTGCTGGCAACCCATCCCAACATCGCGCGACGCTGGCTTTCCTCTGTCGCTCAACGAGTCTCCGCGAGCCAGGCCCGGCTCCTGGAACTGCTGGGTCAACCATTGCTAGCGCAGGCAGCCCGGCTGCTACTCGACGAATCGGTCGACGGAACCGTCCCGCTGGCGCAGCGTACCCTCGCCGCCATGCTTGGCGTACAACGATCCTCGCTGAATAAGATCTTGAAGGATTTTGAGCGTGAGCGCCTGATAGCCATCCACTACGCCAGAATCGACATCATCGACGAGTACGGTCTGAAAGCCAAAGCCACCTGAAGGAGCAAGAAGAACCGCCGGCGCGATGACCGGACCTTGCGCCGGGATGGGCGACCACCGCAAGCAGACATCGGACCGCCGTCCAGCCGAATCTGATGCACCGCGCTGGCGCCCGGTGCATGCGCCGATCGGCTTCTATCTGGAAATGGGATCGCCAACACCTGACTTTGCCCCTGGGGCAATCCCTTCCGCTGGTGTTACCGCTGGGCCGCCAAATTAGAATTAGACGTCGGCCGACGGGTGTCCTTTGGCCAGCAGGGAGGGAAATGCGCCGGTAGGGCATGCGGAGGGAACCTGGGTTCAGAGCCGACGCATTTCTCGTTTCATTCGCGATGGCTCGAGAAAAAGCATACGGGGCGGATAGTACCGCGGCTGGCGAAGATCCAGCGGTAGAGTCGGCGATTCCTGCTGCATGTCAGGGGCGATCGCCTCGGTCCGCACCGGGGCTGGCGGCGGCGCCGTGACGGCTGCCGTGGTTGAAACCGCCGGGTGTTCCGCGGGAACACCCGCAGCCGGCGGGGCCGCAACGTCGATCAATGCTGACACCGATTTGACATCCAGTTCGTGCCCGGGGTTGTCGATTCGCGGGGCTGGCAGTACAGACATCGCAGCGCCTCCCTTATTCTTCGGTCGATTGACAGGTAGTAACACCCCCTGCAATGCGCGCCGGGTTTGATTGCATTCGTGACTGTCGCGCAGACGACAATCCGGCGCCTCGATGGGTTGCCGCCGGGCCAGTCCGGCGCTTCGTCACCGCCGAATGGTCAGCCGGCTGACAATGTTTCAGCGAGCGGGTCGATGCTGGGGACTCATGGACGGATACCGACCGCGCCGATCGCGTCGGAGCCTACGCTGGAAGGCTCCTGGCGCGACATCCGATAGCACGGACAACAAGGAGGCATGATGACCGACGCGGCGACCGAAGGTCTGCCTTTCGGCCCTGGCCGCGACCCGCGGTGCTCGATGGCCGATAGTTCCTAGTAGTGCAGCCCCGGTGCGCCGGCACCGCGTGATTTTCCTAGCGTCAACCTTATTTTATTTGCTCTACTTTCGTTTCAATAATGTTCAATCCGATATAGCTTTCGAGGGCGATAACGAAGTAAGCCATATTGCCACTGACCAGCCCGGCGCCGACGAAGGCGAGTAGGTAGCTGTCGTATATCGGGTTTTTCAGAAATTTGAAAACGCTGGTGTGTGAAATTCTGCCACGATCAAACCAATTTCCGTTGAAGAGCGACTGCCAGCCGATTTCACGGATTGCCAGGCCGAACAGCAGTATCGCGAGGCCGAAAAATACATAGCCGATGACGGGCATGCTTTGAAAGCGGAGTAGGTAGTGCCTGTTCAAATTCATGACCAAGTATATAAAGAACGCCCAGAACGGCAGTATGGCCAGGCTGTGCAACAGCCAGCTATTGTTGTGCCAGCGATTGTAAAATCTCAAGTGCCGTTGGGCGAACACGCTACCGGAATTTATGCCGATAGCCAAGGCAAACATCGCGCAAGTAAGTAGCAAATATCCCATTCGAACCTCGTGATACTAAGTCGATCGGGTGCTGTTCTCGAAACAATCGTTTCGCCACAGCGGCGCACCGCGGTGATACATGCATTTACGTTCTTGTTTGTCCTGCGGAGACCCCGTGTGCCTTTCGATGATCTCGTCGATGTCCTCGGTAACTGTGGCTCCTCGGACGTCGTGGCGCGTCTGTGACCGCATCATACGACGCGACGCTGCGTCGTGCAGGCGTTTTGGCGCGCCTCGACGGCATCGTCGCGCGGTGCGGGCAATGCAGCGGGTGTTATGGGGTGCGGGGGGCTCGCCTCGGCTGTGATCAGACAGGAGATCCGTGACATCCCTGCAGCAGAAATTCTGCGAGCGTCCAGGCTGCGCAACGATATCGCAAAGCCTCTACTCGAGCGGCACAATCGCTAGTCGCTCCCCTGAAGCTTGACCTTGACGGGCCGTCTCGACCATTCAGGTGCGGTCCCGGCCCCGACAGTTGCCCATTTCACGTGCCCGTTCCAGCGGGAAAACCCTGTCGCTGGATGTCACCGAGATCTTCTCCCGGGGATCAGCAACAGTCGCATGGAAAGCCTCGCGCCGCAGCACGTTCGGATTGCCAGCAACAGCACCCACTAGCGATGATGCCGACTGCTAACCGGCGGCGCCACACCACACCCGCTCCTCAACGCACTCGGAATTACCTGGTGCGCCGGCAGGGCGTTATTTGACCGCGAGAATATCGATCGGCCGGATGTCGGGCTCTTTCGCCAACAACTCGTCGGCTATTTTGCCGAGTTCCACTGGCATCTGACCGGTCAGGTGTGCTTGCCGGCCATCCTCGTCGGCGAACGTGTCGAAGATCCCGTATGTGGTGTCGCTCAACTTAAATGCGTACCAGCTCATCGTTTGTGGTTCGGCGGCTGCGATCGCGCGACCGGCTTTCAGAAATGCGGCAAGGTCGTCGCCCTTACCGGGCTTGGCTTCTAACAGGGCGAGGATTCCACAGCTCATGCTCACGTCTCGTGTCCTTTCGGTCGTCGGTCGTTGACCAACATACGCGGCGCACTCTTCCGCGGGGAGTAGCGAATCCGACGCATATGATCCCGTTGCCGACATGCGGGTCGTGGTGGTGGCGCTCGGCGGTGTGTTCGACTCCGGCCTCAGCGTCATGCTTGACATCCTGGGCGCGGCGAACTCGACGTGTGAGAACCTGGCTGTGGCCCTGGCAGGCTTTGACATCATCGTCGTGGGACTGACCGTCAAGGCCCGAACCGAGCCCGGGTTGCGGGTGGAAACGGTCCTGTAAACGGTGGTAACGGCGCAGCCTGTCGCACCCTGCGTTGTCCGAATTGGCGAGCCGTTTTGATGGCGCGGGAGCGGCAATCGCATCTTCGACGAGCTGCCCGACGGTGGTGCGCCCATCGAGGCGGGGTCGATGGACATGCGACCCGCCTACGCCAAGGCAGTGCGCGTGCGGGTGATCTGTTTTGATCCCTTACCATGTCATCAAACTCGCGCACCGGAAACCGCCCGGGCACGACCGGATAGCAAACCCGCGTCGCACGAGCGTCATTCGGGTGTGCCGTAGCCGCCGCCGCCGGGGGTTTCGATCACCAACACATCACCGGGCCCGACATCCGTCGAATCGCACCCGGCCAGCTCGACGGTGCTGCCGTCGGCGCGTTCCACGCGGTTACGTCCCAGCTGCCCGGGTGAGCCGCCCGCCATGCCATAGGGGGCGACCCGCCGGTGACCGGAAAGCACACTGACCGTCATGGGCTCGGTGAACTCAATGCGACGCACGGCACCGTCACCGCCGCGCCATCGTCCGGTGCCGCCGCTGCCGCGCCGGATGGCGAACTCTTGCAGGAGCACAGGGAAACGCGATTCGAGCACCTCGGGATCGGTGAGCCGGGAATTGGTCATGTGGGTCTGCACGACGGAGGCCCCGTCGAACCCCTCGCCCGCCCCAGAACCGGACCCCACGGTTTCGTAGTACTGAAACCGCTCGTTTCCGAAGGTCACGTTGTTCATCGTCCCGGCCCCCTCGGCCTGCACCCGCAGCGCGGCGAACAACGCGCCGGTAATCGCCTGGGAGGTTTCGACATTACCGGCGACGACGGCGGCCGGGTAGGCCGGCGCCAGCATCGTTTTCTCGGGAATGATGATGCGCAGCGGACGCAGGCAGCCGTCGTTGAGCGGGATGTCGTCGGCCACCAGGGTCCGGAACACGTAGAGGACCGCGGCCCGGACCACCGAGGACGGCGCATTGAAGTTCGTGTCCAGTTGAGGTGATGTTCCAGTGAAGTCGATGGTGGCGCTGCGGGTGTCGCGATCGACCGTAACGCGGACCGCGATCGTCGCGCCGGAATCCATCTGGTAGCGGTATTCGCCGTCGCTGAGCCGATCGATGACCCGGCGCACCGCCTCCTCGGCGTTGTCCTGGACGTGACGCATGTAGGCCGTTACGACGTCGAGGCCGAAGTGGTCGATCATCTTGCGAACCTCGTCGACGCCCTTTTGGTTCGCGGCGACCTGCGCACGAAGATCGGCCAGGTTGGTGTCGGGTGAGCGCGAGCCGAACGGGGCTTCGGTGAGTAGACGCCGGGTTTCGGTTTCCCGGAACTGTCCGTTTTCCACCAGCAACCAATTATCGAAAAGGACGCCCTCTTCGTGGATGTGATGACTATTTGCCGGCATGGATCCGGGTGTGATCCCGCCGATCTCGGCATGATGCCCGCGCGAGGCGACGAAAAACAGCCGGCGCCGGCCGCCGGCGTCGAAGACCGGGGTTATCACCGTAATATCCGGCAGGTGGGTGCCGCCGTGGTAGGGGTCGTTAACCGCATACACCTCACCGGGTTTCAAAACGCCGGCCCGCCGACGTAGCACTTCTTTGACACTGGCGCCCATCGAACCCAGATGCACCGGAATGTGGGGTGCGTTGGCGACGAGGTTGCCGTCCGGGTCGAACAGCGCACAGGAAAAGTCCAGCCGCTCACGGATATTCACCGACTGCGCGGTGGCTTCCAGGCGGGTGCCCATCTGCTCGGCGATCGACATGAACAAGTTGTTGAAGATTTCCAGCAGCACCGGGTCGGCTCTGGTGCCCGCGCCGGGGGGCGGGGGTGCGCTCGTACGCTCGATGAGCAGATGCCCGGCGGACGTCGTGGTGGCCCGCCAGCCCTCGTCGACCACGGTGGTTGCGTTAGCCTCCACGATGATCGCCGGCCCGGTGACGGTCTCCCCCGGCGGCATCCGCCGGCGGTGCCGCAGCGGCGCGTCGCGCCAGCACCCACCCGAATAGATCCGGACGGTGTCATCCCTGGAAGGAGCGGTCTCGTCGGTCAGCTGATCGGCGAGATGGGAAAGGTCGGGCTGCTCGGTAAGCCCGATCGCCTCGACCGAGATCGCGTCGGCGATCAGCGGACGCTCCATCAGAAACGAATACATGGCTCGGTGGCTCTCTCGGAACGCCGCGGTCATGGCGTCGATATCGGTTAACTGGACCGGAATTACCGTGTCCGTTCCCTCGTAACGCAGGTGCACCCGGCGGAGCACCCGGATCGCGTGCTCGGGCACGCCTTCGTCGAGCAGTTCACCGCGGGCGGCCTGCGCTAGCGAGTCGGCGACGGTGGTCAACCGGTCCAGCGTGGCGGTTTCGAGGGGCGCCTGTATGGCCTGCTCGCGCATCGCGGTGGTGTCGGCCAGCCCGATGCCGAGCGCCGACAGCACTCCGGCCATCGGCGGGACCAGCACCGTGCGAATCCCCAGGGCGTCGGCGACCGCGCAGGCATGCTGCCCGCCGGCGCCACCGAACGTGGTGAGCGTGTATCTGGTGACGTCACGGCCTTTTTGGACCGAGATCTTCTTGACCGCGTTGGCCATGTTGGCCACCGCGATCCGCAGGAATCCCTCGGCAACCTGCTCGGGGGAGCGCTCATCACCGGTCTGGTCGCGGATGTCGGCGGCCAGTTGGCGGAATCGGCGGCGCACAATCTCATCGTCCAGTGGCTGGTCGCCGTCGGGACCGAACACCGCCGGAAAATGCGCGGGCTGGATACGGCCGAGCATCACGTTGGCGTCGGTCACGGTGAGCGGACCCCCACTGCGGTAACAGGCCGGGCCCGGGTCGGCACCGGCCGAGTGCGGCCCGACCCGATAGCGGCCGCCGTCGAAGTGCAGGATCGATCCCCCGCCGGCGGCCACCGTGTGGATGTCCAGCATCGGGGCACGCAGCCGCACCCCAGCCACCCGTGTGGTGAGCACGCGCTCGTATTCGCCGGCGTAGTGCGACACGTCGGTGGAGGTGCCGCCCATGTCGAAGCCGATGACGTGATCGAACCCCGCCAGCGCCGACATGCGCACCATGCCCACGATGCCGCCGGCGGGTCCGGACAGCACGGCGTCCTTGCCGTGGAAATGCTCGGCATCCGTCAATCCGCCGTTGGATTGCATGAACATCAGCCGCACACCGGGCAGCTGGGCTGCCACCCGATCGACATACCGGCGCAACACCGGGGATAGGTAGGCGTCGATGACCGTGGTATCGCCACGCGGGACGATTTTCACCAGCGGGCTGACCTCAGATGACAGCGAGATTTGGGTAAAGCCAACCTGTTCAGCCAGTTTGCCGATCTCCCGCTCGTGCACCGGATACAGGTAGCTGTGCAGGCACACGACCGCGACCGCACGGATTCCGTCGGTGTGAGCCTCGCGCAGCAGTCCGGCCAGCCGCTTCAGGTCGGGCGATCGCAGCACCGTGCCGTCGGCCGTGACCCGCTCGTCGACCTCGATCACCCGCTCATACAGCAGCTCCGGAAGCACGATGTGGCGGTCGAATATTCGGGGGCGATCCTGGTATGCGATGCGCAGCGCGTCGCCGAAACCACCGGTGATCACCAGAAGTGTGCGCTCCCCGTTGCGTTCCAGCAGCGCATTGGTGGCCACGGTGGTGCCCATTCGCACCGCGTCGACGTGGGCACGTTCACCATCGGCGCCGAGCAGCTCCCGGATTCCGGCCACCGCCGCGTCGTGGTATCGGGCCGGGTTATCCGAGAGCAGTTTGTGGGTGAGCAGCCGCCCGTCGGGGCGGCGTGCCACGATGTCGGTGAACGTGCCGCCGCGGTCGACCCAAAACTGCCAGCCCGAATCCGTCACCCGGACTTCCTTTCACGGCGCAGACACGGCGTGCCAACTCTATCGGAAACGTTTCCTCGACGACTGTGCCAACGCGCCGACGAGCACCGCATGGAGGGGTAATCCCGTCTCCACGACGAAGTTGTTCGGCAGCGACCCGCACCCGCATCGCATCACGGACTCACGCGGGCGCCTCGCCGATGCCACCGCAGAGCCCGCACGAGTGCGGCGGATCCGCATCGGTCAAATCGTCGAAATCAGAAATTCGTTGTACCAGAACACGATACGAAATAACGGTCGCCATCGATGGCCTTACGGGGGGCGCACGGTTGACCCCTTCGGCCTGCCGCGCTATGCACTGGTCGTGGGCTCTGCCGGGCGCCCTTACGGTGCATCCCCCGGAGAGCCTTTGGCCACAAAACTGCTTGACGGTCCTGTTCGCCAGTAGGTAACGTTCTGATTACGGGCGATCTGATGACCGTGAAACATCCCAACTTTACTCGGTAGGTGACAAGTGGCTACTACGGTTAACGGACTTGATGTTGCGGCTCTTGGGGAGTTTGCCGAAACTGTGAAGCAGGATCCCGCCAATGGGCGCGTCCAGTTTAATGTGAAAACCCAATGGCAGGGACAAACCCGGACGGTGACCAGCATTGAGTCGTATTCATTAGGCGGTCAGCGTTATCCGCGTAATTTCGAGATAGCGGCCGATGAGCCGGTGGAATTACTCGGCAGCGGCAGCGCGCCAAATCCACAGGAATTGCTGATGGCGGGTCTTAACGCGTGCATGTCGGTCGGATATGCCGCCGTGGCTGCGACAAAAGGAATCACGGTTCGATCGCTGGAAATTGAGACCACCGGCGAACTCGATCTTCGGGGATTCCTGGGCCTAGATGAAGCCGTCAACCCCGGCTACGACGAAGTCCACTACACGGTTCGTATCGACGCGGATGCCACCCCGGAGCAGATCCAGGAGATCCACGAGGCCGTCATGCGGACTTCGCCAAATTTCTCCAACTTCGCCAAGGCCATTCACATGGTGCCTAAGGTCGAGATCGCCGGCTCGTAATGAGCTCGTCATGAGTGCTCGTATTAAGCCGTAGGGTCTATTGCGTCACGGCAAACCGGCGGGATAGGACGGGCAAGCTCAGGGCTGGCTCAAAAGGGGAGCGCGGAGGTAAGTGGAGGTAAGTGGCTGTTTCCTCAACGCTTGGACCACGGGCTGTAGTCGGCGATGAGTTCACCCTGCGGCGGGCGTTCGCCGGCCGGCACATGCTGCAGGTTGATGCGGACCCGATACCAAACGGAGCTTGGTCCGCGCATCGCGTCGACGAGGATGTCGGCGGGCTGTAGCCGGCCGGCCGCGGTGGGGAAACGCTTGCGCCAGGTTTCCAGCGCGGCTATCGCCTCATCTTTGGTCTTGGTGCGGGCGATCTCGATGAGCGGCATCGAGGGGATCCTCCTGCGGAGGGGGTTTCCGCCGCGCCGCCGTGGCGATTTTTCCGTCGGACCCAATTCTTCGGCCAGCGCCAGCAGGGCGTCGAGGTCGCCGACGCTGCCGTCCATACCCGCCCAGGGGTCACCAATGGTCGCGAACCGCGCCGGCACGGTGGCCATGGTGAACGCCTCCGGACGGCAGGTTGCGACCTCGTCCCAATCGAGCGGCGTGGACACCCGGGCGTCCGGGGTGGCGCGCACCGAATATGCCGAGGCGACGGTGCGGTCGTAGGCGTTTTGGTTGAAGTCGACGAACACACCGTGCCGTTCCTCTTTCCACCAGCGGCTGGTGGCTAAATCCGGTGCGCGCCGCTCGACCTCACGCGCAACGGTCTGGGCGGCCAGCCGCACCTGCGGAAAAAGCCAGCGCCGGGCAATGCGGGCATATATATGGAAGCCTCGCGATCCCGACGTTTTCGGCCATCCGGTAAGCCCGTGATCCTGCAAGACCTCGCGCGCCACAAGGGCGACATCGACGACCTGCCGCCAGCGAACCCCGGGCAGCGGATCCAGGTCGACCCGAAGTTCGTCGGGATGATCGAGGTCTTCGGCGAGCACCGGATGCGGGTTGAGGTCGACACAACCAAGGTTGACGACCCATGCCAGGCCGGCAGTGTCGTGGATGACCACTTCGTTGGCCGAGGTTCCCGAGGCGTAACGCAGTTCGGCCACATCCACCCAGTCCGGCCGCTTCGCCGGCGCGCGCTTCTGAAAGACCGCCTCGTGCCCGATGCCCTTGACAAAGCGTTTCAAGATCATCGGGCGCCCGGCCACGCCGCGCAGCGCGCCCTCGGCAACGGCCAGGTAGTAGCGGATCAAGTCGAGCTTGGTGTAGCTGGGTCGGCCGTCGCCGCCGGGGAAGATGACCCTGTCCGGGTGGGTGATCCTGACCTGGCGTCCACCCACCTCCAGTGACATCGGGCCGGTCACGGGCCTTCATGGTAATCGCCGGCAATTTTGCGGCGGCTTCGCGACCTGAGTCACATCTTGCGCATATTGTGAGGCCATGCCTCTTCTCACCGAAGTGCCCTCACAGACGTGGGCCAAACTTCGGCAATACGCCGAGCGCGGCGCGGCCGAACTGCATTACCTACGCAAGATCATCGAGTCGGGCGTATTCGCACCACAGCCACCGCAGAACTACGCGGCGATGGTCAGGGACATCCGACGCTGGGGTGAAATCGGCATGATGCCGGCGGTCAACGCCCGGCGCACCCCGGCCCGGGTGGCGGTCATCGACGAGGAAGGATCGTTCACCTACCGGGAGCTCGATGAGGCCGCCAACGCAGTCGCTCACGGCCTGCTCGCCAAGGGTGTGCGTGCCGGTGACGGCGTGGCGATTCTGGCCCGCAACCACCGCTGGTTTCTCATCGCCAACTACGGCTGCGCCCGCGTCGGCGCCCGCATCATCCTGCTCAACAGCGAGTTCTCCGGCCCGCAAATCAAAGAGGTTGCCGAGCGGGAGGGCGCCAAACTGATCATCTATGACGACGAGTACGCCAAGGCCGTCAGCCTGGCCGATCCGCCGCTGGGCAAGCTGCGGGCCCTGGGCGTCAACCCGGACAGCGACGAACCGTCGGGCAGCCGCGATGAGACCCTGGCCGAACTCATCGCCCGCAACAGCACAACACCGGCCCCTAAGGCGGCCAAGCACGCCTCGATCATCATCTTGACCAGTGGCACCACCGGGACCCCCAAGGGCGCGAACCGCAGCACCCCGCCGACCCTGGCACCCGTCGGCGGCATCTTGGCGCACGTCCCGTTCAAGGCCGGCGAGGTGACGTCCCTGCCGGCGCCGATGTTCCACGCCCTGGGGTACCTGCACGCCACCATCGCGATGTTTTTAGGCTCGACGTTGGTGCTTCGGCGACGGTTCAAACCCGCCGCAGTGCTGGAGGACATCGACAAGCACAAGGCGACCGCGGTGGTCCTCGTGCCGGTGATGCTCTCACGCATGCTCGACGCGCTGGAAAAAATGGAGAACAAGCCGGATTTGTCGAGTTTGCGGATCGTGTTCGTGTCCGGATCACAGTTAGGCGCCGAGCTGGCCACCCGTGCGATGAAAGACCTTGGCCCGGTCCTCTACAACATGTACGGGTCGACCGAGGTCTCGTTTGCCACCATTGCGGGACCCAAAGATCTGCAGCTCAACCCCTCGACCGCCGGACCGGTCGTCGCGGGGGTGAAGGTCAAGATCTTCGATGACAACGGCAATGAGGTACCTCAGGGACAGGTCGGCCGGATCTTCGTCGGCACCACCTTTCCGTTTACCGGCTACACCGGTGGTGGCGGCAAGCAGGTCATCGACGGGCTGTTGTCCTCTGGTGATGTCGGCTACTTCGACGAACACGGCCTGCTTTACGTCAGCGGTCGCGACGACGAGATGATCGTCTCCGGGGGCGAGAACGTTTTCCCCGCCGAAGTGGAGGATCTGATCAGCGGGCACCCGGATGTGGTGGAGGCCACCGCGATCGGCGTCGAGGACAAGGAGTGGGGTGCGCGGCTGCGCGCGTTTGTGGTTAAGAAGCCGGATTCGACCCTAACCGAAGACGACATCAAAACCTATGTCCGCGACCACCTGGCCCGCTATAAAGTTCCCCGCGACGTGATCTTCCTCGACGAACTGCCGCGCAACCCCACCGGCAAGATCCTCAAACGCGAGTTGCGCAACCTCGAAGTGCGGTAGCACCGGCCGGCCCGGCTCCTCCCCGGGCTACGGGTCGCGGGGCAGGCCCAGCAGCCGCTCGGCGATGATGTTGAGCTGTATCTCCGAGGTGCCGCCGTAGATGGTGGTGGCGCGGCTGGTCAGCAGGTATTCACCCCACTTCCCGGGCAGCTCCGCGGGGTCGCCGATTGCACCGTCGGTGCCGAATGTGGAAAAAGCGAACTCGGCGTAACCCTGAGCGGTGCGCATCGAGAGCAGCTTCGAGATCGCCGCCGACGGCATGGCGTCACCCCCGGACAGCGTCAGCAGCGTGGAGCGCAGGTTGAGCAGCTTTAAGGCGTGGCCCTCGGCGATCAGCCATCCGGCCCGGTGTTGTGCGACCCGGTCGAACTGGCCGGCGCGAATGAACTCCACGAACTCCTCCAGATTGGCCAAGAACGGAGCCTCGGTGCTTCCTATCGAAACCCGTTCGGCGGTAAGCGTGTTGCGGCTGACTTCCCAGCCCCGGTTAACCTCACCGAGCACGCACTCGTCGGGCACGAACACGTCGTCGAGGAAAACGGTGTTGAACATCTCTCTACCGGTCAGCTCACGCAGCGGTTTCACCTGCACACCTTCGCTTTTCATGTCCACCAGAAAGTAGGTGATGCCGTTGTGCTTCGGGGCTGACGGGTCGGTGCGCGCCAATAAGGCTCCCCAGTCGGAGAACTGCGCGGCCGTCGTCCAAATCTTCTGCCCGGTGATGCGCCAGCCGCCATCGACCCGGGTAGCCTTGGTGGTCAGACCGGCCAGGTCAGAGCCAGCTCCTGGCTCGGAAAATAGTTGACACCAAAGTATTTCACCGCGGAACGTGGGCGGCAGAAACCGCTTTTTCTGTTCCTCGGTGCCGAACGCCACGATGGACGGGGCAATCCACATCGCGATGCCGATCTGCGGGCGCCTGACCCGGCCGGTGGTGAATTCTTGGGCGATGATGATCTGCTCGGCAGGGCCGGCCGCCCGGCCCCACGGCTTCGGCAAATACGGCAGCACCCATCCGCCCTCGGCGATGGCAACCGTACGCTGTTCGCGCGGCATCGCTTTGAGCGCAGCGACCTCAGCACGAATCTCGGCCCGCAGCTTATCGGTTTGCGGGTCTAAGTCGATGTCGACTTTGCGCATCCCCGTGGCGATGGCGGTGTCCACCACCCGCTGCGGGTGTTCGGTGCCGCGGCCGAACGACGCCGCCAGCAGCAGCGCGCGCCGGTAGTAAACGCCTGCGTCGTGTTCCCAGGTGAACCCGATGCCGCCGTGCACCTGGATGCAATCCTGGGTGCAGCGCTGCGCGGCCGCCGGGGCCAGCGTCGCCGCCACCGAGGCGGCGAACTCGACCCCCGAAGCAGTGACGTCCCAGCTTTTTTCGCGGGCTTCATCGATCGCGCGAGCGGCATCCCAGACCGCGGCGGTGGCCCGCTCGGTGTCGGCGATCATCTCCGCGCATTTGTGCTTGACGGCCTGGAATTGGCCGATCGGCCGACCGAACTGCTCGCGGATCTTGGCGTAAGCCGCCGCGCTGTCGGTCGCCCACCGCGCCACCCCGACGGCCTCCGCGGCCAGTAGTGTCGCCATCAGCGCACGCGCGACGGGAGCGCTCAGGTTGCTCAAGACCGCGTCATCGCCGACCTGGACCGCGTTGGCACGCACATGCGCAATTGGCCGCAGCGGGTCGATGCTTTTGACCGGTTCGATCTGCAGCTGCTCAGGGTGCATCACCACCCACTTTTCACCGCTGTCGATCGCGACCGGCAGCACCAGCACCGACGCCTGTGCCGCCGCGGGAACGGCTCGGGCTTCGCCCCGGATCACCAGCGCGTCACCGTGGCGGGTGGCGGTGAGCCCCGAATCCCGGGCGTAGGCGCCGATAGCCGCGCCGGATGCCAGCTCGGCAAGCACCTTGGCGTCGGGGTCGTGCGCTGAGATCAGCGCACTGGCGATAGCCGACGGCACGAACGGGCCGGGCACCGCGCCGTAGCCGAACTCGGCCAGCACCACGGCCAACTCGAGGATTCCGAAACCCTGGCCGCCGACGGACTCGGCCAAGTGCAGCCCTTGCAAACCTTGATCGACGGCGGCCCGCCAGTACGGCGGGGGATTGTCGATAGGGGTTTCCATCGCCGCGTGCAAAACCTCCGGCGGAGCCCACCGGGCCACCAGAGACCGCACCGAATCGGCCAACTGCTGATGCTCGGGAGTTATCGCAATAGGCATGGTTCGCCTTTCGTCGCTTTTATGAGGGCTTTCACCGGGCTTTACCGAGGCCCTCGCGGCCGGCCATCCCGTTCCAGCCATCTGTCTCAATCTAATAACCGGTGGGTTGGTTGACTATAGCGGTCAGCCGTCTTGCGGAAGCCGGTCGCATCGTGGGGCGTCCCGGTGCTTCGCCGCTAGCGGTACAGCTCCGGTGCGGCGAGTTTGTCGAGCAGCGAGGCCAGCTGATCGACGAGCTCATCGGGGCCGAGCCGCACTTCGCCGCTCAACCAGGCGCTCAACGTCTGCCCCACCCCGCCCACCACGAAGTGTGCGGCCGCCCGGATCCGGTCGTTCTCGGGCACCTGCAGCGCGTTCTCGACATGCTGGCCGGACAGCATCGCGAATAACCCGGCGGATTCGACACGTTTGCGCACCACCACGGCGTTGGCGGGATCCGCGCCGAACAGCAGCCGTCCGATCCGGGCATCAGCGGCGATCGTCCGCACGATGTTGGCCATGCCCGCACGGGTCTGCTCGGCGGCGGGAGCCGCAGCCACCGCGGCCTGGGTGGTGGCGGCCAGTTCGCCGACCACCCAGTCGAAGACAGCACCGATGAACTCGTCCTTGTCGGTGAAACTTTCGTAGAAGTAGCGGGCAGCTAAGCCGGCTCGGCGACAGATGCCGCGGACCGTCAGTTCGGCGGCGTCACCCTGAGCTGCGCCCAGCAGATCCAGGCCGGCGGCCAGCAGCCGGTTTCGGCGGGCGGCCGACCGTTCGGCGGGCCTGACGCCGCGGTATGGCCGCACACTCGACGTCTGGGCTAACCCGGCTTTGCAAGCCATGGGCATCATCTTGACATCGCGTCAACCACGGGACAACATCAGGAATCACTCGTTCTCACAATTAGCGGACAGGTGTGGTATGACGATCCGCGAGCCGATCCCACACGTCGAGCGAGCGATCACCGATCCGCCCTACCCCCGGCGCTCACACCGGTCTGGGCTGCGGGGAGCACGTATCGGCGACGGTTTGATGGGGTTGGCGCTGCTGGCCGGGCCGGCCAATGTGATCATGCAGCTCGCGCGGCCCGCCGTCGGTTACGGCGTGCTGGAAAGCCGCGTCGAAAGCGGACGGGTGGACCTGCATCCGATCAAGCGGGCGCGCACCACCTTCACCTACCTCGCGGTGGCCGTTGCCGGTAGCGACGCACAGAAGGCGGCCTTCCGGCGCGCGGTAAACCGCGTGCACGCTCAGGTGTACTCGACGCCGGATAGCCCGGTGGAGTACAACGCCTTCGATCCCGAGTTGCAGCTGTGGGTGGCGGCGTGTCTGTACAAGGGCGCGGTCGATGTGCACCGGATGTTCGTCGGCGAGCTGGGAGAGGAGGACGCCGACCGCCACTATCGCGAGGGCATGCTGCTGGGCACCACGCTGCAGGTGCCGCCGCGGATGTGGCCGGCGGACCGGGCCGCCTTCGACCGCTATTGGCGGGAGTCGCTGAAAAAGGTGCATATCGACGAGGCGGTGCGCGACTACCTCTATCCGATTGCCGCAGCCCGGGTGCGCGGGGTGAAGTTGCCCGGCCCGCTGCAGCGCTGGTCGGAAAGTGTCGCGCTGTTGATCACCACCGGCTTTTTGCCGCAACGGTTCCGCGACGAGATGCGGCTGCCCTGGGACGCCGTCAAGCAGCGGCGCTTCGACCGGCTGATGGCGGTGCTGCGCACGGTGAACCGGCTGATGCCGCGGTTTGTCCGCCAGTTCCCGTTCAACGTGCTGCTGTGGGACCTGGACCGGCGGATCAGAACCGGTCGGCCGCTGATCTAGCGGAGACCGGCGCCCGGCATTGCGGTTAGCAGGCATTGCGGTTAGCAGGAGTTGCGGTTAGCAGGTCACCCGACCCATCATCGTCGTCGCAGAGTTCGTTCAATAGCGCGGGTTTTCGGCCTGTGATACGTGATAGGACCGGCACACCACGACTCGGGTGCTGTTCACCGCGACACAGCGTAGATTTCAGCCGTGATACACGAAGATTTCTGCTACCGTTCGCCATGAACGCCCACAGATTTCGGGTCGTGTCGCGACTACTTATGCATGACAACAACACATTTGGCGGCGTCGCAGCCGGATACCGGACTCGAAGCAATCGATCGCGCCGGGATCTCCCGGTTTCAGTGGAAGATCATGTTCGTATCCGGCATGGGCTTTTTCACCGACGCCTACGACTTGTTCGTCATCGGAATCGTCGTGTATCTGGTCAAACCGGAGTGGCATCTGTCCACCGATCACGTAGCGTGGCTCAACTCTGCGACCTTGCTGGCATCGGCGCTGGGCGCGATCATCTTCGGCCGCGTCGCTGACATTCTGGGCCGCAAACGAATCTATGGATACGAGGTGCTGATCCTGGCCGCCGGAGCTATCGCCTCGGCGTTTTCGCCCAACTTCATCTGGCTCCTGGTGTGCCGTGCCATCCTGGGTATCGGCATCGGTGGCGACTACCCGGTGTCGGCCACCATCATGAGCGAGTACTCCGGCAAGCAGAACCGGGGGCGGATGATCGGCCTGGTATTCGCGATGCAGGGCGCAGGTCTCATCGTCGGCCCACTTATCGCCGCGGTACTGCTCGCCGCCCACCTCCCGGCCGGCATCACCTGGCGCGTGCTGCTCGCGCTGGGTGCGATCCCGGGACTTGCGGTGTTTTACCTGCGCCGCCAGATTCACGAGACACCACGCTTCGCGCTCGCTGGCGGCGCCACCCGGGAGGCCAAGGCGGCAATCGCTGCGGCGACGGGTAAGGCGGTCGCAGCGCCGGCGCCAGCTGACACGGTGATCCGCCTGCCCCATGGCGCGCTGGACGGGTTCGCGGTCCTCTTTCGTAGTCCGCGAATGTTGAAGTGGCTGATCGGGACTTCGGCAGCGTGGGCGCTGATGGACTTCTGCTACTACGGCAACAGCATCTCTACGCCGGAGATCTTGTCCCTGATCAACAGGCACGGTACCGAATTGGACAACGTGCTGATCCAGCTAGCGATCTTCGCCGTGTTCGCACTGCCCGGATATGTTCTCGCAATTCTGCTCCTAGACCGAAGCGGCAGGAGAAGTATCCAGACGCTGGGATTCGGTGTCATGGGACTGATGTTCTTGGCGATCGGGCTCATCCCAGCGGTGACGGTGACCGTGGTACCGTTCGTCCTCCTGTTCGGTGTGAGCTATTTCTTCACCCAGTTCGGACCCAACACCACGACCTTTGTCTACCCCGCCGAGATCTTCCCAGTCGAGGTCCGCACCACCGGACACGGAATCTCGGCTGCCGCAGGCAAACTCGGTGCGTTCGTCGGCGCGTTCTTATTCCCCGTCTTCATCGCAACGTCGATGGGTATCAAGGGTGCGCTCGTGATCGCGGGCATCGTGGCCATCGCCGGCATGGCGGCCACCGTGGCACTGCTGCCTGAACCCAAGGGCAGGAGCTTGGAAGAGTTGGAAGAAGAAGCGCACGCGCTCGCACCACGCGAGGTTGTATGGGAGGCAGTAGCATGAGTTACCGCATCGTCGTCGGCATTGACGCTTCGGCCCACAGCATCGCGGCGCTCCGCTGGGCCATGCAACACGCCGCCGGTCGTCAGGACGCCGAGGTTATAACGGTCCTTGCTTGGCAGATGCCGCTGGTGTCCAACCCGGCAGCATTCGATCGTGAAGAGCTGCAACGCACTTACGAAAAGTTGTTGGCCGAAACGGTCGGTGAAGAACTGCCGTCACCGGGCTTGCCGGTAGGCCGCTGCGTGGTATTGGGCGACCCGATCAAAGTTTTGGTGGAAGCGTCGCGCGACGCACAACTGTTGGTGGTGGGCAGCCGCGGACGGTCACCCTTCGCAGGTCTCATACTCGGCTCAGTCAGCCAGGCATGCGCAGCCCGAGCGGCATGCCCCGTGGTGGTAGTCAAACAACCCGAGGCGGAAGGCCCGGACACCGCCGACCCACCGCGTTACACGCGGGCGAATTTGCGCATCGAACCTGCTTACTCGGAAATTGAATGATTCCACACGTTCCACACCAACATCGCGATTGATGTGTTCGGTTGGTCGGCACCGAGCAGTGCCCCGGCCGAGGGAGTGTTTCGGCTCGCGGGGGTGGACTGCGCTGGTGACTTCGTTGGCCGACGAGCTGCATGGGCTCGGCGCCGTATCCACCTGGTGAGCGCCGCCAAGGAGTGAGTCGGACGATACCCGCCCGGCGGCCCTCGACAAGTTAGGATAAGCAATGCTAACTTCAGTAAGCCTAACTTGATGTACGGCCAGGAGGGACGCACGAGCGTGGAAAACCGCGATACCAACCCCCGTGCGGCTCGGGCCTGGGTCGCTGCTTCCGGCCCCGGCTGCACGCCTGATGGCGCGCCGACTTCGACTACGGAGTGCCCGGGATGACGGCACCGATCTGGATGGCCTTTCCGCCGGAGGTGCATTCGGCGCTGCTGTCCAGCGGCCCGGGGCCCGGTCCGTTGCTGGCGGCTGCGGGGGCGTGGAACGCGCTGAGCGCCGAATACGCCGCGGCGGGCGACGAGCTCGCCGCGGTGCTGGCGACGGTGCAGGCGGGGGCGTGGGAGGGACCCAGCGCGGAATCGTATGCGGCCGCGCACGCGCCGTATCTGGCGTGGCTGGCGCGGGCCAGCGCCGACAGCGCGGCGATGGCCGCCCAGCACGAGACCGCGGCCGGCGCCTACACCGCGGCGTTGGCGGCCATGCCGACGCTGGCCGAGCTGGCCGCCAACCATGCCGCCCACGCGGTGCTGGTGGCGACGAACTTCTTTGGGATCAACACCATTCCGATCGCGCTCAACGAGGCCGACTACGCCCGAATGTGGGTTCAGGCCGCCACCACGATGAGCAGCTATCAGGCGGTCGCCACCACGGCGGTGGTGTCCGCTTCGCGCACCGACCCGCCGCCGCCGGTGCTCAATCCCGCTCGCACACCGGTGCCAAACCCCGCCACCCCGCTGACCAACCCGCTGAACGCCGCCATCCAGGCTATCGAAGAACTCGCACACGACCTGTTCACGGGAAACTGGTCCGACCTGCTGTCGCGGCTTTATTACGGGTTTGGGCTCGACCACCTCGGTGAATTCCTACAAAATCCGCTGGGTTTCCTGGAGGGCATTCTCAAAAAGTTTTTGGCAGATCCGTTGCTGTTGTTGACCAATCCATTCTTGCTGGTACTGAGCCCCGACGATTTCCCAGCCATCATCTACTCGCTGATCTCCCCGTACCTGCCCCTGGCGATCCCCGGCCTGGCGATCGCCCCTGTCGGGGCGGTGGGTGGCATCGGGGGGCTGGCCGCAGCCGCCGCCGACCCTGCGGGGATGCCCGCCGTCGAGCCGGCGCCAGCGCCGGCACCGGTCGCGGCTGCGCCCCAGGTGTTGCCGGCCGCCGGGATGAGCCCGACCGTCGTCGCGCCGATGGCGCCCTCGGCCGCGGCTCCCCCCGCGGCTTCGGTCACCGGCACCGTCGTGAGCTCCGCGGCACCGGCCCCGCTGTCCGCGACCACGGCCAGTGCGGCTTTTGTGCCCCCCTATGCGGTGGGGCCACCGGGCATCGGGTTCGGCTCGGGGATGAGCACCGGTGCCGGCTTCAGCGCCAAACGGACGGCGTCGCAGCCGGATCCCGCCGGGGTGGTGGCTGAGACGGCAATGCGAGAGCGGATGCGGGCGCGGCGGCACCAGCGCGCTAAGCGGCGCGAATATGGCGACGAGTTCATGGATATGAATGTCGAGGTCGACCCGGACTGGGGGGCGCCTCCGGGCGGGGAACCCGTCACGTCCAGCGCGCCTTCGGATCAGGGTGCCGGACCCCTGGGGTCGGCCGGCACGATGGCGGGCACGGTGACCAACGAGACGATCAGGCAGGCGGCGGGGCTGATGACGCTGGCGGGCGATGAATTCGGCGGCGGCCCGGCGACGCCGATGGTCCCGAACACGTGGCAGAACGAAAAGGCCCGCGACGCCGGCGGAACGGGCGAACACGGCTGGGGCTAGACGGCACGGCTTGCCTCGCGAGCGGTCACGAGCCCGAGCCCCGCCCGAGTTATTGATAACGACAATCATCTCCACTATGCTCAACGCGGCCCTATCAGCGCGCCACCGAAGGGGTGTTCTGCCGTGATGTTGCGCGTCGTGCACGGGGCGGTGGTGTCCGACATCCGCGGCGGCGAGCGGGTGGCGGCAGCGGCGGCCAGCGGTTGGGGGGAGGCCACTCGCCGGCGGTTCGCTGTGGGTGAATCGGGCGCCGGTGACCCGGGCGGGAAAACTGCGGTCGCGTCATGTCCGGCGGTCGGCCGATGACGGCGCCGATCTGGATGGCCTTTCCGCCGGAGGTGCATTCGGCGCTGCTGTCCAGCGGCCCGGGGCCCGGTCCGTTGCTGGCGGCTGCGGGGGCGTGGAACGCGCTGAGCGCCGAATACGCCGCGGCGGGCGACGAGCTCGCCGCGGTGCTGGCGACGGTGCAGGCGGGGGCGTGGGAGGGACCCAGCGCGGAATCGTATGCGGCCGCGCACGCGCCGTATCTGGCGTGGCTGGCGCGGGCCAGCGCCGACAGCGCGGCGATGGCCGCCCAGCACGAGACCGCGGCCGGCGCCTACACCGCGGCGTTGGCGGCCATGCCGACGCTGGCCGAGCTGGCCGCCAACCATGCCGCCCACGCGGTGCTGGTGGCGACGAACTTCTTTGGGATCAACACCATTCCGATCGCGCTCAACGAGGCCGACTACGCCCGAATGTGGGTTCAGGCCGCCACCACGATGAGCAGCTATCAGGCGGTCGCCACCACGGCGGTGGCGTCCGCGCCGCGCACCGACCCGCCCCCGCCGATCCTGAAATCGGACACCCACATCCAGGACCCGCCCCCGGCCTCGCCGGCCGCGCAACTCAATCCGAACAATCCGCTGAATCTGCCGCAGTGGCTTCAGAACATCCTGCAAAACTTCGGCATCGGAAATAGCCAAGTTGCACACGACCCGCTGATCGACAACCCGCTGGATAACTTCATCGCGCAGATCCTGCACGGCTTCGGGCTCAATTGGAATCCGGCGGCGGGTACCCTCAACGGGCTGACCTACGATTCATACGCTAACCCGGCTCAACCAATGTGGTGGGTTGTTCGAGCCCTCGAACTTTTTGAGGATTTTCAACAATTTCTCTACGACCTGGTGAGAAACCCGGTGGCGGCTATCCAGTGGTTCATTAGTTGGCAGCTGTTCGATTTCCCGCTTCACGTGGAAGAACTCGCTCAGTTTCTGGGCGTGCCGTATCAGGCGCTGTACGCCTTGCCCCTCGCGGTGGGCGCCGCACCCGCCGGGGTCCTGGGCGCCTTCGGCGGGCTGGCGGGGCTGGCCGGCATTGAGCCGGCGACCACGGCCGTCGACATACCCGTCGCGGCTGCGCCTGCCGCGCCGCCGGCAATGGCGATGACCCCGACCCTTGCGGTGTCGGTGCCGGCGCCCGCCCCGGCGCCAGCTTCGGCGCCCACGCCCGCGGCGAGCACGGTGGCTGGCCCCCCGCCGCCCACGCCCGCAACCGTGAGCCCGGCAAATTTTGCACCGCCTGCAGTCCCATACCTCGTGGGTCCACCGGGTCTTGGCCTCGGCACCGGCATGAGCATCAGCGCGAGTTCGAGCGCCAAAAAGAAAGCGTTCAAACCCGATACCGCTGCGGCGGCAGCCGCGGCGTCCGCTGCGGAACAGGCGCGGGCCCGGCGGCGCCGACGCGCGAAGCTGCGCGGGCATAGCGACGAGTTCATGGATATGAATGTCGTGGTCGATCCCGAGTGGGACGCGCCGCCAACTGTGCGGCCCGTGGCGTCAACGGTGGCCTCCGATCAAGGGGCGGGGCCGTTAGGGGTCGCCGGCACGGTGCGCACGGGCGAGGCCACTGCGGCCACGGGGTTGACCGTGCTGGCCGACGACGAGTTCGGCAACGGCCCGCGCATGCCGATGATGCCGAGCACCTGGGATCCGGATCGAGCCGGCGAGACCCGAGACGGCGACGATTAACGCTATGAGCCGCACCCGGTTTGGGAAGGATATCGATCAGTCGTATGGTGCTGCAAGTTCCGCTAACTGCGCAATCGGAATGCAATGCCAAACTCGGAGAGTCGGGAAATCAAAGCGGTGCATCCGGTCTCGGTGACCAGTACGGCGGATTGCCCCATTGGAGGTGTTACCGGCAATGCGCGAGCGTAGGGTCTGGGTAATGCGAACCGAGGGTGACAATTGGGACATCACAACCAGTGTCGGTGTGACCGCAGTGAATGTGGCGGCCGCGCGTGCATTGGAAGCGCAGAAACCCGACCCGCTGGCCGTGGACCCGTATGCCGAGATGTTCTGTCGTGCCATCGGGGGCGATTGGGCCGACCTGCTCGACGGCAAAGCTCCCGATCACCCGCTGAAAAGCAGCGAGTTCGGCGAGCATTTCGTCAACTACCAGGGCGCCCGAACCCGGTTTTTCGACGACTACTTCCGCTGGGCCGTCGAATCCGGCGCGCGCCAGGTAGTCATCTTGGCCGCCGGCCTGGACTCGCGTGCCTACCGGTTGTGGTGGCCCGACGGGACAACGATTTTCGAGTTGGATCGCCCACAGGTGCTCGACTTCAAGCGTCGGGTGCTTACCGTGCACGGCGCTCAACCCCGCGCGGAGCGCCGCGAGGTCGCCGTCGATCTGCGCGAGGACTGGCTACAAGCGCTAAGAGACAACGGGTTTGACCCTTCCAGACCATCAGCCTGGCTA
The DNA here is from genome assembly GCF_029961025.1 of Mycobacterium sp. GTDB lineage: Bacteria > Actinomycetota > Actinomycetes > Mycobacteriales > Mycobacteriaceae > Mycobacterium. The sequence goes on from NZ_JASBVP010000002.1 coordinate 632,116, forward strand.
GCCGAGGGGCTGTTGGTTTATCTGCCCGCCACTGCCCAGGAGCAGTTGTTCATCGGTATCGACACGTTGGCTGTTTGCGGTAGTCGCGTTGCCGTCGAAGATGGGGCTCCGATGAAGCCCGACGAGTTCGCGGCCGCGGTCGAACAGGAACGCGCCGCCGGTGACCGGCTGTTTTTCCAGTTGATTTACAACGAGCGGTGCGCTCCGGCGGACAAGTGGTTCGGCGATCGAGGATGGACCACGTCCATGACCCCGTTGGCCGGCTACCTGCGTGGACTCGGCCGGCCGCTACCCCCGCCCGATTCCCAGGCGGGGTCGATGATCGCGCGGGTCAGTCTGGTCAGCGGCACCAAAGACCGAGCCGGCGGATCGCAATGAATCCTGGAAGGGGTCATGACCGCCACTGCGGTGCCGACCTGGGCGCGTTGGGCGCACCGCCGCCCGCTGCCCGCCGCGCGCCGGACCCGGATCCATCGACAGTTAGCTTACGCTATGCTAACTTCCTTTAGTTAGGTTAGGCATGTCTAGCTGGAGGCAGTCCAACATGGAAGCTCGGCACCTCAAGGACTCGGTACCCCAGAGGGACGACCCGATACCCCCTACCCGGACCGGGTCTTGTCCGCCGGCCCGGCGTCGTGTGGAATGCCGTCGTGGCCCGTTCAGTCGCCGCCCGCTGGACGATGCGTCGGTCAGGACGGTCGGGCTGGCCGCTGTTCGGCGAACCCCCCGACAGGAGTGCCCGCGATGATCCCCGCGTGCCGGCGCCCCGTCGACGTCCCCACCTGCGTCAGGTGCGGACCGAACGGCCGTTGTGCCGAAAGGACCCGTGATGACCACGCATGATTACCCGGTGGCGCCACCACGCCCGGCCGCACCGGCGGGTGCCGCGGGTTCGCCGGCAAGCCAACCGGACACCGCCACCAGGCCGGCGCGAGTAGACGGCGATGTCGTCAGTCGCTTCGCGACCTGCTGCCGCGCCCTCGGCCTGAGGGTTTTTGACCGCCAACGCCCGGCGGACCTCGATGCCGCCCGATCAGGGTTCACCGCGTTGACCCGCATCGCCTACGACCATTGCGACGCGTGGACCGGGCTGGCGGCCGCCGGTGTGGTGACCCCGGAGGTGCTGGAAGCGGTGGCGCGCACCATCGACACCGCGGGCGTGTTGCAGCGCCAGGTCGACCTGGAGCCCGGATCCTTGGGCTTTCACTACGAAACCGGGCTGTATCTCCGGTTTCGCGCCACCGATCCGGACGATTTCCGCCTCGCGCACGCCGCGGCGCTGGGCGATGCCGGGCGGCTAGCCGAGGCGTACCAGGTGGTCGCCGGCATCCGCGAGCGCCGCCCGAACTGGCTCGACGCCCGCTGGGTGGAGATCGCCCTGCAGCACCGCGCCCAGCGCTGGGCGGATGTGGTTAAGCTGCTCACCCCGATCGTCAACGGCCCAAGTCTCGACGAGCATTTCGCGCACGCCACCAAGATCACGCTGGGGATCGCGCTGGCCCGGCTGGGCATGTTCGCGCCCGCGCTGTCGTATCTGGAGGAACCGGAGGGGCCGATCGCCGTCGCCGCGGTTGACGGTGCCCTGGCCAAGGCGCTGGTGCTGCGTGCCGACGGCGACGAGGACACCGCCCGGGAGGTGCTGCAGGACCTGTATGCCGCCAACCCGGAGAACGCCCAGGTCGAAGAGGCGTTGCTGGATTCCAGCTTCGGAATCGTGACCACCACGGCGGCCCGCATCGACGCACGCACCGACCCATGGGATCCCGAAACCGAGCCCAGTCCCGCCGATTTCATCGACCCGGGCGCCCATGAGCGCAAGCGCGCGCTGCTGGCGGAGGCCGAACGCGAACTCGACGAGTTCATCGGCCTGGAAAAGGTGAAAGACCAGGTCGCTCGGCTCAAGAGCGCGGTGGCCATGGAGGTGGTGCGTAAGCAGCGCGGGCTGGAGGTGGCGCAGCGCACCCACCACCTGGTCTTCACCGGGCCGCCGGGAACGGGCAAAACCACCATCGCCCGCGTCATCGCGAAAATCTATTGCGGGCTGGGGCTGCTGAAAAAGGAGAACATCAAAGAGGTGCACCGCGCCGATTTGATCGGCCAGCACATCGGCGAGACCGAGTTCAAAACCAACGCGATCATCGACAGCGCATTGGACGGGGTGCTGTTTCTCGACGAGGCCTACTCCCTGGTGGCCACCGGCGCCAAGAACGACTTCGGCCTGGTCGCCATCGACACGCTGCTGGCCCGGATGGAAAACGACCGCGATCGGCTGGTGGTGATCGTCGCCGGCTACCGCGCCGACCTGGACAAATTCCTCGACACCAACCAAGGTCTGCGCTCGCGGTTCACCCGCAGCATCGACTTCCCGTCCTACAAGCCTGCCGAGCTGATCGAGATCGCGAACTTTATGGCCAAAAAACGCGACAGCGTCTTCGAACAGGCCGCGCTGGATCACCTCGAGGCCTTATTCGAGCACTTGGCCCACGTGAGGAAACCCGATGCGTCGGGCGTCGAACGCCGCGGCCTGGACATCGCCGGCAATGGCCGGTTCGTGCGCAACGTCGTCGAAAAAGCCGAAGAGGAGCGCGAGTACCGATTGGATCATTCCGAACACGCCGAAACCGGTGAGTTCACCGACGAGGAATTGATGACCATCACCGCCGGTGACGTCCGCAATTCGGTGGAGCCGCTGCTGCTCGGGCTGGGCCTGGAGGTGCCGGCGTGACGAATCCGGAGCCGGAGGGAGATCGGCGCTCGTTCGCGTCGCGCACCCCGATCAACACCAACCCCGACCAGGTGGTCTATCGGCGTGGTTTTGTCACCCGCCATCAGGTGAGCGGCTGGCGGTTCGTGATGCGCCGGATCGCCTCCGGCGTGGCCCTGCACGACACCCGGATGCTCGTCGACCCGTTGCGCACCCAGACCCGCGCGGTGTTGGTGGGGATGCTGATTCTGGTCACCGCGGCGGCGGGCTGCTTTGTGTTCTCGCTGATCCGTCCCACCGGGACGGCCGGCAGCAGCCCGGTGCTGGCCGATCGGTCCACCGCGGCGCTGTATGTGCGGGTCGGTGAGCAGTTGCACCCGGTGCTCAACCTGACATCGGCCCGGCTGATCGCCGGGCGGGCGGTCAATCCGACCGTGGTGAAAAGCAGTGCGCTGGATAGGTTCCCGCGCGGCAACCTGCTGGGCATTCCGGGGGCGCCGGAACGGATGGTGCAAACCACCTCCCGCGACGCCAACTGGACGGTGTGCGACGGGGTTTCCGGCCCCGCCGCCGGGGTCACGGTGATCGCCGGCCCCACCGACAGCACCGGCACCCGCGCCGCCCCGCTGGGCGCCGGGCACGGCGTGCTGGTCGACAACGGCACCGGAACGTGGCTGCTGTGGGACGGCAAACGCAGCGCCATCAACCTGGCCGACCACGCCGTCACCAACGCCCTGGGCTGGTCGGCTGAAACACCGGCGCCGCGGCCGATCGCCACGGGCCTGTTCAACGCGATTCCCGAGGCACCGGCGCTAAGCGCACCGAGCATTCCGGATGCCGGCAAGCCACCGCGGTTTCCGCTGCCGGTCTCCGCGCCGGTCGGGGCGGTGGTCGTCTCCTATGCGACCGACAACACCATGCTGTATTACGCGGTGCTGCCCGACGGGCTGCAGCCCATCTCCGCGGTGCTGGCGGCGGTGTTGCGCAACAGCAACTCCTACGGCCTTGAGCAGCCCCCCCGGTTGGGCGCCGACCAGGTCGCGCGGCTGCCGGTGTCGCGGCTCCTGGACACCACCGGCTATCCCAACCAGCGGGTCAGCCTGGTCGACGCCACCCGCAACCCCCTCACCTGCGCGCGGTGGAGCAAGCCGGCCGGGGCCGCCGCCAGCTCACTCACCCTGCTCTCCGGTGCGATGCTGCCGGTGCCCGAAACGGTGCGTACCGTCGACCTCGTCGGCGGCGGGGCCGCCGGGTCCGCCACCCGCGTGGCGTTATCGCCGGGCATCGGCTACTTCGTGCAGACGGTCGGTCAGGGCCCGGCAGCACCGGCATCCGGGTCGCTGTTCTGGGTCTCCGACGTCGGGGTGCGCTATGGCATCGACGACACCCCGGATGCCGTCGGACACGTCAAAACCGTTGAGGCCCTTGGTCTAAACCCACCTCCGCTGCCGATCCCGTGGTCGATGCTGTCGCTGTTCGCGTCCGGGCCCACGCTGTCGCGCCCGGACGCACTGGTGGCGCACGACGCCCTGCCACCCGATCCCCGGTCCGGCCGCCCGGCCGCAGCGCCGGGGGTATCAGCTGCTAGCGGGAGAGAGAGCCGATGAGCCGACTGATCTTCGAAGCGCGCCGCCGGCTGCCGCCCCCGCCGGTGCGCAAGGGCACGATCGTCATCGAGGCGCCCCCGCAGCTGCCCCGGGTGATTCCGCCGTCGCTGCTGCGGCGCGCGTTGCCCTTTTTGATCGTGATGCTGATCGTCGGCATGGTGATCGCGTTGGTCGCGACCGGGATCCGGCTGATCTCCCCGCAGACGCTGTTCTTTCCGTTTGTGCTGCTGCTGGCCGCCACCGCGCTCTACCGCGGCGGCGCCAACAAGACGCGCACCGAAGAGATCGACGCCGAACGGGCCGACTACCTGCGCTATCTGTCGGTGGTGCGGGACAACGTGCGCGCCCAGGCCGCCGCACAGCGGGCGGCCGCCGAGTGGTCGCACCCCGATCCGGTCGATTTGGCGGCCGTGCCGGGCACCCGCCGCCAGTGGGAACGCGACCCGCACGACGACGACTTTTTGGTGGTCCGGGCCGGCCGGCATGCGCAGCCGCTGGACGGCGCCCTGCGGGTCAACGACACCGCTGACGAGATCGACCTGGAACCGGTGTGCCACAGCGCGTTACGCGCCCTGCTCGACACCCATCGCCTGGTGCGCGACATCCCGACCGGGATCGACCTGACCAAGGTGTCGCGGATCACCGTGCTGGGCGAGCCCGAGGAGGTGCGCGCGGCGCTGCGGGCGTGGATCGCGCAGGCGGTGACCTGGCATGACCCGACGGTCCTCGGGGTGGCCCTGGCCGCCCCCGGCCTGGAGAACCCCGAGTGGGCGTGGCTGAAATGGTTGCCGCACGCCGACATTCCCGGCCAGTTCGACGGGGTGGGCCCGGCCCGCTACCTATCGACCAGTCTCGAGGACCTGGCCGCGCTGCTGGGCCCGGCGTTGGCCGATCGCCCGGCCTTCGCCGCGGGGTCCGCCGGCGCGCTACGCCACCTGCTGATCGTCGTCGACGACCCCGATTGCGACGTGAACGCCTCGCCGTTGGCCGCCGGCTGGGCGGGGGTGACCGTCGTGCACCGCAGCGGCACACCCCCGCACCGCGAACAGTATTCGGATCCCGAGCGCCCGATCCTGCGGATCGCGCACGGGGCCATCGACCGCTGGCAGACCGGCGGCTGGCAGCGCTACCTCGATGCTGCGGACCGGCTCAGCGCCGAGGAGGCAAGCCACCTCGCGCGGCGGCTGTCCCGCTGGGACTCCAACCCCACCCACCTCGGGTTGCGGTCGGCGGCCACCCGCGGCGCCACCTTCGGCGCGCTGATGGGCATCCCCGACGTGTCGCAGCTCGACGTGCCTGCCCTGTGGGCGCCGCGTCCCCGCGAGCAAGAGCTGCGCGTGCCGATCGGCGTCACCGCGAACGGCGAGCCTTTGATCTTCGACCTCAAAGACGAAGCCGAGGGCGGGATGGGCCCGCACGGCCTGATGATCGGCATGACCGGCTCCGGCAAATCGCAGATGTTGATGTCGATCCTGTTGTCGCTGTTGACGACCCACTCCGCTGAGCGGCTGATCGTGATCTACGCCGACTTCAAGGGCGAGGCCGGAGCTGACAGCTTTCGCAACTTCCCCCAGGTCGTCGCGGTGATCTCCAACATGGCCGAAAAGAAGTCGCTGGCCGAGCGATTCGCCGACACGCTGCGGGGTGAGGTGGCTCGCCGTGAGGCGTTGCTCCGTGAGGCGGGGCGGCGGGTGCAGGGCAGCGCGTTCAACTCGGTAACCGAGTACGAGAACGCGATCGCCGCCGGCCATGACCTGCCCCCCATCCCGACGCTGTTCGTGGTGGCCGACGAGTTCAGCCTGATGCTGGCCGACTACCCCGAATACGCCGAGCTGTTCGACTATGTCGCACGCAAGGGCCGCTCGTCGCGGATCCACATCCTGTTCGCCTCCCAGACGCTGGACGTGGGCAGGATCAAAGACATCGACAAGAACACCTCCTACCGCATCGGCTTGAAGGTGGCCAGCCCCGCGGTGTCCCGGCAGATCATCGGCGTGGAGGACGCCTACCACATCGAGGCCGGCAAGGAGCACAAAGGCGAGGGCTTCTTGGTGCCCGCCCCGGGCGCGACACCGATCAAATTCCGAAGCACCTACGTCGACGGCATCTACGACCCGCCGCGAGCAACGAAGAACGTAGTAGTGCACTCGATTCCAGAACCCAAGCTGTTTACCGCCGGCCCGGTCGAGCCGGATCAGCACACCCTGGTCGTCGGTGAGGAGGACGAGCCGGCCAGCCCGCCGCGCAAGCTGATCGCCACCATCGGTGACCAGCTGGCCCGCTACGGGCCGCGGGCGCCGCAGCTGTGGCTGCCGCCGCTGGACGAGCCGATTCCGCTCAGCGCGGTGCTGGCGCGCGCCGACGTCGGCGAACGGCAGTGGCGCTGGCCGTTGGGCGAAATCGACAAGCCGTTCGAGATGCGCCGCGACCCGCTGGTGTTCGACGCCACCACCGCGGCCGGCAACATGGTGATCCACGGCGGCCCCAAATCGGGTAAATCGGCTGCGCTGCAAACATTTATCCTGTCGGCTGCGAACCTGCACTCACCCCGCGATGTCACGTTCTACTGCCTGGACTACGGCGGTGGGCAGCTGCAGGCACTGCGGGATCTGGCCCACGTCGGCAGCGTGGCCTCGCCGCTGGAACCCGAACGGATCCGGCGCACCTTCGGTGAGCTCGAGCAGCTGCTGCACTCCCGGCAGCGCCGCGAAGCCTTCCGGGACCGGCGCGGCGACGGGTCACGGGACCAGTTCGGCGAGGTGTTCCTGGTCATCGACAATCTCTACGCGTTCAGCCGCGATAACACCGACCAGTTCAACACCCGAAACCCATTGCTGGCCAAGGTGACTGAGCTCACCAATGTGGGGCTGGCCTACGGGATCCACGTGGTCGTCACCACCCCGAGCTGGCTGGAGGTTCCGCTGGCGATGCGCGACGGCCTGGGGCTGCGGCTGGAGCTGAAACTGCATGACCCCCGCGACAGCAATGTGCGTGTGGCCGGGGCGCTGCGGCGCCCGGCGGAGTCGGTGCCGGCCGATCAGCCGGGCCGTGGGCTGACGATGGCCGGTGAGCACTTCCTGTTCGCCGCACCGGAGCTGGACATGGTGGCCGCGATCAACGCCCGTCACCCCGGGGTGCAGGCCCCACGGGTGCGGTTGCTGCCCACCGAGTTGGCGCCGGAGGCGGTCGGCGCAACGTACCGCGGCGGCGAGCGGGTCGTGATCGGCCTGCGGGAAGAGGATCTGGCCCCGGTCGAGATCGACTTCGCCCGGGATCCTTTGCTGATGGTGTTCGGCGATTCCAAGACCGGCAAAACCACGTTGTTGCGTCACCTGATCCGCACCATTCGGGACCACTCCGGCGCCGACGAGGTGGCGTTCACGGTGGTGGACCGGCGGCTGCACCTCGTCGATGAGCCGCTGTTCCCGGACAACGAGTACACCGCCAACCTCGATCGGGTCATCCCGGCGATGCTGGGCCTTTCCGCCCTGCTCGGGGCGCGGCGCCCGCCGGCGGGTTTGCCGACGGGCGAGCTGGCCCGCTGGACCTACCGGGGCCACACGCACTACTTGCTCATCGACGATGTCGACCAGATACCGGATACCCCGGCGATGGGCGGCCCGTATGCCGGGCAGCGGCCGTGGGCCACCCTGATTCCGCTGCTGGGGCAGGCCGCGGACGTGGGGTTGCGGGTGGTGGTCACCGCGCGGGCCAGCGGCTCCGGGCATGCGGTCATGACGAACACGCTGCTGCGCCGACTCAACGACCTGCAGGCGACGACGCTGATGCTGTCGGGCAATTCGGTGGACAGCGGGAAATTCCGTGGTCAGCGGTTCGTCCGGTTGCCGGCCGGGCGGGCGATGCTGCTCGGCGACGGCGACACCCCGACGTTCGTGCAGCTGGTCAACCCGCTGGCGACCGCGGCCGTCGGGGCCGAGGGCCGCGAGATGTAGTGAAAGACATCTCAGGAAGTTGAAAGTCAAGCCGTGAGTGGGAGAGGAGGTGGAAACGCCCGGTGTTCGTCGTAGGGCTGGCCGGTTTGCAGGCAGTGGTGAAGCTGGCCGAGGAACTTGTTGAACAGGTGCCGTTGGGCTTGGCGGTTCCAGTCTCCGGCCGCGCGGCGGGCGTCGTAGTGGCGGCGGGCTCCCGGGGAGCTGCGCAGCGCGGCCAGCGCCCAGATCGACCCGACAGTTGCCAGGCGCCGGTTCTTGATATGGCGGTGTGTCACTATGGTTTTCTTGCCGCTGGCTCGGGTGATGGGGGCGGATCCGGCGAAGGCCTTCAATCCGCGGGCGTCGGCGAAGCGGGTTCGGTCGTCGCCGATCTCGGCCAGCACCCGGGCGCCGGCCAGCTTCCCCAGCCCGGGAAAGCTGGTGATGATCTCGGCGTCCGGGTGTCGCTCAAAATGGGCGGTCGCCGCCTCAGTCAACTCATCAGCGGCGGCGCTGGCGGCCTGGAACTGGCGCAGCAGCGCCGTCAGCTGAATGCCCATGGCGTTTTCGACTGCGGGCGGCTGGTGCAGGTAGGTGCCGGTGAACACCGCGCGCAGCCGCTCGACGTCGCGGTCGAGGTCGCGGCGGCGGCCGGCTTTGATCAGCAGTCGGCGCAGCCGCGCCGGGGTCAACCGGGCAGCCTCGGCGGGAGTGGGTGCGGCGGCCAGGATGGCGCGGGCATCGGCGCGGGCCAAACCCCCGCTGGGCAGCCCGGCAAAGGCGATGATCGCGGCCGGGTAGAAGTCCTTGAGCAGGTCACGGATCTGGTTGCCGATCTGCTGGCGCGCCCACACCGCGTCTTGCTGAGCCCGGGCCAGCACCCTAATGGCCTGGGCCAGCTCGGTGTCGGCAGGCAGCGGGCGGTGCGCGTCGGGGTCGGTGCGCACCATGTTGGCCAGCAGCACCGCGTCGGTGGCATCGGATTTGGCCCCCGACAGCGCATACCGCGCCCGATAGCGGGAGGCCGCCAGCGGGTTGATCGGATAGATCACCCGACCGGTCTCGCGCAGCGCAGCGACCCACAGCCCGCGGTCGGTTTCGATCCCCACCGGGATCGGATCATCGGCGGTGTCGCCGGCATCGGCCAACAGCGTCAACAGCTGGGCGAAGCCGGCCGCGTCATTGCTGACCCGTCCGCGCGCCACCACACGCCCGTCGTCGTCGACGACCGCGACATCGTGATGATCAGTGGCCCAATCAATTCCACAAAACAGTGCCAAGGCATCCCTCCGGTACTCGGTGATTGTGTTGTCCCCGGCGGAGTTGTGCGGCGCCCTAATCGCAGGACTCGATGGTCCGTCATCTCAGTAGCCGTCCGTGACTCCAGCCCACCGCGAGACCTCGTTCTATCGAAGAGCTCAAGGCTCGGGAACAACCATCAGGAAGTCAACCCCGCGGCAAGCTCGGGCAACAGCATCCCACCACCCACACACGTGACCTGCCGCCAGGCGCGCCGCTCTTTCACAAGGCGTCGAACGCCGGGAGACACCAGGCATCAACCCGGCGGCAGACCCCGCCAGAAACAGACCCCGGTCAACACGACCAGCACCCATCCCTACTAACCGATTAGGAGCACACGTTATGACGCTGCGAGTGGTTCCCGAAGGGCTGGCCGCGGCCAGCGCTGCGGTGGAGGCGCTGACCGCCCGGCTGGCGGCCGCACAGGCCGCGGCGGCCCCGCTGATCACGGCGGTGGTGCCGCCGGCGGCCGATCCGGTGTCGGTGTCGACCGCGGCCGGGTTCAGCATCCGGGGCGCCGAGCACGCTGTGGTCGCGGCCCAGGGTGCCGAAGAGCTGGGCCGCGCCGGGGTCGGTGTCGGCGAATCCGGCGCCAGCTATGCCGCGGGTGATGCGGCGGCGGCTGCGACGTATCTGGCCGCGGGGAGTTAGCGATGGCGTCACCGGCCCGGAGCGGCGCCGCAACGCCCGGCGCGCCGGGGGAAAGGGGGCCGGCCGGCTGAAAAATCTGTGCCTGAATTTTTACGCCCGCAATCGATTGGAGAGTGAACCATGAGTCTGTTGGATGCACACATCCCGCAGTTGGTAGCCGCGGAGTCGGCGTTTGGGGCCAAGGCGGCCCTGATGCGCTCCACGATCGGCCAGGCCGAGCAGGAGGCGCTCTCGGCGCAGGCGTTTCACGTCGGGGAGTCGGCGGCGGCGTTTCAGGCCGCGCACGCCCGGTTCGTTGCCGCCGCCGCCAAGATCAACACCTTGCTCGATATCGCCCAGGCCAACATCGGGGACGCGGCGGGCACCTACGTGGCCACCGATACCGCCGCGGCCGGCACCTACACCGGCTTTTAAGCACGCCGCACCCGCTTAACCCCGCTTAACAAGAGAGGGCATTTTTCATGTCGCAGATCATGTACAACTATCCCGCCATGCTGGCTCACGCCGCCGATATGGCCGGCTATGCGGGCACCCTGCAGGCCGTGGGTGCCGATATTGCCAGCGAACAGGCCGCCCTCGCGGGTGCCTGGCAGGGTGACACCGGCATGACCTATCAGGCCTGGCAAACCCAGTGGAACCAGGCGCTGGAGCAACTCGTGCTGGCCTACCGGGCGATGGCCGGCACCCACGAGATGAACACCACCTCGATGTTGGCCCGCGACCAGGCCGAAGCCGCCAAATGGGGTGGCTAGACCGACCCCGCTACCTCGATGGTTGCTGAGCCGAACGCTGTCGAACTGACCGTCGAGAACGCCTGGTTCATCGCTGAAACCGTTGGGGCAGGAACGTTCCCATGGGTGCTGGCGATCACCACCCCCTACACCGACGCCGCCGCGCGGGCCGCCTTCCTGGACCGTCAGCGCGGTGAGTTGAGCGACATGGGTGTGGTGGGCGCCGACGGCGCGGTCAACCCGGCGGTGGCCGACTGGATTCGGGTGGTGTGCTTCCCGGAGCGCTGGCTGGAACTGCGTTACGTGGGACCCGCCCAGGCCGCCGGCATGCTGCGCGGCATCGTCGCGCGACGCGGCGACGCCACCGTGGTCGCCCTGCGCAGCGCCCAGTTGGTCACCTTCACCGCGATGACGATCGATGATCCCCGGGCGCTGGTTCCGGTCCTGGGCGCCGGGCTCGCCCAGCGGCCACCGGCCCGGTTTGAGGAGTTCAACCTGCCGGCCAACGTCGGTGCCCGCGCTGATGAGCGGCTGCGCGCCGGAACACCGCTGGCCGACGTCCTGGGGTATTTAGGTATCCCGGAATCGGCCCGGCCGGTGGTGCAGGCGGTGTTCACCGGCCCGCGCAGCTACGTGGAGATCGTTGCCGGCCAGCGTCGCGACGGCGGGTATGCGACCAGCGAGGTCGGGGTGGGCATCGTGGACACCACGGCGGGCCGGGTGTTGGTCAGCCCGTCGCGGGCCTACGACGGCGAATGGATCTCCACGTTCACCCCCGGAACCGATTTCGCGATCGCTCTGGCGGTGGACGCCCTGACCGCCACCCTGCCCGACGGTCGATGGTTCCCCGGGGTGCGGCTGTCCCGGGATTTCACCGCCTGCCTGAGCTAGTGGCCAGCCGTCGCAGCGGCGGCCCGTAATCCGAATGTATCCGAAAAGAGAGAAATAAGAGAAATAGCCGATGTCTGCCGTAACCCAAGCCCCGATGATGTCCGGTGTCGCGATGCCGATCGTGCGGGTGGCCGTGCTCACCGAAAACCGGCTGACCGAGATGGCCCTGCCCGCGGAGGTCCCGCTGCGCGAGATCCTGCCGGCCGTCCAGCATTTGGCCGCCCCGGCGTCCGATGAAGACGGCCACGACGGGGCGCCGGTGCGGCTTAGTCTCGCGCCCATCGGCGGCGCGCCGTTCAGCCTGGACGCCAGCCTGGACACCGTTGGCGTCGTCGATGGTGACCTGCTGGTGTTGCAGCCGCTGCCCCCGGGCCCGGCCGCACCCGGGATTGTCGAAGACATCGCCGATGCCGCGGTGATCTTTTCGGCCGCCCGGCGCAAACCCTGGGGGACCGCGCATATTCAGCGCTGCGCGCTGGGCGCGGTCCTCAGCCTCGTCATTGCGGCAACCGGCCTGGCGACCGCTTACCGGGTGATCACCGGAGCGCCGGTCGCGTTGTACGCCACCAGCGCGATCGCCGCGGCGACCGTGCTGGCAGCCCTGGTGAGCCAGCTGCGATCCCCGCGAACCGGGGTGGCCCTGTCCGCCGCCGCTCTGGTTCCGGTCGCGGCGGCCTGCGCGCTGGCGGTGCCCGGGGGCTTCGGACCGGCGAATCTCATGCTGGGCGCCGCCGGATTCAGCGCCTGGTCGGTGATCAGCGTGGTGCTGCCGCGCCGGGGCGACGAGCACGCCATCGGTTTTTTCACCGCCACCGCGGTGCTCGGCGCCGGCGTGTTGCTGGCCGCCGGTGCCGCATCCCTGTGGCAACTGTCGCTGGTGAGCCTGGGCTGCGGGCTGATCGTGGCGGCGCTGCTGCTCACCGTGGAGGCCGCCCAGCTGTCGGCGTTGTGGGCCCGGTTCCCGCTGCCGGTCATCCCGGCGCCGGGTGATCCCACACCGTCGGCACCGCCGTTGCGGGTCTTAGAGGATCTGCCGCGCCGGGTGCGCATCAGCGACGCCCACCAGGTCGGGTTCATCGCCGGTGGCGTGCTGCTCAGCGTGCTCGGCTCGACCGCGATCGCCGCGCGGCCCGAGTCGCTGTCCGGCTGGGGCTGGTATGTGGTGGCGGCCGCCGGGCTGGGGTTCCTGCTGCGCGCCCGGGTGTGGGACTCGGCGGCCTGCAAGATCTGGCTGCTGGCCCAGCCCGGCCTGACGATGGGCGCGCTGCTGGTGCTCTACGCTGCGACGGCGCATTACACCGCCGCGTTCTGGACGTTGGCGGCGTTCGCCGGGGTGGTGCTGGCGTGGGTGGTCGCCGCGTTGAGCCCGACGGTGGCGTCCCCGGACAGTTATTCACTGCCGATTCGGCGGCTGGTTGGCTTTCTGGCGGCCGGGATTGACGGCTCGTTGATCCCCGTCATGGCGTATGTGGTCGGTCTTTACGGATGGCTGCTCAATCGATGAGCCCAGCGATGAGGCGAGCCGGATTGAGTTTCCTGGCAGCGGCTTTGGCGACGGCGTTGCTGACCTGCCCGCAGGCCGCGGCGATCAGCCCGCCGGTGGTCGACCCGGCGGTGCCGCCACCGGACGGCACCCCGGGGCCGGTGGTACCGATGGAGCAACACAGCGAATGCGCCGTCTCCGGTGTCATCCCGGGGACCGATCCGGGCGCCGGTACGGCCGGTCAGCTGATGCTGAATCTTCCTGCGGCGTGGCAATTTTCCCGCGGCGAAGGCCAGACGGTGGCGATCCTGGACACCGGCGTGCGGCCCGGGTCGCGGCTGCCGGACGTGGCCCCGGGTGGGGACTATGTGGAATCCACCGACGGCCTGACCGACTGTGACGGGCACGGCACCGCGATCGCTGGCATCGTCGCCGGCCAGCCGGGCCGGGACGGCTTCTCCGGGGTGGCGCCGGCGGCGCGGCTGCTGTCCATCCGGGTCACCTCCACGAAGTTCTCCCCGCGGATAACCGGGGGCGATCCGGCGCTGCGGGACGCCTCCGTCGAGGTGGCGGCGCTGGGCCGGGCCATCGTGCGCGCCGCCGACCTCGGCGCGCGGGTGATCACCGTCGCGACGCCGATCTGCCTGCCGGCCGACCGGACCGTCGAGGTGGCGGCGCTGGGGGCGGCGATCCGTTACGCGGCCGTCACCAAGGACGCGGTGATCGTCGCCGCGGCGGGCGACAACGGCTTTACCGGGTCGGCGGCCGGCGGCACCGGCTGCGAATCCAATCCGCTGGCCGATCCCGGCCGAGCGCAGGACCCGCGCAACTGGGCCGGGGTCACCACGGTCTCCATTCCGTCATGGTGGCAGCCGTACGTGCTGTCGGCGGCCGCGCTCACCGCGGGCGGTCAGCCGTCGAAAGCGACGATGTCCGGGCCGTGGGTGGGTGTCGCCGCGCCCGGCGAGGACGTCGTGTCGGTGAGCAACGGCGGTGACGGCGACCTGGCCAACGGGCTGCCCGATCAGCGCCAGCGACTGGTTCCGCTGACCGGCACCGGGTATGCCGCCGGCTCCGTGGCCGGTGTCGCGGCACTGGTCCGCAGCCGCTTTCCCGGTTTGACCGCCACCCAGGTGGTCGACCGCCTCACCGCGACCGCCCACAACGCGGCCCGAGACCCGTCGAACCTGGTCGGCGCCGGGGCGCTGGATGCCGTGGCGGCGCTGACCTGGGAACTACCCGCCGACACGCGACGCACCCCGCCGGTGAAGCAGCTCATCGTCCCGCCGGCGCCGGCCCCGAAGAGCCGCGCCCCGCAAGTTGTCGCGTTCGCCGGCACCGGTGCGCTGGCACTGGTGCTGGCTGCCGCCGCGATCGCGTACCGCCGAAAGGAGCCCACCGGATGAGCCCACACGGATCGAAGATCGTCTTGCCGGGGGCCGCCCGGGTCACGCTGGTGCTGCTGGCCGTGCTGCCCGCGGCGATGGCCTATCCCTGGCGCTCGCTCTCCCACCGGGTTTTGCTCGGTGTCGCCGTCGGCGTGCTGATCGTGCTGCTGAGCTGGTGGCGCGGACAGCACGTCACGACGATTCTGGGTCGCCGGCTGGCGATGATGCGCCGCAACCGTGGCGAGCGGCCCACGCCCGCGGCCGGCACCGACGTCCGGGTCACCATCCTGCTCCGCGTCGCCGCGCCGACCGTCGACCCCGATGCGCTGCCGCTTGCGGTGGTCGCCGGCTACCTGGACCGCTACGGCATCCGCGTTCACGCGATCCGTGTCACCAGCCACGACACCACGTCGGACACCGGAGAGCCCTGCCGGGAGACCTGGATCGGGCTGACCGTGTCGGCCGCCGAGAACCTGGCCGCGCTGCGGGCCCGATCACCGCGGATCCCGTTGTACGAGACCGCGCAGGTCACCGCGCGCCGGTTGGCCGACCACCTCGGGGAGACCGGGTATCCGGCCAGCATCGCCGCGCCCGAGGACGTCCCGCCGCTGCTGGAGCCCTCCGCACCGGAAACCTGGCGGGCGGTTCGTCAGGGCAGCGCCGATTACGTCGCGGCGTACCGCGTTAACGTCGATACCGGGCTGCCGGCCACGCTGGCGGCGATTTGGTCGTATCCGGCGCGGGAGACGTGGACGGTGCTGGAGATCGCCGGCTTCGGATCCCACCGCACACTGGCGGTCGCCAGCGCATTTCGCACCGATACGCGGCCCGGCGGGTCCGCTCCGCTGGCCGGGCTGATCCCGCACAACGGCAACCATCGCCCGGCCCTGCGTGCCCTGCACCCGCTGTCCGCGCAACGACTCGAGGGCCACACCGCAATGGCTGAGGATGTGCTGACGCTGGTGCGCTGGCCCGCCTTCGAACATCCGGTCCGCCCGGTCGCGCGGCACGCGGCAATCGGGCGCTGACCGGAACCCGCTCATAGTGGCTACCGATGCCGACGGGTGCTTGCACCAGCGGCACGGGCTACGAGCGGGCCGGCGTCCGGCCGTTAGCGGCGTCGTCCGGCGGATAGAGCAAACCGGCCGCGTTGTGGTAGAACACCGCGCGCAGCCAGTCTGCACCGAGATCCAGCCGGACGATCGACTGCAAAGCCTCCAGATAGCCGTAGGGGATGTTGGGGAAATCGCTGCCGAACAAGATGCGGTCACTCAGCCTCTGCAGCCGAGACAACTCGGATCGCGGAAACGGCATGGTTTCCTCGACGAACGAGGTGAACGCCATCGTGGTGTCCAGCCGCACCTCGGGGGAATTCTGACAGATGTCGAGGAATTCGGTGTACTCCGGCATTCCCATGTGCGCGATGATCAGCCGTAGCCGCGGGTACCGCCGCAGCAGCTGACGGATGGGGCCTGGGCCGGTGTATTTCCCTGGCGCCGGGCCCGATCCGCAGTGAATGACGACGGGCAGGCGGGCATCTTCGATCGCACCCCAAACCCCGTTCAGCAGCGGGTCGTTGGGATCGTAGCGGCCTACTTGGAGGTGCGCCTTGAACACCCGAACCCCATCGCGAATCGCGGCCTCCACATAGCCGCGGGCTTCCGGTTCGGGATAAAACGTCGCAGTGGGTAAGCAGTCCGGCGTGGATCGGGCGAATCGCGCGGCCCACTGGTTGAGCCACACCGCCATCTGTGGCTTATGCGGATAGACCAGCGCGGTGAATCCGCGAACACCGAACCTCCGGAGTATCTGCAGACGCCGCAACTCGCTGGTGCGATAGGTAATCGGCCATTGCCTGCCCACCAGCGGGCCGGCCGAGTCGAAGTAGGCCCACACCTTGTCCAGCACCGACTGCGGCATGAAATGGGTGTGCACGTCGATGAGGCCGGGAAGACCGAGCGCAGACCAGACTTGCCGTACCGCCAGGGTCTCATCCACCGTGCCCACTGTCATACGCTTCGCTTCCGTCTCATCCCGGCACCCGGCTGCCGGTGCGCACCGATCATCGTCGCCCTCGCTGACTCGCTGAGGAAGCATCAGGCAATACGGTTTGTCTATATCAGCCGGCCCGGATGGCGGCGAGGGAGGCACCCACGTGCGATGCCTGCCTCGACCGCGAGGGTGCATCTACCGACACTGCTACTCGGGAAACGTGTCGCTACTGGCACTCTCGCGGTGAGTCTTCATCGGGTCATTGGGGGAGTCCCAGTCGCTGCGCCTCTTCCCGGTAGCGGTCCACCCACTCGTCGGATCGCTGGTCGGCCTGGCGTTCCAGCACGGGTGGCGGAGCCAGCCGCGGATCCAGGCCGAGGGCCTGCAGAATACTGCCGACTATCGCGGTCAGGTTGCGCCACAGCACCGGGTACGCGACGTCGATGGGGGTGATGTTCTCTTCCGCAAACCAGGTACGCCACCCGTTTTCCTGCTCACGCAAAATCCTGACGATGTGGGCGATGGCGCCGGCGTGGTAAACGGCCCGCGAGTCACGTTCGGGATCGGGGCGTCCCCGCCAGACCTGGGTCTGCACCGCGCGCCAGAACGACACCGCCTGTGAGACCACGTCCGGCCGGTAGACGTGCACGAAAACCGGTTCGCTTCCGATCACATCACGAATCGCGGCCCGTAAACCGGAACCGGAGCGGTCCGGCAGCTGTGCGGCCCGCTGCTGCAGCAGCGGGGTCTGATTCCACATCAGTTTGCCGCCCCAGACGCCGTTGGGTGTGCGACCGGAGCTGCGGATGTGGTCACGCCAGGCTACCGGTGTCGCGGTGTCCGGGGTACCGGGCTGTAGCGGATCGAGTAACTTCAAGATCGACTCGTCTTCCACTCCGGCAAACCAGTCCCGCGGCTGCGGCGCCATGCCGGTGCTCGGCAGGTATTGGAAGAACTCCTGGGGCTCGCCGGCGCACCCCGTCGCCCGCAGCGATTCCACCAGCAGGGTGCTGCCGCTGCGCTGGGTGGCAAGGACCAGGTATGACGGTGCGCTCACGCGCTGAGCGTAACTGGGCTTCGGCGTGCGCGGGTCCGCACGAATTACGTTCACGCTGAACTCAACTATTGCTCGGTCTGCTGCGTCGTATCCTCGATGCCCCGGTCCGCGGCGATCGCGGACCGGGCGGCTGGCGCCTTACGATGAATCTGCACATACGTTTCGGTGTAGCGCTCCGCGATGCGGGTACCCGCGAATTCCGACGGGATGACGTCGCCGGTCTGCTCGCGCCAGTGGTGCAGCCTGGCGGCCAGCTCACCGGCGAGCTCATCGACGTGTCCGGCGTCGTCACCGAGCAGCAAATTGTTGAGTTCGCCCGGATCCGCCCGCAGATCGTAGAGCTCACGTTCGGGGCGCGGCGCCGCTGCCGACGACGCGACGGCTTGCCCGGAGGGGCTGTCGCGGATATCCCACGGCAAATCCAACAGCGGCCGGTGCGCGTAATTTTCGATGTAGCTGTAGTCCTTGGTGCGAATCGCCCGAATGGGATCAAACGAGTCGTGGTAAGTCTTTGTGGTGTACACGTGCTCACGCACCGGGGCCGTCGCCGTGCCCAGCAGATTGTCCGCGTGCGAGACGCCCTCAACGTCGGCGGGCACGTCGACACCGAGCAGGCCCAACAGCGTTGGTAGCAAATCCACTCCGCTGAACAACTCGTCATAGATACGAGGGGCTATCGCCAGCCGGGCGGGCGGGCGGATGATCATCGCGATGCCGGTTCCGGCGTCATATAGCGTGGATTTCGCGCGTGGGAAGGCCGGGCCGTGGTCGGTGACGAACACCACCCAGGTGTTGGCGTCCAGTCCGGTGTCGGCCAACGTGTCCAGCAACCGGCCGACCGCGGCGTCTGCCGTCGCGATAGCTCCGTAGAAGTCGGCCAGGTCTTGGCGCACCTCGGCGGTGTCGGGCAGGTAATCAGGTGGCGTTACCGCGGCGGGGTCGGCCGGTTGGTAACGCTCGCGCGGATAGGGCCGGTGTGCTTCGAAGAACCCGGTCGTCAACAGGAACTTCTGGCCCGTGCGGATCGGGGTGCCCTCCCGCAGCCATTCTCGGGCCCGGCCGACGACGTACTCGCAGTACGAGTTCGAGACATCGAACTCGTCGAAACCCAGCCGTTTCGGGTATGAGGTTTCGTGCTGCATACCGAAAAGCGCTGAATACCAGCCGTATTCGGAGAGAATCTGGGGAAGTGTGCGTACGCCCGGGCGATATTCCCAGCCGTGATGGGCCAGGCCGATCAGACCGTTGCTTTGCGGGTAGCGGCCGGTGAACAGTGATCCCCGCGACGGCGAGCACAGCGGGGCGGTGGCGTGCGCTCTGGTGAACAGGATGCCCTCGGCGGCCAGCCGGTCCAGTCGCGGGCTTGACACGCCCGCGTGGCCGTAGGCACCCAGGTGGCGTCCCAGGTCGTGCCAGTGCACGAGCAGGATGTTGTCGTCGCGCCGGTCCGTCACGGTGTTCTCACCTGTCACCCTCTCGGTTACGCTTCGACCGGCGACGATACCGCGCGCGGTTACCGCCGGGTTGAGGAGCCGTCGTCAGGCTCGACTGCCCGGCGTGGCAACCGCGACGCCTAGGGATAACCCGGCAACTACGGACGCCCCCACCGATTCGGGCTGAGAGGCCCAGTCGATTGGCGCGGCACGCCCCACCTGTTCTCGCAGACGAATTCGTCGAGGGGTCGCGCGAAGGCCCAACCATCCAATTCCAGCGCCGGCCGATCCGGAAAGTCGGGCACCGGGCCCAGGCACAGGATGGCCACCGGCTCGGCATCGGAGGGCATCGCCAGCAAGGCCGCCAGGCGTTGCGGATCGAATAGCGACACCCAGCCCATGCCGAGACCTTCCGACCGAGCCGCCAGCCATAAGTTCTGGATCGCGCACGACACCGACGCAAGATCCATCTGCGGCAGGGTGCGCCGACCGAAAACGTAAGCATCCCGGCCATCGCACAGCGCAACCACCAGCAGCTCAGCACACTCAAGAATGCCCTCGACCTTCAGCGCCAGAAATTCCTGGGCCCGTGGTCCCAGCGCTTGGGCGGTGAGCAGACGCTCCTCGTCGACAAGTGCGTGGATGCGCCGACGCAGCGCCGCGTCGGTGATGCGGATGAACCGCCACGGCTGCATCAGACCCACGCTGGGCGCGGCGTGCGCGGCTTGCAGCAAGCGCGCCAGCACATCCTCGGGTACCGCACCGCCGGGGGTGAACCGGCGCATGTCCCGGCGCTCGGAGATCACCCGATACACGGCCTGCCGCTCCTGCACGCTGAACGCGTGATCGGTCATGCGGCCATCGTAAGAGCTGCAACGAGTTCAGCCGGGCGCCGGCGTGCGCCGCGATCTACCGTTCGGTGTCGCGCATTTATGCTCCAAGACATCCGATGCGGAAACTCGGTGGGAAGCTGAGCTGAGTACAGGCGAAGCCCGGGGCGTCCTCGGCGCACCGGGTTGGTCGCCTCGATCGCACAGAACTCGCGAAACAGGAGTTGTCCCATGAAGTTTCCCGATGCCCTCGAGCAGCTGCCCACCGACGGTGTGGTCAGGCGTGTGTATGGGGAGCCGTACCAGACCGCCGACGGAGCCACCGTGATCCCGGTTGCCCGGATCCGTGGGGGCGGCGTGAGGCATCGTCCCGACGATGCCGCGAACGGCTCCGGATCTGGCTTCACCGCCGCGCCGGTCGGCGTGTTCGTCGTCCACGGCGATCATGCGTCCTGGGTGCCGGCGGTCGACGTCAACCGGATCGCGCTGCTCGGCGTGGTCACCGGCCTGCTATCGGCGGTGATCGCCAGCCTCGCGGTGCTGCGCCGCCCACCCTGGCCGGAGATCGTGCTTCGGCGTTCGATCGGATTCGGCGATTGAGCCGCGCGCCCGTGGTGCGTCCCTGAGCACGCCGACCATCTTCGGTAGCGTCGACGGCGTCGCCAGCACCCGCCGGGCGACCGGCCCATGCCGGTTAGCGAAGCTTAAGCGCCGCACTTAGCGGTCGGGGTCGGTCTCCGCGTCGGGCCTGGGGTCCGGCGCAATGATGCGCCGGGTGGCAATCGGCTTGCCCTGCAAACGTTTCGTCACCTCCGGTGCGACCGGCGGCGCGGTGATACGGCCCTGTACCGGCGCACCGTTCTTCACCGACGGCGGGACGACGCGCTTGGTGTCGGCCTTGGCGTCGCTACCCGGCCCGTCAGGCCCGTGCATGGCGCCTGGTGGCACCATCGGCATCCCGGCGATTCCACCCCTCGGTCCTGCTGTCGGCTCCGGCGCGCTGGGCGGCAGCGGCGGGGTGGTCGACGAGGACATTGGGACGGTTCCGGCCGAGGGAGTTGGCGGCGGACCGAGCATCGAGGCCGGTGCCGTGCCCTCGAGGGCAGCGCCGCCGGCGGCACCGGCGGCGCCAGCAAGTCCGGCGGCGTCGCCGAGTCCGCCCGCGGCGCCGAGCAGATCGTCAGGCACAGACTCGGCGGCGGCCGCACCGCCACCAGCGCCCTGCTGAAGCGCGCCCATGCCCATTTGCATGGCTTGCTGGCCCACCTGGGCGACCTGCTGCGGGATCTGATTCAGGGGATTCATCAGACCGCCGAGGGCGCCCGTGACTGATTGGGCCACACCGGTGGCCATCTGCGGCAGCTGCTGGGCCATCTGAAGCATCTGATTCGGATCGCCGACACCGGCAAGCTTCGCTGCCGACTCTTCCTCATTGGCAGGGAATTTCGTCATCGCATCGGCAAGGGCGGCCTCACGTTCGGCGTGTCCGGCCTGCGCGGCGGCGTTGTCGGCCGCGTCGCCGCCGTTGGCGGCGGCGGCCACCGCCGCCAGCAACGCGTCGAAAAACGAGTTCACCGGGACCACTGGATCGGGCGTGATCGGTGGCGGTGGGACGTTCAACCCATGCGCGGCAAGCCATTTCTCAAGCTCGAAAAGTAGCTCATCGCCGTTGCTCATCGGGTCACTCCTCCCGCCATTGGCCGCCCCAATGCTTGAAACCCGGCGAACTGGTAGGTTGCCCGAGCCCTGTCGCCTTCGGTCGCGAGCAGCCCGCCGGCGTCGAGACTGTCGAGATATGAGTAAACCACGTGTTCACAATCCGTGGCGACACATGCGCCCAGCGCGATACCCGGATCGGCCGATCCCCGGCCCTCAGGCCGCTCCCGCACCACACGGTTGGTTGGTGGCGCATTCAGTACGGGGGGACGGTGGTGTCGAGGTTGTGGGAGGCGAGAAAGTCGGCGACGAGTGTTTTGGGGCCGTATTCGTCGAGGACGCGCTGGGTCATAGCGTTGATTTCATCGACCACGGCGGCAACGTTGTTGAGTATGTCGATGCGGTCGGCTGCGGCTTGGCGCAGACTCGCTGTGGCAGCCGCACGTTGCCACATCTCGTTGTTGAGCGTCGACAGCAGCTCACGAATACGCCGGTGGCCTTGGCCGGCTGTGGTGTTGAAGTCCGCAAAGCGGTCGGCTTTCATTGCCGCCCATTCGATCTCGCTGTGCAAGCGCTCAATGAATGCCGGGTCTATAGTTCCGCCCTGGGTCTTTAGGCGGGCGATCTCGGCGGCGTAGAGTCCGTGGCGGCGCTGCCAGGCGGCGAGGTTGTCGGCGTATAGAGCGTCCGTGATCTTGTTGACGGCCAGGGCGTAGCCAGCGGCGGCCCGACACTGGGGCGCCTGCCCGCGAGGAAGCTCGTCGCGTTCCATAGGGGGTGGTCGCTCATCGGTGGCGGCGGCGTGCCGCAGCCAATCCAGGTCGCTCATTGGCGGCGTGCCGCCGTGGCGGTGCATGCCAAAAACCATGCCAGGTGGTAGTTGGCGCCGCCCTCGTCACCGGCAACTAACGCGTCGATGGCGGCCAGTAGCTGCCAGTTGCCGAGCTCGTTCTGATCGACACGATCCGGATAGCCGTCAAGGACGCGGGCAGCCATCTCGCTCAGATGTTTGCGCAGCTCGTCGACTTCGGAGTCGAGCACTCCGGTGCCCCTGGATGCGGCAATGGCCAGGGTGTGGGCGATGCGGGGCAGCCCGTCACGCCAGTGGGTGGCCCGGTTGAGCTGCCAGCCCAGCTCGTCGATTTGCGGTGCCCGCCGGGGCCGCGGCGAGGTCGGCACCGGCTCGTCTTCCTCGCCGGGCAGGTAATGAAACGGGGTGTAGCTCGCGACAACCCTGACCTCGCCCAGCAGCCCCACCAGGTCGCTGCGCCGGCGCGCGGGTTCTAGCAGCGTGACGGCGGTGGGCAGATCGATACCGGGCGGAATCCAGCCGCTGGCCAGGTCGGTCACCAGCACGGTGGTGTCATCGGGGCGATCACCGGCCGCCCACGCCAACCCCGGCTGCTGGCGGGCCACGGCGTCAACTAGCCGCTGCAGCCGCGCCCGCGCCGCAGCATCGGCGGAGACCGCCCCGGCAAAGCCACCCCCAGCGGTGGCCATGGCAGCCTGCGCGCCGATGCCCGGGGGTGACTGCGACGGCGTCAAGGGCGGTGTTTGACGCACCAGCGCAGGTTGTCCCACGCCGGCCTGGCCTGGTCCCGGATGTGCTGGTGCCGAGGCCGGGGCCCCCGACGGCGGTGGCGGGCTCAGTGGCGCCGATGGGCTCGAGCCCGCCGAGACTGGAGGCCGAAGATCGGCCCCGTAAGCCGGCAGTGGACCCGACGGCGGGGATGCCGGTGCCACCGTTGCGGGCGCTGCCGGTCCGGCGACCACAGGCGACGGCGACGGCGATTGCGTGGCAGCTGCATGTTCAATCGGCGCAGGCGTGTCGAACGCGGGCGCGTGCACCACCGCCCCCGGCCCCGCCATCGGGGTTGTTGGCGCGCTGGGCGGCACCTGCGGCTCGGCCGGCGACACCTGGGTCATCGGCGACGACGGAATCGCATCCGCACCTAACGGCACCGGTGTGCCTGCCTGCAGTCCCTGGCTAAAACTCTGCATCAAACTGGCCGGAGTCAAACCCTGTGCGCCCTGTGCCGGGCCCGCGGCCCCCGCCAACGGAGCTGCGGGCAGCGACGTTGGGGCATTCGGCAGCGACGGAGCACTCGGTAAGGAGGGCGCGGCCGGGGCGGCGAACGATGCTGCAGGAGCCGACCTCGGCGCCGGTGACGGTATCGGGGCTTGTCCGGGCTGTGCGAAAAATGCGCCAGAGGCGCGTGTAACGTCACCGGATCCCGAGGCGGCCGGCTGCGCGATGGGAAGTGGCGATTGTCCTGGTTGTGACAGATACGTGCCAGGAGTGCCTGTCGTTTCACCCGGCGCCGAAGAGGGCAGCTGCACGACCGGGGGTGGTGATTGTCCTAGCTGTGCCCAATATTTATTAGTGGTGTCTGTCGATGAACCAGGCGTATCGAGTATCCCTCGGACTTGCTGCTCGATGGCCTTTTCGTCGGGCTGTGGATACAAGCCGCGGGCGTTGCTGAACTCGTAGGCCGACTGGCCAGTTCCCTCCTCATCGAGGACACGCTGTGTGGCGTCGATTATGTTGGCGCCATACTTGGCTGCGCTTTGGTTGGCTTGCCGTTGACAGTCGGCGATCACGCCGACAATTTTGCTGAGTTTGGTCGCTGCGGGCTCTTTCGACTCCTGGATGTCGTCGATCTGCTTATTGCCCTGCCTCGCCAGTTCACGTAGTTCGGATTGGAGGCTCTCGGCATTGTTGCGTGCGGTGTTGTACGTGTCTTTCTTGACGCCGTTCTTTGTGGCCACCCTGCGAGCGTGGTCCTCACCCTGGTGAAGCTTCTCGCGCATATCGTCGGCGGTCCTGCCCTCTTGGTCGGGGAGCGCACCGGTACGGGCGGCGAACAAGTTGTCCGCAAGATTGTTGTATCCGGTTTCGATGGTGCCGCGATTATTCGCACCGATGTCCATGGCCGCCACCGCTGTGTCGTAAGGCCATTGATGACCGACAAGTAACAGATCCCATTTACCCTCGGGGAAATCGCTCATTTGCACAGCCGTTCGATCGTCAACGTCGCCTCGTCTGAATTACGCAACACCGAATCTTGTTCGGAATGACTAACATCAGATATGAAATTCAGCGCGAGGATTTGGTACAGCTTGGCGAGCTTTCGAATCCCCTGCGCAAGATCAGGCGGGGTTGCCGGTTCTTCAGCCAACGTCGTCAAAAGGTACTCGGAGCCCGTCGTGAGTGCTTCCCACCCCCCCTCAGCAACAACCTGTTTTGCGACCTGGTCTTCGCCAAAATTTCGGGCTCCAGCCACGACCAACGCGTGGTGCGCTTTGTCAAACGCAGCGCAAACGCTTGCCTTGGCCTCGCCGACTTGCTGATCGGTGTAGATGGGCGCGGGCGAGGCGGGGAGAGGTTTGTTGTCCGGAAGCGGCCGAAACCAGCCGCCGATCGCGACGCCGCCGATCACTATGAGCGCTGTCACGAGCAGGGTCCGCGGTAGCCACCGCCATGTCCGCTTCGGCGCTGGCGGCATTGTCGGCGGCCACGGCGGAGAGGCTGTGGGCGGCCCCGGAGGCGGCGGGAAAGGCAACTGCGACATGGGCTTGATCGTATCGCTCTCTAGCAATCACGGTAGTCATCCTTCGGGCACGGCCCGCACCGATCGGCGCCAGTAACACCGGTGAAATGGTCGGCTTTATCGTGGCATGGGATGGCGCAATCGCCGTCCCGTCGGACGACGACGAAGCTGAAACAGCCCAGCGCGTGCTGGGCAGACGGCGCAAAACCCATTGGTGCCGCGCGACGCATCCGAGACCCTGCTTACCGGTAATTTCATACACGCACATCCTCACCATCAATATCCATGCAATATCAGTGCGCAGGCGTGCTCATCCTCAGCGCTGGGCAACAAATGATCGGCCGTCGCATTCTGGGATGTGGGGTGGAGCTGGTCAGGGCCTGTCGCCTCATGTCAAGATGCGCGCGAAGTCCGATTCGCTGACTCATCCGAAGATACGCGCGTATCGATGGTCGCTTTGGTCTTGGGTGCGGCCTTGCTGGTGGTGATGGTGAGCAGCTCCGTGGTCCGGACCTGGATCTGGCGCTGCACGGTGGCGGGTTGATGCTCGCGTAGGTGTTAGAGAGGATCGCCTTGTCTTCATCGAAGACCGCCTGATGGCGCTCGGCGCGGCGGTGCGCGATCGTGGCGGTGTCGTATTTTCTTGGACACTTTGGCGCCGTTGCGGACGTTGGAGACGAGTTTTTGCTGCGGGTAGAAGTAGTTGGTCAGCAATGACTGCAACGCCTATATCTTGTTGAGCAACAACACTTCTGCCTTGGTATCGTAACGATGGTAGCCGACTACGATGGGCACGACCGCCCAGTTCTTCTGTTCCCCGCAGCAGCCGTCGTCTTTGCTGCCCGACCGCGAGCGGGTGAAGGTGATCTGGCGCTGCTCACACCACGCCAGCAGGTGCTCACACCACGCCAGCAGGTGCTCACACCACGCCAGCAGGTGGTAATTGAAGAACTCCGATCTGCAGTCGCTGTCCACACCCAGGATCGGGAAGGGCATGATCTTGGCGATATCGTCCAGCGGGGCCAGTACCCATTTGCGGGCCTTGTTGGGCGCGCTGCGGTTCTCGGTCCAGCCGGGGGCGATGTCGGTGACGGTCAGCGTGTAGGCGTGCTCACCAGCGGCGTTGCCGCCCTCATGGCCGACCAGGTCGATCTCAACGAACCCGGGCACCGCGTCGTCCCTATCGGCCCAGGCGCGGTCGGGATCTGGCTTTTGAGCAGCGAGCCCGGTTGGTGTGGCTGCGGCCCTTAAGCTCATGCTTCTTGCGCTCGGACGCCAGGCGGCGATCAATGGTGGCCGCCGACATGCCCGTCCGCAGCGCGGGCGGTGTCGTCGTCGATGTCGAACTCCTCGCAACGACGCAGCCGCTCCACCAGCTCCCCCAGTATCGGCGCCAGCCGCTTGTCGGCGGGCATGCTCAGCACCGCCCAGCAGAACACCAGCACCGCGATGACGTTCGGACCATACATGAGGCAACGAAGGAAGCTACGCGCGCATTTTGGGTGAGTCAACGCGGAAGGTGTCGCCAGCTGGGACGACATCTTAAAATACTAGACGGACTCATAATCGGTGTGTTTGGGCGTTTGCGATGCGACCATCATCTCAACTGATCTGGCGGTATCGGCTCGGGTACAGAGTTCTCTTTCGTGGTCATGTCGCGGCACTCCCCGTAGATTGTGATGGTTCCGCCGAAGTTTTGGACTGGTGAGTACGGATTGAAGACCGCGGTCACCCCCTGCTTGGTCACGTTCGGGGAATGACTGTGGAAATCGCCCCCGCCGCTCCAGCCGTGTTGCTTGAGTACGGCCAACATGCGCTGGACCTCGGCCTCCGACTCGTCAAGCGTTGATGCATGTTGGTAACCGAGCCCTACTACACCGCGAAACGGCGCGACCGCCTGGTCGTTGCATGACTCGCGGCTGAAGTTTACATACACACTTTTGAGGCCGAGAAGTTGGATAATTTCGCGGGCGGCGTCGATAACTTGGGCCTTCGATTGCTCTGGGGTCATCGGGTGAACCACTCCTTCGTTCAAATTCCTTACTGTGCTACAGGATTGAACTGCAACGATTATCAAAGCCGCGCTGGCGCATGCCAAGGCTCGGTGACCAAAGATCGCGATTGAGCGCTGAAGGGCTTGCGAGGACTTGCTAATGGTAGTGACCGCCTGTTCCTGGCCGAGTGGCCTCCGGGTCGATGTCGTCGGGCAGCCAGTAGGCGCCGCGGTGGGGTGCCGTCATGTGGTCGAGGGCCAGTGCGTCACCATGACCGGAGGCGATATCGCCGATGCTGAACAACGATTCGTCTCCCGGCGTGAAGTAGGAGCTGTGATCGCTCAATGGCGAAGTCAGGCCGGGGACTTCGGCTTTGAACCGGGTGGAGCCGTAGCCTTCGACGGCCGGGTCGTTGCCCAGCCCGATTGTGACGCCGGTGCCGGGCATGTGTTCTTGGATGCCGCCGAAGTGGGTGATCGGGTCAGACGATGCCGCGCCCACGTACACGTGGCCGCCCGGTGAAAGGTTGAAATCACCTGCGCTGCGAGCCAAATCCGTACCCGGGCAACCGACGAGCACCACATCATTGGTGTGCATCCCGGAGCCGGCGGCGGCGTCGGCCACCGTCGTTGAGCCGTAGGAATGGCCGATTACAGTCACGTGTGAGGGGGAGCCCTCGTGGGTCACACCGAGTGCGTTGACGTCGGTGGCCAGCAAATGGCCCCCGTCTCGTGCCAACGTCGTCTGGCCGATCTGAAGGTCAGTAGGGCTGTCTGGAGCGTGATAGCCCATCCACACCAGCACCGACGTCGCCTTGCTGCGGTCGGCAGCGTTGGCCTCGTTGTACAGATTGCGCCCATCCAGGTGGGAAAGATAGCCGTCGCGGACACTGCTGCCGGTTCCGGGAACCAGCACCGCCGTGTTGTCTGCTTTGTCGGGGTTGCCGATAGCGATGGCTTCGCGGCCTCGCCCACCGAACGCCTCGGGGTCATAGGTATGCAGAAAGACGGGATTTTTGCTGCCATCGGGGTTCGTAGCATCTGTGTTGAGCCCCTTTTGAGTCTGTACCGCGTTGTTGTAGCGAGTGACGGCGGCCGCTGACAGGCCGTATTTGGCGGGGTCGAATAGCACGTTGTCTACCGGCACCCCGTGCTGGTTGGCGAGATCCTGTACCCGGCTGAGGTCGTCGTTCATCACGGCCTCGTTAACCTCGTCGCGGGCGATGACCGGAATGCCGTTGAGGTTTCCCAACTCCGGTGGGTGTTGAGCGATCAGCTGGGTTCTTTGCTCGTTGCTCAACGAGTTCCACCACTTGTTGACATCCTCGGCGCTGGTGTTCGGCGGCGGAACCGGGATGGCCGGGCTGTCCGGTTTGGGCGCCGATCCCGGCGCGTCCCCAGCGTCGACGAGCGCCGGGTCGTACCCATCGGCGCGCAGGGTGGCCTCCACGGACTGCAGGGTGCCCGCGTAGCCAGCCCGCACGTAGATGACCTGCTGCAGGGTTGCCTGCGTGTCGTCGATGGCTTGTTGGTAGAGGCCGTTGATGTGTTCATCAAGGATAGTGCGCTCCGCGGCAGTCACGTAGGGAGAATTCTCTGCGGCGATCGCGTCGTCGAGTTCCGATCGATGAGGTGCAATCGGTTTTCGAGGCTAGCGATGTAGCCCGCGCTGGCGCGTTGCGCCTCGGCCAAACCGGCGGCGATGTTTTCCAAGTCGGCGCCGATCTTGGGCAGCTGTGCGAGCTGCACACCCAGCGACTGGGTAACCAG
Source organism: Mycobacterium sp. (assembly GCF_029961025.1). GTDB lineage: Bacteria > Actinomycetota > Actinomycetes > Mycobacteriales > Mycobacteriaceae > Mycobacterium. The sequence goes on from NZ_JASBVP010000002.1 coordinate 661,084, forward strand.
CTGCACTTCAGCCGAATCGTTGAGCGGATGCTCGCCGTTCTCCCGGTTCCAGGACTGTTCGAACCGCTCCCGCGCCCGCCGGAAGGCCTCGTCGGCATCCGCGGTGGATTCACCCGCGTTATGAAACGCTTGCGCCAGGGCGTTGATGTGCGCGGGCCGGCCATGCTGCAGGGTGGCGTTGACCTGCCAGGGATCCCCGGCCACCACAGCCAGCTTGTCGTGGTCGATGTGCCGGTAGCTCATACCACGTCCCGCAACAGCTTCGTGTTGCGCTCCTCTGTCCCGGTGAAATTCGCCGCCGCGTGATGCGCTTTCTCGCCGATACCGGTGAGGGCCTGGTGATGCGCCACCAGGGTGGTGACGTGGTGGGCGTGCGCGGCGCTCATGGCCGCATGAAACGCCTCGGCGACCGCGAAGTCACCGAACATCCCCGCAAGCAGCGGTGCGCGCGCAAGGTGATGCGCGCCGTCCTGGGCGTGCTTGCCCGCGCGCTGCGAATCGCTGGCTCCCGCGTGCAGCAGTCCGGTGTCCACGAACATGGTGTCCTCACTCACTCACTCGAAACTGCGGTGTCTAGTCCGTGTGCGGCCCAGAATCCTTCGACCGTGATTCCCCACCCCCGGTAACCCGGCCGGCTCTGGGTGATCGCGGTGATGGTGTCCACGGCGGCGCTGACGAGTTCGCGTCTCTCGACCCGCACGGCCGCGAACACGATGTCCGCAAGATCGTTGTATCCGGTTTGAATCGCTGCCCGATTATCCGCACCGATATTTATAGCCTCCACCGCTGTGTCATACGGCCATTGATGACCGACAAGCAACAACGACCATTTTCCTGGAGGTAAGTTCACTTGCACAGCCTTTCGATCACCAAAGTCGTCTCGTCGCCCACGCGCAACGACGATTCGATTTCGGAATTCATACGGCCGTTCAGATAATCAATCGTGTAGTTTTGGAATAAAGTTGCTAGCTTCCGAACTGCCGCTGCGAGATCCGGCGGGGTCGCCGGCTCCTCGGATAGCGTGGTTATAAGGTATTCGCTCCCTGCAAGGAGTGCTTGTCTTGCGGCGGTCGCAACGAGGAGTTGCGCGACCGGGTCGTTCCCTAAATCACGGGCCATATTCAGGCCGACTGCGCTGTGCACTTGCTGATAGGACGCACATACGCCCGCCTTGGCGTCGCTGACTTGCTGGTCGGTGAAGGTAGGCCCAGGCGAGGCGGGGAGAGGCTTGTTGTCTGGCAGCGGCCGAAACCACGCGCCGATCGCGATGGCGCCGATTACCGCCAGCGCAGTCACGAGCAGGATGCGTGTCAGCCACTGTGATGGTGGCCGCCTCGGCGCTGGTGGCATTGCCGGTGGCCACGGCGGAGACGCTATCGGTGGCCCCGGAGACGGCGGGGGAGGTAACTGCGACATGGGCTTGATCGTATTGCTCTCTGGCAATCACGGTAGTCATCCTTCGGGCACGGCCCGCACCGGTCGGCGCCAGTAACGCCAGGCGGATTCCAGTGAACGTCGCAACGGGATGGTTGCAACCCTAGTGAAGTGGAGGGTTTGCCGGAGATGGATGTGGCGCGGGTGCGGCGGTGGTGTCGGGACAGGGTGCCTGCCCAGGTCGGCGACGCGGTCCGCGTTGAGGTGGATGTTGTTGAGCGTCATCGGATGATCGTGGAGTGCCGCCCGCCCTGGCGGGCGTATAGGGGCGCGAGTGGACCAGGTTCACGATCGCTCGGCTGCGCTACACGAAGACTACCGGCATGTGGTCGTCGTCCTGGTGTGATCGCAAGCTGCGCTTCCACGCCTATGATTTGGTGTCGCCCACTGCCGGTGTCGAGGAGTTATTGGCTGAGGTGGATCGTGATCCCACCGGGTCGGTCGGTCGGGCCCAACCGAGAGTTTTGCGGGGCCGGTCGTTGATTTCGTCGCGACGCGTTGCAGTTCCTGGGGTGAGATGTGGTCCAGGTCAATGCCCTTTGGGAAAATAGTCGCGCAGCAAGCCGTTCGTGTTCTCGTTGGAACCCCGCTGCCAGGGCGAGTGCGCGTCACAGAAGAACACCCGTGTGCCGATGTGGGCGGTGATCTGTTGATGCAGCGCAAGCTCCTTGCCTTGATCCCAGGTCAGCGTCCGGCGAAGATGGGCGGTAAAAAGCGCCCAGTGCGTCGATGACGCCATCGCGCATCGCCTCCGCGGTCGGTCGGCTCGTGGGCACGTGGACAAGCATGACAAAGCGGGTGACGCGTTCGACGAGAGTGCCGATCGCCGACCGGTTTCCAGCACCCATGAGGCAATCCCCCTCCCAATGCCCGACCTGCACCCGGGCCTCGACCTCGACCGGTCGATCAGCGATCATCGTCATAGCGGTGAGCCGGCCACGGCGTTTCAGGCCCTGGACCCGGCGTCGGCGCCGCCGGCGCCGCCGTTTGGCCGGACGGGTTAACGCGGTCTTGGGATCATAGATCGCCTGGTAGATCGACTCGGTACACAGACGGCGCTCGGGCTGGTCAGGAAACCGCACCGGCAGTTCATGGGCAACCCGTTCGGGGGCTCCACCGCTTGCCCAACAGCTCGGCCACCACAGCGCAGCGCTGCTCATCACGCGCTAGGCGGCGGGTCCGCGGCCGGGATTGCCGCTCGACGCTGAGCCGCTCCCCGTGGCGGGCAGGGAGCGGCCCTGATCGTTGGCGTTGCGGCGCAGCTCCCGCGAGACCGTCGAGGCCGCCCTGCCCAGCTCCTCGGCGATGGTCCGCACACCGACACCGCCGCGGTGCACGTCGGCGATCGTTGTCCTCTCGGTCAGCGACACATATCGAGGATGGCGCGGCTTGGGTGCTGCACGGCTCAGCGGATTGTGCGCTCGTAGCGCCAGCGTGTCCCGGTCCTGCGGTTGATTCCCACGATCCGGCACGCTTGGCGGTTGCTGACCCCTTGCGCAATCAGCCGACCGAACCACTGCTGCTTCTCCACGTCGCCGTGTCGGGTCTTTCGCTGCGCTTCTACGACAACCTCCCCATAGCCTCGGTGTCGCGACGTTGACTGGAATCTGCCCCTCTAGCTGATCTTTCCGCTGGCGGACGAGGCGAGCACGATATCGCTGCTGCGTGACACCATGGCCGGCGGCGGGGTGGCGGCCAACCCGTCGACGGTGTATGTGGCCGCCCCCCGGGGGTGGCGCAGTTGTCGACTTCGGCGCCGGAAAACGAGCAGGGCTGGTCGATCGTGGAGGGGTTGGCGACACCCGGGGCGCTGCCGGTGTTGGCGGGCTGAGTTGTGGCCGCCCAGGTGCGTGGTTAGGTTTGTCGGGTGGCTTCCGATGAGACGCTGCGGGTGGATCCGGCGGCGATGACGGTTGTCGCGCAGGCGCTTTGTGGTGGCGCCGAGGCGCTGCGGGCCAGGCTGGCTGAGCTGGATGGGCAGGTCGGCCAGATGCTGGGCGGTTGGCAGGGGGTGTCGGGGCGCGCGTATGCCTCGGCGTGGGAGCTGTGGCATCGCGGGGCCGGTGAGGTGATGCTGGGGTTGTCGATTTTGGCCGAGGCGGTCGGTGGCGCCGGGGTGGAGTTTCAAGACAACGAGTCGATCTCGGCGCAGCGGTTGGGGGGTGTGGCCGATGGCTGAGGCGTTTCGGGTGGATCCGGCGGCGTTGGCCGAGGCGGTGGAGCGGATGGGTGAGTTTCAGCGTTATGCCGAAAGCATGCTGGGTGAGATCGATTCGTTGGTGACCACTCTGCATGCCACGTGGTCGGGGCAGGCGGCGGCGGCTCATGTGCTGGCGCATCGGCATTGGGCTGGTGGTGAGCAGATGATGCGCGTGGCGCTGGCGCGGCTGCAGGAAGCGGGTGGCACCGCGCACACCAACTTCACCGGGGTGATGGCACAGAATCTGAGCATGTGGTCATGAGCTGATGGCGCCGCTGGCGGTGGATCCTGCTGCCTTGGATGGCGCGGGGGCCGCGGTGGTGGCGGTCGGCGAGGGTTTGGTGGCGGCGGTGGGGGCGCTGACCGGGGGTTTTGGGGCGAACACGGGTCAGGATGCCGCCGGTGAGGTGTTCGGGCTGCAGTATCAGGATGCGGCCGAGTCGGTGTTGACGGCGGCGGCCGCTGCGGTCAATGCGTGCCGGGGCACCGGGTTCAAGGTCCAGGTGTCGGCGTCTAATTACTCGCGGGCGGAGGCGGCGTCGACGCTGGGTGGGGGTGCGCAGGTGTTGGTGACGCCGACGGCCCCGGGTGAGTTCGCGGCCCCCGGGGCGCCGTGGACCCTGGGTCCCGGGGTGCCGCCCCCGCCGCTGTGGGCGCTGGTGCAGGCGTTTGTCGGGGATGTGTGGCCGGATGGCAACCCGGCGCAGATGCACGCCGCCGCGGCCTGCTGGCGCACGTTTGCTGGCGCGCTTCATGGCGTGAAAGACGCGCTGGCCGGCCCGAATTCGGTGGTGGGCGCGCAGCGGATCCCCGAGGGTGAGCTGATTGGGCGGGCGTTAGCGACGCTGGGCACCGACATCGCCGGCATCGGCGCACAGTGCGACAGGCTGGCTAAGGGCCTGGATGATTTCGCGCAAGACGTGGCCCGCACCCAGGACGCGATCCGGGATCTGCTGCACCGGTTGGGGTCAGTGTCGGGCCTTGTTCACGAGCTGGTGGAGGTTGTCACGGGTCACGGCCTTGAGGAGGTCAAAAAGATCGCCGAGGACATTAAGGCGGTGCTGGGTAACCTGATGCGCCAAGCCCAGGCCCGCCAGCAGCTGCTGCGCGAGGGCATGCAGGTGCTTGACGGGCTGGTGCGGGGGTTACAGATCTATGTGCGCGCCGAGATCACCCATTTTGTGGGTGAGGAGGTCGGCAACCCGCTGGCGACGGTGTTTGATACCTACACCAATGTGGGTGAGGGGGTGCTTAAGGGCGCTGCGGGGATGGGGGAAAGCCTCCAGCAGCTTGACCCGGCCCGGTTCGCCTACGACCCCAAGGGTGCGGCGGCCGCCTGGGAGGGCCTGGCCAAAGGTGTCGCCGAGACCCTGGCGGTGGGGGATCCCGCTTTTGCTCCCCTGCTCGATGCACTGGATCCGCAGGCGCGCACCACCTTGGCCAGGGGACTGCTGCATGCCGAGGAGTGGCGCGCTGACCGGCCCGGTTTGGGGGCCGGGGAAAACCTGTTTGACATCGCGATGCTGGGGATCCCCGGGCTCGGGGAAGCCGGTGCCGCCGGTGAAGCCGCCGAGGCGGCCGATGCCGCCGGCACCGTCGGCCGCGGCGGGCGCGCCCTGGGCGAGGCGGGTGACCTGGGTCGGGTCAGCGGCGCCTGGGGTGATATCGGCAAGACCTCCGACGCTTTAACAAGAGATCTTCAAAACGTCGGCGGCAATCTACCCAAGAGCGACCCACCGGCCGGAGGTCGCCCGACGGGCCTGCCGCCGCCGGGGCCCGGTGAGCCGCCCGTCAGGCCGGGCCCACCCGTGGAGTCAGCGCCCACACCCAAAGCTGAGCCGGGGCAGCCGGAGACCCCGGTCGGCCCGCGCGAATCCGTCGATCCTGGTGCTAATCTGTCTTCACCCGGCGCGCGGGATCCCGCGTCTGTTCCGCCGGGGGGCCAGCCACCCCTACCGGCTGCACCAGGCGAACCCTTGCCGTCAAGCGGTATCCACCCCTCTGAACCGGCGCCCGCGCCGGCCCACACACCTCCGGGGCCGCACGCCCCTGGCTCTCCACCCGCGGGGAGCCGTTCACCCGAGCCACCTACCCCGGCCGACGAGCCGCCGCATGGACCCAATTCGCATCCGCCCGGCGACGGGTCACCGACCCAGCACGGAAGTCCTCACGGGGACGATGGCGCCAGCAACGAGACGACTAATCTTGAAAGTAGCTTCGTCGGCCCTTATCAATTGCCGGCTCCCGAACTTGTTACCCCACCTCCAGATGGCGCATTTTTCTGGTCTGGAAGAACTGCCGAGGGACTTGGAATTGGGCCCGAGTCAGCCGGTGGTAACGGCGCAGCGGATCTGTATGCGGCGTCGCATGAGGGAACCACACTGGAACGGTTGCTGGAACAAAACGGTATAATACCACCCGAGTTCAGTTTTGATGACCCCGTAGCACAAGAATGGTGGTCTAGGGTTTCTGGGATGTATGCTGAAAATGTGCGGGGTGAGATTCATGCAGTTATAGGATCGAATCTGCGTCCAGGCAGCGTGTGGGAAACGGTTGAACTTCCACGACTCATTGATAACCCAAATGTGACTAAGATAGTGATCATCGACCCAGAGACCGGTTCTGAAACCACTATCTTTGAGCGCGGAAAGTATTGAACTGATGGATGCGGATGCAATTAACGCGGCTGTTGTAGCTGCAATCAAAGGGTCGCGGATTCCACGCATTGACAAGGAAAAGATCTTAGAAATATTCGGAACGGCGCAAGGTGAAGTACTCGCCGCGAAGGTTTCAGAACTAGTACGGGAGGCTGTCAGTATGCCCATAGAATGGGGAAACATGACATTAGAGCAAGGTGTGAATGACATTCTGCAACGGTTTCACGAGAGGCACCCAGAGCTGTCTCGAGAGGCGCTACATGAAATCGGACGATGCGTTGGATGGAACCTTCGCTAACCCCAAGTTACGGCGGGTCAGTTAGGCAATTTGGGGGTTGAGCTGGGGTCTGTGCGGGTTGGTCTGCCGAAGGTGTAGCCAGTGAATATGGTGTGTTGATGCTATTGATTGACGAGTTCGCCTTGTAATATTCAGTTATGGTCAAACCTGTGCGGATGCACGTAGCCCGGACTCCGAGCAAATATGTGGACAAGGCCGGCAACGTGCACCGCTATGAGTCGGTGCTGGTGCGTCGCACCTACCGCGACGGGACGAAGGTCCGCCACGAGACCCTGGCCAACCTGTCCAAGTTGCCCGCGGAGGTGATCGCCGCGATCGAGGCGACGCTGAAGGGACAGGTGATGGTGCCTGCCCAGTCGGCCTGCACCATCACCCGCTCGCTGCCGCACGGGCATGTGGCCGCAGTGGCGGCGATGGCGCGTCGGCTGGGGTTTCCGGCGCTCCTGGGTCCGGCGTGTCGATCCCGCGATCTGGTGCTGGGGTTGGTTATTTCGCGGGTGATCCGTCCGGCGTCCAAGCTGTCAACGTTGTCGCGGTGGGCCGATACCACCTTGGGGCCCGACCTGGACGTGGCTGGCGCCTCCACCGATGAGGTGTATGCCGCGATGGACTGGCTGGCGAATCGTCAGGACGCGATCGAGAAGAAGCTGGCCGCTAAACACCTTGGGCCAGCGGCGAACCCGTCACGGATGGCGTTGTTCGATCTGACCAGCTCATGGGTGACCGGGCGGTGCTGTGAGCTGGCCGCCCATGGCTATTCCCGCGACGGCAAAAAGGGCCTGCCGCAGATCAACTACGGGGTGCTCACCGACCCGGCCGGACGCCCCGTGGCGGTGCGGGTGTTTTCCGGAGATACCGCCGACCCGGTCGCGTTCACCGACATCGTCGAGGTGCTGCGCGACACGTTCGGGTTGACCCGGCTGGTGCTGGTGGGGGATCGCGGCATGATCACCAGTGCACGCATCAGCGCACTGAGAGAGCTTAACACCGATGCGGGAACCGGTTTCGGGTGGATCACCGCCCTGCGTGCACCCCAGATCGCCACCCTGGCCGCCGACAAGGGACCGCTGCAGATGAGCCTGTTCGACACCCAAGATCTCGCCGAGATCGCCCACCCCGACTACCCCGGGGAACGGTTGATCGCCTGCCGCAACCCCGCCCTGGCCGCCGAGCGGGCCCGCAAACGCGCCGCGCTGCTAGCCGCCACCGAGGCCGACCTGGCCGCCATCGCCGAGCGGGTGGCCCGCGGCACCCTCAAGGGGGCAGGCAAGATCGGTGAAGCCGTTGGGCGGATCATCGTCAAACACAACGTGGGCAAGCATTTTCACCGCACCATCACCGACACCAGCTTCACCTACCAGCGTGACCAGGCCGGCATCGATGCCGAGGCCAGCCTCGATGGCATCTACGTGCTGCGCACCAGCGTCGACGCCGATACCCTCACCCCAGCAGCCGTGGTGGAAAGCTACAAAAACCTCGCCCACGTCGAGCGCGACTTCCGCAGCATCAAGGCCGATGATCTGGATCTGCGGCCCATCCATCACCGCCTCGATAAGCGTGTCCGCGCCCACGTGCTGATCTGCCTGCTGGCCTGCTACCTGGTCTGGCACCTGCGTAAAGCCTGGGCGTCGCTGACCTTCACCGACGAACACCCACCCGCCCGCGACAACCCCGTCGCGCCCGCACAACGCTCACCACAGGCCCAGGCCAAAGCCTCGACCCAGCACGACCCAGACGGTAACCCGCTGCGCAGCTTCCGCGGCCTGCTCGATCACCTAGCGACCCTGACCCGCAACGACATTCACTACCACGGCACCAACGCCACGGTACCCACACTGGCCGAACCCACCCCCGACCAACGCCGCGCCTTCGACCTTATCGGCACCCCCATCCCGCTGACCGCCGCGTAGCCAGAACCACGACCCCACACCACCAGCAAAAACCCACGTCAGCCACGAATCCACCCACCCAAACCGCCGCAACTTCGGGCTAACACTGCAGTCACCGAATTCGTCTGCAGTTTCGAACTGCACTGGTAACAGGATAATCGGCAAAATTGGGGCTCTTCGCGGTTGAGGGTGTAGAGGTGGTCGGCGCGTCGCTGCCGGGATAGGGGTCGAGGTCTCCCGAGGATGAGGATTCCTACGCATCTTAACTGGGAGACCTCGACGTGCCTGACGCTACCGTCGCTTGCCCCGATCTGACCATCTGCCGCCTTGATGAGCTCGGGCTGGAGGTGACCGGACAACGCCTGCAACCTGATCGGGCGGTGCTGGCGTGCCGGATCAGCGATGACGACTCGTGGTGTCGCCGCTGCGGGGAACGGGGCAGCGTGTGTGACAGCGTCACCCGTCAACTTGTGCACGAGCCATTCGGATGGCGGCCCACGACCTTGCTGGTCACCGTGCGCCGGAACCGGTGTGCCGGCTGTGCGCATGTGTGGCGCCAAGACAGCAGCAAGGCCGCCGAGCCACGGGCCAAGCTCTCCCGCCGGGGGTTGCGCTGGGCGCTTAAAGCCCTCGTCTGCCAGCACCTGAGCATGGCGCGGGTCGCCGAGGCGCTGGCGGTGTCGTGGAAGACCGCCAACAACGCGGTGCTCACCGAAGGCCAGCGGGCACTCATCGCTGATCCGGCCCGCTTCGACGGGGTGGCGGTAATCGGGGTCGACGAACACGTGTGGCGCCATACCCGTCGTGGCGACAAGTACGTCACCGTCATCATCGACCTGACCCCCGTGAGGGATAAGACCGATGCGGCCTGACTCTTGGACATAGTTGAGGGCCGCTCGAAGCGAGCTTTCCAGCAGTGGCTTGCCCAGCGTGAGCAGTCCTGGCGTGACAGCCTGGAAGTTGTCGCCATGGAGGGCTTTTCCGGGTTCAAGACCGCCACCGCCGAAGAGCTGCCCGACGCGGCGACGGTGACGGGTCGATCCCTTTCATGTGGTCCGGGTTGGCCGGCAACGCCCTCGACGAGTGCCGGCGCCGGGTCCAGCTGGGCACCTGCGGGCACCGCGGCCGCAAGACCGACCCGCTCTACGCCTGCCGGCGGACCCTGCAGACCGGGGCCGATCTGCTCACCGACAAGCAGAAAGCCCGGCTGACGGCCCTGTTCACCCTCGATGCCCACGCCGAGGTCGAAGCCACCTGCACGATGTATCAGCGCGCCGTGGCCGCCTACCGAGAACCCGACCGCAAGAAAGGCCGCGCCATGCTGGAAGCGCTGATCGCCACACTCAGCACCGGTGTCCCCAAGCCCCTACAGGAACTGATCACCCTTGGCCGCACGCTGAAGAAACGCGCCGCCGACATCCTGGCCTACTTCGACCGGCCCGGCACGTCCAACGGCCCCACCGAAGCGATCAACGGCCGCCTCGGACACCTCCGAGGATCCGCCCTGGGATTTCGCAACCTCACCAACTACATCGCCCGATCGCTACTGGAAACCGGCGGATTCAGAGCCCGACTACACAGTCATTTATGAAGAGCCACAATTGGTATGGTCGAATTCGTACCCACGTTGGATTGTGTTTCCAAGCAGGGAGATTGACGCACTTATGGATGCGACCAAGGGTGACCCCGCTGCACTGGAAAAGGCGCTCGGACTGCCCGACGGTTATTTAAAGGGCAATGTAATCCGCGTCGACATCCGCAACCTGCAGGACTATAACTTAAGAATACCATCGGGTAACGAACCGGGTGTGAACGCCAAGTGGATTCCGGGTGGGTTATTGCCTCAAGGAATGCCCGAAGCGGTCATTGACGGCTTCAAAGTTCCGCTAGAAGATCTGACAGTAGATGATCGTCCAGATGTGGGAGGGAATGAATGAAATTTGAGAAAACTTACTTTTCCAGGGAAGGACGATACTGACTTGGAAAGGAAACAGATTCAGATCGATATTACCTTGGAATCCCGATCTCGAACGCAATGGTCGATTACATCGAATTCTATTGGATTTCCGATGCACAATACCACACCTTCCTTGAAAACCCAAATTTAGCGTTCGAATTCGACGAGCCGTGTCGTCGGCGTGAACATGATGACCTTCTCGTTTACACGCCCGGAAGTGATCGTGGAACTCCCAGGTAGTACACAATCCAGGTTGTACCTAACCATATACTAAGCCGAATATGTAGACTTCTATGCGGTGATGTAGCGCAGGTCGGAGTCGGCGAAAAATGCGCACACGAGGTGGGCATGTTTTTAGGCGGCGCAGTTCATGAGAGCCGAGGAGTTCAAAACCAAGATCGTTGCCACCACCGCGGCCCCCGCAGCCTTTCCCCACCGCAGCAGCCGGACACCGCGCAAAGTGCATCCCCGACCAGAACGGTTACCACGAGCCGGGCCGCATCGTCCGCGTCAAGGAGCATCCAGCCCGGCCGATGTCGGTGGAGGACGCGCTCTACGAGATGGCGCTCTACGAGATGGAACTAGTCGGTCACGACTTTTTTGGTGACCACTCTGCATGCCACGTGGTCGGGGCAGGCGGCGGCGGCTCATGTGCTGGCGCATCGGCATTGGGCTGGTGGTGAGCAGATGATGCGCGTGGCGCTGGCGCGGCTGCAGGAAGCGGGTGGCACCGCGCACACCAACTTCACCGGGGTGATGGCACAGAATCTGAGCATGTGGTCATGAGCTGATGGCGCCGCTGGCGGTGGATCCTGCTGCCTTGGATGGCGCGGGGGCCGCGGTGGTGGCGGTCGGCGAGGGTTTGGTGGCGGCGGTGGGGGCGCTGACCGGGGGTTTTGGGGCGAACACGGGTCAGGATGCCGCCGGTGAGGTGTTCGGGCTGCAGTATCAGGATGCGGCCGAGTCGGTGTTGACGGCGGCGGCCGCTGCGGTCAATGCGTGCCGGGGCACCGGGTTCAAGGTCCAGGTGTCGGCGTCTAATTACTCGCGGGCGGAGGCGGCGTCGACGCTGGGTGGGGGTGCGCAGGTGTTGGTGACGCCGACGGCCCCGGGTGAGTTCGCGGCCCCCGGGGCGCCGTGGACCCTGGGTCCCGGGGTGCCGCCCCCGCCGCTGTGGGCGCTGGTGCAGGCGTTTGTCGGGGATGTGTGGCCGGATGGCAACCCGGCGCAGATGCACGCCGCCGCGGCCTGCTGGCGCACGTTTGCTGGCGCGCTTCATGGCGTGAAAGACGCGCTGGCCGGCCCGAATTCGGTGGTGGGCGCGCAGCGGATCCCCGAGGGTGAGCTGATTGGGCGGGCGTTAGCGACGCTGGGCACCGACATCGCCGGCATCGGCGCACAGTGCGACAGGCTGGCTAAGGGCCTGGATGATTTCGCGCAAGACGTGGCCCGCACCCAGGACGCGATCCGGGATCTGCTGCACCGGTTGGGGTCAGTGTCGGGCCTTGTTCACGAGCTGGTGGAGGTTGTCACGGGTCACGGCCTTGAGGAGGTCAAAAAGATCGCCGAGGACATTAAGGCGGTGCTGGGTAACCTGATGCGCCAAGCCCAGGCCCGCCAGCAGCTGCTGCGCGAGGGCATGCAGGTGCTTGACGGGCTGGTGCGGGGGTTACAGATCTATGTGCGCGCCGAGATCACCCATTTTGTGGGTGAGGAGGTCGGCAACCCGCTGGCGACGGTGTTTGATACCTACACCAATGTGGGTGAGGGGGTGCTTAAGGGCGCTGCGGGGATGGGGGAAAGCCTCCAGCAGCTTGACCCGGCCCGGTTCGCCTACGACCCCAAGGGTGCGGCGGCCGCCTGGGAGGGCCTGGCCAAAGGTGTCGCCGAGACCCTGGCGGTGGGGGATCCCGCTTTTGCTCCCCTGCTCGATGCACTGGATCCGCAGGCGCGCACCACCTTGGCCAGGGGACTGCTGCATGCCGAGGAGTGGCGCGCTGACCGGCCCGGTTTGGGGGCCGGGGAAAACCTGTTTGACATCGCGATGCTGGGGATCCCCGGGCTCGGGGAAGCCGGTGCCGCCGGTGAAGCCGCCGAGGCGGCCGATGCCGCCGGCACCGTCGGCCGCGGCGGGCGCGCCCTGGGCGAGGCGGGTGACCTGGGTCGGGTCAGCGGCGCCTGGGGTGATATCGGCAAGACCTCCGACGCTTTAACAAGAGATCTTCAAAACGTCGGCGGCAATCTACCCAAGAGCGACCCACCGGCCGGAGGTCGCCCGACGGGCCTGCCGCCGCCGGGGCCCGGTGAGCCGCCCGTCAGGCCGGGCCCACCCGTGGAGTCAGCGCCCACACCCAAAGCTGAGCCGGGGCAGCCGGAGACCCCGGTCGGCCCGCGCGAATCCGTCGATCCTGGTGCTAATCTGTCTTCACCCGGCGCGCGGGATCCCGCGTCTGTTCCGCCGGGGGGCCAGCCACCGCTGCCGGCGGCTTTGGGTGAGCACTTGCCGCCACCGGGCGGCCAGTTGTTTGAACCGCCGCCTGCAGGCGTGTCGGCGCCAGTCGACGGATCCGCACCGGCGCCGGTGCCGCACGTCGCCCAGCCGCCCCAACTCGCGCCGGCCCACGCACCGTCGATGCCGCACCCGCCCGGCGTGTCACCCCTGGCCGGCCACTTCGGTGAGCTCCCGACGCCCCATAGGGGGTGCCGCCCGGGCCTGGCGACGGCGGTGGGCCGCATGGGTCCCACCCCCCGGGTGGCGAGCCTCAGGACCCGGTGCATTCACATGAGCCGGCAGGCGAGGGGTGGCAGCGGTTACCGGATCAGCCCGGTGACCCGCATTACGGCGAGCCGCTGCACGAGCATTGGCGATACCCCGACAACCCGGTCGATCCGGGCCGGATCCACCCCGACACCGCGAACCTGATGACCGATCCCGACGCCCCGTTCGGCCGCGACCCCCACGGGAACCCCTACACGCAGCAGCAATACGAGGAGCGTTTCAACGAGCTGGGGCCGGAAGGCCACACTGGTATCACTACGCCAGCCCCGACGGGGCGGCGGCGGGCACCAAGGTCGCGTTCGGTGATGTCGAGCAGTTCAAGAGGTTCTACGGCGACCAGCTGGACCGCATCGGCGAGGAGGATGGTACATATTTGGCGGTGATGGCGGACGGCAAGCCCGCGTCCTGGGAGCAACGCGCCCTGCACGTCGATTCGCTAAGCCAGCCGTATCACGCCTATGTGCTGGATCATCTTCCCGAGGGCTATCGGATCGAGGTGTCGGAGGTCGAGCCGGCGGTGGGCCAGCCCGGCGGCGCGCTGCAGGTGCGGATACTCGACGAATCCGGGAAAGTGCTCCGGGTGGAGCAACTACTCAAGGAAGGTGTGCTGCGGTGACGGAGCGGATCGAGATCTCGCCTGAGCTACAGGAGTGGGCGCGGCGTGCCGGCTACACGCTGACACCGGAGTGCGACGACGGACGGGCGCTGTTCTGGAACGCCGGTGGTGAAGTGCTGTTTTACCTCGGATCCCGTGAGGACGGCTGGTTTGTTATCACGCGCTCCGACCGGCGGGGCCCGGAGTATTTCCAATTCGCGGCGCCGTCGATGTCGACCATCGTCAAATACCTGTTCGGGGAGTTCAGCGACACTATCAGGTCTAAACATGGGTTGCCGATCTTGCGGGCGCCGCAGTCTCGGGATCAGGTGGCCGCCGGATACCGCATCCAGCCCCGGGTGTTCGACGGTGTTGAGCGGCTCGCCCTGATCGGCCCCGACGGCTCGCTGCTGGCCGTCGGCAGCAGCGACGAGTTAACCGGCACGGCAGACCTGGTGGATGTGTCGCTGTATCTGGGCGCGAGCATCGACGACATCAAGGCCTCCTAATCGGTTAGTAGGGATGGGTGCTGGTCGTGTTGACCGGGGTCTGTTT
>NZ_JASBVP010000020.1 GCF_029961025.1 Mycobacterium sp.
TTTCCACCTCCTCTCCCACTCACGGCTTGACTTTCAACTTCCTGAGATGTCTTTCTGGATCCCGACGGCAAACCCCTGTTCGAGGGCCGGCGCCGCTAGCACCGGCGTGGCCGGGCTGTCGAGTCGCCGCGGCCTGCTGGCGCACGTTTGCTGGCGCGCTTCATGGCGTGAAAGACGCGCTGGCCGGCCCGAATTCGGTGGTGGGCGCGCAGCGGATCCCCGAGGGTGAGCTGATTGGGCGGGCGTTAGCGACGCTGGGCACCGACATAGCCGGCATCGGCGCACAGTGCGACAGGCTGGCTAAGGGCCTCGATGATTTCGCGCAAGACGTGGCTCGCACCCAGGACGCGATCCGGGATCTGCTGTACCGGTTGGGGTCAGTGTCGGGCCTTGTTCACGAGCTGGTCGAGGTTGTCACGGGTCACGGCCTTGATGAGGTGAAAAAGGCCTCACCGCCCTCTCAGTCGGCGGCCTCGAGCAACGGCCGGGCAATCTCCTCCTTGTCCTCGCCTTTGATGAAGCGCCGCACGGGACCCCGTTGGCAGCTACGCCGCAAGACCAGGGAGCTTGAGGCCACTATCGAAATCCTCAAGGCCGCAACGATTTTCTTCGCGCGGGAGTGCGACCCGCTACACCGCTGATCGGTGCGTTCATCGACGAACACCAGGAGCGGTTCGGGGTCGTATCGATCGACCACGCCCTGGGGATGCCGGGCGCGGCGATCGCCCCGCGCACCTGCTGGGCGCATCGCTCATCGGCACCGTCGAAACGGGCCCTGGGGGACAGCGCCATCACCGAATCCTGACCGGCTACTAGGGACCCGACGCCGACGGGAAACGCTAGCCGGAGAGCCGGTAGGGCAGCCTGAAGATGGGGGCGCACCTGCACCGCCACGACATCCCGGTGCGCGGCGCACCGTGGAACCGATCATGCGGCACAACGGCTGGCCAGGCGTCACCCGTGCCCGCCGCGCCCCGCGCACCACCGAGCGCGACCCGCCTGCGGCCCGGGCACCGGCCTGGTGGGCCGGCAGCGGCGTGTTGCCACACCGAACTTGCCGGATGTAGCGACTTCCCTGACGTCCCACCGGGAACCGGCGGGTGCGGCTAGACCGCCTTCGTCGTCGACGCCTATGCCGTGCTGATCCCGGGCTGGGAGCGCGCACTGACCCAAGACACCGGCTTTGTCGAGCGCACGCTACGCCACGCGGTGGCCTTCCGGGCCCGCCAAGGCCATCCGTTCGATGACACGTCCCACCGTAGCGACGCTGGAAGTCAGTACACCGCAATACATTACGGTATCACGGTGAGACACTGATGTTAGCGCCCCGGCGATCGGCACCGTCGGCGAACTAGCCCACCGAAGGGTCACGCGATCGAGCGAACTCATACACCACGTCCGTGGGCTTGGCCGCCGGCCGCGATCCCACCGGCAATCAACGGTCACGTAATTGGTTGGTGATCTCGAAGCCCAGCATTGTGCCGTCACGGCGATGGTTGGTCATGTTGCGGCATTCACCAGAGACCCGAATAGTCCCCCTACCACTGGCCGGATCCTGTGTCATGACCGCCACCACCCCGTCTTTGTGGATGACCCTTCCGTATGAGTGCCACCCGGGTGGGGGCCCGTCGCTCCAGCCGTGGGCGACCATTGTCGCGGCGAGCTTCTCGAGATAGGCGTCCGGCTCGACCTCGGTAGGGTAACCCTTGGCGTCATCCATAGGCCACTTGAAGCTCATCTCCACAAGTCCCCGATAGGGCGGGTCGCCTTGGTCATTGCACGACTCCCAGCGGAAACCTCCTGAGACGTCCTGCAGGTCGGCGTCTTTCACGATCTGCTTTGCGGGCTCGATGACCTGGGCCATGGCTTGTTGATCCGACATCGGGTTTGCTGGGCGCTCGATATCGTGGCGGTTGGGGAACATCAGCGCACATCCTCCCATCACGAGCGGCACGGCCAACACCGCCAGCACCGGCAGCGCAGACCAGCAGCGGCCCCGACGGTCACCGCGGAGATTCATCTGTGCGGTATGCGTGATCATCGTTGATGGTATCCGGTGGGCGGTCGGCTTCCGGGTCGATGAAGGCCGGTAGGCCCGGTATTCGGAGGGGACCGACGTGCGGTTGGCGCCTGCCCTCGGCGAGCATGCCGTCGGTTGCCAGTCGATCGGGGTGGCCGCTGGCGATGTCGGTGATGCTGCGCAGCGCCTCGCTGCCCCGTACGTAGTAGTGCGAATGGTCGTGTTCGTTGACAGACCCGTGGCCGGGCACTTCAGCGTGGAATCGGATCGAGCCGAATCCGCTGCCGGCCGGATCGATACCCAACCCGGCAGCCACCGGGAGGGGGATGTGGTGTTCCCTGAGGTAGTCCTTGAGCATCTCGCGCGGCACGCCGTCGGAATTGCCGATCCAGCTGATCGGGTCGCTGGACGCCGAGCCGACGTAGACGTGCCCGCCGCCGAGGTGGAAATCGGCGGCGCTACGTGCCAGATCGGCGCCGGGACACCCGAGCAACACCGCGTCGTTGGCGCGCATGCCGCCGTGGGCGAACGCGTCGGCGACGGTCGTGGCCCCGTAGGAGTGCCCGATGACCGTGATGTGCTCGGGGGTCAGCCCGTTGTGGGTAACCGCCAGAGCGTTGACATCCCCGGCCAGCAGATCGCCCCCTTCCCGGGCCAGCCATGGCTGGCTGACCCGAATGTCGGTGAATCCATCGGGTGCGTCATATCCCATCCACGCCATCACCGAGGTGTAGCGATGATCGGGATCGGCCGCCAGGGACTGGTCATAGAGGTTGATCGCGTCATCGTGCCCGACCAGCCAACCCTGCGCCACGCTGCTTCCGGTACCGGGCACAATCACCGCGGTATTTCGGGCCCAATCCGGATTACCGATTGCGATCACGACCTTGCCCTGACCGTTAAAGGCCAACGGGTCATAAGCCCACAACATGACGGGCCTGGGGTTTCCAGGGTCGGGTCCTCTGTCGTACTTCAGCCCGTCGCGCGTTCTCACCGCGTTTTGATACCGGGTGATGTCGGTGGCCGAGAGCCCGTAGATTGCCGGATTGCGCACCACCTCCTCCGGAGACACCCCGTGCCCCTTAGCTGCGTCCAAAACTCGGTTGAGGTCATCGTTCATCACCGCCTGGTTGACCGTGTCGCGGACGTCGGCGTCAATGCCATTGAGGTTGCCCAACTCCGGCGGGTGTTGGGTGATCAGCTGCTCCTTTTGCTGCTGGCTGAGTGAATCCCACCACTTTTTGACGTCTTCGGCGCCGGTATCCGGCGGTGGAATCGGGATGGCCGGTTGTTCCGGTTTCGGTGGGGAAAGTGGCGCGTCGAGGCCCTGGACCAGCGCCGGGTCATACCCATCGGTGCGCAGGTTGGCCTGCGCCTTCTGCAACTCGGCGGCGTAACCGTCGCGGATGTGCTCGACCTGCCGCAGGGTTGCGGCGGTGTCATCGATGGCTTGCTGTTCGAGCTCGGTGATGTGTTGATCGAGGATGGATTTTTCCAGCTCGGACAGGTGCCCGTTTCTTTCCAGTTCGAGAGCTTCGCCGAGCTCGTCATCGATCTGCTGCAGCTCGTTCTCGAGCGAGGCGATCTGCGTGCCTGCGAAGCGTTGCGCCTCGGCCAGACTGGCCGCCACGGCCTCCAGATCGACGGCGATCTTGGGCAATTGGGCGGCCTGCACACCCAGCGATGCGGTGGCCCGCCGCACCTCGAGGGAGTCGTTGATGGGATGCTCGCCGGTCTCCCGGTTCCAGGATTGTTCGAACCGCTCCCGCGCCCGCTGGAAGGCGTCGTCGGCATCCGCGGTGGATTCACCGGCGTCATGAAATGCTTGCGCCAGATTGGAAATCTCCGCCGGCCGACCACTTTGCAGGCTTTGGTTGACCCGCCACGGATCACCGCCGGCGAACATGACCAGCAGGCCCTTGCTTATGTGCCGAAGCTGCACCGCACCACCGCCAACGTCGCGGCGCTGCGCTCCTCCGTCACGGTGAACGAAGACACCGCCTGATCCGCTTCGCCCCCGACGTCACCGAGGATCTCTTGGTGGGCCGGCAAGGTTTTGACGTGGTCGGGATGGGCGGCGTCACCGACCATCATCGACCCCTTCCCGAGCTGCCAGGTAAAGCTACCACCGCGGGCATGGCGGTCAAATCACCTTCGTCGGGCACCCGGCGCGCGGTCACAGGCGCATTACCCCGCGGGCAGAGTCGCCTACCCCCACCGCCGTCACCGTCCGTGGGTGTGCACCGGCAGCCGCAGCCGGAAACGGACGAAGGCGGTCACCGCCACGCTCAACAACGCCAGCATGCCCATGTCCAGCAGCCACTCCGGCGGCGAATGTGACCACAGCCGGTCGGCGGGCACGTCCGCCTCGATGGCGCGCAAATCGACGGTCGAGGCCGAGGCCGCGAAACCCCAGCGCGCCGGGATTAGCCAGGAGGCCTGCGAAAGGCCCACGCGCCCGGTCACCGGGATCAGGCCACCGGCGAGGACCATCGAGACCATGATCGCCACCACCAGCATGGGCAGTATCTGTTCGGTGGAGCGGGCCAGCGATGACAGCGCCAGCCCCACCATCGCCGAGGCGATCGCCGTGGCCCCCAGCGTCACATACAACTCGGCGGTGCCGTCATCGAGCAGCACGGCGCCATGGGTGGGCGAGCCCTTTCCGGCGACCAAAATCGCGGTGAGCACGGCGGTTTGGATCAGCGCGGCGACGCTGTACACCAGAACCTTGGCCACCAGGTAGGCCGACGCCGACAAACCCACCGCCTGCTCGCGCCGGAAGATCAACCGCTCCCCGACGAGATCGCGGATCGTCAACGCGGTCCCCATGAACACCGCCGCGATGTTGAGCAGGATCAGGATCGAGCTGGGTTCGCTGGGCTGGGGTCCGCGCGGGTCGGCGAACCCCAACCCGGTGCCGCCGGGCACCGCCAGCAATAGCACGCCGAGGACGAACGGCAGGATCGCCAAAAACGCGAAATACGCGCGATCGGCCGCGAGGAGGCGAACCTGCCGGCGCGCCACCGTGATCACCTGGCGCCACCGGCTGGTGTGTGGGGGGCTGCCGAGCGGCGCCACAACGGCGCTCGGGGGCCGCGGCGCCGATGCAGCGGGGTGTCGTTGCAGAAAAGCCCGGTGGGCACCGTCGGGATTGGTGCTCACCCGCGCGAAGATGTCGGCCCAATCGGTGGTTCCCATCACCGGCCCGATGTGCGCCGGCGGGTCGGCGAACGCGGTCTTGCCGCCGGGGGCCAGCAGCACGATCTGGTCGCACATCCGCACGTAGCTCAAGGAATGGGTGACCACGATCACCACCCGGCCGGCGTCGGCGAGCTGGCGCAGCATGGTCATCACCTGCCGGTCCAAATTCGGGTCCAGCCCCGATGTCGGTTCGTCGAGGATGAGCAACGACGGGCCGGTCAGCAGTTCCAGTGCCACCGAGGCGCGCTTGCGCTGACCGCCGGAAAGTTTGTCGACCCGGGTGTTTCGGTGCGCAGTCAAATCCAGCTCGGCGAGGACGCACGCGACCACCTTTCGACGGTCGGCTGCCGAGGTGTCCGGCGGCAGGCGCAGCTCCGCGGCATAGGTCAGGGCGTGCTGCAGGGTCAGCTGGCGGTGCACGACGTCGTCTTGGGGCACCATCCCGATACGGGAACGCATCGAGGCATATTCGGCGTGCACGTCGTGCCCGTCGAAGGTGACCAGCCCGGTGCTGGGCTGCTACGCACCGCCGATCAGCTTGACCAACGTCGTCTTACCCGCGCCGGAGGGCCCGATGATGGCGGTCAGGGTTCCCGGTCTCGCGGTGAAGGAGACGTCGGTCACCAGTTGCCGACCGTTGATGGTCAGACCCAGCCCGTGCACGGTGAGCCCGCCGGTGCGCTCCGGCGCGGAGCGCGCCACCAGGGTGCGGCCCGAGGCAACCAGATCGGTGTTGCCGATTGTCACGATGTCGCCGTCGTGCAACAGCGAGCGAGTGACCCGTCGACCGTTGACGAATGTGCCGTTGCTGCTGTTGTTGTCGCGGATTTCGGTACCGGCCGGGGTGAACACCAGCATCGCGTGTACCCGGGACGCCAGGGCGTCGTGCACGACGATGCCGTTCGTCTTGGCGCGACCGATCGTGGTGGATCCGGGTGGAGGTGCCCCCGGGCGCACCGGCAGCAGCATGCGCATGGTGTCGGCGACCCGGTGTGTCCGGCCCGGTTGGCCAGGTCCCCCACGGCGGGGGAGCGCCCGCGACGGTGGCCGGGTTCGTGCCGGGGGCGCAGGATTCGGGGAGCGGACAGCCCGCTCGTCCGCACGCCGCCGGTCGCCGGGGCCGACGGCAGCCGGGCGAGTGTCGGCGGGTTATGCAGGCCCGAGTCCACCGCGGATGTGGCGACCCGGAACGTCAGCTGCGGCCCGTCCGGGCTACCGAGGTTGACGCTCTGGCGATCGTGGACGGCAGTCAGCTCCACCGGAACGCCGTCGCTAAAGACACCGGTCCGGCTTTTGTCGACGATCACCCATTGCTTGCCATCGAACCGCAGGATCGCATGCGTGCCGGCGATCAGCCGGCTGGTGGCCAGGTCGGTGCCGCCGAGGAAGATGTCGCAGGTGCGGTCGCGGCCCACGGTGACGTCGCGGCCAGCGGGAAAGGTGTACATCGCCGGGCCGAGCCAGACGGTCAACGGTGGTGGGGCCGCCTCGTCAGCGGGCGCCAGCCTGACCGTTGTGGTGTCTTCCGGCGGCGTGGAATAGCGATTAGTCGGTGTCATCGAATGCGCTGAGTTCCCCTACAATCCGTTGGCAAGAGGTGCAGCAGGTGCAAAAGGTACCTAGAAGGCCTGCGGCCGAGACGTTGCCGGCAGCACGCCGGGGCCGATCATATAGCCGGGTAGCCCGTGGCGGGAGCGAGCCGCCGGCGTGCCGCCATCCAGCGATCCAATCGAGGCCAAACCTTTACTTGCCCTTGGGCTGGGGCGCAATCGATCATGCGATCATAAGTCGATGCGCCGATTCACGAGCCTGGTATGCGCTGTGGCGTGCGCGGTCTGCGTTCCGCTGCTGGTCGCGCCGACGAGTGCTGCGACCAGCAGTCCATGGTTCGCCCGTTCGGTGGGTAATGCCACGCAAGTGATTTCCGTTGTCGGCGTTGGCGGTTCGAACGCCAAACTGGATGTCTATCAACGCGGGCCAACGGGCTGGCAACCGGTCGCCGCCGGCATACCCGCGCATGTCGGATCGGCCGGGCTGACACCGCAGGCCAAAAGCGGTTATCCGGCGACCCCGATGGGGGTTTTCACGCTGCCCTACGCATTCGGCACCGCGCCCAATCCGGGTGGCGGGCTGAAGTATGTTCAGGTCGGGCCGGACCACTGGTGGGACGGTGACGAGAGGAGCCCCACCTTCAACACCATGCAGGTCTGCCGGAAGGCGCAGTGCCCGTTCGACACCGCGGCCAGTGAGAACCTCGACATTCCGCAGTACAAACACGCGGTGGTGATGGGAGTCAACCCCGAGCGTCTCCCGGGCAATGGCGCGGCGTTTTTCCTGCATAGCACCGACGGGGGTCCGACCGAGGGCTGTGTGGCGACCGACGACGGAATGCTGGTGCAGATCATTCGGTGGCTTCAACCCGGAGCGCTGATCGCGATCGCTCAGTAGCGCTAGGCCGCCCGCCCCCCGGAGTGACCTTGCCGTCGGAGGCGTCGTGACCGTTTTGCCAGGGCTGCGCTGGCAAGGCCGATATTGACGGAAACGCAAGGAACACAGCGATTTGCCGACCTCTTCCTTGAGAACGCTCCGGGCAGTACCGTAGCGACATGCGGCGGATTGATCGTCGTAGGGTGTTGTGTGGCCTTGCGATGGCCGGCCTTGCAGTTGTGGGTGGCTGCCCGGTCGCCCGTGGTGTCCCGAACAAGCAGCCGCCGCCCGGTGTGCTCACCCGGCTTCCGGGAACGGCAATCAGCTGGCGTTGACCATCGATGACGGCACCAGCGCGCAGGTGGTGGGTGCGTTCGCCGACTTCTGCCGCGACAGCGGCACCCGACTGACGTTCTTCGTCAACGGCGCCAACAACTCGTGGTCGATCAACGCCCCCGTCCTGCGGCCCATGGTCGACTCCGGGCAGGTGCAGTTAGGCAATCACACGTGGTCGCACCCGGACATCACCCGCATCGCGCCCACTGCCGTCGCCGACCAGATCCGGCGAAACGCCGACTTTCTGCGTAACACCTACGGCGTCGACGGAACCCCGTACTTTCGGCCGCCCTGGGGCCGGCACACACCCGCCACCGACCGCATCGCTGCCGATCTCGGCTACACCACGATCACACTGTGGAGCGGCGACATCGGCGATTCGGGACGGGTCAGCGAAGCGGGCCTCATCGCCGCCGCGAACAGGTCGTTTCAGCCGCAGGCGATCGTGCTCGGACACGCCAACCTGCCCGCCATCACCCACTGCTTCGGCCAATTGCTCGACATCATCCACGGCCGCAATCTGCAAACCGTCACCCTCAACGACGTCTTCGGTTGAACAGCAACAACAGGGTGTGCTATCCGCCGGCGACCGGACGGTGCCACAACACTTTGGGCAATGCCACCTTTTCCGGACACCCCACGGAGCCGGATACCGTGGCCTCTGCGGTGTGTCTGACGTTGCTAGCGGCCGGTTTCGGCTATGGTGAATGCTGGCCGCCGACCGTATTCGATGCAAGGTAATGCTTTATGCACGACCCGTTGGGGTTGTCGATCGGGACCACGACCCTGGTCGCGGTGCGTGATGGTGGTGCGCCGGTGACACGGCGGGCCATGCTGACCCTGTTTCCGCATCGCGCTCCGGAAATCGGTGTGCCCGCGGAGAACCCGAATCTCACCGAGCCGGGAACGCTGATCAACGGCTTCGTGAAGCACATGGGCGAATCGGTGGCGCTGGTCGCGGCCGACGGCTCCACCTACGAGCCGGGGCTTTTGATGGTCGAGGCCCTGGACGCGATGGTTTCTGCGGCCGGCGCCGATGCGGTTTCCTCAAAGATTGCGATAGCCGTTCCCGCCTATTGGGAATTCGGCGCGGTCCAGGCCTTGCGTGACGCGCTGCGCACCCGTCCGGGGTTTGTCCGCAGCGGGATGGCTCCGCGGCTGGTATCGGATAACGTCGCGGCGTTGACCGCGGTGAACGCCGGTCCCGGCTTGCCGACGGCCGGCGTGGTGGGGCTGCTCGATTTCGGTGGTGGCGGCACCACCATCACGTTGGCTAACGCAGCAGCCGGTTTCGAGCCCGTCACCGCGGCCGTTCGCTACCCGGAATTTTCCGGTGAGCAGATCGACCAGTCGCTGCGGGCTCACATCTTGCGGAGCCTCGGGCACACCGGCAATGGTGATCCGGAGGCGACCGCCGCGATCGGTCAACTCGCTCAGCTCCGGGAGGAATGCCGGCAGGCCAAGGAGTTTCTGTCCACCCAGACGATCACCGAAGCGGCCGTCGAGCTACCGGGATATCGCGGCAGTGTCCAGGTGACCCGAGCGGAACTGGAGAACCTGATCCGGGATGCGCTACGCGGCGTGATCTCTGTCTTTGAAGACCTGCTGGCGTGCAACAACATTGGCTGGGATGACCTGGCGGCGGTCGCAACAGTGGGTGGCGGCGCCAATATGCCGCTTGTCGCTCAATGTCTTTCAGAACATACGCGGGTTCCGGTGGTGACTCCACCGCAGCCTGCATTGGCGATGGCGCTCGGCGCGGCAATGCTGGCTTCCAGTGATGTCGAGGTCGATGTGCCGACGCGCGCGGCGATGGCCGCCGTGGCAGGCGGCGACGGCACCACGAGCATCCTGGGACTGCCCACGGTCGACCCGATCGATGAGGAGCGTTCCTCGACGCTGCGCAAGCTGGCCTGGTCGGAGGCCGAGGACACCGGCAACGAGCCGGTACCGTACCTCGATGAGCCGTACGACGAAGATGAGCCGTACGACGAACCGGATGCGCCGCCGGTTCGCCATGCGCCGCGGCCCGAGCCGCCCGAGGGGCCGCCGCGGAAGCGGTTTCGGTTGGCATGGCTCCTCGTGGGGCTTGCCGCATTGGTGGCGATGCTCGCGATCGGTGGTGTGGCCTACACGCTGACGAGCACCACCGAGCGCAAGGCCCCGCCCGCGCCCAGCTCGGCCGTTCCCCCGCCTAGCTCCCATCCGCAGCCGCCCAGCCCCATTCCGCCGCCCGCCAGCGCCGTGCCCAGCCCCAGCGTCGAGGCCCCCTCCGCCAGCCCCGAGCCGCCACCATCCGCCTCGGTGCCCCCGGTGACGACGTATGAGCCGCCGGTGACGACCACGTACCAGCCGCCACCGACCACGACGACTATGGCGCCAACGGTCACGACGACCACCACAATCCCGGCGACCACCCCAACCACGACAACCACGACGACCACCCCAACCACGACAATCACGAGTTCGCCGCCGGTGACGACAACAACCACACCGGTGCAGATGACAACGACGTACTTGACGGTCCCACTGGTTCCGTTTCCGATACCGATTAAGGTTCCACAGAGCTAGGTCAACCCGAACTCACCGCAGAACCCGTTACCGAATTCCGGCGGCTGGTGACTTCGTTACGGTGAGGCCGATGACCGGCCATGTGGCGTCCGGGGACCACCGGCTGATCTGCTTAAGACCTGGTCCGGCCGATAGATCTGGCCGTCAATCGGCACCCCCGTGGGCGCTGCGCGAGTAGGGTTGAGGCAAAGGTCGGTACGGGCTATAGCGTTTTTGCTGCCGTCCGGACCGGTTGAGAATTTCATAGAGCCCAGCCGGTCGAGGGCCGTAATGGCTCGTAGCGCCGCGGCGGTCAAGTGTGTGATGGCCGTCACCAGGGGGATTGCTCCGCCTCGACCGTGACCGGCGACTTTGGAGGAGTAGTGGACATCGTACTCGGTGTGGCGACCGCACCCTCGATGGTTCACATGGTGCTGGTTGAGGGTGAAAACGCCGACGGGGCCACCGTCGAAGAAGACACCTTCGAGACCACCGTCGGCGATGGGACGGCACTTTCCAGCGCGGCCCAGCAGGTGGTGTCCGCGATCGCGGGCACCCGGGAGAGTGCGGCCGAGGCCGGCTACCGCCTCTCGTCGATCGGTGTGACGTGGACCGATCCCAGCGAAGCCGGTGGGCTGCGGGAGGCGCTGGCGACCCACGACGTCGGAGGCGCGATGCTGGTCTCGCCGCTGCTCGCTGCCGCCGCCCTCACCCAAACAGTTGGTGCCGCAATGGATTACGCCTACACCGCGCTGCTTTTCGTGGAGCGGGAGAGCGCGACGTTGGCCGTTGTTGACAGCGCAGACGGTTCGATTGTCAACCTGCAACGACGGTTCGTGCACGGCGTGGACGGCGTAACCGAGCTGACCGCGATGGTCACCGGGATGAACATGCAGGAACCGCAGGCCGACGGCGTGTTCGTCGTCGGATGCGGCGTGGACATTGTGCCGATCAAGTCCGCACTGGAATCGGCGACCACCCTTCCGGTGAACGCACCCGAGGAGCCGGACATGGCGCTGGCTCGGGGGGCGGCGCTGGCATCGGCGAACGCGCCGTTGTTCGCTTCGGCCACCGCTGCGCTGGCCTACGCGCGCGACCCGGGCACAGGTGAGGTCAACCTATACCCGCTGGCTCCGGCGTCCTACCTTGACGTTGCAGCCAACCCCGATGTGGGTACCGGGGCGCTCGCCTACAGCGCTGTTTCGGAAGAGGAGGAGCAAAGGCGCCCGCGGTGGGGGCGTTTCACCCTCTCCGGGAGCGCGTTGGCGGCGGTGTTCGTCATCGGCGCGGTGGCGCTGGTGGTTTCGCTGGCGGCCGATGTGCGTCCCACGGTTGGGCAACGGCCTAACACCGGTGGAAACGTCGTTGTCCCGACCAAGCAGGCGCCGCCGCAGGCCGCGCCAAACCCGGGCGCGTCACCCGCGCCTGTGCCCGCCCCGGCTGCGCCACCCCCCGCTGCGCCACCCCCCCCCCCGGCTGCGCCACCCCCGGCTGCGCCACCCCCACCCCCGGAGCAAGCCGCGCCCGCGCCATCTCCCGCGCAAGTCATCCCGGAGCCCGCGCCCGTGCGGTTGCCCCCGGCTATCGCTCCCGAGGAGCCGGTCCCTCAGGCGCCACCGAAGCGGGCACCGACATACGTGCCGCCCCCCGTGGAACAAGCACCCCCGCCGGCGCTGCCGGCTGCTCCGGTGCCGGCACCTGCCGCGCCGCCGCCACCCGCACCTCCTCCACCGGCGCTACCCCCACCGCCGCCACCGGCGTTGCCCCCGCCACCACGGCTGCCGCCGATGACGATGTATCTGCACCTGCCGTTTGTCACGGTGCCGATTCCGATCAATCCACCGCCGCCGCCGGGGCAGTAGGTTGTGGGCGCTGGATGCCGGTCGCCGCGGCGTGGCGGGTGGTGTGATGGATGCGCAGACTAGGTGTTAGCGGTGTCAGCCCGGCGACGATGCGGCCGGGATTGCCGAAAACGAAAAGAGGAGTCGGGTGATCGGATTCAGCTGCCAGGAGGGCCACCGTGGGCGATTACGGAGCGTTTAGATTCGATCCCGAGGATTTCGATCGGGTGATCCGCGAGGCGGGCGAAGGACTGCGCGAGGCGTTCGAACGCATCGGCCGCTTATTCACCGCTCCCGGCGAGGGGGCGGGGTGGTCGGCGTTTTTCACGGAAATGGCGAAGCGATCGCGCCCCGGTCCGGAAACCGCCGGTGAGGCTGGTGATGGGGTGTGGGCGATCTATACCGTCGACGATAGCGGCGGCGCTCACGTCGAAGAGGTCTATGCCACCGAACTCGATGCATTGCGCGCCAATAAGAACAACACCGACCCCAGGCGCAAAGTCCGGTTCCTGCCCTACGGCATCGCGGTGAGTGTGCTCGACGATTCCGCAGAGACGCCATAAGCGGAGCGGTGTGAGGGTCGGGGATTGTTCACGTCGATCCCGGTGGAACCGGTTACAGGCCGACACCGGTCCGAGCCGACCACTGACTCACGGAGCCGGGTGATGCTCCGTTGGCGTGTCCTTCCGGCGCGTGGTTTCATAGCACCGTTTGCGGGAAATACCCACAGCGATTTGGGTCCGGGGCTCTAGCCCCCGCTTATATCGATTGGTGGTGCCTAAGATGGATCGTCGCAGCATGTTGTTGATGGCGGGGATCGGTGCGCTGGCAGCCGCGATCCGCGTCCCGTCGGCTGGTGCTTACCCATTGCCCTCCGAAACGTCGAGGGGTCGACCGTCGGCACCGGCTGCTCCACCCGGCGCCGTGGCCGGGCCCTACCTTTTCCAGGATGATTTTGACGGCCCGGCGGGCTCACCGCCCGATCCGGCCAAGTGGACGGTACAGACCTGGCAGGACGACGTGTATCCCCCGGTCGAGGGGATATACCGCGCCCAAAATGTTTTCCTTGACGGCAATTCCAATCTCGTCCTTCAGGCCACTCACGAAAACGGCGAATATTTCACCGGCAAGGTGCGAGGCAACTGGCGGGGACTCATCGGCACGACGTGGGAAGCGCGGATAAAGTTGGACTGTTTGTACCCAGGCCTTTGGTCCGCGTACTGGCTCGTCAACGAAGATCCCATGCCAGACGGCGAGGTCGACGTTTTCGAGTGGTACGGTAACGGCCAGTGGCCGCCGGGAACCACGGTGCATGCGGCATCCAACGGCAAGACATGGGAAGGGAAATCGATTCCCGGATTGGTGGACGGCGGATGGCACACCTGGCGAATGCGTTGGGATGAAGACGGATTCAAATTCTGGCGAGACTACATTGACGGTGCGCCACCGTATTTCAGCGTTCCACCGAAGCCCATCCCGGTTCACGGCAATCCCGGTGACATGCGATGGCCGTTCAATAATCCCGGTTACTGGCTATCACCAATGTTCACCCTCGCGGTTGGTGGTCCGGGCGGCGGGGATCCCGCACTGGGGACCTACCCGTCGCAAATGCTTGTCGATTACATTCGTGTCTGGTGACAGAGCGACAACACCCTTTCCGATCGCTCATGCGGATTTCGCGCGGGTGTCGCTTGCCGCGACTTAGCCCCTCGTCATCCGAATGACTGTACTGCGATTCAGTGCCCACTCCCGATCTATTTCGAATCCAAGCTGTTTTGCCTCAGCCACCAGCGAGGAGGGTGTCTTGTGGTCGATGATCGCCCACAGCACCGCGCAAACCGTCAATCGCTGTCTCACCACGGCGCTGTCTAGCGGAAGATCCTGCGTCCACAACTGAGCAGCCTCCGCGCCCGAAATACCAGCAGCGACATCGTCGAGATAGGCGAAGGCGTCCGGATGGGCAGCGGCAGCCGCCCGTAGCGGTTCAGGCCCGGCGAGGCCGAAGACGACGCAATCATGCGGCTGGGAATGGGATTTGATGACTCGGGCTATCTCGGAATAGTCAGCCCCCCCGGGTTTTCCGTAGGTACTGCGTTGAGTCGTGAACGCTGTGCTGGAACTGAGTGCGAGCACGGCCAGCAACAGCGTCAAGATTCGCAACCGGTTTCGTGCTATGGCCGCGACGCAAACCCCCAGCAGCAAGCCAAGACCCGGACCCGTATACGTCAGATATCTCGGCGCATAGATGTTGCTGACCGCAGCAGAGTATCCGACCAGGATTGCGGTGGGAACGAGAACCCAGGGTACTGCCACAGCCAGGGCATGTCCGCCCGTCCTTCTGGCGGCCAGAACGATTGATCCCCAGGTCAGGAAAATGACGCAGGCGCCGAGGAAAAGCCTTGACCCGGTGAGCCATTGTTGCCAGAGTACCCCAGCGAGGTAATCCCCCCGGCGGATCCACCAGAGTTGAGTCTGGCGTTGAGACGCCGCCAACCCAATGAGCGGCGATGCCAGGAAAAGCCCTGCCGCAACAGCTCCGGCAAACGGCAACAGCTGCCGCCGATTTCGACCGGCTGCCAGTGTGACCACGTGTGCGCCTACCATCAGGGCCAGGTACACATAGGTGACCGTGGCCAGGGTGAGTACCAGTGCGTAGAGGGCCCATAACGCCGACCCGTGCCGAGTCGCCGCGATGACGAGCACGACCGTCAGCCAGACCGCGGCCGCGGCAGTCAGTGCGTAGGAGCGGGCCTCCACCGCCGACCACAGTGTGCGTGGCAGCGCGGTAAAGGCCACCGCGGACGCCCATGCGGTGGACCGCCCGCCGATGAGCTTGCCCAACACCACGAGACCGGCGGCCGCGGCGCCGACCGCCACCGCACTGGGAAGCCGCGCGGTGAACTCGTTGATCGGAACCAGTGAAAACCACGCGTGCATGGCCAGGTAATAGAGGCCGTGTACCGCGTCGAAGTTCAGCAGCAACCGCAGGATGTCGACTTCCGACCGGTTGGCGGCGGCGATAGTGGCGGCTTCGTCGAACCACAATGACGGCCGCCACGAAAGCACCATCCCCACGATGGTCGCCGCCGCACCCGCT
This sequence comes from Mycobacterium sp., assembly GCF_029961025.1. GTDB lineage: Bacteria > Actinomycetota > Actinomycetes > Mycobacteriales > Mycobacteriaceae > Mycobacterium. The sequence goes on from NZ_JASBVP010000020.1 coordinate 15,476, forward strand.
ATCCACGGATCGGCGCGGTCAGGTATGCGAAACCGCCACCGGACGCACGCCGCCGCGCCGTGAGCCGGGCCGAGGCCGCGGCCGTTACCGCGGCGTCTCACCGGCCCGGCAGGATGGTGCGTGTTGGTGTCCGCAAATTCCCGACCGATCGGTGACACGGGAATGTGCCCGCAGCCCGGTGTCGGGGATAACGGCACGCCGATTGCGAACAATCTCGCCCAATAGTGTCTGTGGAACATGGATCTCCCAGGCGCGACGGTAACCGGTGGTTCCCGGAGACTGCCGGAATTCAACCCGGTGTATCGCGCAGTGCCGGCTAGGCAGCAAACCAACCCCCTCGTCTCGTTTTTGGCGGTCTCGCATCGGAGTAAACAACCTGCCCGTCGTGGTCCGCGTCACCATCCTTGCCAATGGAACCTAGGCGTCGTGGACGGGGGATACCCGTTCTGCGTAGCCCCGGAGACTTGGCGGCCTTGGAGCGGTTCGGTTCATCGTGGCTTACGGCTGGACGTGGGACCTAAGACCCTACCCAATTCGGGTGCCGGTGTGACAATAAATCCTATGGATCACGATCGCGAACCGATTGGAGCGTGTGATGAAATCTAAAGTCAGGACAGGGGCCGCGCTGTTGGGTGGTGTCGCTATTTTAGGGCTCGGGTTCGGTGGCGTTAGCGACCTGTTGAACACCACGATGACGACGACATCGACCGCTCCCTGCCCCGTTACGGCGGCACCTTCGTCGTCAAACACTCCCGGGGATCCACCGAATTGCGAGGAACCCGAGGGTCCGATTCCGCCCTCGCCGATCACAACAACTGTACACCCCAGGCCCTGACCCGGCACGGTTGTTGAGGTAGTTAGGGACGAACTCTCCTGACCGACAATGGATCTCACAGTCAGTGGTGGAGGCAGGAGAACAGGCTGGTGTTATCTGCCGGACTCGTATCTGTGGGGCTTGGTCTCAAGAAAGACAGCTAAATGGGTGGTGGGCAACGGCATTTCGGCGTCGTGGTCGGCGTGGACGGATCAGCTCCTTCCGATGAGGCCGTGCGTTGGGCTGCCCGTGAGGCGGCGCTGCGCAAACTTCGACTCACGCTGGTGTACGCGTTGGCCACGCCTGCCCTACCCTGGCCTGCGGAGCGCATGCCCACGGATGTCCGCCAGCGGTTGGAAGTCGATGCCCGGGCCATTATCGACAAGGCCGTCAAGATCGCCGAAGATACCGGCTCTGTTGGGGACCCGGCTGATATCGAAAGCCAGCTAGTCTTCTCCGCGCCGGTGCCGACGCTGGTCGATATGTCTAAAGACGCACGTATAGTGGCGGTCGGTGCCCGCGGGTTAGGTCCAGTCCGCAGCGTGCTGTTGGGTTCGGTCAGTACCGGACTGATCCATCACGCGCACTGCCCCGTTGCCGTGATCCATACCGACGCTTCTCCGCAGTCACGGGCCGTGCATGCCCCGGTGCTTCTGGGTAGCGATGGCTCGCCAGCCTCGGAGCTGGCCACCGCGATCGCGTTCGAGGAAGCGTCGTTGCGGGGCACAAGGTTGGTGGCACTCCATGCCTGGAGCGACGGGGACACGGCCCGCATCTCGAGTATGGAAGAGTCCGCCCGCCAATCGGCAGCTGAAGAAATTTTGGCTGAGCGGTTGGCCGGCTGGCAGGAACGTTACCCAGAGGTCAGCGTCACCCGTATCGCGGTGTATGGCAAACCGGCCGCACAGCTTCTGGATCGCTCCGAGTTCGCCCAGCTCGTTGTCGTCGGCAGTCACGGCCGAGGGGGATTTACCGGGATGTTGCTCGGATCGGTTAGCACCGCGGTGGTACAAAGGTCCCGTACACCGGTGATCGTTGCCCGCGGCATCCAATAAGAGCCATGGCTTGCTTGTTGAGATGCCATCCGGGCCGAAAAGTGCGCGGTGGTACTGGCTTGGCATCGTGGCCGCAACGCGGTGTTCACGTGCACCGGTTGCCACCCTGGCGTGTTGACGATCACAGACCCGACACCACGCTGTGCACCCGGACACGCAGTGGATGGGAAAGAAATAGCCTGTAGCCGCAACAGAGTGGGCCTGTGCGAATGTATCCGCTGCCATTACGGCTAGAGAAAGCCCCAACCACATACTGATGCAACAAAACCTGGCTGCTACGGGACCACGGTCCCAGCGAACCGGGTGATCGCTCGTCCGGCAGTTAACGGGCGGAGAGCCGATGACGGGAATCGAGTCCGTATTCTCGGCTTGAAAATCGATTCATACGCAGATGTTTACGGACATTACTCAAGGCCGGGCAACATGCCATGGTGTCATCTGCTCCACCAATAGCCATCTTGTCGAATTAGGCTGGTCAATTGTCGGTGGCACCGCACTGACCACCCAATATCACCGTTTGACAACGACACGGTGCGGCGTGACTTAAATTCCATGTCAGGTGCTAATAATCAAGCAGTCTTCAAGGGTCGCTAGACACGACCCATGGTGACAATGCGGATCTCGTGCACCGCTACATTGCGGAAATCTGGACGGTTATAAAGGGGTTGACATTGGTCACGATCTCCGGTCGATTCTGCAGAGCAGCAGCCGCTGGCGTTGGGCTATGCGCTGTGGCTTTAGCGTTGAGCCAGCACACGGCAGCCTCCCCGCTGATATCCGGTGGCTACGCGTGCATTCATGGTATGGCGGGCGACGCTGCACCATCCGCCGTGGGCGGTCCGGCAGCCGCAGGAGGGCCCGCAGGCGGCCCGGGAGCCGCAGGTGGACCCGCAAGTGGTCCGGTAGCCACCGATGTGTGCAGTCCAACTAGTGCCGCACTCACTGACATGGCGGGTATTCCGCTGTTTGCACCCGGAGCGCCTGCGGGGGCACCGGTTCCTGCGGGGGCCCCGGTCCCGGTGGGGGCACCGGTTCCTGCGGGGGCCCCGGTTCCTGCGGGGGCTCCGGTCCCGGTGGGGGCACCGGTTCCTGCGGGGGCCCCGGTCCCGGTGGGGGCACTCCGCTGTTTGCACCCGGAGCGCCTGCGGGGGCACCGGTTCCTGCGGGGGCCCCGGTCCCGGTGGGGGCACCGGTTCCTGCGGGGGCCCCGGTACCGGTTCCTGCGGGGGCCCCGGTCCCGGTGGGGGCACCGGTTCCTGCGGGGGCTCCGGTCCCGGTAGATGCTTCGCTCATCGACATGTCTGGAACATATGGGGGCAAGGGTGATCCCACCGGTCCGGCACCGATCGGTGGGCCCGTAGCGGGCCGACCGATCTTGCCCGGTCCTTCGAGTCCGGGTGCACGCTAAAGCCGATCCGCTTGCGGTTGCGCGAACCTACGCGCCGTAAAAGTTAAAAGCGTGCCTCATATGATTGAAGTACGTTCCGTTCCATAGTGTGTCACGCGGTAAACGAGTTGTCTCTCCGGCTGAACGCAACCTGCCTTCGGAGTCCGGGTCAGTGTGCCCCACCGCGCACCGGCGGTTCGCCGACTGGGCCAAGGCCGGTGTCGTCGCCAATATCCATCGCGCAGTCCTCGACAGGATCAGCGCCGCAGGCGAATTGGGCAGGTCATTGGCGATCCTGGACGCAGTGCACGTTCGGGCGAAAAGGAAGACACCCTAACCGGTCTCAATCCAGTGGATCGAGGCAAACCCGGCTGCAAGCTGCCTATGCTCTCCAAAGCCGTGAAACGCCACTGGTGGTGGATGTTTTAAGGTCAACATCCACCGCAGCACCAAGCTCCAAGAGATGGTCGAATTCCTCCCCGTCGTGCGATCCCCACGCGGTCCACGCCGCAGCAAGCCCGAGAAGTCCCGCGCCGACAAAGGTTACGACTTCGATCCCACCGTCAATGGCTGAGCGGGCGAAAGATCGTGTCGCGCATCGCCCACACCGAAGTCGAAGATCCGACACAACTCAGCCGCCACCGATGCACGATCGAACGTACCATCGCCCGGCTCACCGGATAACGCCGATCAACCATCCGCTACGAAGCCGCGGCGAGCACTTCCTCGCATCCTGCTCCTCGCGGCGATCGGCGACCACTTGCTACCAGATCCTCCTACCATGAGACCCCCACGGATCACGTAAGACACGGTCTAAGCATGAAAAGCGGTGAAAAGCCTGCTCATTAAGGTGACTTGCCACACGCGCGCCGTATCAAGAAGCCGCGGGAACTCGTGGGCCCCCTATCGCCGACGTCAGTTATTCCCGCACTATCACCGGATCCCCGATGTTGACCGCATTGTAGTACCACTCTGCATCCGGGGGGCTAAGGCTGATGCAGCCATGACTGACATTTTCAAGCCCGAGTGAATTGACAGCCCATGGAGCCGAATGTACAAAAAGGCCCCGCCTGGTGATACGGACGGCATAATCCACCGGGATGCGGTAGCCCTCGGGATCGGTGACGGGAATACCAACACTGCTCGAATCCATAATCACCGAGCGCTCCTTGGAGAGGACAGTGTAGGTGCCGATGGGTGTCGGGTACTGCGGCCTCCCCATCGAGGCCGGCATCACTCCTGCCTCTCCCCAATGCGGTCGGTGATGCGGAGCCGGTAGCGCAGGCGCCAGTGCCGGATCGACTCCGTCGACGCTGACGGTGAAGGTGTGACTGGAGATACTGGCGACGCCGACAATGGCGGGACCCGTCTTGAATTTTGTGGACAGGCCGCCCACCGAAAGCGCCACTGCGCTGTGTGCCGGCCAGAATCGATCTGGAACCCACTGCAGGATATTGTCATCGAGCCATTCGTACCTGCCGGTCATCTCGGGTGTCGATTTAACTTCAAGGACACGCTCGACCGCGCGCCGGTTGGAAACGGCCGAACGAAACGTCACCACTACAGGGTGCGCCACACCGACTACTTCTCCCGGCGTCGGTAGAAGGGATGCGATAGCCAAGTTGTCGGACCGACTCGCTGCGAGGCTGATGGCGGCTGGTCCCACAACCACGCTCGCAGCGATCCCGCTGATGGCAAGAAGACACCGGCGAACCGACAACATAATCCCGTCCTTTTAATTGACAATGTTGCAATAGTGATCGTATGGGTAAGGCGGTGAGTGGAAATGCAAGCCCGCGTGTACAGTTCGGTCAAGGCCTCGTCACGTTTTGGCTACGGCGAGCATGCCAATAATCCGAGGACACTCGACTGCAGGCATGAATGGCGCAACGCGATGAGGGTACCCGATCCTGGCGATGCAGGTGGAGGTGGGCTCTGGCAACGAAAGTCGGCTTACCGAACCGCTTCCACGTTCTTTGAAAAGTATTGTGCCGTCGACATGAGGAAGCATTTACGCGCATGGGTGATTCCGGAGCCAGACTCCTGGGTGACCTGGCGAATGTTCTGGCCGGTCTCGTAGTTGAACCGTGGCTTCTTGCTAACTCCTTTTGGAGGTGACCGCACCCCGGTATACCTGATTGGTGGCGTGCGGAATTTCTATTGCGCCACCCGCATAGCCCTTGTGGACTCTTCCTCGCGGTGTCACATCCGTGGCTGCCTCGTCGCCCCATACGGTCCAACCCGGCCGGGCATGGCGGGCAAATAACTCGAGATACGGTCCGGGTGAACATGCTTCGATAAGCAGATATTGCTCATCGGGTTTGCGTGAGTGTTCACGCTTCCGTGTCTCGATCATATTGACCTGGCTTCGCGCCTGCGGCAATGTCCGCATGCTCCCCCGCACGCCGAAAAGGATGATTTCAGTGACGTTGCGAAAATAGAACCCGACACCTCGGCCGTCAGGTCCACCGTCCTTCCGTCGTTTCGCCCAAATGACGTTGGATACATAGCGGTAGCCCCACGCATCCAGCACGCGAAGTCCTTCGGGTAATAGGGCATTGGGAACCCAAAGGTAGAGGTGAGAGTCTTTCGCGGTTACATCTGACACAGGGATGCTGCAAATAGCGTCTATGTCCAGCGTCGAGTAGCGGTCCAGCCTCCGATGCTCTGGCGCAACCTTTCCGGTGCGGTTGATGAATCGCCAAGGGGGGTCGGCCAATACTGTCTTCCAGCCGCCGGCCGTGGTCGGAAGTGGACGAGTATCGGGTGCGGCTCGCAGTCGCGTTGCGCGCCGTCGCTTTTTTTCGTCAAGCGAGTCAACCAGGCTCACGCCGCCTCCGCACGGGAACGAAGTAGATTTTGCCGGAATCGTAAGACAGGAATACCGTGAGTCGTTGGACGGCAACGCAGCGGCGTGTTCCACATCCCGAAGGTTCATCGTGGCCTTGTCACATGAGGCAGCCCCGATGTCTACGGCCGATGCCAAGCAGCGGCTGCTGACCGGCGCCGGTGCCGAACATGCCCGTCTCATGGCGAGCCGATTGAATCCGCGTGGGAAGCTACCAGCCCATCGGTGGAGCGCCGGTGTACAGAGAGCCATTACCCGACCGGTTGGCCGAGCGAAGAGCCCTTAGAACATGCTTTCGGTGATCAGCATGGAGCCGATGACGGGAATCGAACCCGCGTTCTCAGCTTGGGAAGCTGATGTTCTGCCATTGAACTACATCGGCGCGGTCGACTCCGAAGATTAGCATCCGGGCGCCGGGTCGCTCATCCACCTCAGGTCAGGTGGGGCGCGCGGGAGCCGAACGGATACGCTCGTCAGGTGCTGCTCTCCGATCACGACCTCAGGGCAGAAGTCGCCTCAGGGCGGCTGGGTATCGAACCGTTTGACGACACCCTGGTGCAGCCGTCCAGTATCGACGTCCGCCTTGACGGTCTTTTCCGGGTGTTCAACAACACCCGCTACACGCACATCGACCCGGCACTGCAGCAGGATGAGCTGACTAGCCTGGTGAAACCGGTCGACGGAGAACCGTTCGTGCTGCATCCGGGAGAGTTCGTCCTCGGGTCGACGCTCGAGCTGTTCACTCTACCTAACGACCTCGCGGGACGGTTGGAGGGTAAATCGTCGCTCGGACGGTTGGGGCTGTTGACTCACTCCACCGCAGGTTTCATCGATCCGGGCTTTAGCGGCCATATCACGCTTGAGTTCTCCAACGTCGCAAACCTGCCGATCATCCTCTGGCCGGGCATGAAAATCGGTCAGCTCTGCATCTTGCGGTTGACCAGCCCGGCCGAACACCCCTACGGAAGCGCGCGGGCCGGGTCGAAGTATCAAGGTCAACGGGGACCGACACCGTCCCGCTACTACCAGAACTTCACAGGTTCTTCACAGCCGGGTCTGCAGCCTCGCACGGTCAGCCGACCGATCATTTAGATTATTTATATATAGCGGCACGCGCGGTGTTCCCCTCCGGGGTGAGCCCGGCTGATTCGCGAAGGGACGTGGGTAGGGCAGTGGACCTTGTTCTCGGGGTGTCGACGGGACCGGCGGTGGTCCGCATGGTCCTGGTCGAGGGCGAAAACGCGGACGGGGCCTTGATTGAGGAGGACAGCCTCGACCTTGCCTCGGACGGCGAGCAGGCCACCGCAAGCGTGGCCGACCAGGTGGTTTCGATAATCCTGGGTACCCGTGAAGGTGCCGGCGAAGCCGGCCACCGACTGCTCGCGACGGGAGTGGCGTGGGCGGATCCGTTAGCGGCCGCTGCGCTGCGGGCCGCGTTGGCCGCCGGAAAGATCGAGAACGTCATGCTGGTCTCGGCGTTTTTGGCGGCCGCCGCACTCGCGCAAAACGCCGGTGCGGCAATGGGCTACACGCAAACCGCCATGCTGTTCGTGGAACCGGACGCGGCCACCGTGGGCATTATCGACTGCCATGACGGTGCGGTCAGCCAGGTGCGTAGGAAGGTCCTCTGCCGGGAAGACGGTCGGGCGATCGCCGAACTCGCCGCCTTGGTCTCGGATATTGAGGTGCTGGATTCACACCCGGAGGGCCTGTTCGTGGTCGGTGGCGGCGTCGACATCGCTTCGCTCATGCCCGCTGTGGAAGCCGCGACATGGCTGCCGGTGAGTATCGCCGAGGAACCGCAAACCGCGCTGGCCCGCGGCGCGGCGTTGGCGGCGGCGAACGCACCACTGTTTGTCTCGTCGACCGCCGCCCTGGCCTATGCCCAGGACCCCGGCACCGGTGTAGTGAACCGCTACCTGCCGGCCGGATACGTCAACGTTCTCGACGTTTCCGCTGGTGGCGAGCCGACCAGTGGCGATCTGGCCTACAGCGCCATGCCCAGCGAGGATGTTGACGCCGACGTCACCGGCATCGACGCGGCCGGCGACGGCGTCTTCGATCCCGTGCGGGGCCACCGCCCGCTACTGCTGGCCGGGACCGTGTTGGCGGTTATCGCCGTAACCGCGGTGGTGGCACTGGAAATCGCATTAAGCATCGGGATCCGCCCGACGGTTGCGTTGCGTCCCACTCCCGGCCAGGAGCTGATCGTTCCCGATCACCAGGCCCCGGCATCCGAGTCGGTGTCGCCCGGGCACCCCCAACAACCGACCCACCTGGCGATGAACCGGCCTCCCGTGCCGGCCGGCGTGGCGGCACCGCCGGCCCCGCGGCCGGCGGCACTCCCGCCTCCCCCTGCGGTGGCACCCGCTGCCCCAGTACCCGCAGCTGCGCCTCCGGTGCCTATGCCGCTGCCGGTCCCAGTTCTTCCCCCTGCTGTCTCGGTTCCCCGAGCGGGGGTGCCGATCCCCGCGGCACCCCCTCGGATCCCAGCACCGCCACCCCCGGGTCAGCGGCCCGATCCCCAACCACCCATACGTGTTTCGGCCCCGTCAGTACCCGTTACGAGACCGCCGGCGCAGCCGTCAATCCCGCTCGTGCGGACGCCGGCTCCGCCGGTGCCGCCGTCGGCCCCGCCGATCCGTGGGTGGGCCCCGTCGGCTCCGGCACAAGACCCGACGCTTCCCGGGTTCCGGACCGCCACTGATCCTCCGGTGCGCCTGCCGGGGCCCCGACCGCCGGCGCCGTTCCACATGCCGCTACCGCAACCACCACTGGTTCACACCTCGCCGGTCCCCGCAGCGCCCGGACCGCCGCCAATCTTCGCTCCCCGGATGCAGGTGCCGGCGCTGCGGCCCGGGGGCGCCTTCGGCGGGGGCGTCATCGACCACGGCCCGAGCGGGGGTATCGGTTGGGGGCTCGGCGGCCGTGGATTCGGCGGCGGCTTCGTCGGCCACCGGTAACCTCCATCCGCCGAAGCGGTATCACATCGGCATCGGAAAGCCGATCCGGGCGCCGGCCCGCGAAAAGCGACGCTGACGTCCACAAACTGCTCGCTACGGGTGGTAGCTTGGCAAACCGGCGGCGGCGCAGCAAGCTACACAAACTACTGTGGAGGAGTGGTGGACACCGTTCTGGGTGTGTCAATGACACCAACCGCGGTCGGAATGGTGCTGGTGGAGGGTGAGAACGCGGACGGTGCCACCGTTGACCAGGACAACGTCGACCTCACAAGCGTCAGCGCCGCACCCGCCTTCAGCCCCCCCGATCGGAGGATCTCGGCGATCCTCGGCACCCGGGAAGGTGCCGTGGCGGGTGGTTACCGGTTGACCTCGACCGGGGTGGCGTGGGTGGACCCCATGGAGGCCGCTGCGCTGCACCAGGGGCTGGCTGCCCGCAAGATCGAAGACGTCATGCTGGTGTCGGCGTTTTTGGCCGCAGCCGCGCTGGCTCAGGAGATCGGCAACACCACCAACTACATCCGGACCGCGTTGCTGTACGTCGAGCCGGAGACCGCGACGTTAGCTGTTGTCGACACGGCCGACGGGTCCGTTCGCGACGTGCGCCGACGGTCACTGCCCGAAGATGACGACCAGGCGGTGGCCGAGCTGGTCGCACTGCTCAAGGAGGCTGATGGGCTGGAGACGCATCCGGATGGTGTGGTTGTTGTCGGCTGCGGTGTTGATATCCCGCTGATCAAGCCGGCCTTGGAGGCCGCGACATCGCTGCCGGTGAGCGCGCCCGAGGAACCGGAGATGGCGCTGGCCCGGGGCGCGGCGGTGGCGGCGGCGCATGCGCCGCTATTCGTCTCCTCTACCACCGCTCTGGCCTACGCGCAGGATCCCGGCACCGGTGCGGTAAACCCGTCCGTGCTAGCCGGATATAGCGCTGTTCGGGAGACCAGGGGCGGCATCGACTCGGGCAAGATGAACCTCGCGTATAGCGCCGTCCCTGACGGGCAAGACGACACGTACCCCGCGAAGGGCCGTGACAGCTATGGTCCAGTCGTCGGCGAACGAAACGTCAGCACGGGCGGGTACACCGATTTTGCCGCGGAGCTGGCCGAGCGACCGACCCGTCGATCCTTCCTGGCGGTCCTGGGTGTGTCGACGATCTTCGTGGTGGGGGTAGTGGCCCTGGCGGTTTCGCTGGCGGTAAACATCCGACCGCACGTCGAGCAGAAACCGAGCCTGAGCCACAACGTCGTCAGCCCGAATCAGCAACTGCCGCCGCCGCCGCCGAAAGCTGCGGTGCCCGCCTCTGCACCCCCGGTGCCTCCAGCGCCGGCCGCCTCCCCCGCTCCGGCTGCGGCACCGGCTCCCGTCCCCGCTCCGGCTGCGGCACCGGTCCCGGCTCCCGAATACGCCCCCGCTCCGGCTCCCGTCCCCGTCGCACCTGCGCCCCCGCCGGCGCTACCGATACCGCCGCTGATTCCGCAGCTGTTGGCACCGCCAGCCCCCGGACCGCCGGTCGCACCCTGGGGCGGCGACCACGGCGGCGAAGGCTGGGGTCACGGCCGTGGTCGCGGAGACGACGGGTTCAAGGGTCCGGGCATCGGCATCCCCGGCCTTCACCTCGGCTTCTGACGCCGGTTTAGGGTCGACATGCGCTGGTAGCCCAGGCAGTGTCCCGGCGCCCCGGGGCCATGCCGGCGGCTCGGGTATCCCATGGCCGGTGTTATGGCGAGTGGTACGGCGGGGTTGGCGTCCCAGGGTCGGTTCACTTGGCGCAACTAACCGTCATCTGCCGTTCGTCTCTCGCTCAGCGTGATGACGCTGTCAGCTCATCGTGTCGGCGTACGCAGGGCGATGTGCGCTGCACCGTATTCGGCACCGGCTACCTGGGTGCTACCCACGCAGCCGGGATGGCGGCACTGGGACACGACGTCGTCGGGGTCGACATCGATCCTGGTAAGGTCGCCAAGCTGGCGAGTGGTGACATCCCGTTCTACGAGCCGGGTCTGCGGGAGCTGCTGATCGACAACCTCATGGCCGGTCGGCTACGGTTCACCACCGACTACGACATGGCCGCCGGGTTCGCCGATGTGCATTTCCTGGGCGTTGGCACTCCGCAAAAGAAAGGCGAATACGGCGCCGATTTGCGCCATGTGCATGCCGTCATAGACGCGCTGGTGCCGCGGCTGACGCGATCAGCGGTCATCGTTGGCAAATCGACCGTCCCGGTCGGCACCGCGGCCGAATTAGGAGAGCGAGCTCGTAGGCTGGCACCGTGCGGAATCGATGTCGAAGTGGCCTGGAATCCGGAGTTCCTGCGGGAGGGATTCGCGGTGCGCGACACCCTGCGCCCGGATCGCATTGTGCTAGGGGTGCAGCCAGATTCGATCCGCGCCGAGTCAGCGGTTCGCGAGCTGTACCGACCGCTTTTAGACGCCGGGGTTCCGTTCCTGGTCACCGACTTGCAGACCGCAGAGTTAGTCAAAGTGTCTGCCAATGCCTTTCTGGCCACGAAGATTTCGTTTATCAACGCGATCTCTGAGGTATGTGAGGCGACCGGAGCCGACGTCACCATGCTGGCCGATGCGCTCGGATACGATCCACGGATTGGGCGCCAGTGCCTCAACGCGGGTTTGGGTTTCGGCGGTGGCTGCTTACCCAAAGACATCCGGGCGTTCATGGCCCGCGCCGGCGAGCTGGGAGCCGACCAGGCGCTGACATTCCTGCGTGAGGTGGACAGCATCAACATGCGCCGCCGCACCCGGATGGTCGAATTAACCACCAGCGCCTGCGGAGGCTCGCTTTTGGGCGCCAACATCGCCGTGCTCGGCGCGGCGTTCAAACCCGAATCCGATGATGTCCGCGATTCGCCGGCCCTCAACGTCGCCGGTCAACTGCAGCTCAACGGTGCCACGGTCAACGTCTACGACCCGAAAGCCCTGGAGAACGCGCAGCGGCTGTTCCCCACGCTGAACTACGCAGTGTCCGTGGCCGAAGCGTGCGAGCGTGCGGACGCGGTGCTGGTGCTCACCGAGTGGCAGGAATTTATCGATCTCGATCCTGACGACCTTGCTGGCCAGGTGCGGGCCCGGGTCATCGTTGACGGCCGCAACTGCCTGGATATCGCCCGCTGGCGGCGGGCGGGCTGGCAGGTGTTCTGCCTCGGCCGCCGACGATGCAGCCCGTGGTAGCGGGCTGTTGAGGAGGTGGCCGTTGGGTGTGAGCCGCCGACGATGCAGCCCGTGGTAGCGGGCTGTTGAGGAGGTGGCCGTTGGGTGTGGCCGCCGACGTGCAGCCCGTGGTAGCGGGCTGTTGAGGAGGTGGCCGTTGGGTGTGAGCCGCCGCGTAGCCTAAGCAGCGTGGACTACGCGGCAGCATTCCTGGATCAGAACCGCGCGTTTGGCGACGTTATCGGCGGCGCCGACCCGGCTACCCCGGTCCCGACGTGTCCAGGCTGGACTTTTAGGCAACTGCTTCGTCATGTCGGGCGTGGCGATCGCTGGGCCGCGCAGATCATCACCGAACGGGTCGACCACTTCCTCGATCCTCGCGCCGTGGAAGGGGGCAAGCCCCCGGATGATCCCGGTGGCGCGATCTCCTGGCTCCACGGCGGCGCGCAACGGCTGATCGACGCCGTCGAGCAGGTCGGCGTGGAAACCCCGGTGTGGACATTTCTGGGCCGACGGCCCGCGTACTGGTGGATCCGGCGCCGACTGCACGAGACAGCAGTGCACCGGGCCGACGCCGCGCTCGCCCTCGGCCTGGCCTACTCGCTCGCCGCGGAACTGGCCGCCGACGGGGTCAGTGAATGGCTCGAGAGGGTCGCTGCCCAGGCCGGATCCGAGGGTGCGCCGCCGCTCGAGGACGGCAACAGCATGCACCTCCACGCCACCGACCCCGGCCTGGGTGTCGCCGGCGAATGGACGATCACCGCCGGCAATGGCAGGATCACCTGGTCGCATGACCACGGCAAAAGCACGGTGGCCCTGCGCGGCGCCGCCACCGACCTCCTGTTGGCACTGGCACGCCGAATCTCGGTCGCCGACAGCGGTATCGCGATGTTCGGTGACAGCGCAGTATGGCAGAATTGGTTAGACCGCACGCCTTTTTAAGCGGTAAATCGATTTGGGTGCGAAGTCAGGCAGCAACCGCGCTCGACGCGGTACCTTGCAGATCATGACCGTATCGGAGATCGCGACCGTGCTGGCTTGGCACGATGCGCTCAACGCGTCCGACCTCGACACCTTGGTGGCCTTATCCAGCGACGACATCGAAGTCGGCGACGCGCATGGGGCCGTGCAAGGGCATGCCGCCCTGCGTAGCTGGGCCACCGCCACCAACGCGACCGTGGAGCCCGGGCGGATGTATGTACACGACGGTGTTGTGGTCGTCGAGCAGAAGATCACCAGCCCGGACAATCCCGCCGCGAGCAAGACCGCCGCGTCCGCGTTTCGGGTCGTGCATGATCAGATCACCTCGGTGTATCAGCACGAGGACTTGGCGGCTGCGCTGGCTGCTACCGACCTTACCGAGGCCGACCTCGTCGATTGAGCAAGGGGCAACTCATGCGCGGGATCATTCTGGCCGGTGGTTCGGGTACGCGGCTGTATCCGATCACCATGGGCGTTAGCAAGCAACTGCTGCCGGTCTACGACAAACCTCTGATCTACTACCCACTGTCCACGCTGATGATGGCGGGTATCCGCGATATTCAGGTGATTACCACCGCCCACGACGCCCCCGCCTTTCACCGGCTCCTCGGCGACGGGGCACAATTCGGTATCAACATCACCTATGCCCTGCAAGACCAGCCCGATGGTCTGGCGCAGGCTTTTCTCATCGGAGCCGACCACATCGGCACTGATTCGGTAGCGTTAGTATTGGGGGACAACATCTTCTATGGACCCGGCTTGGGCACTAGTCTCAGCCGCTTCCAAACGGTCAAAGGTGGAACGATTTTCGCCTATAGGGTGGCCAACCCGTCGGCATATGGCGTAGTCGAGTTCGCTCCCGATGGAACGGCGCTGTCGATCGAGGAAAAGCCCGCCACGCCGAAATCGCACTACGCGGTTCCGGGTCTGTATTTCTATGACAACGATGTCATCGAGATCGCACGTGGGCTAACAAAATCGGCGCGCGGTGAATATGAAATCACCGATATCAACCGGACCTATCTCAATCAGGGACGGTTAGCTGTCGAGGTGTTGGCTCGCGGCGCGGCGTGGCTGGATACCGGAACGTTCGACTCACTGCTGGACGCCAGCGACTTTGTCCGAACCTTGGAGTTGCGTCAGGGCCTGAAAATCAGTGTTCCCGAGGAGGTGGCGTGGCGAATGGGCTTGATCGACGACGAGCAGTTGGCACGTCGTGCCCACACCTTGCTTAATTCCGGCTATGGCGGCTACCTGCTGAACCTGCTGGAGCAGCGCTGATCCCGCCGTTGCGGGAGCGATGATCGCGGCCGGGCGCAACCGTGATGCCCGTCGCCACCGGTGCTGAGCAGCTACCGGCGGCGGCACGTCCGAGATCCTGAGCCGGCGCGCCCGGCACCCCGATTGCCCGGTGGTTACTGACGGTAGCTTGCCAGGAAGTTACCCAGCCGTTCGATGGCGTTGGCAAGGTCGCGCGACCATGGCAACGTGACGATTCGCAGGTGATCCGGTGTCGGCCAATTAAATCCGGTGCCCTGAGCGACCAGAATTTTCTCCGACAGCAATAGATCCAAAACGAGTTGCTCGTCGTCCTCGATGTCATACACCTCGGGATCAAGCCGGGGAAATGTATACAGCGCGCCTGCCGGCTTGACGCACGACACACCGGGAATCTCATTGAGTTTCGCCCACGCAACGTCACGTTGCTCACGTAGCCGGCCGCCGGGCAGCACCAGGTCCTGGATGCTCTGGTAGCCACCCAGTGCGACCTGAATCGCGTGTTGTGCCGGAACGTTCGGGCACAGCCGCATGTTGGCCAGCAAGCTGATGCCCTCGATGAAGCTCTTGGCGTGATCCTTGGGACCCGTGATCACCACCCAGCCGGCCCGATACCCCGCGACTCGGTAGGCCTTCGAAAGACCATTGAATGTCAAGCACAACAAGTCCGGTGCAACCGACGCTATGCTGATGTGCTTGGCGTCGTCGTAGAGTATCTTGTCATAGATTTCGTCGGCGAGCAGCAGCAGCTGATGCTCACGGGCCAGATCCGCCATCTGAGTGAGGATTTCGCGGCTGTACACCGCACCGGTCGGGTTGTTCGGGTTGATCACCACCAGCGCCTTGGTACGCTCGGTGATTTTCGATGCCAAATCGGCGATGTCGGGTTGCCACCCCTGGGTTTCGTCGCACAGGTAGTGCACCGGTGTGCCGCCCGCCAGCGAGGTCGATGCTGTCCACAACGGATAGTCCGGCGCCGGGATCAGCACCTGGTCGCCGTTGTCCAGCAGGGCCTGCAGCGTCAGCGTGATCAATTCCGAGACACCGTTCCCCAGATACACGTCGTCGACGTCGAATCGGGGGAAGCCCTCGACGAGTTCGTAGCGGGTGACGACGGCGCGCCGCGCCGGCAGAATGCCCTTGGAGTCGGAGTAGCCTTGGGCGTAAGGCAGCGCCTGAATCATGTCCCGCATGATTACGTCGGGCGCCTCGAAGCCGAATTGGGCCGGGTTGCCGATGTTGAGCTTGAGAATACGATGCCCCTCGGCCTCCAGCCGCGCCGCGTGATCGTGTACCGGGCCGCGGATCTCGTAGAGAACGTCCTGCAGCTTGGAGGACTGCGTAAAGGTGCGCTGCCGCTGGTGATGGCCGCTGGTGTGCCAGGGCAGCTGACGGGTGGTCACGTCAACCATCCTGCCACTGCCATCCAATCAATTTTGCTGAACCCAGGTATTTCACCGCTTGCCCGGCGGCCGGGCTCCCCGGGCAATGCCGAGACCCTTGGTCGGTGGCGGTGCCGGTGGTGGTGCGGGTGGCTGCTCATCTTCTTGCTGCGGTTCGGGTTGCTTCGCCGATGATGTTGGGGCAGCGGGTCTCTTGGCGCCAGGCCGCTTAGCGCCCGCCGCGATACTCAGCCCCTTAGCCGGTGCAGCGGGCGGAGCGGCTTCCGCGGTTTGAGCCGGCTTCGAAGGCGGTTGGGGGGGTTGGGCTTTGGCCGTGGCTTTCTTGGCACCGGGCCGTTTTGCTCCACCGGCGATAGCAAGACCTTTCGGGGGTAATGGCCCGGGCGGCTCCGGGGCAGAGGGAGGTTTCGTCGTAGCGGTTTGCTCCGCTGGAGGCGCTGCGGCGGCTACGGCTTCCGCGGGTGGCGTTGCTGGCGCGGGCGATGCCGCAGGCGTGGTCTTCGCCGCTTGTTTGGCGGCGGTGCCCTTGGGCGGCAGCGTCACCGTGGCCCGGTCCAGCGACTCGAGGAGCAGCTGCGCGACGTCGCGCACCTCGACGCCGTCACGCCCGGCGGCCTCGGCCCGGTCGTCGACACCGTCGGTGATCATCACCCGGCAGAAGGGGCACGCGGTGGCGATTGTGGTGGCCCCGGTGGCCAGCGCCTCGTCGACGCGTTCGTGGTTGATCCGTTTGCCGATGTGCTCTTCCATCCACATGCGCGCGCCGCCGGCGCCGCAGCAAAAGCTGCGCTCAGCGTGGCGCGGCATTTCGGTCAGCGTCACGCCCGAGGCGGCTATCAGCTCGCGCGGCGCCTCATACACCTTGTTGTGACGGCCCAGATAGCAGGGGTCATGGTAGGTGATGACCGGACCATTGCCGCCGGCGCTGCCATCGCCATCGAGCGGCTTCACCGGCACCAGCTTCTTGTCGCGCACCAGCCGGTTGAGCAGCTGGGTGTGGTGCAGCACCGTATAGTCGGCGCCGAGCTGGCGATATTCGCGGCCAATGGTGTTGAAGCAGTGCGGGCAGGTGACCACGATCTTGCGATCAACGGCCGGTACCCTCTCGAACACCCCGTCGAGTGTCTCGATGGCCTGCCGGGCCAGCTGCTGGAACAGGAACTCGTTGCCCGACCGGCGGGCGGAGTCCCCGTTGCAGGTTTCCCCCGCGCCCAGCACCAGGAACTTCACTCCGGCGGCGGCCAGCAGCTCGGCGACCGCTTTGGTGGTCTTTTTGGCCTTGTCATCGTAGGCACCCGCGCAGCCCACCCAGAACAGGTACTCGAAGCCGGCGAAGCTGTCGACATCCCGACCGTAGACCGGGACGTCGAAATCCACCTCGTCGATCCAGTTGGTCCGATCGGATGCGTTCTGTCCCCACGGATTCGCCTTGGTCTCAAGGTTTTTGAATAGCAGCGAAAGCTCAGAGGGGAACTCGGACTCCATGAGCACCTGGTAGCGGCGGAGGTCGACAATGTGATCGACGTGTTCGATATCCACCGGGCATTGCTCGACACAGGCGCCGCAGGTCACACACGACCACAGCACGTCGGGGTCGATCACCCCGCCCTGCGCGGCGGTGCCGACCAGGGGACGACTGGCCTGCTCGGGCCCGGACCCGGGAACCCGGCCGAACCCTGACTCCGGAACATGGCGACCCTCGTGCCTTGGAGTCTGAAGATCCATGCCTTCCAACGATTTTGGTGCTGTTCCCAGGATATAGGGCGCCTTGGCCATCCAATGATCCCGCAAATCCATGATGAGCAGCTTGGGGCTCAGCGGTTTCCCGGTGTTCCATGCCGGGCACTGGGACTGGCAGCGGCCGCACTCAGTGCAAGTGGCGAAATCGAGCAGGCCCTTCCAGGTAAAGTCTTCGACCTTTCCCCGACCGAAAACCGCATCGTCCGGCGGGTTCTCGAAATCGACGGGCTTGCCGTCGGACGCTATCGGCAGCAGTGGTCCCAGGGCGTCGGGCAGCCTTTTGAACAGCACGTTGATCGGCGCGAGGAAGATGTGCAGATGCTTGGAGTGCAGCACGATCAGCAGGAAGACCAGCATGACCGCGATGTGCAACAGCAAGGCAACGGTTTCCAGAATTTCGTTACCGGTGTGGCCGAGTGGCCGCAGGATCGCGCCGAACAGCCGGGAGAGGAACGCCGCCTTGCCGTAGGGCAGGGTGCCGTTGTTGACGGCGGATCCGCGCACCAGCGCATACGTCCAGATGACGTTGAAGATCATGAACAGGATCAGCCACGCGCCGCCGATGTGTGAGCCGTAGAACCGCGACTGGCGACCGTGCTCTTTGGGCCGGGTGCGCAATCGGATGATCGCGAAGACGGTGATACCGACGAACACCGCGGAGGCGAAGAAGTCCTGCAGAAAACCCAGCGCGTCCCAGCGGCCGACGATCGGGATGTGAAAGTTCGGCTGGAAGAGAAGCCCGTAGGCCTCGATGTAAACCGTCAGCAGGATGAAGAAACCCCACATGGTGAAAAAGTGGGCCAGGCCGGGAATTGACCATTTCAGCAACCTGCGCTGGCCGAACACCTCGGTGAGCTCCGTCCAGATCCGTCTGCCTAGCTGGTCGGTGCGTCCGGGGGCCGGCTGGCCGGCGAGCGTGAGCCTGACAAGCCAGCGGATCCGCCGGGCGGCGAACACGGCCACGACCGCGGTCATGCCCAGACCTACCACCAGTCTGATCAGCGTCTGCGTGGTCACGAAACGTCTCTTTCCAACTCGTTGCTACTAAGCGATAACCCAGCCGATGCTACTGCGGGGTAAGTTAGTGTGCGCGCCGCCTGGTCCGCTCATGGTGACATTTTCGCGTTGTTCACTGCGACAGGGGTTGCCCTTATCGGACGACTAAATCGAGGCCCACTCTGCCTGTGCCGGCCCCCCGAGGCAAGACCGGCTGACGGTGACCCTCGCGCCGTAGCGGCGCGGGTGATCCCGGCGCGGATGACGGCTTGGCCCGCAACGCCTCCCGCGACGCCGGCGCGGAGACGAACCCGCGATATGCGCAAGCCGGGGCAGGGGTAACCCGATTCGCGTAGCTGGCCGGCGGCGTCAGAGTCCCGGCGGCAGGGTGATCACCGTCGGCAGCGGCGGCAGCGTGATCTGTGACGGCAGACTAAACGGCCCGGGTGCGGTACCGCTGGTCGTGGTCGTCGGTGTCATGGTCGTGGTGGCGGTGTCGCTGGTTGTGGTCGTTGTGGTCGTGGTGGTCGGTGCCGTCGTCGTAGTGGTGGTGGTCATTGTCGGGGTCGCCGTGGTGGCGGTGGTTGTCGTGGCGGGCGCGGCGGGCACGGCGCTTGTCACGGTTGCGGTCGACGGCGTCGTTGTGGTTGCCATCGAGGGCGTTGTCGTCGCCGGAGCGCCACCGTGGCCGCCCTTGGTCAGCTGGAGGATGCCGTAGCTGATCACCGCGATCAGAAGCGCGACCAACACTCCCCAGCCGACCAACGTCACCGGCCGGCGATACCACGGTGTGGGCTCGGGCGGGGGCTCGTCACCGCCAGGGTTATACGCTGGCTCTCCGCCGCCCTGGCCGTAGGCTGCGCAGTACCTGGGCGGCTCTCCGCCGCCCAGGCGGTAGGCGGGGGTGTACCTGGTCGGCTCATCCTCGCCGCTGCTGCCGGTGGAGCCGTAGCCTGCCATGGGTGCCGATGCTAGCGGGCCCGGCGACGGATACACCGATGCCACGCGGGCGGCACGGCGCTCCGCCACCGCAGTGAAGTCACGCAACGCCGTTGGCGGGTGCGCAGGACCGGCGGGTCAGAGGTGGGGCGGCAGGGTGATCACCGTGGGCACCTGAGGAATCGTGATCACCGATGGCAGCGGCGGCAGCTTGGGAATCTCCCCAGGCCAGTGATGGTGCGGACTTTCGGGCGGCTGCTGCGACGGCGGTTGGGTGGCCGGACCGGTCGCCGGTGGGGGCGCTGCCGGTGCGGCTGAGGTGGTGCTGGGTGTCGTCGTGGTGCTCGGCGCAGTGGTGGTTGTGGTGGTGGGGGTCGTGGTCGTTGTCGGGGTGGGGACGGGGCGGCTCGGGCCCTTCGTCAGCTGCAGGATCCCGTAGATGATCAGCCCGATCAGGATCAGCACGAACACGATCCACGCCAGCAACGCCTTGGGCTTGCGATACCAGGGGCCGGGTTCCGGCTCCGGTTCGAAAGGCTCCGGAAATTCCGGCGGCTGGGGTCCGCCCCGGCCGAAATCGGCGTGCTGGGTCGGCTGGTTGCTGAAGTCGTCCGGGGGGCCGAAGCGAGCCACGCACTCGATCGTACTGGCCGCAGCGCCGACGTCGGCGCGCTATTGCCGGATGGTGGCGTCAGAGCGTCCACCCGCGCTCTGGGCCGCGGGGTGCTGGGTTACCGACGTAACCGTTCGGGTCGGGTGTGAGCGGGATGGCCTCGGCCAGGGCAGGCGAGCTTGGTGGCCGCGCGGGCATTGGCGAGGATGCGGTGGCCCGCCGGTCGGATGGGACGGTTCGGTGGACCGCGCGCCCGGGGGGGCGACCGGCCTGCCGGGGATGGTGAAGCTGCAACCGGATCACCGCCGCGCCCGCCGGCAGCAGATACCCCCGGGCCGATCCCAGCGGTTTCCGCTGCGGAGACAGCGGAGACACACCGGCCTCAGCCTACGCAGAAAATGACACGAGTGACCGCAGTTATGCGCTGGGGTGTTATCCGGTCATCGCCGCCAAGCCGTCGGACAGTGCGCGCAATTGCGCGGCGCCATCGCCGGTGAAGGACGCGCCGTGCATGATCGCCAGCGTGGTCGGCTGCAATTGCGCCAGCCGCTCCAAAGTCGGCGCCAGGTTTCTGGTCAGGCCGGTCGCGTGGAACAGCGACTCGGCTTCCAATGCCGGTGCGACACAGTCTGATTGGGTGAGTACCGGACACTGGCCGATCTGCTCGAGCAGGTCGCCGGCCAGCAGCGTGCACGTGGTCTCATCGAACCACAAGCCGCTTTCCCAGTTGTGCGGGACATGCGGGGTGGCGATAAACCGCAACCGGTGTCCACCGATGTCGTGCACGTCGTTTTCCGGGACGGCCACGGGCGGGCGGTCGCATAGGTCATTCAGTGAAACCATGCAGGCCAGTGGGCTGTGGATGACCTCGGCGTGCGGGGCGGCGGCCAGCAGCATATTCAGCGCGCCGCACTCGTCGGCTTCGACGTGGGCGAAGGAGATCCAGCGCAGCGTGTCCAGCGGGATGAGCCTGGCGATGGCGGCGGAAACCAAGGGAAAAAGCTGTCGCATGCCGCAGTGGAAGAGGAACGGCTGTTCACCCGTCAGCAGGAACTGGTTGAACGTGAAACCGTGTGCGGTGATGTCCGGTATCCAGGTGGACAGCCGGAAGATGCCGTCGGCGATTTCGTCGACCGTGGTTTGCAGCCCACTGCTCATGGCGGCAGTCTACGCCATGGTACCGCTGGTACAGGAGGATCCCGCAGTGATCGGTACCTGCCGATCGGCGACAACCGCGGGCCGCGGGGGACGGTAGTCGCTCGTAGCCGGGCACATCGACATATCCGGCTCTTCTCCACGAACCTGGGAGTGAGTGGGGAGGCTCGGGCGAAACGCCGCGGCGCTGAAATGAACTGATCGTGGGCCTGGGGCTCGCACGATCCGTGATCACAGCCAAGATCACACGGATTGTCGAGGAGCCCCAGGTTGGAAGCAGAGGTTACCGGTTCGGTTGTTGCTGCGTTGTTCGGGTTGGATGGGTTTCGGGTGCTGGCCGCCGCCGATACCGGCGGTGAGCTGGAGTTGCTGGTTGAGACCGTTGCTCGGGTCGTACCATGCCCAGACTGCGGCGCGGTGGCGCAGGCGAAGGATCGCCGC
>NZ_JASBVP010000021.1 GCF_029961025.1 Mycobacterium sp.
ATCACGAGACATCACGGATCCGAACCCGCCGTCCCAGCTTGGTGGCGTAGAGCCACATATCCCGGACTCCTTGCCGGACTTCCGGCGTTGTCATAAAAACCTTGAATCTCAGCTCAGCGAACTCGCGGCAACGTCAATAGAGCCCCTATGTAACACCAGAAATTGTCCGGGCGCGCTTGCGGCGGAAAGTAGCTCGTAATTGAACTCGAGCTCGCCGAAATCGCGGTGCTTCAGCCGTTTGACTTGCCCGTCGGAGACCCCAACGGCATGGCTCTTCCACATCCGGGCGAAGTCACCGCTCTTGCTGGAAAGTTCGTGGATGATTTCGGCCACGTCCGGCTGGTCGGTATCGGCGCCGACGATGCGACGCATCGTGGCGACGGCGCTCCTCGCGTACGACTCCCAGTTCACCCAGGAGGTTTTCGCCCGGGGATCCAGGAACAGCAGCCGCAAAATGTTTCCCGTGATCGTGAATTGGCTGAAGAGCAGCGAGGCCTGCACGTTTTCGGCCAGCACATCACAGCGGCGGTTGACAATATAGGCGGGTCCGAGCGTCCAGCTTTGCATGAGTAACAGCAGATACTCTGCCGGGTCTTGCTGCGCGCCGGGTTTTCGCCGCCAGCGGTGCTGCGGAATCGCGAGATCATGCAGATAGGCCGCCTCGTCCAGAGACAACCCCAGCGCGACCACCAACGCGTCCAGCACCTGGACCGAGGGGTGTTTTTCACGCCCCTGCTCCAACCGGGCGTAATAGTCGGCGCTGATCCCCGCCCGCACCGCCACTTCCTCGCGACGCAGCCCAGGGGTCCGCCGACGCCGGGTGAGCTCGCCGTCGCGCTCCGGGCGCGGCGCGATCGCCTCCCGCCGCGCCCGAAGGAATTCCCCGAGTGTTGTCGTCATGAAGCCAGGATGCTAGCGGGCAATCTTCCTAGGTATCAAACTCCTAGGCTAACTGCGGTCTGCCTGCTCCTTCCGTCATCAGGCACCATGTATAGCCGTGCTATCTAACTGCGCGTCTCTCGACGCCGCGGGCCGTGCCGACGGGGATACCGCCGAGGTGTCCCCGTAGCGCAATAGCGACGCCCATCCGATCCGGGATTGGCTCGGTATGAGGGTGCGCCGGCCCACCACTCGCCGCAGGTAACACGAGACCCCAGGTGGCGCCGGGCCAGCGGAGACCGACGCCGGCGCAGGGGTAGGCGAGGAGAGGAGTCAGGATGCTGAAAGTTCTCCAGCGATTGTGGATCCCACTGGTCATCGCGGCGGTGGTGACGGTTGGTGGCTTTGCCGCCTATCGACTGCACGCAGTCTTCGGCTCGCACCGTCTTGCGGCGGCCGGGCAAGTCGAAGCGATTGTGCCGATTAACGTCAAGCGGGTGACATACGAGGTTTTCGGTCCCGCGCGAACCACAGGCTACGTCACCTATTTAGATGAGAATGCCCAGCCCCACGGGGTGAACTTCACTAGCCTGCCGTGGCAACACACCCTGACCACGACGCTGCCGGGAGTCTTCGCCGCCGTGGTCGCCCAGGGCAACAGCGAGACGATCGGTTGTCGGATCGTCGTTGACGGTCGTCTCAAAGACGAGGAGTCCACCACCATCCTGAACGCGCAGACATTCTGCCTGGACAAGGCCGCATGAGCAGCGACTCTGGCCAACCGTCGATGCTAGCGCGGACGATTCGCCGGCTGGCGGTGCCGATCATCATCGCCTGGCTCGGGTTCACCGTCGTCATCTTCGTGGCCGCGCCAAAGCTGGAAAAAGTCGAGCGTGAAAACACGGTGGGCCTGCTACCCAAAGACGCTCCCTCGCTGATCGCGATGAAGCGCCAGGGCAAGGTATTTCATGAGTTCGACTCCGATAGCGTCGCCATGGTGGTGCTGGTCGGTGACCGGCCGTTGGGCCCCCAGGCGCGTCGCTATTACGACGGCCTGGTGCGCCGGTTGGAGCAGGACACCAAACATGTCCAGCATGTGCAGAACTACTGGGGGGACCTGATCACGGCGGCGGGCAACCAGAGCGCCGACAGCAAAGCCGCCTACGTGCAGGTGAACCTCGTCGGCGATCAGGGCACGACGGCGGCGGACGAATCGGTGCACGGGGTGGAAGACATTGTGGCGCACTCGCACCCGCCGGCGGGAATCAAGGCGTATGTCACCGGGCAGGCGCCGCAGACCACCGACACCACCGAAGCCGGTGACAAAAGCATGGGCCAACGCGTCGCGATAACGATCGTCGTCGCCGCGATCATGCTGCTTATCGTCTACCGCTCGATCATCACCGTGCTGCTCGTCCTCGGTGTGGTGTTCGTCGAATTGGGCATCTCCCGCGGGGTCGTCGCGGTGATCGGGAACTTTCATGTCATGGGGTTCACGACGTTTGCGGTCAGCCTGCTCATGTCGCTGGTCATAGCCGCCGGAACCGATTACGCGATCTTTTTCATCGGCCGCTACCATGAGGCGCGCCAAGCGGGCCAGGATCGTGAAACCGCCTTCTACACCACCTATCACGGAGTGGCCCACGTTGTCTTGGGTTCGGGCCTCACCGTCGCGGGTGCGATGCTGTGCCTGCGGCTGACCCGGCTGCCGTATCTGAACACCCTGGCGATTCCCTGCGCGATCGGACTGCTCGTCGTGATCGTCGCCTCGCTCACCCTGGTTCCGGCCATCTTGGTCGCGGGCGGCCGGGTCGGCCTGCTGGATCCGAAACGACCGATCAACGTGCGCGGATGGCGGCGAATCGGAACCGCGGTCGTGCGCTGGCCCGCCCCGATCCTGGCGGGCGCCCTGGCCGTCGCCGTCGTCGGCGGACTCGCGCTGCCCGGCTATCAGACCAGCTATGACAACCGCCGTTACATTCCGGCAAGCCTGGAATCCAATGTCGGGTACGCCGCCGCCCTTCAGCATTTCACCTACGCCAGACTCAATCCCGACATCCTGCTCGTCGAGGCCGACCACGATCTTCGGAATCCGGTCGACATGCTCGACTTAGACCGGATCGCGGGAAACATCTTCCGGGTACCCGGAATCGCCAGGGTGCAAAGCATCACCAGACCACTGGGCTACAACATCGAACACGGCACCATCCCGTTTCAAGTGGCGATGGGCCCCATCCCCATCCGGGACAATTTGCGGTATCTGAAAGACCGCCTCGCCGACATTCTCAAGTTGAGCCGCGACGACCTCGGCGTCCAGATCGCGACTTTAGAGCGCATGTACACCGTGCAAGAAGAACTAGCCAATGCGATCGGCGACAGTGCCAAAGTCACCGCCGATACCGCCGCCATTGCGGATGAAATACGCGATCATATCGCCGATTTCGATGATTTTTGGCGGCCCATTCGCAGCTACTTCTACTGGGAAAAGCATTGCTTCGACATCCCCATATGCTGGTCGCTGCGCTCCATCTTCGACGCCTTGGACGGCTTCGACAAGCTCTCCGAGAATTTCCATTCCCTAGCCAAAGCCCTCCAAAACAGCACCGACGCTGCCCGCGAGCTGGTCAAGCTCGTCCCGCCGTTGATTGCCGTCGCCAAGTCCATGCAGACCACGTTTTTGACCCTCTACAGCAGTTTTAACGATCTGGTCACTCAAATGGACCGCATGACCGACACGGCAACCCTGATGGGCAAATTCTTTGACCAGGCGAAAATCGACGGCCTTTTCTACATCCCCCCGGAAGTGTTCGGCAGCCACGACTTTCAGCAAGGGCTCAAACTGCTGGTCTCTCCCGACGGCAAAGCCGCCCGCATGATCATCACCCACGACGGGAATCCCGCCAGCACCGAAGGCATCTCGCACGTTGACGCGGAGCTGAAGGCCGCCCGCGAGGCCGTCAAGGAAACCCCGCTGGCCAACGCCAAGTTCTACCTCGGCGGCACCGCGGCATCCTGGAAAGACATCCAGGAAGCCACCAAATACGACGTGATGGTCGAGGCCATGGCGGCACTCATCCTGATCTTCATCGTGATGCTGGTGATCACCCGGGCGCTATTCGCCTCGATGGTGATCGTCGGCACCGTGGTGCTCTCGCTGGCCACCGGCTTCGGGTTGTCCGTCATCGTCTGGCAGCATCTTGTCGGTCTGGAGCTGAACTGGATCGTGCTGCCGTTCTCGGTCACCATCCTGTTGGCCGTGGGCTCCGACTACAACCTGTTGCTGGTGTCGCGGTTCAAGGAGGAGATCGGGGCCGGGCTCAAGACCGGCATCATCCGCGCGATGGGCGGCACCGGGGGAGTCGTGACGGCCGCGGGCCTGGTGTTCGCCTTCACCATGGCTGCGCTGGTCGTCAACAAATTGCGGACCATCGGCCAGGGTGGCTCCACCATCGGCCTGGGCCTGCTGGTGGACACCCTGATCGTGCGCTCGCTGATGACGCCGTCCATCGCGGCGCTGCTGGGGCGTTGGTTCTGGTGGCCGTTGCGGGTGCGTTCCCGGCCCGCCCGTCGTCGCCCGCCGTCCGGTCCGGGTGTCCACGACGCGGAAACCGCACCGCTGGCCGCGCCTTCGATCGCCAGATTCGACGACGAAACCGGATAAGGCGCCCCGCCCGTCGAACCGGCCCGATCAATCATCCGGATCCGCCACGGGGCTGGCGACGATCGGGAGGTCCCCGGCGATTGGGACGTCGGCGGCGAGCGGAAGATCGCGGGCCGGGCCGACGGTTCCTCCGGCACCGGTCCGCACCCGGTTGCGCACCAGATACCAGCCGCCGATCAGGGCGGGGGTACCGATCGCCATCGTTGCGACGATCCAGGGGCCGCGCTGGGCGTCGAACACCATCAGCACCAGCACCGCAGCCAAAAACGCCAGGGTCAGGTAGCCGCTATACGGGGCCAGCGGCATCCGAAAGCGCGGCCGCCGCACCATCCCGGCTTTTGCCATCCGATAGAAACGCAGCTGGCACGCCACGATCGCCGCCCAGGCCGCCATAACACCCAAAGCGGCGATGTGCAAGACGATTTCGAACGCCTGGCCCGGCTTGATCGCGTTGAGGACGACACCGAACAGGCCGACCATGCTGGTCAGCAGGATCCCGCCGTAGGGCACGCCGCTCTTGGACATCCGGGCGGTGAACTTCGGGCCGCTGCCGTTCACCGCCATCGATCGCAGGATGCGCCCGGTGGAATACAAGCCCGCATTCAGGCTCGAGAACGCTGCGGTGAGCACCACCACGTTCATCAGACTGCCCGCGCCGCCGAAACCGATCTTGGAGAAGAACGTGACGAAGGGGCTCTCGTGTTCTTTGTAGGCGGTGCAGGGCAGCAGCAGCGCCAGCAGGGCCACCGACCCGACATAGAAGATCCCGACACGGGCCACCACCGCGTTGATCGCGCGCGGCATGACTTTTTCCGGCTCGGCCGTCTCCCCCGCGGCGGTGCCGACCAGTTCGACGGCGGCGTAGGAGAACACCACCCCGGAGGTCACCAGCACCAGGGGTAGCACGCCGGCCGGCAAGAACCCGCCGTGGTCGGCCCACAGTCCCACCCCGGTGTTTCGGCCGTCGACCCGGAAGCGCCCGGCCAGAAAGACGGTTCCCACGATCAGGAACGTCGTCAGCGCCAGGACCTTGATCAGCGCCGCCCAAAACTCGAACTCGCCGAAGGCCTTCACCGAGATCAGGTTGACTCCGACCACTGCCACCAGCGCGATTAGCGCGAGCGTCCACTGCGGGATAGCCTCGAAGGCCTTCCAATAGTGGAAGTACTTCGCGATCGCGGTGCTGTCGACGATTCCGGTCATCGCCCAGTTGAGGAAGTACATCCAGCCGGCGACGAAGGCCGCTTTCTCTCCGAAGAATTCCCGCGCGTAGGACACGAACGAGCCGGATGACGGGCGATGCAGCACCAGTTCGCCCAGGGCGCGCAGGATGAGGAACACAAAACCGCCACAGATCGCGTACACGAGGAACAACCCCGGCCCTGCCGAAGCTAGCCGTCCGCCCGCACCGAGGAACAGCCCGGTCCCGATGGCGCCGCCGATCGCGATCATCTGCAGCTGCCGGCGGTGCAGATCGTGGTGATACCCCACGTCCTCACGGGTGAGCAGCGCGGTCTCAGCGGCACCGGGGGCCGGCGTGCCGGGTGGCAATGGCATCGGGTTCCTCTCGGGGTTCCACTCGCGTGGCGTGGCGCTGCGCTGGGGACACTCTGAGGATAGGCTGCGCGGCTACCGCAGCGGCCCCGCTCGCCGCCGGCCGTCGGCGTTCAGCCGGGAACAAACCACCGACCCGCACCGTTAACCATCAAGAACTTGAGTGAACCCAACTCAACCTTGAGTTGACAGACCGTGGCGGGAAGAGCAGGCTTTGAGCGCGGTTCACTCAGCATAGGTTCACTCAGCATAGGTTAAGACCGAAGCTCGACTCAGGGAGGATCCACTATGGCTCGTGCGGTCGGAATCGACCTCGGGACCACCAACTCCGTTATCTGTGTCCTCGAGGGCGGCGAACCCACGGTCATCGCCAACTCCGAGGGCTCGCGCACCACCCCGTCGATCGTTGCGTTCGCCCGCAACGGCGAGGTGCTGGTCGGCCAGCCCGCCAAGAACCAGGCGGTGACCAACGTTGAACGCACCGTGCGCTCGGTCAAGCGCCACATGGGCACCGACTGGAAGATCGAGATCGACGGCAAGAAGTACACCCCGCAGGAGATCAGCGCCCGGATTTTGATGAAGCTGAAGCGCGACGCCGAGGCTTATCTGGGCGAAGACATCAGCGACGCGGTGATCACGGTTCCCGCCTACTTCAACGACGCCCAGCGTCAAGCCACCAAGGAGGCCGGCCAGATCGCGGGCCTTAACGTGCTGCGCATCATCAACGAGCCGACCGCCGCCGCGCTGGCCTACGGCCTCGACAAAGGCGAGAAGGAGCAGACCATCCTGGTGTTCGACCTGGGCGGTGGCACCTTCGACGTTTCGCTGCTGGAGATCGGCGAGGGCGTGGTCGAGGTGCGTGCCACCTCGGGGGACAACCACCTGGGTGGCGATGACTGGGATCAGCGCATCGTCAAGTGGCTGACCGACAAGTTCAAGGCGCAGACCGGCATTGACCTGACCAAGGACAAGATGGCCATGCAGCGGCTGCAGGAAGCGGCCGAGAAGGCCAAAATCGAGCTGAGCTCCTCGCCGAGCACCTCGATCAACCTGCCCTACATCACCGTCGACGCCGAAAAGAACCCGCTGTTTCTCGACGAGCAGCTGACGCGCGCGGAGTTCCAGCGGATCACCCAGGATTTGCTGGACCGCTGCCGCAAGCCGTTCCAGCAGGTGATCGCCGACACCGGGATTTCGGTGGCCAAGATCGACCATGTGGTGCTGGTCGGCGGCTCGACCCGGATGCCCGCGGTGACCGATCTGGTCAAGGAACTCACCGGCGGCAAGGAGCCCAACAAGGGCGTCAACCCCGACGAGGTCGTCGCGGTGGGCGCCGCGCTCCAGGCCGGGGTGCTCAAGGGCGAGGTGAAAGATGTTCTGCTGCTGGACGTTACGCCGCTGAGCCTGGGTATCGAGACCAAGGGTGGGGTGATGACCAAGCTGATCGAGCGCAACACCACGATCCCGACCAAGCGCAGCGAGACCTTCACCACCGCTGACGACAACCAGCCGTCGGTGATGATCCAGGTGTATCAAGGTGAGCGCGAGATCGCCGCGCACAACAAGCTGCTCGGGTCCTTCGAGTTGACCGGTATCCCGCCGGCCCCGCGCGGTGTGCCGCAGATCGAGGTCACTTTCGACATCGACGCGAACGGCATCGTGCACGTCACCGCGAAGGACAAGGGCACCGGCAAGGAAAACACGATCCGCATCCAGGAAGGCTCAGCACTGTCCAAGGAAGAGATCGACCGGATGATCCGGGACGCCGAGGCGCACGCCGAAGAGGACCGCCGGCGCCGCGAGGAAGCCGAGGTCCGCAATCAGGCCGAGACGCTGGTCTACCAGACGGAGAAGTTCGTCAAGGAGCAGCGCGAGGCTGCGGGCGGCTCGAAGGTTCCCGCGGACGTGCTCAACAAGGTCGATTCCGCGATCGCCGATGCGAAAAAGGCGTTGGAGGGCACCGACATCAACGTGATCAAGTCCGCGATGGAGAAGCTGGGCCGCGAGTCGCAGGCGCTGGGTCAGGCAATCTACGAGGCCACCCAGGCCGCTCAGGCCGCCGGTGGCGCCGCGGGCGGCAACGGGTCCGGCGGTGCTGAGGACGTCGTGGACGCGGAGGTGGTTGACGACGATAGGGAGGCCAAGTGACAGAAG
Source organism: Mycobacterium sp. (assembly GCF_029961025.1). GTDB lineage: Bacteria > Actinomycetota > Actinomycetes > Mycobacteriales > Mycobacteriaceae > Mycobacterium. The sequence continues at coordinate 8,249 of NZ_JASBVP010000021.1, forward strand.
GCGACCCACAGGAACAGGTAACTATCACCGATAAACGGCGTATCGACCCGGAGACCGGCGAGGTTCGGCACGTCGCGTCCGCTGCCGGTAGGCCGGCACCGGCGGCCGCCGGCACCGCGGAGGCCGCGGACAAAATCGCCGAGCTCACCGCCGACCTGCAGCGGGTGCAAGCCGACTTCGCCAACTACCGCAAGCGGGCGCTGCGTGACCAGCAGGCGGCGGCGGACCGGGCCAAGGCCACCGTCATCAGCCAACTGCTGGGTGTGCTCGATGACCTCGAGCGCGCGCGCAGCCACGGGGATTTGGAGTCCGGTCCACTGAAGTCGGTGGCCGACAAGCTGACCAACGCGTTGACCGGGCTGGGTTTGACGGCGTTCGGCGCTGAGGGCGAGGACTTCGACCCGGTGCTGCACGAAGCCATCCAGCACGAGGGCGACGGGGCCGATGGGACCAAGCCGGTGATCGGCAAGGTGCTGCGGCAGGGCTACAAACTCGGGGATCAGATCCTGCGGCACGCCCTGGTGGCGGTGGTCGACACCATCCCGGAGGACGAGAATGCCGCCGTGGCGGCCGATGCCGGCGCCGCCGGCGCACCCACGGACCTGCCGGCCGAGACGCAGCCGGGGGACCTGCCGGCCGATGACGGCGTCGCCTACCCGGCGCCGGATGCGGAACCGGAAGACTGACCGCCACCGCGGGCAGTCCACTGCAGAAAGGACGGCGAAAGGGGGTGACGCGCCATGGCTCAACGCGAATGGGTCGAGAAGGACTTCTATAAGGAGCTGGGCGTCGCCCCCGACGCCAGTTCCGAGGAGATCAAACGTGCCTACCGCAAGCTGGCGCGCGAGCTGCATCCGGACGCTAACCGCAACAACCCGAACGCCGCTGAGCGGTTCAAGGCGGTGTCGGAGGCCTACAGCGTGCTCTCCGACCCGGCCAAACGCGCGGAGTACGACGAAACCCGCCGGCTGTTTTCCGGGGCCGGCTTCGGCCGCCGCTTCACCGGGGCCGGCAACTTCGGCGGCTTTGGCATGGGCGGTGACGGCGTCGAGTTCAACCTCAGCGATCTGTTCGATGTCGCGAGCCAGACCGGTGGAAGCACCATCGGCGACCTGTTCGGGGGATTGTTCGGTCGGGGCGGCGCGCCGCGCCCCAGCCGGCCGCGACGCGGCAACGATCTGGAGACCGAGACCGAACTGAGCTTCGTGGAGGCCGCCAAGGGTGTCACGGTGCCGTTGCGGCTGACCAGCCCGGCGCCCTGCACCACCTGTCACGGCAGCGGTGCGCGGCCGGGAACCAGCCCGAAAGTCTGCCCCAGCTGCAACGGTTCGGGTGTGATCACCCGCAACCAGGGCGCATTCGGCTTCTCCGAGCCCTGCACCACCTGCCGGGGCAGCGGGTCGATCATCGAGCACCCGTGTGTCCAATGCAAGGGAACCGGGGTGACGACGCGCACCCGCACCATTACGGTGCGGATTCCGCCGGGCGTCGAGGACGGACAGCGCATCCGGTTACCCGGGCAGGGTGAGGGCGGCCTGCGGGGCGCCCCGTCGGGCGACCTGTATGTGACCGTGCACGTGCGCCCGGACCCGGTCTTCGGCCGCGACGGCGACGATCTGACCGTGACGGTTCCCGTCAGTTTTGCCGAACTGGCTTTGGGCACCACGCTGTCGGTGCCCACGCTCGACGGCCGGGTGGGCGTTCGGGTGCCCAAGGGTACCGCCGACGGCCGGGTGCTGCGGGTGCGTGGACGCGGTATTCCTAAGCGCGGCGGCGGGAACGGCGACCTGCTGGTCACCGTGAAGGTGGCGGTTCCGCCAAACCTCAACGGTGCCGCCAGGGAAGCGCTGGAGGCCTATGCGGCCGCCGAGCGGGCGAGCGGGTTTGACCCCAGGGCCGGATGGGCGGGGAGTCGCTGATGGCCGAGAAAGACGATTCCCGCACCTTCCTGATCTCGGTGGCCGCCGAACTGGCCGGCATGCACGCGCAGACACTGCGCACCTACGACCGACTGGGGTTGGTCCGGCCACGCCGCAGTTCCGGTGGGGGGCGGCGCTATTCGCAGCGCGACATCGAGCTGCTCCGCGAGGTGCAGCGGCTCTCCCAGGACGAAGGCGTCAACCTCGCCGGCATCAAACGAATCATCGAGCTGACCAACCAGGTCGAGCTACTGCAAGCCCAGATCAAAGAGATGGCTGCGGAGCTGGAAGCGTTGCGGGCGAACCGGCGACGTGATCTGGCGGTACTGCCCAAGAGCACCGCGGTGGTGGTCTGGCGCCCGCGGCGCTAAGGCTAAGCGACGTCGTCTCGAAACAGAAGCGACGGTTCCGAGTCCAGGGAAATCACAACCCTCGCTGCTCCGCGAACTCGCCCCGGGCGGCGTCGATCAGGCGCTGACGGTGCGGACCGGGCACATTCGCGATGATCCGGTTGTGGACCGGGCTTTGCGCAAGCGGGATGTGGGCGTACAGGCGCAGTACGGCGCCGGACAGCGTCCGGGTCACGAGGTGGGTCCAGTCCCGCAGCAGCGTCGCTACAATAGCTGAAGTATGTTCTTTGGCAATGGAATTGGCATGGGCGATCGCTTTCAGCCGATCGGCCCGGTCGCCGATGCTGGTGCGCAGACGGCAGAACATGGCCGAGAGCTGATTGCGGCCCGGCCGGTCGGACTTCTCGTGCACCGACAGCTCGCGCTTAGTGGTCGCGCCCGTAAGTTCGTCGGGGTGGCATTCAGGCCGCTCGGGGTTGGATCGGATTGTGCTCGGATCGGTGGTTGTCGAGCCTGGTCAGCAGTTCGTCGAGGTCGGTGGTGGTGAACTTCCAGGTAAACGGCCGCGCTGCCTGGTTGTAGCGGGTCTCGAAGGCGTTGAGGCGGTCGATGACGACGTCGAGGTCGGTGAAGTCGTTGGGCGAGAGCGCTTTGCGTTGAACGATGGAGAAGTAGATCTCGATCTGATTGAGCCAGGACGCGTGCACCGGGGTGTGCACCATGATCGCGTTGGGGAACTGCGTGGCGAGCCGGTCGACAGCGGCTTGGCCGCGGTGCGACGAGCCGTTGTCGACGATCCAGAACACCCGCTCGGCCGAGGCGTAGGGCTCCTGGGTCATGACCTGGGTGACAAGGCGGCCGAATGGTTCGATGCCGGTGGTGTCTTGGCAGCGGCCGAAGACTGTGCCGCGGTGCACGTCGTAGGCGGCCAGATAGGCCAGCGCGCCGCCGCGATCGTAGTCGTGGTTGACCCGCGTCGCCCGCGCCACACCGGGTGACAGTGTGGGATGGCAGCGGCAACGGGCCTGGATGGACGTCTTCTCGTCGGCGGAGATCACATAATCGTTGGAACCCAGCGGCTTTCCCTCCCACTTTCGGTCGTAGAGGTCGAGTACTCGCTGCGCTTTGACGGCGAAGTCGGGATCGGTGATGAAGATCCACGACCGGTACTGCCAGGGCTTGAGCGCGTCCTCGGACAGCCATCGGCGGACCGTGGACGCTGAGATCGACTCGCAGATCCCGTTGGCGACGGCATGGCCTGCCAGTTCCGGACACGACCAGCGTGAGAGCGGCACCCCGGCATCAGCTGGTGGGATACACGCGGCCGCCTTGATCTGCGCGACCTGCACCGCGGTGAACACCGGCGGGCGCCCGCATCGTTTCGCGTCGCCCAGCGAGGCCACCCCCGGTGCCGCGAACCACCGGCGCCGCCATTTGCGCACGGTGTCCTCACACACCCGCAGCGACACAGCAATCATCGCGTTGGGGATTCCCCTCGGCCGCGGCGAGGACGATCTTGGCCCGCGTGACCAGGCGTTGCTCGGTGCGTCCGGCCCGCACCAGGCGGCGCAGTTCGCGGCGCTGCGACCCGGTCAACTTGATCCGGTCGGCGGGCGGCAGGGCAGGTGACTCCACGAGGCGACGATGACAAATCAATAACACTGGTCACTTCAGCCTCACCCATCACACCTGGTTTGTTGCCCAGCGACACGCGGTCGGGCACGATCACTGACCATGGCCGCACCCCCCGCATCGACGAAAACCTCCCTGCAACAACGCCTGTCCGCCCATGCACAGCAACGATGGCCCCAGCTCGACAATGTCGAGGTGCGCTTCCGCGGTGCCTTCGCCTACGTCGCCGCCCGCCTATCCGACGGTGATCGCATACCACTGATGCGGCTGCGTTACGGCGGATCCGCCGCCCGCTGGGGCTTCGCGATCTATCTGGCCAGCAAGAACGGCTACCAAGACTCGGTACTGCCCACCGGCCACACAGCAGGCTCACCCGAAGACGCTCTCGACACCGCCTGTGGCCTCTACCTGGGTGACCCGACCGCGTGGTTATGAACCCCCGACGAATTTACGAGCGGGACCACTTAGCCGCCGCCACTGACGAAGTGCCAACGAGCTATAACTGCGACAGTTCATCGCTCCGGCGTCGGATCACCCTGGGAATGAGCCGTCGGTCAGCGCAGGCGGCGTGCTGCCGCCACCAGCCCGCGGGCGATCGGGTTGGTCGGCTGCAGTTCGCCCGCCGGGGTCACGCGTACGTGTGGCAGCGCGGGGGGCCGCCCTAGGACGGCGCTGAATAACCCGTCCAGCGCTGGGCGTGTCTGACGACTGAGC
>NZ_JASBVP010000022.1 GCF_029961025.1 Mycobacterium sp.
CGTCTTCGAGGGAACCTACGTCCGAACCCTTTTACACCGCCGCAGGGACACGACCAACGCGCTGCCGGCGACGGACTTTGTCCGTGTCGAGGACCGGCCATCTCGCAAGGCTGCCGAGGCCTTGCGGGCGACCTTGGCGCTCGTCACCTTGCTGGCGCTGGACTTCCTTGCTATGCTTACCTACTTCCTTGTCCTGCTTGGCTTGCCAAGCAGCCGACTGACTTCCCCCATCAGAAGGCGCACCCGTTGCACCACGGCCGTCCGGCTCCCGGCGGGGCGCTGCCATGGTCCGTGGCACTCATCGCAGGAACCCCGGCCTGCTGGTGTTGGTGACCGGTGTCGCATGGCTGTCCTGGCGCCTGATAGTGGTTCCGGTGCGGTCGGCCTCGCGGATGGCAGAGCGGTTCGCCGAGGGCCACCTCTCTGAGCGGATGCCGGTGGGTGGTGACGACGACCTGGCCCGGCTGGCGATGTCGTTCAACGACATGGCCGCCCACGCGGATTCCGATGGATTCGGCCGCGGTCTTCAGCCGCTTTCCGGGCCGGATCGCCCAGTTGCAGCCGTCCCGCAACGGGACCCGCGCCGCGATGGTCATCCAGGGGCGGGTGATCCTGGCCGGTGTCGAGCAGCCGCCGTCCGGTGTGTTCACCCTGACGTATCCGCAGCGACTGGGTTTTGGGCTCGGCTTTTCGGTGGTGTCGCTGTCGTGGCGCACCGGTGATGACATCGTGGTCAGCCGCACCGACGCCGCGCATCCGTGTCGTAGGTGAACCTGGATGGGGTGAATTCTGATGCGCCCAGCCGTGGTTTGCAGGTGCCGGTGTTCACGGTGGCGGCCAACCCGTCGACGGTGTATGTCGCGACCCGTGCGGGGTGGCGCAGTTGTCGACTTCGGCCGCGGAAAACGATAGAGCTGGTCGGATACGCCGGGATTCATGACGCCCGGGGCGCTGCCGGTGCTGGCGGGCTGAGTTGTGGCGGCCCAGGTGCGTGGTTAGGTTTGTCGGGTGGCTTCCGATGAGACGCTGCGGGTGGATCCGGCGGCGATGACGGTTGTCGCGCAGGCGCTTTGTGGTGGCGCCGAGGCGCTGCGGGCCAGGCTGGCTGAGCTGGATGGGCAGGTCGGCCAGATGCTGGGCGGTTGGCAGGGGGTGTCGGGGCGCGCGTATGCCTCGGCGTGGGAGCTGTGGCATCGCGGGGCCGGTGAGGTGATGCTGGGGTTGTCGATTTTGGCCGAGGCGGTCGGTGGCGCCGGGGTGGAGTTTCAAGACAACGAGTCGATCTCGGCGCAGCGGTTGGGGGGTGTGGCCGATGGCTGAGGCGTTTCGGGTGGATCCGGCGGCGTTGGCCGAGGCGGTGGAGCGGATGGGTGAGTTTCAGCGTTATGCCGAAAGCATGCTGGGTGAGATCGATTCGTTGGTGACCACTCTGCATGCCACGTGGTCGGGGCAGGCGGCGGCGGCTCATGTGCTGGCGCATCGGCATTGGGCTGGTGGTGAGCAGATGATGCGCGTGGCGCTGGCGCGGCTGCAGGAAGCGGGTGGCACCGCGCACACCAACTTCACCGGGGTGATGGCACAGAATCTGAGCATGTGGTCATGAGCTGATGGCGCCGCTGGCGGTGGATCCTGCTGCCTTGGATGGCGCGGGGGCCGCGGTGGTGGCGGTCGGCGAGGGTTTGGTGGCGGCGGTGGGGGCGCTGACCGGGGGTTTTGGGGCGAACACGGGTCAGGATGCCGCCGGTGAGGTGTTCGGGCTGCAGTATCAGGATGCGGCCGAGTCGGTGTTGACGGCGGCGGCCGCTGCGGTCAATGCGTGCCGGGGCACCGGGTTCAAGGTCCAGGTGTCGGCGTCTAATTACTCGCGGGCGGAGGCGGCGTCGACGCTGGGTGGGGGTGCGCAGGTGTTGGTGACGCCGACGGCCCCGGGTGAGTTCGCGGCCCCCGGGGCGCCGTGGACCCTGGGTCCCGGGGTGCCGCCCCCGCCGCTGTGGGCGCTGGTGCAGGCGTTTGTCGGGGATGTGTGGCCGGATGGCAACCCGGCGCAGATGCACGCCGCCGCGGCCTGCTGGCGCACGTTTGCTGGCGCGCTTCATGGCGTGAAAGACGCGCTGGCCGGCCCGAATTCGGTGGTGGGCGCGCAGCGGATCCCCGAGGGTGAGCTGATTGGGCGGGCGTTAGCGACGCTGGGCACCGACATCGCCGGCATCGGCGCACAGTGCGACAGGCTGGCTAAGGGCCTGGATGATTTCGCGCAAGACGTGGCCCGCACCCAGGACGCGATCCGGGATCTGCTGCACCGGTTGGGGTCAGTGTCGGGCCTTGTTCACGAGCTGGTGGAGGTTGTCACGGGTCACGGCCTTGAGGAGGTCAAAAAGATCGCCGAGGACATTAAGGCGGTGCTGGGTAACCTGATGCGCCAAGCCCAGGCCCGCCAGCAGCTGCTGCGCGAGGGCATGCAGGTGCTTGACGGGCTGGTGCGGGGGTTACAGATCTATGTGCGCGCCGAGATCACCCATTTTGTGGGTGAGGAGGTCGGCAACCCGCTGGCGACGGTGTTTGATACCTACACCAATGTGGGTGAGGGGGTGCTTAAGGGCGCTGCGGGGATGGGGGAAAGCCTCCAGCAGCTTGACCCGGCCCGGTTCGCCTACGACCCCAAGGGTGCGGCGGCCGCCTGGGAGGGCCTGGCCAAAGGTGTCGCCGAGACCCTGGCGGTGGGGGATCCCGCTTTTGCTCCCCTGCTCGATGCACTGGATCCGCAGGCGCGCACCACCTTGGCCAGGGGACTGCTGCATGCCGAGGAGTGGCGCGCTGACCGGCCCGGTTTGGGGGCCGGGGAAAACCTGTTTGACATCGCGATGCTGGGGATCCCCGGGCTCGGGGAAGCCGGTGCCGCCGGTGAAGCCGCCGAGGCGGCCGATGCCGCCGGCACCGTCGGCCGCGGCGGGCGCGCCCTGGGCGAGGCGGGTGACCTGGGTCGGGTCAGCGGCGCCTGGGGTGATATCGGCAAGACCTCCGACGCTTTAACAAGAGATCTTCAAAACGTCGGCGGCAATCTACCCAAGAGCGACCCACCGGCCGGGGGTCGCCCGGTGGGCCTGCCGCCGCCGGGGCCCGGTGAGCCGCCGGTCAGGCCGGGCCCACCCGTCGAGTCAGCGCCCACACCCAAAGCTGAGCCGGTGCGCCCGCCGGAGTCGGCGCCCGCCCCCGCTCCTGCGCCGGGGCAGCCGGAGATCCCGGTCGGCCCGCACGAACGGGCACCCATCGATGAGCGTCCAGGTCCGACCGCGCCAGGCGGTATGCAGGAACCGACTCCGGTGCCCGCAGGCGAGCATTCCGCACCTGCACCCGCCGCGCCAGCTGAGCAGCTACCCCCGTCTGGCGCGCAGTTCGGTGCTACGCCGCGAGTGGCCGCCTCGCCCGACGGCCATCCGGGCCAACCGACGCCAGGTAGCGCGCATCCGCCCCAACCAGCGCCGATGTCGCCGCTGCATAAGCCGATCCCCGACTCCTATCCGGACAGGGCGCACGAACCGACGCTGCCGAACGACAGTGTGCCTCCTGGATCTGGCGATGGCGGCCCACACAGACTGCACCCGGGGGACAGCGCCTCACCCGCCGACCATGAAAGCCCGCTCGAGGATGGCAGCAGCGGTGACGTGTCGCACATGACCGACGGCGGGCATGGTCTATCGGCGCCTGATCCAAAAATCCCTGGTATCGACTATCCGCATTCTCCCGCCGATGCATTGGGAATCCTGGAGCATCCCGACGCGGAGATCAGTCGGCTGGCAGAAGGCGGTGTACCGCAACACGTGCTTGACGGTTACGATCCGTTGGCCGGTCGGACGCCGGAGGAATTCAAGCATGAATTCACGGTGTCGGGTCCAGATGGCAAGCTGCGGTGGGACTGGGACAATCAGGCTCCGAACAATGGATTCGCTGGAACCCCTGAGGAGAGCGATCACATACCCGGTGGTCAGCACCTCGATCGCGTAGGGCCCAATGAGGGAGCATTCATGTCGCTAGAGGGAACTCCTTTGGCGGAACGCGCACCTGCTCCGGGTCTTGCCTCCCAATACCACGTATTCGAAAGCACCGGCGAACTGGTTCCGGCAGACAAAAATTGGGTGGTATTGCACGGCCCTGCTAAAGACGCATTTGGCCAACCAGGCGGTGGTGACCAGTGGGTAGTCATCGATCGAGAAACGAAAGAACCGATATCGGTTATTAAATTGTTAAAGGAAGGCATGTTGCAGGAACTCGACCTACCCATCGGGCCTTGGGCGTGGCCGAAATGACATTAGGAACGGAGGCATCGTTACCATGGGTATAGATCCGAGTGACCGACAGGTCACCGAGTTGATTGACCGGTATAACAAGTGGCGTAGAGTGTATCAGTATGCTGGAAAGGGACGTTTAGCCCCGGACGAACCGGATTGGGAAAACGGCCGGCTTTACTTCCGCAGGGGTTACCCGTACCCTGATTGGACAGCATATATCATCGAATCTGATACGGATGAGAATTTTCGGGTGCTTCACGCGTCCACGGAGCGACGCAATACACCGATAGAATCCTTACAGGCGGTGTTCTCGCGAATTGAAGATGCAGGAAAATTCATCATCTACGAAACAGTGACTGATCTCAGAGCCGATTGCCGGATGCAGTCGACAACGCGAAAGTGGCGCGCCCAGGGGCTTGATCCGAATGTTGAGAAGGTCATGATTTCCGACAAGCAAGCGAAGTACATATTGCGCTCAGACCCCAAGGTCTATTTCATTGCGTATTCTGGAGGTATTCAACCATACAACCACATCCTTCCAATTTCATATGATGAGTTAGATGCGGTACTGTTGGAAGACTTTCCGGAAAATGTGACTTCTCGACTTGCTGCAGAATCGAACCTGAGTTAGGACATTTGGCGGCTCTTCGACTTTAACCGGGCAATCGGCGTGAAGTCTGGGTTGCGGCCCGCTGTTTGCGGGTGCAGTGAAACCCGAGTTAGGACAATTTAGTGCGCACCTTCGGCGACCGTATCGCTGGCGCCACAGCCGCTGGGCGGATCGGCAGGTGAGGTGATCGCGGTCAGGGCGGCTTGGATTTCGGCGGGTAGCGGGTCGGCTGCGGTGGGGGTGTGGTTGCCGGCGCGGATGGTCACGGTGCGGTAGCGGCGTAGTGTTTGTACGAATTTCTTGATGCTCCAACCAGTTTGGTGCTCAATCCAGTGACTGATGGCCAGGGCGACGAACACGATGCTTAGGTGCGCCTCGATCGACTTGTGTTTGTGATGATAGATCGGCCGGGCTTGCAGGTCGTGCTTGGACATCCGGAAACTCTTCTCGATACGCCATAGCCGGTGGTAGGCGCCGATGACGAACTCCGGGGCCTGATCGGTGAGGTTGGTCGTGTAGCCCTTGATACCGGCCAACGCCCGGGCCTTGGCCTCCAGGTCACGGTTGATGCTCTTCTGGGCTCCGGTGAGCTTGATGAACCGGTTACGTTTGACCGAGACCTTGCCTGCGACAGCATTTTCGGCTTTGGCGATCTGCTCATCGATGCCACGCAACGTCCGGCGGGCCCGGTCGTGACGGTACTGGTAGTAGATCACCCGATCAGGGATACCGCGGGCCTTCTCGACGGCTGTAGCCGGCCACGGCTGGGTGAACACCTGCTGATCGGGGATCTCTTGACCGGGGTGTTTGTCTCGCCACTCGGTGATGATCTGCGGCACGTAAGGGATACGGGTACCGAGGATGAACGACAGTCCGGCAGCGAAGATGGCCTTCTGGTTGGCCTCAGAGTGAGGCGGCGGCGCTGCGCCGCAGGCATGTGGGCGACCGGGAGTTGACGATCCGCTCATCGGCTACGTATGTCACCGGCAGAGGGATTGTCGAGACCACGACGAAGACGAACCGGGCGCGCCACGTGCCCGTTCCCGGGCCGGTGTGGCAGCGGCTGCAGCATGAGCTGCCGAGTGATCCGAACGCACTCGTGTTCCCGAGCCGTCGTGGTGGGCACCTGCCCATCGAGGAGTACCGCAGAGCGTTCGAAAAAGCCTGCAGCGCTGTCGGCATCACCGGCCTGGTGCCGCACGGGCTACGCCACACCACGGCGTCGCTGGCGATCAGCGCGGGCGCTAATGTCAAGGTCGTGCAGAGGCTTCTCGGGCATGCGACAGCGGCCATGACCTTGGACCGTTATGGCCACCTGCTCAGCGACGACCTGGCGGGCGTGGCAGATGCGCTCGGCAAGGCCATCGAGAGCACTGCGGTATTACTGCGGTATTCGGAAGCCGGGCACAACGAAACGGAGACCATATCCGCAGTTAGTTAGCACAAGGGGCGGTAGCTCAGTCGGTTAGAGCCGCGGACTCATAATCCGTTGGTCGCGGGTTCGAGCCCCGCCCGCCCCACTCTATTTCGGCTGGTCAGAACGTATTTGTGGTCGTTAGGCCGTCTACGTAGGGTGCGATTTACCGGCGTCGTACCGGCGTGTGGCGCGGTACATGCCGCGCTAGCTAACTGCCTCGCCACATTAGCCTCAAGAGCCACTTGCGTCACAAGGGCCAAATATCAAAGCAGACTTCGGCCCGAAATTGGGGATGCCGACCGGCGTGTCGTGCCAGGAAATGTCGGAGCGCCACCATAGGCTGCTGGGTAGTTTCATCAGGAAAGGTTCACCGTGGCGGATTCCAAGATCCCGTACATGAACGCGTACGGCAACATCACCCGCGCTCTTGAGAAGATCAAGACGGCTACTACGCCCCAGCGGTTCACACAAGACTTCCTGGAAACGAAGATCGGGCTAAGCGGTGGAAGTGCTCGTCCAGTCATCCCGTACCTGAAACGGACGGGCTTCCTGAACTCCGACGGCACGCCGACCGACATATATGTCAGATTCCGCAACGCATCGAAGGCGGGGCGCGCTGCTGCCGAGGCGTTGAAAAAGGGCTATCAAGACCTTTACGACATCCACGAGTTCGTTCACGATCTCGACGACAAGAAGCTACGCGACACCATCCTTCAAGCGACCGGCTGGGAGTCGGATTCGGGCATGGTCAAGGCCGCCGTCGGTTCGTTCAAAGCCTTGCGCGCATTCGCGACATTCGACGAACATAAGGATGACGAAGCTGATGACAGCGATGCCGGCGGTGAGCAGCAAGACCAGACGGATCATCCGGGTGGGGGCCAACAGAAAAACGGCCCTGGTGAGCTTCGGCTCGGCTACACCATCAACCTGAATCTGCCACCGACTCCTGACATCGCTGTATTCGACGCCATCTTCAAGAGCTTGAAGGAACACCTTCTATGACGCGAGAAGGTGAAGACTCGATCAAGCTGTTCTTCGCGTCAAACCAATTGCTGCACTACAACTTGTCGAAGGTAGAGCGGCAGCTGGCGCTTGATCTGGGGCTGGCGTCGCGGGCGGTGGAATCGGCTGATGCCGACTATTACCCGCAGCTACAGACAGATATTCGCAAAGAGGCCGCCAATATGGGCAGCCACTACGAAGTGTTCTACTCGCTCGAAAACACTATTCGACAACAGATTTCAGATATTTTGTCAGCCGAGGCAGACGAATGGTGGACGACTCAATATATTCCGGGGCAGATCAAGAAGGATTGCGAGGCGCGGCGCAAGAAGGAGATTGAATCGGGGATGACGCCGCGATCTGCGGACATTCTCGCATTCTCTAACTTCGGTGAACTGAGCGAGATCATCAAGATGAATTGGAGCATCTTTTCGCAGACCTTCTCGAACGTGAAAGCGGTCGAGAAGGTCATGGGCACATTGAACAGTTTGCGCCTGCCGATTGCCCACTGCTCGCCGCTAGCTGAGGATGAAGTGCTCAGGCTCCGGCTTGCGGTCCGAGACTACTTCCGGCTCATGGAATAACTGCTACTTGCCGCGCGTCTTGAACCGCCCTGGGTTCGATGGAGGCTCGGTTTATTGGATTCCGACCAGGGCTTGGTCGGTCCGTCTGCCAGCGTAGAACGTGTCCTCGAATTCTGCTGGCGGTAGGTGGCCGAGGTAGCCGTGCAACCGGGCGGTGTTGTGCCAGTGCACCCAGCCGAGGGTGGCTAGCTCGACGTCTTCGACGGTCTTCCACGGGCCGGGCCGCGCGGGACCGTAGATCAGCTCGGCCTTGTAGTAGCCGTTGACGGTCTCGGCCAGAGCGTTGTCGTAGCTGTCGCCTACGGTGCCGATCGAGGGCACTGCGCCGATCTCGGCGAGGCGCTCGGTATAGCGAAGCGAGGTGAACTGGCTGCCGGCGTCTGAGTGACAGCGCAAGCCCGCCAACACAGCTCCGCGCGACCAGCGGGCCATCTCAATGGCATCAAGCACCATCGTGGTGCGCATGTTCGAGGCCACCCGCCAGCCGACGATCATCCGGCTGAACACGTCGATGATGAAGCAGACGTAGGCCACCCCAGCCCAGGTGGGCACGAACGTCAGATCGGTCACCCACAGCTGGTTGGGGGCGTCTGCGGTGAAGTTCCGCTTGACCAGGTCCGGGTGGCGTTGGGCACCTTCTTCAGGTCGGGTGGTGCGGACCTTCTTGCCGCGGCGCACCCCGGCGATGCCGGCGGCGCGCATCAGCCGCGCTACCTGGTCGCGGCCGATGTCGTGGCCGGCCCTGACGGCGGCTTTGTGCAGCTTACGGGCGCCGTAGACGCTGTAGTTGTCCTCGAAGAGCTTGACCAGGACCGGACCCATGACCGCATCCCGGCAGGCTCGTTTCGACGGGCCGCGTTTCTTGGCAGCGTAGTAGGTGCTCGGGGCCACCGACACGCCTGCGCTGTGCAGCACGGTGCAGATGGGCTCGACCCCGAATTCTTCCCGGTTGGCGTCGATGAAGTCGACTATTTCTTGTGTTGGCGGTCGAGCTCCGCCCCGAAGAAACTCGCCGCTCGTTTCAGTATCTCGTTGGCGCGCTTGAGTTCTCGATTCTCCTGTTCGAGTTCCTTCATGCGTCGCGCCTCGGTGGTCGACACCCCGGGCTGATAGCCGTCGTCGATGTCGGCCTGGCGCACCCAGGTCCGCACCGACTCCACCCCGTAGCCAAGCTGATCGGCGACCCGGGCGACAACGCCGTGGTCGCTACCCAACTCCGCCCGTAATGTCCGGACCATCCGTACCGCTCCGGCCTTTTGCTCGGCGCTGTAGCGGCGACTCGTCGGCTTGCTCGGCGGTGACTGTTTCTTCGGCATGACTCCATCCTCGATTCCAAGGTCTGGAGCCTCCAGCATTTCCAGGGCGATTCATCTTGTAGTTGGCGTTTGCCTTCGCCCGGCGACCGACCAGTGAGGCCAGCCTCGGACCGCCGAGGTGGGTGGTCGGGTTGGGTGGGTTCGTTGGGGTTGACTGCTGGTTGAGTGGCGGTCCGAGCCTGCCCTCACGCTCCGAAGCCGCCGCCAGGCTGGGCGCTGGTCAGGATCGCTTTGACCGAGCAGGCTGAGGATCATGGCTGCGGTTGTGACGGTCAACGATGTCCTTGATGGGCATGTGGTCCTGGATGTGGAGTGCATGGATCGGATCTATCTGAACGGCTATGTGCCTAATCTGCAGGTGGGCGGGCAGGTGGTGTCGTTTATGACCGCGCATCTGGGCTATCCGATCCCCTCTCCGGCGATCATTGAAAAGATCGGCGCGACGTTTCGCAAAGCTGTGGAGCGCTTCGCCGTCGGCAATGAGATCCCGCTGGTGCGGTTCTCCAAGGACGACCGCAAGATCGAGGTGATGCGCCCATATCTGGCTCGCCAGGCGCGCACCGGCCAATCCGGCGTGGCCGCGATCGGCACCGCCCAGGAGTTTCAGAACGTGTTCGCCTCGGCAAAACATATCGGCAACAACGGTGTTCCATGGTTTTCGTTTTGCAAGGCCGACCGGCGGGTGTCGTGTTTTTATTTGTATGTCTGGGATGTCGATTTCGGGCCGGCGTTCATCAAGGTCTGCACCTATTTCCCCTACCCGATCAAGGTGTGGCTCAATGGCCACGAGTACGCAAAACGCCAGGCCAGCCAGGCCGGTATCGATTTCACCGAGCTGTCCAACGGGTTTGCCAGTTGTGCGGATCCCGTCGCGCTGCAAGCCATCTGTGACCGGCTGGGCCCAGGGGCGATCATGGTGTTCTTCGAGCGTTGGATGAGCCGGCTGCCATTGCCGCTGACCGATACCGATCGCGCCGCGGGCTACTGGTGGGAACTGTCGATGCGCCAGATCGAGGTCTCACGCACCCTGGTGTTCGACGCCCCACGGCACGCCCGCTCGTTTTTTGAATCCTTGGTCGCCGACAACCTCGACATCGGCCGCCCCGACAGTGTGGAACTGATCTTCCACGGCCCCCGACGCCCGGGCAGGCCCCCAAAAATCGACTGTGTGCCAAAAACGAAGATCGTCACCCGCGGCACCGACGTGACCGTCAACGCCTTCTACAAAAGCTCGCGCATCAAGCAGTACTTGAAACACGAGCGGGCGCTGCGGGTCGAGACCGTCATCAACTCACCCGATGACCTGCGCTGCCAGCGGCGCCTGGTCCATCTCGACGAGCTGGCCGCCCGCGCACGTGCAATCAATCGCCGCCTGCTCGATACTGAACGTGTCGGCCAGGGCTGTGTCCTTGCGAGTCCAGCCTTTGAGCGGATCGCGCGGCCCACCCTCACCGAGGATGGCAGGAGGACCCCGGCCTTACGGTTCGGCGATCCTCGGGTAAAAGCCCTGGCCGGCGCCCTGTGCACGACGATGCTCGCCGTCACCGGCATCACCAACAAGAGCCTGCGCGCCTTGATGACCGGACTGCTCGACGGCACCGCCTACACCATGAACCAGGCCAGCTACGACCTGACCCGGTTACGTGTCAACGGCCTGATCACCCGAATCCCGGGCCGCAACCTGTATCGCCTCACCCCCGACGGGCTGCGGTTCGCGATCTTCTACACCAAACTGCACAACCGCCTGCTGCGCCCCCTCCTCGCAGCAAACCAACCACCTGCACCACCGGCACTGCGAAACGCATTGCTTACCATTGAAACTCACGTCACTGAACGGATCGACAACGCCCGCATCCTGCCAAGGGCCGCCTAAAAACTCAAGACAATACTCAACGGTCGCCCGCACCACCAACACTGCCAAACACCGTGCTCCCCATAGAAACTCGCATCACCTAACGCATCGACAACGCCCGCCTCCTGCCCATGGCAGCCTGAAAACTCAAGACAACCCTCAAAGTCCTAGCGACCAAGGGTCGCTAGCTACGGGTCGCTAAACGCCGCGTTGACAGGCGCGTCCGTCCGCATTTCACCACCGTCCTCTGACAAGCCCGACGGGCCGGGGCGATCCGCCTGTGTCCGACCCATGCCCCGGCCCAACCGTCAGCTAACGGGCTCGTACCGGCGAGATACCGGCGACTGAGGGCAATTTGTACCCGTACCGAAGGCGTACCGCGACGGTACTGGCAACGCCCGAAAACACTGTCTTACAGGCGTTTCGCTGTGAACAGCTAAGGCATATGCGCAGGTCGGAGCGCTGTCGGAAAGGGACTCATAATCCGTTGGTCGCGGGTTCGAGCCCCGCCCGCCCCACGTCAGAGCCGGGGCTATAAGTCTTCTCGGTCTTCTCGCGAAGCCTTCTCGTGCGCTCTGCCGACAGGTCGATCTCGAATCTCGGTAGGTGCGCATCCGGGGATAGGTCGCGGCCCTGCGGCGCCGACGCCCCGGGACGTTGACATCCGCGAATGGTCGAGGTGATCGGCGCCGACGAGATCGCCGTGCGACGCCGGATTGGTTAGGGCGGTAGTTTCCCCTGCCGGGCCTGCGGGGCGGGGTCTTTCCCTCGCCGGAAAGCACGGCGAAGCAGTGAAGGCCCGTGGATTCGGATATAGTTGCCCGGCGCCGGGGTGGTCTGCGCGGGCCGGTCGGCGAGGTTGCCGGGAAGGACAATCACGGGGCAAGGACAACCAGGGGATGAAGAAGACTCCACGGGTGGCGGCTGCCGGGCTCGCCGTGGCGGCAGCTGTGCTGGGAGGCCCGGTGGCTGGATGCAGCGGCAAGGCGAAGTCGCCGGCCGCAACCCCGCGGTCGGCGGCCCCGGCGCCGGGCACCACCGGCCCGGCCACCACCTCGGCGCCCGCCCGGCCGACGGACTACGCGAAGCTGCTCATCACTGCGGGCGAGATCAACGCGCCGGAAGCCTTCACCGCAGGCCCGCCGATACAGAATCCGGACGGCCGGGACGGCGCGCAGGTGACGTTCACAACCCAGGACGGCGGCCACGTCATCGTCGACACCATCCTGATCTTTCCGGATCCCGCCGCGGCCCGGGCCGCGCTGGACGCGGCAAAGGCCACGCTACCCGGAGCCAGGACCGGAAAACCCGCCCCGCTACCCGTCGGCACCGGCGGGACGTCGGTCTCGGGGGACGCCCCGGACAGGTCCAAGGGTGTGACGATGCTGCGTTTCACCGAGGGCAGAGCGCTCGTCACCCTCGAATTCGACGGTCCTCCCGGGGTGCCCGCACCGCCGGATTTCATTACCGACGTAGGTCGCAAACAAGACGCCGCCATCAAAAAGGGACTGCCAACCTAACCGGCCCGCGGCTGTGGCTGTCGGGCCGGTGAGCGCATCGGCCGATCTTTCGTTGCCCCCGCCGCCACCCGGGCATACTCAAAGCATCCCGGGGAGGAGGCGCCATGTCATCTCCGCCGCCCGGCCTGCCGCAGCAGATGCTGCGGCGCCGGCCGCTCAGTGGGGGACCGGTCGCCACCGGCGCCGCAGATCACCTGCGGCGCAGTCTGGGAACGTTTCAGCTCACCATGTTCGGTGTCGGCTCGACGGTCGGCACCGGTATCTTTGTCATTCTCTCGGTGTCGGTCCCGCAAGCCGGTCCCGCAGTGGTCGTTTCGTTCGTCATCGCCGGCATCGCTGCGGGTCTCACCGCGATCTGCTACGCCGAGATGGCCTCGACGCTACCGGTTTCCGGATCGGCCTACTCGTACGCCTATGCCATCCTCGGGGAGTTCGCGGCGGTCGGCGTCGCGGCGTGCCTGCTGCTGGAGTACGGCGTGTCCGCCGCCGCGGTGGCTATCGGGTGGAGTCAGTATCTGAACAAGGTGTTCACGAACACGTTCGGATTTCAACTGCCCCAAGCTATTTCAGCGGGGCCGTGGGATGCCCATCCGGGTGTTGTCAACCTGCCCGCCATCGTCTTGGTGGCCATGTGCACGGCGCTGCTGATCGGCGGGGTCAGCGAATCGGCCAAGGCGAACACGGTGATGGTGGTGATCAAACTCGGAGTGCTGCTGATGTTCGCGGCCATCGCCTCCACCGGGTTCAGCCCCCGGCGGTTTGCCGACTTCGCGCCGTTGGGGGCCTCGGGCATCAGCCTGGCGGCGGGCACGATCTTTTTCACCTACATCGGGCTGGACGCGGTCTCCACCGCCGGTGACGAGGTCAAAGACCCCCAACACGCGATGCCGCGAGCGATCATCGCGGCCATGCTCATCGTGGTCGGTGTCTATCTGCTGGTCGCTGTCGCCGCGATAGGTAGCCAGCCATGGCAGGACTTTCGGGGTCAGGAGGCGGGGCTGGCGGCGATCCTGGACGAGGTCACCGGGAACGCCGCGGCCGGCACGATCCTGGCTGCCGGCGCGGCGATCTCGATCTTTTCGGTGACGCTGGTGACCCTCTACGGCCAGACCCGGATCCTATTCGCGGTGAGCCGTGACGGATTGCTGCCCCCGACGTTCGCGAAGGTCAACCCGCACACCATGACACCCGTCGGCAACACCGTGATAGTGGGTGCTGCGGTGGCGCTTCTGGCCGGCCTGGTGCCCCTGGGACGGCTGGCCGAAATCGTCTCCCTGGGCACCCTGGCCGCGTTCGCGGTGGTGTCGCTGAGCGTGATCGTGCTGCGGGTTCGGGCACCGAATGCGCCCCGGGGCTTCACCGTGCCGGGTTACCCGGTGACGCCGCTCCTGTCCGTGGCGGTGTGCGCCTATCTGGCCTCCAGCTTGCACCGCTCCACCTGGATCGCGTTTACCGGCTGGTTGGCGGTCGCGTCAGTTTTCTATTTGACGTGGGGTCGCCGGCACAGTGCGCTCAATGACCGCGGGGGCGGCGGCGTCGCGACGTCCCGGTCCGCCGCGGGCAGCTAAACATCCCCCAGGGCCCATTAGGAGCGTGGGTCGGCCCAAGGGGCGGTGGCTGACCCGAATTCGCTGGGGGAATTCGCTGGGGGAATTCGCGGTGAGGTCACCTACCGTTTGCCGATCGGTGGAATTCATGATCGGTTCACCCGGGCGTCAGCGCCACGTCGGGAACCACACACGGGTGGCGGTTCTTCTCACGGTATGCGAGTCGTTCAGGTCGCCAACTTCTACGGGCCTCGCTCCGGCGGCCTGCGCACCGCGGTGGACCGGCTGGGCGCGGAATACTGCGCGGCCGGCCACGAGGTGTTCCTCATCGTCCCGGGCCCGCGCGCCGGGCGGCGCCAGCTGGGCACGGGCGTCGTTCGAATCACCGTGCCCGCCCGGTTGATTCCGTTCACCGGCGGCTATCGGGCGGTGATGCCGGGGCCGGTGAAAGCACTGCTGTGGGCGCTACGGCCGGATGCTTTGGAGGTTTCTGACCGGCTCACGTTGCGGTCACTGGGTCGATGGGGCCGTGAACATGGCGCGACGACCGTGATGATCTCCCATGAGCGTCTGGATCGCCTTGCAGGCCAAATACTTCCGCGCTGCGCTGCGCGTAAGTTCGCGGATTTGGCCAATGCCCGTACCGCCGCCGACTACGACACCGTGGTGTGCACCACCAGGTTCGCCCGCGAGGAATTCGATCGCATCGGCGCGACGAACACCGTCACCGTCGCCTGGGGAGTTGATCTGCAGGTTTTCCACCCGCACCGGCGCTGCACCCGGATCCGGCACCGCTTGGCCGCGGCGGCGCAGGTGCTGTTGGTCCACTGCGGGAGGCTGTCGGTGGAAAAGCGCGCCGACCGCAGCATCGACGCGCTCGCCGCGCTGTGCGCCGTCGGCGTGGACGCCCGCCTGGTGGTTGTCGGCGACGGCCCCCTGCTGGCCAGGCTGCGGCGCCAGGCCGCCGGGCTGCCGATCGAGTTCACCGGATACGTCGCTAATCGGCGCCTGGTCGCGGCGCTGCTGGCCTCCGCGGATGTCATGCTGGCCCCGGGGCCGCATGAGACGTTCGGACTGGCCGCGCTGGAGTCGCTGGCGTGCGGGACACCCGCGGTGGTGTCCCGCACATCGGCACTGGCCGAGATCATCACCCCGGACAGCGGCGCCTTGGCCGACAATGATCCGGCAGCCATCGCGGACGCGGTCCGCGCGATCATGGCCCGTCCGGAACACGACCGGCGCAGCGCTGCGCGCCGCCGCGCCGAGATGTTCACCTGGCAGCGGGCGGCGGCCGGCATGCTGCGAACGCTCAGCGGAGCGACCGTGACCGGCCGGGGCACCGACTCCGAAGGCATCGCGTAAAGGCAGCCATCCGCCCGGCATACTGGGGCAATGCCCGATCGCAATGTGCTGGGCGGCCCCTTGGAACCGTGTGGCACCGATCCGCTCACCGGGTTCTACCGTGACGGCTGCTGCTCGACCGGGCCCGAAGACCTTGGCCTGCACACCATCTGCGCCGTCGTGACGGCCGAGTTCCTGGAGCACCAGCGCTCCATCGGCAATGACCTGGTGACCCCGCGGCCCGAATACCGGTTCCCGGGCCTGACGCCCGGCGACCGCTGGTGCGTCACCGCCCTGAACTGGCTACGCGCCTACCGGGACGGCTGCGCCGCCCCGGTGGTGCTGGCCTGCACCCACGAGCGCACCCTTGATGTGGTCGATCTGGAGGCGCTGCGGGAGCATGCCGTCGACGTCCCGGACGACCTGGGCGGGCTGTAGCCGGTCATCGGACGAAGTCCCACTGCCCGAAATCGGCTGCCAGCACCTCGTCCACATCCACGGGGATGCCGCCCAGCAGCGGACCCGGCTTCGCCGGGGTGCTGACCACGGCCTGATACAGCACCGCCGCGGGTTCCCGCCGGCCCGCCGACCACGCGCTGGTCTGCCAGGCCCAGCGATGACCCGCGGTTGCCGAGTGCCCGATCAGGTTCTCCTCGATCGCCCAGGCACAGGCCCGGGCATGCCCATAGATGCCGGTGCGGGCCACACCCAACACCGAGTTGATTCCTCGAAGCCATTCCACGGCACCCTGGGCGAAGGTGTCGTGGTCGATGTCCTCATCGATGCTGAAGAAGATCGGCGCCGAATCGGGACCGCCGGCTGCGGAATGACGCTGCAGGGCTGTCCGGGCGTCCGCAACGCCGCCGTCGTACCCACGGGTGTAATCCGAGGGCGCGGCGGGCCAACCGGGTTTGCCGTACTGGTAGTTGCTGACGATCGCCAGGCCCGCCGAGCGAAGCGCATCGGCATACTCGCGGGTGACGGGCTTGAAATCGAAGTTGGCCCCGGGGCGCGACTCGGACACATAAACCACCACCCCGTCATAGCCGGCCGATGTGATCAGCTCCGGGGGGACCAGCCGCTCGGCGAAATCGACCAGCCGGCCGTTCGCGGCGGCTGCCTGCTGCGCGTCCAGCACCCCGGCCAGCCCGCCCAAGCCCAGCAGAAGTGGCGCGGCAGCAGCGTATTTGAGGGCGTCGCGTCTGCCGATCGATCGCGGTTCGCCTCGCCCACACAACGCAGCCGAATCGTGCACGGGCCATGCTACCAAGGTTTGCCCACGCCAATGGCAAGGCGGGGCTGCGGGCTTGGCTCGCCCGCGCCGCGTGCGGTGGCGACACCGCGAGTTAACTGGCGGGCGCAACCGGGGCGGGATGCCGCTGAGCCCACGGGCAGGATTCTTCGAGTTGCGCGGCCAGCTGCAGCAGATCACCGTCGGCACCGAGGCGTCCCACGAACTGCACGCCCAGGGGCAGCCCGGTGTCGGTCCAATGCAACGGCACGCTGATCGCCGGTCGCCCGGTGAGGTTGGCGAGCTGGGTGTAGGGTATCCAGCCCAGGTTCTCTTGAATGAGATCGTCCAGTATTCCGAGCAGCGCCAGCACTTTTCCAGCACGCACCTTGCTGATCACCCGCGACAGCGCCTGTAGGCGCGGTGGTGTCGTGGTGGCACCGATCGCCAGGGGCGGGGTGGCCAGGGTGGGAGTCAGGAAATAGTCGTAGCTCTCGTGAAACGTCGCCAGGGACTGAATGTAGTTGTTGCGGTTCTCCAGCGCCAGCAGCGGTGCCAACACGCCGGCGGCCCGGCCGAGCTCACCCATGGCCAGGGTATCGGCCTCGAACTGGCTGTCACGGGCGCCGAGTCGCTGCTTAATCTCGGCGACCTGCCGGTACAGCTGAGCGAACCAGATGGTGAGAAAATCGCGGGCCAATGCGGCGTCGTCGTAGGGTGGCGGAACTTCCTCGACGTGGTGGCCCAGATCGCTGAGAAGCTTCGCCGCCTTTTCGACTGCGGCGATGGCCTCCCGGTGCGGACGGGGGTTGACCGCCGATGAGGTCGAGTACCCGATCCTGCACGTGCCGGGCCGATTCTTGATGTGTTGGGCGAACGGGACCTGCGGAAGCGCAGCCTGATAGCCGGATCGCGGGTTGGGGCCGATGATCGCGTCGCAAAGGGCGGCGCTATCGCGCACGGTGCGCGACACGACGCCCTGGACCGACATGCCGAACAGCGGCTCACCGGTTTGGGGCCCGTAGGGCGAGAGCCCTCGGCTGGTCTTAAGGCCGACGAGCCCGTTGCAGGCGGCGGGGATGCGAATCGAACCGCCGCCGTCGTTGCCCCCCGCTGCCGGCACGATGCCCGCTGCGACGGCAGCCCCGGATCCCCCCGACGAGCCGCCGGGTGTGTGCCCGATGTTCCACGGGTTCCGGGCCGGACCCCAGTACTCGGATTCGGTCACCCCTTTGGCCCCGAACTCGGGCGTATTGGTCATGCCGAAGATCACCAGGCCCGCATCGAGGAACCGTTGGGTGACCAGGGCATGCTGGTCGGCCACGTCATGAGCCAGCGACCGCGACCCGCATGAGGTGGGAAATCCCCGATACTGCTGACCAAGGTCTTTGATCAGGAAAGGGACGCGTTGACTCATCCGAAATGCCCGCGTAGCCCCCTTCGTTGCCTCATTTGAGGA